>NZ_JALGNU010000003.1:0-1052025 GCF_022808245.1 Vibrio sp. CCB-PB317
TCATTTCCATATTGAAATCTTGCATCGAGAGGCAGGCTTCCCTCTTCGCTATGCTTTCTAAGCCTTGTCATGAACTAGTTGATGACAGTCTCGAGCTCTCGTTTTGAGTACCAGCACGTGCTTACCAAAGATTCCTCTATAACATATTAGAAATATCTAGCTATGTGACAGAACTTAGTCGTTCGAGGTGTCGCTTTGTTTCTATCTCGAAAACAGAACAACTTTGAATATAAGTTCAGTGTCGCTGAGATCAAGTATGAGGACTCTAAACTTCTGCTAAGGGCTTGAACAACCTGAGTGCCAGCTCAGACCTTAGTTTGGTGGGGGTTCTAGTCCGTTTGGATAGTGATTCGCAATCATCCTAAATGTCTCTTTCTCATAAAAAAATACAAACTCGCTCATTGCAAAGTATTGTGAAAGCTTAGCTTTGATGTTTGCGAGGAGCCTATGTTGCCAAGGGAAGAGAAGTGATATAGATGAAAATGCTTAAACTAAAAGATTCGTCTATGAATATTATCTATCGGTAATAGTTAGTATCTATGAAACAGTAGCGTGACGATTATTCGAATATTTAACTGTATATCAAAGAGTAACAAGCGTTCTATTCTTGAAGGGGAGTCCGAAGATTAGATATGAAAAAAGCAGCTAGATAGCTGCTTTTTCATCTATTAAGTTACGTGTCTTTAAGAGTCCACTGGCTCCGTATGCACCGGAGTGGTTATTGCTTGGTTGTTCTCTTCCATTTTCTTCTCTTCATCTTTTGCTTTTTCAATCATTGGGGTGATTGTTGAGCCTTGAATGAGGATAGAGAAAACAACGACGGAGTAGGTCATTACAAGAATAATCTCTTTTACATCGATTAACTTATCTTGAATCACCCAAATACCTGATGGAATGGAAAGAGCCATTGCCAATGCAAGGCCCCCGCGTAAGCCGCCCCACGTCAAAATACGTACTGACCACGGGTTATATTTTCTGTAACGCTTAAAGCCAATGTACGAGAGAAATACGCTTAGATAGCGAGCTGCTAGTACAAGAGGGACTGATATAGCCATCATGATCCAGTCTTCTTTGTGGAATTCAAATAGTAGCATTGACATACCGATCAGTAGGAATAACACGCCATTCAAAAACTCATCAACAAGCTCCCAAAAATGGTCAAGGTGATCTTCACTCTCTTTTGAAAAGCCAATAAAGCGTGTCCAGTTGCCAATCATAATTCCGGATACAACCATCGCGAGTGGGCCTGATACATGGATGTATTCAGCAAATGCGTAACCTGCCGTTGGGACACCAATAGTAAGTAATAACTCCATTGAGTGATCATCGGTGGCACTGATTAAGTAGTGGAATAGCAAACCGAGGACGAAACCATAAGTGATACCACCGATAGCTTCTTGGATGAAGAGCAAGGTGACACTACCTACAGTTGGTGCCTCAGTACCAAATGCAATCGTGAATAGAGTGACAAAGATAACCAAACCGAAGCCATCATTGAAGAGTGACTCTCCTTCAATCTGAGTGGAGATACGTTTGGGAGCGTCGAGCTTTTTAACTATAGCCAGTACAGCGATTGGGTCAGTTGGCGATATAAGTGCACCGAAAAGTAAGCAGTAGACTAAATCAAATTGGATGCCAATTAACTGACAGAATCCGTAGAGCGCAAACCCGATAAAGAAAGTGGAAAACAGGGTGGCTCCGAGAGCCAAAACGGTAATTTCCCATTTTTGATCCTTAAGGTTCGGGAGTTTGATGCCTAATCCACCCGCAAATAGTAAGAAGCCAAGAATGCCTTTGAGCAAGAAATCTTCGAAGTTGATCCTTGTGACCGTCTCCGTCGCAATTTCGGTGAGATGGAACCAGTTGTTTTGACCCGCAATTAAGATTAGAAGTGAAAGCACCATTGAACCTGCGGTAATCGCAATGGTGGTTTGCATCTTTCCTATCTTGCTGTTTACAAAAGCAATTAGCATTGCAGCTGCGGATAGAAAACATAAAGTATGATAGACCGACATAGAGCTCTCTATTTGTAACATTTTATGAATGGGATTCTCGACTGATGCTGCTTAAATAGCAAACATTTTTTCGCGATTATTTTGTAAGTTAAGAAGGAGATAAAATAATCATTAATTCCACGTTTAGACGTCTAGACTCCTGAAGTTTGTGTGATAGGATGGAATGATAACTAAAGGAATGAGGTTGTACTGTGGGAAGTAATGTAAGACAACAGATTGAAGCTCAATTGAAGCAACGTATTCTTTTGATTGATGGTGGTATGGGAACCATGATTCAGGGATACAAACTTGAAGAGCAAGACTATCGAGGAACGCGCTTTGCGGATTGGCATTGTGATCTAAAAGGTAACAACGACCTGTTGGTTCTAAGTCAGCCTCAACTTATCAAGGAAATTCACGCTGCATATTTAGAAGCGGGTGCTGATATTCTCGAAACCAACACGTTTAACGCAACAACCATTGCGATGGCTGACTACGAGATGGAAAGCCTAAGTGAAGAAATTAACTTTGCTGCTGCCAAGCTTGCACGTGAAGTTGCAGACGAATGGACCGCAAAAACACCCGATAAACCGCGTTATGTCGCAGGGGTTTTAGGGCCGACGAACCGAACTTGTTCTATTTCTCCTGATGTAAATGACCCCGGATATCGAAATGTTTCTTTCGACGAGTTAGTTGAGGCTTACTCTGAATCGACTCGAGCGCTGATTAAAGGTGGCTCTGACCTTATTCTTATCGAGACCATCTTCGATACTCTTAACGCTAAGGCTTGTTCATTTGCTGTTGAAAGTGTGTTTGAAGAGATGGGTATTGAGTTACCTGTGATGATCTCGGGGACTATTACTGATGCTTCCGGTAGAACATTATCAGGTCAAACTACAGAAGCGTTTTACAACTCATTACGTCATGTTAAACCGATTTCGTTTGGTTTGAACTGTGCGCTGGGCCCAGATGAGCTTCGTCCTTATGTTGAAGAGCTTTCGCGTATATCAGAATCTTTTGTTTCCGCTCACCCAAATGCCGGGCTTCCGAATGCATTCGGCGAATACGATTTGTCGCCAGAAGATATGGCTAAGCATGTTCAAGAGTGGGCTCAAAGTGGCTTTTTAAACTTGATTGGTGGGTGCTGTGGTACAACTCCTGAGCACATTCGCCAAATGGCACTCGCGGTTGAAAATATCGCCCCTCGTCAATTACCTGATCTTCCCGTTGCTTGTCGCTTGTCTGGCTTAGAGCCGCTTGCCATTGATAAAGACTCTTTATTTATCAATGTCGGTGAGCGTACGAATGTAACTGGTTCTGCGCGTTTTAAACGCTTGATTAAAGAAGAGCTGTACGATGAAGCGCTCGATGTGGCTCGTCAACAAGTTGAAAATGGCGCTCAAATTATCGATATCAACATGGATGAAGGCATGTTGGATGCACAAGCTTGTATGGTTCGATTTTTAAACCTTTGTGCGTCAGAACCTGAAATCTCAAAAGTACCAATCATGGTCGACTCTTCCAAGTGGGAGGTTATTGAAGCCGGTCTTAAGTGCATCCAAGGCAAAGGCATTGTTAACTCGATCTCTCTCAAAGAAGGCAAAGAGAAATTCGTTGAACAAGCTAAGTTGATTCGCCGTTATGGTGCGGCTGTGATTGTGATGGCGTTTGATGAGATTGGGCAAGCAGATACACGTGAGCGCAAAGTTGAAATTTGTACCAACGCTTACCGAATTCTCGTTGATGAAGTGGGCTTTCCACCAGAAGACATCATTTTTGACCCAAACATTTTTGCCATTGCTACGGGTATCGAGGAGCATAATAACTACGCGGTGGATTTCATTGAAGCCGTTGGCGATATCAAACGTGATTTACCACACGCGATGATCTCGGGTGGTGTTTCTAACGTTTCCTTCTCATTCCGCGGTAATAACTATGTGCGTGAAGCGATTCACGCGGTGTTCCTCTACCACTGTTTTAAAAATGGTATGGATATGGGGATTGTGAATGCGGGTCAGTTAGAAATCTACGATAACGTGCCTGAAAAATTGCGTGAGGCTGTGGAAGATGTCGTTCTTAACCGTCGTGATGACGCCACTGAGAGATTGTTAGATATCGCGGCGGAATACGCAGGCAAAGGGGTAGGTAAAGAGGAGGATGCCTCTGCACTTGAGTGGAGAACTTGGCCTGTTGAAAAGCGTTTAGAGCACGCGTTAGTGAAAGGAATAACCGAGTTTATCGTTGATGATACCGAAGAGGCTCGTGTCAATGCTTCAAAGCCATTAGAGGTGATTGAAGGTCCACTAATGGATGGGATGAACGTCGTCGGAGACTTGTTTGGTGAAGGTAAAATGTTCCTTCCTCAGGTCGTAAAATCTGCACGAGTGATGAAGCAAGCAGTCGCGCATCTGGAGCCCTACATCAATGCAGAAAAGCAGGTGGGACAAACAAACGGTAAGATTTTGCTAGCGACGGTCAAAGGTGATGTACATGATATCGGGAAAAATATCGTTGGCGTTGTATTGCAGTGCAATAACTACGAAATTATCGATCTTGGTGTCATGGTTCCTTGCGAAAAGATCTTAAAAGTAGCGCAAGAAGAAAACGTCGATATTATTGGTTTATCAGGGTTGATCACGCCTTCATTAGACGAAATGGTGCATGTTGCAAAAGAGATGGAGCGTCTCGACTTTAACTTACCTCTTCTCATCGGTGGCGCAACAACTTCAAAAGCCCATACAGCAGTTAAGATTGAGCAAAATTACAAGCATCCTGTGGTTTACGTGAACAACGCCTCACGTGCAGTGGGCGTATGTACTTCTCTATTGTCAGATGAACGTCGCCCTGAATTTGTTGAAAAACTTGAAGCTGATTACGAACGAGTACGTGATCAACATAATCGAAAGAAACCGAGAACCAAACCAGTGACATTAGAAGCGGCTCGAGCGAATAAAGTTGCGATCGATTGGGAAGCTTATACTCCTCCAGTGCCTGTTAAGCCTGGCATTCATATCTTCGATGATTTTGATGTGGCTATATTACGTCAATACATCGATTGGACACCATTCTTTATGACTTGGTCACTTGTGGGTAAGTATCCAACAATTTTCCAACATGAAGAAGTTGGTGAAGAAGCAAAACGTTTATTCGAAGATGCCAACGAGTTACTTGATCGAGTTGAGCGAGAAGGCCTGTTAAAAGCGCGTGGAATGTGTGGCTTATTCCCTGCTGCGAGCGTGGGGGACGACATTGAAGTTTATGCTGATGAAACTCGTACCGACGTTGTGAAAGTATTACGTAACTTGCGACAACAGACCGAGAAACCAAAAGGATTCAACTATTGTTTATCCGACTACATCGCACCTAAAGAGTCGGGTAAACATGATTGGATAGGGGCATTTGCTGTCACTGGTGGTATTGGTGAACGAGAGCTTGCTGATGAATACAAAGCACAGGGAGATGATTACAACGCAATTATGATTCAAGCGGTGGCGGATCGCCTAGCCGAAGCGTTTGCTGAGTATTTGCATGAGCGTGTCCGTAAAGAAATTTGGGGTTATGCTGCGGATGAAGATTTATCTAACGATGATCTCATTCGTGAAAAATACCAAGGTATTCGCCCTGCACCAGGTTATCCAGCGTGCCCTGAGCATACTGAAAAAGGACCGCTTTGGGAGCTACTTAATGTGGAAGAGAATATTGGCATGACTCTAACCTCCAGCTATGCAATGTATCCGGGCGCGTCAGTCTCTGGTTGGTATTTCTCTCATCCTGACTCACGCTACTTTGCGATCGCACAGATCCAAGAAGATCAGCTAGAGAGTTACGCCGATCGTAAGGGGTGGGATAGGATCGAGGCTGAAAAATGGTTAGGGCCAAACATTAACGGTTAAATTGATGTTTACCTCGTCCAAATGTAACAACTAATGAAACGACAAAGGGCTGCAGATACGCAGCCCTTTGTTTTATTGAGTTGAACTTACTTCTCAAACAACTCAGTGTGGAGTTTTTGTATGGCTTGTTTCGATACCGATTCATGGAGCAAGAAGCATAAGTTGTGAGGGCTAGCACCATAACAAATCATGCGTAGGTTAAAGTCTTCTAGCGTGCCAAAAACCTGTTTCGCGTAGCCTTTACTCTCACTCATGTTGTTACCAATGAGAGCAACGAGGCATAGGTCATGTTCAACTTCTACCTTACATAACTCTTCTAACTCTTCTCGTACAGCTTGCGGCAGCTGCGGCGCGCCGCCGGATGTATCGGTTTGATCAAGTGTTAACGATACACTGATTTCAGATGTCGTGATCAAATCGACCGAGATCTTATGCTTTGCAAGGATCTCAAAGACCTTTGCTAAGAAGCCGTATGCGTGGAACATGTTGGCGCTGCGTAGCGTTACCATGGTTTGGTTACAACGCAAAGCTAGCGCACGGAACAACGGTGAGCTTTCGACTTGGTGGCGAATCCAAGTTCCCCCTTTTTCTGGCTCTTTCGATGACCCTACAAATACCGGAATGTCGTGGCGCAATGCGGGTACTAGCGTAGAAGGGTGAAGGATTTTAGCGCCAAAGTTAGCCATTTCTGAAGCTTCACTAAAGCTGATCTCGGGAATTGGTGAGGCTTTTGGCGCAATTCGCGGGTCTGTTGTGTAGATGCCCGGAACATCAGTCCAGATTTCTAACCCTGCCGCTTTGACGCTCTCAGCAATTAAGGCGGCGCTATAATCGCTGCCTCCTCGACCTAGTGTTGTTGTATTACCGGCTTCGTCAGATCCTATGAAGCCTTGAGTAACAACAACGGATTGTTGGCAAAGTGGTATGAGTTTATCTTGCGCAAGCGTCGAAATTGCTTCAATGTTTGGCTCCGCGCGACCAAAGTTGTCATCAGTACGCAGCACATCGCGGATATCAAAGCGCACAGCTTGAATGCCTCGCTCACACATTAACTGAGTTAGAATATGCGTCGACATGAGTTCGCCACATGCGACCAAATGATCGGTTAACTTCGCACTAGCTTGGATAGATGCAGCCTCGGCCAGGCTGGTTACGGTATCTAATATGCCATACACCTCGGCAGCAGTTTTCGTGCTGTCTTCGAGCTGAGTTAAAATGGCGTCATGAATGTTGGCCAGATTTTGCAGCAGCTCAGTACGGTGCGTTTGATCCTGAACACCGTTGGCGAGTTCTACCAATAGGTTGGTGACGCCAGAGCAAGCGCTGCTCACGACCAAGCGAGTATTTGGATTGTTTTCGATAATGGTGGCACAACGACTCATTGCCTCAAAGTTGGCAACACTGGTTCCACCGAATTTAGCTACGTTAAATGCGCTCACTGCGTTCTCCCACGACTTCCTAAAAAATTGTACATCCAATGTTTAGTGAGAAAAGGAACAGAGCAAAAAGAGAGGTATTTAGAATGCTATTTGAAAAATTTACCCTCAGAAGCCCTTCATCAGACTGCGCTGATGACAGTTGATGGGATTCAGCCCAATTCAACCGACAAGTCAAACCCTGCAACTTTGACTTACCTCGGCACTACTCCCCCTCAATGATTGGTGTTGGAATTGCGGTTCCACAAATCATCTACCTGGGTAGCGCTCCTCTTCTACATAAAGCTCAAACATTGAACGGTTTTGAGGCCTTAATGTCAATCAATATTTCAACCTTTATGGTGTTTTTATTAACGATTTTGTGACACTGGTTTGACCTCCATACTTACGGCTAATTGCTGATAGAGGAAAAATCTATTAGGGTGAAGAACCCTACACCTGAGCCATGTTATTGAATAGAACTTTTAGAATGCTCAGGATAAAAGATAATCAAGGAGCTGACATGTCGATCCAAAGCTTTATTCCACCTCACCGTATTTTAATGGGACCTGGTCCTTCTGATATTTATCCTCAAGTGTTACAAGCGCTAAGCCGTCCTACCGTAGGTCACCTTGATCCTCTGTTTATCGGTATGATGGATGAGCTCAAGCAGCTATTGAAGTATGCCTTTCAAACTGACAATGAGTTCACTATTGCGGTTTCAGCGCCAGGTAGTGCAGGGATGGAAACCTGCTTTGTAAACTTGATCGAGAAAGGCGACAAAGTGATCGTCTGCCGTAACGGTGTATTTGGTGAACGCATGCGCGAAAATGTCGTCCGTGCTGGTGGTGAAGTTGTTATCGTCGATGATGAATGGGGGACGCCTGTTTCCATTGATAAAGTCGAGCAAGCACTCGAACAGCACCCAGATACAAAAATTCTTGCTTTTGTGCATGCGGAAACCTCAACTGGTGCAGTCAGTGATGCTCAAGCATTGGGTAAGCTGGCGAAACAGCATAATGCATTATCTATTGTTGATGCGGTGACATCGCTTGGTGGTGTGCCGTTAAAAGTGGATGAATGGCAACTGGATGCGGTTTACTCTGGTAGTCAAAAATGTTTGTCATGTGTACCTGGGCTCTCACCAGTGACGTTTTCTCCTGCCGCGATTGAAAAGATTCAAGCAAGAACAACACCAGTACAGAGTTGGTTCCTCGATCAGAGTTTAGTTTTGGGGTATTGGAGTGGAGAAGGCAAGCGTAGTTACCATCATACGGCGCCAGTTAATAGCTTGTATGCGCTTCATGAAGCTTTATTGATACTGAAAAATGAAGGATTAGAAAACGCTTGGGCTCGTCACCAACTGATGCATGAAAAACTCAAAAATGGCTTACAAAAGTTAGGCTTTGAATTTGTTGTGGACGAAGCCCATCGGTTGCCACAATTAAATGCGATTTACGTGCCTGAAGGAATTGATGAAGCAAAAGTTCGTGCTCACTTGCTAGAAACCTATAACCTAGAAATTGGTGCAGGCCTTGGGGCATTAGCTGGTAAAGCGTGGCGTATTGGCTTAATGGGTTACGGTGCTCGATCTGAAAACGTTGCGCTGTGCTTAAAAGCGTTAGAAGAGTCACTCACTGAATAAAATCATACAGCAATGAGATAAAGAAAAGCGAAGGTCATCCCTTCGCTTTTTTGTATTTATTACTCAGCTCCTGAAGTGGGGGCTAGTGAGGCAGAGATTGCTTGAGAAGGTGGTTGGTAATTGACGTCACTGAAATCAATCTTCGGGAACAAAAACTGCGCTTCAGCTCTGATTTGCTCCGCTTTACTTGAGTCATCTAAGCCTTGGTAGGCCAAAATCAAATTATTATAAAATGCAGGGCGAGGCTTATCTTTGATGATTTTTAGCGACCAATCGATATAAGGCTGAATCAAGGTTGCGTCTTGTTGGTACAGCCCAATGTTTAAAAACGTGCTATAGACATCCCAATCAAACCTGTCTTTCCAAACTACAGGGTTACTGACTTGATTCAGAATATCAGGGTTAGTTGGCCTAGTGGTCTCAAACTTCGTCAATACATAGTTCGTATGCAATGCGCTTACCATGTAAAACGTAAACGCAACGGGAAGTACCAAACTAAAGACTCGCAGCAAGCTTTTGGTCACATGACTAAAGCCGACTTGTCGATAACGAGAGACGCGCTGATCGACCCAGTACAGCAGGATAACGAAGATCAACCAATGCACGAGAGAGTGGTAGAAAGGGTATTCCAGTTGTGAGTGCAATACGATAGGTATAAACAAGGCCAGCAACGCAAGACGAGTTCCGCGTTTGGCTTGATAGATTCGATACAGTACCAGTGCCATCGCTAAGAAGATGCCGAGTATTGGCAGCAAACCACCTTCTACTCCCCAGTAAAGCAGCTCGTTATGCGGATGATCCATGGCTGGCAAACCAGCTGGGTAATTCTCATTTAGGGCATGTTGACGAGCCGTATACAGCATGTACTCAGATTCAAACTTGCCATATCCATAGCCAGTAAAAGGCTTTTCAATCACCATGTCTAATGTTTGCGGAAAAGTATACGCTCGAGGAGACTCCATGTTTACTTTTTCTGCGGCTAACCCACTTCCATCAGGAAAGGCAAGATACATGACAACCACTGAGAGTGCGAGCCCAGTGACAAGCGACGTAACCCAGCGGATAAAGCGCCCTTTGGTCGCAAAGCGATACATGTATGGGATGACCAACAACACGGCGATGATCGAGGCTAACCAACCTGTGCGTGAAGCCAACGCCACAATCAATGGTAAGGTTAAAACTGGCACAGCATAGAGAAGATAAACATCGCTTAACTTACGGTCGTATTTGTAAGGCTGACGTGCAAGTAAATAGCTGGCAATCACCAGTCCTGTTGCAAGAAAGCTGGCCATTACATTGGGCTGTTGGAAAATACCATAAGGACGATTGACCATCGTGTTGTAGCCAAACGCATTGCCTGGTTTGAGATACAGATATTGTGTCAGACCCAAAATGGCTTCGATAACAACCGCAAGGACAATGAACCATAACAGGCGTTGGCGATGTTTATTACTGAAATGAAATTGTTGTAAGACAATAAAAAACAGGACGCCACACCACAGACCAATGAGCTTGTTGGCTGCCAAACTGCTATTCGCATTTGGGTACAGAATGGGCACCGTCATGATAAGAGCACTAATGAACAAGCCGATGGTTAATTTTGAGTAACGTAGCGCTCGATTATTCGCGAGTTGGTAGCACCCAATGCCTAATGCAAAGCTAAAAGCAATCCAAGTTGTCGCATTGAAGGAAAGTGAAAGCCCTGAACCGCCGGGGTTGGGCATGAAAAAGTGCATTGCCAACACAAATAGTGTTGCCAAGGCAATGAGAAACTTGCGATTGAGGGGAACCTGTACTTTTTCGGGAGAAAGCTTTGTTCCACTTACATGTATAGTAGCCATAGTTATTGCGTTGTTTTGAATGAAAAAAGACCAGCACTTGCTGGTCTCGGTACTTTACCTGTTTTTTCTACTTCAACATAGGCTTAAGGAAGTGAGCTGTGTGCGAACCCTCGATTTGCGACACATCTTCCGGTGTGCCTTGAGCGATTATCTCGCCTCCACCCTGTCCCCCTTCAGGTCCTAGATCGATAATCCAGTCCGCAGTCTTAATGACATCTAGGTTATGCTCGATCACCACGACAGTATTTCCGTGGTCGCGAAGTCTGTGCAATACAGTGAGCAACTGCTGGATATCATGGAAGTGCAGGCCGGTTGTTGGTTCATCCAAAATGTACAAGGTTTTTCCTGTATCGCGCTTGGATAGCTCTCGCGCCAGTTTAACACGCTGTGCTTCACCACCGGAGAGTGTCGTTGCGGCTTGACCTAGGCGAATGTAAGACAAGCCAACATCCATTAGAGTCTGTAGCTTACGTGCTATAGCAGGTACGGGTTCAAAGAACGTTCGGGCGTCTTCGACCGTCATTTCTAGCACTTCATCAATGGTTTTGCCTTTGTAACGTACTTCAAGTGTTTCACGGTTGTAGCGCTTACCTTTACATACATCACATGGCACATAAACGTCTGGTAGGAAATGCATTTCAACTTTAATGACACCATCACCCTGACAGGCCTCACAACGACCACCGCGTACGTTAAAGCTAAAACGTCCTGGCTTGTAACCGCGAGAACGCGACTCTTGTGTGCCTGCAAACAGTTCACGGATTGGGGTAAAGATTCCCGTATAGGTCGCTGGGTTAGAGCGAGGTGTACGACCAATTGGGCTTTGATCGATATCGATAACTTTATCGAAGTGCTCTAAACCTTTAATCGACTTATAAGGTGAAGGCTGAGCCGTTGTCGCCCCGTTAAGTTGGGTATGAGCAATTTTAAAGAAAGTATCATTAATCAGCGTTGATTTACCTGAACCAGATACCCCTGTAATACAGCTGAATAACCCAACAGGAATTGAAAGATTAACGTTCTTAAGGTTATTACCTGTTGCGCCTAAGAGCTCAACCGTTTTTTGCGGATCACGCGGCGTGCGATCTTTCGGCACTGCGATTTCTTTAGCGCCACTTAAGTACTGACCTGTCAGAGAATTCGGATTTGCGATTATCTCTTCCATGGTGCCTTCCGCGACAACATGACCACCGTGTACGCCAGCGCCAGGACCGATATCTATGACATGATCCGCACAGCGAATAGCATCTTCATCGTGTTCTACCACGAGCACGGTATTCCCCAAATCGCGCAAATGAGTGAGCGTTTTTAATAAGCGTTCATTATCACGCTGGTGGAGACCAATCGAGGGTTCGTCCAGAACATACATCACACCAACAAGACCCGCCCCAATTTGGCTTGCTAAACGAATACGTTGTGCTTCACCACCAGAGAGCGTTTCGGCGCTGCGAGACAAGTTTAGATAGTTCAAACCAACGTTAACCAAGAACTGCAGGCGATCGTTGATTTCCTTCATCACTTTTTCAGCGATTTGGGCTCGTTGACCCTCCAGTTTCAAGGAATGGAAGAATTCCAATGCATCAGCAATGCTAAGTTCAACAATCTCAGGCAGTGTCGTATCAGCAATAAACACGTTACGTGCTTCAAGGCGCAGACGAGTACCACCACAGCTTGAACAAGATTTAGTGGAGATGTATTTCGCAAGCTCTTCACGGACAGAGTTGGATTCTGTATCACGATAACGACGTTCGAGGGTATTCAGAATACCTTCGAATGGATGGCGTTTAACACGAATATCGCCACGATCGTTGATGTATTTAAACTCAATCTCAGTGCGGCCAGAGCCCTTTAGAATGACATCTTGCGTTTTCTTTGGCAGAGAATTAAAAGGGGCATGGAGATCGAAACCATAATGATCGGCCAATGAGGTGAGCATTTGGAAGTAGTAGTAGTTCTTTTGATCCCAACCGCGAATCGCACCTTGTGCCAAGCTTAATGAATCATCTTGAATTACTCGGCTTGGATCGAAGTATTGCTGCACACCCAAACCATCACAAGTGCCACATGCACCAGCAGGGTTGTTGAATGAGAAAAGTCGCGGCTCTAACTCTTGCATGCTGTAACCACATTGTGGACAAGCGAAGTTGGCGGAGAAAATAATCTCTTCACCGTCTCCATCCATTGGCGCGACAACCGCAATTCCGCCTGATAACTCGAGCGTGGTCTCGAAAGATTCCGCTAAGCGCTGTTGCAGATCGGGACGAACTTTAAAGCGGTCGACCACGACTTCAATGGTGTGCTTTTTATGTAGCTCTAGCGTTGGAGGATCAGATAGATCGCATGTCTCTCCATCAATACGCGCACGAATAAAGCCCTGAGCTGCCAGGTTCTCAAGCGTTTTAACATGCTCACCTTTACGCTCTTTGACAATAGGGGCCAACAGCATCATTTTGCTGCCTTCTGGCATCTCTAGAACTTTGTCCACCATTTGACTGATGGTTTGTGCGGCAAGAGGGGCATGGTGCGTTGGACAGCGTGGTTCGCCTACACGAGCATACAACAGACGTAAGTAGTCGTAGACTTCGGTAATTGTACCTACGGTTGAACGCGGATTATGAGAAGTAGACTTCTGTTCAATAGAAATCGCGGGTGATAACCCTTCAATATGGTCGACATCGGGTTTTTCCATCAGAGACAAAAACTGACGAGCGTAGGCAGAGAGAGACTCTACGTAGCGTCGTTGGCCTTCTGCATACAATGTATCGAAAGCGAGAGAGGATTTACCGGAGCCACTTAGTCCAGTAATGACAATCAGTTTATCGCGAGGGATTGTAAGATTAATGTCTTTGAGGTTATGGGTTCGGGCACCGCGAACTTCTATTTTATCCATCGTTTTTGCTCTATGTATAACCAAGTGGGGCAAGTATTACATAGTGTGAGAAATGTGCAAAGAAAATTACTGGATAAAAAAACAGTAAAAATAAAAGCCCAACATAATGCTGGGCTTTAGAAACAATAATTTCGTACTACGACGATGCTTTATACCGCTTTTTGTGTTGCGTGTTTACCTAACTCTGAAGCTTTTTCATCTTTTAGATAAAGGTTTTCAAAACAGTAGTTGGTTGCTTCGATGTAACCTTCAACACTACCACAGTCAAAGCGTTTGCCTTTGAATTTGTAAGCCAAGACACAGCCCGCTTTTGCTTGTTTAAGTAGCGCGTCAGTGATTTGAATTTCACCACCTTTACCTGGCTCTGTATTTTCAATCAGTTCGAAAATATCAGGGGTCAGAATGTAGCGACCAATGATCGCAAGGTTGCTTGGTGCCGTGCCTTTCTCAGGTTTTTCTACCATGTCGTCTACGCGGTAGATGTCATCTTTGATCATTTCACCAGAGATAACGCCGTATTTGTGAGTCTCATCTTCTGGGACTTCTTGTACGGCAACGATAGAACAACGGAACTGTTTAAATAGCGCCACCATTTGAGCTAGTACGCCTTCTTCTTCGTTGACACAAAGGTCATCAGCAAGAACGACGGCAAATGGTTCGTCACCCACCAGTTCACGCCCGGTCAGAATCGCGTGGCCTAAGCCTTTCATCTCGCGTTGACGGATGTAAGTGAAGTTTGCAGATTCAATGATTTCACGGATATCTACCAATAGCTCTTCTTTATTGGTACCGCTAATCTGGTGTTCTAGTTCGTAGTTCTTATCAAAGTGGTCCATGATAGAGTGTTTGCCACGACCTGTCACAATACACATGCCGTTCATACCAGCTTGAATTGCTTCTTCAACGCCGTATTCAATAAGCGGTTTATTCACGACTGGCATCATCTCTTTTGGCATAGATTTCGTTGCCGGTAAGAAGCGAGTGCCATAGCCTGCAGCAGGGAACAGACATTTTTTAATCATTGGGGGAATATCCTATCTCGTTATTATCAAGAATCTGCGCATAACTTTAACACGAGAGTCGTCAATGAATCATGAATAAAGTAGGAAAAAGTGTGAGACTCAGTGCGGAAAAAAGATGAGCGACTCGTCATTTTAGTCATAAGAGTCGCGGCATCGCATCATGACATTAAGTTTTGATCTGCCCACGCGATTGCCTGAACGCGATTCTTCACTGATAGCTTTTTGAATATCTGATACAAGTGCGATTTGATGGTGAATTCACTGACAAATAATTCCTCGGCCATTTGACTGTTTGAGGCGCCAGCTTGCAAGCAACGCAGTACTTGCAGCTCGCGAATGGTTAGGTCTACCGTGGCTGGGGCAGTATGAGTGTTAATGACGTTACGGTAATAGTGTAAAAGTTGACTGGTTACATTACGCGGCAGCCAGTTTTGACCGTTAACAATGCCTTTTAATCCTTCTCCAATTTGCTCTAGCGTATCTTCGGAATAGAACAGCCCCTTTAATTGACCAAATGAAAGAAGCTCATCCGTGGTCAGCCTTTTAGGGACATTGAACACAACGGTTTCAAAGTTCTTCCATACCAGCGGTAAGTTTTTGATCGATTGAACGAGTGATTTATGTTCACTGAAGTCGATCAGTAGGATTTTATTACGATGCTGTGGCTTAGCTTCCATGAGTGCTTCGGTCGAAATCACCGGGATGCTCATATCAATGTATTTTTCGAGTGCCGCCACCTTTTTTTGCGCATTATCTTCCATACTGATCAGAAATAGCTTTCTTGCGTAAGCCGACTTTCTCACGTGTTCAAATCTCCCAGCGTTCAATAAAGGCCATAAGTTGGCATTAAAGAGAGGTTATAACCATAGCTTTACTGAATAAATGCGTTCGAATTCAAAGCTTCACGAAACGATGTCTGCAAAGCGAATCAAAAATGCTACATGCGTAAGTTGAAATGCGATTTGGGTTCTAGTAGGTGACTCATTAGATCACAATGGTATTAGACTTTAATCAAAACATTAAAGCGTGCTATTCTAATGCGCTAAAATTTTATATATCCAGAGTGAAACGGAGCACATCATGGCCAGCCGTGGAATTAACAAAGTTATTTTGGTGGGGAATCTAGGTAACGACCCTGAAATTCGTTACATGCCGAACGGCGGTGCAGTAGCAAACATTACTATTGCGACTTCTGATTCATGGCGTGATAAAGCGACTGGCGAACAGCGCGAAAAAACGGAATGGCACCGTGTTGTGTTGTTCGGCAAACTTGCGGAAGTAGCAGGTGAGTACTTGCGTAAAGGTTCTCAAGTATACATTGAAGGCCAACTGCAAACTCGTAAATGGCAAGACCAAAGCGGTCAAGATCGCTACTCAACTGAAGTCGTTGTTCAAGGCTTCAACGGCGTGATGCAAATGCTTGGCGGTCGTGGTCAAGGTGGCGGCGCACCAATGGGCGGTCAACAGCAGCAAGGTGGATGGGGTCAGCCTCAACAACCAGCTCAGCAGCAGTACAATGCGCCTCAGCAACAGCAACAACAGCAGGCTCCGCAGCAACCACAGCAGCAGTACAATGAGCCACCAATGGATTTTGACGACGATATCCCGTTCTAAATTCTGCTTATGCTTGAATCGAAAAGGCCGCGAATATCGCGGTCTTTTTTATTGTCACTATCTAATGATCTCAAAGGCTTATCTCAGCAAGGTTAGGCGTAACAATAAAACTTATCAATGAGTGTGATGTTCTTTATGCTCCAGCCTCTCACTATCAGACGAATCCGATTGTTTGATGAACTCTTATCAAGTATAAATATTTCAATAAGGTATATGATGAATAAAAAAGGAATTTGGTATTCATGAGGTATACCCCAACTCTTAAGTTAAGCACACGGCTGGTGGCTTTTGTCACCATGATCGTCATCTGCGCCATGTTTATCTTGTTTGTCGGTGGCACCCTCTCTTTTAAACGTCTTGGGCAGGAATATCTCACCCATTATTTAGAAGGGATCGTAGAGGTGGTCGATAAGGAGATGGAAGATCCTGACGCTGCTTATTCTATGCAGCGCTGGATGCCGAAAATGCTGCAGGCTTCCAATATTGTCGAAATGACATTGTCGACCAACAATGCGGTTGTTTATCGCTTCAAAGATACTTCTCATCAAATGGAAGCGTCAGTCTTGTTTGAGACAGAATACCAACTGACTCACAATCAAGATTACACGATTCATTTTAAAGCGATCCCGCCTTACTTAGGTTACAGCTACTCAATGCAGGCGCTTTGGTCGATCACGCTTGCCGTTATCTTGATCATCTTCTGTTTAATGCGCGGCGTTGCGTGGCTTAAGGAGCAATTAGAAGGCTCTGAAATGCTCGAAGAGCGAGGCAGGATGATCCTTGCTGGTCGGGTAGAGCAGTATGCAAAAGGCGACAAAAAAGAATGGCCTTATACTGCCAGTGAAGCGCTCGATGTATTAATTGAAGAGTTACAAGATGCGCGTCAAGAGCGAAGCCGATTTGATACCTTTATTCGAACTCAAACCTTCCTTGATAAGTTAACAGGTACAGCCAATCGAGTGCTGTTTGATAGCAAACTGGAATCGGCGTTACTAGAAAGTGGGGCTCGCGGCGCCGTTTTGCTAGTACGTATTCAAGACTGGAAACTGGTTGAAGAAGAGCAAGATAAGCAAATTACGGATGAGTTTATTGTTGAAGTTGGGAGTTTATTATCCAACTTAGTTCAGCGATACCCTGATGTTGTGTTTTCTCGTTATTACGATGCTGATTTTGCGTTATTTCTGCCGCATCAAAGTGCCAAAGATGTGGCTAATTTGGCATCACAATGCATTCGCCAGTTAGAAAAATTAATTCCGCCAGAGCCACTCGACCCAGACAACTGGTGCCATATAGGCATCACTACTTATAAAGAGGGTGAGCGACACAGCCAAATCATCGATGAGGCAGAGACAGCTTTGCGTAGTGCGCAACTACAAAATAACAATAATTGGAGTCGCTTCAAAAAATGGAACCACGATGAAGAAGCTCGCGGAAGTGTGAGGTGGAGAACGTTATTTGACACAGCACTTACACCAGAAAATGTGATACTCTACGCACAATCTGTGCACCCAATAAGTGACGCGACGCATAAAAAATCATTATATGAAGAGTTAACATGCCGGATTCGCGATCCTGAGAATGGTATTGTTAAAGCGTCTCGGTTTATTTCTGCGATCAGACAGGTTGGTTATGAAGCGCAAATGGATAAGTCAGTTATTAATAAATTCTTAAGAGAATTTAAGGATAATTTTGATAACTCAAGATCGTATGCGCTCAATTTGAATGTAACGCCTTTTTCTAACCGAGAGTACTTTAAATGGTTTCGTGATGAACTCTTACAGTTGTCACGTGAACAGCGAAAGTGTCTCAGTTTTGAGTTTGTTGAAGCACAATTTGTAAGACACTTAGACTTTATGCGACCAGTCGCTAAAATGCTGGCCGGTTTAGGGTGCCACTTAATGGTTGGGCAGGCTGGACGAACCATCGTCAGCACTCACTATTTAAAAGAAGTGGATATTCGTTACCTTAAACTTCATCGCAGTTTAGTAGCAAAAATCGACCAGCGACATGAGAACCAGCTATTTGTCCGCAGCATGCTAGGTGCCGCGGCAAACAGTAAAACTAAAATCATAGCAGTGGGAATTGAGAATCAAAACGAGCTCAACACGTTAATTGAGCTCGGGGTTTATGGTGGGCAAGGGCGCTACTTCTCTGCAGAGCAGCAGTTTCTTCCTCGTCCACAAGCATTGCCAAGTTCTCAATCAGAATCCCAAGTGAAATTGGGAAGACGAAATCGCTGGCGTAAAAAATAAAGATAATAATCATGGATTTCAAAGCACTACTCGACAAGCTCAAACGATCATCTGGTGGTGGTCGTTCCTGCTTTTTGGTTATTCAGCCAGACGCCGTTTATTTATCATCTTCAATAAAAAGTGGCCGCCCATACCAATTTGATATTTCTGAATCCAATTGGGAGAAAGCCGTAGAGCAAGCATTGAGCGTTGCTGCGAGTGCGTATGATTCTCTAACGGTTGTCCTTTCTCATAACTATTATCAGATGTATCAAATCGACAAACCTGTCATGCCGCGCCAAGAATGGCCTGCAGCATTACCGTTTTTGTTGAAAGAACTGATCTCTGAGCGTGCCGTTGACATCATTGCCGATGCGGTAGAGCTACCCAATTCAACCAAAGTGCAAGCTTACGTCTTATCACGAAAAATGTTGGATAAGATCGTGTTACTGGCCAGTCGCGCCCAGTTGCCATTAGAAGCTATTCTTCCTGAAGACGACATTTGGGGAGAGACCGCAGGTGAGCTAGGTAACTTCCTATTATTACAACGCAGTGTGCGTGGTCACTTCCGTATTAGCGCTTTTGTCGAAAATACTATCGCGTTCCATCGTTCGATTCGAAGTGTGACGCCACCGTTAACGGGGGTTCCGTCTAGCGAGTTACAGATGGATAGCCTCTCGTTAGAACTGCAACGTTCGATTGATTATCTTTCTTCTCAGTTGCGCCATGTGCAGCTGCATCAATTGAAAGTGTGTTGTGATGAGGAGGATGAGAGTGAGCTTGTTCAGTCTCTGAACTACCGTTTAAGCACTAAAGTCTCTCTGTTATTACCACCAGAACATGAGCTATCAGGACACGTTTTAGCAGATGCTGCTGCGGCTTCTAATACTCGACGCGTTAACTTATACCCTGATTACTTAAAGCCGAAAAAAGAGCTCCTGACACTAAGAAATATCGCGTTATCTTGGGGTGTCGCGGCTGCGGCCATTCTACTCTCTTACGGCTATGTGACTTGGCAGAGCAGTGGTTTAGAAGATGAAATTGCTATTGTAAAAAGCAAAGGCGATATCATGAAGTCAGAGCTTGAACGCTATCAAGTCAAGCTACGTAAGCATCAACCCGACAATAATAAGCTGGCAGCTAAAGCCCGCTTAGAGCGTGAAGTCAAGGCGAAGCGAGACTCGCTTAAAGCCGTCGGGAAATACGATGACTCGCAGCGCACGGGTTACTCTGGCGTGATGCAATCATTAGCTAAGCTAGGAAACCAAGAAATTTCTTTGTCCGAAATTCGAATCAATAACCATACCTTAGATCTGAAGGGACTGGCGAAAAAGCCGAGCTCAGTACCAAGTTGGGTTAACCAATTTAAAACTGAGATTAGCTTGGTTGGCCGGACATTTGACGACGTCAAAATTGGCCGAAATGATAAGGATATTGTGACGTTTGAGCTAAAAACGCGCGAGGATAAAGAGAAATGAACGAATTCTGGCTCTCATTAGAAGAGCGCTTTGGCGAAATGAGCGCGCGTGAAAAATTGCTTATCGCGCTGTGTGGTTTAGTTGTCGTGATCATGTTGCTTTTTACGCTGGTACTGGAACCAAAGCTTAACGAGATCATCAGTAATGAGAGGCAACTAAGCAATTTAAAGCAAGCCAATCAAAAGATTGAAATCGACACGCTACGTATTCAAGCGCAGCTGAAGAAAGATCCAAACGCTGAGATTGATCGCTCGATATCTAACCTGCTAACAGAAAGTCAGCACCTTTCGATGCAGCTAGCGGAGATCATCGAACACCTTATTACACCTTCGCAAATGGCTGAGCTGCTGGAAAATGTATTAGAGCAGCAAAGTGGCATTCACCTTTTGTCTTTGCAAACTTTGCCATCTGAGCCAATTACGGAAGATAAAGAAGCATCGCAATACTCTGGTTACTACGTACACCCTGTACGTATGGAGCTGACTGGCGACTACTTTTCTATTGCCAATTACCTAAATAAGTTGGAGAGCCTTCCTGCCAGTTATTATTGGCGCAGCTTTAGTTACAAAGTCGAAGAGTACCCGAAAGCGAAGCTTGTGTTGGAAGTCTACACACTAGGATCTCGAGAGGAGTTTATTGGTGGTTAAAAAACTCATCATCTCATTACTTGTCATGGCTGCGGCAGGAACCGCTTGGGCGAACCAAGATCCAACGGCCCCACTTGGCTGGGAAAAGCCTGCGGTTGAAACGTCAGCGAAACCAAAAGCAAAACAGTACCGACTGCCTACGCTCAACAGTATTGTGTGTAAGCCAAGTACTGCTTGTGTCGCGATTATGGATAACAAGCTTGTTGAAAAAGGCGAGCTATTTAAGGGTTATCGCGTCGCGAGCATCAATAGTGAATTTGTAACTTTAAAGCGTGGTAACCGTCAGTGGGACCTAGAGCTTTTTGGTTTAAACGTAAAAAAATAATAACCAGAGCCTGATCAGATATGCGCAAATTAGTTGTAGGAATAACGATTGCTTCTTTAATGGGATGTTCAATGGGTCACCGTGACCCAGTGGAAGTCAAAGAAGCGCTCAATGAATCTATCAATCAAGCGAACAGCCGCACGTTAGAAGAAATTCCTTCTTCTGTCGAAGCGGACCTGATGCCTAACTTAGACTCGAATGTTGCTTCAGAGCAAGGCACCTCGAAGCGTTTCCGTATTCAAGCGAATGCGGTCGATGCACGAAGCTTTTTTGCCTCTCTAGTCAAAGGCACTGAGTACAGCGTGGCGATTCATCCAGCGGTACAAGGTAATATCACCGTCAACTTGTCAGATGTTACGTTGGATGAAGTCCTGAGCGTTGTACAGAACATGTATGGCTATGATGTGGTGAAGTCTGGCAAAGTTATTCAAATCTACCCTGCTGGTATGCGTACGGTAACCATTCCTGTTGATTACCTCCAGTTCAAACGCTCTGGTCGATCATTGACGAGCATTGTCACGGGCTCAGTGACCTCGGCTGGTACGTCTAATTCTGGCGGTAGCTCAGACAGTTCTGACTCATCAGACTCTGACAATGGAAGTAACAGCGGCGATAGCTCGACGACTTCTACGGGCGGTACGCGCATCGAAACCATCACTGAAAGTGACTTCTGGCCGATGCTGCAGCAAGCCGTTGCGAATCTAATTGGTTCAGGCAAAGGACAAAGTGTTGTCGTAACACCACAAGCAGGCGTGATTACGGTTCGAGCGTTTCCAGATGATATTCGAGAAGTCCGTGAGTTCTTAGGTGTATCGCAGGAGCGCATGCAGCGTCAGGTCATTCTTGAAGCTAAAATTCTAGAAGTGACGTTGAATGATGGCTACCAACAAGGCATCAACTGGTCGAACTTATCGGCGTCAATTGGTAACTCGGGTAGTGTCGTCGTGAACCGTCCAGCGTCGGCATTACCACCGTTGGATGCGATTGGCACGCTATTGGGCGGCCAAACCAACGTGACTATCTCTGATGGCAACTTCAATGCTGTGTTGAGTTTTATGTCTACGCAAGGTGACTTGAACGTTCTTTCGAGCCCTCGTATTACCGCAGCCAACAACCAAAAGTCGGTCATCAAAGTGGGTACCGATGAGTATTTTGTTACCGAGTTATCGAGCAATGCAGGCAACGGTGAAAACTCAAATGCCGTTCCAGAAGTGGAATTGACACCATTCTTCTCAGGTATCTCTCTCGATGTGACTCCGCAAATTGATAACAAAGGCAATGTGTTCCTGCATGTTCACCCTGCGGTTATTGAAGTCTCGGAAGAAGTGAAGAAATTGAACTTGGGCGGTGAGTTCCAAAACATCCAATTGCCATTGGCAAAAAGCTCTATTCGTGAATCTGACTCGGTTATTCGTGCTAAAGATGGCGATGTTGTGGTTATCGGCGGTTTGATGAAACAGCAAAATCGTGAGCTTGTTTCTAAAGTCCCATTCTTAGGCGATGTGCCCGCATTGGGGCATTTGTTCCGCAACGTAAATAACGTGACTGAGAAAACAGAATTGGTCATCTTGCTAAAACCGACCGTAGTTGGTGTGAACTCTTGGCAGAAAGAGCTAGAGCGCTCTCGTGATCTGCTGCAAGAGTGGTTCCCAGATGCGCAATAAGCGCGGGGAAAGGTTCCGTTTTTCAATGAGTTTGTGATTCGAGTATGTACTTGTCACATTTTGGATTTCGAGTTCAGCCTTTTTCGTTAACCCCAAACACAGAAATGTTCTTGGGGTTAGTCCCTCACTATGAGGCGATCCAAACCATTTTAGCCGCTGTGCAAATGGGAGAAGGAGTGATTAAGGTGACGGGAGAAGTTGGCACCGGAAAAACCATGGTGTGTCGTAAGTTAATTGAGCAGATTGAATCTGAAGTCGAGCTGATTTACTTACCCAATCCAGTTTTGAATGGAGAGCAGTTGCAGTTTGCTGTCGCCAGAGAATTAGGCATCGAGAACGATGACCCGCTACGTATTGTTTCTCTCATTCAAGAACACCTGATTCAAGTGCATTCTGCGGGAAAGAAAACCGTCTTGATCGTCGATGAAGCGCAAGCTCTTTCTCCACAAGCTTTAGAAACATTGCGTCTGTTCGGTAACCTAGAAACGGAACAAGATAAACTCATTCAACTGGTATTATTCGGACAACCTGAGTTGGATGAGCGGTTAGCCAGCCACGAGCTAAGGCAGTTTCGTCAACGTATTACGTTTAGTTGTCAGCTGCGTCCTCTTTCTATCGATGAAGGCGTGGCTTACATCAATAATCGTTTAGACAAGGCAGGCAATGGAGCGCACATTTTTTCTATTGAGCAGAAAAAAGCGATTTGGCGTTCATCCATGGGGATTCCACGTTTGATCAACCAAATTAGCCACAAGTCGTTGCTTGCGGCATTTAATGATCGTTGCACACTATTAAAAAATCATCACGTTTACGCAGCTATGCACGATACGTTTGATGCCCGTAAACCTAAGTTTAAAACACCCGTATTTTGGGGATGGAGTCAACCTTGAGTGCCATCAATAAAGCATTATCAGAACTCGCTGAAAAAACATCACCGTCAGAGCTTACTCGTGCGGACATTCCCAACGTTTCACGCAGTAAACCTTGGCTTTGGCTCGTTGCCGGTTTCTCGTTAAGCCTTGCGGTGGGCGGCTGGGCGGTCTCTCGCGGTCCTATCCCGTCAGGCGAGCTTTCACCTGCTCAAACAGAAACCATGTCATCGTCGTCAGTGAATGCTTCGTCAATCACATCATCAGAGCGTACTTATTCGCCAACGAGTAAAATGACGCCCGAGACAGCCCATGTGGTTTACACGAAGCCAGTGACACAACCGGCAGCTCAACAGCTTCATATGCCAGAGACTGATAGGTTCACGCCAAGAGCGGAGGTAAATACGGCCTCTGAAGATGCATTGCTACTCGCGCAAGTGGCAACGATGCCAAGCGATGAGCAATCTAATCACGTAACCCGCACGACAGCAGAAAACAGTTCAATGCATATTGAGCAGGTTGAGCTGACGCACCGCCAGTTATCTCTTAAAGCGGTTAGCCGAGCGGAAAAAGCACTGGATGCTAATGATATGCAAACGGCGTTGTCCGCTTACGCTGAGGCGTTACGTTATGAGCCAATGAATGCAGACACGCGTCAAAAATTATCGGCGTTGTACTTTGGCAAAGGCGACACGCGTAAAGCGTATGAGATTATCCAAGAAGGCATCAACCTTGACACGAACAACCAAGTACTTCGCTTGGCCTTGTCTAAGTTGTTAGTGAAAGCCAATCAACCTGAAGCGGCGCTGAGTCCGCTTGTGCATTTGCCTCCAAGACCAAGTCGAGATTACTTGGCGATGCGTGCGGCATTGGCACAAAAACACAAGCAGAATGATATTGCGCTTGAGAGTTATCAACTCCTTACTCAGCGTGAGCCGGAAAATGCGCGCTGGTGGCTAGGTTTAGCGATTCAACAAGAGCGCGCTCTGACGTTTACCGCCGCGATCAACTCTTACAACCAAGCTCTGGGTAAAGTTGGCATTTCGAATCAATCGCAAGCGTTTATTCGTGACCGTTTGAGCATCTTGAAACAGCTGGAGAATGCACAATGAAAATTCAGTTGAGAAAACGCTTAGGCGATCTTCTGGTTGAAGAAGGCATCGTCTCTGAAGAACAAATCCAGCAAGCACTAAACGCACAACGTAGTACCGGGCAGAAGCTAGGCGATGCGTTAATTGATCTCGGCTTTATTACTGAGAAGCAAATGTTGGACTTCTTGTCCCAACAACTTGGTTTGCCATTGATCGATCTTGGTCGTGCCCCTGTGGATGCGGAAGCGGTACAGATTCTACCTGAGGTACACGCACGTCGCTTACGTGCGATGGTCGTTGCTCGAAATGGGGACACGTTGCGCGTTGCTATGAGTGACCCTGCAGATTTGTTCATCCAAGAGTCACTGATGAATTTGCTAGGTGAATACAACCTTGAGTTCATTGTGGCTTCAGAGCGCCAACTCATTTCAAGCTTTGACCGCTATTATCGCCGCACTAAAGAGATCGCTTCTTTCGCGGAACAGTTGCATGAAGAGCATAAAGACGAGCAAAGCTTCGATTACGGTATTGATGGAACCGACAGTGAGGAAGTTACCGTTGTAAAGCTGGTTAATTCCATGTTTGAAGATGCGGTACAAGTCGGGGCATCGGATATTCATATTGAGCCAGACGATCAGATATTGCGCTTACGTCAGCGTATTGATGGTGTACTGCATGAAACCATCCTGAATGAAGTGAATATCGCATCGGCTTTGGTTCTTCGATTGAAGTTGATGGCGCACCTAGACATCTCTGAGAAGCGCTTGCCACAAGATGGCCGATTCAATATCAAAGTGCGTGGTCAATCAATCGATATTCGTATGTCGACGCTACCAACGCAATACGGGGAGTCCGTGGTAATGCGTCTGCTTAACCAGTCTGCTGGTTTGCGTCCATTAGAAGAGTCAGGTTTGCCGCCAGATTTGCTTGCTCGTTTACGTCGACAGTTGGCTCGTCCGCACGGCATGATCTTGGTGACGGGGCCGACAGGTTCAGGTAAAACCACCACGCTTTACGGCGCATTAAGTGAGCTCAACGAACCTGGGAAAAAGATCATTACAGCAGAGGACCCGGTTGAATATCGCCTGCCTCGCATCACTCAGGTACAGGTAAACAGTAAGATCGATCTGACTTTCTCGCGTGTGCTTCGAACCTTCTTGCGTCAAGACCCAGACATCATTCTTGTTGGTGAGATGCGTGACCAAGAGACGGTAGAAATTGGTCTACGAGCTGCACTAACGGGTCACTTAGTATTGAGCACTCTTCACACCAATGATGCTGTCGACAGTGCGTTACGCATGATCGATATGGGCGCACCGGGTTACTTGGTTGCTAGTGCGGTCAGAGCTGTGGTGGCGCAGCGTCTTGTTCGCCGTGTTTGTCCAGATTGCAAAACAGAAGACCATCTAGACGATTCACGCCAACAGTGGTTAGCTGGGCGTTTTCCAAACCAAGTGGGCACCACTTTTTATAAAGGTGCAGGCTGTCAAAACTGTAACTTGACTGGCTATCGAGGCCGAATCGGTGTGTTTGAAATGCTCGAACTGGAGCAAGAAATGATGGATAAACTGCGCGCCAACGATGCGGTCGGTTTTGCCCAAGCCGCGCGTCGCTCAGAAAACTATAAGCCACTGCTTGCTTCTGCAATGGAACTGGCGCTACAAGGCACCGTCAGTTTGGATGAAGTGATGACCCTAGGTGAGGGTGACGCTTCTGGTAAGACTGATCCCATTTTCATATAGGTAAGTGAATGCCAACTTTTCGTTATCAAGGTCGTACTTTAGACGGCTCATCCACTAACGGCAAAATCGAGGCAGTGAACTCAGAAGCTGCAGCGGAAGCGTTGATGAATAAAGGGATCATCCCGCTCAATGTGCGGTTAGAGAAAGAGTCGGCAAAAAGCCAAGTGAGCTTGTCTAAGCTATTTGTGCCAGCCATTCCATTGGAAGTGATCATTCTTTTCTCTCGCCAGTTGTTTAGCTTAACTAAAGCGGGCGTACCGTTGCTGCGTTCTATGCGTGGCCTGCTGCAAAATTGTGAAAACAAACAGCTCAAAGAGGCACTGGAAGATGTCGTTTCTGAACTGAGTAATGGCCGAGGTTTGTCTTCTGCGATGCAGCAACACAGCAAAGTATTCAGCCCACTGTTCGTTTCTATGATCAATGTCGGTGAGAATACGGGTCGACTCGACCAAGCGCTATTGCAACTGGCAAATTACTACGAGCAGGAACTCGAGACTCGCAAACGCATCAAAGCGGCGATGCGTTATCCGACGTTTGTGATTATCTTTATTACCATCGCCATGTTTATATTGAACATCTTGGTGATCCCTGAGTTTGCATCGATGTTTACGCGCTTTGGTGTTGAGTTACCACTGCCGACGCGTATTTTGATCGCTACTTCTAATTTCTTTGTTAATTATTGGGTGTTGTTGATTGTGGCAATGATTGGCGCGTTTGCGGTTTTTAGAGCCTGGGTGGCGACGGCTGATGGTCGGGAAAAGTTCGATAAGTTTCGGCTTCGGCTTCCAATTGTGGGCGATATCGTTAATCGCGCGCAGCTTTCCCGTTTTGCTAGAACCTTCTCGTTGATGCTGAAATCAGGCGTTCCACTTAACCAGTCTTTAGCTTTAGCCGGGGAAGCCCTGGGGAACCGCTTTTTAGAAAATCGAATTCTTGAGATGAAATCCGCGATTGAAGCGGGTAGCACCATCTCAGTGACTGCCATCAACAGTAAAATCTTTACCCCTTTGGTGATTCAGATGATTGCAGTGGGGGAAGAAACCGGTCGTATTGATGAGCTGCTGCTAGAAGTGTCGGATTTTTACGATAGAGAAGTTGATTACGATCTAAAAACACTAACCGCAAGAATAGAACCGCTACTTTTGGTGATTGTCGCCGGCATGGTCATGGTGCTAGCACTGGGTATCTTCCTGCCAATGTGGGGAATGCTAGACATCATCAAAGGCGGCTAATCGGTGGTTGAAAATCAAAGTCGAGCGACGCTAATCGTTTTTGGGGTAATTGCTACCATCATTGCTGTTGGCTTGGCGGTCAAATTACGTCCTGTTACCGAGCAGGCGCAAGTGACCGGAGCGAAGTTGGCGAGAGTTTGGATGCAAGATAGTGTTCAGCGTTATCGTCAAGCTTGGTTAGTACAAGGCGAGCCAAAACATATGCTGATGGATGGTTTTAATCTCACCATGACTGAGGGCGGGCTAGTGTCTCCCTTTACTCAACAAGGTGTTTTAGATTGTGGTTATTGGCTAGCAGTGCATTATCCACAACGTAAAATAATGACTAATAAGTTAATAGATATCAGTGGAGCCATCAAAACTGATCGTTATGTCTGTCAGTATACTTATGAAAATGGTCAGTCGATTGTAGTTATTTCAACAGCTAATCAACTGAAAATAGACGTCGAAATGTCGGCGGAGTGAATTTTTTGACACCTAATCACTATAATTGGTATTGAAAGTCGGTATAATGCAATCATTACCATAAGTAAGACGCTGTAATAAAGGGTAAACAATAATGTGTTTTTCTCATTGCAGCATGAACTGAATAATGGCGAATCGTCATTCTGCTCAAGCGGTAGATACAGTATCCACTTCACGGTCAGTTTTAGTGAACGTTGCTGCCCCAAACCGTTTTGACAATATCCAAAATGGTCGCGTGACCTAAACGAAACTTTGCAGTTGTACTGCATGCTTACATAGAGAGAGTAAACAATGAAAAGACAAGGTGGTTTCACCCTTATCGAATTGGTAGTGGTAATTGTAATCCTAGGTATTCTAGCGGTAACTGCAGCACCACGCTTCCTTAACCTACAAGATGATGCTCGAGCTTCTGCACTTCAAGGTCTGAAAGGCGCGATTGATGGGGCTTCAGGCATTGTATATGGTAAGGCAGCAATCAAGAGCCAAGAAACTGGTGAAAATGGAGCGATTAGTGTTGCTGGCTCAACTTTACAGCTGGATTATGGTTACCCTGAAGCAACTACAGAGGCTCTTAAGCTAGCGGTCGATGGTATTGATTCTGGAGACTGGGAGCTTATTGCAGACAATAGCGATAAAGATCCTGCAAACATGGTATACGGCATTAAAGGCTACAGTAAGAGCTGTGTTAGATACACTGCTGCTACAGGTGATAACACCCCAGCGAAAACTGAGATTGTTGCTAGTTCTGCAGTATGTACTAAGTAATACATTGATAAAGGCCAGCTAGTCTGGCCTTTAATCTCTCTACTTTGGTTAATTTCGGAATAGTTCATATGCGTAAATCATCGGGTCTTAGTGCAATAGAGTTTGTAGTTGTGCTGATTATCTTAGGTGTGATCGGTTATGTGGTATTACCAAGATTTATCAGCTTTGAGCCAGAAACTTACGAAGCGAAGTGGGAGCAAACTAAGCAGACCGCAGAGCACGTTTCTGAGACGCTAAGCAACAAAGAAACTTACGATCGAATTGAAGAAGAGATCGATAGATCGAAAAACTAACCTAGAGCAATCTTGTTTGCTACGTAAAAGAAGTGTGATTTTAGTCCAAAATTACCATGCTTTTTTGCTTATAATTTAATCGCTTGTTGTAAGCCGAAGGTTCCTAAGTATGAAGTCGCGCTCAACGATATCAGGTTTTACTCTCATTGAGCTGATCATGGTAATCGTCATCCTTTCAATATTATCGCTTTACGCGTCCAGTCGATTTATGCGCACTGGAATTTCTGCCGCAGCAATTCAAGATCAAGTCATTTCTGTTGTTCGCCAAGTCCAGGTGAATCGCATGCAATCAAATGTCAGTAGTGCGGTAGGAAATAACGATTTTATTCTATCCATAGCAACCAATTGTATCGGTTCAAAAGCCTCTTGCTCATCTCAGTCCAGTAGTCGTAGTGATTGGGTCGAAGACAGCAGTGTTACTTTTTCTCCTGTTCAAGAGGTTAAATTTGATCTTCTAGGAAATCCGACCCCTTCTTCGGTCACTATCTCTATTAGCGAAAACAATAGCTCTCAAACTTGTACGGTCACAATTAATGAGCAAGGCTACGTAAGTAAAGGTGGCTGTTCATGACGATGAAATGCAAAAAAACGCTTCGAGGAATGACGCTTATTGAGATGATTATTGCGATCGTCTTGATGGGAATCGCAATGGTGATGTTTTCGACAGCATTGATACCACAAATTAAAGATGCTTCCACCTCCCATTATCAAAGTCGAGCCATTGCTTTAGGGCATAGTATGATGTCGCAAATTTTGGCCCGTAATTTTGACCATTATTATGATGACAATGGTGGCATGCTCCGCTGCGGCGAAAGCGGGGCAGACGCTTGCTCACCTCTTGGAAGAGATGGAGAGACTTCGCCCTCTGCTTTTAATGACGTTGATGACTATATTGGTTGTTGGTACACCGAAAATACTCAGAATAGTTGTCCGTCAGGGATCGAAAAATACCAACTCTCAGATGTTGTCGGTAATGGTGCAGACAGTAGTTATGTCAATTTTCGTGTAGAGGTTGCGGTAGAAACGACAGAGCTCGAAGGAAGTGTTCCTAAAATGAAGCAAGTGAAACTAGATATATTTGCTGGTTCCGCGTTAGCGATTTCATTGGTTGGTTACAGAGGTAATTATTAATGAGTCAAAGAGGCTTCACTCTCATAGAGCTCGTGCTGACCATTGTTATTGGTAGCATCATCATGCTGGGGATTGCAGGTTATGTTCAAGTTGGGATGAAAGGGTATGTTGATGCGAGTTCAAGACAAAGAATTCAGACCCAAGCTCAATTTGTGCTAGAAAAAATGGCGCGTGAAATTAGACACGCCGTTCCCAATAGTTTTGCAATGACAAACACGGTTGACGAATCCTGCCTGTCGTTTGTTCCAACTTTAAATTCCGGTTATTACTTTCAAGAACCAACCAGCAACGATCTGCTTTTTATCACTGGGGAAAATGTTCCAGGAAATACATTAAAAGCTTCCGAGGAGATACGCTTTGTCATTAACCCTACACGCTATGACGATTTGATATCAGGCGCTGTGAGTAATCACTTAATTAATAGTGACCTTTCTTTAAATGGTAATGATGTCAATGGTAATGCCGACTTTTATCGTTATAGCTTAACGACGCCTTTACCTAGTGACTCGATCGCTCATCGTATTTATCTATATCAGTTAGCAACCAAAGTTGAATACTGCATTGTCAAAGCCGGGGCTCATACTAATCGCTTAACTCGCAATGGCACTGTTGTTGAAAATATCGTGGCAGATGAAAGTCAATTTAACTACACGAATGTGAGTTTACAGACTGGTGGGATTGTTTATCTCAAATTTGCTTTTGAACAAAATGGTGAAGTTAGTACCTACCAACAAGATGTGCAGGTGTTAAATGTCCCATAAACAGAAAAACAGTGGAAATGTACTCATTGTATGCCTGTTCGTGATTATTGTGATGGGGTATCTAGGAGCAACGCTTACAAAGACTAACTGGTCCAATCAAAACTCAATGACTCGTGAGTTTTTAGGGACACAAGCATGGTTTTACGCTCAATCTTCAACAGAGTGGGCACTCACTGAAATATACCCACTTAACAATGAAAACCCAGATGTGGGAAGCAATTGCAGCAATAAAGTCAATGGTAAAGCGCCAAGCTCAGAGAGCATTGATTACGGAAGCTGCCGATTAGTTTCGCTTGTGTGTGACGGGGGCGATAAAAAGTTGGATAGTCAAACATTCTATCGTATCGAAGCTGCTGTCCAGTGTGGTTCTGGATTGAGCTTGGTTGAACGCAGACAAGAGATTTGGATTAAGGATTAAAATAATGAGAAAAATACTATTTGCCTTAGCTTTGTTGTCTTCAAGTAGTTTGTCTTTTGCGGATGAATGGGAGGATACGGAGACCTGCCCCATTAAAATGGACGCCCCATTTTTTGTAGAAGCTAATTATTATGACGATGATGAATTAAATGATTCTATTGGCCGTTTTTTCCGAGGCAATGAAATTGAAGATGAAGTGATTTATCTCAAAAAACAAGGTCAAGGCAACGTTTCCTTATACCCACTATGGTCTGCTGACGATGATGTTGACGGAATATTTAACGAACATTCGCTTCTCAACAGAACGCTATACTCTATTCGTTTGGAATACAGCAACGTAAGAAAGCAAGGCAATAGTTATACTGGGGATTTGAACTACTACCTACGTTTTTCTAGTGGTTCATTGATACGTCAAGAAACTGTATTCGATAATGTTTTCTCTAAAATGTCGAATAGTGCTGATGTTTTGATTGAGAAAGGCGAAGAGCTCAAAACTCTGCGATGTGGTGAACTTGAGGGACCAAATCCTCCTCCAGAACCAGATTTAATTGTACCAAATGATGTTTGTGAGCTATTTCCTGAACCTATTCAGGGTTGGCAAAATGAAGACAGCAAACTCATGGTTAGTAATAGTCAAGTAAGAGTATTGGGTTGGTCTAATGAATACACCCTAGCTAATACTATTAATGATAAAAAAGATCTATTTTACTACCGTGATGGTATGAACCAACCGAGTCAAAATCAGTATATTCAGATGGGGTTTGATAATGCGTCTCAGAGTGATGCTATCGATAGGCTATACAAAAATCCTATATGTGCTGATGCCACAGGGTGTGATATCGGTGATAAAACAAGCATTGCTGAACTTAATGCAAGAAAAGCACAACAGCCTAATATACTCGATACGGCTTTTTCGGCAACGAAAGAGTTAACCATTAGTACAAATCGCAATGAGTCCTCCTATTATGGTAATGTCTGTAGTAACAGCTCTAGTGTTTGTAGTTTTTATGATACTGGAGAGACTATTTCCATTCTTTTAAATGAAGACTTAAAAACTCTTCATTTAAAAGACAATAATACGAGTAAGGCTGTTGAGTTAAAGATCAATGCGAAGCGTAAAATTGAAAATATTGATTATGATTCAGCAGGAGATTTTTCTATTTATCTCGCTGATGATGCAGAACTTACTGTCAAAACCTTCCATAACACTGGACAGAAGCCAAAACTAATTTTTGGCAGTAATGTTACCGTTAATGTAGTGGGTACAGATCAACCTACTGGCTCTTATTACAATACAAGTGCCGACTTTGCACTAGAAGGTGCATATTTCGAATATAGAACTGCAAGTAGTGAACTAGTTCTACCAACTATTTACGGTCCACAAGCTAGTTTTCACTTTAAGACAGCGTCAGGAGAAGTTTTTAAAGGGTTTATTTTAGCCAAGAGCATTCTGTTAGATACCAGTGAGAAAATTTATGGTGCGATTACTAGCTTATGGTTAGATATGCGTGGCTCAACAAAAATTGAGAAACCAAAATACCCAGAATCATGTTGGGTTCCACCAGAGCCTCAGCAGTGTACTTATCTACCCAAAGAGACGTTTGACAATGGCAGCGTACTAACCAACTGGTCTGTTATGGGGTTTGGTGACAGTGTTGACCCAAAAATTCACGGTGGCAAGTTCCGTCTGAATGATGATAGAACGCGTCAAGCTACAGCATCTGCTTATAACTACATTTTCCCTTCGGATCAAAACTATCTTGAAATCGAGTTTGATCATTATGCATACGGTAGTAATCGTGGTGGCGGTGATGGCATTGCTTTAGTTATCTCTGATGCTAACGTACCGCCTAAAACGGGTGCTTTTGGAGGCCCTCTTGGCTATGGGATGAAACTAAAGAAAAACCATGGTGGTGAGGTTAGTAGTGATGTTGAAGGGTTTGCTGGTGGTTGGCTGGGTATAGGCATTGATGAGTACGGCAATTTCTATCGCGAAGGTGGAGAAACTATCCCAAATCGAAATGGTAGACCAGATAGTGTAGGTATTCGTGGGTCGGGTGCTCAAGATAACCAAGGAAAATGGCTAAAAGGATACGCATATGTTGATGGTACGCAGTTTTCGAGTTCCATCGACAACCATCACGATTTACATCGCTATAAGATCACTCTGAATTCAAGAGATGGTCAGCATATGATGTTGAAAGTTGAAAGAAGTATTGATGGTGGAGAATGGAATACTGTTATTTCAGATTTTGATGTGCGAACAGAAGGGCACTTTAGCCAAGCTCCAACAAACTTCCGTTTGTCAGTAACGGCATCAACAGGTGCTGCAACGAACTTTCATGAAGTGGATAACTTCCAAGTCTGTGCGGACAAGTACTCGCGATTAACAGATGGTATTCATCATTTCGAGTTTGACTACTCTGGCTCGGGCAGTACGTGTCAGGCTTCTGATGTGACACTTAGAGCTTGTATGAATGAAAGTTGTTCTGAGCAATATCCTAGAGATGCATACGATGATGGCAGCTTAACGCCTCTCTCTGTCACTTTACTTCCATCTGTTGGCAATAATGTTGCCAACTGGGTTGGCGGTACAAATGTACAGTTTGAGAATGAAACTCAGCTTGAGCTGCAAGGTTCAAGAGCTGGCGATGTTACTTTAGGTATCGACCAAAGTTCCGTACCACAGTTTGGCTTTGAAGGGGCGCGATGTCGAATTAATGGCGGTCCACTATCTGCTAACAACTGTAATGTAACCTTCGCTTCAAATGTGCTCGCGGTGAATGTTAATGATGTAGTTGCTAGTCGCGAAACTACGGGTGAGGATTACCTATCGTTTTGCTCAACTCGAACAGAAGACGGCGGTGAATCTCGCGGTGTTAATATGTCGATTGATTATGAAGTGGCACCGGTCGATAGCTCTCAACCTGTCGTGATTTCTTACAAGAAAAAAGTGAAAGATCAGGCTGTGGAATGGAGTTCAGATGTCGAGCTAACCAAGGCTAATAAATACCTGCCTAATGTTTATTTTGATGGTGAAGGCAAGGCATTCTTTAAGTTGAGATACGCTGAAGCTGGAAAGGTCAAACTTAAAGCCAGTGTTGAAGGTGTTGATGACTCGGATGGATTCGGCAGCTTCGTTAGTTTTCCTTCAAAACTGAAAGTGACTGCAAAGAGTGGTGATAAGAGCGGAGAGTGCACCAACAGTGAAAATGGCTGTTCTTCGGGGTTTGTTGCTGCTGGTGAAGTTTTTGAACTAACTATTTCTGCGCTGCAGGATGACGGTTCAGTTGCTGAGAACTATCAAGAGAAGACTATTACGGTTAGTAATAAAGTGAAGTACCCGTCTAATGGTTCATTAGCCAAACTTCTGAATGAGAGATTACCAGAATCAAGTAAATGGTCTGGCGGTAATGTGAAGTTTGACCAATCGGTTTCAGAAGTCGGTGTTTTCGAGCTTATTGCTGAGGCACCAGTTGCTAAAGATGAAAATGGCGATGATATTGGGACATCTCTGTATCTTGGCAGCAAAGCTTTTAAAATTGCAGATGGCAAGTCAACAATTGGTCGCTTCTATCCTGATTATTTTAAAGTAACAGGAACCGAGTGGACTTATCCTGATAATCAGAATGACTCTGTTTATATGGGGCAAAACTTTGCGTCAGTTAAGTTTGAAGTCACCGCATATAACGCTGATGGGTATGCTACGCAGAACTATGGTAGTTTTGCCGATTCTTTGAAAGCAGACTTGTATTTAGCTGGAAGCTTTTCTGACCGACTGAGTATCTTGGACTCTGATCTAACGAGTAAAAACTGGTCTGGTGCGATTTGGAGTAAAACCTGGGTTAATTCTGTTGATTGGAGCAAAGCTGCTAATTTAGATGGTCCATTTAACTCCAAAGTATCAACAGATAGTTCTACTGAGTCATCAATTGCGTTGTCTCTTAATAAGACAGCGAGTACGAAGACAGCACATATTGACCCAACTCTATTTCTGACAGAAGGTAATGATGGCAAACAATCTCGTACCGTAGAGCAACAACTGTTATCTCAACCTGATGTTAGGTATGGGCGTATGGTTTTAGATGATATTGGCGGAAGACAAGGGGATACACTCAGCATTCCTCTTAAAGTTGAGTACTGGAATAAGAACCGATTTGTTGTCAATTCTGAGGACAACCGAACGGCCGTTTCTGCTGTAGAACAAGGCGATGATAAACTGATTTGGAGCAGTCCAGATGGTGTTACTGCCTGTGATATCAATATTCAAGTTCTTGATTCAGCAGACAGTGAAACATCCAGTGCTAAAGTTACCGGGGGCATATTACCAAATGCAAATAGAGAGCGTTTAACCGCTGTACAAGGTTGTGATAATGAAGTTCGACAGCAATCACAAGTTTGGTTAGATCTTGATGACTCTGAAAATGGCTTACCTTGGCTCAAGTACAACTGGGATAATAAGAAAGCTGGTGAAGAAAACCCATCTTCTGTCGTCACCTTCGGTATTCACCGTGGTAATGACCGTGTGATTTACCGTGGTGAGCCTGGGTTAACCGGACAGTAACAACTTAGGTTTTTGCCCTTAAGTTAGGAAACTGCAAGAAATTGAGGCTTTCTGCTCATGTTTGTGTACCAATACCTTGCTGTGACAGCGAGGCATTGGTACATTTAGAGCAATTTTTGTCTTCTATATTTTTGCAGGATGAGCGAAGAGTATGTTTAAGAAACTTCGTGGCATGTTTTCTAACGATCTATCTATCGATTTAGGTACAGCCAACACTCTAATTTATGTAAAAGGGCAAGGTATTGTCCTTGATGAACCTTCTGTAGTTGCTATTCGTCAAGATCGTGTAGGTTCTGCAAAAAGCGTTGCTGCAGTCGGTCACGCAGCAAAACAGATGCTTGGTCGTACACCTGGCAACATTTCCGCTATCCGCCCAATGAAAGACGGCGTAATCGCTGATTTCTACGTAACCGAAAAAATGCTTCAGCACTTTATCAAACAAGTGCATGACAACAGCATCCTAAAGCCAAGCCCACGTGTTCTTGTTTGTGTTCCTTGCGGTTCTACCCAAGTTGAGCGCCGCGCAATTCGTGAATCAGCACTCGGTGCTGGTGCGCGTGAAGTTTACTTAATCGACGAGCCAATGGCGGCGGCAATTGGTGCTGGTCTGCGCGTGTCTGAGCCGACAGGTTCAATGGTGGTTGATATCGGTGGTGGTACAACTGAAGTTGCGGTTATCTCTCTAAACGGTGTGGTTTACTCATCGTCTGTACGTATCGGTGGTGATCGCTTTGATGAAGCCGTGATCAACTACGTACGTCGTAACTACGGCAGCTTAATTGGTGAAGCAACGGCTGAAAAGATCAAACACGAAATCGGCTCTGCTTACCCTGGCGATGAAGTTCAAGAGATTGAAGTTCGCGGTCGTAACCTTGCAGAGGGTGTGCCACGCAGCTTTAGCTTGAACTCAAACGAGATCCTAGAAGCGCTTCAAGAGCCGCTATCTGGCATCGTCTCGGCAGTCATGGTTGCACTAGAGCAGTGTCCACCAGAGCTTGCTTCAGACATTTCTGAAAACGGCATGGTTCTGACTGGTGGTGGCGCGCTACTGAAAGATCTCGATCGTCTATTAATGGAAGAAACCGGTATCCCTGTGGTTATCGCGGAAGATCCACTAACGTGTGTTGCGCGTGGTGGCGGTAAAGCACTAGAAATGATCGATATGCACGGTGGCGATCTGTTCTCTGAAGAATAAAGGTTTAGGTGAAGCTCATGTCGGGCTTCACCTTCATTTCTGCTCTCTCTGTAATTCAAACATGCTCCATACCTAAAAGTATTTATTTAAGTATTTTTAGGTTGCCAAGTAAGGCTCAATAATCATGGAAGCAATCAGGTCAAAAACAAGATGAAACCGATTTTTGGCAGAGGTCCGTCTCTGCAATTACGTCTGTTTTTTGCTGTCATCGTGTCGGCGAGCTTAATGCTGGCTGATAGTCGTCTAGATACGTTTTCCAACGTCCGATACTTATTGAACAGTATGGTTGCGCCCATTCAATACGCAGCCAATTTGCCTCGCAGCATGTTCGATGGCGTATTTGAACGTTTTAATACTCGTCAGGCATTAGTTGAAGGCAATCGCAACTTAAAGCGAGAAGTGCTACGCCTGAAAAGCGAGCTGATCTTGCTCGATCAGTATAAAGAAGAAAACCAACGTCTACGCAAATTGTTAGGCTCTTCATTTGTCCGGGATGAAAAGAAAGTCGTAACTGAAGTGATGGCGGTTGATACTTCACCTTATCGTCATCAAGTGGTGATTGATAAAGGACAAATAGACGGTGTGTACGTCGGACAGCCAGTGATCAACGAAAAAGGCATTGTTGGTCAGGTCACGTTTGTCGCAGCGCACAACGCACGTGTTCTGTTGCTAACGGATGCGAAAAATGCGATTCCTGTCCAGGTGATCCGTAACGATATTCGAGTGATCGCGTCGGGCAATGGTGAAATGGATGAAATCCAACTGGAGCACATTCCAACCAGTACTGATATTCAGGTTGGCGATCTACTGGTGACATCCGGCCTAGGTGGGATTTACCCAGAAGGGTACCCAGTCGCGACGGTTACCAATGTGGATCACGATACGCGCCAAGAGTTTGCGTCAATCAAAGCTGAGCCAGTTGTAGAGTTTGATCGTTTACGTTACCTCCTGCTGATTTGGCCGAATGAAGATCGTCAACACAAAGTGCTGCGATCCAATGTGGAAGAAGGGTTAGAGCAAGAAGAACAAGAGGTAACTGATGGCCAATAATGTAATGAGTAGCCGAATGGTGATTGGTGTCAGTTTCTTCGTTGCGCTGGTATTGCAAACCATTCCGTGGCCAGGTGTGTTGGATGTTTTACGTCCATCATGGTTGTTCCTTGTCACGTGTTATTGGGTGTTGGCACTGCCGCACCGAGTGAACGTTGGAACCGCGCTAGTGCTGGGCTTATTATGGGATATTTTGATCGGCTCAACGCTTGGAATTCGCGGCATGATGATGTCGATTGTCATCTATCTGGTGGCGTTGAATTTCCTATTGATTCGTAACATGGCATTGTGGCAACAGTCGATTTTAATTGCCTTTTTTACTGCGTTATTGGAAGTTTTGATATTCTGTGGGGAATATTTGAACCAGGACGTAGTATTTAATCCATTATCTCTGTGGACGGCAGCAATAAACTGTATACTTTGGCCATGGATGTTTTTATTAATGCGACGAGTTCGTCGTGCATGGCACGTAAGGTAAAGCGGTGAAGAAAAGCTTATCTCTCGTTCTCGCTTCGGGTTCTCCGAGAAGAAAAGAGCTGCTTGCTCAACTAGGTTATGACTTTGAGATCGTATTGCCTGATATTGAGGAAGCTAAACAGGCTCATGAGCAGGCACGAGAGTACGTGCTGCGTCTTTCTTTGGAAAAAGCTCAGGCAGGCTTAGCATTAGCTAAGCCTGATTCCGTTGTATTGGGCTCTGACACGGTCGTAGTATGCGATGACCGTGTGCTAGAAAAACCAAAAAGTTTTGAAGATTCAAAGCGTATGCTTACTGACTTATCCGGTCGTCGTCATCAAGTGATGACTGCGGTGAGCGTCGTATCATCGGAACAACAACATTCAGTGGTCGTCACCACTGACGTGTGGTTCAAACAACTGACTCACGAAGAAATCGAACAATATTGGCAGTCAGGAGAGCCATGCGATAAAGCTGGAAGTTATGGTATTCAGGGACTCGGAGGGCGATTTGTCACCCGAATCGAAGGCAGTTATCACGCTGTAGTAGGCTTACCTTTGTTCGAAACCGATCAGCTAATTCAAGAATTTTTATAATTGTTTTGAGGTGTGCACATGAGTGCAGAATTGCTGCTTAACGTGACCCCGAGTGAAACTCGTGTGGCCATGATTGAAGGTGGAGTACTACAAGAAATACATATCGAGCGCGAATCGCGTCGTGGCATTGTGGGCAACATTTACAAAGGCAAAGTCAGCCGAGTACTGCCAGGTATGCAAGCGGCTTTCGTCGATATCGGTTTAGATAAAGCGGCGTTTTTACATGCGTCAGATATTGTCCCGCATACCGAATGTGTGGCAGAGAACGAAAAACAGCAGTTTCAAGTCCGTGATATCTCTGAGCTGGTACGTCAGGGGCAAGACATTGTTGTACAAGTGGTCAAAGATCCGCTCGGTACGAAAGGCGCGCGTTTAACGACGGATATCACCTTACCTTCGCGTTATCTTGTTTTTATGCCGGGGGCCAGTCATGTCGGTGTTTCGCAGCGTATTGAGAGTGAGAAAGAGCGCGAGCGTCTGAAAAAAGTGGTGAATCATTACTGTGATGAGCACGGTGGTTTTATCATTCGTACCGCAGCGGAAGGCGCAGATGAAAAAGAGCTTTCTCAAGATGCGGCATTTCTTAAGCGTTTGTGGCTAAAAGTCATGGAGCGTCGTTCAAAATACAAAACGCGTTCAACGCTTTACGGGGAGCTTGGTTTGGCCCAGCGTATTCTGCGTGATTTTGTCGGCACAGAGCTCGATAAAATCATGGTCGACTCCCGCCTCGAATATGAAAACCTGAAAGAATTCACTTCTGAGTATGTACCTGAGTTAACAGACAAGCTTGAGCTTTACGAAGGTGACAAGCCAATCTTTGACATGTACGACACCGAGAATGAAATTCAGCGCTCCTTAGAGCGCAAGGTTGAGCTAAAGTCGGGTGGCTATTTGATCATTGATCAAACTGAAGCTATGACAACTATCGACATCAACACTGGTGCATTTGTTGGTCGTCGTAATCTTGAAGAGACCATCTTTAATACCAACATCGAGGCAACTCAGGCTATTGCTCGTCAGCTGCGTTTGCGCAATCTCGGCGGCATCATCATTATCGACTTTATCGATATGGCGTCTGAAGAGCACCGTCAGCGAGTGCTTACCTCATTGGAAACCGCACTGGCTAAAGATCGAGTAAAAACCAACATCAACGGCTTTACTCAGCTCGGCTTAGTCGAGATGACGCGTAAGCGCACACGAGAAAGTATTGAACATATCTTGTGTTCTGGCTGTCCTACTTGTGAGGGCCGTGGTAGCGTGAAAACGGTTGAAACTGTGTGCTTTGAGATATTACGCGAGATTACTCGTGTAAACCGTGCTTACGACGCCGATAATTTTGTTGTGTACGCATCGCCGTTTGTTGCTGAAGCGCTGTTGGGTGATGAGTCTCATGCATTGGCTGAGCTCGAAGTATTTATTGGCAAGCAAGTGCGAGTTCAGGCTGAGCCCCTGTACATTCAGGAACAGTTTGACGTCGTAATGATGTAATTTGGAACATTTGTGAATTCTGGTGTTAACCGTTTTGGGCGTTTTTGTGCGTGGAGTTTAGTTACTGTACTGGTGTTATTGGCCATATTAGTAACCACACTGCGCGTCACATTGCCACAACTTAACCACTTCCAAGATGAGATCAAAACCTGGGTCAAGCAGGACACAGGTTTTGACTTTTCTATCGCCAACGTCGCAGGGACGTGGCGCAATAATCACCCCTCGATCGCGCTACTCGGTTTAGAAGCGAACCTGCCGAATATTCAGGATGCACGCTTTGCCGTTGAAGAAATCCAAATTGAATTCGATCTCATTCAATCTCTTTTGCAACTCAAACCGGTGGTTGCTGACCTTACCATCCATAACCTTGCTCTGGATATTCACACCGTAGACATTCTGCCGACCTCTAGTCGTCAAGAGCAGGAGCCGAGTGTGGACAAGAGCGAAGTGAAGCTCATCGACCAACTCGACTCACTTCTTTTACGTCAGTTTGAAGACTTCACCATTACCGACTCACGGATTTGGTATAAATCGGTATCTGGTGAGACTCGCCGTTTAGATATCGAGCAGCTCCGTTGGAGCAACCAAGGCAAGCACCACTTAGCAGAAGGCACCGTGAACATTGCCGATGTTCGTCTGAATTCATTGTTAGTGAGCGCTAACTTTAAAGACCATGGTTCGCTGCGTGATGTGTCTGGTGAGTTTTACGTGAGCGCCCAAGATGTCTCAGTGACGCCTTGGTTAACCACTTACATGCAAGAAGAGTCGGGTGCTGAGTCGGGTAAGGTCAGCTTAAACACTTGGCTGACGCTGAAACACAGCCAACCGAATGATGCGTATGTTGAACTGTTGCCTTCTGAGCTGGTGTGGAATGAAAACGGTCGTCATGAGCTGTTTATCGAGTCAGGTATTTTCAACCTTCGACCAGATAAACAAGGTTGGAAAGTAAATGGTCACTCACTTCGGATCCGAACCGACAACACCCCTTGGCCGGAATTAGACGCAGCGTTTGATTGGCAACCGAATGGTTGGACGCTCAACCTTTCTCAACTCGATATCGAAGCACTTATTCCGCTCATCAAATTGGCTCCAGAGTCAGAATCGACCAGTGACCTTATCAACAAATTGGCACCGAAAGGCCGAGTTGAAGATGTTCGCTTGTCCATGAACGGTGGTTTAGACACGTTACGCTACTCCGCGGAACTGGATGAACTTGCGATGACGCAATGGGAACTGCTACCAGGATTCCATCATGTGCAGGGCAGTGTATCTGGTGATTTAGATCAGGCAAAAGCGAAAGTAACCGTCATTGATGATGTATTTCCGTACGGTGATGTATTTCAAGCTCCGCTGAATATCAAACAAGGTGAAGTCGATATTATCTGGCAACAAGATGAGAGTGGCTGGCGCTTGTGGTCTGATAAAGTGACGGCAGCGACACCGGATCTTCAAGTACTAGGAGCATTCCGTCTTGATTTTCCAAAAGAACAAAGCCCATTTTTATCGTTTTATGCTGAGGCGGATCTTTATAACGCAGGTGAAACATGGCGTTACCTGCCGACTCTGGCACTCGGACAAGACTTAACGGATTACCTATCGACTGCGATTCAAGGCGGTAAAGTGAATACGGCTAAGCTGCTGTGGTATGGCGAGTTAGGGGATTTTCCTTACAAAGATCATAATGGCATGTTTCAGGCGTGGGTCGGTTTAAAAGACGCGAAATTTAGCTTTGATACGGCGTGGCCAACCATCACGGATCTGCAGCTGGACTTGCTGTTTGAAAATGATGCCATGTATTTGGATTCAAAGTCCGCCACGCTAAATGGTGTTCATGCCAAGCGTATTACTGGGCGAATCCCTGAGTTGGCGGAAGGTGGACACATTGAGATTGAAGCCAAAGCGAGCGCGCCGGGTAATGAAGTTCGTGACTACATGATGGCGACGCCATTGGTGGACTCGGTCGGGGCAGCGTTGACGGCGCTGCAAGTGAGTGGTCCGGTTTACTCTGAGTTCCAGCTCAACATTCCGTTTGATTTTGAAAAAGAGTCCCGTGCTTGGGGTTATGCCGATTTAACAGAAAACCGTGTCGATATTGAAGCGCCGCCAATGACGCTGGAGAAAGCCACAGGGCGTATCCACTTCGATAATGATGTGGTCACCACATCGGGTTTGTCTGCAGAGTTGCTTACCCAGCCTATCTCCCTCGATTTTCGTGGTGAGAGTGCGGAACAGGGCTACAATGTGACGATTAATACATTAGGGGATTGGGACGTTGAGCCTCTCAAACCTTATGTTGGTGAGCGTTGGTTAAAGCTTGTTTCTGGGCATGCGCCGTGGCAAATGGACATTGACTTACAACTTAATGATGTAGGCTTCACCTATCAACTTGATGTGTTGGCGCAGCTAAATCGTTTAGCGAGTCAATATCCCTATCCGCTAGCGAAACAAGTTGGCGAGTCCGGGCAAGCAAAACTACAGGCATCCGGCAACCAAGAAAGTATTTCAGCAAGACTACAGATACCAAATGCTAAGTATCAAACCGAGATAGATATAACTGGCGACGTACCTGTTCTGACGGCGACTCATTTAATGGTCGGCAAAGGTGGTTTCAGGATCAGCCCTATTGTCGGACACGATGCATCAGTGCGTGTCGCTGAGCTTAATTTAGACCAGTGGGCAGAGCTGGTTCAGGGCTCGGAAGGTAAGCAATCCTCATCTGTTTTGGCAAGCATGAAGACGCCGAGTATTCCATTGCCGACACGGATTGATGTTGAAACGCCAAACTTGCAGCTTGGTGGGATTGAGTTTCATGATGTGGACTTCTCCGCAAGCAAAAAGAATTTGAGCTGGCAACTCGATGTGGACAGTCAAGAGGTTAAAGGTAAGGCTAACTATCTGAAACCGTATGACTTATCGGTCTCTTTGGAGCACTTGCACCTGTATATTCCAGGGTTTGAAGAGATGACCAAAGAGCGTAGCTCGCTCTTTGCCAGTGAGGATCAAAACGCACCTTTGATTACCAATTTTGACCGCCAGTTTCACGCTGAGATGCCAAACTTAACTTTGAACATCGATGATTTCTGGTTGCAAGGTTACAAAGTGGGGAAGGTGAATGTTGATTTACAGCGTCGCGAGAACCGTTTGGAGTGGAAAAATATCACCTTTAGCAGCGGCAAAAACCGTATTGATATGAGCGGTTGGTGGGACCTGACAAAAGAGAATAGCCATTCCAACTTAACCATGAAAATGAAAGGTGATAACAACACTGACCTTATGGAGCGCTTTGGTATCACATCAGGTATTCAGCAGGCACCATTTGAGATCAATGCCAATATGGAATGGGACGGCGCGCCTTGGTCGATGAAGACACAAACCTTGCAAGGGAATGTCTCAACGGAATTTGGTAAAGGCGTGATCAGTGAAGTCAGTGGTGCGGCACGCTTGTTAGGCTTGTTCAGTTTGGATTCTATCATCCGTAAGATGCAGCTCGACTTTACCGACGTATTCGACAAAGGCATGGCGTTTAACTCGATCACAGGCACGGGCAAAATCCAAGATGGCGTATTTATCACCAACGATATCGTGATGGATGCGTTAGCAGGGGAAATGCAGATCCGCGGCATCGCCAATATGAACAGCAGAATGGTCGATGCGGAAGTGAAGTTCACCCCAGACATCACATCAGGCCTACCAATGCTGACCGCGTTTGCAGTAGCACCACAAACCGCGTTGTATGTTTTAGCCATCTCAACAGTGATTTCTCCGGTGGTTGAGGTCTTCACTCAAGTCAATTATGAAGTGAAAGGACCACTAGACTCTCCAACGGTAAAAGAAATTTCTCGAAGTAAAGGTGAATACAAACTACCAGAAAAGCTGCGTGAACAGGCGAAATAACTCACCGACTAAAATGGAATAGGGAGGAAACACATGGAACGTGTTGGCATTATTCAAATGACATCGGGTCCAGATATCACTGCGAATCTGGACTTTATTGAAAAACAGTGTGCTTTGGCGAGTAAGCAAGGTGCCAAGCTTGTCCTTACCCCTGAAAATACGGTGCTGTTTGCCAACCGCGAAGCGTACCATCAGCATGCAGAGCCACTTGGGAGTGGCATGATACAACAGCGGCTCTCTGAAATCGCAAGAAAGAACCAGTTAACACTGATTGTCGGAAGCATGCCCATTCAAACCGCAAAAGGTGTCACGACCACAACACTTGTATTGCCGCCGCACGGTAAATGCATTGCTCACTATGACAAACTGCATATGTTTGATGTCGACGTAGCCGATGGTTATGGTAGTTATCGTGAGTCGGATACGTTTATGGCGGGTAATCAAATTGTAGTGGCGGAAACCGATATCGGCAGCGTTGGATTGAGCATCTGTTACGATCTTCGTTTCCCTGAGCTTTATAAAGTATTACGCCAAGAAGGCGCGGATATCATTGTGGTGCCTGCTGCGTTTACCGCTGTGACGGGGCAAGCTCACTGGGAAGTATTATTGCGAGCTAGAGCGATTGAGACACAATGTTGGATTTTGGCAAGCGGACAAACTGGAACGCATCCATGTGGACGAAAAACATGGGGACACTCGATGGTCGTTGACCCTTGGGGACGTATCCATAAGCAGCTTCAGGATGAAGTAGGCTTGTTAGTGACAGAGATAGATTTGTCACAAAGCCAACAAGTAAGGCAGAATATGCCGCTGACTCAACACAGTCGCTTTCAAAATGAATTGAGACGGAAATAAAAGAGCTAACTATGAGCACAAACCAAATAGAACAGGCACTCCTTGCCCCAAATGGTCTGACAGAACAAGACATTGCTGACACGCTTGCCAGCATTGCGACGCGCCAGATCGATTATGCGGACATTTACTTTCAGTCCAGCTGGCATGAGTCTCTGGTTCTAGAAGACAGCATCATCAAAGATGGCTCTTTTAACATTGATTGTGGTGTTGGTGTCCGCGCCGTAACTGGCGAAAAAACAGGCTTTGCCTACTCTGATCAAATCCAGCCTGAAGGCCTGAAGCAGAGTGCAATGGCGGCGCGCGGTATTGCTCAGCAAGGGCAAAATGGCAAAGTTCATGCGTTTAAACGTACGGAGAACCAAGCGTACTACGCGGCTGTGAATCCACTAGCTGAATGGGAAAAGCAGCAAAAAACAGAATTACTTAAGTCTCTAGATGCTTACATCCGCACTAAAGAACCATTGATTAAAGAAGTCTCGATCAGCATCAGCGGTGTGCATGAGCAGATGCTTGTTGCGGCAACAGACGGTACTTATGCAGGCGATATTCGTCCTTTGGTACGTTTGTCTATTAGCGTGCTCGCTCAAAAAGGTGAACGACGTGAACGAGGTAGCGCTGGTGGCGGTGGCCGTTTTGGTTACGATTTCTTTTTAACGGAAAGCAATGGTGTGAAACAAGCTTTCCATTATGCAGACGAAGCGATTCGCATGGCGTTGGTTAACCTTGAAGCAGAAGCCGCGCCAGCAGGCATGATGCCAGTGGTATTGGGCTCAGGTTGGCCAGGCGTATTGCTACATGAGGCGGTAGGTCATGGCCTAGAAGGTGACTTTAACCGTAAGGAATCTTCGGTTTTCTCTGGCAAAATGGGTCAACAAGTGACGTCTTCACTGTGTACCATTGTTGATGACGGTACATTAAAAGACCTTCGTGGTTCACTCAATGTGGATGATGAAGGGGTGAATGGCCAGTACAACACGCTTATCGAAAATGGTGTGCTGAAAGGTTACATGCAAGACAAGCTAAACGCGCGGTTAATGGGTGTGAACCCAACAGGTAACGGTCGTCGTGAGTCGTATGCACATTTGCCAATGCCTCGTATGACCAACACCTACATGCTTCCAGGTGAACATACGCCAGAAGAAATTATCTCGACGGTCGAGAAAGGGTTGTATGCGCCAAACTTTGGTGGCGGCCAGGTGGACATTACTTCGGGTAAGTTTGTGTTCTCTGCATCCGAAGCATACTTGATTGAAAACGGTAAAATTACGCGCCCTGTTAAAGGTGCGACGTTGATTGGCTCTGGTATCGAAGCAATGCAGCAAGTGTCTATGGTCGGTAACGACCTAAGTATCGACAAGGGCGTTGGCGTATGTGGTAAAGCAGGTCAAAGTGTGCCTGTTGGTGTTGGTCAGCCGACCTTGAAGCTGGACTCACTGACAGTGGGTGGCACTGAGTAACTCAGTCGAATCGTTATAAAAAGAGCGCTCATTAGAGCGCTCTTTTGCTTTGTGAGTCGGTGTCAATTACAGGTTTTCTTCAGCAAATTCCGCCAAGCGGCTACGAACCACTCCGTTGAGGTGAATATTTGCGCTGCCTTCAAAGTTCTTGAAGCGCTCAACCATGTACGTCAACCCTGATGTCACTGGGGTGAGGTAATGAGAGTCAATCTGCGCCAAGTTACCGGAGCAGACGATCTTGGTTCCTTCGCCGCAGCGGGTGATGATGGTTTTGATTTGTGAAGCGGTGAGGTTTTGACACTCATCAAGCAGCACAAACGCATTTTGAATAGAACGGCCACGCATAAAGTTGATCGATTTAAACTGAATATTGGCTTTATCGCAGATGTACTTCAATGAGCCTTCAGTGCAGTGATCGTGTTTATGTAGCGCTTCCAAGGTATCGGTCACCGCCGCTAACCACGGCATCATTTTCTCCTCTTCTGAGCCGGGTAGGAAGCCGATGGATTCACCGATGTCTGGCGTGTTACGCGTCACGATAATTTTATCGAACATGCCTTTTTCAATCGTTTGCTCCAGTGCTGCTGCCATGGCTAATAGCGTTTTACCACTACCAGCGGCACCGGTTAAAATCACCAGGTCAATATCCGGGTCAAGTAAGGCATCCAACGCCATTCCTTGGTAGATATTTTTTGGTGTGATGTCCCAAGCCTTACGGTGCATCATGCGTTCGCGGCTCAGGTCGAGTAGCGTTAATTTGTCTTCATTGATGGTTTCTACGCGGCCAGCAAAGTCGCTGTCTTCATCAATCACATATTGGTTAATAAAGGTTGGTTCAAAAGGTTCACGACTGAGCTTGTGATAGGTTTTTCCGCCCAGCGCATAACTTTCTACTTCCTCAATATCACTCCAGAAGTCCCCCTCACGCAGTTGAAAACCTTTGGTGAGGTATTGAATGTCGTCAATCAGTTGATCGGTTCGGTAGTCTTCAACAAAACGTACGCCAGCGCCTTTGGCGCGCAGACGCATGTTAATGTCTTTCGTGATCAGTACCACTTCACGTGGTGCTCGTTTGTTTTGCAGATAAAGCACCGCATTGAGTATGCGGTTGTCACCGGCTTTGTCGGCGAAGGCTTTGACGGTTTCCTGCAGTTCAAAATCCGCCAAAATGGAAATGGTGCCTTGGTCGGGGCTGTCTTTAGAAACAGGAATACCTTCAGAAATTTCATCGGGCGTTGCTTCTTTAAACAAATCTTCCAAAGCGCGAATAGCCACGCGAGCGTCTCTTGCGACATCGCGTTTGCTGTCTTTGATTCGGTCGAGTTCTTCCAACACGGTCATGGGGATAACGACATCGTGTTCTTGGAAAGAGAAGATGGCAAAGGGTTCATGAAGAAGAATGTTGGTATCAAGTACAAACAGTTTCCGATCGGTATCGCCCATAGCGTCTCCTTGCCGTAATACGGCTCTGCATGCGAGTGGTTAGGTCGTTCTCAAATAGGTGTGAAGCGGCCTAACTCTGATTGCTTGCAATAGAGGTTGTCGGGCTGATGTCGGTTAGTGTGCAACCGAGTAGCAAGACAACTTACTGCAAACCCGTGTTGATCCTAATCGTGTACTAACGCGCTTAAATCATATGCAATGGTTTTAAACGCCCCTCACTAGAAGTATACGTAATATTTACGTTCTACAACTTAATAATTGGCATGAGTATTTTACAATTTGATTGCATTTATAGTTTGGGAAAAAAAGTTTCCGCTTGATGCGGTTTCGGCGTGACCTAAATCACAGCTTCAAGTAAGATTAGCGACCTTTTTCTGCGTATAGGCTACGTCCGATTTATCATGTTGAGCTGGCTTAAAAATACTCAGTTCATACTGGAATGACGAATGCTATCGGCATAGCAGAAGCCAGAATCAGATCTAAACTATTACCCATGCCTACGGGCATGAGTAGACCAACAAGAAACACGAATCAAGAACTAATAACGAGGTAGTCAATTCATGACATTTGCTTTGGGGCAGCGCTGGATTAGCGATACGGAAAGCGATTTAGGTTTAGGTACCGTTGTAGCAATGGATGCTCGTACTGTGACATTGATGTTTGCAGCGTCAGAGGAAAACCGAGTTTACGCACGTAGCGATGCACCTGTTACCCGAGTCACCTTTAACGTTGGTGATGTCATCGACTGCCAAGAAGGTTGGTCTCTAAAAGTTGAAGAAGTACTGGAAGATGAAGGTCTATACACCTATTTCGGTACTCGTGAAGACACGCAAGAAACCGCCGTTGTTCTGCGTGAGATTTTTCTGAGCAACCAAATTCGTTTTAATAAACCTCAAGATAAGTTGTACGCCGGTCAAATCGACCGTATGGACAACTTTGTTCTGCGTTACCGTGCGCTAACCAACCAGTTTGAGCAGCATAAGAGCCCAATGCGTGGCTTGTGTGGTATGCGTGCTGGTTTGATCCCTCATCAGCTTTACATCGCGCACGAAGTTGGCCGTCGCCACGCGCCACGCGTCTTGTTGGCGGATGAAGTTGGTTTGGGTAAAACCATCGAAGCGGGCATGATCATTCACCAGCAAGTGCTGTCTGGCCGTGCAGAACGTATTTTGATTGTGGTGCCTGAAACACTGCAGCATCAATGGCTGGTTGAGATGATGCGTCGTTTCAATCTGCATTTCTCTATCTTTGACGAAGAGCGCTGTATCGAAGCTTTTGCGGATGCAGAAAACCCATTTGATACCCAGCAATACGTGCTGTGTTCTTTAGACTTCCTACGCAAGAGCCGCAAGCGTTTTGAACAAGCACTGGAAGGCGAATGGGACCTATTAGTTGTCGATGAAGCGCATCACCTTGAGTGGAGCCAAGATAAACCGAGCCGTGAATACCAAGTGGTAGAAGGTTTAGCTGAACGTACTCCTGGAGTGTTGTTACTGACGGCAACGCCAGAACAGCTTGGTCGTGAGAGCCACTTTGCTCGTCTGCGTTTGCTGGATCCTGACCGTTTCTACGATTATGAAGCGTTTGTCGAGGAAGAAGAGCAATACGCACCTGTAGCGGATGCGATTACTTCACTTTTCTCTGGTGAAAAACTGCCTGATGAAGCGAAAAACCAGATTACTGAGTTGTTGTCTGAACAAGACGTAGAACCACTTTTCCGCATTATCGAAAGTGAAGCGGACGAAGAAGCGAAAGCGTCTGCGCGCCAAGAGTTGATCGACAACTTGATGGATCGTCACGGTACGGGACGAGTTCTGTTCCGTAACACACGTGCGGCTATCAAAGGGTTCCCTGCGCGTAACGTGCACCTGATGCCAATGGATATTCCACCGCAATACACCACGTCAATGCGTGTTGCTGGGATGATCGGCGGTAAGATGAGTTCGGAAGCACGTGCAATGAAGAACCTTTACCCAGAAGAGATCTTCCAAGAATTTGAAGGCGATGATGCAAGCTGGTGGCAGTTTGACTCGCGCGTGAATTGGTTACTTGAAAAGGTAAAAGAGAAGCGCAGCGAGAAAATTCTGGTGATTGCCTCTCGTGCAAGTACGGCTCTACAATTGGAGCAAGCACTGCGTGAGCGTGAAGGCATTCGTGCGACCGTCTTCCATGAAGGTATGTCGATCCTTGAGCGTGACAAAGCAGCCGCGTACTTTGCGCAAGAAGAAGGTGGTGCACAGGTTCTTATCTGTAGTGAAATCGGCTCTGAAGGCCGTAACTTCCAGTTTGCCAACCAATTAGTCATGTTTGACTTGCCGTTCAACCCTGACTTGCTTGAGCAACGTATCGGTCGTTTGGACCGTATCGGCCAGAACCGCGACATCGACATTCATATTCCTTACCTGAAAGGTACCTCGCAAGCCATTCTTGCTCGCTGGTTTGATGAAGGTTTAAACGCTTTTGCAGAAACTTGCCCAACAGGCCGTGCCGTTTACGATAAGTACTCTGATGATCTGATTGAAATCCTTGCTTCTGGTGATACCAGCACGCTAGATGAGATCATTGAAGCGTCCGCAAAAATGAATAAAGAGCTGAAATCCCAATTGGAGCAAGGCCGTGATCGCCTATTAGAAATGCATTCAAATGGCGGGGAAAAAGCACAACAAATCGTTGAGAAAATTGAATCAACCGACGGCGATACCAATCTGGTCACCTTCGCACTTTCTCTATTTGACACGATTGGCTTGAATCAAGACGACAAAGGTGAAAACGCACTGATTGTGACCCCATCTGAGCACATGATGGTACCAAGCTACCCAGGCCTGCCATACGAAGGGGCGACGATCACGTTTGATCGTGATACGGCTTTATCTCGTGAAGATATGCACTTTATCAGTTGGGAGCACCCAATGATCCAGGGTGGTATCGATCTTTTGATGAGTGAAGGGGTGGGGACGTCTGCGGTATCTCTACTGAAAAACAAAGCGTTACCAGTCGGGACCATTCTTCTTGAGTTGATTTACGCGGTAGATGCGCAAGCGCCAAAACGCAGTGGCATCGCGCGCTTCTTACCGAAAACGCCAATCCGTTTGATGATGGACTCGCGTGGTAATGATTTGTCTGCTCAAGTGGAATTTGAAAGCTTTAACCGCCAGCTCAGCCCTGTAAATCGCCACTTAGGCAGCAAGTTGGTCACGTCGGTACAGAAAGACGTACACCGCTTAATCGAAGCGGGGGATAGTCTTATCGAAGCGAAGGTTGAGGAAGTACGCAAACAAGCTCATCAAGATATGCAGCATAGCCTGAATGCGGAGCTTGAGCGCCTGCAAGCACTTAAAGCGGTGAACCCAAATATTCGTGACGAAGAAATTGAAGCTATCGATGCACAAATTAAAGAGCTCACTGGTTACATCAACCAAGCTCAAGTGCAGCTCGACTCGCTACGTTTGATTGTGGTAAGCCACAACTAAGTAAGTTTTTATTGCTCATTAAAAAAGGTCTTCAGTTGAAGACCTTTTTCTTTATTTGCGGTTTAGTTTCTTTATGCGGAATGCATTAATCACTGATAGCTACCTCATTTACATCAACCACTTCCACCAGATAAACACAGCCAAGAAGCCAAACAAGTAAATCAGGCCTGCAATCGACAACCACTTCAATTTAGGTCCAACAGCCAAAGTTTCAGGTAACTCGGTTTTGCTCACTAATGTGTAATTTAGCAGAGCAAAGAATGGCGTGGTCATAAAGGCGAGGATCATCGCAAAGTTCAGCATAGGCAATAACGCAGAAGCCCAGAAAACCACAATACCTAATGCAAGTAAGGCGACCACCAGCATGATCGCTGACGTGGCTTTAGGGTTAGTGTCTGGTTGTGAGCGCAGTAGACGTTGAGAGTCAGAAATAACGCGTGAGTAGCCATCAATAACGGTAATCGTGCTGCCAAAGATACAGAAAAACGCAATTACCGCGATTAAGTAACGAGACCATTCGCCAATTGTTGCCGCATATAAGCCAACTAATTGATGGGAGAAGCCAACGCCTGAGCTTTCAAGTGCAACGCCAGAGCCATAGAGCATCAAAGAACCTAACGATACAAAGATAATGGCAAGAAAAGCCGTGCCAATGTAACCGACATTAAAGTCAAATAGAGCAGAGCGATACGTTACTTCTTGCTGGCTTGATTGGCGTTTTAACCACGCAGAGGTCAAGCAGGAGATCTCTATCGGTGCTGGCATCCAGCCCATTGTTACGACGATAAAGCCAATTGCCGCAATAGACCAAGGTGACGGTGGCTCGAAGTTGGCCACTTGCTCAACAGGGTTACCAAAGGCGATAGAAACGGCAAGTAAAGTCGCGATGGTTAACACCGACATGATCACCTTAGATAGCGTATCGAGCGCTTTGTAATGGCCAGCAAATAATATGATCAGGCAGGTGACAATCACAATGATACTGAGTGATGCCATTGATAGTGAAAACGGAATGAAGTAGCCCAGCAAGCTAGCACTAAACATCAACAAAGCGGCGGTATTGATTACGGCTGAGACCACGCTCAGAAATAGAAATAGCCATAGATAAGGCCGACCTAATTTCGCGTAGCCCTCAACCAAGGTGAGCCCTGTCCCCATGGTGTACTGTACGCCCGCTCGGAAAAAAGGGTATTTAAACAGGTTTACGAGCAGAATCAGTGCAGCCAATTGCCAGCCATAAATCGCACCAGCTTTGGTTGATGCGACGAGGTGAGAGCCACCCACCGCAGCAGATGCCATTAATATGCCGGGGCCTAGCGAACGAAAAAATAAGGAAAGTTTGGATTGGGGTTTATCTATAACGGCGGAGTCCATTGCTTATTGTCCTTTTTATCTTATGTATCTTTCTAAAGAGATACATACCGCAGTGCATGACAAGCTGAGCGCTCGCCCTATACTGCGCAACGGTAATGTCTTTTAAATGCTGTGTTTTGATGTCTTTATTTTAAGTATTCTTTGCGAATATCATGCTGTGTGCATCTAGCACTCTATTCAGTTATGCGTCTTGTTGTCAAACTAAATTTACAACGTGCTATTTTTATTTTTTATGCTAAAGGATTGACTTTGTTTTATTGGTTTGAACTTTTCTTCAGAACCCTGCATCTGGGTGCTATTTGGGTATATAATCGCGGCGTTTTTATTTTGTAGAGATCTCCCATGGCAATGCTTGAATATACCCCTCCCACCGACCCTTGGGTCGATATCGTTTTTGAGGATGACGACATTCTGGCAGTGAATAAGCCATCAGGATTGCTGTCTGTTCCTGGTCGCCTTGCAGAGCATTACGACAGCATGTGGAGCCGCCTCAAGGAAGTGCATCCAGAAATCCAAGTAGTGCATCGCTTGGATATGTCGACATCAGGGTTGATGCTGCTGGCGAAAAACAAACCTTCGGAGCGAGCATTAAAAAAGCAGTTCCAATATCGTCTCACCCACAAGGTGTATTACGCACGTGTTTGGGGGCATGTCGAGCCGCAAGAAGGGAATATTGACCTTCCATTAATTTGTGATTGGCCAAATCGTCCGCGACAAAAAGTATGCTTCGACGACGGCAAGCCATCTCAAACTTTATTCCAAGTGGTGAAGCGTGAAGTGCATCCAGATGGCACCCATACGACCGTTGTGCGGTTACTCCCCATTACTGGTCGATCGCATCAGTTGCGCGTGCATTTGATGGCGATTGGTCATGCGATTATTGGTGATGAGTTTTATGCAACTGAAGAGGCGTATCAGTTTTCAGAGCGTTTAGAGTTGCACGCTGCGGAGCTAAGTTTTTATCACCCAGCTACGGATCAGCTGAGTAGTATTTTTGTACCTTGTGACTTTTATCCTGAAGCCGAGGCGGCGATCTTTAACTATTTTTCGCCAGAACGTACATTGCCTGATTATAAAACGTTGCCACACCCTTAATGCCAACCGCAGTCAACAACGGTTCTTTCTAGTTCGCTATTTCGTTACTGTGGTTGATGTATCCTGCCTTTCAGCCGTGAATAAGGAGTTGTTATGTCTTTGCCGACCATCGTATTTTTGGACCGAGCGACCATCCCAGAACATATTAAGATCCCACGACCTAGCTTTCAGCACCACTGGCGTGAGTACGACTTAACCGCGCCAGAGCAGGTAATAGAAAGGTTAGCAGATGCAGATATCGTGATTAGCAATAAAGTCCTGCTTGACCAAAATGTATTAGAGCAACTACCACAATTGCGGATGATCGCGGTTGCCGCAACTGGTTTTAACAACGTCGATGTGGACTACTGTGCTAAGCATGATATTGCGGTTGCCAATGTACGTGGTTACGCGACGCGTTCGGTACCTGAGCACGTGATGGCGATGCTGTTTGCTTTACGCCGAAATTTATTTGGTTACCATCAAGATATTGCTGCTGGCGAATGGCAGCGTAATAAGCAGTTTTGCTTTTTTACGCACCCAATCGGGGATATAGGTGGTAGCACGCTAGGTGTTATTGGCAGCGGCGCTTTAGGGCAAGCGACAGCACAGTTAGCTGATGCGCTAGGCATGCAGGTGATCTTTGCTGAGCGTAAAGGTGCATCAGAATGTCGAACTGGTTACGTACCGTTTGAGGAAGTGTTGAAACGTTCTGATGCGTTGACTTTGCACTGTCCGCTCAACAAGCATACTCAGAATTTGATTGGTCAAGCAGAGTTGCAACAAATGAAGCCCAACGCCATTCTAATTAATACGGGGCGTGGAGGCTTGGTGAATGAGGACGCGCTGGTGGATGCCCTAAAACAGGGAGAAATCGCTGCGGCTGGTTTTGATGTTTTTACACAAGAACCAGCTGATGAGAGCAATCCGCTGATTGCCAATATGGGTTTACCTAATTTGTTACTTACACCGCATGTTGCATGGGGCAGCGACTCATCGATTCAACGTTTAGTGGAAATCTTGATTGAGAACATTAACGCTTTCGAGCGCGGAGAGCGTATTAATCGCTTGGTGTAACGCTGACATTTAAGTAAAAGATAAAAAAGCAGACATCATGTCTGCTTTTTTCGTTAATTGAATGCTCGTTGGAATCGAACCGTCTAATTAAAACTCTTCTTCGTTCAGACCTTTTAGGATCTGGAAGATTTCGCGGTACGCTTTTGCTGGTTTCCCAGCCTTTTTCTCTTTCGCTGCTTGGCGAGCCAATTGGCGTAGACGCTGACGATCCGCCTCTGGGTACATTTCCATTACGTCATCAATGGCTTTGTCGCCTTCTTCTACCACGCGATCACGCAGAGCTTCAAGCTTGTGGAATACCGCCGTTAATTGAGAGTGCTTGTTACGAATCTTATCCAATGCCGCTTGGATTGGCTCTGGATCTTCATAACGCATCAACTTACCAATACGTTGTAATTGGCGACGACGTGCTTCGTTTTTAAAGCGTTGTGCGTCTGCAATTGCTTCTCGCAGGTCTTCGCTCAATGGAAACTTTTCTAGAACTGCAGGTTTGAGGCCGACAAGCTCCTCACCTAGCTTTTGCAGTTCTTCCATGTCTCGCTTCATCTCGGATTTGCTTACCCAGATGATCTCTTCTTCTGGTTCCCATGGCGCTTTTTGATTCTTACGTGCCATTTCAGTTGCCTGTGTTTTGATTAATATTATGACTATTTTAACAAGAATCGTGGGGAGAAAGCGAAATTCTTGTTATCCTATTGTTCATCAAAGACAAGATGTGAAAGACAATGGATATTAAACAGCAGGTTGCTGAGCAACGTACCGAGCTAGAGCAAGCCGTCGCAAGAGCCTTAAAGCTTGCATCGGCAAAATCTGACGCCGCCGAAGTCGCAATTACCAAAAGCACTGGTTTAAGTGTATCTACTCGCATGGGCGAGGTAGAAAATGTCGAGTTCAACAGCGATGGTGCGCTGGGCATTACCGTTTACCGAGGTCAACGTAAAGGCAGTGCTTCCACGTCTGATTTAAGTGAAGCTGCTATCGAGCAAACCGTTATTGCGGCGCTGGATATTGCGCATTACACATCTGAAGATCCATTTGCAGGGCCCGCAGCCAAAGAATACATGGTGCAAGAGATCCCTGAGCTTGATCTTTTCCACCCAGACGCCCCTGATCCCGATTATGCTGCCGATGTGGCGATCGCCGCTGAAAAAGAAGCGTTAAGTTATAACAGTGCAATCAAGCAAAGTGATGGCGCGAGTTATGATAGCCACTACGGTGTAAAAGTGTATGGTAACAGCCATGGCTTATTAGCAAGCTATGCGTCTAGCCGCCACAGTACCAGCTGTTGTGTGATTGGCGTTGGTCAAAATGGCGAAATGGAGCGTGATTACAGCTACACAGTGGCACGTCATCGCGATGACTTATGGACACCAGAAACAGTGGGTCGTAAGGCGGCAGAGAATACGATTAACCGCTTAGATGCGCAGCGCTTAAAGACCGGTAAATACCCAATCATGTTTGCCGCTGATGTTGCAACTGGCTTGATTGGCCATCTCGTTATGGCGATCAGTGGTGGTAACCTGTACCGAAAATCTTCTTTCTTACTTGACCATCTAGGCAAACAAGTGCTTCCTGAATGGTTCAATATCTCAGAACGTCCGCATGTATTGCGTGGTTTGGCATCAAGTCCATTCGATAGTGAAGGTGTGTACACTCAAGACCGTGAGATCATTACCGACGGTGTGCTAGCAACTTATCTGTTAACCAGTTATGCCGCACGTAAAATGAAGATGACGCCGACAGGTCACGCTGGTGGGATTCATAACTGGTACGTGAAGTCGACAGGCCAAAACTTCGAACAAATGCTTAAAGAGCTCGGTACTGGTCTTCTAGTGACAGAAGTCATGGGACAAGGTGTGAACGTGGTAACGGGTGATTACTCTCGCGGTGCTGCAGGCTTTTGGGTTGAGAACGGCGAAATCCAATACCCAGTATCGGAAATTACCATCGCTGGTAATCTAAAAGACATGTTCAATAAGATTGTTGCCGTAGGTAGCGACGTTGAAACGCGCTCGCAAATTCAAACGGGTTCAATCTTACTGGATGCGATGAAAGTGGCGGGTGAGTAAGCTTTCCTAATTCAGAATTAAAAAAGCCTGATGTGTTCATCAGGCTTTTTAGTTTTTGCAGCTAGGTAATCAGTATTGTGGCAAGCCCTAAGAATACTGATAAACCAATTACATCCGTTACGGTCGTTAACGCCATACCACCAGCTAAAGCTGGGTCGATGTTCATTTTCTTTAAGAGGATTGGAATCGTTACTCCGGCAACCCCAGCGACCAATAAGTTGGTCAGCATCGCTGCGGAAATGATTCCCCCTAGCATCCAGTTACCTTTCCAAGCGACAACAATGCCGCCAATAATCAGCGCCCACATGATGCCGTTGAGTAAACCGATCGAGGCTTCTTTCATCAACAGTTCTCGTTTGTTCGAGTCACCGATATGACCAAGAGCAAGACCACGAATTACTAGTGCGACGGTTTGGTTACCAGCGACACCACCCATGGAAGGAACAATCGTCATCAATACGGCAATGGCAGCCATCTGGTCTAGCGTGGCTTCAAACATGTTAGAAACAGAAGCGGCAGCGAGTGCGGCCAACACGTTAGCCCCAAGCCAGATACTACGTTTGCGAGCTGATTTTACAACGGGTGCGAAGGTATCTTCGTCATCGTCCATACCTGCCATACTCATCATCGAGTGCTCGGCATCTTCACGGATAACGTCAACTACGTCATCGATAGTGATACGGCCAACGAGATGCTGATTCTCGTCTACGACAGGAGCAGAGACCCAGTTACGACGTTCGAACAGACTAGCAACATCTGAATCACTGGTATCGACAGTGATCGCTTCGTCAGCATCTTCCATGATGTCGATAATTTTGACATCAGGCTGGGTCGTGATCAGCAGAGTAATGGGTAGTTCACCAATCAGTTTGCTTTCTTCATCAATGACATAAAGTGCATCCGTTGCTTCTGGTAGTTCACCTTTCATACGCAGATAACGTAAAACCACATCCACATCTACGTCACCACGAATCGTGATAACGTCGGTGTTCATCAGTCCACCTGCAGTGTCCTCTGGGTAGGACAGGGCGGTTTCGACACGCAGACGGTCAGAGGAGTCCATTTGCGACAGGACTTCGCGTGACAGATTGTCTGGCAAGCTACGCAGTACATAAGCTACGTCATCGGTATCCATGCCTTCTGTCGCTTCTGCAAGCGCTTCTGGTGCCATTTTGGATACGAGACTATCTTTGACGTCTTCGTTCAGTTCGTCGAGGATTTCACCGTAGTCTTCAGGGTCGGTGAGTTGCCAGAGAACTTCACGGCTTTTTCGTGGAGAGGCTTCTAAAAGGTGAGCGATATCCTCAGGTTCCATGTCCTGTAACTGACGACGAACATGGACGAAGCGGCCATTTTCTAGCGCTTCTGTGACTTCTTGGAGGGCTTGGTGAGCTTGGTCGAATTCAATTTGCTCTGCCATTCATTCCTCCCAATTCCTGATATTTACAATGCGTTGAATAATAACTTAATTCTAGGCGCCTTTTAATAACAACTTATGATACTAAGCAAATTTATTTATTGGCGCAGTCAGGGGAAGGGGAGTGAGAGGTAATAAAAAAGCGAGTAAATTACTCGCCTTCATCAAATTTATCTTCGATTAAGTGGCAAACGGCATCCAGTGCTTCTTCTGCTTGCTCACCCGCAGCGTGGATTGTGACGTACTGTCCTTGAGCAGACTCAAGCATTAATAAACCCATTACGCTGTCTGCTGTGGCGGTTTTGTCTTCTTCATTGTCGATAGTGATGACCGCTTCAAAGCTCTGGGCCAGTTCGACCAGTTTGACGGCTGCGCGAGCATGTAAGCCAAGGCGATTTTGAATCAATACTTTACGACTTAACTCCACAGCTACTCCTTAGTGTTTTTCTCTAGTGAGGTATGGCGAATTTGCACTTGGTGTCCTTTATTGGCGAAGTACTCACCTATTTGCTGAGTTAAGTACACCGAACGGTGTTTACCACCGGTACAACCTATTGCAACGGTCAAATAGCTGCGGTTGTTTTTCTCGAGCAGAGGTAACCAATTCTCTATAAAGTTTTCAATTTGGTATTTCAAACTTAACACCGATTGGTGCTGCTCCAAAAATGCGGCGATAGGGGCATCCAAACCCGTAAGTGGGCGCAACGCTGGTTCCCAATGTGGGTTGGGCAAGAAGCGAACGTCGAATACGTAATCGGCATCGGAAGGCAGGCCATATTTGAAGCCAAAAGACTCAAATACCATAACAAGCCCTTTGCGATCTCTGCCTTCAACACGCATACGCACGGTTTCACTCAACTCATGCAAAGATTGTCCGCTGCTGTTCAGTACAAGATCGGCATGCGCTTTAAGTGGTGTTAAAATTTCTTTCTCACGCTCGATGGCTTGGTCAAGGGAGAGAGAGGTGCCACCTAAAGATAAAGGGTGGATTCGGCGTGTTTCGCTGTAGCGTTTGAGTAGCGTTTCCTTATTGGCGTCCAAGAAAAGCACGGTCACATCAAGCTCTGTTTTCAACTGCTCCAGTGTACCAGTCAGTTCTTTTAGCTTTTTAGGGATATTGCGAATATCAATGCTTACCGCAACATTCTGCTTGCTGTCAGCAACAGAGTGAACAAATGCGTCCAGCAAATTCACTGGGAGGTTATCAACACAGTAATAACCTAAGTCTTCCAGTACGCGCAGCGCAATACTCTTACCGGCACCTGAGTGCCCGCTAACCACGATTAGTCGCATGATGTCCGTCCTGCTTATTGGTGAATCATGATGTCGTAAAGTTCTTCATCACTCTGAGCATTGCGCAGTAGTTTCAATACTTGCTTATCGCTCAGACGTTCTGCCATAGAGGATAGAGTCTTGAGGTGCTCTTTGCACTGTTCTTCTGGTACAAGGAGCGCAAAAAGAAGGTCGACAGGTCGATTATCAATCGCATCGAATTCAATTGCTTCATCACATTGCAGCAAGACAGCAATAGCCTTGTCGCTCGATTGCATTCTAGCGTGTGGGATCGCAATACCGTTTCCAATACCAGTACTGCCCATTTTCTCTCTGTTGAGCATGCACTCGAACAGTTCGGTAGAATCTTGGCCCGTTTGATCAGCCACGATGCGGCTGATCATTTCAAGGGCGCGTTTTTTACTCGTGCAGTGGACCGCACTCTTGGTGCAGTCCAATGACAGTATTTCGCTCAGTTGCATGATTAATGACTGTTTAGTTTTTCTTTGTGCTTATTGAGTTGGCGAACCAATTTATCTACCAGCGAATCGATCGCGGCATACATATTTTCGTCATCAGCTGATGCGTGGATTTCGCCTTGATTTATATGAAGCGTAGCTTCCGCGATTTGAGTGATTTTTTCAACTTTTAGTACAACATGTACTTGATTGATATGGTCGAAGAACCTTTCGAGCTTCTGAAACTTAGAATTTACATAGTCTTGCATTGAATCGGTAAGATCAACGTGATGGCCTTGAATATTGATTTGCATAGACTTTCCTTTTCAGTTAGTGCCTTATAATAGGCGTTTACGCTGACTTGAAGGGGCAATTCCCAAGGATTCTCGATATTTGGCTATCGTACGTCTCGCGACCTGAATCCCTTGGTCAGCCAGAAGAGCAGCAATCTTGCTATCACTCAATGGCTTAGCAGTATTCTCTGCTGCGACCAGTTTTTTAATGAGTGCGCGAATTGCTGTTGACGAACATTCTCCGCCGTTGTCAGTACTAACATGGCTAGAGAAGAAGTACTTCAATTCAAAAATGCCACGTGGTGTATGCATAAATTTTTGTGTTGTTACACGAGAAATCGTGGATTCATGCATGTCCACTGCCAAGGCAACATCATTTAGTACCATTGGCTTCATGGCCTCCTCACCATACTCGAAGAAATCTTGTTGATGTTCAACAATACATCTTGCAACTTTGAGTAGCGTCTCGTTTCTACTCTCTAAGCTCTTAATTAACCATTTTGCCTCTTGCAAATTGCTGCGGATGTACTGGCTATCCGCGCTATTGCCTTTGCCTAATTGAGCATATTGTTGATTTACTTTTAATTTTGGAACGCTATCTGGGTTGATAGAAACGGTCCATTTGCCGTTGTCTTTAAAAACGGACACATCTGGAATTACGTACTCGGTATCATCCGGTGTGATACGACTACCGGGACGAGGATCTAACTGCTGGATAAGTTTGAGGACTTCACGGAGATCGGCTTCTTTCAGCTTAGTCTCTTTGATGACGAGCTTGTAATCACGGTTCCCCAGGTGATCAATATGATCCGCAAGAATCATTTTGGCTTCAGCAAGCCACGGTGTGTCTTCTGGGAAAGTCGCTAGCTGTAGCAGTAGGCACTCTTGTAAGTTGCGCGATGCCACACCGAGCGGATCGAACTGCTGAATACGTTTACGAACAGCTTCTACTTCGTCTAACTCAATCTCTTCGTTATCGAAGCTCTCATGAATTTCTTCAGGCGATAGGGTTAGGTAACCGTAGTCGTCAACAGCGTCAATAATCGCTAATGCAATCGTACGATCGGTTTCACTGAATGGTGTCAGGTCAAGTTGCCACATTAGGTAGTCATGCAATGATTCCGTGGTTTCGCCTTGGTAGACGGGCATATCATCGTCAAGAGCTAAACCAGTGCTACCGGTATTCGCGCTGTAGACGTCATCCCAAGTGGTATCGATTTCAAGTTCAGAGCTGATCTCTGACTTCTCAATTACGTCTGAACTGTCTGGAACGTCGATGTCTGCTGGTTCGTTAGCACTGTTGCTATCAGCAGCCTCGACCGCTGATTTATCTTCACCGTTTGCTAGAGGCTCATCTTGGCCTTCTTCAACTTCCAATAATGGGTTTGAATCCAAGGCTTCTTGGATTTCCTGTTGAAGATCGAGTGTCGACAGTTGCAGTAAGCGAATCGCTTGTTGCAACTGTGGCGTCATGGCTAACTGTTGACCTAGCTTGAGTTGTAATGAAGGTTTCATTCAGTGTTACTTACCTTGTAATGCTCAGAATCTTACCGTTCCTAATATAATCATAGACGGAATTGTTCGCCGAGATAAACTTGTTTCACCTGTTCATTATTGAGAACTTCTGCCGGAGTTCCCGATGCAATTAGGTGCCCTTGGCTTACGATATAGGCTTTTTCGCATACGTCCAGTGTTTCACGCACGTTATGGTCAGTGATTAACACTCCGAGGCCGCGATCGCGTAGATGCTCGATGATTTTCTTGATGTCATTAACCGAGATTGGGTCAACACCAGCGAAAGGTTCATCCAACAAAATGAATTGAGGATTGGCTGCTAAAGCGCGAGCGATTTCTACCCTGCGTCGCTCACCCCCCGATAGTGCCATACCCGCACTGGTTCTGATGTGCTGGATGTGGAATTCTTCCAACAAATCTTCCAGCTTATCTTGGCGCTCTTCACGTGTCATTTCTTGACGAGTTTCGAGTACAGCCATGATGTTATCTTCTACCGACAGCTTACGGAAAATCGACGCTTCTTGCGGAAGGTAGCCAATCCCGAGACGCGAACGACTGTGCATCGGCAGAATACTGATATCTTTATCATCAATGGTGATGGTGCCTTCATCTCGTGGCACCAAGCCGACAATCATATAAAACGAGGTGGTTTTACCTGCGCCGTTTGGGCCTAGCAGCCCAACAATCTGACCAGATTCAACTTCCAAGCTAACATCGGTTACGACTTTGCGCTTTTTGTAGCTTTTCGCCAAGTTTTTCGCACTCAGTACTGCCATATTAGTTCTCTATCTGATTGGGTTGCAAAATGGTCGTAACGCGCTCTTCCTTAGAGCTATCAGCGACTAGCTTTTGTTTACCAATTTGGTAACGAATCGAAGAACCTTTAATGGTGTTGTTGTCTTGTGCCAGTTGCGCTTGACCTTTCATGGTCAGTTCGTCTGTAGAAATACGGTAATCCAGCTCCACAGCTTGACCACTCAGTGTTTTACCATCGTCCATCAGCTGAGAAAACTTGGCAGGTTTACCAAATGCTTGAATCTGTTTGATGGCTTCGGTTTTAGGATCGCGCGTTACCACGATTCTATCAGCATCGATATTGATGCTACCTTGCTTAAGAGATACATCGCCTTTAAAAATAACCTGGTTACTCTTCATATCCACTTGTTGGGTGTCAGAGTTAATGTAAACCGGTTGTTGAGTATCCGACTTAAGTGCCAGCGCTTGAGGCGCCGCCAATACCAGTGCCAGTAGGCTAAGGTGTAACGGTTTCATATCGACCTTGAACTTCGTCTGTCAGAGTTGCGGTATGCTGCTTTAAGTTGCCTTGCATTGCGCCTCCAGTAGTTTCAAATTGTGGCCCAACCAACATGACCTGTTGATCAGCTTTAAAATCACGATTGGTTAGATTAATGACTAACTTGTCTGTTGCCATGGTATCAAAACTCGCACCTGGCAGAAGATTTTGCATTAAGACCTTGTCATATAACGTTAATACTTGGTCTTCATCTAACACGGCTCTTGTGGCCGTCACCTTCCATTCAATGACGCTACCTTCACGGTAAACCATCAAAGTCGGGTTATTAAAAATGGTATCTCCACTCTTAGCATAATGGTCTAAGTTCGTGGAGCGGATGATGTAACTGCGGACACCATCTTCACCATAGGTGATGTTTTCCAGTCCAGTACCACTGAACATGGGCAGTTCAGAATCTGGTGCTACTTGAATTGCGTCGTTGCCTTTTGGGGTCAGTAGGTAATAACCGCACCATGCGACAACGAAGATCAAGAGCAAATAAATAAGGCGAGTAAAACTCATATAATGAAGGCCTATCGTTTAGCTCAGTACTTCCCTGACCATTGCCTTTATTTGTGTAATAAATGATTTAAATGTTTGTGCTGATATTACATCACGCCAGCTTTTAGTAAATCGTGCATGTTCAGTGCACCCACAATTTTTTCGTCTTTACATAAAATCAGAGCGTTAATATTTTTATTCTGCATCAAGTTCAAACCTTCAACCGCTAGCATATCAGGGTGCGCTGTGGTTGGATTTGTCGTCATGACTTCGCCAATCGCGGTCGTATGAATATCAATGCGTTTGTCTAAGGTGCGACGTAAATCACCATCGGTGAATATACCAAGCATAGCATCGTGTTCATCGACGATAGCGGTCATGCCTAGCCCTTTTTCTGAAATTTCAAGCAGGGCATCGCGAATCAATGCGTTTGGAGAAACTTTAGGTAACGCTTCTCCAAAGTGCATAATATCAGACAACTTAAGCAGCAGTTTTCTCCCTAACGCGCCACCTGGATGAGACAAGGCAAAATCTTCGGCAGAAAAACCACGCGCTTGAAGTAGGGCTACGGCTAATGCGTCTCCCATTACTAATGTGGCAGTGGTACTGCTGGTCGGTGCCAACCCTAGTGGGCAAGCTTCTTGAGGTACCGTGATTTGCAGGTGCAAGTCAGACAGTTTTGCCATATTGGATTCTGGCTTGCCTGTCATGCTAATTATCTTGATGTTCAGGCGTTTTAATACCGGAAATAGAGACAGAATTTCGTTTGACTCACCAGAGTTAGAAATTGCGAGCACAATATCTCCAGGGCTGATCATGCCCAAGTCGCCATGTGCAGCTTCGCCAGGGTGAACGAAAAACGCAGAAGTCCCCGTGCTTGCCAGAGTCGCAGCAATCTTGTTACCAATGTGGCCTGACTTGCCAATACCCATAACGGCTACTTTGCCGCTGTTGGAAAGGATCAGTTCGCACGCTTTCTCAAATTGATCATCAAAGTAGGTATCCAGCTCTTGCAGAGCAGCAACTTCGATATCAAGAACTTGTTTAGCAGCAGCGCGAAAATCAAATTGATTGGACATATCAGTTCTCTACTTATTTATCGTGGTAATTAAGCGGCCATGTTTGCGAATAAGTACACTTGATAACCTAGGAAGCATGCAAACAAGATTGCACCTTCAATACGGTTAATACTGCGTGATTTACCCAAACACATCGCGACAAGTAACAGTGAAACGCCTAACATGACCCAGAAGTCACGTCCCATCGCGTACTCACTCAGCACCGATGGATTAATGATGCCAGGAATGCCCATTACGGCCAGAATATTAAACACATTCGAGCCAATAATGTTACCGACGGCCATGTCGTCTTCACCTTTTAAAACACCAGCAAGCGATGCTGCGAGCTCAGGTAGACTAGTACCGATGGCAATGATAGTCAGACCGATGACAAGATCGCTCATGCCAAAATACTTTGCAATAATCACCGCGTTATCCACTAGCATGCTTGCTGCCAAAGGAAGCAGTATCAGGCCAATAACCACCCACATGATCGCTTTAGGGTTGCTGACGCCCTCTGGGATCTCTGACTCTTGGTCATCAAGAAAAACATCACCTGATTTTTGTTCTTTGCGGCTGATCTGCAACATAGCAAATAAAAATGCCCCAAAGAGTACAAACAATAAGACACCTTCATAAAAACCGAGATGGCTATTCCAAAGCAGAATACCGGCGAGTACTGTTACTGCAATCATTAATGGCAGTTCCCGGCGGATGACCGCGGAGCTAATCGACAGAGGCTTGATGAGTGCTGTAATACCTAGGATTAACGCGATGTTCGCGATGTTTGAGCCTAAAACGTTACCCACTGCAGTATCGGTTTTTCCGTCCCAGGCTGCGGTTGCAGAAACCATCATCTCTGGCGCAGAAGAGCCCATCGCAAGGATTGTCATGCCGATGACAAGAGGTGAAATACCGACGTTGCGGGCTATCGCTGCAGAACCAAAAACAAGTTTATCTGCACTCCATACGAGCAAAACAAGACCGACTATAAGCAACGCTACGGCTTCGAGCATGAGAATTCCTAAGTATTAAATAAGTAAAATGAATAACCGCTAATTTTGACCTTTTGCGGCCTAAAATGGAAGATAAACGACGAATAAATTAAAGGTTAGTAACGAAAATGTATGCAAATGTCGTTCACTTAAATCAGCAATTCTTGTCTAGGATTTAAACACTTTGCGCTGATTTGATCGTAATCCATAAAAAATTGCAGGTATATACTCGACTTTATTTAATTGAACAGTGCTTTAAATTCAAAGCCAATGTGCTTATGATTGCAGCCTAATAAATGTACCGACGTTACTTTATTAAACGTGAAATTCAACTCCGTTGTGTGTCAGGTTGATGATGCCGTGAGTTGCAACGCTCCGACAGTAGAAGAGATGATATGTCGAACAACGATTTAGTCACCGTGAACAACCTCACTTTTTCACGGGGAGAGCGCAAGATCTTTGATGGTATTGATCTGCATGTTCCTGAGGGCAAAGTGACGGCCATTATGGGACCATCGGGAATAGGTAAAACTACACTGCTGCGTTTAATTGGTGGTCAGTTGTATCCCGAGCAAGGAGAGATCTGGTTTGATGGCGACAATATTCCCTCTCTCTCGCGTAAAAAACTCTACCATGCTCGAAAGAAAATGAGCATGTTGTTTCAATCAGGAGCTTTATTCACTGATTTGAATGTCTTTGATAACGTCGCCTTCCCATTGCGAGAGCATACGAATTTATCTGAAGAGCTGATTCGTACCATGGTGTTGCTTAAGCTTGAAGCCGTCGGTCTACGCGGCGCGGCACAATTGATGCCGAGCGAGCTATCGGGTGGCATGGCTAGACGCGCTGCGTTGGCGCGTGCGATCGCCCTGGATCCTGATTTAATCATGTATGATGAACCATTTGTCGGACAAGACCCAATCACCATGGGTGTCTTGGTTGAGCTCATTAGTAATCTAAATCAAGCGTTAGGTTTAACTTCTATAGTCGTTTCTCACGACGTGCCTGAAGTAATGAGTATTGCCGATTGGGTTTATCTGATGGCCGATGGCAAAATTATCGCTTTTGGCACACCAGAAGAGCTTAATCAGAATCTTGACCCTCGCGTTCAGCAGTTCTTACAAGGTGATGCAGATGGTCCTGTACCGTTTCGCTTCCCTTCTCAAAGTATCGAAAAGGACTTATTTGATGGTCGATAACTTTATGCATTTTGTCGCCTCACTAGGTAGACGAACGCTCTCCATCTGCGGAGCATTTGGTCGTGCGACTTTCATGCTGATTGGGGCACTGTTTACTAAGCCACAACCGCTCAAAAGCTTTCCTCTGCTCGTTAAACAACTTTATTCCGTAGGCGTCCAGTCTCTGGCGATTATCGTCGTATCTGGGTTGTTCATTGGTATGGTCTTGAGCCTACAAGGCTATGTTGTGCTGGTGGATTACGGCGCAGAGGGCAGTTTGGGGCAAATGGTGGCGCTCTCATTGCTACGTGAATTAGGGCCCGTTGTCACTGCACTTCTGTTTGCTGGTCGTGCAGGCTCTGCGTTAACTGCAGAGATAGGTTTGATGAAAGCGACGGAGCAACTCTCTAGCCTTGAAATGATGGCGGTAGATCCTTTGAAAAGAGTGATCGCGCCACGTTTTTGGGCTGGTGCTATTTCAATGCCATTACTGGCTATGATTTTCATGGCAGTGGGTATTTGGGGCGCCCAGCTTGTTGGTGTTGACTGGAAAGGTGTTGACCATGGCAGTTTTTGGTCAGCGATGCAGTCCTCAGTTGAACTAGGACAGGATATTGGTAACAGTATGATCAAGTGCTTTGCGTTTGCAATTACGGTTACTTGGGTCGCTCTATTTAATGGTTATGATGCTATTCCAACTTCGGAAGGGATCAGCAGAGCAACTACGCGCACTGTTGTGCATTCTTCTTTAGCAGTACTAGGACTAGACTTTGTACTGACCGCATTGATGTTTGGGAATTAATCATGCAACAAACACGTAAAACTGAATTATGGGTTGGCAGCTTTGTATTAGCGGGAATTTGCGCGATTCTTGTGATGATTTTTCAAGTTGCTGACGTAAAAAACATTGGCTCTGGTGATACTTATACCCTCAAAGCTGAGTTCGATAATATTGGTAGTTTAAAAGTTCGCTCGCCAGTAAAAGTGGGTGGGGTTGTGATTGGTCGGGTAAGCAACATTTCACTTAACCCAGATAACTTATTACCTGTTGTAACTCTATCGATCAATAGCAAATACAATCAATTCCCAGAAACGTCGAGCGTACAAATTTTGACGTCTGGCTTGATTGGTGAGCAATACATTGGTTTAGTACCAGGCTTTGTTTTTGACGATGAAGTCATGCTGGTCGATGGCGATACCATCGAAGACACCAAATCAGCGCTCGTGCTTGAAGACTTAATTGGTCAAGTGCTTTACAGCGTAGGTGGTTCAGACGATTCAAGTAAGGAATAACTATGTTAGCGAGATTATTACTTTCAGTTTGTGCTGTGTTTAGCGCGTTTGGTACAAGTGCAGCAGAAGTGGATAAAACTGAACCTTATAAGATGATGAAGCAAGTGGCTGAAGTCACGTTCGAAAGATTAAAAGCTGAGCAGCCGAGAATCAAACAAGACCCAGATTTACTCAAGGTGATTGTTGAAGAAGAGCTAATGCCTTACGTCAACTACCGCTATGCTGGGTTAAAGCTCCTAGGTCCAAACCTAAAAGGAGCGAAACGTGAAGACGTACTTGAGTTTATCGATGCATTTCGCGCGTACTTAATTGCTTCTTATGCCCAAGTGCTAACGCAATACAGTGACCAACAAATTGAATTTGGTCCTGAGCCTAGCGTTGATGACTCTAAGCGTATCACCAGTATTAAAGTTGATATCATCGATACGCCGCGTCCAAACATCAAGCTAGAGTTCAAATTGCGTAAAGACAACAAATCTGGTGAGTGGGAAGCGTTCGATATGATTGCGGAAGGCATCAGTTTACTCTCTAGTAAACAGTCAGAATGGAATAGCAAAATTCGTCAAGAAGGCATTCTATCTGTCGCGAAAGATCTAGAGAAATTAGCTGCGGAACCGATTCGCTTTGAGGCGAAGAAATAATGGCCCAGACTCCCGCTCAGTGGCAATTAGATCAAAACATTCTTAAGCTAACAGGGGCACTTGATAGAGATACAGTACCCTCATTGTGGGCGTATGCTCAGCAATGGCAACCAGCTCAAGCTGAGCTGGAATGCTCGTTAAAAGAGATAGAGCGCGTCGACTCTGCAGGAATGGTGATGTTAATCCACTTATTAGAGCATGCAAAAAAGCAAAACTGTCATATAATGCTCAGTTTCGTGCCGGCGCAACTGCGCACTTTGTTTCAACTGAGCAATGTTGAATCTTTAGTGGCCAAACACATACAGAATTATCAGGGGTAAATTGTGGATAGCGCAAAAGTACAACAGTTATTAGAAGAAGCACTAAACCTTCAAGAAGTGCATGTAAAAGGTGAAGGTAGCCACTATGAGGTGGTTGCTGTTGATGCTTGTTTCGATGGAATGAGCCGCGTTAAGAAGCAGCAGTTAATTTATGGTCCTCTGATGGAATACATCCAGCGTAACGACATTCACGCATTATCAATTAAAGCGTTCACACCAGAAGAGTGGGCTCGTGATAAGAAACTGATGTCGCTTTAAGGTTTATTGATGGAAAAGTTTCGAGTTATTGGGTCAGATAAACCACTCGTTGGTGAAGTGACCATTTCCGGTGCAAAAAACGCAGCACTGCCGATTTTATTTGCGTCTATCTTGGCGGAAGAGCCTGTAGAAGTGGCAAACGTGCCACACCTTCGTGATATCGATACAACCATGGAACTGCTTAAGCGTTTAGGCGCGAAAGTAAGCCGTAATGGTTCTGTTCACGTCGATCCTAGTAGCATTACTGAATACTGCGCACCGTATGATTTGGTGAAAACCATGCGTGCTTCTATTTGGGCTTTGGGCCCGCTCGTTGCGCGATTTGGTCAAGGTCAGGTTTCTCTACCTGGCGGTTGTGCTATCGGTGCTCGTCCTGTTGATCTGCATATTTCTGGCCTAGAGCAGCTTGGCGCAACGATTACGCTTGAAGATGGTTACGTTAAAGCTGAGGTTGATGGTCGTCTAAAAGGTGCGCACATCGTGATGGATAAAGTCAGCGTAGGCGCGACGATCACCATCATGTGTGCTGCAGCACTTGCTGAAGGCACTACAACGCTAGACAACGCGGCGCGTGAACCTGAAATTGTAGATACAGCGGATTTCCTAAATAAGCTTGGTGCAAAAATTTCTGGTGCAGGCACAGATACGATCACAATTGAAGGTGTTGAGCGCCTAGGTGGTTGTAAACACAACGTGGTTGCCGACCGTATTGAGACGGGAACATTCCTTGTCGCTGCTGCGGTATCTGGCGGTAAAGTAGTATGTCGTAACACTAACGCTCATTTGCTTGAAGCGGTTTTAGCCAAGCTAGAAGAAGCTGGCGCGCTTGTCGAAACGGGTGAAGATTGGATTTCAGTAGATATGACCGATCGCGAGCTGAAAGCAGTGAGTGTACGTACAGCGCCGCATCCAGGCTTCCCGACCGATATGCAAGCGCAATTTACGCTACTAAACATGATGGCGAAAGGCGGCGGCGTGATCACTGAGACTATCTTTGAAAACCGCTTTATGCACGTACCAGAACTCATGCGTATGGGCGCGAAAGCCGAGATTGAAGGCAACACCGTTATCTGTGGTGATGTTGAGTCATTAAGTGGTGCGCAAGTCATGGCAACCGACCTACGAGCTTCGGCTAGTTTGGTAATTGCGGGCTGTATTGCTAAAGGCGAAACCATCGTTGACCGTATTTACCATATCGACCGCGGTTACGACAAAATCGAAAATAAACTGGCTGCACTTGGCGCAAATATTGAGCGAGTGAGCGAGGCAAGTTAAACTGCACCGCAGGTAACTTGGATATCAAGAGAGCCGAAACCTGAGTTTCGGCTTTTTTATATCACTCTCATGACCATAGTTATCCTTTATGGAAAGAGAGAAATTAATAGCTGTATCTGGCAAAAGCCGGTTCCTGGAGAACAAGAATGATTGCACTGTTACGTGTATTTGCTGTCGCTATCTTTGCGATTGTTATGTTTATTGGTGGTTGTGGTTACTGCCTGTTAAGCCCCCGAAACCCTAAGCACGTTTTCACTTTTGGCCGCTTGTTTGCCAAGATGTCTCGTGTGTTTGGGATTAAGTTAGAGTTGCGTATCCCTGAAGATGCGTATTCACGCGGCCAACATGTTTACATTGCTAACCACCAGAACAATTGGGACATGTTTACTGTTTCTGCGGCTGTGACTCCGAAAGTTGTGACAGTAGGTAAAAAGAGCTTGGCTTGGATGCCACTGTTTGGTCAGCTTTACTGGCTTACGGGTAACATTCTGATTGACCGAGCGAATCGCTCGAAAGCAAAAGGTACTATCGATCAGGTCGTGAGCAGCATGAAAGAAAGTGATGTTTCGGTGTGGATGTTCCCAGAAGGCACGCGTTCTCGTGGGCGTGGTTTGCTGCCATTCAAAACAGGTGCTTTTCATGCGGCAATTGGTGCAGGTGTGCCAATCATTCCTATCGTATGTAGCTCGACGAATAAAATTAAGCTGAACCGTTGGAACAATGGTCATGTGATTGTTGAAATGCTACCTCCAATCAGTACAGAAGGCTATGGTAAAGAGGGCATTCGCGAGCTAGCGAATATCTGTCGTGAACAGATGAAAGAGAAGCTTGAATCGTTAGATGAAGAAGTCAAACAGCGCAACGCTGCTTAAGTTTTACTGCGATATCATCACGAAAAGACAATAAAAAACGGGTAGCCTGAGCTACCCGTTTTTTTATGTTTGTCAGCAAGTGCAATTATTTGCGAACTGCGATCGCTTCAATCTCGATACCAACATCTTTTGGTAGGCGAGCGACTTCTACACAAGAACGTGCAGGGTAGTTTGCTACGCCGTGCTCATCAAAGAACTTGCCGTAAACTTCGTTCACTGTGCCAAAGTCGTTTAGGTCTTTAACAAAAACCGTTAGCTTTACAATATCAGATACTTTAAGACCTGAAGATTCAACTACAGCCTTTACGTTTTCTAGAGACTGACGAGCTTGCTCTGTGATATCAGCAGACACTTCACCTGTCGCTGGGTTTACTGGGATTTGGCCTGAAGTAAGAACCATGTTACCTAGATCTACGCCTTGAACGTAAGGACCGATTGCTGCTGGTGCAGATTCAGTGTGAAGTACTTTCGTCATTTGATTTTTCCATCAGTTGTAGGGAATAAAGATTCTCAGTTTGCCTCTAAACCCGTGGTAGGTAAAGAGTAAAATACCCCGGCATTGCGGGGTATTTTAAACGTATCACGCCTAGTCGTACGGTGTGTTTATCGTTCGGTTACGATCTCACGTGAGAACACTTTCTCGCAGTACTTACACTTTAGGCGGATTTCTTGTTTCTTTTCGAATACGCTAAAGCTGCTTTCTACTGGTTCATTGTGAGAAATGCAGTTTGAATTTGGGCATTCGAAGACATCATTGATGCGCTCTGGAAGCTCTAACGCGAGCTTTTTCACCACTTCATAGTTTTCGATTTGGTTCACGGTCGCGTGCGGAGCATACAGCGCCAACTTGCTCGCTTGCTCTTCATTAATAAACACATTTTCGATTTTGAGTAGATCTTTATGACCGAGTGCTGATGATGGCAAGTTCAGACCAATAGTAACGCGCTGTGATGAATTGTGCATATCGAACAGTCTTAGTACTTTGATGCCGATTTGCGCAGGGATGTGGTCGATGACCGTGCCATTTTTGATTGCTTCTACCTGCAATTGAGTTTCTTTAGCCATGGGTTTTCTCCTCGATTACAGTGTTTCGTTTAGAACAAGCGCCAACAGTGCTTGGCGAGCGTATACGCCATTTTGAGCTTGCTGGAAGAAGTAAGCATGAGGCGTTTTATCTACATCGGTTGTGATTTCATCCACGCGAGGGAGGGGGTGGAGTACTTTTAGGTTCTCGCGCGCCCCTTCTAGTAGTGCCGCCGTTAGGATGTAAGCCGACTTAATATGTGCGTATTCCGATTCGTCAAAACGTTCTTTCTGTACGCGTGTCATGTACAGAATATCCAGCTCAGGAATCACACTCTCCATGTCCGTGTGCAGGCTATATTGAATGCCAGCTTCGTCTAGCTCTTCGCAGATGTAATCTGGCATTGCCAATGCTTCTGGTGCAACAAAGAAGAAGCGGATGTTATTAAACTTCGCTAAGGCTTGAGTCAGTGAGTGCACTGTGCGGCCATATTTTAGGTCACCTACGAATGCGACGTTCAGGTTGTCTAGACGCCCTTGTGTTTCTGCGATGGTGTATAGGTCGAGTAGCGTTTGAGTTGGGTGTTGGTTTGCACCGTCACCAGCGTTGATCACTGGCACGCCATTTGAGAATTCAGAGGCCAAGCGAGCGGCGCCTTCTTGTGGATGGCGCATTACAAAGGCATCGACGTAAGAAGAGATGACCTGTACTGAATCTGCGAGTGTTTCGCCTTTTTTCGCCAGAGAGGTATTACCATCATTATCAAAGCCAATCACGTCACCACCAATGCGTTGAATCGCTGTTTCAAACGATAAACGTGTACGTGTTGATGGTTCAAAGAAACAACTGGCAACGACTTTGTTTTTAATCAGTTCTGGTCGAGGTGCTTTTTTAAGGCTGCCTGCTGTTTCTACGATAAGTTCCAGCTCTTCACGTGAAAGCTCTGGAATAGAGATGATGTGCTTCTGGTAAAGCGAGTTCGCCATGATCTTCTTCCCTATAACATTGATGACTATATCCAAATTGCCGAAAGGAATTTTGGACATAAAAAAACCTCCCCAAATGGGGAGGTTTTAAAATTCAATAGAATTAACGAAAATAACACCACGTAAGCGTAGTCGCTTAGCGAGAGCAAATCGCGTTTTCATGTTGGCAATTAGCTTGGTCATTTCTTAATCCTCAGACAAATTGCCGAGCATTATACGCTTAACTTTCGTGAGCGCAAGCGATTACATCATGGTTTTTGGCAGCTGTTTTTGCGCGCTGGTTTAGCTTCCTAGCGTCGCAACCATCACGGCTTTGATGGTGTGCATACGGTTTTCAGCTTCGTCGAATACGATGGAGTATTCCGATTCAAATACCTCTTCTGTTACTTCAAGGCCTTTCATTCCGTATTTTTCAGCTACTTCTTTGCCGACGGTGGTTTCATCATTGTGGAAAGCAGGAAGGCAGTGCATGAATTTCACATGTGGATTACCCGTTTGCTTAATCACGTCCATATTGATTTGATATGGTGTCATTAACGCTACACGTTCATCCCATGCCTCAGCGGATTCACCCATAGATACCCAAACATCGGTGTAAAGGAAGTCACAACCCTTCACGCCTTCCTCCACGCTTTCAGTTAATGTGATTTTTGCACCAGTTTGCTGCGCGATAGTTTGGCAAGTTGCCACCAAATCTTCTTCAGGCCAGAACGCTTTTGGCGCGACAAGGCGAATATCCATGCCCATTTTAGCGGCACCCACCATGAGCGAGTTGCCCATATTGTTGCGTGCATCGCCTAGGTAAGCGAAGGTCATTTCATGCAGCTGCTTACCGCGTCCGTGCTCTTGCATGGTAAGGAAATCGGCAAGGATTTGGGTTGGGTGGAACTCATCAGTCAAACCATTCCACACTGGAACACCAGCATAAGTGCCAAGCTCTTCAACAATGGATTGGCCAAAGCCGCGATATTCGATGCCGTCATACATGCGACCTAAGACGCGTGCGGTGTCTTTCATTGATTCTTTATGGCCAATCTGAGAACCAGAAGGGCCGATGTAAGAGACTTGAGCGCCTTGATCAAAAGCTGCGACTTCAAACGCACATCGGGTACGAGTCGAAGATTTCTCAAAGATGAGTGCAATGTTTTTACCTTGAAGTGTCTTCTGCTCTGTTCCTGCATATTTTGCTTTTTTTAGCTCTGCAGACAGTTCGAGCAAGAACTGGATTTCTTTGGTTGAGAAATCCAATAGCTTCAAAAAGTTGCGGTTACGTAAATTGAAAGCCATAGCTCGTCCCTTAGGTCGTTTGGTTGATAAAGAATAAAAGCATTAAAACATATAAATGCTTTATTTGTGAATAATTATTTTTATGTGAAACTAAAAAAGGTTGATGCATTCACATCAACCTTAGTTTTTATTCATTTAATGTAAAAGGACGAATTGGTTATATATCGTCTCGTTCTATCGGACAACTCATGCAGCGGGCGCCACCACGGCCACGGCCAAGCTCGTTACCTGGGACTGTCAGTACTTTGATACCAGCTTTGTCGTATTTTTCGTTGGTGTATACATTGCGTTCGTAACCAATCACAACGCCCGGTTTTACGGTAAGAACGTTATTGGCGTCATTCCATTGTTCGCGCTCAGCTTCATAACTGTCACCACCCGTGGTGATGATTTTCAGCTGATCTAAGCCAAGAGCAGATTCAATCGCATGTAGGTAGTTATGAGATGCTTCAACATGCATTTCACCATTGCCTTTTGGTGTTAAGCGCCATGTGTCGAGATCTTTGCGCATGATCTCTGGGTAAACAGAGAACGTGTCCACATCCATATGGGTCATAACGGTGTCTAAATGCATGCATGAACGGTGTTTAGGCAGATCAATCGCAATCACTTCGGTTGCTTGTCCTGCCTTAAACAGGCTCGCTGCAAGGTTTTCTACACCTTGCGCGGTCGTGCGCTCAGACATACCGATCAGAACTGCACCTTTACCAATAACCAACACATCACCGCCTTCGACATTCGCATTATCATAATGCAGATCATCATCACCGAAGTATTTGATAAAGTCTTGGCCAGCAAAAATTGGGTGCCAACGATAAATCGCACGTAAGTGGTTTGTTTCACGTTGGCGTGCAGGCATCATCATTGGGTTGAGCGATACACCACCATAAACCCAGCATGAGGTATCACGCGTAAATAGGTGGTTAGGTAGTGGCTCAATAACAAAATCCAGCGGACGCTTCATTTTTGGCAGCATAGAAGATGAGGTGATCGGCAGCTCTGAGTAAGCTAAGCCACCTAAAAAGATGCTGGCAAGGTGTTCATCATCCATTTCTGAAAAATATTGGCGTAGGTCTCGCGCAAAGGTTGGCCCGTAACGAAAGTCAGAAATCTGAGTATCTAGCAGCCACTGTTTTGCTTCTGGAACGGCGAGGGTTTCGACCAGTAAATCGTGGAGGAGAAGCACTTCTACATCTTGATCGCGTAGCGTGCGTGCGAACGCATCGTGCTCTTCACCGGCCGCTTCTACAGCAAGAACATCATCAAACAGTAACTCATGACAGTTTGATGGAGTTAAGTGGGTTAGGGCGCGCTCTGGGCGATTTAATAGAACTCGTCGAAGTTGACCAACTTCTGATCCAACGTACAGCTTGCTCATTTTGTATCCTTACAAATTTTCCAGCCGTTAGTTATGACAAGCTTCCTAGAAAGATGCAAATCACTACACTTTGTCTATATTCTGAGTTTTTATTGTTTTTTAGATTTTAGTTTTGGGTATTTTTCTTATGAAGTCTTGGTTTAGGTTTAAGTTCTATTTTGTGAAATGTGGAGAGCGTGCGTTTTTATTCTAATTTCCCCGTTGAGAAAGAATACATGCATAGTGCATAAAACGTGCATTTTTATTCTCAATTATGCATTATTAAAGTGAATTTATTCGTTATGCTTCTTCGTTTTACACGTGAGTGTATTCAAGAAAGCGCCATAAACACGCACAGAAAGAGAAAATAACCGCATTAAGTGTCAGTTAGGATGTTCTGAATATTAAAAAATGCCATTTTTTGTTAATTTTTTGTTTCTTTGCGTGGTCGGTTTAATATTTATATTCAAATAACCGATAAGAATCGCGGTGGTATGATGTTTGTTTGTGGCTTTTCATCGCAATCCATGCCATATTTCACCGGATCAGCATACTCAGTATCGGGTATAGTGTTTCTATCAAGTAACTAATCTGGAGCCAAAACATGTCTCACGAAGATGAATATCTATCAGTAGAAGAATTAATTGAGATTCAAAAGGAAGAGACTCGCGATATCATTGCAGCATTGCTAGAAGATGGCAGCGATCCAGATTCGCTATACGAAATCGAGCACCACCTGTTTGCAGAAGATTTTGACACGCTAGAAAAAGCGGTAGTTGAAGCATTCAAGATGGGCTTTGAAGTGCTTGAAGCGGAAGAAACTGAAGATGAAGATGGCAACAAGTTGCTTTGCTGTGACGCAACCATGGAATCAGCATTAGACGCAGAAGCCATTGATGCGCAAGTTGAAAAACTGATTCACTTGGCAGAAAAATACGACATCATCTACGACGGTTGGGGTACGTACTACGAAGGCGAAGATGCGCTTTACCCTGAAGAAGATGAAGACGACGAGTAATCAAAGCTCACCTCTTTTAGAAAAACCAGCGTTTAACGCTGGTTTTTTTATACCTTGAAAATGGCATCCAACAACAGATGAATGTGGAGGTGATAAATAATTCACATTGAGTTTATAGGGGATTTCTCCCTATAATGCGTGAAAATTGATCTAGCGCAAGGTGTATATGCAACTCTCACTCGCCGGTTTATGGCAAGTCTCTCCACTGACGGACCTCTCGATTCCACAGGATGACATCACTTTTCCCGCCCCTTTAAGTCTGGTCCTGCCTGATGAATTGACGGAAGAAGCGATTCGTCAACAAGAATGGCACTTGATGCACGATATTGAAGTGGATGAGGCGATGATGGCATTTCCTGCAGTGGAAATGGTAATGGGTGGTGTTGATTACCATGCGGAGGTACGTTTGAACGGCGTGGCTGTGTTTGATTGTGATGGCTCGCAAAGTGTGTATAAGAAAGACATTCGCCCATACATGCAAATGGGGCGTAATCGCTTTGAGATATTGTTCCTAGAGGAAGAAGAAGATCTTTTATTCGATGAGGATAAGCCAGAGCTGTGCCCGCTTTCTGAACATCAATATAAGAAAAGTGATGAGCGACTGGGCGTGTGGCAAGAACCGTACTTGCAGTTTATTCGCAACGTGCGTTTAGAGCGCGTGGCAACCGAGCAGATTTGGCACCATGGTGGCGGGTGTGAATTTAAGGTCGATTTGTATTACCAGACATTTGCACCAGGGCTAGTGTCAGCAGCGGTAAAGTTTAATGGCATGACTTACCATATCCCAATTGACGTTCGTGCAGATCACGCCAGCGCACTCTTTCAGATTGAAGCGCCAAAGTATGCTGATCTTAATGACCCTGATCCAAATGATCTCTATCAGTTGTCTGTTGAATTGGATGGGCAACGCCAAAACTTCACTGTTGCATTGAGCCAGGAGCTTTGCGTTACCCATGTTGTGCTTTAACGTCTGATAATATTTTTTATTACAGTACCTTAAGCATTACGACTTCACATGCATCATGCCCTGTTTGCCCAAGCGGGGCATCAAGATGCTCAAAGCCTAGCTTTTCATACAAGCCTACCGCCTCTCTTAGACATTCGGTCGTTTCTAAATAGCACTGCTGATACCCAAACTGTTTCGCCAGTTGTAAGCTCAATGCGACGATGCGTTTGGCTAAACCGTGTCCTCGTGTTTGAGGTAAGAAGTACATCTTTTGCAGCTCACACACATTTGGCTCACCAGCTAAAGGGGCAAAGCCACCGCCACCAACGATCTCTCCGCGATGTTCAATGACCCAATAGGCGGCGCCGCATTGATTGTAAACCGAATACATATCATCAAGCGTTGGATCGGCCACACCATAACCTCTGTCTGCGGTTAAGCCGTATTCTGCGGAGACTTTACGAATTACGTCTGCCACTTGCGGATTGTCTGCTTTGGTAAGAGGTCGAAGGGTGTATTCCTCTGCCTGACACACTTTTGTTAGCCCTTTTAGGTAAGTCTCTAGACCAAGTTTGAGTTGTTCTTGCTCACAGTCATCAAGTTGTGTAAGCAACTGCTCAAAAAAGCTGTTTTGCTGTTGGTCTAGTTGCGATAACGCCTGCTGTCCTTGAATTGTGAGCACTACGAGTTGGCTTCGTTTATCTTTCGGGTTTTCGATGCTCTCAACCAAACCTAATTTAATCAAACCAGTAATGGTGCGGCTTGCATTGGACTTGTCGACACTAAGCTGCTGCGCCAGTTGGTTGATGGTCAATGGTTGCAATTGGATTTCACCTAATGCGTGCGCTTGTACCGGGGTAAGAGCGACATCGCCGCATTGTTTATCGAGCATACCAAGCAATCGGACGGCTTGACGGGAGTAGTGTCGGAGTTGACGAGCGTTCATTATCACTTACCTCTAAAAATAAAGTTGCGCACCGCAATTAAATTAATTGCGGTACGCAACTTTGTCAATGATAAATGTCATTTGGCTCGTTAGGAGACGTAGTGAGCCTCCATGTTTAAGCGTGGTGATGTAAACAAAACTGCGGTGCTGGAGTTTTTGCTGATGATTTACGCATCCATACTTTCTCGTGGAAGTAGTAAGCCACCGTATTCAAACTCGGCTCTAGCATCGCCATTACGCCGCCGACAAATGCATCACCTGTTAGTAAGTAAACCACGGTAAAAGCGACGCTGAAGTGCACGGTCGCAAAGCTTGCGGTTTTTAATTTGGTCATCCACTGACGAGCTTTAAGTGCTGGGACTTTTGCCCATGCCTTTTCATGAAAGTAGAAGGCTACGGTGTTCACTGAAGGCTCAATCATGGCAATTAAACTACCAATTAAAATGTCTCCTGTGAGTACGTAAGCGACACTAAATGCGATAGTAAAATGCAGTGCTGCGAAAGTTAGTGTCTTTTTCATGATAATTACTCAATCGTGTTTGTTTCGATGAGTTTATTATCGATAATAATTCTCATTAATGCTAATGAATGATGAGTATTGTTGCGATAGGGGAAAGCTATTGATGATGGTTTTTGGTGAAAGATATACAAAAAAGGTTGACCATGATGGCCAACCTTTGGATTCAAAGTGAGAAGTGTTAGTTCTTCTCTTTTACTGAGGCTTAAAGTGCAGCGATCGTTGTCTTCTGCTCTTCTAGCTTAGCTAGTGTCTCTTTGTAGCCTTCAAGCTTCTCACGCTCTTTAGCAACAACCGCTTCAGGTGCTTTCGCTACAAAGCCTTCGTTGCCCAGTTTGCCTTCGATACGCTTGATTTCGCCGTGCGTCTTCTTGATTTCGCCATCTAGACGAGCAAGCTCTGCATCTTTGTCGATCAAACCCGCCATTGGGATCATCAGCTCAGACTTGCCAACCAGTGCCGTTGCACACGCAGGGGTCTCTTCGCCGGCTTCAAGCACGCGTACTGCTTCTAGCTTCGCTAGAGACATCAATACTTGTTTGCTTGCTTCTAGACGAGAGGCGTCTTTCTCATTCGCTGCTTTCAACATAACGTCTAGAGGCTTGCCAGGGTTGATGTCGTACTCTGCACGTAGGTTGCGGATGCTAGTGATGAACGCTTTCACCCATTCGATGTCGTCTAGCGCTTCTTGGTGGAAGTTCGCTTCGTCGAATTGAGGCAGCGTTTGTAGCATGATTGTCTCGCCCTCAACACCGTCAACTAGTGGCTTGATGCTTTGCCAGATAGTTTCTGTGATGTAAGGAATCACTGGGTGAGCCAGACGTAGCGTCTTCTCAAGTACCGTGATTAGTGTACGGCGAGTACCACGCTGTTGCGCTTCAGTACCTTTCCATAGAACGGGTTTAGTTAGCTCTAGGTACCAGTCACAGAATTGGTTCCAGATGAATTCGTAAAGTGTGTTTGCAGCCATATCTAGACGGAAGTTGTCGATATGGTTGTTGAACGCTTTCGCTGCGAGTTCAAACTGAGACTCGATCCACTTGTCTGCTAGTGAGTACTCGATCTCACCTTCACCAAAACCACAATCTTGCTCTTCTGTGTTCATCATTACGTAACGGCTTGCGTTCCATAGTTTGTTACAGAAGTTACGGTAACCTTCAAGACGCTTCATATCCCAGTTGATATCGCGACCTGTTGATGCCATTGCTGCAAGAGTGAAACGCAGTGCGTCTGTACCGTATGCTTCGATACCGTTTTCAAACGTCTTACGCGTGTTCTTCTCGATCTTCTTCGCTAGCTGAGGCTGCATCATGTTGCCACAACGCTTCTCTACTAGAGACTCTAGGTCGATACCATCGATCATGTCGATTGGGTCAAGTACGTTACCTTTCGACTTAGACATCTTGTCGCCGTTTTCGTCACGGATTAGGCCGGTAACGTAAACTGTCTTAAATGGCACTTGTGGTTTGCCATTTTCGTCTTTCACGAAGTGCATGGTCATCATGATCATGCGCGCAACCCAGAAGAAGATGATGTCGAAACCAGTTACTAGAACGTCTGAAGGGTGGAATACTTTCAGATCGTCAGTTTGCTCTGGCCAACCTTGAGTACCGAACGTCCATAGTGCAGAAGAGAACCATGTATCCAGTACGTCTTCGTCTTGGTGCAGTTCAATGACTGATTCTAGGTTGTTGTTCTTACGAACTTCTTCTTCAGTGCGACCTACGTAAACATTACCTTGGTTGTCGTACCAAGCTGGGATGCGGTGACCCCACCATAGCTGACGAGAGATACACCAGTCTTGAACGTCACGCATCCAAGAGAAGTACATGTTTTCGTATTGCTTAGGAACGAATTGGATGTCGCCGTTTTCTACTGCTTCAACTGCTGTTTTCGCTAGAGGTGCAGTACGTACGTACCATTGGTCAGTTAGCATTGGTTCGATAACCACGCCACCACGGTCGCCGTAAGGAACTTGTAGATCGTGATCTTTTACTTCTTCAAGTAGACCTAGCTCGTCGAATTCAGCAACGATAGCTTTACGAGCGGCAAAACGCTCCATACCGTGGTATTTAGCTGGTAGCTCAGTGCTGTAAGCGTCGCTTGCTTCGCCGTTAGTGTTGAATACTTCTGCTGCGTCGCGGATGTTCGCGTCGAAAGTCAGAATGTTGATCATTGGTAGCTGGTGGCGCTTACCAACTTCGTAGTCGTTGAAGTCGTGCGCAGGTGTGATTTTCACACAGCCAGTACCTTTTTCCATATCTGCGTGCTCATCGCCCACGATTGGGATGCGACGATCAACGATAGGAAGGATGATTTCTTTACCGATAAGATCTTTGTAACGTGGATCTTCTGGGTTAACTGCAACACCCGTATCGCCTAGCATGGTCTCTGGACGAGTCGTTGCAACAACGATGTAGTCTTTGCCATCCGCTGTTTTAGCGCCATCTGCTAGTGGGTAGCGGAAGTGCCACATGTGGCCTTTAGTATCTTTGTTCTCTACTTCTAGATCTGAAATCGCTGTGTGTAGCTTTGGATCCCAGTTAACTAGACGCTTACCGCGGTAGATTAGATCGTCTTCGTATAGACGTACGAACACTTCTTGAACGGCGTTAGATAGACCATCGTCCATCGTAAAGCGCTCGCGGTCCCAGTCTACTGATGCGCCAAGACGACGAAGCTGTTTAGTGATAGTGCCACCAGATTCGCCTTTCCATTCCCAGATTTTGTCGATGAAAGCTTCACGACCGTAATCGTGTTTTGTTTTGCCTTCTTCTGCAGCGATCTTACGCTCAACAACCATCTGAGTTGCGATACCAGCGTGGTCAGTACCTACTTGCCAAAGGGTGTTTTTACCCTTCATACGTTCACAACGGATAAGCGTATCCATGATCGTATCTTGGAACGCGTGGCCCATGTGTAGGCTACCAGTGACGTTCGGTGGCGGGATCATGATGCTGTATGATTCTTTAGTAGTGTCACCGTGTGGCTTAAAGTAGCCTTTCTCTTCCCAAGTCTGATACAGAGCTTGTTCGATTGAAGTTGGGTTGTATGTCTTTTCCATAGCGCTCTTTTAATGGATACGTTGATGGTTGAATCTTAGTCAATCTTTATAAGTGAGGGATCTTAACAAGATCGCCTTAACTATAAGGATTGACCGTTAAGGATATTGAATTTCGATCGTTTGCAGCTGGTAACCTGCTTGACGGTAAATTTTATATCTTTCTCTTGCGAGTTGTTTAGCTTTTTCTTCGCAGGGCACGAAGTCTACCACTTGAGCAAACTTGTTCGCAAAGGTTGTCTCATTTTCCGCCAAATTAATTACCAATTGACGATTCCAAGACGGCTTTACACCGTTATGGCCGATCTCAATATTGGTGGCGTATTTCGGTCCCTCGCCTACGAGGTTATGTGCCATGAACTTGTCTGCATCAACTTGCCAAAAGGCTTCAGCGAGCTGCTCGGCGTGTGGTTTGTCTTGGCAGTTTAAATACACTTTAGCGCCTTGGCGGGCAAAGTGCTGCGCCAAAAACACAATGTATTCTTCAAAGCCAGCCACCGTTGCTTGCGGGCTCTCTTCGTTAATGATGTAGAAGGTTGCAGTTTGCATCATTCTCTCACTTGCCTTGGGTCTCTTCCTAAGACCATCTTAAGTCCCACTTTCATTTTAGAAAATTAGGATAATAAAAAAGGGCCTTGCGGCCCTTTTAGATGTTGTTCAGAAATTACTCTTCTGTCTCTTGGCCGCTGCGGTTCAAAAGGAATTGGACAAGCATTGAGACAGGACGGCCCGTTGAGCCTTTCGCTGCGCCTGATTTCCACGCAGTACCTGCGATATCGACGTGAGCCCAGTTGTACTTCTTCGCGAACTTAGACAAGAAGCAACCCGCAGTGATAGTACCAGCAGGACGGCCACCAATGTTTGCCATATCTGCAAACGGGCTCTTCAACTGCTCGTGGTACTCATCTGCCATTGGTAGACGCCATGCACGGTCACTTGCTTGCTCAGAAGCATTCACTAGTTCGTGAGACAGTGGGTTATGGTTAGAGATAACGCCACTGATGTGGTGACCTAGTGCGATAACACAAGCGCCGGTTAGCGTTGCAACGTCAACAACACAGTCTGGTTCGAAACGCTCTACATAAGTCAGTGCGTCACAAAGAACAAGACGACCTTCCGCATCCGTGTTCAGAACTTCTACAGTTTGACCAGACATTGTCGTTAGGATGTCACCTGGACGGTACGCGTTGCTGCCAGGCATGTTTTCACAGCCTGCTAGAACACCAATAACGTTAATTGGTAGGTTTAGCTTCGCTAGCGCTTTCATTGTACCGAATACCGATGCCGCACCACACATGTCGTACTTCATCTCATCCATACCTTCGCCCGGTTTTAGAGAGATACCGCCTGAATCGAAGGTTAGACCTTTACCTACTAGCACAATCGGTTTTGCATCTGAGTCAGGGTTACCTTTGTACTCGATGATAGACATCATAGATTCGTTTTTAGAACCACGGCCTACTGCTAGGTAAGAGGTCATACCCAGTTTTTCCATCTCTTGCTCACCAATGATTTTGGTGGTTACGGTTTCGTAATCGTCCGCTAGACGACGAGCTTGAGAAGCAAGGTAAGCTGGATTAGCTACGTTTGGCGGCATGTTGCCAAGGTCTTTTGAGGCTTTGACACCTGATGCGATAGCTAGACCATGAGTGATTGCTTTTTCACCCAAGTTTAATTCACGACGCGTTGGTACGTTGAAAACAAGCTTGCGCAGTGGGCGGCGAGTTTCAGGTTTAACGCTCTTGAATTGATTAAATGTGTATAGACCATCTTTAGTCGCTTCTACAGCCTGGCGTACTTTCCAGTATGTATCGCGACCCTTAACATGCAGTTCAGTTAGGAAACATACCGCTTCCATTGAGCCTGTCTCGTTAAGTGTGCTGATCGTCTTTTGAATGATTTCCTTGTACTGGCGCTCGCCAAGTTCACGCTCTTTGCCGCAACCGACAAGTAAAACGCGCTCTGACAAAACACCTGGTACTTGATGCAGTAGCAGCATCTGACCAGGTTTACCCTCTAGATCACCACGGCGAAGTAGTGAACTGATGTAACCGTCACTGATTTTATCAAGTTGTTCGGCTACTGGAGAAAGGCGACGTGGTTCAAACACACCAACAACGATACATGCGCTACGTTGTTTCTCTGGACTGCCACTTTTTACACTGAACTCCATGCGTACTCCTACATCCTGAAGACAAATTGCTCTAAATGTTAGATAATGATCGCTTACTTGTTGAATTTTAGCTCCAGGCTTACATGCAGAGCTGATTAAGCGACTAACATCTAGTTTATAATTTTTAAAAAAATAAATGGTTCAACGGGAAACTATAGTGATTCGACCAAAAAAACAAGTTTTGTATAGGTAATTTCAGCGTGATTATTGTTAGATATTTGATCCGCGAAACACTCAAGAGCCAATTTGCGATTTTTTTCGTACTTTTTTTGGTGTTTGTAAGCCAGAAATTCATAAGTGTTCTTGCTGATGCTTCTGATGGGGATATTCCTGCTGGATTGATTTTCTCGATTGTTGGTTTGAATATGCCAGCAATGGGGTTGTTAATGCTGCCTTTGAGTCTGTATATCGGCATACTGATCACGTTTGGTCGCCTGTATGCAGAGAGCGAAATTGTCGTTATGAACGCGACAGGTATTGGTAACAAATTCCTGGTACAAGCGGCCTTGTACTTAGCACTGATTACTTCTGCTGTGGCGGCTTTCAATGCATTGTGGTTATCGCCGTGGTCTCAAGACCGTGTAGAGCAACTTTATGAGCAAGTGGCAGCAGAAAACAGCGTTGACTTGCTAAAGAAAGGGCAATTCCAAGGCACGCCAGATGGTTCATCGGTTGTGTTCATTGATGACATTAAAGACAATACATTGAGCAACGTTTTTGTCGCGCAGATGCGCCCGAGAGATTCAGTATTGCCGAGTGTGATGTTCTCGTCCTCTGGTGAAGTAAAAGAACTGTCGGACGGCCGTCAGGTCATCACCATGAAAGAAGGCACGCGTTATGAAGGTGTGCCTACTCGCGTTGAATATATGATCACAAAATTCGATGAATACGAAGGCGTTATCGGCCAGCGTGAGGTCAAAAAGAAAGGGCGAGATTGGGAAGCGTACCCAACGGTTGACTTGATTGGACACCCAGACCCAGAAGCGCAAGCAGAGCTGCAATGGCGCATTTCGTTATTTGTGTGTATTCCACTCTTAACGATGTTGGTTATTCCTTTGTCAGCGGTGAATCCGCGTCAGGGACGATTTGCCAAAATGGGGCCCGCGATTCTTATTTATCTAGCGTATTTCCTGGCGATTAGTGCAACAAAATCTGCATTAGAAGATGGTGACATTCCGGCGGCAATCGGCATGTGGCCTATTAATGCGATGTTACTGATTGTCGCAATCATGGCCAATATGATGGACAGCGTTGCTGCTCGACGAATAAAAGACAAATTCCGTAAGAAGAGGCTCGCGTAAGCTGTGTTCAAAATCTTAGACCTTTACATCGGTAGAACCATCATCTCTACCACTGCCTTGGTTTTAGCGACGTTTGTTGGCTTATCGGGCATCATCAAATACGTAGAACAGTTACGTAAAGTAGGGCGAGGCGTGTATGACCTCACTCATGCGTTGTACTTTGTGTTGCTCAGTGTGCCGCGTGATATCGAAATGTTCTTCCCAATGGCGGCATTACTCGGTGCCCTGATTGGTTTGGGTATGTTGGCGTCAAGCTCTGAGCTGGTGGTGATGCAAGCTGCTGGTTTCTCAAAGTTGGATATCGGGTTATCCGTTCTCAAAACGGCGGTGCCACTTATGCTTATCGTTATGACGTTAGGGCAATGGGGCGCTCCAGAAGCACAAAAGATGGCTCGTGATCTACGATCCTTTGCGATATCTGGAGGTAGTATTGTCTCAGTTCGTTCTGGAGTTTGGGCTCGTGACGCAAACGACTTTATCTTTATAGGTAAAGTCGAAGACGACAAGCTTTATGCTTTAAATATGTGGCGTTTTGATGATGATAAGAATCTACAAAAGGTTATCTTTGCTGAAGAGGTCGACTATCAACAAGATAACAACTGGTTGATGCGCGACGTACAAATCACGGATATGAAAAATGAAAACGTGATTTCGAAGCAAGACATCGAACAGATGGAATGGCATACGTCATTGGCCCCAGATAAGCTAGCTGTGGTGACGGTAAAGCCTGAAGAGTTATCACTGAGCGGTTTGTATGATTACGTGACCTATCTGAAAGCATCAGAGCAAGATGCGTCTCGCTATGAATTGGCGTTTTGGCGTAAGTTGACACAGCCGCTTTCAATTGCCGTGATGATGTTGATGGCGCTATCGTTTGTTTTCGGACCACTCAGAAGTGTGACCATGGGGGCAAGGGTATTATCGGGTGTGGTTGCCGGGTTTACTTTTTATATATCCAGTGAGTTCTTTGGCCCATTAAGCTTGGTATATGGCATATCCCCAGTGTTTGGTGCATTGGCTCCGAGTCTGGTGTTCTTAGCCATTGCGATTGCGCTGCTGAGAAGAAAGCTGTAGCTGAAGTATCACCGAATAAACCATGCTTCATCGGATAAAGTGTAAAAGGAAGGCATTATGCCTTCCTTTTTTGTATTCCCGGATAAGTTAGTTTGCCTTAGGCAACACAACAACCTCTGTTTTTGCCCAAATGTCGTGGAAACCACGTTTCTTGGGATCAATCGGCACAGTCAGGTTTGCCAAACCAAAGCCTGATGTTGCAATGCGGATCAGGGCTTGAGTGACTGTAATCGGCGCACCGTCTTTGGCATTGCGAACTCGAAGTTTCCAAGCGCGCATCCCAAGTGTTTGCCCTGCTCGCGTCCAGAAGAAGACAAAGAAATATATCCACACAACCGCAAGATACAGTGTAAATAGAGGGCTTAATACAGGGTGCTTTCCGAGCATATCAGCGGCATCTGCGTACTCGCCGTAGCTCAACAGCCCTGCTGCATTTAGTGCAAATACAACGGCCATAACAATACCTGCGGCCATCATTTCAATTGCGATAATAATCAATGTGTCGTAAATCAACGCTGCAAGTCGACGAAAGAGACCAGCAGGTGGAAGAGTTGTAGACGTTGTCATTATTCCATCACTTACCTTAAAAATTGTGCGTCAGAATATAGATTCCCTCACCAAGAGAAAAGAGACCTAACGCACAGAGTCTTTAATTATGCATAAACGAAGTGACTTTTCTGCTGTGTGTTATGAATATATACCATGATGTACAAGGCCTTTCGGTAACCTATTTCAACTGAATTTTACTTGCCTAACCATTAGCTTTTTGGTCTGTAACTAGATTAGACAGATGAGAGAGTTGGTGTTTCTCATCTTCGGTATAATGCTGGCTCAAGGAGAGCTCTAAAGCTTTTTCTGATAGCTTGGTTGCAGGTGATAAAAACAACTTGGGGTGCATACTAGAAAGAGCCAGCAAGGCTTTTTGTAGGCGAATCTGTATTTGGAGTTGCGCTACACCATCGTGCGCGATTGGCAAAAAGACATCATCAAACAAATCCTGGCAGCTCAATGCGGGCACAAATAGCCTAGGGTATCGAGTTTTGGTAGGCGGCTCGCTGAGTAACTCTCCCCATAATGAAAGCGCTCGTACAGAACGCCCAAGAACATCAATCGCGGTACCGTTATCATTCACGGCGGGGGAGAGAGCTCGTGAGGCGATCTCCGCCATGACGACTAATCCAAAACGAGGATCTTGATCATAGGAACGCTCCGTTCGAATCGTGAAGGCCGCAGTTATTTCGTTTTCGTCTGGCAACGCTCCACAAACCCAAGCCAATGGTTGACTCACATACACAAAACTTCCTGGTTGTCGTTCAAGATAGATGGTGCATTGGTTTGCTTCAGCAATACTATCGAGATGATGCATATCAACATGCTGTAAGTAGCCAATTTCTTGGCTGAAAATAGGCTTGCTTCCTCTGGGTTTATGTTCTGGATGGCTCCATGGGTGAGCGCCTAGCCAGCGTTCCCGACCACGTTTTCTTATCGCATCTAACAAAGCTTGTTCCACGTAGGAGGTAGTTTCACTGACTCTCCCTAGTACGGAAAGGTGCTGAATCCAACGTAGCAAGGTGAGTATGATCATCACGATCACGGCGATGGTAACGATGAATAGGTAAATTTGTGCTTGTTGATGATAGGCGCCAATGCCTAGCGCGATAATGCCTACCAAACTAAATAGAAAAGAGCCAAGAAAGGTCGCCAAAGCATTTTGTGTTGTGCTGTCTTCCATCAACAGTTTTGTCGCTCGCGGCGTTACCCCTGCACTAGCGGCACTGTACGCTGAGACCATTATATTGAGCGAGAATGTGGTCACCGCAAGCATGGAAGTCGCGAGGATATTTAATATGTTGTTAAGCAAATCCTTACTGACGTTGATTGCAGGAGGCAGAGTAATGAACTGGTTTAAAACAATGGATATTAGGGCGGTGGCGACAGCAAGTAAGGCATAAAGTGATGTGCGAACCCACAATTTGCGCGTCATTTGCTTCAGTAACCATTGCCATTTTGACCCAGTCATTCGCATGCTCCTATTCAGTTCTTACTCGAAAGTCGATAGAAAATTCAGAAAGTTATTCTTGCTTAAGCATAGGTTAAATCTTCCTCGTTCTACTTGGAATTTCATGCATCATGAGAGTAAGAAAGCCGCTTGCTTCAAAGAACGGTGTTCTTGAGGTGTGAATTACCAAGATTCTGTTACCTTAATTGATAGATACATTAAAAGTATGTGATAGAAAAGAGGTAGCCATGATTGTAATTACAGGTGCAAGTAGCGGTTTAGGGGCAGAGCTGGCAAAGCGTTATGATGCGGAAGACAAAGAGACGTATATCATAGGAAGAAACACAGAAAAACTATCCGCATTAGCTAAACAACTCTCTCATAACGTCGGATATCAAGCTTGCAACCTCTCACTGCATCAAGATGTGAAACACCTATTTGATGGGATGAAACAGCCGCCTGAAATGGTCATTCATAGTGCAGGAAGTGGTTATTTTGGCGAACTGGAAGAGCAGGAGCCGGAAGAGATTCAAAAACTGATTGATAATAACCTGAATTCTGCGATTCATGTGTTAAGAGAGTTAGTAAAGCGTTACAAAGATCAACCGATAAAAGTGGTCATGATCATGTCCACAGCCGCTCAACAACCAAAAGCGCAAGAGTCTACGTATTGTGCTGTGAAGTGGGCTGTCAAAGGATTAATCGAGTCGGTTCGTTTGGAGTTAAAAGGAAAGCCGATGAAAATTATCGCGGTTTATCCTGGTGGTATGGATACGGAATTCTGGAAGACAAGCGGCAACACGATGGACACGAGTCACTTCATGCAAGCGGAAGATGCTGCCGAGATGCTCCATACGGCTTTGTCGAGCATTGGGAATGGTTATGTTTCTGATATTACAGTGAATAGAATTTAAAAAGAGTTGCGTATACTCATTTTCACCTGGATCAGTAGTAGGAAATGGAGCGTACGTTTCTTATCAGTACAGCTTTGTCACACTTTGTGGCGAAATTATCAGCAAACGATAGTTATTTAAGGTATTTCTGCTTGCGCAGGTCAAAAGCTTCCGTATAATGCCAATCATCAAAGGGCAATAGCCCAAAGATGCCGGTGTGGTGAAATTGGTATACACGACGGATTCAAAATCCGTTGCCTTCGGGCGTGGCGGTTCAAGTCCGCCCACCGGTACCATAATTCATATGATAAAGCCTCGACGTAAGTCGGGGCTTTGTTGTATCTAGGGTTTGTGAATTCAAATCCAGCGTGGCGTCAGGAATGCCAGGCCCAGTCAGTCCACTCTTTACTGCTTTCCATTTTTACTTTTCTAAAAATAAAAAAGCGCGAGGGATTACCTCGCGCAAGCTACTACATGATAATAGTAGGGAACAGCTTATAGAGCTGTGAACAAGGTGTTCTGTGAGTCAGGTGTCCAATCGGCTTGAGAGACGTGTGGGACGTTGACGAGATAACGTTTGCCAGAGTACGTCACTACATCTCCCTCTTTATATGAAACATTCACTTCCCAATTTGTTGCCGGATCAGCATTGGTCCAAAGGCTAGAGGTTGGGGAAGGTGCCCAGTCCTGCTGTGCGTTATGGCTGGTCACTGCTTGGTAAACGGTGCCTAAATGTAGGACGTAGTCGCCAGCGTTGTAGCTATGACCAACTTGCCAGTTTGGTGTGTAGTTATCCATCGTATCGAATACATAGCCAGCTTGTTTTGCTAGTCGGATAAATTCCGCTAATTTAGGTAAATTCTTGGTTGCGCCCATTCCTCGCTTACCATCTTCAAACAAAAACTCATGCGTTAGAATAATGACCTTGTCTGCGTGGAGTGGTGTACCACATGGAAACTCTTGTGCTTTTGAGTTGATCGGGTTGATGGTGGTAGGAGCACAGTTGTTCAATGCTGCATCTACGTAACCTAGGAAAGGTTCTGCCTCTGTTAGACTGTTGGCTGGCATTGCTATCCCCCAGTTTTCAGGTGCCCAATCTACATCCCAACCATGTGTTTGATAGCCTTTATTAGCCAGAATGTTTTGTACCGCAATTGAGGCTTTCACACTGTTTGATGGGTCGTTGATATTACAAACGTAGCCTGGTTCCCAAGGTTTAAAGTCATCAGACGTTGCACATAATCCATCTGCTTTGAAGTCTTTAGTCACGCGCCAGCCGTTGGTGTAGGGCAGTCTAGCAAACTCTGTTGCCTTATAATTCGGGTAGCTTGTAATGTTAGGCAAATACTTCTCTAACACAGATAAGTTTTCCGTAAACATTGAGGCATCGTAAACAGGATCTTGGTACGAGTTAAGCTGGTGGTCGCCGGTAGCATTACATTCTGCTGCGCTATTAGGTCCAAACTCATCAACGCAGTTATGAACCATATGATCGTAACTATGGTTCGCGACAATATGACCAGTGTCTAATGCGAGCTTTAAGGCTTCTAGCGAACGGTCTTCATTCTCATCACCAATTCCGTCTAAGTGCCAAGCATTAAAGTAAAACGTCGCTTTGATATCTTCTTGGTTAAGTACTTGAATAACGTCAATAGAAGCATTGATTGGTCCATCATCAAACGTTAGATAAATGGTGCCTTTAGAGTCGGTTTGAGCAAATGAGTATTGTGATAGTGCGGCACTTACAAGCGTTGCAATAGCCAATTTATTAAATTTCATTCTCTATTCCTTTTTAGAAATTAATAACGACGTTGTCAGTAGTAATATATTGATAATTTGAAACCTAATGTAGTGTCTTAATTTATTTCCTGACTTTTATCCTAGACCTAAATAATTACTAAAAAACAGGTCGTATTTTCTAAATTGGGATTGTGTTCACGAATAATGCAACCGGTTGCGCTTTTTTGTCTTGGTTATTTTTGCTACAGTTTTTGCAGGTTGAAATTTACACAACGGGAGTAAGGCTATGAAAAAGATCCTTTTATGCTGTAGCGCAGGGATGTCAACCAGTATGCTTGTTAAAAAAATGGAGCAAGCTGCTGAAAATAAAGGAATTGAGTGCAAAATTGATGCGATGTCAGTGAATGCATTTGAAGATGCAATTAAAGAGTACGATGTTTGTCTTCTCGGGCCTCAAGTACGTTTTCAGCTAGAAGAGCTAAGAAAAACGGCGCAAGAGCATGGTAAAAACATTGATGCGATTTCTCCTCAGCATTATGGAATGATGAAGGGAGAGGAAGTACTAGAGCAAGCATTAGAATTAATTAACTAAACCATAGTTTTAAATTAAAAAAGATAACTGTACATCAAATATAAATATTTGATGCGGGATTCTTTTGCCTAAAATAAGGATGGATTCTATGAAGCTTTATGACGCAATTATAGGCGCAGTCGAAAAGCATATAGCCCCTATAGCAGCAAAAGTGGGGAATCAGCCCCATGTTCGAGCAATGAGAGACGGTTTTATAGTTGCAATGCCGTTTATTATTGTCGGTAGTTTCATTTTGATTTTTGCATTCCCACCATTTGCCGAAGACACGACCTTTACTTTTGGTCGAATTTGGCTCGATTTCGCCACCACACATTTTGATACCATAATGATGCCCTACAACATGTCGATGGGGATCATGACCATTTTTGTTTCGCTCGGCGTTGCTTATAGCTTAGCTAAGGCTTACAAGATGGATGGGATCACGAGTGCTGTATTGTCGCTGATGTCTTTTTTACTCATCGCGGCCCCTGCTAAAGATGGCGCGTTGTCTATGTCACATATGGGAGGAACAGGGATCTTCACTGCTGTGATGTGTGCATTCTTCTCGGTAGAGCTCTACCGTTTTATGAAAAAACACAACATTACGATTCGCATGCCAGAGCAAGTTCCACCGGCGATTGCACGATCATTTGAAGTACTGTTACCAGTCTTAGCGATATTCATTACCTTATATCCACTTAGCCTTTTCGTGCAAACCCAGTACGACATGTTGATTCCAGATGCGGTCATGGCAGTTTTTAAGCCTTTAATTAGTGCGTCTAACTCATTGCCTGCCATTATTGGCGCTCTATTGCTTTGCCAACTACTTTGGTTTGCGGGTATCCATGGTGCTGCAATTGTTGTGGGGCTGCTTTCTCCAATTTTCTTGACCAACATTGGTGCCAACATCGAAGCCTTTGTTGCAGGTGAACCGATTCCAAACGTATTTACTCAGCCTTTCTGGGATTTTTACATCTTTATCGGTGGCTCTGGTGCAACACTTGCTCTTGTTATGCTGATGTCATTTAGCCGTTCTGTTCACCTTAAGAGTATTGGTCGAATGAGTGCGGTGCCTGGCTTCTTCCAAATCAATGAACCTGTGATCTTCGGTAGCCCAGTTGTGATGAACCCGACCTTGTTTATCCCGTTCGTCTTCGCTCCAGTCATCAACGCTACGATAGCGTACTTTGCTGTGCATGTCGGCTTTGTGGGTATGGGGGTCGCTACAACGCCTTGGACAACACCAGCACTGATAGGTGCTTCGTGGGGTAGCGGTTGGACCTTTGCTCCAGTATTGCTCGTCATTGGTTTATTGATTCTTGATCTAATTATCTACTTCCCATTCTTCAAAATGTTTGAGAAGCAAATGTTGGAGCAAGAACTACCAACGACGAAAGAAACTAAGGATGAGACGCAACCTTCAGGTGAAGGTGTTACTGCTTAACGGTGCTTAATGGGCCGCAATTACCGCGGCCCGATTTTCGGAGAGAAAATGATGGAACAAGAATTGGTTGTGATGGAGATCATCTGTAATGCTGGCGAAGCCAGAAGTTTGAGCTACGAGGCGTTGCGTTTATCTAGAGAACAAGATTTTGATGCGGCTGAGGAGAAGCTCTCTCAAGCAAGAGAGTGCATTAACAAAGCCCACTTAATTCAGACTCAGTTGATTGAGGAAGATCAGGGGGAAGGGAAAGTCCCGATGACGTTAGTGATGGTACATGCTCAAGATCACTTAATGACCACGATTTTGGCTCAAGAAATGGCTGTAGAAATCGTTGCACTGAACAAAAAAATCTCGAACAAATAAGGGGAGAAAAATGTCTAGAGAGGCGATCAAACTTGCCATTATTGGCGGTGGTAGTAGCTATACCCCTGAACTGGTTGAAGGGGTTATTAAGCGCTTAGAATATTTACCCGTTAAGAAGATTCATTTTGTGGACATTGAGTCAGGAGCTGAGAAGCTTGAGATTATCAAAGGTCTAGCGCAGCGAATGGTTGATAAAGCAGGTGCAAAGATTGAGATAAAAGCAGACTTTGATCGTCGTGCTGCGATAAAAGATGCGGACTTTGTGATGACGCAGTTCCGTGTGGGTGGCCTTGCTGCTCGTGCTAATGACGAGCGAATTCCAATTAAATACGACGTCATCGGCCAAGAAACAACAGGCCCTGGTGGGTTTGCTAAAGCACTGCGAACCATCCCGGTTATTCTTGATATATGTAAAGATATTGAAGAGTTGGCACCCAATGCATGGATGCTCAATTTCACCAACCCTGCGGGTTTGGTCTCTGAAGCCGTCAGTAAGTACACCAAAGTAAAGAGTATTGGTTTATGTAATGTGCCGGTTTCGATGGAAATGATGATCGCAGAAATGATGGAGTGCGAGCCAAAAGAGCTACAACTTGAGTTTGCCGGATTAAACCATCTCGTTTGGGTGCACAAAGCATGGCTCAATGGAGAAGATATTACTCAAACGGTATTAGAGAAAGTCGGTGATGGTGCTAACTTCAGCATGAAGAACATCTGGGAAGAACCGTGGGATCCAGCATTTCTAAAAGCGCTGGGGGCGATACCATGTCCTTACCATCGTTATTTCTATCAAACCGATGCTATGCTCGCTGAAGAGAAACAAAGCGCGGGTGAAAAGGGCACTCGTGCTGAGCAGGTAATGGAAACAGAAAATGCGCTATTCAAGCTCTATCAAGATCCTAATCTCGATCATAAGCCGAAAGAGTTAGAAGAGCGGGGCGGGGCTTATTATTCAGATGCATCACTAAACTTGGTTGATTCAATTTATAACAATCGTAATAGTATTCATGTTGTTAACGTCTTAAATAACGGAGCGATTAACGGCCTCCCTGATGATGCTGTGATTGAGTGTAGCGCGGTGATTGGTAGTTGGGGCGCGAAACCTCTTGCGGTTGGTGAGCTGTCAAACAATATCAAAGGATTACTCTATCAAGTCAAAGCATATGAGCAGTTGACAATAGACGCTGCTGTGGAAGGTAATTATGACAAAGCGCTCATGGCATTAACCAACAACCCATTGGTGCCAGACATTGGTCGTGCCAAGTCAATTCTGGATGATATTCTAGCGGTGAACGCTCCGTATTTACCTCAATTTAAACTAACGACGTTGTAGTACTAAGGAAGGACGCCAATGAAAGTCATTTTTAATGCTGATGATTTTGGTTTAACGAGAGGTGTAAATAACGGCATCGTAAAAGCTCATCAGCAAGGTGTTGTTCATTCAACCACCATGATGGTCGGTATGGATGCTGAGAAACATGCTTTAGAGTTGGCTCGCCATAATCCAGACTTGAGAATTGGCGTTCATCTTAGGTTTACAGCGGGAGTGCCTCTAACTGGGCACCCTAATTTGACCAACGGTCGAGCGCATTTTATCAAATACGACGAACTGTGGGGTAAGCAGGACTTCGAAACTCAGGTCATTTATGACGAAGCAAAAGCTCAGGTGGAACATTTTTTATCGCTTGGGTTAGAGCTAAGCCACTTAGATAGCCATCATCACGCGCATACTCACCCTCAAATTTTGCCCGTTATTAAAGAAGTAGCGAGTGAATACCGAGTGCCACTGCGGGGCACTGGCTTGTGTCAAGAATCTATGACAACAAGGTATGTCTTTACTGATGAGTTTTACGATCAAAAAGTAAGTTTGGATGGTTTGATGGCGCATTTATTGAGTCTAAAGACAGACTATGATTTGGTTGAGGTGATGTGCCACCCGGCAGAGGCCGATCAAGCGCTGATTTTAAAGAGTGGCTATGCGCTTCAGCGAGAGCTAGAGTTACAAGTTCTTACCTCTCCCATTTTAAAAGAACAGTTAGCTCAACATGGTATAGCTGTCACGGATTACTCTGAGCTCGTTTCTACCAATCAAATGGTCGGTGTATGATTAAAGGCTGCCAGCTTCGCCCCCTATGAGCACCTTACGAATTGCTGGCAGCCGTTCTACACAAACGGATATTTAATAACAATTGCAGTTGGACCCAATAGCATTATGGCAAGGATTAAAGATGTCGCCGAACTCGCCGGTGTAAATCGCTCTACCGTTTCTCGAATCATTAATGGGGAGGGGAAGTTTCGCGAAGAAACTCGAAAAAAAGTAGAGCAAGCTATGGCGCAACTGAATTATCGCCCGAGTGCGATTGCTCGTTCACTCGCAACCTCATCCAGTAATATGGTTGGCTTATTGGTGACTTACTATACGGGGGGCTTCTTTGGCGAGATGATGGAGCAGGTTCAGACTGAGCTGGATATTCATAAAAAGTTTCTGATTACCGCTCAAGGACATCATTCTGCAGAAGGTGAAAAGGAAGCCATTCAGCGTTTTAATGATCTGCGTTGTGATGGCTATGTCCTCCATAGTCGTTATTTGTCAGATGATGATTTACGTGAATTAGCAAAACAGCCAACGCCTTTCGTTCTTCTGGATCGCTATGTTGAAGGAATAGAAGAGCGTTGCGTTACTTTTAATCATCATCATGCAAGCCGTATTGCCGTCGAGCATCTTTTAGCTGGTGGTCATAGAAAAATCGCCTGTATTACCGGTCCATCCCAACGTCATAATAGTTTATTAAGAAAGCTTGGGTACGTTGATGCGATGAAGGACGCAGGTATCGATATTGAGGAAAGCTGGTGTGAAGAAGGGAATTATGGTCGGCAAAGTGGTTATGATGCAATGGCTGCAATTTTACAACGACACCCTGAAGTTACTGCAGTCTTTTCTTGCAGTGAGGAAATGACGGTCGGTGCAATGCAGTACTTACACGAGCACAATATTTCAGTACCGGAGCAAATCTCTTTAACTAGCTTTGACAGTGTCGACCTTTGTGAAAGCCTTTATCCTACAGTGTCGGCAGTGCACTTTCCTATCAGTGATATGGCCCGTGTAGCGGTACAAACATTAATGGGATTAGTCAAAGGTCAAGAAATAATAGATAAGCCAACGTTCGAGGCTCAGCTAAAAATACGCAAAGCAGATCGAACCTTAAAGTAGCTTGCTTTTGCTCATTAAATGAGTCATTAGAAATGACCATCTGATGTTTTGATACTTACTGATGAATTTATTCACAAAATTTACTAGTATTCTAACTCTCTTAGGCAACGTAAATCAGTAGTGAATAAGTGGCAGCCATTAAACTTACGGTCGATCGTATTCAACCCGGATTACATATCCGTCTTCCGCTAAAGTGGAACGATCACCCTTTTCTACTCAATAGTTTTAAGATTAAAGATCAAGAACAAGTCGAGATGATCCGTCACCTCGGTGTAAAGTTCGTTTACTTTAATCCAGAGCAAAGTGATGCCGCACCACTTCCAGTCGACCAGATACAAGCTGATAGAGTAACGAATGAAGCGTCGCTAGATCATGAAACTCAAAAACTTTGGCAAGAAAAACAAAACCGCATAGAAAAGTTAAGTGCGTATCGTCGACGCGTTATCCAGTGCGAAAAAGAGTTTGAGCGCTCTCTTGCGCGTATGCGCTCGGTCATGACGAAAATTCGTAATCGTCCAACAGCTGCCGTTGATGAAGCGAAGCTTCTTATTGAAGATATCGTCGAGAAGTTAATGTGTGATGATAATGTCACTCTACACCTGATGAACGGTAAAAATGAGTTTGAAGATATTTATTTCCATTCGTTGAATGTTGCTGTTATCGCTATGATGATTGGCCGTGCTAAGGGGTACTCAGCTGCGCAGTTGAAAGAGCTTTCATTCTCAGCGCTATTCCACGATATCGGGAAAATAAAAATTCCTACCGCAATATTAAGAAAGCAAGCACCGCTGACGGAACCAGAAACTAACTACTTAAAGTTGCACACCAAATATGGAGTAGACCTTGCGAGTCAAATAGAAGGTTTTCCCGAAGTTGCGAGAGTTGTGATTGCACAGCACCATGAACTAAGAGATGGGTCTGGCTATCCCAAAGGTCTGAAAGGAGATGAGATCAACGAGTTTGCTCAAATTATTGCTGTAGCTAACGCATTTGATAACTTGTGTCATACACCGATAGTCTCAGAGCAAAAAATTCCTTATACCGCACTCTCTCATTTATATAAGAACTGTAAACACCTATATAAAGAAGAAAACCTGAATATCCTGATTAAGTTTATGGGCGTGTTTCCTCCAGGCACTGTGGTTCAGCTTTCCAATAATATGGTGGGCTTGGTTATCTCAGTGAATGCATCGCATCTATTATTCCCAAATGTATTGGTTTATGACCCATCAGTGCCAAGGACGCAGGCGCCAATCATTGATCTTGCATCAAAGGATATAAAGATAGTTAACGCGATTCATCCGTCTAAATTGCCGGAGAAAATCAAAGAGTATCTTAATCCGCGTTCACGCATTTCTTACTTCTTCGATAGTGATGAGTAGTTATCCACAGGTTTTTGTGGGTAAGTTGTGAAAATCTTGAGTGTTATTTCGGGGTAATTTTGGGGTTGGATGGAATGTATCCACTTGGCATGTTTTTTTAGAAAAAATGTACTTTTAGTCTTGCCAAAGAAAATCTTCTCCCTATAATGCGCATCCATCGACACGGCAGACGCCACAAGGCTTCAGCAGGGTCGAAGAGGTAAAAAGGTTCTACGAAAAATTAGTTGAAAAAAGTGTTTGACACTAACAACCAAATCGCTAGAATGCACCTCCGCTTTGAGAGAAAAAGTTCTCGCAAAGCAAGCTCTTTAACAATATAGACCTATCAATCTGTGTGGGCACTCGTTGATGATAATCCAATTAGAAACTTCGGTTTCAAATTAGGTTTCAATGATACGAAGTGACCATTGAATCTTCGGATTCAGCACAGTCAATTCAAACATTACTTATGTAATGTTCAGTATTCATTGAGCCGAACAAAATCTTAAATTGAAGAGTTTGATCATGGCTCAGATTGAACGCTGGCGGCAGGCCTAACACATGCAAGTCGAGCGGAAACGAGTTATCTGAACCTTCGGGGAACGATAACGGCGTCGAGCGGCGGACGGGTGAGTAATGCCTAGGAAATTGCCCTGATGTGGGGGATAACCATTGGAAACGATGGCTAATACCGCATGATGCCTACGGGCCAAAGAGGGGGACCTTCGGGCCTCTCGCGTCAGGATATGCCTAGGTGGGATTAGCTAGTTGGTGAGGTAAGGGCTCACCAAGGCGACGATCCCTAGCTGGTCTGAGAGGATGATCAGCCACACTGGAACTGAGACACGGTCCAGACTCCTACGGGAGGCAGCAGTGGGGAATATTGCACAATGGGCGCAAGCCTGATGCAGCCATGCCGCGTGTATGAAGAAGGCCTTCGGGTTGTAAAGTACTTTCAGTCGTGAGGAAGGCGGCGTCGTTAATAGCGGCGTTGTTTGACGTTAGCGACAGAAGAAGCACCGGCTAACTCCGTGCCAGCAGCCGCGGTAATACGGAGGGTGCGAGCGTTAATCGGAATTACTGGGCGTAAAGCGCATGCAGGTGGTTTGTTAAGTCAGATGTGAAAGCCCGGGGCTCAACCTCGGAATAGCATTTGAAACTGGCAGACTAGAGTACTGTAGAGGGGGGTAGAATTTCAGGTGTAGCGGTGAAATGCGTAGAGATCTGAAGGAATACCGGTGGCGAAGGCGGCCCCCTGGACAGATACTGACACTCAGATGCGAAAGCGTGGGGAGCAAACAGGATTAGATACCCTGGTAGTCCACGCCGTAAACGATGTCTACTTGGAGGTTGTGGCCTTGAGCCGTGGCTTTCGGAGCTAACGCGTTAAGTAGACCGCCTGGGGAGTACGGTCGCAAGATTAAAACTCAAATGAATTGACGGGGGCCCGCACAAGCGGTGGAGCATGTGGTTTAATTCGATGCAACGCGAAGAACCTTACCTACTCTTGACATCCAGAGAACTTTCCAGAGATGGATTGGTGCCTTCGGGAACTCTGAGACAGGTGCTGCATGGCTGTCGTCAGCTCGTGTTGTGAAATGTTGGGTTAAGTCCCGCAACGAGCGCAACCCTTATCCTTGTTTGCCAGCGAGTAATGTCGGGAACTCCAGGGAGACTGCCGGTGATAAACCGGAGGAAGGTGGGGACGACGTCAAGTCATCATGGCCCTTACGAGTAGGGCTACACACGTGCTACAATGGCGCATACAGAGGGCGGCCAACTTGCGAAAGTGAGCGAATCCCAAAAAGTGCGTCGTAGTCCGGATTGGAGTCTGCAACTCGACTCCATGAAGTCGGAATCGCTAGTAATCGTGGATCAGAATGCCACGGTGAATACGTTCCCGGGCCTTGTACACACCGCCCGTCACACCATGGGAGTGGGCTGCAAAAGAAGTAGGTAGTTTAACCTTCGGGGGGACGCTTACCACTTTGTGGTTCATGACTGGGGTGAAGTCGTAACAAGGTAGCGCTAGGGGAACCTGGCGCTGGATCACCTCCTTATACGATGATTATTGCGATGAGTGTTCACACAGATTGATATGGTTTATGAAGTTTAAGAGATAGAACATCCCCCAAGATGTTCAACTTAGTGTCCCGTTCGTCTAGAGGCCTAGGACACCGCCCTTTCACGGCGGTAACAGGGGTTCGACTCCCCTACGGGATACCATCTTTAAGCGCATTTAATTAAGTGTTCTTAAAAATGGTTACTTCTTTGAAGTGATTAGCTCTTTAACAATTTGGAAAGCTGACAAAACAACAATTTATTGTTGTTTGTAAAGTTCTCAAAGTATTCATTTATGAATACAACTAATAACACATTCAAGTGTTCTTGGAATTTGAGTCCGGCAAAATCGAATGTCTCTCGCTCATTCAAATAATGAGAGACAACTTTGGTGATTTGATTATCAACTCGAAACTCCTTCGGGTTGTATGGTTAAGTGACTAAGCGTACACGGTGGATGCCTTGGCAGTCAGAGGCGATGAAGGACGTATTAACTTGCGATAAGCCCAGATTAGGTAGTAAAAACCACTTGAGTCTGGGATTTCCGAATGGGGAAACCCACTTACATAAGTAAGTATCGTTATGTGAATACATAGCATAACGAGGCGAACCGGGGGAACTGAAACATCTAAGTACCCCGAGGAAAAGAAATCAACCGAGATTCCGAAAGTAGCGGCGAGCGAAATTGGACTAGCCCTTAAGCTTTATAGGCGTTAGGTGAACAAGCTGGAAAGCTTGGCGATACAGGGTGATAGCCCCGTAACTGACGACGCATATTCAGTGAAATCGAGTAGGGCGGGACACGTGATATCCTGTCTGAATATGGGGGGACCATCCTCCAAGGCTAAATACTACTGACTGACCGATAGTGAACCAGTACCGTGAGGGAAAGGCGAAAAGAACCCCTGTGAGGGGAGTGAAATAGAACCTGAAACCGTGTACGTACAAGCAGTAGGAGCAGGCTTGTCCTGTGACTGCGTACCTTTTGTATAATGGGTCAGCGACTTATATTCAGTGGCAAGGTTAACCATCTAGGGGAGCCGTAGGGAAACCGAGTCTTAACTGGGCGTTCAGTCTCTGGATATAGACCCGAAACCAGGTGATCTAGCCATGGGCAGGTTGAAGGTTGAGTAACATCAACTGGAGGACCGAACCGACTAATGTTGAAAAATTAGCGGATGACTTGTGGCTAGGGGTGAAAGGCCAATCAAACCTGGAGATAGCTGGTTCTCCCCGAAAGCTATTTAGGTAGCGCCTCGGACGAATACTACTGGGGGTAGAGCACTGTTAAGGCTAGGGGGTCATCCCGACTTACCAACCCTTTGCAAACTCCGAATACCAGTAAGTACTATCCGGGAGACACACGGCGGGTGCTAACGTCCGTCGTGGAGAGGGAAACAACCCAGACCGCCAGCTAAGGTCCCAAATTACTACTAAGTGGGAAACGATGTGGGAAGGCTCAGACAGCCAGGATGTTGGCTTAGAAGCAGCCATCATTTAAAGAAAGCGTAATAGCTCACTGGTCGAGTCGGCCTGCGCGGAAGATGTAACGGGGCTAAGTAGTAAACCGAAGCTGCGGCAATGCACTTTAGTGCATTGGGTAGGGGAGCGTTCTGTAAGCGGTTGAAGGTGTGTGGTAACGCATGCTGGACGTATCAGAAGTGCGAATGCTGACATGAGTAACGATAAAGGGGGTGAAAAACCTCCTCGCCGGAAGACCAAGGGTTCCTGTCCAACGTTAATCGGGGCAGGGTAAGTCGACCCCTAAGGCGAGGCCGAAAGGCGTAGTCGATGGGAAACGGGTTAATATTCCCGTACTTCTTACAATTGCGATGGGGGGACGGAGAAGGCTAGGTGGGCCTGGCGACGGTTGTCCAGGTTCAAGTGCGTAGGCTGAAGAGTTAGGTAAATCCGGCTCTTCTTAAGGCTGAGACACGACGTCGAGCATCTACGGATGTGAAGTCATTGATGCCATGCTTCCAGGAAAAGCCTCTAAGCTTCAGATTGTAAGGAATCGTACCCCAAACCGACACAGGTGGTCGGGTAGAGAATACCAAGGCGCTTGAGAGAACTCGGGTGAAGGAACTAGGCAAAATGGTACCGTAACTTCGGGAGAAGGTACGCTCTCGACGGTGAAGTCCCTCGCGGATGGAGCTATTGAGAGTCGCAGATACCAGGTGGCTGCAACTGTTTATTAAAAACACAGCACTGTGCAAAATCGCAAGATGACGTATACGGTGTGACGCCTGCCCGGTGCCGGAAGGTTAATTGATGGGGTTAGACTTCGGTCGAAGCTCTTGATCGAAGCCCCGGTAAACGGCGGCCGTAACTATAACGGTCCTAAGGTAGCGAAATTCCTTGTCGGGTAAGTTCCGACCTGCACGAATGGCGTAATGATGGCCACGCTGTCTCCACCCGAGACTCAGTGAAATTGAAATCGCTGTGAAGATGCAGTGTACCCGCGGCTAGACGGAAAGACCCCGTGAACCTTTACTACAGCTTGGCACTGAACATTGACCCTACATGTGTAGGATAGGTGGGAGGCTTTGAAGCGCAGTCGCTAGATTGCGTGGAGCCGTCCTTGAAATACCACCCTTGTAGTGTTGATGTTCTAACGTCGACCCCTTATCGGGGTTGCGGACAGTGCCTGGTGGGTAGTTTGACTGGGGCGGTCTCCTCCCAAAGCGTAACGGAGGAGCACGAAGGTGGGCTAATCACGGTTGGACATCGTGAGGTTAGTGCAATGGCATAAGCCCGCTTGACTGCGAGAATGACAATTCGAGCAGGTGCGAAAGCAGGTCATAGTGATCCGGTGGTTCTGAATGGAAGGGCCATCGCTCAACGGATAAAAGGTACTCCGGGGATAACAGGCTGATACCGCCCAAGAGTTCATATCGACGGCGGTGTTTGGCACCTCGATGTCGGCTCATCACATCCTGGGGCTGAAGTCGGTCCCAAGGGTATGGCTGTTCGCCATTTAAAGTGGTACGCGAGCTGGGTTTAGAACGTCGTGAGACAGTTCGGTCCCTATCTGCCGTGGGCGTTGGAGAATTGAAAGGGGCTGCTCCTAGTACGAGAGGACCGGAGTGGACGAACCTCTGGTGTTCGGGTTGTGTCGCCAGACGCATTGCCCGGTAGCTAAGTTCGGGATCGATAACCGCTGAAAGCATCTAAGCGGGAAGCGAGCCTTGAGATGAGTTCTCCCTGATACTTTAAGTATCCTAAAGGGTTGTCGTAGACTACGACGTTGATAGGCAGGGTGTGTAAGCGTTGTGAGGCGTTGAGCTAACCTGTACTAATTGCCCGTGAGGCTTAACCATACAACACCCAAGGGGTTTTGATGGACTCAATGAAAGAACATTGAATGTGTAAGAACGAAAACAGCTTTCCGAATTAAAGAATTTGCTTGGCGACCATAGCGTTTTGGACCCACCTGACTTCCATGCCGAACTCAGAAGTGAAACGAAATAGCGCCGATGGTAGTGTGGGGCTTCCCCATGTGAGAGTAGGACATCGCCAGGCTTTAAATTTAGTTTTCTCCTTTTAAAAAGTTGAAGACAAAAGTTAAGAGAGCCCGTTTGTAAAAGCGGGCTTTTTTAGTCCTTACGGACACAAATAATGTGCTGATATGGCTCAGTCGGTAGAGCGCATCCTTGGTAAGGATGAGGTCCCCAGTTCGATTCTGGGTATCAGCACCATTTATTGTTTGTTTTAGACTTTAAATTAAAGCCTAAAACAAAACGTAAAGAATTTGCTTGGTGACCATAGCGTTTTGGACCCACCTGATTTCCATGCCGAACTCAGAAGTGAAACGAAATAGCGCCGATGGTAGTGTGGGGCTTCCCCATGTGAGAGTAGGACATCGCCAGGCTTTAAATTTTGGACACTTGCTGATTACAAGCGAGTGATACCACTGCGGAGTGGTAGTTCAGTTGGTTAGAATACCGGCCTGTCACGCCGGGGGTCGCGGGTTCGAGTCCCGTCCACTCCGCCACTTATATTAAGCCTCAGTCGAAAGACTGGGGCTTTTTCGTTAATGCGAGTATATTTTTCCCTTCAATCGAATGAGTCCTGCGGAAAGGCCTATTAGTAGTCCGGAACCGCTGCCACTTATATTAAGCTTCACTTGAAAGACTAAGATTTTTGGTATCTGTAGGACCAGCTTTCTCTGTAACCAAGTTGCACAATTCTAGTTGAATGTAATCTTGCCCATTTCTCTACAGATTCGAGCCTATAGTAAATGCTGGGGACTGATGGGTTATGCCGGTCATTAGACCAGAGAATTCGCATAAGCTAGCTCGTATTCTGCATTCTTGTCACTGCGTATTTCGTTAACGCTCCTCTCTAATAAGAGTTTTCTACTGCTACTTCGCAAATATTCATCGTTCTAGTGTTCTGGATAGTCCCTAGGAGAATGGATTGCTGGAGTTTGTTACCGCTAGTCTGATTTAGTCATTGGAAGAGAATGAGCGTCTAGACTGTTAAGAGAATAAAGTCATTCGAACATTCATGTCTTTTAGAAAACTTTGTTTTCTTTGCTGATCTTGCTAGTAAAGATTAACCTAAGAGGAGTTCTCGTAGGAGTAAGTTTGATGATGCAACAAATAAAAAATGAAACCTTGAAATCCGTATTTAAACAATGGTCTTCCGAAGAGGGAATTGTGGTCATCAACCCTGCAACTGAGCAAGAGTTAGTTCGACTAAAGCCCAGTGCTCTTGAGGAATTAGATGACATTATTGGTAAGTGTAAAACCGAGCAAATTCGCTGGGCAAAGTTAAGTGCTAAAGAGCGCTCTCGTCGCTTGAAAAAGTGGTATCAATTACTCCTTGATAATGCAGAAGACATTTCCACAATTATTACCTTAGAGCAGGGAAAACCATTAACCGAGAGTAAAGGGGAGGTGATGTATGGCGCCTCTTTTGTCGAGTGGTTTTCAGAAGAAGCCAAACGTGCTTATGGCGAAGTTATACCAGCCCCCACGACAGATCGACGTCTGTCTGCTATTCGCCAGCCTGTAGGGGTATGCGCTGCAATTACGCCGTGGAACTTCCCTATTGCGATGATTACAAGAAAAGCAGCACCAGCCCTGGCGGCAGGTTGTGGTATGCTGATTAAACCCTCTGAGCTTACTCCTCTTACTGCAATTGCTGTTGTTGAATTAGCTTATCAGGCAGGAATCCCAAAAGAACTGCTTCCTGTGGTGGTATCAGAGCAGGCAGCTGAGTTTGGCCAAGTACTAAGTACTGATCCTAGGATTAAGAAAGTTTCTTTTACGGGCTCTACGCGAGTCGGGAAGATTTTGATGAAACAAGCCAGTGACTCTGTCAAAGCGGTTTCGATGGAGTTAGGTGGTAATGCACCTTTTATTGTTTTTGAAGATGCAGATTTAGATGCGGCTGCGGAAGGGCTTGTCGCTTCGAAGTTCCGTAATGCAGGGCAAACATGTGTTTGTACCAATCGGCTGTATGTTCATGAAGGTGTAAAACAAGTTTTTATTGAAAAAGTATTGTCGAAGTTAAACAAATTACAGCTTGGTAATGGTTTAGAGAAAGGTGTCACATTAGGCCCTGTTATTACGATGGCTTCTAAACATCGCCTAGAGGCAGTGATCGATCAAGCCGTACAAGAAGGAGCTTCTATTGCCAACTCTCCACAGAGACGCCTTGGGCGCTTTATGGAGCCCGTTCTTTTGGATAGCGTCAAGCAGCATATGTCGATTGTTCAGCAAGAGCTATTCGGGCCTGTGTTACCTATTATTACCTTTGAGAATGATGAACAAGTTCTCGGAATGGCGAATGACACAGAGTATGGTTTGGCTTGTTACTTCTACACGAATAACTTCAAGCGTATTGTTGCTTTCAGCGAAGGTCTGGAATACGGCATGGTTGGTGTCAATGAGGGGATTATTTCTACTGAGGTGGCCCCGTTTGGTGGAGTGAAAGAGTCAGGAGTTGGCCGAGAAGGTGCGAAACAAGGGCTCGATGAATATTTGGAGACAAAGTATATTTGTCTCGGTGGTTTAAGCTGAGTTGGTTGATTTAAGCAAAAAGCTGGGTTTTACCTGGCTTTTTTGATCTGGGAGATGTGTGCCACCCACTATGATTATTATTTATTGGTGAACATTGCTTATGGAGGGACTATCGATAGAAAGCAGAGTTGTTGGTGAGCAGGTATTCCAATCTAAGTTAAGCGATGCCTTCAAGGTAATGATCTAAACTCTGATTTTCTTTCCTGAGTGACATGAGTAGAAAAGAGTTTGACTTTAAACCAATGCAAAAAGGCCGTATCAAGAGATACGGCTTTTTCTAATATGGCTCCTCCTACTGGACTCGAACCAGTGACCTGCGGATTAACAGTCCGTCGCTCTACCAACTGAGCTAAGGAGGAACAAATTTTAATAAGTGGTGCCGACTACCGGAATCGAACTGGTGACCTACTGATTACAAGTCAGTTGCTCTACCTACTGAGCTAAGTCGGCATATTTTCGTTAATAAGTAATCGACTTACTAACTGAAAAATGGCTCCTCCTACTGGACTCGAACCAGTGACCTGCGGATTAACAGTCCGTCGCTCTACCAACTGAGCTAAGGAGGAATTGTCTTTTTAAAAGAATAAATGGTGCCGACTACCGGAATCGAACTGGTGACCTACTGATTACAAGTCAGTTGCTCTACCTACTGAGCTAAGTCGGCACACTATATTCTTTAACTATTGTTCGTGCTAAGCACCAACAATTAATAAACTGTGGTGCCCGGAGGCGGAATCGAACCACCGACACGAGGATTTTCAATCCTCTGCTCTACCGACTGAGCTATCCGGGCGACGAGGTGTATTAAACGGTTTTTCGGCTCTTAGGTCAACCATAAAATTAAAATAAAATATCGTTTGATGAAAATGTGCTCGGAGTGGGCTGTTTTTATGCATTTTTGATAAAAATCCGCCATCAACTAAGCTTTCTTTAATGGAGAAATAGGAGCTTGAAAGTAGAGTAAATGGATAAAAACAAAAAAAGCACGCTTGAAAACGTGCTTTATACTAAACAATTGACTTTAACCTAGTGCTTTACAGAGAACTTGTTTACCCAACCTTCTAGCTCATCCGCCAGCGAAGCTAAACTTTGAGTGCTTGATTGACTCTCCGTTACCACAGAGTTGAGCTGGCTTCCGCTTTCCTCGATAAGATTGACGCGAAGCGCAATATCATCGCTAACCTGAGTTTGTTCGGCTGCTGCAGTCGCGATCTGCTGACTCATTGCGGTGATAGATTCTAACGCCGTTACAATTTGCTGCAGAGCTTCAGAGGCATTCTTAGACTCTGTTACTGTGCCCTCACTGGTTTCTGCACACACTTCCATTGTGTGAATAGCGTTACGGGAACCTTCTTGCAGGTTGGAGATCATATGCTGAATCTCTTTAGTGCTATCTTGTGTTCGGCCTGCCAGGTTACGCACCTCGTCGGCAACAACGGCAAAGCCTCGACCTTGCTCTCCGGCACGTGCTGCTTCAATGGCAGCATTGAGTGCGAGTAAGTTTGTTTGCTCTGCAATATCGCCAATTACATCGAGCACTTTCACTATACTATTTACATCCTGATCTAGATCGGCGACCGCTTTACTTGCAGTATTTAATTGAGAAGCCAAACCTTGAATGTTTTCAACAGTACTGTGAATCAGCTTCTGAGTATGCTGACTTTGTTTATCGGCTTCGTCTGTGTTGTTTGCTGTATCACTTGCCGAGTTGGCAACATGGTTGGCTGAAGATGCCATTTCAGTCATAGCAGTGGCAATCATTGCTGTTGACTGCTGCTGGGATACGGTGAGATCGGCAATCGTATTTGAGCGTGATTCTACGGCAGATAACTCAGCGCGCAGTGCGTGCATGGATTTCTCAAGGTTTGTCACCATGGTGGCTAGTGATTGACTCATATCTTGCACCGCACGATAGATACTTCCTCTCGGCGCCACTGCATCAAAACTGGTCTGAATGTCGCCTTGTGCGACAGCTTGAACGGCTTTGCGCACATTGTTTGGCTCTCCACCAAGTAGATTGAGCATCTTGCGAATCGAGATAATCAGGCCACCGAGAATACTCCCCGCGATAACTAAACACAGTACAAGCTGCCATTGGGCGGTAGCCCAGAAGCGAGCATTCACCTCATTAAAACCGATCCCTGTACCTACAACCCAGCCCCAATGTGGTGTTTTCTCGGCAATAGAGTGTTTTTCTTCAATGCTTCCGTCGGCCTGCTTTTGACTCCAAGTATATTCGACGATTTGACCTGTTTTGCGCCCCAAAACATCTAAGATAAGTTGGCCGACGCTGTTGCCATCTCCATCACGAAAGTCGTGAAAGCTTGTTCCATGTAATTGAGGGTCAAGCGGAGCTGCAACAAAAATCATGTTCTCATCTGCGACATAAACGTATTCGTTGTCTTTGTAGATATTATTACGAAGTAGGCGAGTGGCTAATGATTTCGCTTCGTCCTCTGGCATTTTGCCTTCGATAGCCATTTTTTCTACTTCGGTAAGAATGCTGTACGCACTTTTGAATAGCTCAGTAACCCGAGCTTTGTTATCAAGGTTACTTGCGACGCGAAGTGTCCATAAGCCCGTTGCGGTCAGTGCTAGGAGTGCTAGCAATATGATCGCAGATAATAAATAGGCTTGAGTTTTTAGTTTCATATTTGGCTCACAAATAAAGTGTCATCACTATGCAAGGCATAGCTAAAAGAAGAAATGTAATAACTCGGGCATCTTAGTGAAGATGAATATGAGCGCATACTAGTGCGTATTGAAATTATGATGAGGATTAAATTTTTAGCGTAAAATAAGTGTTTTTTAGAGATTGGGCTTAATATTTTGCGATGCTAGAAACAGAGAAACAGAGAAACAGAGAAACAGAGAAACAGAGAAACAGAGAAAATGAAATGAACGTAGGGCAGATGCCAAAAAGCCGCATCAAAAGATGCGGCTTTTTAAAAATGGCTCCTCCTACTGGACTCGAACCAGTGACCTGCGGATTAACAGTCCGTCGCTCTACCAACTGAGCTAAGGAGGAATTATTCGTGTATCGTGTTTAGCAATGACACCAAATAATGGTGCCTCGAGGCGGAATCGAACCACCGACACGAGGATTTTCAATCCTCTGCTCTACCGACTGAGCTATCGAGGCAAAAGAATGGTGCCGACTACCGGAATCGAACTGGTGACCTACTGATTACAAGTCAGTTGCTCTACCTACTGAGCTAAGTCGGCACACTTTATTCTTTTTAGAAGAGATGAACTCTTCGTTTTAAGAATCTCATTCATATGAAATTCTTGAAGTTGGCTCCTCCTACTGGACTCGAACCAGTGACCTGCGGATTAACAGTCCGTCGCTCTACCAACTGAGCTAAGGAGGAACTATTCTGTTTTGTGTCTTGCCAATGATTTAAATTAAGCAAGCGCACCAAATATGGTGCCTCGAGGCGGAATCGAACCACCGACACGAGGATTTTCAATCCTCTGCTCTACCGACTGAGCTATCGAGGCAAAAGAATGGTGCCGACTACCGGAATCGAACTGGTGACCTACTGATTACAAGTCAGTTGCTCTACCTACTGAGCTAAGTCGGCACACTTTATTCTTTGTGCTTTTGTCCGTGTTATAACATTTCGTTAAGACACCAACAAATCAAATTGTGGTGCCCGGAGGCGGAATCGAACCACCGACACGAGGATTTTCAATCCTCTGCTCTACCGACTGAGCTATCCGGGCGACGGAGCGCTATTAAACGGATTTTCCCGCTTTGCGTCAACCACTTTTTTTAAATAATTTCAAAAAAGTGCTTGTTCGAACGCTTTTTATTCAACTGTCACTACAAAGTTTGCTTTGAGTTAAATTCCTTTTTGAAATTTGTAACTTTTTCTAGGTAACGACGTGCTTCTGCGTTCGGATGTTTCTTAGTTAGTGCCCAATAAACTTGGTTGGGTTGCAACGAATTAAGATCTTGCATTGCGCGTTTGCGATCGCTGCGATGGAATGTGTTTAAAACACCTCCAGTACCGCCATTGTAAGCGGAAATCATACTGTACTCGAGAGAGGTAGGGTGATGGACTTCTCTTAAATAACGATTTTTTAAAATGTAGAAATACGCAGTACCGGTATCGATGTTGTTTTCTGGATTAAACAAATATTCAGGGCTTGGCTGGCCTGAGCGCTTTTTCACGAGCTTGAATACGTCTCGACCGGCGGTTTTAGGTACAACTTGCATTAAGCCATACGCATTTGCCCAACTTACTGCGTACGGGTTGAAGCTGCTCTCGGTTTTAATAATGGCGTATATCAAATCTTCTGGAATATCGTATTTCTTGGAAGCTCGGCGCACGATATCGGCGTATTGGTAGCTGCGTGTTGAAAAATGGTCTTCAACCATGGGGATTTCGACGTAATACGCTTTCTTGAAATCAACGTCTTTGGTCTTGATTTTGTTTGCGATGAGATACTCCGCAAATCGGTTTGCCCGCCAAGACCACTGAATTGGCTTATTGTCTTGGTCAACAACTTGTTTATACAGAAATGGTTGCCCTTCTAACGTGATTCCTTTTGAGGAGAACAAGTCGACGTGAGCTGGGTCGTCTGGCGTGAGTAAGGTAGTGACAATCGCCTCTTTGAGGTGCTTTTGGGGCTCGGTCGGTGATACGGTTTCAATCGTGATCACGCCTTTGCGAAAGTCGACTTCGGCACGGCTAAGGTAGTTATCGATATATTTGACGTAATTACTTTTGCCTGCGTACTTAATTTCTTTTTTACCCCAGCGCTTTTGAATGTTACCAGAGAAACTATTGATCAGGGCGTCCAACGCGGCGGTATCTTTTTCAAATTGTCCAGGTAGCTCAGCTAAATTATTGGCAAAACGGTTTGTGGGCTCGTAGTTGACGTCATAAATCTTTTCGACGAATTCACGGCTACAGCCAGCCATTAAAAGTGCGGCAGCAATAAAGACAATTTTTTTCATAAGTATCAGGGCTATTGAAGGTAATAGAAAAATGACACCACAAGTGGTTGTGATGTCATTGTTTTAACTCAAGCGACTTTATTCGCTCGGCGGTGTGTAACCTTCGATATGAACGTCTTTTCCTTCAAAGAGGAAGTTTACCATTTCTGTTTCGATCAGTTTTCGGTGCTCTGGATCCATCATGTTGAGTTTCTTTTCGTTGATCAACATGGTTTGTTTGTGTTGCCACTGAGCCCACGCTTCTTTCGAGATGTTGTCGAAAATGCGTTTACCTAGTTCACCAGGGTAAAGTTGAAAGTCTAGACCTTCGCCTTCTTTTTTTAGTCGAGCACAAAATACAGTGCGGCTCATAATGACTCCTTGTATTCAATTAACGAAGTTCGTGGGGTAGCGCTTCCAGCAATAGTTTTACTGGCGCGGCTAAACCGACTTCTTCAGGTTTAGATAAGTTATACCAAAGACCTTTGTTGCCTTCCATTATCACGTCCGGTTGCTTTGATAAATCAATCAAAATTGGCGTGATATCGAGGTGGTAATGGCTAAAGGTATGGCGAAAGGTAATCAGTGTTTGCTGCTGCTTGATATTGCTGGCTTGAATGCCACGTTGATCCAGTAGCAATTCAATGTCGCTTTCTACATCCACATGTTCGGTTTGTGGGAAGCAAAATAAGCCACCCCAAATGCCTGTTTGTGGTCTTTGTTCTAACCACACTTCATGACCATTTTCGGTGTTGTGGTGAAGCATTACAAAACGAGTTTGCTTGATTGGCTTGTCTTTTTTCGGTTTTTTACCCGGGTAGTCGAGCACATTGCCTTGTTGTTTTGCCACACACAGATCCGCAACAGGGCAGAGGCGACATTTGGGTTTGCTGCGTGTGCAGACCATTGCGCCCATGTCCATCATTGCCTGGTTATACTTATCTACGTCCGTTTGTGGGGTGTGCGTTTCGGCAATTTCCCACAGCTGGTTTTCAACCTTTTTTTGTCCTGGCCATCCTTCGACTGCGAAACAGCGGGATAGGGTGCGCTTCACGTTGCCATCAAGAATCGCATGTGGTTGTTTATACACAGACGATAAAACGGCGGCTGCGGTAGAGCGGCCAATCCCCGGTAAGGCGTTCATTTTCTCTATATCAAGAGGAAACTCACCATTGTATGTAGAGGCGACCTCTTGTGCTGCTTTGTGAAGGTTACGGGCTCGGGCGTAATACCCTAAGCCAGTCCAAAGGTGCAGGACTTCATCTTGCTCAGCATTGGCAAGATCGATCACGGTTGGAAAACGCTCCAAGAAACGTTGGTAATACGGAATAACCGTAGTGACCTGAGTTTGCTGAAGCATGATTTCAGACAACCAGACACTGTATGCGGTCTTATTTTGTTGCCACGGAAGATCTTTTCTTCCATATGCGTCATACCATTCTAGGATGGCACTGGCGAAAGGTGTCACGACTTGCTCTATATTCTATTATTGGTTAGGTGCAAAATTGCACCACATAATGGGCAAGAAGTACAACGGATAAACAGTAGGGATATAAAGAGGTGTGCTATTGCTTTTGGGCTGCCATAGGCCAAGAGCTCAACAAATACTTGCACCTCAGTAAATTCTTTGGATAATCCCCGCTTTGATTAATCAATGTGCAGGCAAAATCAATGAGTGAAGTAACCACTAACGAATACAACGAAGACGGAAAGCTGATCCGCAAAATCCGCAGCTTTGTGCGCCGTGAAGGGCGTTTGACTAAAGGTCAAGAGAGCGCGATGAATGAATGCTGGCCAACGATGGGTATTGACTTCAAAGCTGAACTTCTCGATTGGAAAGAAGTGTTTGGTAACGACAACCCCGTTGTACTAGAGATCGGTTTTGGCATGGGTGCTTCATTGGTTGAAATGGCAAAGAATGCACCAGAGAAGAACTTCATTGGTATCGAAGTACACAGCCCAGGTGTTGGTGCTTGTCTTGCGGATGCGCGTGAGGCGGGAGTTACTAACCTGCGTGTGATGTGCCATGACGCAGTGGAAGTGTTTGAGCATATGATTCCAAACGGCAGCCTATCGACACTGCAGTTGTTCTTCCCAGACCCTTGGCACAAGAAACGTCACCACAAGCGTCGCATCGTTCAATTAGGTTTTGCTGAAATGGTTCGTGAGAAGCTGATCCCTAATGAAGGTATTTTCCACATGGCGACAGACTGGGAAAACTACGCAGAGCACATGATTGAAGTGATGAACCAAGCGCCAGGTTTCGAAAACATTGCTAAAGATGGTGATTTCGTTCCTCGTCCAGACGACCGTCCTTTAACGAAGTTTGAAGCTCGTGGTCACCGTCTTGGTCACGGTGTGTGGGATATCAAATATAAGCGTATCGCGTAACTAGAGGAGTTCATGGGATGTACCATTACGCGATATTAGCGAATCCGGGTCATAACCGAATTTACTTTGATAGCGCAATGACCATTGCCTGTTCAGAGCTAAAAGCAATTTTAGCTTCACAAGGCGTGGATGTGACAGAAATTGGTAGTAAAGAGGTTGGCTTACCTGCAGCGTTGGTGTTTTCTTGTCAGGAAGCTCTAAGCGATGAGCAGACGCGAAGAATCGCAGCCTCTTCGATTTACTATGCACTATTTGAAGTGCGCGAAGATGGTTTACTTCGACCAATTCAAGCGCCAGCGTTCAATACTTTCCCGGAAAGCATGAGTCAGATTCTGCGTTATACCGGGAAAACAAACGAGCAGTTTACTCGCTTGATGGTGAATATCGGCATTAGTGCGTCCAATACGGGAAGTGAGCAGCTGACCTTGATGGATCCAATGTGTGGTAAAGGTACAACCTTGTTTGAAGGCTTGATCCATGGTTTGAACGTGGTGGGGGTAGAGATCAATGCCAAGTGGGTGCAAGAGATCCAGACCTTTATCGTTAAGTTCATGAAGAATGGCCGCTTTAAGCACAAAGTGAGCAAAGAAAAGCGCACAGCGGGTGGCAAGAAAGTGGCGGATGGTTTCGTGGTTGAAGCTGCAGCAAATAAAGAAGATTACAACCAAGGCAATCTTCAGTTTATGAAGCTGTATTCGGCTGATACTCGTATCGCTGATCAAGTCGTGAAAAAGAACTCAGTTGATGTGATGGTGTCTGACTTGCCTTACGGCGTGCAGCACGGCAGCAAAAATGCCAAGGACAGCAAACTGAACCGTAGTCCACTAGAGCTTTTAAACGAGGCTCTGCCTGCATGGAAAGTGGTATTGAAAAAACAAGGTTCAGTGGTGTTGTCTTTCAATGAATTTACATTGAAATGGAAAGATGTCGCGGCATTATTTGAAGAGCAAGGCTGGAAGGTACTTTCAGAAGAGCCTTACATCGGTTATCTTCACCGTGTTGATCAATCTATCAACCGCAATATTATTGTGGCAGTAAAACCATAATCGACTTGAGTCGAACGAACCCTATGGAAAAGCCAACGACACGTTGGCTTTTTTTACCTCTGAGCTCAACGAGTTCTCTTGTAAATAGAAGGTAGAGAATGAAACCGACAGTGGAAATTTTGACAGATATTTTGGCGGAAGTGCGCCCTTTAATCGGCCAAGGCAAAGTGGCTGATTACATTCCTGCTCTGGCAAAAGTACCCAGCAACAAGTTAGGTATTGCGGTATACACCAACGAAGGTGAGGTTATTAAGGCGGGCGATGCCGATGAACCTTTCTCTATCCAATCTATTTCAAAAGCATTGAGCTTGACGTTAGCGATGTGCTTGTACAAGCAAGAAGAAATTTGGTCTCGAGTGGGAAAAGAGCCTTCGGGGCAGGCATTTAATTCGCTAATCCAGCTAGAAATGGAGCAAGGTATTCCTCGCAATCCTTTTATTAATGCTGGAGCGATAGTTGTGGCGGATCTGTTGCAAACTCGCTTATCTGCACCTCGTCAGCGCCTATTGGAATTTGTACGTCAGCTTTCTGGTGATACTCATATTGTGTATGACAAAGTCGTCGCGGCATCCGAAATGATGCATGGTGATCGTAATGCGGCGATTGCTTATCTCATGCGCTCGTTTGGTAACTTCGAAAATGAAGTAATCCCAGTGCTGCAAAACTACTTCCACGCTTGTGCACTGAAGATGAGCTGTGTCGACTTGGCTAAAACGTTTAGCTATTTGGCAAATAAGGGCACATCGGTACAAACGGGTAAGCCCGTTGTTTCTCCCGTGCAAACCAAACAACTTAATGCACTGTTAGCAACGTGTGGCCTGTATGATGGCGCGGGTGAGTTTGCTTATCGTGTTGGCATGCCTGGTAAGTCTGGTGTCGGTGGTGGCATTATCGCGGTAGTACCTGGTGAAATGACCATTGCAGTATGGTCTCCAGAGCTTGACCCTTCAGGTAACTCCCTTGCTGGTACTAAGGCGCTTGAATTGCTATCGGAGCGAATTGGCCGTTCGATTTTCTAATGTTGAATGTTCTATATAAAAAGCCTCTCAATTGAGAGGCTTTTTTGTTTTTGGGCTGCGTTACTCTTCGCTTTCTTCGGCCATAAAGGCTTCGAGCAAGTTATTAAGGAAGAGCTTCCCTTTTTCAGTAATTTGCCAATGAGTGGCGGTTTCACTCAAGTAGCCCATTTCTAACGCCCAATCAATAGTTTCTTGAATCGTACTGAGCGGCAAGCCTGTGGTGTCCACGTAATCTTGCTTCGGGCATGCTTCCATTAAGCGGAATCGGTTCATAAAGAACTCGAATGGACGATCTTCATCCGCGACGACATGTTCCGTATGCAGGTAAGGTTTGACCATATTTTGATAAGCCGCTAAATAGCCACGCGGGTGTTTTACCTTTGTCGTTCGAATAATACGTCCGTCGGTAAAACTGAGTTTGCCATGAGAGCCACAACCGATACCAAGGTAATCGCCAAAGCGCCAGTAGTTGAGGTTGTGCTGACACTGATAGCCCGGCTTGCTGTAACCGGAGATTTCATATTGCACATAACCCGCGGCTGAAAGTTTTTGGTGTCCGAGCTCGAAAATATCCCACAAATCATCATCATCAGGTAGCGTTGGTGGCTTGTAGTAAAACATGGTGTTTGGCTCGATAGTGAGCTGATACCAAGAAAGATGCGGCGGTGCCAACTCAATCGCTTTGTCCAAATCTGCCAAGGCTTGTTCGATGCTTTGATCAGGTAAGCCGTGCATGAGATCGAGGTTAAAGCTGTTCAAACCGATTTGGTGCGCTAATTTAGCAGCATTGACGGCTTCGTCTTGGCCGTGAATACGCCCCAAACGCTCAAGCTTCTGTTGCTCAAAGCTTTGCACACCGATAGAGATACGCGTTACACCAGCTTTGCGGTAGCCAACAAAACGCTCTGCTTCGATGGTGCCTGGGTTGGCTTCCATGGTGATCTCAATTTCAGGCTTGAAAGGAATACGCGCTTCAATGCCCTTAAGTAGACGCTCGATGCCTTCTGCCGAAATCAAACTCGGCGTACCACCACCAATGAAGATTGAATGCAGTGGACGTGGCGCTTCGTTAAGTCGGTATTTCTCAATGTCGGTATCCAAATCTTCTAAAAGGGCACTGATGTACTCTTCTTCTGGAATCTCGGTTTTGAGCGCGTGAGAGTTAAAGTCGCAATACGGGCACTTTTGCACACACCACGGGATGTGTACATACAAGCTGAGTGCTGGGGGCGTTAACATGGTCTAATTCGCTCGTGATTACTGAGACACTTGCTCAGACAGTTGAGCAAACAACGACTTGAGCGCTTTACCGCGGTGAGACAGTTGTTTCTTACGTGCAGGTTCAAGTTCGGCTGACGCACAGTTGTCTTCAGGAACAAAGAAGATTGGGTCGTAGCCAAAACCATTTTCACCGTGAGCTTCAGTTAGAATGCGACCTTCCCATTTACCGTGGCAGACGATAGGCGTTGGGTCGTTCTCGTGACGCATGAGGACTAATACACAGTGGAAACGTGCTGTACGCTCTGCTTCTGGTACGCCTTCCATTGCCGCTAGCAATTTTTCTAGATTCTCTTGATCAGATGCGCTCTCGCCTGCGTAACGTGCAGAGTAAATGCCCGGAGCGCCTTTTAAGAAATCGACTTCTAATCCAGAGTCGTCTGCAATGGCAGGAAGCCCTGTTTCTTGTGCGGCATGGCGAGCTTTAATGATTGCGTTTTCAATGAAAGTTGTACCCGTTTCAGCTACTTCCGATACATTGAATTCACTTTGCGCTAATACTTCAAAGCCGAAGTCAGACAACAAATCTGCCATTTCACGAACTTTGCCTTGGTTACCGGTTGCTAGCACAATTTTTTTCATGGGAATCTCTTTTAATAGTGATAGAGGAGAACAAATCGTTCTCCTCTAGATATTCTTTAACTAATAAGTGGTTTTTAGCCTGCTTAGATCCAAAAGCTTTTGGATCATCACAACCCAATTACTCTTCAACATAAAACTTCTGGGTGAATTTAAGCTTACCTGAGCCTTTGTTTCCAGCTTTTACGTCAATATCGAAAGTAAAAGTTTCTTCGTGGGTAATTGGCAGTTCGGCTAAATAGTATATCGCATTGCCTTCTTTGACTTCACGAAAGGACAAGGTCTGAGTTTGGCCGATGAGGTTTTTCGCGCGTCCAGCAATTTTTGCTTCTAATGCAGGTTTACCCAATGAAGCTCTATCTAGCACGCTAATATTAACCACAGCGAGGTATCCATTACGCTTGATATCGTAGCTACGTGCGACTTTCGGTGTTAAGAATGTCGAGTTAAACGCGACATAGTGTACTTCGATATCTTTCATATTTTTAAACTGATCGGCGAAGCTTGGTAACGACAATAGGCTGATCAGTAATGCGGTAATCCATTTGCTCATTGTTACTTCCTCAAAGCACTTGTTATAAAACAACCATAGCCGCAATTTACCTTGGTCACGGGATAAAAATGCGAACTCAGTCATTGGTACTAGTAAGTGTGGTACAAAATTGTAAATAAAAAGCCATCATAAGATGGCTTTAATTTCTGTCGGTATCTGGGTAGGCGATTCTATCCGAATTTGTTTGTGCCGTCCTAATTCACCTTTTTCTATGTGAACCAAACCCTTAGCGATTTTAAACTGCTTGGCTAAGAACTTAGTTAGGTGCGCATTAGCTTTGCCATCGACAGGTGGAGCAGTAATGGCGATTTTGAGCTCTTCACCATGCAAGCCAACAATTTTATCGCGGCTTGCTTTAGGTTGAATATAGAGCTTTAGGATGATGTCCTCGCCATCTTGCCAAACTGCGGCTGACATTATAACTGGAACCAAATTGGACCAATGATATCACCCATCAAGAAGTTCGCGAACTGCAAGCCGATAAACAGTACCAGTACGCTCAAATCAAGACCACCAATAGCCGGAATAATACGACGGATTGGTGCGCACATTGGCTCGGTTAATTGATGGAATACGTACTCGATAGGGCTGCGACCTTGGCTTACCCAGCTCAAAATTGCACGGATCAATAGTACCCAGAACAGCAGACCTCCAGCGGCTTTGATTAATGATAACAAGCCCAAGAACAAGAAATCAGCGCTGAAAGAGACGGAACCGTTCGAAGCTATCAGGATCAGAACGACAAATTTAAGCACACACAACACGTAGGCAAACAACACTGTTGCTAGGTCAATATTCCCCACGGAAGGGATAATGCGGCGCAGTGGACCAATGACCGGCTGAGTCGCTTTTACTATGAATTGCGAGAATGGGTTGTAGAAGTCTGCGCGTGCAGCTTGCAACCAAATTCGCAAAATTACGACCATGATGTACAGGTCAAATAGGGTTGAGATGAGAAAACTCATTGAATTCATAAGGTACCCTTAACAAGTGATGGATGATACTAAACGGAGTTCATCCAAATAATTAAAACAGTTTTTCCATTTCTTCCGCGCGAGCCACAGCAGCTTGCATGGCTTTAGCAACAATATCTGAAAGTTGATGTTCGTTGAATGTACGCAGTGCTTCAGCCGTTGTCCCACCTTTCGATGTCACGTTCTCACGCAGGGTCGATAGCTCAGTTTCTGGGTTGCTAACCACCATACTGGCCGCGCCCAATGCAGCTTGCTGAACCAATAGTCGAGCGGTGTCTTTATCAAAGCCTTGAGCAATCGCTTCTCCTTGCATCGCCTCCATAAACAGGAAGAAGTATGCCGGAGCACTGCCAGCTGCGGCAATCACATTATTGATGCCAGACTCTTGCTCAACCCAACATACTTTACCGACCGCTTCCATTAACTCTGCAGCAAAAGCTTTGTCTTGCTCAGTTACATGGGCTGGTGCGAATAAACCACTCATGCCCAACCCAAGTTGTGATGGCGTATTTGGCATAACACGAACCAAGTTCAATTTGGTGTCTAGCATATCATCCAATCGTGAACAGTTGATGCCAGCGGCAATAGAAATCACCAGTTTATTAGTGAAATCGATCGCTTGCAGTGGTTTACAAACATCCGCCATCATTTGCGGTTTCACAGACAATACCACCACATCCGCCTCGGTCGCAGCTTGGATGTTATCGCTGGTGGTACGGATGCCAAAATCTTGTTCTAGCGGAAGACGGCGTGCCTCTGAAGGAGCTGTCGCGGTAATGTTTTGCGCTGGGTATCCGTTAGCAACCAAGCCAGAAACAATGGCTCTCACCATGTTGCCAGCACCAATGAAGGCGATTTTTTTATGTTCCATTTGTCTGATTTCCATCATGATATTTAGAGTTTGTTGTGCGCTCAGGTGTATAATGGCGCCGCTGTTACTTACTGCTCCTATTGGCGAGTAAGATGATTGCGCGATTTACTCTTTAATTTAACGACGAATTTATGTCGCTAGTGAGCGTTTTGTTGATTTAGCTGTAGTCTCGCGCGCCGAAAATAGCGGTTCCAATACGAACCATTGTACTACCAGCTTCGATTGCAGCGGTCATATCACCACTCATTCCCATTGATAATGTATCGATTTCTGGGAACTGTGCTTCGAGTGTTTGCTTCAATGTGGCCAACTTCTGAAACTCATGAAGCTGTGATTCGTAGTCAGACACGTTGGCAGGAATCGACATCAACCCTCTTAAAGTGAGGTTGGGTAGGCGAGAAATCAACTCCGCCAGCTCGAATACTTCCGCTTCGGTGACACCAGACTTAGATGCTTCACCACTGGTGTTAACCTGAATCAGAACTTGTAGCGGTTTAAGTTCGCTTGGACGCTGATCATTCAGGCGTTGAGCAATCTTGGTTCGATCTATGGTGTGAACCCAATCGAAATGTTCGGCAACAAGTCGCGATTTATTCGACTGAATCGGGCCAATGAAGTGCCATTCGATTCGATTATCTGGATAATGCTCGGCAAAGTGCTGAACTTTACTGACGCCCTCTTGGACGTAGTTTTCACCAAAGGCGGTTTGTCCCGCTTGGTAGGCTTCGAGAATTGCCTCGACAGGTTTAGTTTTGCTTACCGCTAGAAGTTGCACTGACTCTGGAGTTCGACCACATTTTTGCTCGTCATATCGAATTTGAGAGGTGATATGTTCAATATTTTGTTGAATACTACTCATAGCTGTACTTTAGACTTAAGGATTTTAAATGGATATCACTGAGTTACTGGATTTTAGTGTAAAACATAATGCCTCGGATCTACATCTTTCTGCAGGTGTCCCACCAATGGTTCGTATTGATGGGGATGTGAGAAAACTAGGCATTCCAGCGTTTACACACCAAGAAGTGCATCGTTTGGTTTTCGAAATCATGAACGATGCCCAACGCAGTGAGTTCGAAGAAAAACTCGAAGTCGACTTCTCTTTTGAGTTGCATAACGTTGGTCGTTTCCGTGTCAACGCTTTCAACCAATCTCGTGGCTGTGCGGCAGTATTCCGTACCATTCCAAGTAGCATTCCAACTTTGGAAGAGCTGGAAGCTCCCGAGATCTTCAAAAAAATTGCGAACGCTGAAAAAGGCTTAGTTCTGGTTACTGGCCCAACAGGTTCTGGTAAATCGACGACCTTAGCAGCCATTGTTGACTACATTAACCGTAATCACAACAAGCACGTACTCACAATTGAAGATCCGATTGAATTTGTTCACAACAACAATAAATGTTTGATCAACCAGCGTGAAGTACACCGTGATACGCATAGTTTCCAAAACGCACTGCGCAGCGCATTACGTGAAGACCCGGATGTTATTCTGGTTGGTGAGATGCGTGACAAAGAAACCATCAGTCTTGCGTTAACGGCGGCGGAAACGGGGCACTTAGTGTTCGGCACGTTACACACTAGCTCAGCGGCAAAAACCATTGACCGTATTATCGATGTGTTCCCTGGCAGTGATAAAGACATGGTGCGCTCGATGCTTTCTGAATCCCTTCGTTCGGTTATCGCGCAAAAGTTATTGAAACGTAATGGTGGTGGCCGTATTGCATGCCATGAAATCATGATGGCAACGCCTGCGATTCGTAACTTGATCCGCGAAGACAAAGTCGCGCAGATGTATTCGATCATTCAAACTGGTGCGGCTCACGGCATGCAAACCATGGAGCAAAATGCTCGTCAGTTAATGGCACAAGGTATGGTCGCTCGTGAAGAGGTCGATAGTAAGATCGGGTTAGAAGTGCAGCAATTCTCGTAATACGTAGGTGAACACGGAAGATGGATCTAAATAAATTTCTCGAAGGCATGCTGGCGCTGAAAGCGTCGGATCTTTACATCACGGTTGGAGCGCCAATTCTATTTCGTGTGGATGGCGAATTGCGACCACAAGGTGAAAAACTCACCGAGAGTGATGTAGCGGCATTACTCGACAGTGCTATGGAGCCAGATCGGCGTCAGGAATTTCGTAAAAGTCGTGAGTCGAATTTTGCCATTGTGAGAGATTGTGGCCGCTTCCGTGTTAGTGCCTTTTTTCAACGCGAGTTACCAGGCGCAGTGATTCGTCGTATTGAAACCAATATTCCCAACTTTGAGCAATTAAAGTTACCGTTAGTGTTGCAAGATTTAGCGATAGCCAAGCGTGGTTTGGTGCTGGTGGTTGGTGCTACTGGGTCAGGTAAATCCACCACAATGGCGGCAATGACGGGCTATCGAAACAGCAACAAGACGGGACACATTTTGACGGTCGAAGATCCGATCGAATTCGTGCATGAGCACAAGCGCTGTATCGTGACTCAACGCGAAGTTGGGTTAGATACGGAAAGCTATGAAGTTGCGCTTAAAAACTCGCTGCGCCAAGCGCCAGATATGATTTTGATTGGAGAGATCCGTAGCCGTGAAACAATGGAATACGCGATGACATTCGCTGAAACAGGCCATTTGTGTATGGCAACTTTGCACGCCAACAACGCCAACCAAGCCTTAGAGCGCATTCTTCACTTGGTACCGAAAGATCAAAAAGAACAATTCTTGTTTGATTTGTCGATGAACCTAAAAGGTGTGGTTGGTCAGCAGCTGATCCGAGATAAGAATGGGCAGGGGCGTCATGGTGTGTTTGAGATCTTGCTAAATAGCCCACGAGTATCTGATTTGATCCGTCGCGGAGATTTGCATGAGTTGAAGTCAACCATGGCTCGCTCAAATGAGTTTGGTATGCTGACGTTCGATCAATCTCTTTATAAGTTGGTGATGCAAGGTAAGATCAGCGAAGAAGATGCGCTGCACAGTGCCGATTCGGCGAATGATTTGCGCTTGATGTTGAAAACACAGCGTGGCGAAGCATTCTCTACGGGCAGTCTTGCTAACGTTCAGATCGATATGGATTAAGCGTATTTAGACGAAAAAAGGTTGGCACTTGCCAACCTTTTCTTGTTTTGAGTATTGTGTTTTATTCACCCCAGAGGGCTTCAAACCAGCTTTCTAGAATCACCACCGCTGACTGGCAGTCCACATTCCCTTTCGATAGGGCTTTGTAGCCGCCCATGCTGAACAACTCCGCACGAGCTTCTGCTGTAGATAAACGCTCATCATGCAGTTCAACAGGTAAGCCGTATCGGCCTTGCAGACGCTTAGCAAATTTTCGTGCACGAGGGGTTATGGTCTCAAGGTCTTTGCCATGAAGATCAGTTGGTAAACCGACCACTAGCAAATCTGGCTGCCACTCTTTGATTTGCTTTTCGATATCGTCCCAATTTGGAATACCGTCATTGGCTTTAAAGGCTTTTAATGGGGAAGCTGTACCAGTAATTTCTTGGCCAATAGCGCTACCAATGCTTTTGGTTCCAAAGTCAAAAGCCATAATTGTGCGTGACATAAGGTGTCTCTATCTAATGTAACTGTATTTCGGACTAAGCATGTCCAGAGTCTGCTGAAAGATGACTGGGGTCGATGCCCAGCTTTTCGACCGCTTTCTTCCAACGCTCGTTGATTGGTGTATTAAAGATAATTTCAGGCGTCGCTTCAATGGTGAGCCAAGAGTTTTCGACCAGCTCATTTTCTAATTGGCCTGCACTCCAACCTGAGTAGCCAAGTGCCACTAAGTAATCACTTGGTTCTGCTTCTGTTCCTAACACCGAAAGAATATCACGTGAAGTGGTTACCGCGAGGTCATCGGTCATTTGAACGCTGGACTCGTAGTAATCTTTAGGTTTATGCAGAATAAAACCACGATCTTCCGAGATTGGGCCGCCATTGTAGACTGGTCTATCTAGGCTGGCTTCAAATAGGCGCGGGTGTACTGGCTGAACTTCCACCTGCTTGAGCATGTTGCCGACGGTGATATCAACAGGAGCATTGATCATCAACCCCATAGCGCCGTCTTCGTTGTGCTCACAAACGTAGATCACGCTGTTTTGAAAGTACGGATCTTTCATCCCAGGCATGGCAACTAAAAAGTGATTTGTGAGATTCATACTCATATTGACCCTTAACTCTCGTAAATGCCCTTAAGCAAACATCATACAGTTTACCATCTAGGTATGTGCATGAGTTTGCTTAAGTTAATGTACTACGCTCTCTATTAACTGTAATACAGTTTGAGTTATTCGCCTTTTACTCGACGCTCAATCGCATCCATCAGTTTGCCAGTGATTGAGATGTCAAAAGCCGCTTCAATTTCGCGAATACAGGTTGGGCTGGTGACGTTGATTTCCGTTAGCTTATCGCCAATTACGTCAAGGCCAACAAAAATAAGACCTTTTTCTTTTAGTGTCGGAGCGACAGTTTGAGCAATCTTAATATCGGTCTCGCTTAGTGGTCGAGCCTCACCTGTGCCACCAGCTGCAAGGTTACCGCGCGTTTCACCTTTTGCAGGAATACGAGCTAGACAGTAAGGCATTGGTTCACCATCTACGACTAAGATACGTTTGTCACCGTTGCTGATATCTGGCACGAAGGTTTGCGCCATTGCGTAGTTTTGACCGTGGTTGGTCAGTGTCTCGATGATTACAGAGACGTTAGGGTCGTTTTCTTTTACACGGAAGATAGATGCGCCGCCCATACCATCAAGCGGTTTTAGGATGACATCACCATGCTTTTCACGAAACTCTTTAATTTTCTCTGCTTTTCGCGTCACGATTGTCGTTGGTGTCAGCTCAGGGAACCACGCTGTAAACAGTTTTTCATTACAATCACGTAGACTTTGAGGTTTGTTAACGATCAGTGCACCTTGTTCTTCTGCACGCTCAAGGATGTAAGTCGCGTAGATGTATTCTGTGTCAAACGGAGGATCTTTACGCATTAGTACAGCGTCTAGATCAGACAGTTTGATCGTTTGCTCTGATTTGAACTCGTACCAACCGTTTGGATCTTCTTTTAGTTCCACCACTTTAGTATCTGCAATAGCAACGCCTTGATCGAGATGCAGATCATTCATTTCCATGTAGTGGATTTCATAGCCGCGTCGTTGCGCTTCAAGCATCATGGCAAAGCTAGAGTCTTTTTTGATGTTAATGGACGAAATTGGGTCCATCACAATGCCGAGTTTGATCATTATTTTTCTCCGTTTAACCAAGATCGCCGAAACGAACTTGTAAGGCTGTAATTGCTGTCAGAGCCGCTGTTTCGGTACGCAGAACGCGAGGGCCGAGTAGCGTTTCTTCAAATTGATATTCTCGAGTCATCTCGATCTCTTCAGACGATAAACCGCCTTCAGGGCCGATTAGTAGGCGCACTTTTTCAACCGGTGTTGGCAGTGTGTTGATTGAGTAGTTAGCACGAGGATGAAGATTGAGCTTTAAGCCATCGTACTCTTCTTTACACCACTCTTCCAAGCTCATAATTGGACGAATTTCTGGAACGACATTGCGTCCACACTGCTCACAGGCACTGATGGCGATTTTTTGCCATTGCGCGAGTTTTTTCTCAAAGCGCTTTTGGTCAAGCTTGACGCCACAACGTTCGGAAATCAGAGGTGTGATGGTATTGACGCCAAGTTCCACTGACTTTTGGATAGTGAACTCCATCTTATCGCCACGTGAAATAACTTGACCAAGGTGCAGGTCTAAAGGGGATTCAATACTGTTTTCTACACGCTCGGTAATGTTAACCAAAACCGTCTTTTTGCTGACTTCACTGATAACCGCTGGGAATTCTGCGCCGCTGCCGTCAAATAGGAGAACGTCTTGGCCTTCTTTCATGCGCAGAACACGGCCGATATGGCCTGCTGCGTCGTCACTTAAAGCAAGTGAGCCAAGTTGATGAATGGTTTCTGGATGATAAATTCGAGGGATACGCATGAGATTTCCAGCAAGAGAATAAACTTAAACCCTAACATGGATGCTTTAAACCGAAAAAACAAGGGGCAAGAAGCGTTTCAATATCAGTTATTGAAACGCTTCAAGGTAGAGGAGCACTAGAGTGCGCGACAGGCTTTTTGAACAAATGGGTTATGATTGCCTTGTACTTTGGCAATGCGCTCGTCACGCTCACATTCCCATTTATCGACTGGGTAGGTTTTGTTCCAAGCACTCATCAACTGCGTTTGCTGTTTTGATAATTTAAAGCCGTACTCTTTGCTCATGTATAGGTAGGTACGAGCAATCGAACCTCGAGCACGGTCTGGTGGCATGACTTTACGCTGCTTAAAGTTCACTTGCATCTCACAGCGACCATAACTCACGCCATCGACGCCGTTCCATTGGCTAAAGTTGTAGTTCGAACGGTCACCGTTTACTTCACCAATAGCAGGGGTTAGGTTGTGCAGGTCTGCTTCCATCAAGCGAAAGGTTTTGTCTTTTTTCTTGCAGTTTTTACGTCCGCCATCTTGCCAGCATTGACGCTGGTGGCCAAATTGCCACGCAGGTACAACGTGCTCCCATTCGATTCGTGCGGCCCGCTTTTCCTGTTTACGGACTTGGTAACCGCAAGAGGCTAAATCTGGGGAGCCTTTTTTGCCTTGCCATTGAATGTTGCAGCCACAGTAAAAGCTCGTTGGATGGTCTTGATAAATTTTTACCGCCTCACGTTTGGCGGCAGAGAATGAACTTGGTGGCGCGGCAACCGCAGTGCTAGAAAGCGCGATAAGTAACAGAGAGAATAGGTATTTCATGATTAAAGTCTTTATAAAGTATGACTTTATTCATGATAACACGCATAAAATGGCTTTAGTGATGAGTAAGTTAACAATAAGTGGCGAAGGGAAGGTTTTGATAAACTCGATCTTTATTTTGGGAACGCAAGTAACACTATGAGATATAGATTACGATAACTGAACGCCCGTGAAGTTAAGTGGTTGGCGGCATTTTTGACAAGAGTACGTCGCCTCTTTGCGCAGCACTTTATTATGACGGCGAATCGATAGAGGGTAGGTCATACAGCCACAACGATACTCAAAGGTTTTACCTTGAACGGATTTTACTTCAAAGCTGTGAGTGGTTTTGGCGGGCACTTTAAATACGGCTTCCATGACACCTTGCCATTCTTTGCCGTGAGGCCTAACTCGTCCGTAAACCTGATAAGTAATCAGGTGTGCCACCTCGTGAGGAATGACTTCATCTAAGAATGCTTGGGTGTTTTCGCGAAATAAAACGGGATTCAGGCGCACTTGATTCAATTGAAGGTAGGCTTTTCCTGCCGCTTTCCCGCGGACGTTGAAGGTGATTGTTGGAATAGGGAAAGAACGTTTGAAAGCTTGCTCTGCCATCGCGATGCAGTCCGCCATCACTTGCTTGGCTTTATAGCTTAGTTCTATATCCACAATTCACCTCGATAAATCAAATAAAAAAGCCCCCGCATTTGCGAGGGCCAGATCATAGCATCAGTTAATTATGGTGTGTGTTTTTTCTTGATGGTGGCATGGTAAGCATGCCATGTACCGTAGCCTAGAATTGGCATGGTAAACAACATTCCGATCCCGTAGGTCGCAAAGCCGATAAGAATACCGCCGCAGATGATCGCCGCCCAAACAATCATCGCTGGAATGTTGGATTTCACGGCATTAAAGCTGGTAAATACAGCGGTCATCATGTCTACGCGACGCTCCATCATGAGCGGAATAGAAAAGGCTGAAATGCTAAACACCACACAAGCCAAAACAAAGCCAACTAGAGAGCCGATGACAAGGAAGGGTAGGAACTCACTTAAAGGTGCCCCTTGAACAGAAGGGTAGAGCGCATGAAGTAGAGCGGCAATGCGCATCCAAAATATCATACACACAGCGAGTAACACGGCGAATGCCCATTGAGATGTTGAGTTACGACCGATCGCTTTCATGGAATGGAACAAGCTAGCTTTGTGTCCGCGCTCTCTCTCCCAACTGGCATCATACAAGCCGAGCGCGAGAAACGGACCGATTAACATGTAAACAATCAAACTGGGCATGACGACCAAGTGTGTGCCTTGCCACTGTACGAGCAAAACAATACCTATCGCAGCCGCCATAAAACAGATGCCATAGAAAGCACTGATGAGGGGCATTCGCACGAAATCATGCAGACCTAATGCGAGCCAATGAAAAGGTGCAGAAAGATTAACCGTATTGCACGGTATGGTTCTGGCGTATTCGTTATCTGGCACTTCCTTTCGCTTGTTGTGGAAGTCCGATGGATTAACAGTTCGAGGCATAACTCCTCCTTGATTTATTCCCACATTATCCGCTTATACCAACTGACAGCGGTTTTTGTTCAGTCAAACTTGAAGCGACTTTTTCAAGCTTACTTCTGAGCATTGGCTTAGTTTGGTATCGGCCATAAAGATGCCTGACTCGTGTCTTTATTAAGTGTTGCTGCCACATCGCCAGCATCCGACGTCTCTATTTAAATTGGAGTTAACAATATTTTAACTATTGGCGGAGATGGGATAATTTACAAATAATTGCTGAAAATTTATTCGGTATAAAAATGAGGGAGAAACAGGACTGCTTTGTGGGGCAGGGCGGTATGAGCTGAAATGGCTGGATAAACGTTGCTGAAAATAAAAAGCCCCCGCCATAGGCGAGGGCTTGATTGATTCTTGCTTGGCTTGATTATTTGATGCCAGCGAAATCACGTAGAAGTGCAGCTTTGTCTGTCGCTTCCCACGGGAATTCTTCACGACCGAAGTGACCGTAAGCGGCTGTCTTCTTGTAGATAGGTTGAAGAAGGTTAAGCATTTCTTGTAGACCGTATGGACGTAGGTCGAAGAATTGACGAACCGCTTCAATGATGATGTCGTGAGATACTTTCTCAGTACCGAACGTTTCCACCATGATAGACGTTGGATCAGCAACACCGATTGCGTAAGAAAGTTGGATCTCACAACGGTCAGCCATGCCAGCCGCTACGATGTTTTTCGCTACGTAACGTGCTGCGTATGCTGCACTACGGTCAACTTTTGATGGATCTTTACCAGAGAACGCACCGCCACCGTGACGAGCTGCGCCGCCATAAGTATCTACGATGATCTTACGACCTGTTAGACCACAGTCACCCATAGGACCACCGATTACAAAGCGACCAGTTGGGTTGATGAAGAAGTTTGTTTCTTTGTTGATCCACTCAGAAGGTAGCACTGGTTTAATGATCTCTTCCATTACCGCTTCACGCAGGTCTGAAGTTGAGATTGAATCACAGTGTTGAGTTGAAAGAACAACCGCGTCGATACCAACGATGTTACCTTGATCGTATTGGAATGTTACCTGAGATTTTGCATCAGGGCGCAACCAAGGTAGTGTGCCGTTTTTACGAACTTCTGCTTGCTTTTGAACAAGACGGTGAGAGTAAGTAATTGGCGCTGGCATTAGTACTTCAGTTTCGTTACAAGCGTAACCAAACATGATGCCTTGGTCGCCTGCACCTTGTTCTTTAGGGTCAGCTTTATCAACACCTTGGTTGATATCTGGCGACTGTTTACCGATTGTGTTTAGTACCGCACAAGAATCTGCGTCAAAGCCCATATCTGAATGTACGTAGCCGATTTCACGAACGGTTTCACGAGTTAACTCTTCGATGTCTACCCATGCTGAAGTCGTGATTTCACCACCCACCATTACCATACCGGTTTTAACGTAAGTCTCACATGCAACACGAGCCTTTGGATCTTGCTCTAGAATCGCGTCAAGAACCGCATCAGAAATCTGGTCTGCAATTTTATCTGGATGACCTTCTGATACTGACTCAGAAGTAAACAGGTGCTTAGCCATGTTAGCTCCACTATATCTGGTTTAAAACTGGGGAATGATAAACTCTCCAGCGCAAATTAATACTAATTTTTGTAGGTGTATCTACATCTAGACGTCTATTCTAAATTTGATTGCTCGAATTACAAGCTCTTTTTTGGTTTTTGTTATAACCAAACGTTTGCCTGATTTATTGATAATTTTAAGAACTTCGAACGATTTGGCGCGAAAGGTGCAATATTTGTGAGGTTTTGGACTGGAAAACGTTTGCACACCCAAGAGGGCTTTGAGAGAATTATGACCTACTTTTCGTTTCGCTTAATGTACTCAGGAGCAGACATGTCGTCTCGTAAACATCTTGCCAATGCAATTCGTGCTCTAAGCATGGATGGTGTTCAACAAGCTAACTCAGGCCACCCAGGCGCACCAATGGGTATGGCTGATATCGCCGAAGTTCTTTGGCGCTCTCACCTAAACCATAACCCATCAAACCCAGAGTGGGCCGACCGCGACCGCTTCGTGCTATCAAACGGTCACGGCTCAATGCTTATTTACTCTCTACTGCACTTAAGCGGTTATGAGCTATCTATTGACGATCTGAAAAACTTCCGTCAATTGCACTCAAAAACCCCAGGTCACCCAGAGTACGGCTACGCGCCTGGTATCGAGACAACAACGGGTCCTCTTGGCCAAGGCATCACTAATGCTATTGGTATGGCTATCGCAGAGAAAGCACTAGCGGCACAGTTCAACAAAGAAGGTCACGACATCGTTGACCACTTTACGTATGTGTTCATGGGTGACGGCTGTCTAATGGAAGGCATCTCGCACGAAGCATGCTCTCTAGCAGGTACGCTAGGTCTAGGCAAACTGATCGCGTTTTGGGATGACAATGGCATCTCTATCGATGGTCACGTTGAAGGTTGGTTCTCTGACGATACACCTAAGCGTTTCGAAGCTTACGGCTGGCACGTAATCCCAGCGGTAGACGGTCACGATCCTGAGGCAATCAACGCAGCGATTGAAGCGGCTAAAGCGGATCCTCGTCCGACTCTAATCTGTACTAAAACAATTATCGGTTTCGGTTCTCCTAACAAGTCTGGTTCGCACGACTGTCACGGTGCGCCATTAGGTCACGATGAGATTCAAGCGGCTCGCGAATACCTAGGTTGGGAGTACGGTCCATTTGAAATCCCTGCAGATGTTTACGCTGAGTGGGATGCAAAAGAAGCAGGTGCAGCGAAAGAAGCGGCTTGGAATGAAAAGTTCGAAGCATACGCAGCTGCTTACCCTGCAGAAGCAGCAGAGCTTAAACGTCGTCTAAACGGCGAACTTCCAGCAGAATGGGAAGAAAAAGCGAACCAAATCATTGCTGATCTTCAAGCAAACCCAGCGAACATTGCATCACGTAAAGCATCGCAAAATGCACTAGAAGCGTTTGGTCAAATGCTTCCTGAATTCATGGGCGGCTCTGCTGACCTAGCGCCTTCTAACCTGACCATGTGGTCTGGTTCTAAGTCTCTAGAAACGGATGACTTCTCTGGCAACTACATCCACTACGGTGTACGTGAATTCGGTATGACTGCTATCATCAACGGTATCGCATTGCACGGTGGTTTCGTTCCTTACGGTGCGACATTCCTAATGTTTATGGAATACGCGCGTAACGCAATGCGTATGGCTGCGCTGATGAAAATTCAGAACATCCAAGTGTACACGCACGATTCGATCGGTCTTGGCGAAGATGGCCCAACTCACCAACCTGTTGAGCAAATGGCATCTCTACGCGTAACGCCAAACATGAGCACATGGCGTCCATGTGACCAGGTTGAGTCTGCCGTAGCATGGAAACTAGCGATTGAACGTAAAGATGCACCAACAGCACTTATCTTCTCTCGTCAAAACTTAGCGCAACAAGATCGTACAGCTGAGCAAGTAGCGAACATCGCGAAAGGTGCATACATCCTGAAAGATTGCGAAGGCAAGCCAGAGCTAATCCTTATCGCAACAGGTTCTGAAGTTGAGCTAGCAGTAGAAGCTGCGACTCAACTAACGGCAGAAGGTAAGAAAGTACGCGTGGTTTCAATGCCATCAACGGATGCATTTGACAAGCAAGACGCTGCTTACCGTGAAGCCGTTCTACCATCAGACGTAACAGCTCGTATCGCTATCGAAGCAGGTATTGCAGACTTCTGGTACAAGTACGTTGGTTTCGACGGTCGCATCATCGGTATGACGACATTTGGTGAATCTGCACCTGCTGTTCAACTATTCGAGATGTTTGGCTTCACGACTGAAAACGTAGTGAACACAGCAAAAGAATTGCTAGCGTAACTGCTAGATTGTCTCAATAGTCTGAACGTAAAGGACGACTGTTAGATACTAAAGTTGGAAAGGCCATCATTGCGATGGCCTTTTTGTTTTTTGTCAGTTTTTCCAACCTTGTGGAATGCTTTGGTGAATACAGTCTAAAAGTACGGATAAGCGCAGTGGTGGCCTTCCTGCAGGCGTATAGCAGTTAATGGAGATGGGCTCTGAAAGCCAACCTTCTAAGCAAGGTGTGATTCGACCCGGATGATGTTTCTCGTAGCCGCTTGCTGTCCAAGTTGGCAGCAGTCCAATACCATGACCATTCGCGATGCTGTCGATCTGCATTGCGATGTTGTCGCTGTACAAGCGACTCACAAATGGCTCTAAAAAGAACTCACCGTGTTGAGGGTGTGAGAGCATCAATCCATTTTCTTGTACCGAGCCAAAATCGATCCACGGATGCGCTTCAAGCTCTTTGGGGTGCAGGATCGAACCGTGTTGTTCAAGATAAGCTGGAGAGGCAAAGGGCGTGTAACGAAATGAGCCTAATACCTCTTTGCGCCAATCGAGATCTTTACGCTCACCGAGCCAGATGAACAAATCTGGGTCATGGTGCGCTTCAGAAAAGTCACTGGTAAGTTGAACCCTAACGTCAGGATTATCGGCGAGAAAACCGTTGAGCACACCACCTAGCCAACTTCTAACTAATGCTGTGTGACAAACAATATGTAGCGGCCCTGAAACTTGGTTTGTTAAACCTTGAAGCGCGTCATAACTCTCTTCACTTAGCTCAAGAATCTGGCGACTGTAGTGGGCAAAAATTTCTCCCGCTCTTGTCAGAACTAATCGGTTACCTTGTCTTGCGGTTAGAGCCTGACCGAAATCTTCTTCTAATTGTGCTAAGCGACGACTCAGCGTTGATTTAGGCTGGTTGAGGGCCTTGGCAGCGGCGGTCAAACTCTTATGCTGATTGAGCGCATCAAAGGCTCGAATTGATGCTAAGTCGTGCATATTTCATTAACTCCTTACTGCGTTATGCACGGTTCCATAAATGGGAAGAACCGTTCCATAACTCTCACTATGCATCTCATTCTATTTGTGAATAATTCACTTTCGAAAATAATAATCATTATCAATTATGGAGATGTAGATGTCTACTCTTAGACTGCCAGTTATTACTGCAACTGGTATTTTAGCCTTCGTCAGTGTCCCTCATGTGTTTGCCAATGATGCGGTTTCTAAAATGGAAACAGTGGTTGTAACTGCATCAAGTTATGAGCAATCTCAAGCGGACGCGCCTGCAAGTATTAGTGTGATTTCGCGTGAGGAGTTGGACTCTCGTTATTACCGCGATGTGACTGATGCATTAAAAAGTGTGCCTGGTGTCGTCGTAACAGGTGGTGGTGACACTACCGATATCAGTATCCGTGGTATGGGTTCTAAATACACTTTGATACTGGTCGATGGTAAACGTCAAAGCACACGTGAAACTCGCCCAAATAGTGACGGCCCTGGTATCGAACAAGGCTGGTTACCCCCTCTTCAAGCGATTGAGCGAATTGAAGTTATCCGTGGTCCAATGTCGACGCTTTATGGCTCTGATGCGATTGGTGGTGTAATTAACGTGATCACGCGAAAAGACGCGATGGAGTGGACAGGTAATGTTCAGTTAGGCACGGTTCTGCAAGAAAACAGTCGCTCGGGCGGAGAGCAGAGCGCGAATTTCTTCGTCAATGGGCCGCTAGCCGAAAATCTATCTCTCCAAGTATACGGTCAGTATACCGCAAGAGAAGAAGACGATATTGAATACGGTTATGAAGATAAAGATATGCAAAGTATCTCTTCAAAACTGACCTACCAGATTAATGACCGCCATTCTGTGCAACTAGAGGGTGGCACATCGGCACAAAGTCGTCGCGGTAACGTTGGCCTTTCCGTACCAACGACGGGTTGCCGCAGAGGTTGTGAGGATTCACTCAACGAATATCGTCGTAATTATGTAACGCTAAGTCACAATGGCGACTGGGACTCGGTTGGCATCTCAGATACTTACTTACAACGTGAAGAGAGCGAGAACAAATCTCGCGAGATGACGATCACCAACACCACGTTCAAATCGAGCTTGGTGACTGGTATTGGAAACCATACGTTGACGACTGGTGTGGACGCCACTCATGCAGAGCTTGAGGATTTCACCTCCAACAAAGCGTCATCGAAGACCGAAACATCGAATACGCAGTGGGCTGTTTTCATTGAAGATGAGTGGAGAATCGCCGATCCGTTTAGCGTTACGCTTGGTGGTCGTCTAGATCATGACGAAAACTATGGCGCGCACTTTAGTCCGCGTGTCTATGGTGTATGGCGAGTTGACCCGTCTTGGACTGTGAAAGGTGGCGTGGCAACAGGTTTCCGTTCTCCGCAATTACGTGAAATTACTCCTGGTTGGGCGCAAGTCAGTGGCGGCGGTAATATCTACGGTAACCCAGACCTTGACCCTGAAACGTCGCTAAACAAAGAAATCAGTGTCTTGTATCAAGGTGACTCTGGTTTAGATGTCTCTTTGACTGCGTTCCATAATGAGTTCAAAGACAAGATCACACGTGTTGTTTGTCCAGATACCATCTGTACAGATGGACCAAACCAATGGGGGGCAGATCCAACGTACCGCATTAACGTGGACGAAGCGGTCACACAAGGTATTGAAGCGACCTTAGCATCGCCATTAACGGAAACCATTTACCTCAGCTCGAGCTACACATTTACCGACTCAGAGCAAAAAACAGGTGAATACAAAGGCATGCCGCTGCAACAGTTACCAAAGCATCTGTTTAATGTGGATGTAACTTGGCAAACAACAACAGATCTAGAAAGTTGGGCTAAAGTCACTTACCGAGGTAAAGAAATGGATCCGGTTACTGGCCCATCAAGAAACAGTATTGTAGAGCCTGCTTATACCTTTGTGGACGCTGGTGTGACATACCAGTTAACCGATAATACTCGTATTAAAGGCGCGATCTATAACTTGCTGGATGAGGAAATCAGTTACGAAGAATACGGATATGTCGAAGATGGTCGTCGCTACTGGTTAGGTTTAGACGTCGCATTTTAATTATTGTTGTAATAAGGCCGAGCATTGTCTCGGCCTTTTTTAATCCTGCTTTACTATGATTCAACAGGTGCGTTTTTCAGCCTGATCAGGTAGTATCTGTGACACGAAATTTTTGGTAGGGCGAAGGATAAATGCTAAAGGTTGCGATCAATGGATTTGGACGTATAGGTCGTAATGTTCTGCGAGCCGTATATGAAAGCGGAAAACATCAGCAGATCAAGGTTGTGGCGGTTAACGAATTAGCGCAGCCAGAAGCGATGGCGCACCTACTGCAATATGACACTAGTCATGGTCGCTTCGGTAAAAAAATCTCCCACGACCAAGAACACTTGCATGTTCATCATGATAGCGGCGAATATGACTCTATTCGCATTCTTCACCTCTCTGAACTCGAACTACTTCCTTGGCGTGATTTAGAAGTCGATATTGTCTTGGATTGCACTGGCGTGTTTGGTTCACAAGCCGATGGGCAAGCGCATATAGAAGCTGGCGCGAAGAAAGTGCTGTTTTCACACCCGGGCGCAAACGACATAGATAATACGATTATCTATGGTGTGAACCACGAAACTCTGAAAGACGAACACCGTGTTGTCTCCAATGGCTCTTGCACCACCAACTGTATCGTTCCCATCATTAAAGTGTTAGACGAAGCCTTCGGTATTGAGTCCGGTACCATTACCACGATTCACTCTTCCATGAACGATCAGCAAGTAATCGATGCGTACCATAACGATCTACGCCGTACCCGCGCTGCGAGCCAATCTATTATTCCGGTTGACACCAAGTTGCATAAGGGGATTGAAAGAATCTTCCCGAAATTTTCCAACAAATTCGAAGCAATTTCTGTTCGTGTCCCAACCGTTAACGTCACCGCAATGGATTTAAGTGTCACAATTAATACAAATGTGAAAGTTAATGACGTAAATCAAACCATTGTTAACGCATCTCAGTGTACATTACGTAACATTGTTGACTATACTGAATCGCCACTCGTTTCCATCGACTTTAACCACGACCCCCATAGTGCGATTGTAGATGGAAGCCAGACTAGAGTGAGTAACGGGCAACTCGTAAAAATGCTCGTTTGGTGCGACAACGAATGGGGCTTTGCTAACCGGATGCTGGATACTGCCTTAGCAATGCAAGCTTCTTCTCAAGTGGAGCAGTAATGACGAAGAAGTAATGGAGAATTTTTATTTCAAGCCTTGAAATAAATCCATGATATCTCCATATCATCTATAACCAGTTTGAAGAATTAACAGGCTTGGCAGGGTTGCCGAGTTTTCAAAAACTTTAATTATCAATATTTGAGAGGACACATCATGTCTGTAATCAAGATGACTGACCTGGATCTTGCAGGTAAACGTGTATTTATCCGTGCTGACCTAAACGTGCCAGTAAAAGACGGTAAAGTAACTTCAGATGCACGTATCATCGCATCTCTTCCAACTATTAAGCACTGCCTAGAAGCAGGCGCTAAAGTAATGGTTACGTCTCACCTAGGTCGCCCAACTGAAGGTGAATACGCAGAAGAGTTCTCTCTACAACCAGTTGTTAACTACCTAAACGACGCACTAGATTGTGAAGTTAAGCTAGCAAAAGACTACCTAGATGGCCTAGAGCTAAACGCTGGTGAACTTGTTGTTCTAGAAAACGTTCGCTTTAACAAAGGCGAAAAGAAAAACGACGAAGAGCTATCTAAGAAATACGCAGCACTATGTGACGTATTCGTAATGGATGCATTCGGTACGGCTCACCGCGCTCAAGCGTCAACTCATGGTGTTGGTATGCACGCACCTATCGCTTGTGCTGGCCCTCTTCTAGCAAACGAGCTTGAAGCGCTAGGTAAAGCAATGGACAACCCAGCTCGTCCAATGGTTGCAATCGTAGGCGGTTCAAAAGTTTCTACTAAGCTAACTGTACTTGAGTCTCTATCTAAAATCGCTGACCAACTAGTTGTTGGTGGTGGTATTGCTAACACATTTATCGCAGCTGCTGGCCACAACGTTGGTAAGTCTCTATACGAAGCGGATCTAGTAGACACTGCTAAGAAGCTAATGGATGAGTGTGCAATTCCAGTAGCAACTGACGTTGCATGTGCGAAAGCATTCGACGAAAACGCAGAAGCAGAAATTAAACACGTTTCTGAAGTACAGGACGACGACATGATCTTCGACCTTGGCCCAGATTCAACAGCTGAACTAGCAGAAATCCTTAAGAACGCGAAGACTATCCTATGGAACGGTCCAGTAGGCGTATTCGAATTCAAGAACTTCGAAGCAGGTACTAAAGGTATCTCAGAAGCTATCGCAGCATCTGAAGGCTTCTCTGTTGCAGGTGGTGGTGACACGCTAGCAGCTATCGACAAGTTCGGTATCAAAGCTGACGTTTCTTACATCTCTACAGGTGGCGGCGCTTTCCTTGAGTTCGTAGAAGGTAAAGTTCTTCCAGCAGTAGAAATGCTAGAAGCACGCGCTAAGTAATTAAAGCAAAGCGGGGGAGTGATTCTCCCGCTTTCTTGTTTGCTGCAACGTGTGAGGAACTCTGCTAGAATAGCCTCAGTTGTGAGCAAACGTTTGCAAGATTTTCAACTTAACAAGTTTTGTTTAAAAACGACAGATAAATAGGATTACATCCATGTCTAAGATCTTCGACTTCGTAAAACCAGGTGTTATCTCTGGCGATGACGTTCAGAAAGTATTTGAAGTTGCAAAAGAAAACAGCTTTGCACTTCCAGCAGTAAACTGTGTGGGTACTGACTCTGTAAACGCAGTACTTGAAGCAGCTGCAAAAGTTAAAGCTCCAGTTATCGTTCAATTCTCTAACGGTGGCGCTGCTTTCTTTGCTGGTAAAGGTCTAAAACTTGAAGGTCAAGAAGCTCAAATCCTAGGTGCTGTTGCTGGTGCGAAATACGTTCACGCTGTAGCTGAAGCTTACGGTGTTCCAGTAATCCTACACACTGACCACGCTGCTAAGAAACTACTTCCTTGGATCGACGGTCTACTAGACGCTGGTGAAGAGTACTTCGCGCAAACTGGTAAGCCTCTGTTCTCTTCTCACATGATCGACCTTTCTGAAGAGTCTCTAGAAGAGAACATCGAGATTTCTGCTAAGTATCTAGAGCGCATGGCTAAAATGAACATGACTCTAGAAATCGAACTAGGTTGTACTGGTGGTGAAGAAGACGGCGTTGACAACTCTGATATGGATGCGTCTGAGCTATACACTTCTCCAGAAGACGTTGCATACGCATACGAGAAACTAAGCGCAATCAGCCACCGTTTCACTATCGCAGCATCTTTCGGTAACGTACACGGCGTATACAAGCCAGGTAACGTTGTACTAACTCCAACTATCCTACGTGATTCTCAAGCGCACGTTTCTGAGAAATTCGGTCTTCCAGCGAACTCTCTAAACTTCGTATTCCACGGCGGTTCAGGTTCTTCTCTAGAAGAAATCCGTGAATCTATCGGCTACGGTGTTATCAAAATGAACATCGATACTGATACACAGTGGGCTACTTGGGATGGTATCCGTAAGTTCGAAGCTGAAAACCACGATTACCTACAAGGTCAGATCGGTAACCCAACTGGTGAAGATGCACCAAACAAGAAGTACTACGATCCACGCGTATGGCTACGTGCTGGTCAAGCTTCAATGGTAGCTCGTCTAGAGCAAGCATTTGCTGACCTAAACGCAGTTGACGTACTTTAATCGTTACTGATTAAGTTACTTAAAAACCCGCTTTTTGAGCGGGTTTTTTTATGTCTCTCATTTTGCCCCTATGTTTCTTTCCCTGTTTTCCTATTGATATCTTTATGCGTCAGGTTGTATTTTCTGGTGGGATGTTCCCCCTTTAACGTTTTTAAATAAAAACATAGGAATATCAGTCATAGGAGTGGCGAAATAAGAGTGCATTGCGTAACCTGTAACAAGCCAATATCAGAAAACTCTGATAAAGTCTTGTTTTGCATATCTTTGCGAAACTCTGACTTTGAAAAAAGTCAAAGTTGGGATATTGTGCCAAAAATCTGACACTGTTCAGTGGGGCAATAGGGATGTTGTTTTAGAAAAGAGCCTTTAAAAAACAAGGTTCATAAATTAACGGCAATTGGATTTATATATCTTTATTTTTGAGGATAAGAATTATGGCAGGTGAATCGGTGGGTATCGATACCACTTTAACGGATGGTCTAACTCAGGCTGAAACTTGGCTGACAAACAACTCAGATCTACTGGTTCAGTACGGTGTGAACATTATCTCTGCGCTGCTTATTCTGTTTATCGGTAATATTATCGTTAAAGCAGTCGCTGGTAGTGTTTCTAAAGTACTAGAAAAGAAAAACATGGATAAGGCTGTCGTTGAATTTATTCACGGTCTTGTTCGTTACTTGCTATTTGTAATCGTACTTATCGCCGCTCTTGGTCGATTAGGCGTTCAAACCGCTTCAGTCGTGGCTGTAATCGGTGCGGCAGGTCTTGCTGTTGGTCTTGCGCTACAAGGTTCACTATCAAACTTTGCAGCTGGTGTACTCATTGTTGCGTTCCGTCCATTCAAATCTGGCGACTACGTAGAAATTGGCGGTGTAGCGGGTAGTGTTGAAGCAATTCAAATCTTCCAAACTGTTCTAAAAACACCAGACAACAAGATGGTTGTTGTGCCTAACTCGTCAGTAATCGGTGGTGCAATTACTAACTACTCTCGTCATGCAACGCGACGTGTCGACTTAGTGATTGGTGTGTCATACAAAGCGGATCTTAAACTAACGAAGAAAGTAATTCGCGAGACGCTAGAAAAAGATCCGCGTATCTTGAAAGATCCTGATATCACAATCGGTGTACTTACACTGGCAGACTCTTCAGTAAACTTTGTGGTTCGCCCATGGGTGAAAACTGCAGATTACTGGGGCGTATACTTTGATGCAATGCAAGGTATTAAAGAAGCACTGGATGAAAATGGTATCGAAATTCCATTCCCACAAATGGATGTTCATCTGAACAAAATCGACGCTTAATACAAGCGGTAGATATTCGAAAGCGAGGCCAATTGGCCTCGCTTTTTTATATCTCATAAAGAATGTGATTACCGGCAAGCAATAGACGTTTTAGGTGTTTACCGGCAAAGCCAAAGGTGAATTCAGGCAACCCTGGCGTATAGAGCAACTCTTCGTGTTGATACAGGGTTGTATCAACAATGAGCGTGACATATTCAGGTAAGCCAATCGGACATACCGCTCCAGGCAAACAACCTAACACTTCGACCATTTCACCGTCGTCACAAATTGAGGGGCGTTTACCTGTGACGGCCTTTATTTGTTTGGCATCGAGGCGAGAGTCTTTTTCTGTTAGATAAATTGCGTAGCCTTGTCCTTTAAGTTTTAAGAAGAGGCTTTTGGTGTGCGTGCCTGTCCATCCAAGCTCGGACGCAACTCTTATATCCGTGTCAAAGTCTAAGGTGGCTTCATGCTGCCATTCCCGAAAAGGAATAGAGAGCGCGTTGAGTCGCTCTCTATTGATATCATAGATACGCTTTAGTGACTCCATGTCTTTGTTGTCCTGTTGATTACCAGTACTTTTCAATAAGTTCACTAGCTAAAATATACGCTATCGTGAACATCATTACTGCGACCGCGATGTCGATGCCTTTTTTCACTCTTGGCTTTGATAGGGTAGGACCTAGTTTTGCGGCTCCTATTGACAAGGTATAGAACCAAACAAAGGAAGCCATCATCGTACCTAGTGCAAAAGCAATTCGGTCATGGCCTTCAAACTGCCCACCAATAGAGCCCAAAATAACGACTGTATCTAAATACAAGTGGGGGTTAAGTACCGTTACGGCTAACGCGCCTAAAATGACCGTTCGACGACCACGTGCGACGACTTCACCTTTTGATTCTGACTCCCTGTCTGACTTAAACGCGCTCTTAAGTGACAGTAATCCATAAAAGCTCAGGAAGGCAATACCACCAAGGGTCACCGATGTTAGTAAGATTTCGTTTTGAGACAGAATCGCACCACCACCAAAGATACCTAGAGAAATGAAGATCATATCTAGGATGCTACAAATAGTGGCAGTCGTCAGGTGATGATTGCGCTTTATGCCTTGATTTAAGACATACGCATTTTGTGCGCCGATCGGAATGATCATTGATGCCCCTAAACCAAACCCTTGCAATAGAACCCACAAGCTCACACTTCACCTCACTTCAAGATAACCAATAAATGCTCAGAAGGGTGAAAGATAAAGAGTTTATCTAAATAAGTATAATTAATGATTTTAATATTATATTAGCTAAGCTAATTTAAGGGTTGATGTTTTATCAGGAGAGGAAGAGCAGGATGAGAGGGTTGGACTATAAATGGATTGAGGCATTAGATGCCGTGGTTTATCAGGGGAGCTTTGAGCGTGCAGCCGAACATTTATTTGTCTCGCAATCAGCGATTTCTCAACGTATTAAACAATTAGAGAAGTTTCTCGCACAACCCGTTTTGGTTCGTAGTCAACCACCCAAGCCAACGCCGATTGGTAAAAAGTTATTAGGCCTTTATCGTCGAGTGCGCTTACTCGAGCATGAAATTCTGCCCGAAATCAAGAATGATACCAGTACTCGACCTGTACAACTCTCTTTGGCGACCAATGCTGATAGCCTTGCTACTTGGCTACTGCCTGCACTGCAAGATGTCATGAAGCAGCGTCAGGTTGAACTCAAACTCACTATCTATGGTGAATCTCGTTCCATCGAAAAGCTAAAAAGTGGCGAAGTGACGGGGGCGATCAGCTTAGAATCCCAGCCGATACCTGGCTGTAGAGCGGATTACTTGGGACGTGTTGATTACGTTTGTGTCGCGAGTCCGGAGTTTTATCAGCGTTACTTTGCTCAAGGCGTCAATAACCAGACTTTGGCCAAGGCGCCGGCCGTTTCGTATGATCAATATGATGACCTACATAAAACCTTTCTTACCGAGCATTTCAATGTCAGCCCTGATAGCGTCATTCACCATAACATCAGCAGCTCTGAAGCGTTTCTAAAAGTGGCGTTAGCTGGTGTAGCCTATTGCTTAATCCCTCGTTTGCAAATTACCGACGAGCTAGAGCGTGGCGCGTTGGTTGATGTTACTCCCGGTTTTTTAATGTCCCATCGGATTTATTGGCATCATTGGCAACTGGAAACGGGGGTTCTACAAGAAATCTCACACGCGATAGTCGGGTATGCTCAGCGACACTTACCTCAATAAGTTCATTGTCGCAGCGATGGGTTCATTGCCGATAGAGTGTTTCGTTGAAAAATTACGCCAATGTTACATAGTCAAAGTTGTGTTAGAAGTCATTCTGAGTGCTTGGATAATCGACAGAAGTTTCTATTATGAAACCATACACTTTCTCAGTAGTGATAGTTTTGTCTGAATCTTGAGCCTTTCTGCTGAGAGTAAGTACTTTATTTTTGTATGGATGGATTTATTGAATGAGACTGTATTCATTTTTGCTGGCTTCTGCACTCAGCCTTACTAGTGCTTCAGTGTTGGCGAACTCGCCTGAATTTGCTCACGTAACGACGACGGGTTATGGTGAAGTTATTGCTACACCAGATATGGCGACGTTTTCTGTGAAAGTGGTAGATACGACAATGACTGCTGAACAGGCCAAGCAGTCAGTTGACAAAACCGTTGAGCAATTTCTGAAAAATCTGTCCGATGCTGGCTTATCAAAAGACAATGTTACCAGCTCGAATTTATACCTTGCGCCTCAATACCACTACCCTAAATCTGGTAAAGCAGAGCTCGTTGGTTATCGCGCTTCTCGTAGCATTGATGTGACGGTTACGGATCTAAAAAACCTAAACCAGTACCTAGATATGGCGTTAGAAGCAGGGATTAATCAGGTTGATAATATTCAACTTAAGGTAAGCAACCAGGCTGAGTATCAGCAAAAGGCACGCATGGCGGCTATCCAGGATGCGCGAGAAAAAGCAGCGTCACTGGCTACTGGCTTTGAGAAAAAATTGGGTGATGTTTGGCAGATCAATTACAGACAGATGCACGTTCAGCCAGTTCTAATGCGCTCGATGGCGATGGACAGTAAAGAAGGGGCAAACAGCTACCAAGATTCTACCATGATTATTCGCGATCAAGTTGACGTGATTTACAAGCTGAAGTAATACTGGGTGCAAAAAGAAAAGGCAGGGTATTCCCTGCCTTTGTTATTTCTGCTTCACAAATTAGTGAAGGATACGAGCACGGATAGTGCCTTCAATACTTTTCAGTTTCGCTAGCGCTTCTTCTGAGCGCTCGGTTTCAACATCGATCACTACGTAGCCGATTTCAGCGGCTGTTTGTAGGTACTGTGCAGCAATGTTAATACCGTCTTCCGCGAAGATGGTGTTGATCTGAGTAAGAATACCAGGACGGTTTTTATGGATGTGAAGCAAGCGAGAGCATTCACCACCGTGCTCTGGCAGTGACACCTCTGGGAAGTTTACGCTTGAAAGCGTAGAGCCGTTGTCAGAGTACTTCGCCAGTTTTCCTGCGACCTCAACACCGATGTTCTCTTGTGCTTCTTGCGTTGAACCACCAACGTGTGGAGTGAGGATGACATTATCGAACTTCTGTAAAGGAGATTCGAACGGGTCGGCATTCGTTTTCGGTTCTGTCGGGAATACATCAATCGCAGCGCCCGCAATATGACCTGCTTCTAAACTATGGCAAAGCGCTGGAATATCCACGACAGTGCCGCGTGCTGCATTAATAAAGATTGAGCCTGGCTTCATGCGAGCAAACTCAGCTTCACCCATCATATTTTTTGTTTCTGGCGTTTCAGGAACGTGCAGAGAAATTACGTCACACTTGTTTAGTAGTTCACTCATGGTATGTACTTGCGTCGCATTACCAAGGGACAATTTGTTCTCGATGTCGTAGTAGTAAACGCGCATACCTAAGTTTTCGGCAATAATACCTAGCTGCGTACCAATGTGGCCGTATCCGATAATGCCAAGACGTTTGCCACGTGCTTCGTAAGAGTTGTCAGCACTTTTCTTCCAAATACCGCGATGTGCAAGCGCATTCTTTTCAGGAATGCCACGCAGAAGTAGTAGGATTTGACCAAGTACCAGCTCCGCCACACTGCGTGTGTTAGAGAACGGTGCATTAAACACAGGAATGCCGCGTTTTGCTGCTGCGTCTAGGTTTACTTGGTTAGTACCGATACAAAAACAGCCAATTGCAACCAGTTTATTCGCCGCATTGATTACCTCTTCGGATAGGTTCGTACGGGAGCGAATACCGATGAAGTGCACGTCTTTAACTGCTTCAATCAATTCTTCTTCCGGAAGGGAACCTTTATGGTACTCAATGTTGGTATAACCAGCTGCTTGAAGAACTTCAACTGAAGAAGGGTGGAGTCCCTCTAACAAGAGGATCTTAATCTTTTCTTTTTCCAGTGAAACTTTGGCCATTTTTTCTCGTCCTTAAAATGGAAAGGTGGGCTAATGTGGCGCACATTGGGCAAAACTATTAAAAAGGGGATAATTGATAGTTTTGTAGGAGGACAAACGTTTCCTTGTGCGTCTTCTGTTCAATAAAGTAACAAAAAAAAATTGCTTTGGGTAAGAAAATTACGGAATAAGAGATAATTTTCTTAGAGAAAGGAATAAAAAACGGTGCCTTGCAGCACCGTATGTAATGAAATAACAGAAAAGTGAACCAGATAGGTTCATTTTGGGCTGTTATTTACTCTTCAATTTTTGCACCTTCTGGTGTGCCAGTGATCACTACGTCAGCACCACGGTGAGCAAAAAGGCCCACAGTAACCACACCCGCGATACCGTTGATTTTGTCTTCCATTTCTTTCGGGTTAGTAATCTGCATGTTGTGTACATCCAGAATTACGTTGCCGTTGTCAGTCACAACGCCTTCACGGTAAGCCGGGTCACCACCCAGTTTTACTAATTCGCGCGCAACGTAAGAGCGTGCCATTGGGATCACTTCTACAGGTAGTGGGAACTGACCTAGTACGTCAACTGCTTTGGTGCCGTCAACAATACATACGAACTTATCAGAGATTGCCGCGACAATTTTCTCACGAGTCAGAGCCGCGCCGCCGCCTTTGATCATTTCACGTGCTGGGTTAATTTCGTCTGCGCCATCAACATACACATCCAGCTTCATTACGTCGTTACACTCGTATACTTCAATACCAAGCTCTTTAAGGCGCTCAGTTGAAGCGACAGAGCTAGACACTGCACCTTTAATATCGTCTTTGATAGTGCCTAGTGCATCGATGAAGTGATTCACGGTAGAGCCAGTACCAACACCGACAATGCTGCCTTTCTCAACATATTTTAGTGCTGCCCAACCAGCCGCTTTTTTCATTTCATCTTGAGTCATGCCAATCTCCTGAATAGATGTTCGTTAACGTTTGCGGGCGTGATTATAGCGGCTTACTTGCCACTTTCCCATTGCCATATTCGGCTTGGGGTCACGATCTTAGGTAATGGAATGTCCCAGCTTTCGATTGGTAAGCGTTCTACATGTTGGCAGTCGTGAGCGATACCAACAGGCTTGGCACCTTCTCCGGTTATAAACCAATGAGACAGGGTACGGTCATAATACCCTCCGCCCATGCCTAAGCGGTGGCCGATGCTGTCGAATCCAACCAAAGGTGTACAAATGATATCAAGTTGACGAACGGGCTTGAGATGGCGGATGTCTAGTTTGGGCTCTAAGATACCGTATTTGTTGTAGATCAATTGATCATCACTTACGTACAGAAGAAACAGTAACTGACCTTTGGAAAACGGATGGATGACAGGTAGATAAACCGATTTTCCCTGTTGCCACAACCACTTAATGAGCGGCTTGGTATCAAGTTCACCGTCAGCAGAAAGATAAATAGCAATATGCTGTGCTTGCTGGATTTCAGGAAGTTGAGAGAACTGAGTGACAAGGTCGATCCCCGCTTGGAATTGAGTATCGCTACACAATGCGTTGCGCTTTTCACGAATCAGTTTGCGGAAGTCTTGTCGAGAGAGGTCTGACATAGAGAGAATACCCCAGGGTGCCGTTGAGGATTGTGGCCCTTGAACCAGCTGGTTCAAGGCGGATCAGCAATGACAACCGTAGGCTTCTCGGTGCATGCCGAGCTTGCTCAATAGTTACCAAATACTAACCCTTAGGTATTGCTTATCGGCTCAGGGACTTAAATCCTGCTGACGCACACCCCAGGGTAAATTTTGTATTTACTGCTGTCCTTGCGTAACTTTGCTTAGTGCGTTCTCAAGAGACGCAGAGAGCTTTTCCATTCGCTCAGTAATTTCTTGCTGTTGACCGTTTGATTCGTATGACTTGGTGTGCAACTCATAACAAATATTCAATGCAGCGAAGGTCAGCAGTTGGATTTCATTGGTTACCTTAGTACGTTCGCTCATTTCTTTCAATCGGCGATCCAGATCTTTTGCCGCTGCAACAAGAGACTCTTCTTGTCCTGTCGGACAATTCACTCGTGTAACTTTGCCTAATATTTCAACGTCGATCGCTTGATTGCTCATGATGAATAAACTCTATATTCGCGCTATCTAAGGTGTTGCTTCATACAACTACCGAGGAGCAAACTATAGGAAAACCGCTATTAAGATTCAAGCATTTCCCATCACAGAAAGAGAAATGATTACGAGATCACACAGGAATTGGGCAAATTGAGCAAATGCTGTTCAAAATTGAATTTGATAGCCGTTTCAGACCACTAACCTTGATGGTAGGATATACCAATACATTATTATGCAAGAATGAGCCAAGTTATGAGTGAAATCACCCTTCCTGAATACCAATCTATTGCTGCTGAACTGCAATCTGCAAGCCTAGCAGTAACACCTGCGGAATTACATGGCTTATTTGTCGGCATGTTAAGTGGTGGATTGGCGATTAATGATCAAACTTGGCAGCCTATTCTGTTTGACTACACCAATGATGGTATGGGTTGGCCTTCTACCGCGCTAGCTTTTGCTCAAAGCGTATTCACTGTTACTGTCAATGAACTCACGGGCACGTCGATGGAGCTGTCTTTATTATTGCCAGATGAGCCGGGAGAAGAAGGCTTATTCGCGTTGGCTGACAGCGTGTCCGATTTCGTAAACCACTTTATTTCTGGTTTAGGTCTAGCAGGTGTTGCGCTAAATAAAGCGTCAGATGACGCTAAAGAAGCATTGGCTGACTTAGAAGAGATTGCCAAATTAGGCATTGATGAAGATGATGACCTCGGTGAACAAGCGCAATTGCTAGAACAAGTGATTGAACACATCAAAGCTTGCGTACTAACGATTCATGCTGAGTTTGGTGTTCGCCCTGAAAGTAGCGATAAAAAGCCTACTATTCATTAATCGTAGATGGTCCAGAGGTTAGCATGAAGCAATATGATGTAGTCATTGCTGGTGGTGCCATGGCAGGGGCAACGTTAGCATTGGCGATTGACCATTTGTCCCAGGGAAAGCTCCGCATTGCCGTCGTTGAGCCTTTTAAAGCGCAGTCAGATATGCACCCTGGTTTTGACTCTCGCTCAATCGCATTGTCTTACGGTACTGTCAATCTGTTGCGTCAACTACAGCTCTGGACCTCGATAGAGCCGTTTGTCACACCCATTGAACATATCCACGTTTCTGACCGCTCTCATGCTGGGATGACGGAAATTACCAAGCAAGAGATTGGCGTTGAAGCACTAGGGTATGTTGTCGAATTAGCCGATGTTGGTCGCGTATATCAAGAATTATTAGATAGCAGCGCATCCATTACGCTGTTTTGCCCTGACTCTGTTACCGATATCGAGCGCGAGCAACCCTGTACCCATATTACGTTGAAAAGCGGTGGGAAGCTTGAAGCAAAACTGCTGGTGGCAGCCGATGGTGCTGTTTCGACTTGTTGTCAGAAAATTGGTTTAGAGCTTTCTGAGCAAGATTTTGAACAAGTGGCTGTCATAGCCAATATTGTGACTCAAGAACCTCATCAAGGTCGAGCCTTTGAACGTTTTACTGAAAATGGCCCTGTTGCTTTATTGCCAATGAGTGACAATAGAATGTCCTTAGTTTGGTGTCTGCACCCTGAGGAAGCCCAAGCAGTTCTTGAGTTATCTGACCAAGCATTTCTCCAACGTTTACAACAAGATTTTGGTTGGCGTTTAGGCGCGATGAAAAAAGTGGGACGCCGTGCGAGTTACCCATTGCTTCTTCGCCATCGAAAGCAAAATATTTCTCATCGTTTTGCGATTGTTGGGAATGCGGCGCAAACGCTGCATCCGATAGCTGGACAAGGTTTTAATCTTGGTATTCGCGATGTTGTCTCGCTAGCAGAAGAAATCGTGCAGCAAAGCGATGATGTTGGTCTTTATCAAGGCTTGATGCGCTTTAGTCAGCGTAGAGAGGCAGATCGAAGCGAAACGATCTGGCTAACCAGTGCCTTAGTGCATATTTTTTCAAATGATTTACCCGCGATGCGAATTGGGCGAAATACTGCCTTAGCAGCGATGGATAACCTTTCTATTTTTAAGCAGCCGCTACTACGCCATACGCTTGGTTTGGTAAAACGATGAACGGCCGCACTGAATTAGGTAATAAAAAGCAATGATGCAAAGTGTAGATATCGCCATCATCGGCGGAGGGATGGTTGGGTTGGCACTTGCTGCCGCATTCAAGGACAGTGATCTGCGTGTCGCCGTAATAGAAGGCAAGGTGCCAGATGAGTCGTTGAAAGAGTTACCTGATGTGCGTGTGTCTGCGTTGAGCCGTTCTAGTGAGACTATCTTGCGTAAGCTTGGCGCTTGGCAGGGGATAGAGCAACGCCGATCTTCACCATACTACGGTATGGAAGTGTGGGAGCAAGATAGCTTCGCTAGTATTGAGTTCAATGCACAAAGCATGGCACAACCTGATTTAGGGCATATTGTTGAGAATCGAGTGATTCAACTCGCACTGCTCGAACAAGTCCAAAAGCTCGATAACGTCACTATGTTTATGCCTGCACGTTGCGCGACCTTAGCGGTGGGCGAACAAGAAAGTTGGTTGACGCTCGACAATGGTCAAGCCATGACGGCTAAGTTAGTGGTCGGAGCCGATGGGGCAAACTCGTGGCTTCGTCATCAAATGGATATTCCGTTAACGCATTGGGATTATGGGCATCATGCTCTGGTCGCGAATGTTAAAACCGCTGCTCCGCATAATAGCGTTGCACGACAGATTTTTACTCCTCAAGGGCCATTGGCGTTTTTGCCAATGTCGCAACCAGATATGTGCTCTATTGTTTGGTCCACTGAGCCAAATCGTGCAGAGCAGCTATTGGCAATGAGTGAGCATGATTTCAACAAAGCATTGACGAGCGAATTTGATACACGACTTGGTCTATGTGAAGTCGTGGGAGAGCGTGCCGCGTTTCCTTTGAAAATGCGCTATGCGCGAGATTTTGTTGTAGAGCGAGTCGCGCTGGTTGGCGATGCGGCCCATACCATTCACCCACTAGCGGGGCAAGGTGTGAATTTAGGTTTATTAGATGCAGCCAGCCTCGCTCAAGAGGTGTTAGCGCTATGGAAGCAAGGCCAAGATATTGGCAGCAAACGCAATCTAAGAGGTTATGAGCGTTGGCGCAAAGCTGAAGCAGCAAAGATGATTGCTGCAATGCAAGGATTCCGAGACCTGTTCTCAGGAGAGAATCCTGCTAAGAAGCTGGTTCGTGGCATTGGTTTGAGTTTAGCGGGTCAATTGCCGGGAGCGAAAGATGAGATCATGAAGCGTGCGCTTGGTCTAAAAGGTCATCTGCCGGATCTGGCACGTCAGTAGGTGTAAAGCGAACTTCAAATACACAAAAGGCTGGTTAATCCAGCCTTTGTTTTATCAACGTTTTGCTAAGCATATGCGCATCGGAGTTTCATTATTTCTTGGTTGATCTCTTTGACCGCTCGGAAATGGCGTTGCTCTGCTTTCTCCGGCAGTATTAACTTGCCGTTATCAAACTCGAATCTACCGACCCCGTAAATATAAATTCTTCCTTTAAAAAGACGACTTATATGTTTAGCAATCATACTTGGTGTATAGCGCTTAAACAGTCTCATATTTACTTTCCTTTTATCTAACCTAGCCTAGGTATTCTACGTTTTGGACGCGAAAATTATTGTGACAGCCATAGTATTAAATACAGATGTAGGGTGTTGCGTCAGAGATTTGTGTTGTCTTAGACAATTTGACAGTGTCATCTCTTAAATAGCGTGAGGATTACCCCAAAAAATCACCGTTCAAGGAACCCTTACGACAATACACTCCTTTTTACGTGACGCATTAAGCAATAGTTTTGTTACAGAATTAAGAATAGAACGAAAATGATTGTTTGCTAATTGTTTCTATTAAGGTGGTATCCAACAGAACAAACTTTACGTCCTAACGGTTAGATAAAGAGGAAGAGAAAAAAGTTCCGTACAAAAAAAAGCCCGCTTCAGCGGGCGAATAGTCACAGATGCATTACACAAAAGTGGACAGCTGACGGCATGAATACTGTCATTCAGTCAGCTGATTCACTTTATGCTGGTTAAGTGCTTGTTTGAAACTTAACCAACAAATTCAGCATATACGAGTTTTATCTTTGTGACTATTTATGTTTTATATGTGATTAAAAATTCTCTCGTGTATTTTTATAGATATGAGCGAGATCACGTGATGATAGAAACACTACGTGTTATTACATTATTTTTAGACGATTAACGACAGATCTCAGCTACGGTCGGCTGACACAATTGGATAAGATCTTGGATAGAAAGCGCCAGTCCAGCCATGCGATCGCCACTGCTGATCGTGACTTCCTGTTCTTCTAGTAAGCTAGGATCGAACACGATCGGCATGTGTCGTTTGAGTAATAGTGGAGTGACAGTACCAATTTTGTAACCCGTGATGGCCTCAACGTCGGCTTGATCAACGCAAGTCATCCGGCGGCATTGCAGTAACGAGCGCACTTTTTTGGGATCGACACTACGATCACCAGGCGCACAGGCGAGTGCATATTGATTACCCATGTCTCGTAGCAAGATTGCTTTCACCATTTGAGAAGGGCGAATGCCGCGTTGTTGCGCGGCATCCTCAATAGTGGTTGCTGGTTTTTGATGCGGTAACAGACGAAACGGAATGTGTTGGTCTGTGAGAAATTGCATCAAAGGAGTATTGATTGTATTACTCATCATCAAGGCTGTAAGGCAGTGATTCGATTGTCCATTCACATTCTGGTTGAGCAACCAAACGAAGACGAGTGTCTTCATCGAGATTATTGGGCAGTACGATCAGGCCAATCGCTTGATTGTCGCTGAACTGGTAGTAGTTTAATAAAGCACCCACTGAACGCCAGTTTTCACCCACGCTGCGTTCGAGCTCAATTGGCTCGTCACTGAATGGAGCTGAAGTTGCCCCTTTTACGATGTACATCGCACGTTTATTTGTACCGCGATACTTAGCTCGTGCTACCGTTTCTTGTCCTGTGTAGCAGCCCTTTGTGAAGCTAATGCCTCCTAAAGCTTGCACGTTGAGTGCTTGTGGAATGTGAGCATTCTGCGCGGATGCAGAGACAAATGGTAAACCAGCTTCAATGTCGAAACGATTCCAAAGCTCATTTGTCGTAAGGGCAGCATCTGTATTTTCAATGACTTGTTGCGCAGCTGGCGCACTTAATATCAGTAGCCAGCGGTTTTGTGATACTTGTACCGCGGTGCCGCCTTCAACAGGGCGAACGCTGCCAGTCGTTTTGCTCATTGAAGAAATAAGCTCATCGGCTTTGACGCCGGCAACACCTAAGATAACTTCATCAGAAGCTTCAATCGTTACTTTAGAGAAAATGGCGTATTTTTTTATTTCGCTAAGTTCTACGTCAATCGCCGATTTTGGTTGGATCATGCCGTAGCCATCGTGGTGATGGAAAAGGCGGAACACACTCCATACTTTACCTTTCGCATCACAATGTGCGCCTAATGTTGATTGGTCTTGTTCTAAAGAAACGACATCGCAGGTAACCTGACCTTGTAAGTATGATTTTTTATCGTCACCGACCATGGTGATCATGCCGAAATTGTCCAGCAGCGAGATAGATAACTCTGGAAGTGCGTCTTGAGTTGAGAGAGGTAGTGCTGAAAAACGAGTTTGCCATTCCATAATTACAATGCCTTTTGAAGATATTTTTCCGCTATGTTATACCCAAATAACCTTGAGATACTAGGGGAGCGATTTACGAATCAACATTTGTCTGCTTTCACTATCGTATTGTGACCCGCACACTAGTGACGTAGCACATCCCTTGTTACACTCCGCACTAACAACAAGACATCTATGAAGGAATAGTGAATGTACACTCCGGAAGAAAAAGCGCGTATTAAATGGGCTTGTCGTCGAGGCATGCTTGAGCTTGACGTAGTAATTATGCCGTTTTTTGAAGAGTGCTTTGATACTCTGAGTGAACAAGAGCAGCGTGACTTTGTTTCTTTACTTGAATGCGATGATCCTGATCTGTTTACTTGGATAATGGGGCATGGCCGCAGCGAAAACTTAGGTCATGCTGCAATGGTTGATAAAATTGTCGCCCATAACCTCAGCAAAGTTCGTTAATTTTACCGCTTCTCCCTCTCTGACTGCCCGAGTTCTCAATGTAATACTTTTCTTACTGATGACTTGGGCCGTTACCCTCTCTAGCATCCCTCTCGTATTATCGATTTATTTGTTATTAATGATTGTTAAGGCACTATTGAGCCAAGGCTTTGTTAAACCGACAAGTCAGGGTTATTGGTATGTGCATTGCGATGGCTCAGTTAGGTTTGAGGCCCTTGAGTATAGTGAATGTTCGGCGCCTCTTGAGTCTGAAAAGGATCAGTTACAACGAATCGATACATCGATATTGCCATTCAAGATAACATTTCGATTGGAGTCTGGCCGTAGCGTCACGATTTGGCGTGATAGCTGTGACGATCAGCATTACCGTCAATTATCTTTGGTATTACGCCAGTGGGAAATGAAACAGGGAGCCAATGCTCCCTGTTGATGTAATAGTTTATTTTGTCGAATTAAAGCTGTTTAGCTGGAACCAAAATCGTTGGTCCGCTGTTTTCCAGTTGGTTCGGATAATCAAGCGTGTAGTGCAAACCTCGACTCTCTTTACGCTGCATCGCACAACGAACCATCAGCTCTGCTACTTGTAAAAGGTTACGCAGTTCTAATAAGTTGTTCGAGACACGGAAATTGCTGTAATACTCATGCGTTTCTTGTTGCAACAGTTGGATACGGCGCAAGGCGCGTTCTAAACGCTTGTCAGTTCGTACAATGCCCATGTAGTCCCACATAAACAGACGAAGCTCGTGCCAGTTGTGCTGAATGATCACTTCTTCATCACTGTTGGTCACTTTACTTTCATCCCAACATGGCACCTGTGAAGGAAGCTCCACGTTAGTGTGATGTTTTAGAATATCTTTCGCCGCAGACCAAGCATAAACCACGCATTCGAGAAGTGAATTTGATGCCATGCGGTTAGCACCATGCAGCCCTGTATAGCTGACTTCGCCAATCGCATACAAGTTTTTAAGATCGGTGCAGCCATTTCTATCCACCATGACACCGCCACAAGTGTAGTGCGCAGCAGGTACGATTGGGATTGGCTCTTTGGTCATATCAATGCCCAAGTCCATCAAGCGTGAGTAAATGGTTGGGAAGTGTTTTGTAATAAAGTCCGCAGGTTTGTGACTGATGTCGAGGTACATACAGTCGGCACCCAAACGCTTCATTTCGAAGTCGATAGCACGAGCCACGACGTCACGCGGAGCAAGCTCTTTACGCTCATCGAAATCTGGCATAAAGCGAGAACCATCGGGACGACGCAGGTAAGCACCTTCACCACGTAACGCTTCGGTCAACAAGAAGTTACGCGCCTCGGGGTGGTATAAACACGTCGGGTGGAACTGGTTAAACTCCATATTTGCCACACGACACCCTGCACGCCAAGCAATGGCAATACCATCACCAGACGAAACATCTGGGTTAGAGGTGTATTGATAAACTTTTGAGGCGCCACCTGTAGCGAGAACCACAAATTTGGCCCGCACGGTTTCGACATGCTCTTCGTTGCGGTTCCAAATATAAGCACCGATAACTTTGTTTTTATCACCGCCAATTTTGTCTTCGGTGATTAAGTCCAGCGCATTGTGACGTTCGAGAACATGAATATTTGGATGGTTGTGAGCGTTATCTTGCAGAGAGGTTTGCATCGCCATACCTGTTGCATCTGCCGCGTGAAGAATACGACGACGACTATGGCCACCTTCACGAGTTAAGTGGTAACGAGGCTCATCGTCAGAGTCATCCTCTTCACGATCAAATGGGACACCACCGTCGATCAACCACTGTACGCACTCTTTTGAATGTTCAGCAATGAACCTCACAGTATCTTCGTCACAAATACCATCGCCGGCGATTTGTGTATCTTCAACGTGTGACTCAATGGTGTCTGACTCATCAAATACAGCAGCAATACCACCCTGGGCATAATAGGTCGCCCCTTCGCTGCGTGGCCCTTTACTCAGCACCATCACTTTACAGTGGTTAGCAACGCGCAAAGCCAACGACAAACCAGCCGCGCCACTCCCTACCACTAACACATCACACTCATGTTCACGATTTGTGTTCATATAACTTTTATAATCCCAAGCTAAGGTAACAAAGTCACCTTGTGTATTATTTGCACACCATGTGCATTCCATTATCGCGACACCTGTCGCTAAGGGCTAAGTTGGGAGACCTATCGACATCCGTGTTACTGCGGTGACTGAGCCACTCTTCTTTTTCATGCAGAGCATGAGCATGCTTCCTAAGTTATATTTGTAACGCGGTGTTCAGATAGCCATTAGCCATGCAAATGAAAAGTAATAGTTTGTCAATGCCATTGCTTTTCCATGCTCGACCCAGCACAATCTGGGACAGAGATCATTCATTATACCCAATTCCCCTCAAGATGCTCGCTTGTCAAACTTAGACTAAAGTCAGGCAACGGTGGTCATTTGGGTATAGACATCACACTGTGAAAAAACAATGACAAAAAACTTGAGAAACCATGGAACTTTCTCATTCACGTTAGGGTCACAATAGTGCTCAAGTAAGCAGTGGTGTCAATACTACGTTTTGCATAATTAGTACCCATATCTGAGAAGAGTAGGGGCATAACAAATAGGAGTATCCGCTCGAATGAACGAGCAGCTGACCGATCAAGTATTGATTGAGCGAGTTCAGAATGGCGATAAGCAAGCATTCAACCTGCTGGTAACGAAGTACCAGAACAAGGTATGTAATCTTATTTCCAGATACGTTAGTAATCCTGGCGATGTACCAGATGTAGCACAAGAAGCGTTTATTAAAGCTTACCGAGCTATTCCCAGCTTTCGTGGGGAGAGTGCGTTTTATACGTGGCTGTATCGCATTGCAGTGAATACTGCGAAAAATCACATTGTTGCTCAAGGGCGTAGACCTCCAGCGACAGATGTCGATGCTGAAGATGCTGAATTTTACGAAACAGGTAGTGCACTTAAAGAAATATCGAACCCTGAGAACTTAACGTTGTCCAAAGAATTGCAACGGGTGGTGTTCAGTGCAATCGAAGCTTTACCTGAAGATTTAAAAACCGCAATGACATTACGAGAGCTCGATGGCTTGAGTTATGAAGAAATTGCAGAAGTGATGGATTGCCCGGTAGGAACGGTACGATCGCGTATCTTCCGTGCTCGTGAGGCGGTGGAAAAGAAAATCAGACCTCTTTTGCAACGCTAGTACAAGTAATAACTATGGTGAAAATAATGGCTGACAAAGAAAAACTTTCAGCTCTCATGGATGGAGAATTGGTCGATAAGGCTTTAATTCAAGAGTTAGAGCAAGACCAAGAGAGCCGTGATGCTTGGCAGAACTACCACCTGATTGGTGATGTGATGCGAGGCGAAGCGCCAGCAAAACCTGAGTGGAATATTGCTGAAAGCGTGGCGTTAGCGTTAGAAGATGAACCTGCACACCGTGCGTTTGATGCGCACAGTGCAAATGTTATCTCAATTGCTGATACGCCAAAAGAGTCGCAACCAGAACCGCAAAAAGCAAAACGTCAGTTGCCAGGTTGGTTGACACAGTTTGGTCAAGTTGCTGTTGCTGCATGTGTATCGCTTGTTGTTATTTTAGGTGTACAGCAGTACGGTGGTAGCGATTCAATGTCGCCGCAAACAGACCAATTGCCTGTGTTGCAGACAGTTCCGTTTGCTGGCAGCGCAGAGCCTGTGAGTTTAACTCGTGAGTCTGTTGAGCGTTCTGTAGGTGAAGCAAATATGCAAGAGCAACGTAAGCGAGTTCATGCTATGCTGCGAGACTACGAATTGCAGTTACGAATTAACAGTGATGCATCTCAACAAGATGCAAATCTGAATCCGGATATTGAATGAAAAAATTTCTGATCAGCGCTTGCGCTCTGTTCAGTATGATGTCTTCTCAAGCCTTTGCTGGTGATAAGCCAGCGGAGGCTTTATTGCATCAAATGAGCGAGGCGAGTAAGAATTTAAGTTACGAACTCTCTTATATCCTTATCAAAAAGAACAGCATTGAGCCGTTGCTGTATCGTCATGCCACGCATGGTGACGATCAATATGCTCATCTTGTTTATTTAAGTGGCCCTGTGCGCGAAGTGATTCGTCGTGGCACAGAAGTAAGCTATATCGAAACAGGTTTAGAACCATTCACCATCGAGTCAGGTAAAATGGTCGCTCCGACCATGCCTATGCTCAACACCAATATCGATGAGCTAAACTTGTATTACGACTATGTAAAAGTGGGTAGAGCTCGTGAAGCAGGTGTAGCAACACAAGTGCTGCGTATCGTCCCTAAAGACGGTCTGCGCTATTCATACGTACTATGGATCGATGAAAAGAGTAAATTGCCGTTACGTGCCGACCTTGTGGACCGTGATGGTGAGATGCTTGAACAATATCGCACTATTTCTTACACGGTGAATCCAAAAATCGCAGAGTTAATGAGTGGCCTACAAGATGTTCAATTACCAGCTGTTCTCACCATGCCAAAAGGCGATATTGGGACCAGTAATTGGCAGGTAGGTTGGATCCCTGAAGGTTTCGAGCCGAACGAGCTCAACCGCTATCGTATGGCCGTTACTAATCAAATGGTGGAGAGCCAGCTGTATTCTGATGGTCTGTTTAGCTTCTCTGTTTACGTAGCAAACAAAGATGAGCATTCGTTAAAAGGGCAGTTGGTTCGCCAAGGCAGAAGAACGCTACACAGTTTTGTGAGCGGTCAACATGAAATCTCCGTTGTAGGAGACATTCCGCCGACCACAGCACAACGTATCGCCCAATCTGTCACATTTAATGTAACAAAGAGTAAACAACAATGATGACCGCGTTGGCTACTGTGACAGACGTACATCGTCGCGGTAAACAATACGAAATTGATTTAAGCTGCGAACAGCAGACCAGTTGCAGTAGTTGCTCTTCACAGAAAAGCTGTGGAACGGGCGTTGTGACTAAAGCCATTGGTAACAAGAGTTTATCTTGGCACCTGCGCACGGATAAATCAGTGAAGATAGGTCAAGTCGTCGAGATAGGCTTTCCTGAGTCGAGCCTGATAAAATCAGCAATGGCGGTTTATTTACTGCCGTTGTTTGGTTTGATTATCGGTGCGATGTTTGGTCACTTCCTATTAGCGCCGCTGACCGCGGGCGGGGAAGGTATCATCATATTGGCATCAGTACTATTTGCAGCTGGTGGAATGTGGATCGCAAAACGTGTTTCTCGTCCGTTAGAGGATGAATCCAAGCGCCAAGTTACCCTCGTTCGGGTACTTGGAGAGCCAATCCAGTAAGTGTTGTCCCCCTCCACTAAAGGTTATTTGGGTATGTACTTTAAATTACGTGCGCCCGTTAACGAAATTCGGTAGAATCTGCCAACTTGATTGAAATGCCGTCAGTAGATGGCGTTTCTTACTGTCCCTATTTGTAAAGAGTTAGTCACCCTAAATCTATGAAGCACATTCGTAACTTTTCGATTATCGCCCACATCGACCATGGTAAGTCGACCCTATCAGACCGTCTAATCCAAGTTTGTGGCGGGTTAACCGATCGTGAAATGGCCGCACAGGTTCTGGATTCTATGGATCTTGAACGTGAGCGTGGCATCACCATCAAATCTCAGAGTGTGACGCTAAACTACACCGCTAAAGACGGTGAGACGTATCAGCTGAACTTCATCGATACTCCGGGGCACGTTGACTTTGCATATGAAGTATCACGTTCTCTAGCGGCTTGTGAAGGTGCGCTATTGGTTGTGGATGCGGGTCAAGGTGTTGAAGCTCAAACACTGGCTAACTGTTACACCGCGATCGAAATGGATCTAGAGGTTGTGCCAATCTTGAACAAGATTGACTTACCTGCAGCTGATCCTGAGCGTGTAGCGGAAGAAATTGAAGAAATCGTTGGTATCGATGCAATGGAAGCAACCCGCTGTTCTGCGAAGACAGGCATCGGTGTTGATGACGTTCTAGAGAACATTGTGTCAGCGATTCCAGCACCGGAAGGTGATCCAGATGCGCCACTACAAGCGCTGATCATTGACTCATGGTTTGATAACTACCTTGGCGTTGTTTCTCTAGTACGTATTAAAAACGGCGAACTGAAGAAGAACGACAAGATCAAAGTGATGAGCACGGGTCAAGTTTGGGGGGTAGACCGTCTTGGTATTTTTACACCAAAACAAGTAGATACCGACATCCTTCGTACTGGTGAAGTAGGTTGGGTGGTTTGTGGTATTAAAGACATCCTTGGTGCACCAGTTGGTGATACGCTGACTATGGCTAAGAATGGCTGTGAAAAACCGCTACCAGGTTTTAAGAAAGTAAAACCTCAGGTTTACGCAGGTCTGTTCCCGGTATCTTCTGACGATTACGAGAACTTCCGTGATGCGCTGGGCAAATTAAGCCTAAACGACGCATCGCTATTCTACGAGCCAGAAAACTCCGCGGCACTTGGCTTTGGTTTCCGTTGTGGTTTCCTTGGCATGCTGCACATGGAAATTATCCAAGAGCGTCTAGAGCGTGAATACGACTTAGATCTTATCACCACGGCACCAACGGTAGTTTACGAAGTTGAAAAGACCGATGGTGAACTGCTGTACGTTGATAGCCCTGCCAAACTACCAGCGATCAATGATATTGAAGAAATTCGTGAACCGATCGCTCGTTGTAATATCCTGGTACCTTCAGAGTACCTAGGTAACGTAATCACGCTGTGTGTTGAAAAGCGTGGTACTCAGGTCGATATGGTTTACCACGGTAACCAAGTCGCCGTGACTTACGATATTCCAATGGCAGAAGTGGTACTGGATTTCTTCGACCGCCTGAAATCGACATCTCGTGGTTATGCGTCTTTGGATTACAACTTCCAGCGCTTTGAAGCGTCGAACATGGTGCGTGTAGACGTTCTTCTGAACGGTGACACCGTTGATGCATTGGCGATGATCACACACAAAGACCAGTCTCAGACTCGCGGTCGTCAGCTGGTAGAGAAGATGAAAGAATTTATCCCTCGCCAAATGTTTGATATCGCAATCCAAGCAGCGATTGGTAACCACATTATCGCACGTTCAACGGTTAAACAGTTACGTAAGAACGTAATCGCAAAATGTTACGGCGGTGACGTAAGTCGTAAGAAGAAACTTCTGAAGAAACAGAAAGAAGGTAAGAAGCGCATGAAGCAGATCGGTAACGTTGAGCTGCCTCAAGAAGCGTTCCTAGCTATCCTTCACGTAGGTAAAGACTAAAGTTGAACTTTGTCTCACACTTGTCGGTCTTAAGACGTTAGATATTAAAATAAGTGAAAGGGTTTCGGCTCTTTCACTTTCGTATTTTTAGATAAGGGAATTTAATGGCGAATACATTCTCACTGATGCTGGTTATTGCGACTTTGGTAACTGGCGTGGTTTGGCTACTGGAAAAGCTGGTTTTCGCGAAAAAGCGTCAGGAAAAACTGGCTGAGATTCAAGCTCAGACGTCTAATGGTTTGGATGCAGTGACCTTGCAAAAAGTTGAGCGTCAGCCTTGGTGGGTTGAAAATAGCGTCTCAATTTTTCCTGTGATTGCGTTCGTTTTAGTATTACGTTCTTTTATCTACGAACCATTTCAAATCCCATCAGGCTCAATGATGCCGACTTTGTTGGTGGGTGACTTTATCTTGGTAGAAAAATACGCCTATGGCTTGAAAGATCCGGTATGGCGCACGCAGTTAGTTGAAACAGGTAAGCCTGAGCGTGGTGATATCGTGGTATTCAAATACCCGCCACAACCAAGTGTGGATTACATTAAGCGTGTTGTTGGTTTGCCTGGTGATATCGTGCGTTATTCAAGTGATAAGCAGCTTTGCGTGCAAAGCCAAGGTGAATCGGCGTGTAAACCAGTTAAACTGAGCAATGTTGAAGAAAGTCAGTTTAGCTCGAACGGTATTCCAATGATCCAACTGGATGAAAAATTGGGTAACGTGGAGCACAATATTTTGGTTAACCCTCTTGTTCGTAACCGTGTGGAGCAATACTTCCCACGTAGCGGCACGACAGAGTGGGTTGTACCACAAGGTCAGTACTTTGTGATGGGTGATAACCGTGACAACAGTGCTGACAGCCGTTACTGGGGCTTCGTTCCTGAAGCAAACTTAGTCGGCAAAGCTGTCGCCATTTGGATCAGCTTCGAGTTTGATCGTGGCGCAGATAGCGTTCTACCTTCATGGATTCCAACTGGTGTGCGTTTTAACCGCATCGGTGGTATTCACTAACCATTTTATATCGAGAGAGTATGAATTCTCCAATTGATAAACTAGAGAGAAAGCTCGGCTACCAGTTTCAAGATGCCGGGCTTATCAACTTGGCGCTGACTCACCGCAGCGCCAACAGTAAGCATAATGAACGTCTTGAGTTTCTGGGCGATTCAATTTTAAGTTTTGTCATCGCTGATGATCTGTACCATCGTTTCCCGAAAGTGAACGAGGGTGACATGAGCCGTATGCGTGCTACTTTGGTTCGCGGACATACATTGGCGGAACTGGGTCGTGAATTCGATCTAGGAGATTATTTAAAATTAGGTCCAGGTGAATTGAAGAGTGGCGGTTTCCGCCGAGACTCTATTTTAGCCGATGCGGTTGAAGCCATTATTGGCGCAATTTACCTAGACAGCGATCTTGAAGTCGTGCGAGGCATTGTACTGAGTTGGTACAACTCACGCCTTGAAGCCATTAAACCTGGCGTCTCACAAAAAGATCCGAAAACTCGCCTACAAGAGTTCCTACAAGGCAGAAGAAAACCGCTGCCTGTGTACACAGTGACTAATATTAAAGGTGAAGCGCACAACCAAGAGTTTACGGTTGAGTGTGAAGTAGCAGGTGTGGACAAGCCTGTAATCGGGAAAGGCACCAGCCGCCGCAAGGCAGAACAAGCGGCTGCTGAAACAGCACTTGAGCAATTAACAAATGGCTGATAACGAATTCGATATCGATGCGTTTTTCGCATCACAAGGTGAGCCAAGCTCGCCAGAAAACCAGCACTGTGGCTTCATTGCTATTGTTGGTCGCCCAAACGTAGGTAAGTCGACACTTCTGAACAAAATCTTGGGTCAGAAGATTTCGATCACCTCACGTAAGCCGCAAACAACACGCCACCGCATTATGGGTGTGGACACGGATGGCGATTACCAAGCGATTTACGTCGACACGCCAGGACTTCACATTGAAGAAAAGCGTGCGATTAACCGCCTGATGAACCGTGCGGCTAACTCATCTCTAAGTGATGTAAACCTAGTGTTCTTCTTAGTCGATGGTACGCATTGGACCAAAGACGATGAGATGGTGCTAACTAAGCTTCAAAAATCGAACTTCCCAGTTGTGCTTTGTGTCAATAAAGTCGACAACGTGCAAGATCGTAACGAAGTGATGCTACACATGGCTGAGATGTCTAAGAAGATGGACTTCGTGGACGTTGTGCCAATCTCTGCGAAGCAAGGGAAGAACATTGATGTACTGCGTAAGCACGTGCGTAATCACTTACCTAAAGCAACGCACCACTTCCCAGAAGAATACGTGACTGATCGCTCCCAGCGCTTTATGGCATCTGAAATTGTGCGTGAAAAGTTAATGCGTTTCACGGGTGAAGAATTGCCATACTCGGTAACGGTCGAGATTGAACGTTTTGATTACAACCCAGAAACCGACGGTTTCCACATCAATGCCTTGATTCTTGTTGAGCGTAATGGCCAGAAGAAAATGGTGATTGGTAAAGGTGGCGAGAAGATCAAGACCATTGGTCGTGAAGCGCGTTTAGATATGGAAGAGTTGTTCGGTCGTAAGGTTTACCTAGAAACATGGGTAAAAGTGAAATCTGGCTGGGCTGACGATGAACGAGCACTGCGCTCGTTGGGCTATATCGACGATTTATAATCTTGGCTGCGAAGATGCTTCGCTCCAACATCGATGAAAAATTAGTATCGATTAAAATAAGGAGCCGCTCGGCTCCTTATTTTTTATTTCACACTTTTTAGGCACAATGACTTAGATGAGTAATCTGTCTTCCGAAGGTTTACAGCGCTGCTTTGTTTTACATCGCCGCCCTTACAGTGAATCGAGCTTAATCCTTGATGTATTCAGTGAGGAATATGGTCGAATGACTTTAATGGCCAAAGGCGCGCGCAGTAAGCGTTCGAACTTAAAAGGCGCATTGCAACCTTTTACTCCGCTGTTACTTAAATGGTCGGGGAAAGGTTCGATGAAGACTTTGCGTCAAGCCGAGCCGATAAGCCTAGGCTTACCGCTAACGGGCATTAATCTCTACTCTGCCATGTACGTCAATGAACTGATTGGTCGGATATTGATGGCTGAAGTGCCGATGCCAGCGCTATTTCATGATTATTTGCATGCGCTAACAGAGTTGGCACACAACGAGAACCCTGAGCCAGCACTGCGTCGTTTTGAGTTAGCATTGCTATCTGCGATGGGATATGGCGTAGATTTCTTGCACTGTGCAGGTACTGGCGAGCCCGTCGACCCAGAGATGACGTATCGTTACCGGGAACAAAAAGGCTTCATAGCTTCGGTTAGGCGCGATAACCTCACGTTTTTAGGGAATGAGCTGATTGCTATCAGTGAGCGGCGGTTCGTCACTAAAGAGCAGCTAAAAGCGGCAAAACGCTTTACACGTATAGCCTTAAAGCCGTATCTTGGCGGCAAACCTTTAAAAAGTCGTGAATTTTTCATTCAGACCCCCAGAGCACGGAGTAACGGAAAATGAGCTCAATTTATTTAGGCGTCAATATCGACCATATTGCCACTCTACGCAATGCACGTGGTACAAAATACCCTGATCCTGTTCACGCTGCAGAAATTGCTGAGCGTGCAGGCGCGGATGGTATCACAATTCACTTACGTGAAGACCGTCGCCATATTTTGGATCGTGATGTACGTATTCTGCGTGAAACCATTCAAACGCGTATGAATCTAGAGATGGCAGTGACAGACGAAATGGTTGAGATTGCGCTGCAAACTCAACCAGAGTTTGTGTGCTTAGTGCCTGAAAAACGTGAAGAACTGACGACGGAAGGTGGCTTGGACGTTGTGGGGCAGCTTGAAAAAATTAAAGCTGCGACGAAAAAGCTGACAGATGCAGGCATTAAAGTTTCACTCTTTATTGATGCTGACCGTCAACAGATTGAAGCTGCGAAAAAGTGTGGTGCTCCGTTTATTGAGCTACACACGGGTCATTATGCTGATGCGACGACAGAAGACGAACAACAAGCTGAACTGAAGAAGGTTGCCGCTGGTGCGAGTTATGCTCATGACCTAGGTATTATTGTTAATGCCGGGCATGGCCTGACTTATCACAATGTCGCGCCAATTGCTGCATTACCAGAAATTTACGAACTCAACATTGGTCACTCAATCATTGGTCGCGCGGTATTTGATGGTTTGAATAAAGCGGTTGCGGACATGAAAGCACTGATGATTGAGGCACGCCAGTAATAGGGCTATCTAGATGGCGATTATAGGGTTAGGCACCGACATTGCAGAAATTGAGCGTATTGAAAAAGCGTTAGCTCGTAGTGGTGAGCCTTTTGCTCAGCGTATTCTTTCAGAAGAAGAAATGGCTAAATTTTCACAGCTTAAGCTGCAAGGCCGTTATCTTGCTAAGCGCTTTGCGGTCAAAGAAGCGGCCTCAAAAGCATTGGGGACAGGGATCGCGAAAGGGGTCACGTTTCACGATTTTTCCATCTCGAACGATGCGCTTGGAAAACCAGTACTCGCATTGACGGGCACAGCAAAACAAATAGCGGATGCGATGGGCGTTAACCACATTCACCTGTCCATTTCCGATGAGCGTCATTACGCTGTGGCGACGGTCATTTTTGAATCCTAGCTTGTAAGTCTTAAACAAAATACTAAAAAGCCAGAGCAGATGCTCTGGCTTTCTTGTCTCTCGAGCAGATTACTGTTCAAGGTATAATTTTGCAGTCGTTGTGACTTTAATCATTTCATCTTGCAGCTCGAACATTTCAGGCTCAACCTCCTCAAGACTGACCCCTGATCGCAGTGCTTGCTCAAGCGTCGCACAGAGTGATTTCAGCCTAGGCACTCCGCAATATGAGCTACTGCCGTGCAGCTTATGGATGACATGAATTAGGTCATCACGGGAGATATCTTCTTGCTCCAGAGCTTGGTCAACGACTGCTTCTACTTCAGGGATGAACTCAATCAACATGCGCAGCATGTCTTTGGCGAGATCCTCTTTATTCGCGCTCTGTTTTAAGGCAGCTTGCCAATCAATAATCACATCCTGCTGAGGCGAAGAAACGGATTGTGGCGCGCTCCCTTCAGGCTCATCAACGTATGAAGGGGCGACTTTGCCAATGCTCTCTGTACAAGCATTTGGGTTCCAGTGAACCAAAACCTGTTGTAGCACATGCTCTTCAATAGGTTTGGTCAAGTAGTCATCCATTCCTGCCGAGAGCAAACGATCTCTTTCACCCGCCATGGCATGCGCAGTTACCGCAATCACTGGCGTGTCTTTATTTAACTCCAACTCTTTAATGTGCTGACAAGCGGTCACACCATCCATTTGCGGCATTTGGATATCCATGAAGATTAAGTCGTACTTTTTCTCCGTCGCAAGGTTTACCGCTTGCTGGCCATTGCTGCAGGCGGTGACGGTTTCTACTCGTTCGCGGAGCAGAGCGGAAATCAGCTTCAAGTTCGCTGGGTTATCATCCACCGCTAACACCGTCAGAGGTAAACGCTCCCCTTCGCTTGGCGTAATTGGAGCACTCAATGTTGGTGGTGATTCGACATGTTCGCTAATCAGGCTTTGCAGCAGTTTACGGCGAGACAACGGCTTCGTCAGGCATTGGACGTGATGCTCTGTCATAATTTGGTCGGCAAGTGCCAGTTCGGTACTCGGCGTCCCTAGGATCACACTTGGAGCCATGCGTTTCGCTTGTTCTATCCAAGGTGTAATGACGTCTGCATCATGCGTTTGATTCGCCGCTAAATTCAGTAATACATAGTCATATTGTTCTTCGTTTTTCGGTAGCGAAGAGCGGTAGGTTACTAAGATACCTTCTTGACTTAGAATCTGTTGGGTTACGGATGCGGCTTGCATGTTTGGTTCAATCAACAGCAACTGTTTGCCCGTTAGAAGCTCCACTTCAATCAGTTCGCTCATTGGCATTTCTGTTGAGTGCAAGCGCACCGTAAACCAGAACGTCGAACCTTGGTGTAGGCGGCTGGTTAAGCTGATCTCGCCACCCATCTGGCTTACCAATTTCTGCGTGATAACCAAACCTAACCCAGTGCCGCCGTAGCGACGTGAAATGCTGGCATCCGCTTGGCTAAATGCTTGGAATAATTGCGCTTGCTGACGTTCAGAAATACCAATGCCGGTATCGCGCACCATGAACTGCAACTCGACGGAGTCCCCAGATTGAGAGCGCATTTCAACACTAACATCAATGTTACCTCGCTCGGTAAACTTGATTGAGTTACCGACTAAGTTCGTCAAAATTTGCTGGATACGTAGTGGGTCCCCAACTAAACCCGGTGGAATTTTAGGGTCCACTTTTAGGGTGATTTCTAACCCTTTCTCATGTGCACTCGTGGCTTGTAGGTTAATAACTTCTTCTAAACTTTCTCGGAAATCAAACGGAATGTTTTCCAGCGCTAGCTTACCCGCCTCAAGCTTCGAGAAGTCGAGAATGTCATTGATGATGTTCAGTAGATTGTTCGCCGACTTCTCAATCGTCTGTAGGTAATCAGTTTGGCTGTTAGAAAGCTGCGTTTTAAGCATTTGACGAGTAAAGCCAATAACCCCATTGAGCGGAGTACGCAGTTCGTGCGACATGTTCGCCAAGAACTCAGATTTAACCCTGGCCGCTTCTTGCGCGCGTTTCTTCGCGATATCTAACTCAACGTTCTGAATCTCTAGCTGCTCAAGCGTTTCACGCAAGTCTGATGTGGCTTGGTCTATACTGTGCTGCATCTCCACGTGATATTCCGATAGCGATACCGCCATGGCGTTAATACCGTTTTTCAGTTGGTCTAACTCACCATGCATTTTACCTTCGATACGTACGTCTAGGTGACCACGGCGAATGCGGTCAACGACATTCTTCATGTGGGTGATAGGCTGGGTAACATCGTGCATCAGACGTGAAGCAAACACACTTGCCAAGCCAAGACCGAGTATAAGAACTAAAAAAGCAGAGAAAACTTCTTGATACTGTTGCAGCCTTAAAGAGGAGAGATCTAACTCAACGGCAATATAACCAATTGCTTTGGTTCCTTGGCTTTCGTTCGACAGCTCAGCTAAATAGTGACCCTCGGACAAAATAGGTACGCGCAATATCAGTGAGTTTTCGTAGATTTCCGAATTGCCCAGTTGCGGGATCGGTTTATCTTTAGGGAACATCAAGGCTTCGAAATTAGGGTGAAAGTTAGATGTCACGAAGAGCTCATGATGTTCATCAAACACCGCGATACTACGAACCAGTTTAGAGTTTTTGCGATGGGCGTAGCTTATCAAGCGACGTACCGCCTCTCGGCTTTCTGATAGTAGATGAGTTTCACTGGCAATTGCTAACGGCTCAATGATGCTGTTACCAGTGGTGATAACTTGTTTCTCAAGGTCTTGGTAGCGATTAAATGAGAAAAAACCGCTCAGTAATAAACCAATGATGAGAGTGGGAGCGAGAGTCAGTGTAATTACACGTGCTCGTAAGCCATATCTGGTCATGTTATCTAATTACATCGGAGTCTGGATATGGGAAAATAACGCATTATTTCTCAAGCGCACGATAAGGCGTTGAGCAAAGAAGTGACGTCACCTAATAAACGGTAAGCATAATCAAGTCACTCGAATCACACAACGGCTGCAATCAAGAATAGTGAAGCCGAAGAGCAATTAGACATAAATCAGGCATAGAGCATGGCACGCATCTTTCAACCGAAAAAGAAAACCCAACTCAATACTCGTCATCAAGCGGTGCAAGTGGAGCGTTTAGATCACCACGGCGCAGGTATTGCTTACCTAAAGAAAAAACCGCTGTTTATTGATGGCGCATTGCCGGGAGAAGAAGTCGTCACGCAGTTAGTGGAAGAAAAAAGTAAATTTGCTCGCGGTAAACTGATTAAGATTCTTAAGCCGAGTGACACTCGCGTGGAGCCATTTTGTCCGCATTACCACGAGTGTGGTGGCTGTGATTTGCAACATCTAGATTATGACCAACAATTGACGTACAAACAGCAAACACTGCGTCAGCTGATGCGAAAATTTTCAGGCAATGATATCGAGCTTGATGCGCCATTATTAGGGGATTCACTGGCCTATCGTCGTCGTGCGCGAGTGAGCTTATTTGTCGATAAAAAAACACGTCAGCTACATTTTGGTTTCCGTAAAAAGCAGAGTAAGCAAATCGCGCAAGTGACTGACTGCCCAGTGCTGGCGCCGGAACTGAATGTTCTGCTTCCAGAGATTTATTCAGCACTAAAAGCGTTTAAAAAGCCGGAGCAATTGGGCCATGTAGAGCTGGTACTTGGTGATAATGGGCCGTGTATTACGTTGCGTCACTTGAGTGCTCTGACAGCGAGTGAAACTCAATCTCTAACGGAGCTAGCAAAACGTCGTAATGCATCGCTGTACCTAATGCCAGCAACAGATCAGCTAAACCTTGTTGAAGGCGATATGCCTTTCTATCAAGAAGTTGGCGTGAAAATTCCTTTTGCGCCAAATAATTTTATTCAAGTGAACCAAGCCGTAAACAAAAAAATGGTCAAGCAAGCGGTTGAGTGGTTAGACCCGCAAAAGAGTGACCGAGTGTTAGATTTGTTCTGCGGCGTAGGCAACTTCAGTTTACCGATTGCGAAGTTAGCTAAGCACGTAGTTGGGGTCGAGGGTGTTGCAGAGATGGTCGAAAAAGCTACAAATAATGCATCCTTGAACCAAATCAATAATGCGCAATTTTATCACGCTAACCTTGAGCAAGATTTTGAAGGGCAGGTCTGGGCGGCAGAACGGTTTGATAAAGTGCTGTTAGACCCAGCACGCGCGGGGGCAAGTGGGATCATCGATCAAGTTTCTGAGCTTGGCGCACAGCGTGTAGTTTATGTTTCTTGTAATCCTGCTACCCTTGCTAGGGACAGCCAAAGCTTGATGGAGCAAGGCTATAAATTAACTAAATTAGGTATGCTGGACATGTTCCCTCATACCAGTCATCTAGAATCGATGGCATTGTTTGAAAAGTCCTAAAGTTAGGACTTTGGCCCCTTATTTGTGGTGGGTGGTCATAAAGCCAGCGTTTACGCGCAGGTAAAAGAACTAACCTGGACGGTGTTAGTCAAACCACACGAATATAATAATTAGGATGATGAGATGGTTGCGGTAAGAAGCGCGCATTTAAACCAAGATGAACAGTTTGAACTCGAAAACTGGGTGGCTAGCCTAGGACAAGAGAAAAACACAGCCTCACGCTTAATCGAAGTATATCGAGATTGCCAGACGGTATTAGCCGATAACGAGCAAGCGGAACTGTTGTTGTGGCGTGGACGAGAAATGATCGAAATTTTGATCACCTTGTCTATGGATCAGGCCACCTTAGTGGCTGCACAACTGTTTCCTTTGGTTTCAAGTGGTGCTTTTAACAGAGAAATTCTGGAAGAGAAATACAGCAAAGAAATCATAAAATTAATCGATGGCGTTGAAGAGATGGCGGCTATTGGCCAACTCAATGTCAACATGGAAGGCAGTGCGGCGTCATCTCAGGTAGATAACGTACGCCGCATGCTGCTTGCCATGGTGGATGACTTCCGCTGCGTGGTTATCAAGCTCGCGGAACGAATTTGTAATCTTATTGAAGTTAAAAAAGCGCCTGATGAGGTTCGACGTGCGGCGGCAAAAGAGTGTGCCAACATCTATGCGCCGCTAGCAAACCGATTAGGCATCGGTCAGCTGAAATGGGAAATTGAAGATTACGCTTTCCGCTACCAACAGCCGGAAACTTACAAACAAATTGCCAAGCAGCTTTCTGAGCGACGCATCGTTCGTGAACAGTACATCAAAGACTTTGTTGAAGACCTTACGCACGAAATGGAAGTGTCAGGTATTAACGCCGAAGTGAGTGGTCGACCTAAGCACATCTACAGCATTTGGCGAAAAATGCAGAAGAAGAGTTTGGCATTCGATGAGCTGTTTGATGTTAGAGCAGTACGTATCATCGCAGACAAACTGCAAGACTGTTACGCGGCTTTGGGCGTAGTTCACACCAAATACAAGCACCTACCGAGCGAGTTTGATGACTACGTTGCTAACCCTAAACCAAACGGTTATCAATCGATCCACACCGTAATTCTAGGGCCAGAAGGCAAAACCATCGAGATCCAGATTCGTACCAAGCAAATGCATGAAGAGTCGGAGCTGGGTGTTGCAGCGCACTGGAAATATAAAGAAGGGGCAAGCAGCCGAAGCGGTTATGATGAGAAGATTACGTGGCTGCGTAAGCTACTGGATTGGCAAGAAGAAATGTCAGATTCTGGCGAAATGCTTGATGAGCTACGTAGCCAAGTCTTTGATGATCGCGTCTATGCCTTTACACCTCGCGGCGATGTTGTCGATTTACCAATGGGGGCAACGCCGCTAGATTTTGCCTACCATATTCACTCCGAAGTGGGACACCGTTGTATCGGCGCCAAAGTCGGAGGCCGCATCGTACCGTTTACTCATAAACTACATATGGGTGATCAGGTTGAGATTATCACTCAGAAAGAACCTAACCCATCACGTGACTGGTTAAACCCATCATTAGGCTTCGTTCATTCTGGCCGCGCGCGTGCCAAAATTAACGCCTGGTTCCGAAAGCAAAGCCGTGAGAAGAACCTCGAAGCGGGTCGTGAAATTCTTGAACATGAGTTAGCAAAAATTGGCGCAACGTTAAAAGATGCTGAGCATTACGCTCTCAAACGGTTTAACGTCAAAACACCAGATGAGCTTTACGTTGGTGTTGGTAGCGGTGATTTGCGTATCAACCAAATCATTAACCATATTAATGCGCTCGTTAACAAGCCAACGGCAGAAGAAGAAGACCAGCAAGCACTGGAAAAACTGCAAGAAGCAGAGCACAAATCACCCGCGCAAAGCCGACCGAAAAAAGACGCCGTCGTTGTAGAAGGTGTCGATAATCTAATGACGCACCTAGCGCGTTGCTGTCAGCCAATTCCAGGTGACGATATCTGTGGTTACATCACGCAAGGCCGAGGGATTTCAGTACACCGTAGTGACTGTGAACAGCTAGAAGAACTGCGCCATCACGCGCCAGAGCGTATCATCGATACTGTCTGGGGCAGCGGCTTCGTCGGGTCATACATCCTCACCGTCCGTGTTGAAGCGATGGAGCGAGGTGGTCTACTCAAAGACATTACGACACTGTTCGCCAACGAAAAGATCAAAGTGACCAGTATGAAGAACCGAGTCGATTACAGACGTCAACTTGCCATCATGGATTTTGATCTAGAAGTCACCAATATTGAGGTGCTTTCTCGTGTTTCGAAACGGGTAGAACAAATAAAGGATGTCATGACGGTGAAACGCCTCGGCTAATTTTTGCGTCACATTTGGCTTTTTATCTGCGTTAGCTGCACTTATTCGCTCCATCACATGGTGAACCATGCTCAGGAGTCTCATAAGTTTGCTGCCTTGCTAAAAGAGCCAACTGTTTAGTAAAAACCGACCAATGAAATAACTTAAGGTGAGTGGTTTTGGCTGCTCACCTTTTTCTTTAGTAGAAAGGTTTAAAGGAACAAAAAATGAGTCATCCAATTGAACAATTAGAACAAATCATGGCGAAGTTGCGTGACCCAGAAAACGGTTGCCCTTGGGACTTAAAACAAACCTTTGACACCATCGTTCCGCACACCATCGAAGAAACTTACGAAGTGGTGGACGCGATTCAAAATCGAGACTGGACCAATCTAAAAGAAGAGCTAGGGGATTTGTTGTTTCAGGTGATTTTTTACAGTCAGCTAGCGAAAGAGCAAGAGCTGTTCGACTTTTCGGATGTCGTCGAAACCGTGAATGAAAAACTGACTCGCCGTCATCCTCATGTTTTTTCAGATGTTGAGTTTGAATCGGACGAGGAAATCAACGCCAACTGGGAAGCGGAAAAAGCAAAAGAAAAAGCGCAGGTAGGCAAAGCGGAAGAAAGTATCCTAGACTCAATACCAAACTCTTTGCCGGCACTTTCTCGTGCTACAAAGATACAGAAAAAATGTGCGAAATATGGATTTGACTGGGACTCTCTTGGCCCGGTCGTCGATAAGGTGCGAGAAGAAATTGATGAAGTCATGGAAGAAGCACTACAAGTTCAGCCTGATGAAGAAAAAGTGGAGTTGGAACTCGGCGATTTGCTATTTGCGACCGTCAATTTGGCACGCCATCTTGATAAAAATCCAGAAGTCGCACTAGGTAAAGCAAACTTAAAGTTTGCGAGACGTTTTAAGCAAGTTGAAGGAAAGGTCCAGCAGTCAGGCAAAGCGCTTACAGATTGTTCTTTATCAGAGCTCGACGATTTCTGGGATGAAGTAAAGCGAGAAGAGTCTAGATAGGGGGAAATAAGCGGAATATACAATATGAGGCCAGTTTGCCTCTTAACACGAAAACGGACTTTGGTTTGTCTTTGCTCACTTTGATTTGAAGCAAAAAATAAAAAATTACGGTGTGATAGATTTCACGTTGTGGCGGTAAGGAGCTTCTGGTATATTTATCTCCCGTCCAGAAGCACTCCATTTCCCTCATTCAACCAATTTCAGGTTAAACATGACGACAAATTACATTTTTGTTACTGGCGGGGTTGTATCCTCTCTAGGTAAAGGTATTGCAGCAGCATCTCTTGCGGCTATTCTAGAAGCTCGTGGTCTCAAAGTGACTATGATGAAGCTTGACCCTTACATCAACGTTGACCCGGGCACAATGAGCCCTACTCAGCACGGTGAAGTGTTCGTTACAGAAGATGGCGCAGAGACTGACCTTGACCTTGGTCACTACGAGCGTTTCATCCGTACCAAGATGACCAAGCGTAACAACTTTACTGCAGGTCGTGTTTATGCCGACGTACTTCGTAAAGAACGTCGTGGTGACTACCTAGGCGCAACTATTCAAGTTATCCCTCACATCACTAACGCGATCAAAGACCGTGTCATTGCTGGCTCTGAAGGCCATGATGTGGCTATCGTTGAAGTTGGCGGTACCGTTGGTGATATCGAATCACTACCATTTATGGAAGCGATTCGTCAGCTAGCCGTTGAACTAGGCCGTGAGCGCGCAATGTTCATGCACCTAACACTTGTTCCTTACCTAGCGGCAGCGGGCGAAGTGAAAACTAAGCCGACTCAACACTCTGTAAAAGAACTTCTATCTATCGGTATTCAGCCAGATATCCTAGTTTGCCGTAGCGACCGCGTTATTCCAGCGAATGAACGTAAGAAAATCGCACTATTCTGTAATGTTCCAGAAAAAGCAGTAATTTCAATGAAGGACGTAGATTCTATCTACAAGATTCCTCAATTGATCAAGTCTCAAGGTCTAGATGATCTTGTGTGTGCTCGCTTTGGCATCACAGCTCCTGAAGCTGACCTTTCTGAGTGGGAACAGGTTATTTACGAAGAAGCAAATCCTACTGGTGAAGTAACCATCGGTATGGTTGGTAAATACACTGAATTGCCAGATGCATACAAGTCTGTGAACGAAGCACTTAAACACGCTGGCTTGAAAAACCGTCTAAGTGTCACAATTAAGTATGTAGACTCACAAGATATCGAAACAAAAGGTGTTGAGCTGCTAGAAGGCTTAGACGCGATCCTAGTACCAGGTGGCTTCGGCGATCGTGGTATTGAAGGCAAGATCCGTGCAGCTCAATACGCACGTGAAAACAATGTGCCTTACCTAGGTATTTGTTTGGGTATGCAAGTTGCACTAATTGAATACGCGCGTAACGTTGCGGGTATGGAAGGTGCACATTCAACAGAATTTAACAAAGAGACTAAGTACCCTGTGGTAGGTTTGATCACAGAGTGGGTAGACGAGTCAGGTAACGTAGAAGAGCGTACTGAAAAGTCTGACCTAGGTGGTACGATGCGTCTTGGTTCACAGCTATGTCACCTAGAGAAAGGGACGAAAGCTCGTGAACTGTACGGTAGCGCGACGATCCATGAACGTCACCGTCACCGTTACGAAGTGAATAATGTGCTTCGTCCGCAAATCGAAAAAGCAGGTCTGAAAGTTTCTGGCCTATCAGCGGACAAGAAGTTAGTGGAAATGATTGAGAACCCAGCTCACCCATGGTTTGTAGCGGCTCAGTTCCACCCAGAATTCACATCGACTCCTCGAGATGGCCACCCATTGTTTGCAGGTTTCGTTAAGGCTGCGGGCCAAAACGCACGCGGCGAATTCGAGAAGTAAAAGGATACGGGCGGCGGCGAAGGTTGTGCTGCTGCCCTTTAAAATTGACATTTATATTTGAAACGAGAGGAAACATTAATGTCTAAGATCGTTAAAGTTCTAGGTCGTGAAATCATCGACTCACGTGGTAACCCAACTGTAGAAGCTGAAGTACACCTAGAAGGCGGTTTCGTAGGTATGGCGGCAGCTCCATCTGGCGCATCTACTGGTTCTCGCGAAGCTCTTGAGCTACGTGACGGTGACAAAGCACGTTTCCTAGGTAAAGGTGTTCTTAAAGCAGTTGAAGCTGTAAACGGCCCAATCGCTGAAGCTCTAGTTGGCAAAGACGCTAAAGACCAAGCTGCAATCGACGCAGTAATGATCGAACTAGACGGCACTGAAAACAAATCTAAATTCGGTGCTAACGCTATCCTAGCTGTTTCTCTAGCAAACGCTAAAGCTGCTGCTGCAGCGAAAGGCATGCCTCTATACGAGCACATCGCTGAACTAAACGGTACAGCTGGTCAGTTCTCTATGCCTCTACCAATGATGAACATCATCAACGGTGGTGAGCACGCAGACAACAACGTTGACATCCAAGAGTTCATGATCCAACCAGTTGGTGCTAAGACTCTTAAAGAAGGTCTACGTATCGGTGCAGAAGTATTCCACAACCTAGCTAAAGTTCTTAAGTCTAAAGGCTACAGCACTGCAGTTGGTGACGAAGGTGGTTTCGCTCCTAACCTTAAATCTAACGCTGAAGCTCTAGAAGTTATCGCAGAAGCTGTTGCAGCTGCTGGTTACGAACTAGGTAAAGACGTTACTCTAGCTATGGACTGTGCAGCATCTGAGTTCTTCGACAAAGAAGCTGGCATCTACAACATGAAAGGCGAAGGTAAAACTTTCACTTCTGAAGAGTTCAACCACTACCTAGCTGAGCTAGCTAACCAATTCCCAATCGTTTCTATCGAAGACGGTCTAGACGAGTCTGACTGGGATGGCTTCAAGCACCAAACTGAACTACTAGGTGACAAACTTCAACTAGTAGGTGACGACCTATTCGTTACTAACACTAAGATCCTTGCTGAAGGTATCGAGAAAGGCGTAGCTAACTCTATCCTTATCAAGTTCAACCAAATCGGTTCTCTAACTGAGACTCTAGCTGCAATCAAGATGGCTAAAGACGCAGGTTACACAGCAGTAATCTCTCACCGTTCTGGCGAAACTGAAGATGCAACTATCGCTGACCTAGCGGTAGGTACTGCTGCAGGTCAAATCAAAACTGGTTCTATGAGCCGTTCTGACCGTGTTGCTAAGTACAACCAACTAATCCGTATCGAGGAAGCTCTAGGTGAGCGCGCTCCTTTCAACGGTCTTAAAGAAGTTAAAGGTCAAGCTTAATTCTTAATTGAATAAGTTTAGCTAAATAGCTTTCTAGAAACGCTCCACTTCGGTGGGGCGTTTTTTATTTAAGAGCGATGAGCCGTTCTGGCCGTGTTGCTTGCCATACCTAAAGAAAGCAACCTATTTATCTGCATCGAGGAAGCTCTAGGTGAGCACGCTCCTCCATGTTTCAAAGAAGCGGTCTTAAAGAAGCTCAAGCTTAGTTCTTCATTGGATTAACCGCTTAGGTTGAAGCTTTGAAATACCCTGATTTTGCGGGGTGTTTTTGTATCTATAGGCTTGTATTTCTTGGTCTTACTTTGGTGAGAGCTAAGAATAGCTTCATATGTCTTTGTTTCATTTTGCTGCTTATTTCTTGTAAGGAGCGTGTGAGTCTCCCTTTCTCCCCTAGAGGCAACCTCGCATTTATGCTATATATGTCACCTTATCTAATTCCTTCCGGTACAGAATGTTAGCAGCGATATGCGAATCTTTGTTATAGCCCTTACGCTACTGTTTGGCTTGCTTCAATACACTCTATGGTTTGGTAAAAACGGAGTGTCTGACTACTACACAGTAAAAGATGAAATTGAAGTTCAGCAACAAGTGAACAGCAAGCTACAAGCTCGCAATAATGAAATGTTTGCTGAGATTGATGACTTAAGGCAAGGTCTTGATGCGATTGAAGAACGTGCGCGTCATGAGCTTGGTTTAGTTAAAGATGGCGAGACTTTCTACCGCATTATAGGTGAGGAAAATCATTAAAATGTTGGATGTGAACTCATCGCATGTCGCAATTGTTCCTGCTGCCGGTGTCGGTAGTCGAATGAAGGCTGACCGCCCTAAGCAATATTTATTGATCGACGGAAAAGCGGTGCTGGAACACACTGTAGAAAAGTTGCTGTCGCACCCACGAATTTCGAAAGTGGTTGTCGCCATTACCGAAGGTGACCCTTATTTTCCTGAGTTAACCATCGCGAACCATCCCGATGTAATTCAAGTCGCGGGTGGCAAAGAGCGCGCTGATTCCGTACTTTCAGGGCTAAACTATGTCAATGAACATCTGGAAAGCGAGTGGGTATTAGTCCACGACGCTGCAAGGCCATGTGTATTAACATCTGACATTGACCGTTTGATTGATGTTTGCTGCGCTCACCCAACGGGTGGCATTCTCGCATCTCCTGTGAGAGATACAATGAAGCGAGCAAACGTAGCACAAGATATCGATCATACGGTAGAGAGAGAAGCATTGTGGCATGCATTAACTCCACAAATGTTTAAAACTCAACAACTGACTCGAGCACTGGCTGACGCATTAGAACAAGGCGTAGCCATCACGGATGAAGCATCGGCTTTAGAGTGGTTGGGCGAAACGCCTGCTTTAGTCCAGGGTAATGCGAACAACATAAAAATTACTCAGCCAGAAGATCTCGCGTTAGCCGAGTTTTATCTGAGCCGTGAGCGCGGCTAAAAAAGAAAGGATAAAAAATGATTCGAATTGGTCACGGTTTTGACGTGCATAAATTTGGTGGTGAAGGCCCGGTCATTATCGGTGGTGTTGCTATCCCTTACGAGCAGGGCTTAGTAGCCCACTCAGATGGTGATGTTGCTCTTCATGCTTTGACTGATGCGCTGCTTGGCGCGATTGCTGCGGGTGATATTGGTCGTCACTTCCCAGACACGGATGACAAATGGAAAGGCGCAGATAGCCGCGAATTGTTGAAAGACGTTTATCGTCGTGTCAAAGAGCAAGGCTACCGCCTTGGTAATGCCGATGTCACCATCATGGCACAAGCACCTAAGATGGCACCTCATATTGACGCGATGTGTGCGGCGATTGCGGAAGACCTAGAAACCGATATTAGTAACATTAACGTAAAAGCGACGACGACAGAGCGTCTCGGTTTTACTGGACGCAAAGAAGGCATTGCAACGGAAGCCGTGGTGCTTCTGTTCAAGCAATAATTAACCAACTTGCTCCTTAATGCTGTGTAAACAGCGGAAAAACATCATGTCAGATATTTTATCTTCATTGGCTTATCTAACGGGTAAGCCTGTTGCATCGGCAAAAATCAAAGCGCAACCAGAACATTTTCAGGTTCGTGAGGATTTAGGTTTTGCCTTTACGGGCGAAGGCGAGCACCTAATGGTGCGTATTCGAAAAACTGGAGAAAATACCAGTTTTGTTGCGAATGAGTTGGCGAAAGCTTGTGGCGTAAAGTCGAAAGACGTTAGCTGGGCAGGCCTTAAAGACCGCCATGCCGTGACGGAACAATGGCTGAGTGTCCATTTACCGAAAGGGGAAACGCCGGACTTCTCGGCATTCCTAGCTCAATATCCGAGTATTGAGATCTTAGCGACTGATCGACACAACAAAAAACTGCGTCCTGGAGACTTAATAGGGAACGAGTTTGTTGTCACTTTGTCTGAAGTGACTGACGTTGAAGATGTAGAGCAACGCCTTGAAAAAGTGAAACAAGTTGGTGTGCCAAACTACTTTGGTAGTCAGCGTTTTGGCAATGATGGCAACAACCTTGAAGAAGCACGTCGATGGGGACGCGAAAACGTTCGTACCCGCAATCAAAACAAGCGCAGTATGTATTTATCAGCGGCGCGTTCGTGGATTTTCAACCGCATCGTTTCTGCTCGTCTAGAAAGTGGTGTGTTTGATAAATTCATCGATGGTGATATTGCACAGACAAGTTCTGGCACTCAGTTGGTTGATGCAAGCAATATCGCAGATCTACAAGCACAATTTGCTGCTGGTGAAGTGGCAATTACCGCTGCGCTTGCTGGCGATAATGCGCTTCCAACTCAAGCGGATGCGCTTACTTTAGAACAACCGTTTTTAGATGAAGAACCTGATCTCATGGCGCTGATTCGTGGTAATCGCATGCGCCATGACCGTCGAGATATTGCACTTAAACCAAAAGATTTAGCTTGGACGGTTGAAGGTAACAACATTACGCTGACTTTCTCACTGGATGCAGGATCTTTTGCAACCTCTATCGTTCGTGAGTTAGTTAATGAGGTTGAAGTAGAAAGAGAATACTAATGGAACAGGATTCACTAAACGCGAAGCCCCTAAGAGTCTTAATCAGCAATGACGATGGCGTACATGCGCAAGGGATTCATGCACTTGCTGATGAGTTGCGAGATATCGCTGAAGTGACCATTGTCGCACCCGACCGAAATCGTTCAGGTGCTTCGAACTCACTGACACTAGAGCAACCATTACGCGTAACTGAAATTGCCCCAAATATCTATTCAGTGCAAGGAACGCCTACAGATTGTGTACATTTCGCGCTGAATGAGCTGATGAAAGATGATTTGCCCGATCTTGTTTTATCAGGTATCAACCACGGTGCAAATTTGGGTGATGACGTTCTTTACTCAGGAACGGTAGCTGCAGCAATGGAAGGGCATTTCCTTGGTGTTCAGTCGGTTGCTTTTTCGCTGGTGGGTAAGCGTCATTTCGAATCTGCTGCAAAAATTGCACGTCAAATTGTGCAACAGCATTTAGCGTCTCCGATTCCAACGAATCGGTTATTGAACGTAAACGTGCCTGACTTACCAGCAGAAAACCTGGGCGAAATCGAAGTCACGCGTTTAGGTGCGCGTCATCACGCAGAGAATATGATTAAGCAGAAAGATCCGCGAGGTCATGATATTTATTGGTTAGGACCTCCAGGAAAAGAGCAAGATGCGGGCGAGGGCACCGACTTTTATGCGATTGAACATGGTCGAGTTTCAATGACGCCTCTGCAAGTTGATCTCACTGCTCATGAGTCGCTGCGTGCAATGGATAGTTGGTTAAAGGAAGAGAAGTAATGAGTAACCCACATGCTGACAGGTTGATAGCGTTTCTTATCTCCAGTGGCATCAAAGACCAAAGAGTTCTGGATGCTATCCAACGCTTACCACGAGAAAGCTTTGTCTCTCAAGCGATGATGCACCAAGCCTACGATAACAATGCGTTACCGATTGGTCAGGGACAAACTATTTCTCAACCTTATATTGTTGCTCGTATGACCGAGTTACTCGAACTAGAGCCAACGAGTCACGTACTGGAAATCGGAACGGGTTCCGGTTATCAAACCGCAGTACTGGCGCAAATTGTTGACCATGTATACTCCGTTGAGCGAATTAAATCGTTGCAATGGGAAGCAAAACGCCGTCTGAAACAATTGGATATCTACAATGTTTCAACCAAGCATGCTGATGGGTGGCAAGGCTGGGAAGCTCGTGGTCCTTTCGATGCCATCATTGTTACTGCAGCTGCAGAAGTGATCCCCCAAGCACTTCTCGCACAATTAAAAGATGGCGGTAAGATGGTGATTCCTGTTGGAGATAAGGAGCAACAGTTACTAAAAATTGAACGTAAGGGAGATGAATATCTCTCTACTGTTGTGGAAATGGTTCGATTTGTACCTCTGGTTGCGGGTGATTTAGCTTAAGGGTTAGGGATAGGTGAGTAAGTTATTACGTCATATTGGTATTAGCTTTGTGTTTGCTGCAGGACTAGTTGGTTGTGCAGCGCATTCTCCTGCACCTGTCTCTAGCTTAAAGAAAGACTATTCAAGCCTTGAAAGAGGAAGTTACAGAGGGAGTTATTATGAGGTAAAAAAAGGCGATACACTTTACTTCATAGCTTATGTCACAGATAAAGATGTAAATGATCTTGTCCGTTACAATGAGTTAACTCAGCCTTACACCATCTACCCTGGACAGAGGCTAAAACTTTGGGCTCCGAAATATGTCGCCCCTAAATATGGCCAAAAAGTTGAACCCGTTGTGGTTCCTGTTGTTACGACGCCACCAGCCCCAGTGACGAAAACATCAACAGCCTCTAAACCAAAAACTTCAAGTAAAAACTCTAGTCAAAAACCTACAGACACTAAGCCTAAAGTCGTACAAAAACAGCCTCCAAAGAAGGTTGAACAATCGAAAACAAAGGAGTATGTTGGTTCAAAAGATAACCAAAAAGTGAAGCAAAAAGCGCCAGTTACCACGGCGAAGAGTGATAAAGTTTCTAAGTGGTTGTGGCCAACAAAAGGGAGAGTAATCAAGAACTTTTCGGCGGGAGAACAGGGAAATAAAGGTATCGACATCGCAGGACAGCGTGGTCAACCTATCGTTTCAACCGCAGCTGGCACCGTTGTTTATTCAGGCAATGCGCTACGAGGTTATGGCAACTTAATTATAGTAAAGCATAACGACAATTATTTAAGCGCCTATGCACATAATGACAAACTGCTGGTATCAGAAGGACAAAGTGTAAAAAGCGGACAGAAAATCGCCACCATGGGTAGTTCCGGTGCTAAATCAGTCAAGCTACACTTTGAAATTCGCTATCAAGGTAAATCGGTGAATCCAAAACGCTATTTGCCTTAAAACTTTGAAAAACAACTTGCGACATCATTTAGCGACATATTGAGTTGTCATGTCTTGCTAACTCGCCAGGGGGAGGCGTTATGAGTATCAGCAACACAGTAACCAAAGTTGAAGAGTTTGCATTTGACAATGCGTCAGTGAAGACCATTGATAACGAACTCGAAAAATCATCATCCACAGAAAGCAAAACGGCTGCGCGTGAAGAATTTGACGCGAGCAGTAAAAGCTTAGACGCAACTCAGTTGTATCTAGGTGAAATTGGCTTCTCACCTCTACTTACTGCCGAAGAAGAAGTGCTTTATGCTCGACGAGCCCTGCGTGGCGACGAAGCGGCACGTAAACGTATGATCGAAAGTAACCTACGTTTGGTGGTCAAGATCTCTCGTCGATACAGTAATCGAGGTCTAGCACTACTCGATCTGATTGAAGAAGGTAACCTTGGTTTGATCCGTGCGGTCGAGAAGTTCGATCCAGAGCGTGGTTTCCGCTTCTCTACTTATGCGACCTGGTGGATCCGACAAACGATCGAACGTGCGTTGATGAACCAAACTCGTACGATCCGTCTACCTATTCATGTCGTGAAAGAGCTGAACATTTATCTGCGTACTGCGCGTGAACTTTCTCAGAAGCTCGATCACGAACCTACCGCAGAAGAAATTGCTGCTCAGTTAGATATTCCAGTCGAAGATGTAAGCAAAATGCTACGCCTTAACGAGCGTATTAGCTCTGTCGACACACCAATCGGTGGTGACGGTGAAAAAGCGCTGTTGGATATTATTCCCGACGCAAACAACTCCGATCCAGAAGTCTCGACTCAAGATGACGATATCAAATCATCGCTGATTCATTGGTTAGAAGAGTTGAATCCAAAACAGAAAGAAGTACTTGCACGACGTTTTGGTCTTCTAGGCTATGAGCCTTCGACGCTTGAAGAAGTTGGTCGAGAGATTGGTTTGACACGTGAGCGTGTACGTCAAATCCAAGTAGAAGGTTTACGTCGTCTTCGTGAGGTTTTAATCAAGCAAGGTTTGAATATGGAAAACTTATTTAACGTCGAAGATGATTAAATAATCCGTACTTCAGTAGATATGCGAAAGGCTATGGTTATCCATAGCCTTTTTTCTTTTGCGCTCGCTTAAGTGAATCGATTTAAAGCATCTTCTTCAAACGATACAACTCTTCAAGTGCTTGGCGTGGAGTCAAATCATCAGGATCAATACCAGATAAGGCTTGTTCGATCTCGCTAGGTTCTGGAATTAGACTCAATTGGTTAGCCACATCTACTGCACTTGGACGTGGTGCGTCACTGTTTTGCCCTAGTTGCTCTAGCTGAGATAGCTTGTTACGCGCATTTTTGATAACCGTTTTTGGTACACCTGCTAAGCCCGCAACAGCTAGGCCGTAAGACTTACTTGCCGCACCTTCTTGAACTGCGTGCATAAAGGCAATGCTGTCTCCATGCTCTACGGCATCCAAGTGAACGTTCGCTAAGTTTGGCAGTTGGTTTGGCAACTCTGTCAATTCGAAGTAGTGAGTTGCAAATAGTGTCATCGCACCAATTTGTGTTGCGAGCCATTCCGCACTTGCCCAAGCTAAAGAGAGGCCATCGTAAGTACTGGTACCGCGACCAATTTCATCCATTAGCACTAAACTGTTTTTAGTTGCATTGTGCAGAATATTAGCGGTTTCCGTCATTTCTACCATGAAGGTCGAACGACCAGATGCAAGATCATCTGACGCACCAATACGAGTAAATATACGATCTAAAGAACCAATTTGTGCAGATTCTGCAGGTACATAAGAGCCGATATGTGCCATCAATGCAATCAGCGCAGTTTGACGCATGTAAGTGGATTTACCACCCATGTTTGGACCGGTGATGATCAACATCTTACGAGCTGGGTTAAGCTCAATTGGGTTCGCGATGAACGGTTCTGTTGTTACTTGCTCTACGACTGGGTGACGACCCGCTTGAATGTGAATGCCAGCGTCTTTCACAAGCGTTGGTCGGCAGTAATCCAACGAATCTGCACGCTCTGCTAGGTTTTGTAGTACATCCAGTTGAGACAGAGCAGAAGCTAAATTCTGCAGCTTCTCCAGATTTGGCATCAATAGATCAAACAGTTCTTCCCACAGCTGTTTCTCAAGTGCCAGCGCTTTCGATTTCGAGTTAAGTACTTTGTCTTCGTGCTCTTTGAGCTCTGGGATGATATAGCGTTCGGCATTTTTGAGCGTTTGGCGACGCACATAGTGCGGTGGAACCAAATGGCTCTGGCCACGGCTCACTTGAATAAAGAAGCCATGTACGTTGTTGTAGCCGACTTTAAGCGTATCGATGCCGTGTCGTTCACGCTCATCTCGCTCAAGCTGCTCAAGGTATTCTGTTGCACCGTCTGCTAATTTGCGCCATTCATCGAGCTCGGCATTATAGCCTTCAGCGATCACACCACCATCACGAATAACAACCGGCGGATTTTCTTTAATTGCACGCTCTAACAGAGCACATACTTCGTCAATCGGAGCTGCGTATTGCGCCAGTTTTGCTAGATATGGATGGGTCAAAGAAGCGGTGACAGATTCTAGCTCTGGTAGCTGCTGCATGGCATTGCGAAGTCTAGCCATATCGCGAGGGCGAGCAGAGCGTAGTGCAAGGCGTGCTAAGATACGTTCAATATCACCAATTTGTTTTAACGTTGGTTGAAGATCGGCAAACAGCGCTTGTTCTTTAATCTCACCAATCGCATCAAGACGATTGTTTAACGTTTCAATGCAACGCATAGGCTGATGTAACCAACGCTTCAGCATTCGGCTACCCATCGGCGTCGCGCAATGGTCGAGTACCTCAGCTAGCGTGTTATCGGTTCCGCCTGCTAGATTTTGAGTAATTTCCAGGTTGCGTCGGGTAGCGGCATCAAGGATGACGGATTGGTCCTGATGATCAAACGTTAAAGAGCGAATATGAGGTAAAGCCGTACGTTGTGTATCTTTCACATACTGGATCAAACAACCAGCAGCACATAACCCTAAGGACGCGTGTTCTACGCCAAAACCAACCAGATCTTTGGTGCCAAACTGTTGATTGAGTTGTTGCTTAGCCGTATCAAGCTCAAACTCCCATACTGGGCGACGACGGTTACCGTTGCGGCTCGCCATTAAATGTACAGGTTCAAAATCTTCTGGGAATAGTAGCTCACGTGGTGCGGTACGCTGAAGCTCGGCTGTCATCGCTTCTTCGGTTTCTGGTTCTGTCAGTTGGAAGCGACCAGAAGTGACATCCAGCGTAGCATAACCGAACTTACCGTTGTGATGGTAAATGGCTGCGATTAAGTTATCGACACGCTCAGAAAGCAATGCTTCATCAGTAACAGTGCCTGGTGTCACGATACGCACAACTTTACGTTCTACCGGACCTTTGCTGGTGGCTGGATCGCCAATTTGTTCGCAGATTGCGACTGATTCACCAAGCTGAACAAGTTTTGCTAGATAGCCTTCTACTGCGTGAAATGGCACTCCCGCCATAGGAATAGGCTCTCCAGCTGACGAACCGCGCTTAGTTAGCGAAATATCAAGCAGTTGGGACGCTCGCTTTGCATCATCGTAAAAGAGTTCGTAGAAATCGCCCATGCGGTAGAACAGCAAAATCTCAGGGTTCTCAGCTTTTAGCTTGAGGTATTGCTGCATCATCGGAGTGTGTTTTTGTTCAGCTTTCACAGGTAAATTCTTTTGTTTATTTCCGTAGCGGCTTAGGATACGTGAATCCCTATCAAGTAAAAAGAGACAAAGGGCATTTTGGCTATGGAAAAAACAACAAAATTGAGCGCAGATTTAGGCGCATTATTGGCAAAGTATGGTCATGTTTTAACGACGGCAGAATCGTGCACGGGTGGCGGTGTTGCGACCGCTATTACTGATATTGCAGGCAGCTCAGGTTGGTTAGATAGAGCTTTTGTCACTTACAGCAACGAAGCCAAAATGGAAATGCTGGGTGTGAGAGCGGAAACCTTAGAGGAACATGGTGCCGTGAGTGGGCCTGTTGTGATTGAAATGGTGCAAGGTGCGCTTCAACACTCGAATGCCACTATTGGGGTTTCCATCAGTGGTGTTGCTGGACCGGGGGGAGGCAGTGATGAAAAGCCGGTTGGAACCGTCTGCTTTGCTTTTGCGGATAAGCACGACTGGCTCTTTGTTGAGACCATGCATTTTTCTGGTGACAGGGCGGAAGTTCGTCAACAAGCGGTGATGCATGCATTGACTCGATTGTGCCAACATTTAATTTAGAATTTCTTACACTGTCTTAGCCCTGAATTGATAAGGGTTAGAGCCAATCCTTAGAAGCTGTGAACTAAATTTTTTCTATACAGGTATAGACACTGTATGAATCAACAGTATAATAACTTTCATTGCTGAGCAGGTTAGCTGCTTAAGAAAAATGAATTACTATTCGTCGCCCAAAGAAGATGAATAAATCGGAGAAAGTAATGGACGAGAACAAACAGAAAGCGCTCGCCGCTGCGCTAGGTCAAATTGAAAAGCAATTCGGTAAAGGCTCTATCATGCGCCTTGGTGATAACCGAGCAATGGACGTAGAAACCATCTCAACAGGCTCTCTTTCTCTTGATATCGCTTTGGGTGCAGGTGGTCTGCCAATGGGCCGTATCGTAGAAGTCTACGGTCCAGAATCTTCAGGTAAAACAACACTAACGCTTGAGCTTATCGCTGCTGCGCAACGTGAAGGTAAAACTTGTGCGTTTATCGATGCAGAGCACGCTCTGGATCCTGTCTACGCGAAGAAACTTGGTGTTGATATCGATGCGCTCTTGGTTTCTCAGCCAGACACTGGTGAGCAAGCACTAGAGATTTGTGATGCACTAGCTCGCTCTGGCGCTATCGACGTAATGGTTGTTGACTCAGTTGCGGCGCTAACACCAAAAGCAGAAATTGAAGGCGAAATGGGCGACAGCCACATGGGTCTGCAAGCACGTATGCTTTCTCAAGCGATGCGTAAGCTAACAGGTAACCTAAAACAGTCTAACTGTATGTGTATCTTCATCAACCAAATCCGTATGAAGATTGGTGTGATGTTCGGTAACCCAGAAACGACCACAGGTGGTAACGCACTTAAATTCTACGCTTCTGTTCGTCTTGATATTCGTCGTACTGGCGCAATCAAAGAAGGTGACGAAGTCGTTGGTAACGAAACTCGCATCAAAGTGGTTAAGAACAAGATTGCTGCACCGTTTAAAGAAGCCAATACGCAAATCATGTACGGTCAAGGCTTTAACCGCGAAGGTGAACTAGTAGATCTAGGCGTGAAGCACAAACTGGTTGAAAAAGCTGGTGCTTGGTACAGCTACCAAGGCGATAAGATTGGTCAAGGTAAAGCGAACGCGTGCAACTACCTACGTGAGCATCCTGAAGTGGCTAAAACCATCGATACTAAATTGCGTGAAATGTTGTTAGCGCCAGCCCTTGCGGAAGCTCCTGAAGCAGGCGAGGCGCCTGAGCAAGCTGAAGAGTTTTAATCCCTTCACAGATTAAAAAGTGATAAAGCCCTGCAATGCGGGGCTTTGTTGTATCTATTGACATCAAAAATCGAATCATCACAAAGGCCATTGAGAGTCTGTACAGCAAAAATACCTTTAGGATCACCATGTACCAAAAGCGCCAGACACCAACATTATCGAGCAAAGAGGCGGCTATCCAACTGCTTAGCCGTCGTGATCATGGTCAGTATGAGCTGTACCAAAAACTGTCGATGAAAGGCTATGAAGCATCAGACATCGAAATCGCGATTAATTTTTGCTTAGACCACAACTATTTAGATGATTTACGTTATGCGAAGAGCCAAATTAGGCAGCATGTATACAAAGGACATGGAGAGCGTCGAATTCGCCAAGAGTTAAACCAGAAACGTGTTGCGGAATCGGTGATTGAGCAAGCCATGGCTGAAGAACCACAAGACTGGTTTGAACTTGCTAAGCAGGCGGCAGAAAAGAAATTCAAAGGCGTCAAAGCCAAGGACCAAAAAGAATATGCAAAACAAGTCCGTTTTCTACAATACCGAGGCTACAGTTTCGACCAAATTAGCTATGCGCTTGCCTTTGAAGACCAAGATTAGCGTTGATCCAATTGCGCTGATTTTTGTTTTGCTTCAAATTTTTTCTTCTACTCCCTCTTTTCCTCAAGAAAACTAGTCTCAGCTGTTTGCATGATCTACAATACGGCAAAATTCTAACTCGACTATTTTCAGGAAGAGCTGCATGTACATGAGCACTGACGAGGTTCGTAACGCGTTCCTCAAGTTCTTTGAAAGCAAAGGACACCAAATCGTAGAAAGTTCATCGTTAGTTCCACATAACGACCCAACCCTGCTGTTCACAAACGCAGGTATGAACCAATTTAAAGATTGTTTCTTAGGCTTAGAAAAACGAGCCTATACTCGAGCGACTACGGCTCAGCGTTGTGTACGTGCTGGTGGTAAACACAACGACCTGGAAAATGTTGGCTTTACCGCTCGTCACCACACATTCTTTGAAATGCTAGGCAACTTCAGCTTTGGCGACTACTTCAAAGAAGATGCGATTTCATTTGCTTGGGAATTCCTAACCGAAGTTCTTAAACTGCCTGCGGATCGTCTATTGGTAACCGTTTACGAAACCGATGACGAAGCATTCGACATCTGGAACAAAAAAGTTGGCGTGCCTGCTGATCGTATCGTGCGCATTGGTGACAAAGAAGGTGGCAAGCCTTACGAGTCTGATAACTTCTGGCAAATGGGCGACACTGGTCCTTGTGGTCCATGTACTGAAATCTTCTACGATCACGGTGAACACATCTGGGGTGGTCGTCCTGGCACGCCTGAAGAAGATGGTGACCGTTTCATCGAGATCTGGAACAACGTATTCATGCAGTTCAACCGTCACGCAGACGGCACTATGGAACCGCTACCAAAACCATCGGTAGATACTGGTATGGGTATCGAGCGTATCTCTGCAATCATGCAAGGCGTTCACTCAAACTACGAAATCGATGTATTCCAAACTCTTATCAAAGCAGCGGCTGAAGTCATTGGTTATGAAGATCTATCGAACCAATCGCTACGCGTTATTGCTGACCACATCCGTTCATGTTCATTCTTGATTGTTGATGGTGTGATGCCTTCAAACGAAGGTCGTGGTTACGTACTACGTCGTATCATTCGTCGTGCCGTACGTCATGGTAACAAGCTAGGTGCACAAGGTGCATTCTTCTATAAGCTTGTTGGCGTATTAGCAGAAGTAATGGGTACAGCAGGCGAAGAGCTGAAGCGTCAACAAGCAGTGGTTGAAAAAGTGCTGCGTATCGAAGAAGAAAACTTCGGTCGTACACTTGAGCGCGGTATGGTAATTCTTAACGAAGCATTAGATAACCTAGATGGCAAAGTGCTAGACGGCGAAACGGTATTCAAGCTTTACGATACTTACGGCTTCCCAGCAGACCTCACTAACGACGTTGCACGTGAGCGTGAGTTCGCGATCGACGAAGAGGGTTTCGAAAAAGCGATGGAAGAGCAGCGTCAACGTGCGCGTGAAGCTGGTCAATTCGGTACAGATTATAACGCAGCAATCAAAGTTGATACGCAAACAGAATTCTGTGGTTACACAGGTACTAAAGGTTCTAGTTCAATCGCAGCGATGTTTGTTGAAGGCAACGAAGTAGATTCACTATCTGCAGGCGATAAAGCCATCATCGTGCTTGGTGAAACGCCATTCTACGCAGAGTCAGGCGGTCAGTGTGGTGACGCGGGTGAAATCCGTACTGAGTCTGGTGTATTCCGCGTTGAAGACACTCAAAAACTCGGTAACGCAATCGCACACCACGGTGTAATGGCAGAAGGCGTGCTAGCGAAAGGTGACGAAGTGGCAACTATCGTTGACGCAGAGCGTCGCGCAGCTATCTCTCTTAACCACTCAGCGACGCACTTGCTACACGCAGCACTACGCCAAGTTCTTGGTGAGCACGTAACGCAGAAAGGCTCATTGGTGAAGGCAGACAACCTACGTTTCGACTTCTCACACCTAGAGGCAGTAACTGCAGCAGAACTGAAAGAAGTTGAGCGTCTAGTAAACGCACAAATTCGTCGTAACCACACGATTGAAACCAATGTGATGGACATTGAGTCTGCTAAGAAGAAAGGCGCAATGGCATTGTTTGGTGAGAAGTACGATGACGAAGTTCGCGTGTTGTCTATGGGTGACTTCTCTACTGAGCTTTGTGGTGGTATTCACGCATCAAGCACGGGTGATATTGGTCTATTCAAAATCACATCAGAAAGCGGTATTGCAGCTGGTATTCGTCGTATTGAAGCGGTAACAGGCGAGGCGGCATTAGACGCTATTGAAGCTCAAAATGCGAAGTACGAAGAGAAACTGGCAGAGTCTGCACAGAAAGCAAAAGCACTAGAAAAAGAAGTGCAGAAGCTAAAAGATAAGATGGCAGCCGCAGAAAGCGCTAACATCATGGGCAAAGCGGTTGAAGTAAATGGCACAAAAGTTCTAGTTGCGGCCCTTGAAGGTGCTGATAGCAAGAACCTACGTACCATGGTTGATGACATCAAGAATCAAATGGGTTCTGGTGTTGTACTGCTTGCCAACGTAACGGGTGACAAGGTTGGCTTGATTGCTGGTGTGACTAAAGATCTCACTGGTAAAGTAAAAGCAGGTGATCTGGTTAAAATGGTTGCAGAGCAAGTCGGTGGTAAGGGCGGTGGTCGTCCAGACATGGCTCAAGCCGGTGGTACTGATGTTTCAGCGCTACCAGAGGCAATCAAAACAGTTCAGCCTTGGCTAGAAGAGCGTTTATAAGCTCTTAACTAATAAAATTACGCTCAATCAAGTTTCTTTGATTGAGCGTAATTTTTTTTAGCAACCAAGTGGTTTAATTGACCAAAAGTTAACCGAGTCATTTAAGCTGCTTGGTTTTTGTTGTAACTACTGCTTATATAATTTTTCTCAAAGGAAATATTTAAGATGTAAGCAGTTCTAAAGAGACTTCGGTCTTGGGAAGGTGAAGACTGGTGAAAAAGCCCCTTATCGTGCAAAAGTTTGGCGGAACCTCTGTGGGTTCAATTGAAAGAATCCACCAAGTCGCTGAACACATCATTAAGGCGAAAAATGATGGCAATCAAGTTGTTGTTGTCGTGTCTGCAATGTCAGGCGAAACAAACAGACTGATGGATCTCGCTAAACAGATAGATAGCGTACCTACAGCTCGAGAACTTGATGTTTTGCTCTCTGCTGGTGAGCAAGTGTCAATGGCACTGTTAGCCATGACTTTGAATAAAATGGGTCATGCTGCGCGCTCGCTTACCGGAGCACAGGCGAATATTGTGACGGATAATCAACACAATGACGCAACGATTAAACACATTGATACCACGACAATTATGGGATTGCTTGAGCAAGACCAAATCGTGATTGTTGCGGGCTTTCAAGGTGTGAATGAGAATGGGGATATCACCACATTAGGTCGAGGTGGCTCAGATACGAGCGCTGTGGCACTGGCGGGCGCATTGCGCGCTGACGAGTGTCAAATCTTTACCGACGTTGATGGTATTTATACTTGTGACCCACGTGTAGTGAAAAATGCGCGCAAATTGGCGGTTATCGATTTTCCTTCAATGGAAGCGATGGCAAGCCGAGGCGCAAAAGTATTACATTTACCTTCAGTGCAATTTGCATGGAAGAATAATGTGCCACTACGCGTGCTTTCGACATTTGATGTTAATGAAGGCAGTTTGGTAAAGGGGGAGTCAGGCAATCAAGCCGTCTCTGGTATAGCCATTCAACGTGACCTTGCCATTATCGAAGTCGATAAAGAACATTTATCTAGTGCTACAAAACAATGTCAGATGCTGGGTATAGACATTTGGAATGTGATCGAGGAAGCAGAACGGGCAGGTATCATGATAAAACAAGATGCATGTGCCAAGTTCGATCTGGTGTTCAGCGACAAAATCCGTAATAGTGAAGTGGTAAGCCTGTTGACCGCAGTGGGGCTTGAGGCCAATGGAATGGTAGAGCACGCATGCGATTTGTTGGCAAAGCGAGATATTGAGATCAATTTCAGCGCAACGAATGCACTCACTATGATGCTAGTTTTAGCACCCGAATGTGTGGATACAGCAGCAAACATTCTGCATGATGCTTACATTACGTCTAGTGAAGCATTAAACATTCAACAAAAACATGCCTTTTTAGGCTGATTTTCGCTAACAAGGTAGTTTACGAAAATATAACTTTTGTTGGATAATAGCTTTGTAGCAAGAAAATTTAGAGATTACTCAAGGAGCAAAGAATGCTAATTTTGACTCGCCGCGTAGGCGAAACACTGATGATTGGTGATGAAGTGACTGTAACTGTACTAGGTGTGAAAGGTAACCAAGTACGTATCGGCGTTAACGCTCCGAAAGAGGTTTCAGTTCACCGTGAAGAAATCTACATGCGCATTCAAGCTGAAAAAGGCAATGGCAACGTTGCTTCAGGTAACTACTAAGTCGCTCCTGTTTACAGAGCTTAGTTTGAATGAAAAAGGCTAACCGAAGGGTTGGCCTTTTTAGTCTTTAATGTTTTTGAAGATTTGCGGAAACCATTGTGTTGAGTGTGGCTGTGAATCCGTCAATATTGTTGAATCGAACACCAGGAAGTTGTTTGAAAATAAATGTCTTTTTTTCAGAGAAGACTCTCTTTTTTTCATCATAATAGAGTGGTAAAGTTCGTTTAATGGTCACTTTGATTAAATCAGCAACGGTTAAGTCAGTTTCGTGGATTTTTTCAAAGAAAGTGTTTGACATATTTTCGGTAAAACGTAATATGTGCCTCCGCAAGACGGTGAGGTGGCCGAGAGGCTGAAGGCGCTCCCCTGCTAAGGGAGTATACGGTTTATCCCGTATCGAGGGTTCGAATCCCTCCCTCACCGCCATTCTTGCAACGTTGATAAATCAACAAAAAAGTGCGTCCTTAGCTCAGCTGGATAGAGTACCTGGCTACGAACCAGGCGGTCGGAGGTTCGAATCCTCCAGGACGCGCCATATCTCTTCTGAGATATAACAATGAAAACGGTGAGGTGGCCGAGAGGCTGAAGGCGCTCCCCTGCTAAGGGAGTATACGGTTTATCCCGTATCGAGGGTTCGAATCCCTCCTTCACCGCCATTCATTGACTGGCCCGATGGCCTTTTTTTTGTTTCGTAAGAAATGAATGTGATTTGCTTCACAACTTCCTAGCAAGAAGATCTGCGCGTCCTTAGCTCAGCTGGATAGAGTACCTGGCTACGAACCAGGCGGTCGGAGGTTCGAATCCTCCAGGACGCGCCACTATTTAATAATTCGTTTGATAAACGGGTTATACAAAGTAAAATAAGATTATTGCGCGTCCTTAGCTCAGCTGGATAGAGTACCTGGCTACGAACCAGGCGGTCGGAGGTTCGAATCCTCCAGGACGCGCCACTTATTGAAGGGTATTGCCCTGATATTGATGAAAGTCGATATCGAAAACTGCGCGTCCTTAGCTCAGCTGGATAGAGTACCTGGCTACGAACCAGGCGGTCGGAGGTTCGAATCCTCCAGGACGCGCCACTTATTGAAGGGTATTGCCCTGATATTGATGAAAGTCGATATCGAAAACTGCGCGTCCTTAGCTCAGCTGGATAGAGTACCTGGCTACGAACCAGGCGGTCGGAGGTTCGAATCCTCCAGGACGCGCCACTTATTGAAGGGTATTGCCCTGATATTGATGAAAGTCGATATCGAAAACTGCGCGTCCTTAGCTCAGCTGGATAGAGTACCTGGCTACGAACCAGGCGGTCGGAGGTTCGAATCCTCCAGGACGCGCCACTTATTAAAGGGTATTGCCCTGATATTGATGACAGTCGATATCGAAAACTTGCGCGTCCTTAGCTCAGCTGGATAGAGTACCTGGCTACGAACCAGGCGGTCGGAGGTTCGAATCCTCCAGGACGCGCCACTTATTAAAGGGTATTGCCCTGATATTGATGAAAGTTGATATCGAAAACTGCGCGTCCTTAGCTCAGCTGGATAGAGTACCTGGCTACGAACCAGGCGGTCGGAGGTTCGAATCCTCCAGGACGCGCCATTTACTGAAAAAGCCTCGCAATTGCGAGGCTTTTTTGTATCTGGACATCTAGAACTATAACCTGAGTCGTTAGAGGCGATGCCCTTCTTTTCCAAAAGCGAATATGTGCTTATCTAAGCAATTTGGAATAAAGTTTCTGCTGTAGTTTGTGAATCCATCCTTACTATCTCTCCTGTATATTGATTTCCGTTTCTTTCACTTCAATTGTTTAAATGTAACTTCTTTGTTTTTTATTTGTTTATTAATTGTTATTAAATGACATCCTTTTGTTTTTATTGGCTTTTATGTGTAAATCTCGATTTGGTTTTGAAATCCAAATCGCAGTTTTTATTTATGTCCTCCTTTACTCTGTTCGTAAGGAGATAGCAGATTCGCAGTAATTATTTTGTCATGAACTGTGATCTGGGTAGTGAATAAATAATCATTTATCAGGATTATTACAAACCTTCCTTAAACAAAATTGACAAAATTTAACCAATCGAGATAATCCATTGGTCGGGATTTGAAGCTATTAAAGTCCTGCACGTTGTCAGGATGACAAAGAAAGGAAGCAACATGACTAATATAGGAAGCCTGCTAGTAGATGCGGCCACCCTGATGCTAACGGGGATGGCGGTCGTATTTATTTTCCTCACTATTCTTGTTTATCTCGTTCGGCTAATGTCGAAATTGGTACCAGAAGAAGTACCAGAGCCGATCGCAGCACCAAAAACAAATACTAATATTCAATCAACCTCTTCAGCTGTTAGTCCACAAGTAGTGGCGGCGATCTCGGCTGCGATTCATAAACATCGCGCCTCATTCGCGAAGTAGCCGAACCAGGATTAAAAAGGAGTTTAAGAGCATGTCTAAACCACTAGCTATTACAGATGTGGTCCTTCGTGATGCCCATCAATCACTATTTGCTACGCGTATGCGTATTGAGGATATGCTGCCTATCGCAGCTGAGTTGGATAAGGTTGGTTACTGGTCTCTAGAGACTTGGGGTGGCGCAACGTTTGATTCTTGTATTCGATTCTTAGGGGAAGATCCTTGGGAGCGTTTACGTGAGCTGAAAAAAGCGATGCCTAATACGCCAATGCAAATGCTACTGCGTGGTCAAAACCTTTTAGGATACCGCCATTATGCCGACGACGTAGTAGAGAAGTTCGTTGAACGCGCACATGCTAACGGTATGGACGTGTTCCGTATCTTTGATGCAATGAATGACGTGCGAAACTTCCAGAAGGCCGTTAAAGCAACGGTCGATGTTGGCGCACATGCTCAAGGTACGCTGTCTTACACAACAAGCCCTGTGCATAACGCAGACACTTGGGTTGACTTGGCAAAACGTCTAGAGGATTTAGGTTGTCATTCACTGTGTATTAAAGATATGTCTGGCTTACTCAAGCCTTATGAAGCGGAAGAGCTTATCACGCGTATCAAAGCGTCTTGTGATGTGCCATTAGCACTTCATTGTCACGCGACGACAGGCTTGTCTACTGCGACAGCGGTAAAAGCAGTTGAAGCTGGTATTGATATTCTCGATACAGCGATTTCTTCAATGAGTTGTACCTATGGTCACACACCGACGGAAACGGTAGTCGCGATGCTAGAAGGAACCGAGCGAGATACGAATTTGAAGCTCGAGCAACTAGAACCTATCGCCGCGTATTTCCGTGAAGTACGTAAGAAGTACGCGAAGTGGGAAGGTCAGTTGAAAGGTGTAGACTCTCGCATCCTGATTGCTCAAGTGCCTGGAGGTATGCTGACCAACATGGAAGGCCAGTTGAAAGAACAGGGCGCGGCGGATCGCATTGATGAAGTATTAGAAGAGATCCCTCGTGTTCGCGAAGATCTTGGTTTCATTCCATTGGTGACTCCAACTTCGCAGATCGTCGGAACGCAAGCGGTGATTAACGTGCTTACTGGCGAACGCTATAAGAGTATTACTAAGGAAACCGCTGGTCTATTGAAAGGCGAATACGGTCAAGCGCCAGCCGAGTTAAATGCAGAGCTGCAAGCTAAAGTACTTGATGGCAAAGAGCCTATTACTTGTCGTCCTGCCGATTTGCTTGAGCCTGAAATGGAGACGCTTACTGTTGATCTGATGGAGAAAGCGAAATCAGAAGGTATTAAGCTAGCAAGTGAGCGTGTTGATGATGTACTTACTTATGCGCTTTTCCCTCAAGTTGGTCTCAAGTTCCTTAAGAATCGTGACAACCCAGAAGCATTTGAACCTGCACCAACGCTAGAAGCCGCGAAGCCTGCCGTACCTGCGGCGCAACCAGCAACTGGCGGCGTAGAAACTTATAGCGTACGTGTTGACGGACAGGTGTATGAGGTGGAAGTTGGTCCTCAAGGCGAGCTAACCTCTGTCGCTCCTTCTGCGGCGCCTGCAAAATCGACGGCACCTAGCGCACCTTCTAGCGCTTCTGCTGAAGCGGTGCCTGCTCCTCTTGCCGGTAACATCTTTAAAGTGAATGTTCAGCCTGGCGCTGAAGTGGCTGAAGGCGATGTACTACTGATTCTTGAAGCAATGAAGATGGAAACAGAAGTGCGTGCGGCGCGTGGTGGTGTGGTTCAAGAGTTGAACGTTAAAGAAGGCGATGCTGTCACAGTAGGTGCGCCTCTGTTGAGCCTGGCGTAAGGGAGTATCATGGACGGATTGTTAACCCTTTGGGCAGAAACAGGGATCGCTAACTTCGAGTTCGGCCAAATCTGTATGATGCTGGTTGGTTGTACCTTGCTGTTTTTGGCAATCAAAAAAGGCTTTGAGCCTTTACTGTTATTGCCGATTGGTTTTGGTGCTATCTTGGCGAATATTCCAAATGCTGGCTTTACTGAGCCTGGCGGCTTGCTCTACTACGTTTACTACATTGGGATTGAATCGGGTGTGTTCCCGTTGTTGATCTTCATGGGTGTGGGTGCGATGACCGACTTTGGTGCTTTGATCGCAAACCCAAAAACGTTGTGGCTAGGTGCGGCAGCTCAGTTTGGTATTTTTGCGACATTGTTTGGCGCTATTTTGCTCAACTATGTACCTGGCATGGAGTTCTCCATGGCGGATGCATCGTCTATCGCTATCATCGGTGGTGCGGATGGTCCAACGGCGATTTTCTTAGCAAGTAAGTTATCACCAGACCTGCTTGGTGCGATTGCTGTAGCCGCGTACAGCTACATGGCTTTAGTGCCAATCATTCAGCCGCCAATCATGAAGGCGCTAACCACTAAGGAAGAACGTGAGATTCAAATGGCGCAACTGCGTCACGTGGGTAAATGGGAAAAGGTATTGTTCCCGATGGCAGTATTACTCATGACGATTCTTTTCCTACCTTCAGCAACGCCTCTTGTCGGTATGTTCTGTCTTGGTAACTTAATGCGTGAAGCGGGTGTGGTCGATCGTCTATCGAAAACCGCACAAAATGAGCTGATCAACATCGTGACGATCTTCTTGGGCTTAGGGGTTGGCTCGAAGCTGCAAGCGGATCAATTCCTGAACTTAGAAACATTAGGCATTCTAGGGCTTGGTGCGGTTGCGTTTAGTATTGGCACGGGTGCTGGTGTGCTAATGGCTAAGTTGCTGAACAAGTTCTCAAAAGAAGACATCAACCCACTTATTGGTGCGGCTGGCGTTTCTGCGGTACCAATGGCCGCGCGTGTGGTGAACAAAGTCGGCTTACAAGCTAACCCGCAAAACTTCTTGTTGATGCATGCGATGGGACCAAACGTTGCAGGTGTATTGGGATCAGCGGTTGCCGCTGGTATCTTGCTAGCACTTGTCGGCTAGTCATTACCGAAAATGGAATGATCAACCAATTTACAAAATCACGATTAACTTCGGTTAACAAAATGGTTTATAGTCAAAGGGATGCTTTCGCATCCCTTTTTGTTTTCTTGCAGGGAATGGTTTATGGAACACAAACAGATCGTTATCACTGAATTTGGTGATGCCAACGTACTCGCGATTCAGCATGCTTCTACACCATCACCACAGCCTGGTGAAGTCTTAGTAAAAGTCGCTTTTTCAGGCGTAAATCCTATTGATGTTAAAACTCGAGCCGGACTCGGTTGGGCAGCTGCGCAGAACAAGGATAATTTACCTTGGGTACCAGGTTACGACATCTCAGGAAAAGTCGTGTCCAGTGGAGAGGGGGCGTCGCGTTTTAATGATGGTGATGAGGTGGCTGGATTTATCGGTTTCCCAGTCCGAGGCGGTGGGTACAGTCAGTACGTATGTGTTCCAGAAGCTGAGTTAAGTCATGTTCCCAGTTCAGTTACTTTAGAGGCAGCAGCAGCATTACCGTTGGCTGGCCAAACTGCGGCACAAGCACTCAGCAAAGCCAATGTGACAGAAAACGATCGCGTACTTATCCTCGCTGGAGCCGGTGGCGTTGGACACCTAGCGGTACAAATCGCGATCGCGACGAAAGCGGAAGTCTTTACAACCTGCAGTGAACGAAATTTAGACTACCTGGCTACCCTTGGCGCTCATGCAGTGAACTATCAATTTGCACCAGTGTCAGAACGTGTTGAAGACGTTGATGTTTTGATTGATTTAGTAGGTGGAGATGCCGCGTTAGATGCGCTTAAATGCCTGAAAGACGGTGCGAGAGTCATAACCGTTCCAACCATCACGGCTGAGCTGATTTGTGAAAAAGCCAAACTCCTAGGCTTTGAGGCTAACGGCATGTTGGTTGAGCCAGATCCAGCGCAATTAGATACCTTGTTGTACATGGTTGGCGTTGGTTTACTGAAGACTGAAATTCAACAGGTTTATCCGATGAGCGATGTGATTGCTGCTCACCAGCAAGTTGAATCAGGAAGAACCAGAGGCAAGGTGTTGCTTGATATGACATGCTAGAAGCATTTAATACGAGCTTTGAAAGTTTAGCGCTTTGGTTTTCAGATTCAGCGTTATGGGTGCTTTTCATGACCGGTTTTCTCAGTGCCACTTTGTTACCTGGTGGTTCTGAGGCGGGCTTAGTTGCCACTCTCTCATTAAATCAATATTCCGTTTCGTCAATTATTATGGTCGCCACTATCGGCAATACGCTTGGTGGCTTAACAAATTATTGGCTTGGCTTGTGGATTCCCAACAAAGCGCAAGAAGAAAAGCACGGTCATACCGCATTAAACTGGTTGTCTAAGTATGGCTATTTGGGATTGTTTTTTAGCTGGTTACCCATAATTGGAGACCCGCTGTGTTTAGCCGCAGGGTGGCTGAGAATGAAGCTTCTGCCTTGCGTGATTTTAATATTTTTAGGAAAGGCTGCTAGGTATAGCTTGCTTGCGGCCATCTATCTCGGATTATTTTAAGGAAAGTACATGAAGATGTTTTGGGTTGGCGCGTGCTCACTGTTAGTGATCACGGGCTGTGTATCAAATACGCCAGTTTCATCACTGCCGGAGGGGGTAACTTTCGTCGAGTCATCGAAAGCGGAAGAAGGCAAAGTTAAGATTCCATACCAAAAGTATAAACTTGATAATGGTTTAACGGTGATCTTAGCTCCTGAAGATTCCGACCCATTGGTCCATGTGGATGTGACTTACCATGTTGGTTCGGCTCGTGAAGAAGTGGGTAAGTCTGGTTTTGCGCATTTCTTTGAGCACATGATGTTCCAAGGTTCAGAGAACGTTGGTGACCAAGAGCACTTCAGAATCATCACAGAGGCTGGAGGTACGTTAAATGGTACGACAAACCGTGATCGTACTAACTACTTTGAAACTGTCCCGGCTAACCAGCTAGAGAAAATGCTGTGGTTAGAGTCTGACCGTATGGGCTTTTTGCTGGATGCGGTTTCTCAACGCAAATTTGAAATTCAGCGTTCAACTGTAAAAAATGAGCGAGCTCAGCGTTACGATAATCGTCCTTATGGCTTAATTTGGGAGCGTATGTCTGAAGCGTTATATCCTGAAGGTCATCCGTATTCGTGGCAAACTATTGGTTATGTTGAAGATCTTGATCGTGTTGATGTGAACGATCTCAAAGCGTTTTTCTTACGTTGGTATGGCCCAAACAATGCGACTATCACTATCGGTGGGGACTTAGACGTTGAACAAACTCTTGAGTGGGTAAATAAGTACTTCGGTTCGATTCCTCGTGGGCCAGAGGTTGAAAATGCGCCGAAACAACCTGCAAAACTGCAAGAAGACAAATACATCACGCTAGAAGATCGCATTCAACAACCGATGGTGATGATCGCGTGGCCAACAACTTACAACGGCGAAGAAAGCCAAGCGTCTCTCGATACGCTATCTGAAGTGCTAGGTGGCGGTACAAACAGCGTGCTCTACCAAGACTTAGTCAAGACTCAAAAAGCCGTCGATGCGGGCTCATTCCATGACTGTGCAGAACTGGCGTGTAACTTTTACGTTTATGCAATGGGTGATTCAGGGGACAAAGGCGATCTATCAAAACTGTACGACGAGCTTTTACAGTCACTCAATCAGTTTGCTGAAAAAGGCGTGACAGAAGATCGCCTTGAACAATTGAAGGGTAAGGCGGAAGCGGATGCTATCTTTGCATTAGAAAGTGTTAAAGGCAAAGTAACGCAGTTGGCATCCAACGAGACATTCTTCGGCGATCCAGACCGTCTTGAGCAACAGCTTGAGCAGATCCGCGCAGTGACGCCTGCATCGGTAGAAAAAGCGTATACGGATTTTATCCGAGGTAAGAACAAAGTGACCCTAAGCGTGGTACCAAAAGGAAAAACTGACCTTGTCGTAAAACCAGCGACCTTTGTGACGCCAAAACGTACGCTACCAGAATACGAGAAGATCACTGATGATCAATTGGCGTATCGTCGTGCGACCGATAACTTCGATCGCTCTGTGCAACCGCCTGTAGGGGAGCCAGTGAAAGCGACGATGCCTGAGTTGTACGAGCTTCATTTTAATAATGGCTCGGAGTTGCTTGGCGCGGTTAGCGATGAAACACCAACGGTCATGATGCAGTTTAGTTTACCTGCGGGAACACGTTTTGTTGAAAAGGGCAAAGAAGGTCTTGCCCAATTGACCGCCGCAATGTTGCAAGAAGGCACAACGAAACGTAGTGTCGAAGAGATTCAAGCTGAGCTCGATAAACTAGGTAGTGTCATCTCCGTGAATGCAACGGGCTACACAACAAGCATCAGCGTTTCTGCTTTAGAAAAGAACTTAGAGCCGACGTTGAAAATTGTCGAAGAGATGTTGCTGTCTCCTGCATTTAAGCAAGCAGACTTCGATCGTGTGAAGATGCAAGCGCTAGAAGGTCTTGTGTATGAGCATCAAAACCCAAGTTGGATGGCATCACAAGCGACTCGCCAGGTGCTCTATGGGGACTCTGTTTTTGCTCGACCAAAAGACGGCACGCAAGCAGGGGTAAGTGCACTAACGTTGGATGATGTCCGTGAATTCTACTCGAAGCATTACACGCCACAAAGTGCGCAAATCGTCGTTGTTGGTGACATTGAACAACAGGAAATTGAACAGCAGCTGACGTTCTGGAAAAACTGGCAGGATGAAGCTGCACCATTGTATGCACCGCAAAGCATCGCTGCATTAGGTGAGCAAAAGATCCATCTTGTTGATAAACCAGGTGCACCACAAAGTGTGGTCATGATGGTTCGTCAGGGTATGCCTTACGATGCAACGGGCGATTTTTACCTAAGCCAACTGGCAAACTTCAACTTAGCTGGAAACTTCAATAGCCGCATTAACCAAAACCTACGTGAAGACAAGGGTTACACATACGGCGCTTACGGCTACTTCTCTGGAAATCCAGAAACTGGCTCGGTTGTTTTCACCGCGCAAGTACGAGCGGATGCAACGGTTGCTTCTATCATTGAGATGGAAAATGAGCTAAATGAATACTCGCAGTCAGGAATTACTGATGAAGAGATGAAATTTATGCGTCAAGCGGTCGGTCAAAAAGATGCACTGAAATATGAAACGCCAACACAAAAAGCGGAACTCATCAGTGATATTCTTAAGTACAACCTCGATCAAGATTACTTGCAGCAAAGAAACGCTATCGTAGAAAAAGTCGATAAGCAGACGTTGAATGCACTGGCTCAAAAGTGGTTTGATCCAAATGACTATCAAATTATCGTCGTTGGTGATGCTAAATCACTGCGTCCTCAATTAGAAAAGTTGGGGAAAGACGTAGAAGAGCTTGAAATCATTCGATAGAGTACACATTTAATAGCGGAGAAACGTTTCTCCGCTATTCATCTAGATAAGCGACTTTTCGTGGGTTATTTATCTAGATGCATTAAATATCAATAACTTAGCTTACGCTTGTCCTTTGTGACAAGTGTCCTGCTCCCAATATAAGCGAACCTCATTTTGACTGATTTTGCTGCGCGACTAAAAAAAGTTGCATCAAACCCCGAAGTATTTAAGCAGTTTGGACGCGGTGTTGAGCGAGAAACTTTGCGCTATCGTCAGGATGGACATCTAGCAACAACACCTCATCCAGAGGGGTTAGGCTCTGCGTTCACAAACCAATGGATCACGACAGATTTTTCTGAATCATTGCTAGAATTCATTACGCCTGTGTCACATGAAATTCCAGAACTGATGGCACAACTGAAAGATATCCATCACTTCACGCAGACAAAAATGGGTGAAGAAAAGATGTGGCCTCTTTCTATGCCATGTTATGTCGGCTCGGAAGAGGATATTCAGCTTGCTCAGTACGGCTCTTCGAATGCAGCAAAAATGAAAACCCTGTACCGAGAAGGTCTAAAACGCCGCTATGGCAGCCTGATGCAAATCATTTCAGGTGTGCATTTTAACTTCTCGTTCCCTGAGACATTTTGGGATGCGCTATACGGCGAGCAAGATGAACAAGCCCGCCAAGATGCTAAGTCTGATGCCTACTTTGCGCTGATCCGTAACTATTACCGTTTTGGTTGGATGATTCCGTATTTCTTCGGCGCATCGCCAGCGTTATGCGGCTCTTTTATTCAAGGTCGTGAAACCGATCTGCCATTCGAAAAAATTGGCGGCACTTTGTATTTGCCGAAATCGACGTCTTTGCGTTTGAGCGATCTGGGCTACACCAATAGTGCGCAAAGTGTACTGAAAATTGGCTTTAACAGCATTGATCAGTATCTGGATGGTTTGAGCGATGCGATTCGTCACCCATCAGAAGAGTTTGCGAAAATAGGCGTCAAAGTGGACGGTGAATACCGCCAGCTTAATTCCAATATTTTACAAATTGAGAACGAGCTATACGCTCCAATTCGCCCGAAACGCGTGTCGAAAAGTGGTGAGAAGCCTTCAGATGCGTTACGACGCGGTGGGGTTGAGTACATTGAAGTTCGCTCTCTAGACGTTAACCCATTCAGCGCAGTGGGGTTGGATGAAGAGCAAGTACGATTCCTTGATCTCTTCCTGACTTGGGCAGCCTTGTCAGACTCGGATCCAATGGACAACTGTGAATTAGAGTGTTGGCGCGACAACTGGAACAAAGTCATTGTTTCTGGTCGTGAAAAAGGGCTAATGCTTCAAATTGGTTGCCAAGGTGAACGTCTATCTCTGCAAGATTGGGCGCATCGAGTGTTTGTCGAGCTGCGTCAGATAGCACAGCAAATGGATATGGCTGCTGGTGGCAGTGCATACCAAGATGTGTGTAATAAACTCGGGACATGGATTGATAACCCAGAACTAACGATTTCAGGTCAACTTTTAGAGCTGACGAAAGAGCTTGGTGGGTTAGGTAAAGTCGGCTGTGCGCTTGGCATGAAGTACCGCGAGGAAAATCTAGCTCACGGTTATCAGTACTACTCACAAGATACGATGGAAACGGAAGTGGCGTCGTCAGTAGAAAAGCAAAAGCAAGCGGAACAAAGTGACACGCTATCTTTTGATGATTTTTTGGAAGATTACTTTGCTTATCTGAAGCAGTAGTGAATAGGTAAAGGTTGGGTGGGATTGAACATTAAACCGTTAGTAGTATCGGTACTCGGAAGCATGTTACTTGCAGGTTGTGCCACTGCACCGCCAAAGCAGCAGAATAATTTATGTGAGATATTTCGAGAGAAATCCGGCTGGTATGATGATGCCAAAGATATGGAAGAAAAGTGGGGAACCCCCATTCATGTCGCTATGGCTATCATTAAACAAGAAAGCAGCTTTCGGCACGATGCGAAACCACCCAAAGACTATTTATTGGGATTTATCCCTTGGGGACGAGTTAGCAGTGCGTATGGTTACGCTCAAGCTCAAGATCCTGCTTGGGAAGATTTCCAAGATGCGACGGGTCAGGGCGGTTCTCGTACCAACTTTGATGATTCAATGATGTTTGTCGGTTGGTATACTCACGAAACGAGGCGCCAACTAGGGATTTCGTTATGGGACCCATACAGTCAATATCTGGCTTATCATGAAGGTCGAGGTGGGTACAAGCGAGGTACTTATAAGCGAAAGCCCAGTTTGCTCAAAGTCGCTAGACGTGTTGAACAAACTGCAAAAACTTATGGCTGGCAGCTGAAGCAATGTCGTCAGGAATTGGAAGACAACAGCAGCTGGTTCTTTTAACCTACAGCCTGTTTATGTGCTGTAGGGGGGAATGACATTTATCCAGTACCGAGAGGTATTGGAGTTACAATCAGGAGAGATGTAATGCCTTTACTCGATAGTTTTACTGTGGACCACACTCGCATGAATGCACCGGCAGTGCGAGTGGCGAAGACCATGCAGACCCCAAAAGGGGACACGATTACTGTCTTCGATTTACGCTTTACCGCACCAAACAAAGACATTCTTTCTGAAAAAGGTATCCATACACTAGAGCACCTTTATGCAGGTTTTATGCGCAATCACCTAAACAGCGATTCTGTTGAGATCATCGATATTTCGCCTATGGGTTGCCGCACCGGCTTTTACATGAGCCTGATCGGCACTCCATCAGAGCAGCAAGTAGCGGATGCTTGGATTGCGGCAATGGAAGACGTGCTAAAGGTAGAAAGCCAGAGCAAGATCCCTGAACTCAACGAATACCAATGTGGTACGGCAGCGATGCACTCTTTAGAAGAAGCACAACAAATCGCGAAGAGCATTTTGGATGCTGGTGTATCGGTGAACAAAAATGATGAACTTGCTTTGCCTGAATCGATGCTAAAAGAGCTGCGCATCGACTAGTTGCTAAAAACTTATCAAGAAGCATATTTATCCAGAACTAAAAAGAGCCTGACATGATCAGGCTCTTTTCTTTTTATTTCTTATCTTGAGTTGTAGATAGGAGCTATTTTTTCTTTTTAGGATAAACACGAACGAGCTTGATGCGGTTTTCTTCAATCTCAACAAGCTCCATTGGATGACCAGCCACTCTCACGCTTAAATGGCTCTCTGGAATATCTTCCAGGTGCTCCAAAATAAGACCGTTTAACGTTCTTGGGCCATCCGTTGGTAAATCCCATTTCAGGCCTTTGTTGATATCTCGGATATTGGTGCTGCCTTCAATGAGGAAGCTTCCGTCACCTTGAGGACTGATTTCATCAGAAAGGCTTGGAGAAATCGAGGTCGTGAATTCGCCAATGATCTCTTCCAGAATATCTTCCAATGTCACCAATCCAATAATGTCGCCATACTCATCAACAATCAGACCAATACGCTGTTTGTTGCGTTGGAACTTTAACATTTGCACGTTCAGTGGCGTACCTTCCGGGATGTAATAGACTTCATCCGCAGCACGTAATAGCGTCTCTTTATTGAACTCGTTTTTTTCCAGCATCAGGCGGTAAGCTTCACGCAGGCGCAGCATGCCAACCACTTCATCAATTTGGTCACGATAAAAAACAATGCGTCCATGTGGTGAGTGGGTAAGCTGACGAACGATGGATTTCCAGTCATCATTAATATCGATACCGGTAATCTCATTGCGTGGCACCATGATGTCGTTCACAGTGACGTGCTCAAGATCCAAAATAGATACCAACATGTCTTGGTGTCGGCGAGGGATCAATCCGCCAGCTTCGTTTACTACGGTACGCAGCTCATCGGAACTAAGATGGTCTTCTACTGAGTGATCGGCTTTTACGCCAAGTAAACGAATAAAGCCATTCGTAATAAAGTTAACGAGCATCACCAAAGGCGATAGTAACTTCATCAATATGGTCAGTAGGATACTGCTCGCGTAAGACACGCGTTCAGGGTACAGCGCTGCAATTGTTTTTGGGGTAACTTCAGCAAAAACCAATACAACCATAGTCAGTGCACCGGTTGCGATAGCGACACCTAAATCACCATACAAACGCATACCAATAATGGTCGCGATGGCGGACGCGAGAATATTAACGAGGTTGTTGCCGATAAGAATAAGACCAATCAAACGATCTGGACGGTCTAATAGCCTTTCGACTCGCTTAGCGCCTTTATGCCCATTTTTGGCTAAGTGCTTTAAGCGATAACGGTTCAGAGACATCATCCCTGTTTCTGAGCCGGAAAAGTAACCTGATATGACGATAAGACACGCGAGTAGCGCAAACAAGATACCCGTAGAGATGTCGTCCAAAACGTTGCTGTTCCTTGTAAGTATTGGGTTATATAACGGTTGAGTAAGTCCGTTAAGTCAAAGGGTTAAGGCGTACTGTATTTTATCTAGCCTAAAATATAAAGGATAGGAGCCCTAGAGCTCCTTAATTCAAGATGATTTCTTTCACAAAGCGACTGCCAAAATACGCCAGAGTTAACAGCGTTGCCCCTGCGACAGCGAACCAAGTAACTTTTCTACCACGCCAACCTTTTTGATAATGACCCCAAAGCAGTATTGAGTACACAATCCAAGCGATGAAAGAAAGAATGCCTTTATGCGCTTTACCTTGAGCAAACATATCCTGCACAAAGACAAAGCCAGTAATGAGCGTGCCAGTTAACAATAAGTTACCGATCAAAATGATTTTGAATAGCTGACGCTCTACCATTAATAAAGGCGGCAGGTTTGGGTTAATCGCCAAAGATTTTTTTGTTTTCAGTTTGTGATCCAACCAAGCCAGCTGAAGTGCGTAGAGTGCACCGATAGTTAAAGTTGCGTATGAGAACAGCGCAAAAGAAATGTGAATGAGTAGCTTAGGGTCATTCTCTAGGTGCTTGATAAACGTGCTTGGCAAAAATGTGGCAGCAGATAAATTGATGGCAGCAAAGCTATAAACGACAGGCAATAAAAACCACAATCGATTTTTCAACATAGCAAGGCTCATGACCAGAGAAATAATAAAACTGATCAAAGAGGCTACGTTTAGAATACTAAGGTTTTGACCTGAACCATCAAAAATCAGATCACTCAAAATCCACGCATGAAAAACAAGCGCACAGGCAGCACTAGCAAACACTGTTTTTGCTTTGATTCCTGACTGCTGTGAGAGTCCGGGTATGATGGTCGCAATCGCCAAAACATAAAGTATGGCGGCCGCGATGGCTATTAAGCTATCCATGAATCCTAAATATTATTGTGCACAATGAGGAAATTATACCTTGCATTACACTTTGGGGCTACGTTATATCCGACATCAATCGTGAGAGATGAGATATTGAAATTAATAAGTTACCGCACCATATAGAAATAGAGACAAGAATAGAGCAGCGGTACGGGTATGACTCAGACCTTGGCTAATGTATACTCACACTAATTAATCGCCATTTTAGCGAAGAGACAAAGATGTTTGAGAATTTAACGGATCGATTATCCAAAACGCTGAAAAATATCAGTGGCAAAGGTCGTCTGACCGAAGACAACATTAAAGAGACCCTACGTGAAGTACGAATGGCCTTACTTGAAGCTGACGTTGCGCTTCCGGTTGTTCGTGAATTTGTTAACCGCGTTAAAGAAAAAGCGGTAGGTGTAGAAGTTTCTAAATCTCTGACTCCTGGTCAGGAATTTATCAAGATCGTTCAAACAGAACTTGAAGCCGTAATGGGTGAGTCGAATGAGGCGCTAAACCTTGCCGCTCAACCACCTGCTGTGCTTCTTATGGCGGGTCTACAAGGTGCGGGTAAAACCACATCGGTAGGTAAGCTATCTAAGCTTTTAAAAGAACGTGACAAGAAGAAAGTCTTGGTTGTGTCTGCCGACGTTTACCGCCCTGCTGCAATTAAGCAGCTTGAAACGCTGGCATCAGACATCGGTGTTGACTTCTTCCCATCATCACCAGACCAGAAGCCTATTGATATCGCCAATGCAGCGATTGACCATGCGAAGAAAAAATTCTACGACGTATTGATTGTCGATACCGCAGGTCGCTTGGCGATTGATGAAGAGATGATGGGGGAGATCAAAGATCTTCACGCAGCTATCAACCCAGTAGAAACGCTATTTGTTGTTGACGCTATGACGGGTCAAGACGCAGCAAATACAGCAAAAGCCTTTGGCGATGCGCTACCTCTTACCGGTGTGGTTCTAACTAAAGTTGATGGTGATGCTCGTGGTGGTGCGGCACTGTCAGTACGCCATGTAACGGGCAAACCAATCAAATTCTTGGGTGTCGGTGAAAAAACTGACGCGCTAGAACCGTTCCATCCAGATCGTGTTGCTTCACGTATTCTTGGTATGGGTGACGTTCTGTCTTTAATTGAAGACCTACAACGCAACGTTGACCAAGAAAAAGCAGAAAAGCTGGCGAAGAAGTTCAAAGAGAAGAAAGGTTTCGACCTTGAAGATTTCCGTGAACAGCTAGGCCAGATGCAAAACATGGGCGGCATGATGGGCATGATGGATAAGCTTCCTGGCATGTCTCAGCTACCAGACAATGTGAAAGACAAAGTCGATGACAAGATGTTCAAACAGATGGAAGCGATCATCAGCTCCATGACAATGAAAGAACGTCAACGCCCAGAGATTATCAAAGGCTCGCGCAAGAAGCGTATTGCGGCTGGTTCTGGTGTGCAGGTTCAAGACGTAAACCGCTTACTGAAACAGTTCACCCAAATGCAGAAGATGATGAAAAAGATGCAAAAAGGTGGCATGAAAGGCATGATGCGCAACATGCAAGGCATGATGGGCGGCATGGGTGGAGGCGGTGGCTTCAACCCATTTGGTCGTTAATTAATCGATCACGCATAGATTCAGGGTGTTAGGTACGTCACAAACTTTAAATTCAATTTATGTTGGTGAAAAAGTAACTAAACTCCTTGCATTGCTCCGGGAGAAGAGTAAAATTCCGGAGCTTTATTTTGGCACGAGACCCCAAACTATTTAATTTCTTGAATGGTTTTTGGGGTTAATTTTATTTTTGAGAAAGCAAAGAGGACGACATGGTAACCATTCGTTTGGCACGTCACGGCGCTAAAAAGCGTCCATTTTATCAAATCGTAGTAGCGGACAGCCGCAACGCTGCAACTGGCCGTTTCATCGAGAAAGTTGGTTTCTTCAACCCAACTGCTAAAGGTCAAGAAGAAGGTCTACGTCTAGACCTAGACCGCGTTAACCACTGGGTTGGTCAAGGCGCGTCTGTATCTGACCGCGTTGCTAAGCTAGTTAAAGACGCTCAAAAAGCGGCTTAATTTTTTACTTGAAAAGTAGAAACTAGTTTATGTCGATGAAAGGTAAAGAAACAATGAGCAACGAAAAGATTGTTGTAGGCAAGTTTGGTGCTACTTACGGCATTCGAGGTTGGCTTAAGGTTTTTTCCTACACAGACAATGCTGAAAGCATTTTCGATTACAGCCCTTGGTACATTAACCAAAAGGGTAAGTGGGTTGAGTACAAAGTAGAAAGCTGGAAGCGCCATAACAAAGGTATGGTGGCTAAGCTGGAAGGCATGGATGTTCGTGAAGACGCGCATCTAATGACGAACTTTGAAATTGCTATTGACCCTGCGGTACTGCCTGAATTGTCAGAAGATGAGTTCTACTGGCGCGAATTGTTTGGGATGCAAGTTGTAACCACTAAAGGTTACGATCTAGGTGTCGTTACTGACATGCTAGAAACTGGCTCAAACGATGTTCTGGTTGTTAAAGCAAATCTTAAAGATGCTTTCGGGCAGAAGGAACGATTAATCCCGTTCCTTGAAGAGCAAGTGATCATTAATGTTGATCGCGAAGCTCAACGGATCGAAGTTGACTGGGATCCTGGATTCTAATCTCCAAAATTACAGAGCGAGATAAACATGTGGGTTGGCGTTATTAGCCTTTTTCCAGAAATGTTCCGTTCTGTTACTGATTTTGGAGTAACAGGTCAAGCGGTTAAAAAAGGTCTTTTGTCGATTGAGACTTGGAATCCTAGAGATTTTACTCACGACAAACATCGCACAGTCGATGACCGACCTTACGGTGGTGGCCCTGGTATGTTAATGATGGTTCAGCCTTTGCGCGATGCCATTCATACCGCGAAAGCAGCCTCACCGGGCAAGACGAAAGTCATCTACCTTTCTCCTCAAGGTCGCAAGCTCGACCAGAAAGGAGTAGAAGAACTGGCAACAAATGAGAACTTGCTTCTGATTTGTGGTCGTTATGAAGGGGTAGATGAGCGCATCATTCAATCTGAAGTTGACGAAGAATGGTCGATTGGTGATTTTGTGATGACGGGTGGTGAGATACCAGCCATGACGTTAATCGACTCTGTCTCTCGGTTTGTTCCGGGTGTACTAGGGGATTTCGCGTCAGCAGAAGAAGACTCTTTTGCAAATGGCTTGTTAGATTGCCCTCACTATACGCGTCCTGAAGTGTTGGATGACAAAGAAGTGCCAGCGGTACTGATGTCAGGCAATCACAAGGACATTCGTCAATGGCGACTAAAACAGTCGCTGGGCCGAACTTGGCTTAGAAGACCAGAGCTCCTGGAAAACCTAGCTCTGACTGACGAACAGGAACAATTACTTGCTGAGTTCATTAGTGAACATAACGCAAAGTAACCTAATTTATTTAGTATCAGTTTATTCTAGGAATTTAAAAAATGAGTAACATCATCAAAGCTCTTGAAGAAGAGCAAATGAAATCAGACCTACCTAAATTTGCACCAGGTGACACTGTTGTAGTTCAAGTTAAGGTAAAAGAAGGTGACCGTGAGCGTCTACAGGCTTTCGAAGGCGTTGTAATCGCAATCCGTAACCGTGGTCTACACTCTGCTTTCACTGTACGTAAAATCTCTAACGGTGAAGGTGTTGAGCGTACGTTCCAAACACACTCTCCAATCGTTGATAGCATCGAAGTTAAACGCCGTGGTGCAGTACGTCGTGCCAAGTTGTACTACCTACGTGAGCGTTCTGGTAAGTCTGCTCGTATCAAAGAGAAACTTGCTAAGAAGTAATGCTATAACTAGCGTTCTCATCTTAAACGGAGTCCTTTTAGGGCTCCGTTTTTTTATTTGTGTAATTAGCTTGTTCGTTTTTTTTTTCACCCGACTTGTATTGTCGATGCTCATGCACTGGCATACACTCCGCGCCTCTGCCTCTGCCTCTGCCTCTGCCTTGATGTGAGTAGATTCCTGATGTCACTATGGCTCCTCGGAATGACGGAAAATGATGGTCAAAGATTACGGAGTACCGCGGTTAAAACTCGTCATTCTGAATAGCGACAAAGGAGCGTGATTCAGAATCTACTCGCAGAGAGCGCTCGTGTTTAAGCTGTCAGCTTTAGATACATCCTTGCGGTTAGTAGATTCCTTGATGTCGCTATGGCTCCTCGGAATGACGGGAAATGATGGTCAAATATTACAGGGTACCGCGGTTAAAAGTCGTCATTCTGAACAGCGACGAAGGAGCGTGATTCAGAACCTACTAGTCGAAAATGCAAGTGTTTAAGTTGCTAGCTTCATCCTTGCTGTGAGTAGATTCCTGAGTCGCTATGGCTCCTCGGAATGACGGCAAATGATGACCAAAGATTACAGGGCTCCGCGGTTAAAATTCGTCACTCTGGACAGCGACGAAAGAGCGTGATTCAGACTTCCCAAGAAGGAGCCTAGGATATTCCTTTACCCTAGTGCCTCAATTAATACTGGTCTTCAGACCAGCCATCACTGTCGGACATATCGGGGGCGCCTGGGATGGTGTTTTCTTCATCTGCCCATTCACCAAAATCAATCATTTGGCATTGTTTACTGCAGAAAGGGCGATGAGGACTTTGTTCTCCCCATTCTACGTCGGCGCCACATTGTGGGCATTGAACGATGGTAATTTTAGACATAGTTGAGCGTCCCATTACTAATTGGTGTTAAAAGGTAGTATACCTAAATGAATTCAAGATGGCTTATTCAACGCGCTATTGCTGCTACGAAATTTTATTCAATATAAGCGCAATAAAGCGTTGAATTTTAGATTGTGGGGGTGAGGCTTAGTGTCGTCTTAGCTGCACACAGCAAGTTCAAACTCAATATCTTGTGTGCACGCTTGACCGTTTTCAAACGACATAAACTTGATCGCAAAGCGGTTTTTATGGCCAGAAATCATAGGATAAACGCCATATTCCATTGGGATGTGAAGTCTTAGAATATTAGCTTCATCAGCGTCACTTTGGAAGAAACCCGCACGACCGATTTGAGCTTTAAAATGTCCGGTCTCTCTGGTGAGTTTCAACCATAGCGAAAGCGCATCAGATAAGGGCTTTAAGCTTACTTGCCACTGCTGTGCATCATGCTTTTTATGTTCAATGGGTAGATGAAGCCAGTAATGTAACGCTGGCAAATCAAAACAACATGAACCCCCCGGTAGATTAAAGCGTTGGCGGATAGAGCTTAGGAAGCGATCTTCTTTTAGTGCTTGACCAAAACGCTCTGCACCCATCAGTTGGCTATGAACGACATCTATCTCTTGTAGTAGGGTATTTAATGCGTCTTGATCGACGCCATCAACATTTAGCCAATGGCGGTACGACAGTCGTTGTTTCTCTAAATCTTTGGCCAGTTCACTTTTCAGCTGGATCTGTTCGAAGATTTCAACCATATCGAATAACGCACGGAAAAACAGTTGGTACTGGTGATTTTCGCTAAACCCAGAGGCCAAGTGAGCCTGACGCAGCAGAGACTCCACTCTTAGATAAATACGAGTTTTCTCATTTAACGGATGTTCAAATTTGTGCGTGGTCATCGACATAAGCCTTTGTGAGTTTCGTTCCTATTTTCGCAGATTTTTCTTACACATGGCTAGGTACTTTTCGTGCAAATCTGTGATTTGAAGCAAAAGATCTGGGTCACTTGGATTATTCTTAACCACATCGTCTGCAAGCGCGAGTCTTTGCTCTCTTGATGCTTGAGAGGCAAGGATAGCGCGAGCTTGTTCTTCACTCACATTGTCTCGTTTCATCGTGCGAGATATCTGTGTATTCGGTTCTACATCGACGACAAGAACTCGATCACACAAACTGTCTAGCTTGTTTTCTACGAGCAACGGCACCACAAGTAACGCATACTCTGAGGTGACTTGCTGCAAATCTTCGATCATCTTTTCACGAATTATCGGGTGCAACAGTGCGTTGAGCCATGCTTTTTCATCTGAGTTTGAAAAGATTTTCTCTCTCAGCTTTGCGCGATCTAAAGTTTGGTCTTCACGAACGATATCGTGACCAAAATGTTCAATAATCGCGTTTAGGCCGGGAGTGCCTGGCTCGACAACTTCTCTTGCTACAATGTCGGCATCGACGATATCGATTTTAAATTGTTGTTTGAACAGATTCGCGACGGTTGTTTTACCGCTAGCGATGCCACCTGTTAAACCAATAACCAAAGCCATTTACACTCCTAAAACTGAAGTAAAGTACCAGTTTAAAATCTGGTCGCCCCAAATTAAGCTTATCCAACCAGCAATTGCTAAGTAAGGACCGAAAGGGAAAGCTTTTTCAATTCCCTGTTTTTGCAAGCGTAGTTGAATGATGCCAAATATGATGCCAACCACAGAAGAAAGTAGAATGATCATCGGCAGTGACTGCCAGCCCAGCCAAGCCCCTAGTGCTGCTAGTAATTTAAAATCACCATATCCCATTCCTTCTTTACCAGTAAGTAGCTTAAAGCCCCAGTAAACGGACCAGAGACATAGGTAACCAGCAATAGCACCAATGACAGAATCTTGTAGAGTAACAGGACTTATTTCGACTAATGCTAAGGCAATGCCAGCCCAAGTTAATGGTAATGTTAATTGGTCAGGTAACAACATAGTATCGAGATCGATAAATGTTGTGGCGATTAAGATAAAAGTGAAAAAGAGTAGGGCAACGGTAAAGTAACTAAAACCAAAGTGGTAAGCGACAAAGCCTGAGCAGAACGCAGTGAGCAGTTCAATCAGTGGATAGCGTGCGCTAATGGCTGTCTGACAGTTGTGGCATTTGCCTTTTAAAAGCAGCCAGCTAATCACAGGGATGTTGTCTCGAATACGTATCGGCGTTGCGCACTTCTGACAGGAGGAGCGTGGGACGCTCAACGTCAGCACTTCTTTAGGAGGTTCTATTTTGTATTCAGGAAATGACTCGGCACATTCGCGTCGCCATTCTAGTTCCATGATTTTAGGTAGTCGATAAATAACCACATTGAGGAAGCTACCCACGATCAGACCGAAGATGGTGGCAAACACAACGAATAGCCAAGGGTAGTACTGGAATACTTCCATATTTGTCTCTTGAGCGATGAGTGAAATCAGCAAGATGCTGTTTTAAAGGAGTTAACAACTCATTCTAGCCCAATACACTCATTAAGTTAAAGATTGGCAAGTACATTGCTGTCACTAATCCGCCAACAACGATGCCTAAAAAAACGATAATTAGCGGCTCTAGAATTTTACTAAGGTTGTCGACGGTGTTATCGACTTCAAACTCGTAGATCGTTGCAACTTTATTGAGCATATCGTCAAGTCGACCAGACTCTTCACCGATCATGACCATTTGTAACACTAATTCAGGGAACACATTACAGTTACGCATGGCAACATACATTGGCATACCTGCGGCGGTATCACGGTAAACTTCTTCTATGGCGAGTTGATAGTGTAAGTTTCCTGAGGTTTTTGATGTGGTTTTTAAACTGGTTAGAATTGGAATACCCGCTGTAAAGCTTGTGGCGAGTGTTCGACTAAATTTGGCGATAGCGGCTTTTGATAATACAGGGCCAAGAACAGGAAATTTAAGCACAGAGCGATTGAGCATTAAGCGAAAAGAATATGAACGCTTAGAGAGGATTCTCGCCGAGATGAATAGACTGATAGAGCCTAGTGCTATAAATGGGCTCCAGTTTTGTGTCCAGGCGGAAAGATCTAATACTTGCCTGGTAAACCAAGGTAAGTCAGCACCAAAACCAACAAACATTTTTTCAAACTCGGGAATGACTTTGGTGAGCATGATAAACGAGACGCCTAACGCTACTAGCACTACCATGGCTGGGTAAATCAAGGCTTTGATCACTTTCGCACGGAGTTGTTCATTTTTTTCTCGGTAGGTGGCTAAGCGCTCGAATACTTCCGCTAAGTTACCGGATTGCTCACCTGTGGCGATAAGGTCGGTATAGAGTGGGTCAAAGTGTTCACTTGCAGTGCGCATGGCTTTTGACATGGGCGTACCCGCTTCAACGGCGCGTGTCACGCTCATCAAAATGGATTTCATCTCTGCTTTTTTGTGGTTTTCTGATACCAATTTTAAAGCCTGAACTAAGGGGACACCGGTTATCAACATCGTCGAAATTTGACGGGTAAACACCGTGATGTCTCTGCCTTTTACGCGATGGCTGAGTTTAGTGAGAAACGAGATACTGCTTTTCTTTAACTTCTTGATCTTGATGTGCTGTGCGTCTAGACGCTCGCGTACTTCAATTTCTGTCATCGCGAGGGTTTGTCCAGACGTCTTTTTGCCTGAACTGTTGATGCCTTTCCAGCGGAAGTTTTTAAGTTGTGGTGTAGTGCTTTTCATAGAGGAGACTGCTGATTAAAGGATTAAAAATAAAGTACGCGCTGTAGTTCACTAAAACTTGTGATCCCTTGTTTGAGTTTTTCTATGCCCGACATTTGTAACGTGCTCATACCATTTGCGATGGCGAGTTTTTCTAGTTCATGTACCGAGGCGCCTTTAATTAGCGCTTCCGAAAGAAATTCATCAAAGCGCATCACTTCATAAATCCCCGTTCGGCCGGAATAACCATGGGTACACTCATTGCATCCATCGGGATCGGCTTTAAAAATGTTGTCGCTTGCTTGAATTCCGAGATGTTGTAGCTGAACGGTAAGCTCTTGTGATTGTTTGCAGTGCGAGCACAGTTTACGGGCCAAGCGCTGGGCAATAATCAAACTAAGAGAGGAGGCCAAGTTAAAGCTTTCTACGCCCATGTTTGATAAACGAATCACCGTTTCAGCCGCAGAATTGGTATGTAAGGTTGAAAGTACTAAGTGACCGGTTTGCGATGCTTTTATGGCGATTTCCGCAGTGTCTAAGTCACGAATCTCACCGACCATTACCACATCGGGGTCTTGACGAAGAAAAGAGCGCAATGCCTCTGCGAAGCCAAAGCCGATCTTGGGTTGTACTTGTACTTGGTTAATGCCCGATAAGTTAATTTCTACCGGATCTTCTGCTGTGGAAATGTTGATTTCTGGCTTATTGAGAATACTCAGCCCAGTGTACAGAGAAACGGTTTTTCCGCTCCCGGTAGGGCCTGTCATCAGAATCATGCCTTGTGGGCGACGCAGCGCATCCAAGTACAATTGTTTTTGTTGTTCGCTATAACCAAGCTTGTCGATATCCAGTGACGCAGAGCTGCTGTCGAGCAGTCGTAATACAATTTTCTCTCCGAATAGAGTCGGTAGCGTGGATACACGCATATCAATCGCGGTGTCTTGATTCAACTTGAGCTTAATACGCCCATCTTGTGGTAAACGTCGCTCTGCAATATCAAGCTTAGAGAGGATTTTGATACGAGCGGATAAGCGGCGACTTAAGTGGCTTGGTGGCTGCTGTGTTTCAATTAAGATGCCATCACAGCGTAGGCGAACGCGGTACATCTTTTCATAAGGTTCAAAGTGGATATCGGATGCGCCTTTGCGCACAGCGTCCAACAGAATTTGGTTTATGTAACGGCTAACAGGAGACTCATCTTGGCTCAAGTCTTCAATGTTGTCGATTTCATCTGCGCCCACGTCAACCAGATTGGCTAACTCTTCTTGGTTGATCTCTTTTAATCCAGACTTCTCATGACTCAATGAACGACCATACAAGCGTCGAATTGCCGCGCTGAGTTGACGAAAATCCGCCAAGACTAGTTCAACCTGTAACCCTGTCGCAAAACGAAAGTCATCTTCTGTTTGTTGGTTCGTCGGGTCGGCAACGGCTAATAACAAAGTTGAAGGCGTACGCTGGAGTGGGAGTGCGTTATGTCGAGTGATTAATTCACGTAGACCGAGTTGTTGACAAAGCGAAGCGTACTCATACTGAGATAACTCGGGCTGACTCAAACTAAAGAGAGAACTTAAGTGCTCAGCGAGTTCGCTTGATGTCAATAATCCAGAACTGAGTAAAGCCTCTGGCATCGAAATGCCAGAAGCTTTGACTTGCTCTATTAACGATTCTTCTTGGGAAAAGGTCAGTAACCCTTTTTGGCGAAGAGCCGTGGATAGGTTGGTCAACATTTAAGTTAGTTTGGGCAGTAGTCTGTTTGTGCTTTACCGCCAGCTTTACATGAAGCCCCCCACTCTAAGCCTTGAGTTTTATATGATGCAGCCATGATATATTGCTCGCCTTTAGCAATAGGTCCCTTAACTTTATCAGCTGCGGCAATAACTGCTATCGCACCAGAAACGCTAGCATCTGTGGCTTTAACAACGCTAATTTCTATATTATTCAAAACGAATTTAGCGGGAATTCCATTTTCTTCCTTTACACATTCACTAATAAATGTTGTTTCATTTGAGGCATTCTCATGGGCACATAATTCTACTGCTAATTTGGCTGCCGCAGCTGCTTTTGGAAATTCTGACAATGTCGCTTTCTTAGTATAATTTTGGTAAGCAGGAACTGCGAAAGCAGATAAGATGCCAATAATCGCCACCACAATCATTAATTCAATCAGAGTAAAACCCTGTTGTTTTTTTTGTTTACTGTTTTTCATTTTTAACCCTTTCCTAAAAATTAATAATGCTCTTGCATTAGCGAAAGATTATGGAGAGTTAAGGTGGGTTGAAAATGGGGAAGAGATGGGCTCTCGAGTGAGATAAAACTCTTTGGTGAAAAGTTGCATATCGCATGCAGAGTTTTGCGAGTAGTACTATTTTTTAGTGGATAAAAAGAAAGGGCCAATTGGCCCTTTTTAATGATGAATTACTCACAACCCACTGAGTTATTTGAAGTAATTTGAGATTTGTTGCTTTTGTTATTTGAAGCGCATCGAAAGATCCATCGCTTTTAGATGCTTAGTCAACGCGCCTACCGAAATGTAATCGACACCGGTTTCTGCGTATTCTGCGATGGTCTCTAGCGTAATATTGCCGGAGTTTTCTAAAGCGGCACGACCTGCATTAATCGCTACGGCTTCACGCATCATTTCTTTCGTGAAGTTATCGAGCATGATGATGTCGGCACCAGCGTCTATCGCTTGTTTCAACTCTTCTAAGCTTTCCGTTTCTACTTCTACCGGTTTGCCAGGGTTAAGCTCTTTCGCTTTTTGGATGGCTTGAGTGATGCCACCACAAGCAATAATGTGGTTTTCTTTAATAAGGTAAGCGTCGAACACACCGATGCGATGGTTAAAGCCACCACCGCACGTCACGGCGTATTTTAGTGCGCTACGCAGACCAGGAATGGTTTTGCGTGTGTCTAGTAGACGACACTCAGTATGCGCGATTTTTTCAGCGTACTCTGCGGTAACTGTTGCGCAGCCAGACAGCGTTTGGATGAAGTTCATTGCGTTACGCTCACCAGTTAACAAGTCACGAGCAGGGCCTGTCAGCGTACAAAGGGTTTGGTTAGGTTCGACTTTATCGCCGTCCTTTACGTGCCATTCAATGCTGACCTTACCACCGAGCTGTTTAAAAACTTCATCAGCCCATGCTTGACCACAGAACACACCATGCTCGCGAGTAATAATCGTTGCGGTATTAACTGCCTCGGCAGGGATCAAAGATGCAGTAATGTCGTTATCTACGTCGACACTGCCACCTAGATCTTCTTTTAAGGTATCAGCGACAGAGCGAGTGATCTCTAAAGGGAGTTGTTGTTTAAGGTATTCTAGGCGTTCTTGAATGTTGTGTGTGTTCTTCATCGCAAATCTTGTCTTGAAAGGGAGATGGCAACGGATGATACTCTCCGGTGTCAATAATTTCAGCAGTTAATTTGCAAAGAAGAGAGGTTGATATGCGCCCAATTATCGAGAATGGCTGGCTGACACAGGCAAAGCATGTTCCGTCACCATTTTTTGATGCCCGCTCTGATATAAACGACATCTCTCTGCTGGTGGTACACAACATCAGTTTGCCTCCTGGGCAGTTTGGTGGACCATATATAGAGGACTTCTTCACTGGCAAGCTAGACCCAAACGCACATCCATTTTTTGAAGTTATTCACAAAATGGGCGTTTCTGCACATTGCTTGATTAAGAGAAACGGCGAGGTTGTTCAATTTGTTTCTTTTCTCGATAGAGCATGGCATGCCGGTCAATCCAGTTTCGCGGGCAGGGAGCGTTGTAATGACTATTCCATTGGTATCGAGCTTGAAGGGACAGAATTTACTGCCTACACAGATGCGCAATATCAATCACTTGCAGAGATCACTGAGGTGATTATGCAGTCTTATCCCCACATCACCCTGCCACGAATTACCGGTCATCAATATATTGCGCCCTTGAGAAAAAGCGATCCTGGTCTAAGCTTTGATTGGGTGAAATATAGACAGCTTATACAGCGTTGATTTGTAGCGAAAGTGTAAATTCAAAAAAGCGAAATAAATAAGGCATACGATCAGGTATGCCTTTTTTTGATACCAGAAATATTAATGATTGTTAAAAGTTAACTACATTTTTACGCTCGTATACGCCGTTTTGGTGAAGAAATAGACTGATAATTTTGTCATTTTCTGTATTTCTTTTCCAAAATTGCTAGCACGTCGACTTCCCATTTGTATGCTTTATGTAATTGGTCATACCAATTCTATTGCTGTTTTAACAGTCGATTGTTATCAGAGTGTTGGAAGTAAGCTCGTTCTATGATTTAGGTCAATTTTCGGCTGGACAGTGGCGTTTTAATTATGTTAATTTCTGCACCAACTTAAAATTGGTATTACCAATTACCTGCAAGAGTAGAAGAACAATAAATTATGGCTTATCAAAGGATTCGTCAGCCAAAACTCTCTGATGTTATAGAACAAGAGTTAGAAAGGTTGATAGTGGAAGGAACATTGTCTCCGGGGCAACAACTGCCTCCAGAGCGTGAACTGGCAAGACAGTTCGATGTGTCTCGTCCTTCAGTCCGAGAAGCCATTCAACGCTTAGAAGCGAAGCGTTTGTTAACTCGTCGCCAAGGTGGCGGAACATTCGTAAGTGAGAATATCTGGAAGAGCTTTTCAGATCCCTTGTTGAATTTGTTGTCTAGTCATTCTGAAACCCAGCTTGATGTGCTTGAGTCTCGTCATGCAATGGAAGGAATTTCAGCTTACTTTGCAGCTTTACGTGGTACCGAAGAAGATTTTGCGCGTATTCAAGGTTGCCTTGAGCGCATTAGCCAAGAGCAAGCAAACAACGATATCGAAGCTGAATCTGCGGAAGTGATGCAATTTTTGATCGCTTTGACAGAAGCCGCGCACAACGTGGTTTTGTTGCACATTGTTCGAAGCTTAGCACCTTTGCTTGAGCAAAATATTCTACAAAATTTTAAATTACTACGTCGCCGCCCAGAAGCGGTCGAGAAAGTCAGTAAACACCGAGCCAATATCGTGGATGCGATTGTTTCTGGTCAGCCTGAAAAGGCGCGAGAAATGTCCCACTCGCACTTGGCTTACATCGAAGAAACATTGTTGGATTTGACTCGAGAAGAGTCTCGACGAGAGCGTTCTCTACGTCGAATTCAGCAGGGTAATGACTCGTAAGAGCGTTACTTAAATAAGTAGATCCAACCAACAGAAGGATAGATCGCCATGTCTGATATGAAGCATGACGTAGATGCACTGGAAACTCAAGAATGGCTACAAGCGCTTGAGTCAGTTGTACGTGAAGAAGGTCTAGAGCGTGCTCAATTCCTATTGGAGCAAGTTCTAGATAAAGCACGTCTAGACGGTGTTGATATGCCAACAGGTATCACAACTAACTACATCAACACGATTCCTGCAGACCAAGAACCAGCATACCCAGGTGACACAACACTTGAGCGTCGTATTCGCTCAATTATTCGTTGGAACGCTATCATGATCGTTCTACGTGCATCTAAGAAAGACCTAGAGCTAGGCGGCCACATGGCGTCTTTCCAGTCTTCTGCTGCGTTCTACGAGACATGTTTCAACCACTTCTTCCGTGCGCCAAACGAGAAGGACGGTGGCGACCTAGTTTACTACCAAGGTCACATTTCACCAGGTATCTACTCACGTGCATTCGTTGAAGGTCGTCTAACTGAAGAGCAGCTAGACAACTTCCGTCAAGAAGTAGACGGCAAAGGTATTCCTTCATACCCGCACCCTAAACTGATGCCTGAATTCTGGCAGTTCCCGACAGTATCGATGGGCCTAGGTCCAATCGCTTCTATCTACCAAGCTCGTTTCCTTAAGTACCTAGAAGGCCGTGGTCTTAAAGATACTTCAGAGCAGCGCGTTTACGCGTTCCTAGGTGACGGTGAGATGGATGAGCCAGAATCACGTGGTGCTATCTCTTTCGCTGCGCGTGAGAAACTAGACAACCTATGTTTCCTAATCAACTGTAACCTACAGCGTCTAGATGGCCCTGTAATGGGTAACGGTAAGATCATTCAAGAACTTGAAGGTCTGTTCAAAGGTGCTGGTTGGAACGTAGTGAAAGTAATCTGGGGTAACAACTGGGATTCACTACTAGCTAAAGATACTTCTGGTAAGCTTCTACAGCTTATGAACGAAACGATCGATGGCGACTACCAAACATTCAAATCAAAAGATGGCGCGTACGTACGTGAGCACTTCTTTGGTAAGTACCCAGAGACAGCGGCACTTGTTGCTGACATGACTGATGACGAAATCTTCGCACTTAAGCGTGGTGGTCACGAGTCTTCTAAGCTATACGCGGCATACAAAAACGCGGCAGAAACTAAAGGTCGTCCAACAGTAATCCTAGCTAAGACTGTTAAAGGTTACGGCATGGGTGAAGCGGCTGAAGGTAAGAACATCGCGCACCAAGTTAAGAAGATGGACATGACTCACGTACTACACCTACGTGATCGTCTAGGTCTTCAAGACATCCTAACTGACGAAGCTGTGAAAGAACTTCCGTACCTGAAACTTGAAGAAGGTTCAAAAGAGTACGAATACCTACACGCTCGTCGTAAAGCGCTACACGGCTACACACCACAGCGTCTACCAAAATTCACTCAAGAATTCATCGTTCCTGAGCTAGAAGAATTCAAGCCACTACTAGAAGAACAGAAGCGTGATATCTCTTCTACTATGGCATTCGTACGTGCACTAAACGTTCTACTTAAGAACAAGAACATTGGTAAGAACATCGTTCCTATCATTGCTGACGAAGCGCGTACATTCGGTATGGAAGGTCTGTTCCGTCAAATCGGTATCTACAACCCGCACGGTCAAACTTACACACCAGAAGACCGTGGCGTTGTCTCTTACTACAAAGAAGCGACTTCAGGTCAGGTTCTACAAGAAGGTATCAACGAGCTAGGTGCTATGTCTTCATGGGTTGCTGCTGCGACTTCATACTCGACAAACGACCTACCAATGATTCCGTTCTACATCTACTACTCAATGTTCGGCTTCCAACGTGTTGGCGACATGGCGTGGATGGCTGGTGACCAACAAGCACGTGGTTTCCTACTAGGTGCAACTGCGGGTCGTACAACGTTGAACGGTGAAGGTCTACAGCACGAAGACGGCCACTCGCACATTTTGGCGGGTACGGTTCCTAACTGTATTTCTTACGACCCAACATTCGCGTACGAAGTAGCTGTAATCATGCAAGACGGTATCCGTCGCATGTACGGTCCAGAACAAGAAAACGTGTTCTACTACCTAACGCTAATGAACGAAAACTACGCAATGCCAGCAATGCCAGAAGGCGCTGAAGAAGGCATCCGTAAAGGTATCTACAAGCTAGAAACTTACACGGGCGACAAAGCGAAAGTTCAGCTGATGAGCTCTGGTACTATCATGAATGAAGTACGTAAAGCAGCTCAAATCCTAAGCGAAGATTACGGTGTTGCTTCTGATGTTTACTCTGTAACGTCATTCAACGAACTAACTCGCGATGGTCAAGATGCAGAGCGTTTCAACATGCTTCACCCAGAAGCGGAAGCAAAAGTACCTTACATCCAAACAGTAATGGGTACTGAGCCTGCTATCGCAGCAACTGACTACATGAAGAACTACGCAGAGCAGGTTCGTGCATACATTCCTGCTGAGTCTTTCAAAGTGCTTGGTACTGATGGCTTCGGTCGTTCAGACAGCCGTGAAAACCTACGTCGTCACTTCGAAGTGAACGCAGGTTACGTAGTAGTAGCAGCGCTAACTGAACTAGCGAAACGTGGCGAAGTTGAGAAATCTGTAGTTGCAGAAGCAATTAAGAAATTCGACATCGACACAGAGAAAACAAACCCGCTATACGCTTAATTAAGAAGGTAGATAAGAAATGGCAATCGAAATTAATGTACCAGACATCGGTGCGGATGAGGTTGAAGTTACTGAGATTCTTGTAAGCGTTGGCGACAAGGTTGAAGAAGAGCAGTCTCTGATCACAGTTGAAGGCGATAAAGCTTCTATGGAAGTTCCTGCTTCTCAAGCGGGTATCGTTAAAGAAATCAAAGTTGCAGAAGGCGACAAGGTTTCTACTGGTTCTCTAATCATGATTTTCGAAGCCGAGGGTGCAGCTGACGCTGCACCTGCTCCTGCGGCAGAAGCAGCTCCAGCAGCAGCTCCAGCTCCAGCAGCAGCGGCAGAACTAAAAGAAGTTCACGTACCAGACATCGGTGGTGATGAAGTAGAAGTTACTGAAATCATGGTTGCTGTTGGCGACAGCATCGAAGAAGAGCAATCTCTTCTAACTGTTGAAGGCGACAAAGCTTCTATGGAAGTTCCAGCGCCATTCGCAGGTATTCTAAAAGAGATCAAAGTTGCAGCAGGCGATAAAGTATCGACTGGCTCACTTATCATGGTATTCGAAACAGCAGGTTCAGGTGCTCCAGCAGCACCAGCGGCAGCTGAAACTCCTGCGGCAGCAGCTCCAGCAGCGTCTGCGGCAAAAGAAGTGAACGTTCCAGATATCGGCGGCGACGAAGTTGAAGTTACTGAGATCATGGTTGCCGTTGGCGACACAGTGGAAGAAGAGCAATCTCTAATCACTGTTGAAGGTGACAAAGCTTCTATGGAAGTTCCTGCACCATTTGCTGGTACGGTTAAAGAAATCAAGATTGCAGCTGGCGACAAAGTGTCTACTGGCTCACTAATCATGGTATTCGAAGTGGCGGGCGCAGCACCTGCTCCTGCAGCGGCTCCAGCTCAAGCGGCAGCACCTGCAGCTCCAGCTCCTAAAGCAGAAGCTCCAGCGGCAGCAGCTCCAGCAGCGACTGGCGATTTCAAAGAGAACGACGAGTACGCTCATGCGTCTCCAGTTGTTCGTCGTCTAGCGCGTGAGTTTGGCGTTAATCTTTCTAAGGTTAAAGGTTCTGGTCGTAAGAGCCGTATCCTAAAAGAAGACGTTCAAGCTTACGTGAAAGATGCACTTAAGCGTCTTGAGTCTGGCGCAGGTGCAGCAGCATCTGGCAAAGGCGACGGCGCGGCTCTTGGTCTACTACCATGGCCAAAAGTGGACTTCAGCAAGTTTGGTGAGACAGAAGTTCAACCGCTATCTCGCATTAAGAAGATCTCTGGCGCTAACCTACACCGTAACTGGGTAATGATCCCGCACGTTACACAGTGGGATAACGCAGACATCACGGCTCTTGAAGCATTCCGTAAAGAGCAAAACGCGATTGAAGCGAAGAAAGACACTGGCATGAAGATCACACCACTTGTGTTCATCATGAAAGCGGTAGCTAAAGCGCTTGAAGCGTTCCCAGCGTTCAACTCTTCTCTATCAGAAGACGGTGAGAGCCTAATTCTGAAGAAATACGTGAATGTTGGTATTGCGGTAGATACACCAAACGGTCTAGTTGTTCCTGTATTTAAAGATGTGAACAAGAAAGGCATCTACGAGCTATCTGAAGAGCTAATGGCGGTTTCTAAGAAAGCACGTGCTGGTAAGCTAACTGCGGCTGACATGCAAGGTGGCTGTTTCACTATCTCTAGCCTAGGCGGTATCGGCGGTACGGCGTTTACTCCAATCGTAAACGCGCCAGAAGTTGGTATCCTAGGTGTGTCTAAGTCAGAAATGAAACCGGTATGGAACGGTAAAGAGTTCGAACCGCGTCTACAACTTCCACTGTCTCTATCATACGACCACCGTGTGATCGATGGTGCTGAAGGTGCGCGCTTCATCACTTACCTAAACTCATGTCTATCTGACATTCGTCGTCTAGTTCTGTAATAGAAATTAGATGAATGAGAGGCGGCAACTTAGCCGCCTCTGCTAATCATAATTACCGACAATTTGTTTATCAGCCTTGCTTCGTTCAGGGTTTTCACAATCGAATTGTTGTCTAGCTCACAGGCTAAATTGATTTACTTTTCACACCATTAACATCTCTGTAAACTGTTAGCGGTCTGAAAATAACTGTTTAAAACAAATCTCTCTTAAACATAAAAAATCGATACCCACTCAGCCTGTTAGGGATAATGACTACAAGAGGTCAAAATGAGCAAAGAAATTAAAGCCCAAGTTGTTGTACTTGGTTCTGGTCCTGCTGGTTACTCCGCTGCATTCCGTTGTGCGGATTTAGGTCTTGAAACTGTACTAGTTGAACGTTACAGCACGCTTGGCGGTGTATGTCTGAACGTGGGTTGTATCCCATCTAAAGCACTGCTTCACGTTTCTAAAGTAATTGAAGAAGCGAAAGCGATGGCTGACCACGGCGTTGTGTTCGGTGAGCCTCAAACAGACATCAGCAAAATCCGCATCTGGAAAGAAAAAGTTGTTAACCAACTAACTGGCGGCCTAAGCGGCATGGCTAAGATGCGTAACGTTACAGTAGTTAACGGTTACGGTAAGTTCACTGGCCCTAACTCTATCCTTGTAGAAGGCGAAGGTGAGCCAACAGTTGTTAACTTTGACAACGCAATCGTTGCGGCTGGTTCTCGTCCAATCAAACTGCCATTTATCCCGCATGAAGACCCACGTATTTGGGACTCTACTGACGCTCTTGAACTAAAAGAAGTGCCAGAAAAACTGCTTATCATGGGTGGTGGTATCATCGGTCTAGAAATGGGTACGGTTTACCACTCTCTAGGTTCTAAAGTTGAAGTTGTTGAAATGTTTGACCAGGTAATTCCTGCAGCAGACAAAGATATCGTGAAAGTATTTACTAAGCGTATCAAAGACAAGTTCAAGCTAATGCTAGAAACGAAAGTAACAGCAGTTGAAGCAAAAGAAGACGGTATCTACGTTTCAATGGAAGGCAAGAAAGCGCCAGCTGAAGCTGAGCGTTACGATGCGGTTCTAGTTGCTATCGGTCGTGTACCAAATGGTAAGCTAATCGACGGTGAAAAAGCGGGTCTAGAAATTGACGAGCGTGGCTTCATCAACGTTGATAAGCAAATGCGTACTAACGTTCCTCACATCTTCGCGATCGGTGATATCGTTGGTCAACCAATGCTTGCTCACAAAGGTGTGCATGAAGGTCACGTAGCTGCTGAAGTTATCTCTGGTAAGAAGCACTACTTCGACCCTAAAGTTATCCCTTCAATTGCGTACACTGAGCCAGAAGTAGCTTGGGTTGGTAAGACTGAAAAAGAAGCGAAAGAAGAAGGCATCAAGTACGAAGTGGCGACATTCCCATGGGCAGCATCAGGTCGTGCAATCGCATCTGACTGTGCAGACGGTATGACTAAGCTAATCTTCGACAAAGAAACTCACCGCGTAATCGGTGGTGCTATCGTTGGTACTAACGGTGGTGAACTACTTGGTGAAATCGGCCTTGCAATTGAGATGGGCTGTGATGCAGAAGATATCGCTCTGACTATCCACGCTCACCCAACTCTACATGAGTCTGTAGGTCTAGCTGCTGAAGTATTTGAAGGTTCAATCACTGACCTGCCAAACAAAAAAGCAGTTAAGAAGAAGTAAGCTTTTTCTGACTTAATGATAGAAACCGCTGCATTGCAGCGGTTTTTTTATGTTTGTTAGGTAGGAATATAAACGTGTGCTCGGTTGACAGCAGACAATAAAAAGCCCACCAAACGGTGGGCTGACATATATTGCGAGTTAAGCTTTAGTGTTCACGGTTGTAAATGCAAAGCATGTCTAAGTATGAACTAACAAGGTGCTTAAGTTCCGCTTCACTTTTTGCACGGTTCGCTTGGACAAACAGTGAGTAACAAATACCGTGGAACAAGTTTGCCAAGTGTTCTGAATCGTGCTGGTCACACACTTCGCCACGTTCAATCGCTTTAATGAACATGTTTTGTACCAGCAACTGGTTAGTACGGTTAGTTGAAACAAACAATGGCCATACTTCATCACGTGTTGAAGCACTCCACTCGAACCAAACTTTTAGCCAGTGACAATCTTGGCTGACAAGCTCGATCATTGCGTTAGTAATATTGGCGATGTTTTCACGCGCGTGTAGGTCTAAGTCAATGTTATCCGATAGGAAGTTCGAGAACTGACGTACGACGTGGTTGAGTACTTCATCCACTAAGTCTTCACGAGTCGGGAAGTAGTTAAAAACGGTCGCCACAGAAACTTGAGCAATTTCTGCGATATCTGCATGACCACCACGACCGATGCCGCGGCGCGCAAACACTTCCAATGCGATTTCCATTAACTGTTGCTTACGCTTAATCGGGGAAAGCCTAGTTCTAGGTCTCTTTGCAATTGAGTCCATATCCATTTTCCTTGCCATTTGAGTTGATATTGGGGGTAACCCCCTAATTGATTATTTTAATAGTTGCTTAAAGCAGTGATGAGTGTAATGGTGCATATCAACAAGGTCAACATCTGTAGAACAATTTATATACAGTAATGTCATTATTATTGATAAATTTAGCTATGAACTTTATAAAACTAAGACCTTCTTCCAAGATTTTTTGGCAACAGGATGTGACTTTCAACCCAATGAACGTGGTGATACACTACACGCCGTAAGATTAGGTGATCGTTTGCGTGCGACTTACCTCAACCCACAAATTAGATTGAGCACAGTATGAAACATACAATAGAAGTCATGATTTCTGAGCAAGAAGTTCAGGAACGAGTTCGTGAATTAGGCAAACAAATTACAGAGCGTTATCAAGGTAGTGAAGATCTTGTGTTGGTAGGCTTATTGCGTGGCTCATTTGTATTTATGGCAGACTTGGCACGTGCTATCGAACTGACTCACCAAGTTGATTTTATGACAGCGTCAAGCTACGGCAACACAATGGAAAGTTCACGTGACGTTCGTATCTTGAAAGATTTGGATGATGACATCAAAGGCAAAGACATTTTGCTTGTTGAAGACATCATTGATACAGGTAACACACTAAATAAAATCCGTGAGATCTTATCGCTGCGTGAGCCGAAGTCTATCGCGATTTGTACGCTCCTAGATAAACCATCTCGTCGTGAAGTGAATGTTCCTGTGGATTGGATTGGTTTCGAAATCCCAGATGAGTTTGTCGTTGGTGTGGGTATTGATTACGCGCAGAAATACCGCCACTTACCATACATCGGTAAAGTTGTACCTCAAGAATAATCATTGAGAGCAGCATTAAAAATAAAAAAAACGCCCATCTTAGATGGGCGTTTTTTGTTCAACTTTTAGATGTAGCTTAGCGACAAAGCAGCTTATTGTCTGTATTTAGAATCGTCGAAAGGGCTTTCTGATAAGACGCTTCTACGGTTTCCTTAGAGTTAGAACGAATGCCTAAGTACTCTAAACGACCATCTTCAATGCCGTATACCACGCCATGAATTTCAACATCTTGCCCACGCTCCCAAGCGTTTTGCAAGATGGTTGAGTTACCCAAGTTGTACACTTGCTCTGCGACATTAAGCTCGCCTAGTTTATCCGCTCGATCTTGCTGCGGCATTTGATCTAGGTAAGTGCGGTGTTTGAAATAGATATCTCTGATATGTAACAGCCAATTATTAATAAGACCTAGCTTAGGGTTATCAATGGCTGCGTTCACGCCACCACAGCCATAGTGTCCACAGACAATGATGTGCTTAACCTTAAGAACGTCTACGGCGTATTGAACGACGGACAGACAGTTGAGATCAGTATGGATGACTTGGTTTGCAACATTCCGATGAACGAATAGTTCACCCGAGTATAGTCCGGTTAGTCGCTCGGCAGGGACACGGCTATCAGAACAGCCAATCCAAAGAAAATCGGGCTTTTGACCCTCTGCGAGTTTTGCGAAGTATTCAGGTCGATCAGATTTGATCTCTTGAGACCATTTTGAATTATTTTCAAATAACTGTTTAATTTCCGGCATCTTGCAAACTACTTCCCTTAAAAGACAAAAGCGCTGCCGCTTATATGAACATGCAAGCGATCAGTGTTGTAACTATACACAATGTTACAATTTCGATCTCGTTAAATATTCGTCAGAAAGGACTCATCTGACTAGTTTTCATCAATAAAAACGTAAAATTAGGCCTAATTATTTGTGGTGTGAATTTAGCCTTAATCTATTTATGGTTTAAATTTTCGCCTGGCTCGTTAAAGTAATGACATTTTACTTTTTAAAATTGAATGCAGGGAAATCAGCAGTGTTCGGTAGTCGTTTTGAAGATATTAATTTCAAAGGGGATGTATTTGGCGGGGTAACCACAGCGATTATCTCTCTTCCTTTGGCGTTAGCGTTCGGTGTTGCATCCGGTGCAGGGGCAGAAGCAGGCCTCTGGGGCGCAATAATGGTCGGTCTGTTTGCTTCGTTGTTTGGTGGTTCTAATACGTTAATATCAGAACCAACAGGGCCAATGACGGTAATCATGACCGCTGTATTAACCAGTATGATGGCGAAGTATCCAGAAACGGGCATGGCCATGACCTTCACGGTTGTTATGATGGCTGGCGCGTTCCAAATCCTATTAGGGACGTTAAAACTGGGTAAATACGTTACCTTGATGCCATATAGCGTGATTTCGGGCTTTATGTCAGGGATTGGCGTGATTCTTATCATTTTGCAGCTATCACCTTTGATGGGGCATGCTGCTCCTTCTGGAGGAGTGCTCGGAACATTATCTGCTTTGCCGGACACCATTTCTAACCTTAAGTTCAGTGAACTGTTTTTAGGTCTACTGACTTTGGGGATTCTCTTTTTCTTCCCTAAGCAATATCGAAAATATATACCAGCGCAACTCGTGGCGTTGGTTGCGGTGACTTTATTGTCTGTGATGTTCTTCGATACGGAAGACATTCGTCGTATCGGTGAAATCCCGGCAGGATTGCCTTCTCTCGTTGCTCCTCATATTGATCCAGATATGTTTGTTGAGATGGTTATTGATGCGTTGGTGCTCGGCACCTTAGGTTGTATCGATACTTTGTTGACGGCGGTTATCGGTGACTCCTTGACTCGTAAAGAGCACGACTCAGACAAAGAACTGCGAGGCCAAGGTCTTGCCAACATGATCTCAGGCTTGTTCGGTGCACTACCTGGCGCGGGCGCAACGATGGGCACGGTGACTAACATTCAAGTTGGGGCTCGTTCGCCATTGTCCGGTGTGATTCGTGCACTTATGCTTGCATTGGTCGTATTGGTTGCTGGTGGATTAACGGAGCCGATCCCAATGGCTGTGTTGGCTGGCATTGCAGTATATGTCGGCTTTAACATTTTGGATTGGAGTTTTATTCAACGAGCACACAAGGTTAGCTTTTCCGGAATGGCGGTAATGTATGGCGTTATGTTGCTAACAGTGTTCGTTGATCTTATCGTTGCCGTGGGCTTGGGCGTCTTTATTTCTAACATTATTATCATTGAGCGTCTGAGCCGAGAGCAGGCGAGACAAGTGAAAGCGATCAGCGACGCGGATGAAGACGATGTGCCGCTAACTGACAGCGAGCGTGGCTTGCTTGATCGCGCCAATGGCAAAGTACTGTTCTTTTATCTTTCGGGCCCAATGATCTTCAGTGTTTCTAAGGCAATTTCACGCCAGCATTCCAGTATTTCGGATTATGATGTGATGATTCTCGATCTTACCGATGTACCTATGATTGATGTTACTGTCGGTTTAGCGTTAGAAAACGCGATTAAAGATGCGCTCGATGCTAATTGTGCCGTGTATTTGTTGTGTCCAAATGAGCGCACGCGAGAACAGTTAGAAAAGTTCCACGTTATTGATCTTGTCCCGAATGACAATATGTACCAATTCCGTTATGAAGCATTAAATGCGGCGGTAGCACATGTCGAGGCGGACCAGTATCAGCGTATAACGGCGTAATCACTCTGATCGTTAAAACGCAACAGCGCTCTGTTGCGTTTTTTATTCCCTAACTTTTCCTTACTTGCAGATAACCTTTACGTTGATAGGGACTATATTTCCAATATTATCGAAAGGTTTAATTGTAATCATCGTTATTCAACGATAAACTGATGGACCTCCAGTACAATACCCAAGGCGATTTCGTAGTAAACCGCTGATAAACATCGAGTCGGTATTAGTAATCACAAACAAACGGCAATCACGACCTTATGTACGCATTAGAAATTGAACAGCTGCGCAAGACGTATGCAGGTGGCTTTGAGGCATTAAAAGGTATTAGTCTCCAAGTGAAAAAGGGTGACTTCTACGCGCTTCTGGGTCCCAATGGTGCAGGAAAATCGACCACGATCGGCATCATCTCTTCCTTAGTGAACAAAACTTCTGGGACGACGAAAGTTTTCGGTTATGACATTGATACCGACCTTGAGTTGGCCAAACAGAATTTAGGCTTGGTGCCACAAGAGTTCAACTTCAATCAGTTTGAAACTGTTGAACAAATCGTGATGCAGCAAGCGGGCTATTACGGTGTGTCTAAAGTATTAGCCAAAGAACGAGCTGAAAAGTACCTGAAAAAACTCGATTTATGGGAAAAACGTAAAGAGCGTGCCCGTAATTTATCTGGCGGGATGAAGCGCCGTTTGATGATCGCCCGAGCTTTGATGCACGAGCCGCAGTTGCTCATTTTGGATGAGCCAACGGCTGGGGTGGACATTGAACTACGCCGCTCAATGTGGGAATTTCTGAAAGAGATCAACCAAGAGCAAGGGATTACGATTATTTTGACGACGCACTACCTAGAAGAAGCGGAGATGCTGTGTCGAAATATCGGCATTATTAACCGAGGTGAGTTGATCGAAAACACCACCATGAAGGCGTTGCTAGGTAAGTTAAGCGTCGAGACATTTATCCTAGACATTGAATCTGAAGGCGAGGTGCCTGAGCTTGAAGGCGTCAATCGACAAAGTATTGTTGATGGCTCTTTAGAGATAGAGCTAGATAAAAGCCAAGGATTGAATTCAGTGTTCAGTCAGTTAACAGAGCATGGTATTAGAGTTCTTTCAATGCGTAACAAAGCCAACCGACTGGAAGAGTTGTTTGTTAGCATTGTAAGAGAAGGGAGTAAGTAAATGTACGGTTTATATTGGACGGCATTTCGTAGCTTGCTGAGCAAAGAGATCACCCGTTTTACGCGTATTTGGGTGCAAACTTTAGTTCCGCCTGCAATCACAATGACACTGTATTTCATCATTTTCGGTAATCTTATTGGCTCTCGAATCGGTGAGATGAGCGGCTTTAGCTACATGGAGTACATAGTTCCAGGTTTGATCATGATGTCGGTGATCACCAATTCATACTCGAATGTGGCGTCTTCGTTCTTTAGTGCAAAACTACAGAAGAACATTGAAGAGCTGCTGGTGGCACCGGTGCCAAATTACGTGATTATTGCTGGATACGTAATGGGCGGTGTGACTCGAGGTTTGTTAGTAGGCGCTATTGTTACCTGTGTGTCTCTATTGTTTGTGGATCTGCAAGTTGAACACTGGGGCATTATTGTTGCGACCGTCTTCATGACATCCGTTGTATTTGCTCTAGGCGGGTTGATCAATGCGGTCTATGCAAAAACGTTTGATGATATTTCGATCATTCCTACATTTGTGTTGACCCCGTTAACCTACTTGGGGGGTGTTTTTTATTCCATCAGCTTACTGCCTGAATTTTGGCAAGGTGTCTCTAAGATTAACCCAATCGTCTACATGGTGAATGCGTTCCGTTATGGTTTTTTAGGCGTATCGGATGTGGGTATTGTCACTTCATTCAGTGTGCTTGCGGTGTTTGTGTTAGCGTTGTATGCCGTTGCTCATTACTTAGTAACGAAAGGTATTGGGCTAAGAAGCTAAGACTCTCCCACACAACAAAGAGCAGCGAATCATGCTGCTCTTTGGCATGCATAACAATACACTCCCATACAATCTTTCGGTTTTTATTATGTTAGGTTTCAATCATTTGTAATAAATGAGTGATCCTATGAATATTGTCCCGCCGCCGCCTTTCTCCTATCAGTTACTTAAGCCCAAGTATTGGTCTGTTTGGCTAGCATTTGGCTCTCTAGCGGTCATTGTAAATTTACTCCCTTACGTGGTGTTGAAAGTTGTAGGTAGAGGCATCGGTTGTGTTGCGATGTATGTAATGAAGCGCCGACACAAGATCGCTTTGCGTAATCTTCAGCTGTGTTTCCCTGATTTTACGGATTGGCAATGTAAGGACGTAGTACGAAAAAACTTTCAATATACGGGAATGGCGATCATCGAAACGGGGATCGCCTGGTTTTGGCCAGATTGGCGGATTCGTCGGATAACCTCCACTGTTGGAAAAGATAGTTTACTCGCTGAGGAAAAGAATGGGCGTGGTGTGTTGGTGGTGTGCAGTCACCATTTAAACTTGGAGATAACCGCTCGTATTTTTAGCCAGTTTGCCAAAGGTTATGGCGTTTATCGCCCAAATTCGAATCCTGCTTATGAGTTTATTCAACATCGAGGTCGAACTCGTTTTGGGCATCAAATGATTGATCGAAAAGACGTTAAATCAATGCTCAAAGTTTTGAAAAATGGTCATCGACTTTGGTATTTGCCCGACCATGATTATGGCGTCAGCCATTCTGTTTTTGCGCCGTTCTTTGCTGTTGAACAAGCCGCGAGTACCGTGGGCTCTAGTGTGCTTATAGACGCAACAAAGTGTGCGGTCATATCTGGCGTCACAGTGAGCAAGAATCACCATTACACGTTATATATTGGAAAAGATATCAGTGAGCGTTTCGAGAGGCGTAATGCGATTAAAGCGGCAAGTATCTTGAACCAAGAGCTTGAGAAAATGATAAAACGTGATATTCCAGCGTGGATGTGGCTGCACAAGCGGTTTAAAACACGCCCTGAAGGGTTAGATTGCGTCTATACGTAGAAAATAAAAAAGGTCGACTAAGAGTCGACCTTTTTACGTCTTGATGGCTCAGAGCTTACTCTGCGCTCTCTGAGTTTGTATTACTAGACTCTGCTTCTTCCTTCGCTTCGACAACCATATCTACCGTTTGGTTATCGATAAGACGAGCTTTGCCTAAGAACGCAGACATCAGAATGACGGCTTGTGTCGTTTCTGGTGTGATCACTTGTAATGTACGAGCATCACGAATGAAGATCTCATCAGGGTGCAAACCTGCAGCTCGCAGTTGGTCGCTCGCATCTTCGATGATCGATGCGTAGTCATCACGGCCGCCACGAATGGCACTGCTGATCCAACGCATTGTACGAGCAAGTACTGGCGCACGTTGACGTTCGTCAAGTGTAAGCAGACCATTACGTGAGCTCATTGCTAAACCGTCCATTTCACGTACGGTTGGTACACCGATGATTTCAATGTCCATCGCAAGATCGACAACCATCTTGCGGATAACAGCAAGTTGTTGAAAATCTTTCTCACCGAAACAGGCCACATCTGGCTGAACGATGTTAAATAGCTTGTTTACGATGGTTGTGACGCCACGGAAATGACCAGGGCGTGAAGCCCCTTCTAAAATAGTCGATAGACCCGGAACATCAACAAACGTTTGTTTATCAAGCCCTTCAGGATAGATAACTTCTGGTGTCGGCGTAAATACCACATCGACCCCTTCAGAGGTTAACTTGCTTAAGTCTTCCTCTAGCGTACGCGGGTAATTATTTAAATCGTCTGCACGATCAAACTGCATCGGATTAACAAAGATGCTTACGACAACGATATCAGCGTATTCGCGTGCTTTACGCACTAAAGTTAAGTGACCTTCGTGAAGGTTGCCCATGGTTGGGACAAACGCAATTTTACGACCTTCACGTTTAAAGGTTTTAAGGTGTTCACGAACTGCTGAGATTTCCGCAAAAGTATGCATGCATTTATCCTCTAGGCAATGGTATGAGCGTCGTCTGGGAATACACCGTTGGCTACATCTTCAATGTATTTAGCAACGGCTTTGCGCATATCACCTGTTTCAGCAAGAAAGTTTTTGGAGAATTTCGGCATGTAGTTGGCAGAGATACCGAACATATCATGCATCACGAGAATTTGACCATCTGTCACGTTACCAGCTCCAATACCGATAACAGGCACGTCGAGCACTTGCGTAATACGCTCAGCAAGCTCAGCAGGCACGCACTCTAGTAAGACGATTTGAGCGCCTGCTTCTTGCAGTGCTAACGCATCTTTCACCATGCGGTCCGCTTTTTCTTGATCGCGACCTTGAACTTTGTAACCACCAAAAATATTCACGGCTTGAGGAGTTAAACCAAGGTGAGCACAAACTGGAACCGAGCGTTCAGTGAGCATTTTTACAGTGTCGACTAGCCAGTCACCACCTTCAATTTTCACCATATTGGCACCAGCACGCATCAGTGTAGCCGCATTTTCGCAAGCTTGCTCTGGCGTGGTGTAGCTCATGAATGGCATGTCAGCCATCAACAAACAATTTGGGCTACCTGCGCGTACGCAACGAGTATGGTAAGCGATATCATCGACCGTTACTGGCAGAGTATCGTTGTGACCTTGCAAAACCATACCTAGAGAATCACCAACAAGAAGTACTGGCATTTCTTGGCTTTCAAACAGTTGGGCAAAGCTCGCATCATAAGCGGTTGAAGTAGCAAATTTACGACCTTCTTGCTTCCACTTGATTAGGTCGTTGATGGTCATTTTTTTCATGGTTTTATCCTTACTAGGAGTTGGCTATGACTGCCAGATACTGAGGCCGTTTCTATCTACTTGTTCCAGTAGTTTAGAGACCTCGGTCCCATCGGGGAGTTGTAAACTTGGTGCAATTTCCGCAAGAGGGTAGAGTACGAATTCACGCTCTTTCATTCCATAATGAGGAACGATCAGCCTCTCGGAATTAATCACCTCATTGCCATAAAGAACAATGTCGAGGTCCAAGGTTCTTGGTCCCCAACGTTCGTCTTTACGGACACGCCCTTGTTCTTGCTCAATGGCTTGTGTGCAATCGAGCAACTCAAGAGGCGTCAAACTGGTGTTAATCGACACAACCGCATTGATGTAATCCGGTTGGTTTTGTGGTCCCATTGGCGTGCTGCTGTATAGCGAAGAAGCCTGAACAAATTCTGATTTAGGCAGCGTTTTTAACGCTTCAATCGCTTGCTTCGCTTGGCTGACAGGATCAGCCAAGTTACTGCCTACCGCAATGTACGCTGTGATCATGACTTAGGCTTACTCTTTTTCTTGCGATAGGTTTTACGGCGGCGCTGACCACTCTTCGGTGATTGACCGTCTAGGTCGGCAGCCATTGCTTGACGCATTTCTCTGCCTGCATTTTGGAAAGTTTCCCACCACTTGGCAAGCTTCTGAGTGTCACCACCTTCAATTTCACCGCGCATTTCAAGAAAATCAAAGCCAGCTCTAAATTTATTGAGCTCCATAAGACGGAATGCACGTTTACCGTTGCGTCGTGGAAGACGAAGCTGTAACTGCCAAATCTCGCGAATGGTTGCGGTGTGGCGTCTTGGAATGGCAATTGTACGAACTTGTTCATCAAGAATGATGTTACTCGCTTCCATAATAGCGTCGTAATGGCCTAGGTTGCGCTCTTCCATCAGTTCATCGGCTTTCGCACACAGTGGGTACCACAGCATTGCAGCAAACATAAATGCTGGATTGATGCGTTTCCCATCTTCGATGCGCATGTCGGTAGAATCTAGGACAAGATCCAACATTTGCTCAGTGTGAGAGGAGTAATCTTCTGTAAAGTGCGCTGCAATCGTCGGGAAGAGCTGTTGGAATAGGTTGTACTCACGCAGTAGGTGGTAGGTTTCTAAGCCGTGACCGGATTGCAATAACTTGAGTGACTCTTCAAAAAGACGCGCTGACGGAATGTCACCGAGCAACGGTGCCATGTGTTCGATTGGTGCCGCGGTGTCTTCTTCAATATCAAAGTCCAGCTTTACCGCGAAGCGAACCGCACGCAACATACGTACTGGATCTTCACGGTAGCGTGTTTCTGGATCGCCAATCAGTCGAATGAGGCGATCTTCTAAATCCTCAATACCACGTGCGTAGTCGTGAATCGAGTAATCCGCGATGTTGTAGTACATCGAGTTAATCGTGAAATCACGGCGCTCAGCATCTTCATCGATGGTGCCGTAGACATTGTCCCGCAGCAGCATTCCTTCTTTCGATTGCTGAGAGATGCTCTTATTCTTTTGCTCTTGGTGGTGACCGCGGAATGTCGCTACTTCAATGATATCTCGGCCAAACATAATGTGAGCCAAGCGGAAGCGGCGACCAATCAAACGGCAGTTACGAAATAGCTGTTTGATCTGTTCCGGCGTTGCGTTGGTCGCAATGTCAAAATCTTTTGGTTTCTGTCCAAGCAGTAAGTCTCGAACCCCGCCACCCACAAGAAAAGCATCGAAACCAGCACCATTTAGGCGGTACAGTACCTTCAGTGCATTATCACTGATCTGCTTACGCGAAATGTTGTGCTCTTCACGAGTTATTACATTGAGAGCGAGCTCTGGAATAGTGGCAGGTTCGCTTGGTGTATAGTCGTTTGTATTCATGTGCATCTGGCAATAACTGGGTTTAGTCCAATCTTGCTTTGGTTAGTTTTTGCGCCTCTAGGGCCTAATTTGCGGCTAATGATAGCCTACACAATGCCATTTGAGAATCACGGTGTGATCTCGATCTCTGTTGGAAGCTGTTCCAAGCGCCAGTTTTCGCAGCCCCAACGAAGAATCTCTTCTATGTTGGCCGCTTTTATGGCTTCCGGTATCTCGAAGCCCAAAAATGTCATGGCGCGTAATAGAGTAGGCTTTGGTGTCTCTATATCAATAGCCGTCGCGTGATTTTGTTTCGACAGTTTATTGCCGTTGTTGTCCATCGCCAATGGTAAATGCAAGTAGCTGACTTCAGGCTGCCCAAGTATCTGGTACAGACTGATTTGACGCCCTGTTGGCTCGATTAAGTCTGCACCACGCACGACTTCGGTGACGCCTTGGTCGATGTCGTCCAATACTACCGCAAGATTATAAGCAAATAATCCATCTCGACGTTTAATAATGAAATCTTCATTAACGAGTTGCTCTGGAATCTTAATTGTTCCACGCTTCTGATCGAAGAAATGAGCGACAGGCTTGGTCATTTTTAGGCGAATCGCGCCGTCTTTCAAGTTTTTATCGCGGCAAGTGCCAGGATAAAACCCGCCATGCTCTTTAATTTGCTTTCGAGTACATTGGCAATAATAGGCCTCACCATTTTCGAGCCATGTGTTTATTTGGGCTTGGTAAAGGTCATGACGTTCACTCTGGTATACCACCTCTCCATCCCAATGCAGCTGATAGGCTTTGAGCGCATCTAGGATAAGTTGCGCCGCACCTGGCATTTCTCTTGGTGGGTCCAAGTCCTCAATACGTACTAACCAAGTTCCGTTGTGTGCTTTCGCTTGAAAATAGCTGCCAAGAGCGGCAATCAGTGAACCAAAATGTAAAGGACCAGAAGGAGATGGGGCGAATCGACCTACATAGCGTGTCATGCGTGTATCTCGAATTTAGTAAACAAATGGGATGCAAAGGTAGTCAAAACAAAAAGGGAGCCTGAGCTCCCTTCAATAATCATAATGCTTGGTTGATTAACCTTGCATTTGCTTCTCTTTGATTTCTGCAAGTGTTTTACAGTCAATACATAGGTCAGCGGTTGGACGTGCTTCAAGACGGCGAACGCCAATCTCTACGCCACAAGACTCACAGAAGCCAAAATCGTCTTCTTTGATTTTATCCAAAGTCTTTTCAATCTTCTTGATCAAACGGCGTTCGCGGTCGCGGTTACGCAGTTCTAGGCTGAACTCTTCCTCTTGAGAGGCGCGGTCAACTGGATCTGGGAAGTTTGCTGCTTCGTCCTGCATGTGGTGAACGGTACGATCCACTTCAGCTCTCAGCTGGTCGCGCCAAGCTGTTAAGATTTTCGTAAAGTGTTCAACCTGCTCTGGTGACATGTACTCTTCACCAGGTTTTTCCTGATATGGCTCCACGCCGGCAATGGCTAGGATGCCTATCGTTTTCTTCTTTGATTCTGGCATACAGCATCTCCTACTTACACCTAGTCAACTGCTACGCAGTCAATTTAAGGCGGGTATCTATAGCAAAAAGAGGCGGTGCAAGCAAATACTGAATCGCAAAGTTATCGTCAATGTGAAGACGACATCATTTTTTCTCTTAATTGATAAAATCAATAGCGGAAATCAGCTTCATTCCAGTATCGCTCAGTTCAGCTTTGTAGCAGAGAACTTCCACTCCAGCGTCTTGTGCTTGTTTGAGTAATAGTGAATATTTCGCGTCTATATGGTGCGCCGCGGATACTTTTTCAATACCTGAATGTAAAACAGTGAATAAAAGTATGGCTCTACTTCCATTTTGTGCCATTTCTGTGAGCTCTCTCAGGTGCTTTTGTCCCCGAGTCGTGACCGCATCTGGGAAGTATCCTTGTCCAGTAGAGTCGGTCTCATCAAGAAGAGTGACGCTTTTCACTTCTATATAGCACTTTGGCTTGTTGTCTGCGCTGAGCAAGATATCAATTCGGCTATTTTCATTACCGTATTTCACCTCAGTTTGAAGTGTGTCATAACCACAAAGCTCTGAAATGACATTATTTTCAATAGCCTCAACGGCTAATTGGTTGGCGCGCGCGGTATTGATACAAATGCGGTGGCCTTGTTCGGTTTCACTCAACTCCCAACTATTGGGATATTTTCGTTTCGGGTTGTCGGAAGTGGAAAACCAAACTTTGTTTCCCGGTGTCGCACAACCTGTCATAGCACCAGTGTTTGCGCAGTGGATAGTACGAATTTCACCTGTATCGAGTTCGATATCGGCAAGAAAGCGTTTATAGCGTTTGAGTAGAGTGGCGGACTCTAAAGCGGGTGTGAAATGCATTTGCTTATTTAGACAAAAATTTTTTTATGTACAATGTTGCCACCATTACACCATAAGGTATTTCCTTTGTCACAATTGCCGATTGAAGCCGTGATGCCTGAGTTGCTGACGGCGGTCAAAAATCAACATCAAGTGATCTTAAAAGCGGCGCCTGGTGCCGGTAAGTCGACCTACTTCCCTTTACAGCTCCTCTTAAACCATTCGGTTGTTGGAAAAATCATCATGCTCGAACCAAGACGACTCGCGGCGCGTAACATTGCCCGTTATCTTGCTGAGCAATTGGGAGAACAAGTTGGTCAACGCGTGGGTTATCGAGTTCGCGGCGAGGCAAAGGTAAGTTCTGCAACGCAGTTGGAGATCGTGACTGAAGGGATCATGACTAGGATGATTCAAACTGACCCTGAACTGGATGGTGTTGATCTGCTGATCTTTGATGAGTTTCATGAACGCAGCATTCATGCCGATACCGCTTTGGCATTCAGTTTAGAAGTTCAAGAGGCATTGCGAGACGATCTCAAGCTGGTGGTAATGTCGGCAACGCTTGATCAACAAGCCTTACAGTCGTTGTTGCCGGAAGCCAGTTACATTGAATCAGAAGGACGCAGTTTCGACGTAGAAATGCGTTACCAACCGTTAGGTGTGAATGATCATTTACCTACGAGTATGGCAAAAACAATAGAAAGTCTTATGAACAAAGAGTCCGGCTCTTTGTTGGCTTTCCTACCGGGCGTAGGGGCCATTAAACAAGTCGAAGAACGTTTATCTCATTTGGCGGATGATATTGAAGTGTGTCCGCTTTATGGGCAACTGAGCTTTACTGAGCAACAAAAAGCCATCACGCCGGCAGAACACGGCAAGCGTAAAGTCGTACTCGCGACCAACATCGCAGAAACTTCACTGACGATTGAAGGCATTCGCCTAGTGGTTGATTCTGGGTTAGAGCGTATTGCCCGGTTTGATTTGAAAAACGGTTTAACACGCTTAGAGCAAACACGCATTGCACAGTCTTCAGCGATTCAGCGTGCAGGACGAGCGGGACGAATAGAAGAGGGCATTTGTGTTCGTCTTTATTCTGAAAGCCAGTTCAAGCAGCAACCGCTGGTTCCCCAACCTGAAATTTTGCATTCCGATCTATCGAGCTTAGTCATGGAGCTGGCCTTTTGGGGAGCGAGTGATATCCACGATCTCAAGTGGCTTGATGTTCCCGCTAATGCGTCATTGGAACAAGCGAAGCAGCTACTGGTGTCATTGGGACTACTGACGGAAAAAGGGCAATTAACGTCCGACGGAAAACAGGCGCATGAACTAGGCGTTGAGCCTCGTGCGGCTGCGATGCTAATTAAAGCGCAATCTTACAGTGATAAGATGTTAAATGCTGCTTTGGCGGCGGTCGCACTGATTGAAGAGCCAGAAAGAAACGTCACCAATATCGCTCATAGTTTGCATCGTTGGCTTGTTGGTACTCATCCAAAAAAGTCGATGTTGTTCAAGCGTGCTCAATCTCTGGCGTACAAATTAGATACGGTATTTGACCTGAAAGGCGTGGATGAAGAGGCATTACCGCTGGTGTTAAGTTTGGCATTTCCAGATCGCATTGCGCAGCAGCGCACAAATCAATTTGGGCGATTTACTTTGGCTAATGGTCATGGTGCAGAATGTCGTCAGGAAGACATGCTAGGTGGCTGTGAGTATTTGGTTGCCGTTGACTTAATGCGTTCTCATTCTAACTCCAGTCAAATTCATTCGGCATGTGAATTGGATGTCAATATATTGCGAGCGACCTTTGAAGCGCTATTTTCGTCTGAAGAAGTTGTAGACTGGGATGAAAAAAGAGGGCGTCTAATGGCTGAGAGACAAACAAAACTCGGTCAGCTGGTGGTTGAACGCGAGCCTTTGCCAAGCCCTGGCAAAGAAAAAATGACACAAGCTTTACTCACGTATGTCCGCCGCCAGGGCTTACAGAGTCTAAACTGGACACCGGCAGCGGAGAGCTTGTTGGCTCGGATTCGTTGTGCGGTGGAATGGTTACCCGAGCAATCATGGCCAATGTTTGATGAAGCCAGTTTGTTGGATTCATTAGAAGAGTGGTTAGAGCCGTACATGACGTCCGTCAGTTCGGTTAACGATTTGAGCAAGATAAACTTGGTCGAAGCGCTGAACGCTCGATTAGGTTGGCCACTCAATCAACAACTGGATGAATGGTTACCAGAGCATTACCAACTGCCTACAGGTTCAAAGAAGCGTATCCGTTACCAGTATGGCCATGAGCCGAAATTATCGGTGCGTATGCAAGAGGTATTTGGTGAGAGTGGCTCCCCTACGGTAGCGCTTGGTCGTAAGCGTTTGGTGCTTGAACTGCTTTCGCCAGCACAACGTCCGCTGCAAGTGACGTCTGACTTGGCGGCTTTCTGGAATGGAAGCTATAAAGACGTCCAAAAAGAGATGAAAGGGCGCTACCCAAAACACGTTTGGCCAGATGATCCTGCCAATCATGTAGCAACTACGAAAACAAAAAGACAATTGAATAATGACTAACAGCAAGAAGCCTAGCGCGAAAAAAGCGCCAGCGAAGAAAAGTACAACCAATAAAGGAACGACAAAACCGACTCGACGCACACCGAGTAAAAAGCCGGCTAACGAGAAACGTTCGTGGCTGAAAGTTTTGTGGTCATTTAGCTGGAAAGCCGGTGTTGCGCTTGCCGCTGTTTTGCTGTTTGTGGGTATTTATTTAGACAGTGTCGTGAAAGAGCGCTTTGAAGGTCAGCTGTTTGAACTGCCAACGGTGGTTTATGCTCGCATCTTGAACTTAAATCCGGGTGAAAATATCACCATTCAAGAACTTCGTAACGAGCTGGATGTACTGAATTACCGTAAGGTAAGTCAGCCTCACTACCCTGGAGAGTACTCATCTTCTTCCACTCGGATTGAATTGATTCGCCGTCCATTCGAATTTGCCGATGGTCCTGAACCGGATCGTCACGTGATGCTCCATTTTTCAGATTCTGGCTTGCAGCGTATTCAGTCTTTAGAGTCCCGAGGTGATCTTGGTTACTTACGCTTAGAACCGAAGATGTTGGGGATGCTGGAGAAAGATCAAGATGAGCAGCGTCTGTTCTTGCGTCGTGATCAGTTCCCAGAAATTTTAGTTGATGCACTGCTTGCCACCGAAGACCGGGATTTTTATCAACACGATGGGGTGTCTCCACTCGCGATTGCACGAGCAATGGTTGCAAACATTAAAGCGGGTCGTACTGTTCAAGGTGGTAGTACGCTAACTCAGCAGTTGGCGAAAAACCTGTTTTTGACCCGTGATAAAACGCTGTGGCGCAAAGTTAGAGAAGCGTATATCGCGTTAATTTTGGATTACCGTTACAGCAAAGATCGTATTTTAGAAGCCTACCTTAACGAAGTGTATCTAGGGCAAAGCGGCGGTGAAGCGATCCACGGGTTTGGCTTGGCATCGCGTTATTACTTTGGACAACCGATCCAAGAGCTGCGAATCGATCAACTGGCGATGTTAGTTGGGATGGTAAAAGGACCGTCTTACTACAATCCAATTCGTTACCCCGAGCGCACGAAAGAGCGCCGCGATCTTGTATTACGTTTGTTGATGCAGCAAAACATGCTGACATCTGAGCAGTATGAGCAAGCCGTCAGTCGTTCGCTTGATACGCAGAGCAAACCACGTATCGCGAGCCGTCAGCCCGCTTATTTCCAGCAATTGAGCATTGAATTGAAAGAAAAAGTGGGGGAGCGATTTAAAGCGGAAACCGGACTGCGCGTGTTTACGTCTCTGGATCCGGTATCGCAAAGCAAAATGGAGCAAGCCATCGCGAAAAAGATCCCGGAGCTAGCTAAACGAGGCGGTAAAGAATTGGAAGCTGCCGCTGTTGCGGTTGATCGTCATAGTGGTGAAATCCGTGCCATGGTTGGCGGTAAACGTGTTGGTTATGAAGGTTTTAACCGCGCGCTCAATGCCAGTCGTCCAATTGGTTCTCTAGTTAAACCAGCGATTTACTTGACGGCTTTAGAACAACCGGAAAAATATAACCTAGGCACGACGCTGCACGACACGCCGCTAAGCCTGAAAAGCAGTAAAGGTAATGTATGGACACCGCGTAACTACGACCGAAAATACCGTGGTGATGTGCCACTCTACATTGCTTTAGCGAAGTCACTCAACGTGCCAACTGTGCGCTTAGGCATGGCGCTTGGTATCCCAGAAGTATCCGATACTTTAGAGCGTTTGGGCGTCAACAAAGACGAAATCCGCCCAGTGCCTTCGATGTTTTTGGGCTCGTTTTCTTTGACGCCGTTTGAAGTCGCGCAGATGTATCAGACACTGACGAACTCAGGCAAACGTGCGAAACTGACCGCTCTGCGTTCAGTGATGGATATGGAAGGTAATGTGCTTTATCAATCCTTGCCTCGTTCATCAAGAGCCGTGGATGAGCAAGCAGCATGGCTAACGACCTACGCGATGAAACAGGGGGTTGCTCAAGGTACAGGCCGCTTCTTACAAAGCCAGTTTGGTTGGGCTGCACTGGCAGGAAAAACGGGTACCAGTAACGATAACCGCGATAGCTGGTTTGTCGGTGTTGATGGCCGTGAAGTGACGACAATTTGGCTAGGCCGCGACGATAACAAACCGGTTCATCTAACGGGATCGAGCGGTGCATTACGAGTGTACGCAGAGTATTTGAAGCAACGCATTCCTGAGCGTTTAGAGCTTCCATGGCCAAGAGAGATCACCACGTTAGGATTTAAGCCGACATCAGATGGTGGTTTAGAAATGAACTGTCGCAGTGATTATAAACTGCCAGTTTGGGATAAAACGGGTCAAATAAAGCAGCAGTGTGAGAAGAAATCAAACTGGCTTAACAGCTTATTTGATTGGTAGCATCGCCAAATCAACAACATTAGCTTGTCTCTCTGGTCAATTCTTAGTACATATTAGGGCGTGTTAGTGCGGTGCTGCTAGCACGCCCTACTTGATAAGAAATTCAACAAAGGAAGAAGTGAATGTTCAAAAAGCTGTTATCAAGCCCGTCGACTCGCCATTTCGCGCTTTGGGTTAGTGCCTTTTTGATCACCACTCCTTCAGTTTCCCTCGCCAACTCTCTAGCAAAAACGGATGACGTGGAGCCTCGTCCAAAGGTGGCAGTTGTGCTCGCCGGTGGCGGAGCAAAAGGCGCTGCGCATATCGGCGTCCTCAAAGCGTTAGAAGAGATGCAGATCCCGGTCGATATCGTAACGGGCACCAGTATGGGCGCTTATGTTGGTGGTCTCTATGCAACGGGGATGAGCGCTGATGAAATTGAAAGTTTTATCTACACCGTCGATTGGAGCAGTGGTTATCGAGATCGTGTCGACCGTAGTCAACGCCGAGTTCGTGATAAAGAGTATGAAGACCGCTATCAAATTAACACTGACCTCGGCTTAAGATTTGGTGAGGTTCGTGCCCCAACGGGTGTCGTGCAAGGCCAGAACATGTTGCGCGTATTGCGTGAGACTACAGGGAACTTAGGGCGATTCGATTCTTTTGATGATCTTGCCATTCCTTATCGCTCTGTGGCGACAGATATTCTTGCGCTAGAGGAAGTGGTTCTTGGCAATGGCTACCTTGTGGACGCCATGATGGCTAGCATGTCTGTACCAGGAGCGCTTCCTCCCTATAAGCTCAATGGCCATATGCTTGTCGATGGCGGCGTGGTCAATAACATGCCTGTCGATGTGGCTCGCGCCATGGGGGCTGATGTTGTTATTGCTGTCGATATTAGCACCGACTACAAAACCGAAGATGAGTTTACCGGGCTGTTTACTGTAGCGGATCAACTTTCTAATTACCTAGTTCGTCGCAGTACGCAACAGCAAGTGGACGAGCTTGAACCACAAGATATTTATATTCGTCCCAATGTGGGCACCATGGAAACGGTCGAGTTCGACAAAATGCCTTGGGCTTTTCAAGCGGGCTACGATATTACCAAGCAGCTTGAAGATAAGCTGCTTGGTCTAAGTTTATCGAACGCAGAATACCAAAAGTACATTGATCACAAGCAAGAGGTACGTAAGACGCTGGTTTACGGTGATAAACGCATTGTTGATGACATTGTGATAGTGAATAACACCCACTACAGTGATGTATTACTTACCAACCGTATCCAATTGAAAACAGGTCGTCGTATTCCAACGGCTGAAATAGAAAAAGCCGTTGAAAATCTCTATGCGTTGGATCGTTTTGAGTTAATCACTTACCACTTTGAAGATGTTGATGGTAAGACATTGTTGGTTTTTGATGTTAACGAAAAGTCGTGGGGGCCGAATTACGTTAACTTTCGATTTTTCCTTGAAGATGACTTCGATACGGATAGCCAATACGGCATCGGTATGTCGACCAATTTTACTAATTTAAACTCGCATGGTGCAGAGTTGGCGTTCAACGTAGAAATGGGCACGGATAAGCTGATAGAAGCTGAGTTGTATTCGCCTGTTTTATCTAGCCAAACGCTTTTTGTTGCTGGCCGTGTTGGATACAGCAGTGAAGATAGAAACTTACCTTTTACCGAGTTTGAAAACCCGGACCTCAGCTCAGTTAACGACTTCTTACCCGTTTCCTATAATGACTTTGCTTCAGAACTGGCGATTGGCATTCAACCTACGTTATGGCAAGAGTTGCGCCTTGGTGCTCGTTACTCTACAGGAGATATTGAGCTGTCTACCTTGGCCTCGGCAGGGCAGCTAGACTTCGAGCGCAAAGGTATATTTGCGAGCTATCGACTCGATACGCTTGATGATTTTGCATTTCCTACTCGCGGACTGCTGGTCGATCTTGAATATTTCGTATCCCATGACAAGAGTCCGGAAGGTATCACTCTACTCGACACGGAAAAGATGATTGAAGATACCGTGTATGAAATCTCCGCGCGATTCAAAGGTGCGGTCAGTCATCAGCGTCATACTTTAGTCGGACATGCAGAATATAGCTTTGTAGAAAGTAAAAATTCATCGGTTCCGCTTGACCCGAGAGAGTTAGGCGGCTTTTTAAACCTATCTGGTATCCCAAGAAATAGCTTGATTGGACAGAACCTGTTTTTTAGTAGCTTGGTGTACCGATACAAATGGTTCGACAATGACTTTGGACTATTTGAAGCGCCAGTCTACCTAGGTGCATCAGTGGAATACGGTGGAGTGTGGTCAGATAATGATCTGAAGCTGAATGAAGCGCCACTTTACAATGCTGGCTCTATTTTCTTTGGTGTTGACTCACCAATCGGGCCAATTATGTTGGCTTATGGTCGTACTGAGCAGGATATGGATGCTGTGTATTTGATCGTAGGAACGTCGTTTAATTAACCGGGTATAAGAAAGCAAAAACTTGGCATATTTGGTCAAAATTAGCAGAACTTTAGTCGTAAGTTGCTATGTTGGTCAAAATGATAAGATTTTAATTTAAGGTTAAATTTGCTATTATTTTGCCCACAGTTTGGCCTCTACGGCGCTGTTTCTCAATCATAATTGAATGAAAACAAGGGCAATGGAGAGCCAAGTTTCCAAGGATGTTCACTCCTTTACTTTAACAATAGTAATAATAGAGGAGGAACCGCAATGAGAGGAAAAAGTCGTGCTTGAAGCCTACCGTAAACACGTCGAAGAGCGTGCTGCTGAAGGAGTTGTTCCTAAACCGCTAGACGCAGAACAAGTTGCTGGACTTGTAGAACTTCTGAAAAATCCCCCGCAAGGTGAAGAAGAGTTCATTCTTGACCTACTTGAAAACCGTATCCCTCCAGGTGTTGATGAAGCTGCTTATGTAAAAGCGGGTTTCCTAACAGCAGTAGCAAAAGGTGAAGTTAAATCACCATTAGTGAGTCGTGAAAAAGCGGCTGAACTGCTAGGCACTATGCAAGGTGGTTACAACATCGAGCCGCTAGTTGAGCTACTTGATGACGAAGCACTGGCAGAGATTGCTGTAGAAGCATTGTCTCATACACTTCTGATGTTTGATGCTTTCTATGATGTAGAAGAGAAAGCAAAAGCAGGCAATGCGCATGCACAGAAAGTACTTCAGTCATGGGCTGATGCTGAGTGGTTCCTTTCTAAGCCTAAGCTTGAAGAAAAAGTCACTCTAACTGTATTTAAAGTAACAGGTGAAACGAACACGGATGACCTTTCACCTGCACCTGATGCTTGGTCTCGTCCTGATATCCCAGTGCACGCACTTGCGATGCTGAAGAACGAGCGTGAAGGCATCAATCCTGATCAACCGGGCAATATTGGTCCGATCAAGCAAATTGAAGAATTGAAAGAAAAAGGTCACCAATTGGTTTACGTTGGTGATGTTGTTGGTACTGGTTCTTCACGTAAATCTGCAACCAACTCAGTTCTTTGGTTCATGGGAGATGATATCCCTTACGTTCCAAACAAACGTGCTGGTGGTTATGTGCTTGGTGGTAAAATTGCACCTATCTTCTTCAACACAATGGAAGATGCGGGCGCACTACCAATCGAAGTCGACGTGACTAAGCTCAACATGGGCGATGTTATCGATGTTTACCCATATGAAGGTAAAGTTTGTAATCACGAAACAGGTGAAGTTTTAGCTGAGTTCTCGCTGAAAACGGAAGTACTGATTGATGAAGTTCGTGCTGGCGGTCGTATCCCATTGATCATCGGTCGTGGTTTGACAGACAAAGCGCGTCAATCGCTAGGTCTTGAGCCTTCGGATGTATTCCGTAAACCTGGTGAAATCGCAGATTCTGGCAAGGGTTACACGCTTGCACAGAAAATGGTTGGTAAAGCGTGTGGCGTAGAAGGCATTCGCCCTGGTACCTACTGTGAGCCGAAGATGACGACAGTAGGTTCGCAAGATACTACCGGCCCTATGACTCGTGATGAACTTAAAGACTTGGCGTGTTTGGGCTTCTCTGCTGACCTTGTCATGCAGTCTTTCTGTCACACCTCTGCGTATCCAAAACCAGTAGACGTAAACACGCACCACACACTTCCGGACTTTATCATGAACCGCGGTGGCGTATCTCTTCGCCCGGGTGACGGTATTATCCACTCATGGCTAAACCGTATGCTACTACCGGATACAGTTGGTACTGGTGGTGACTCACATACTCGTTTCCCGCTAGGTATTTCATTCCCAGCAGGTTCGGGTTTGGTTGCCTTTGCTGCTGCGACAGGCGTTATGCCACTAGATATGCCTGAGTCAATCTTGGTTCGCTTTAAAGGTGAAATGCAACCGGGTATCACACTACGTGACCTTGTTCATGCCATCCCTTACTACGCGATTCAGCAAGGTCTACTAACGGTAGAAAAAGCGGGCAAGATCAACGAATTCTCTGGCCGTATCCTTGAGATTGAAGGCCTAGAAACGCTAACAGTTGAGCAAGCATTTGAGCTTTCTGATGCTTCTGCTGAGCGTTCTGCGGCAGGTTGTACTGTGAAACTGTCGCAAGAGTCGATCGAAGAGTACCTAAACTCTAACATTGTAATGCTGAAGTGGATGATCTCTGAACGTTACGGTGACCGCCGTACTATCGAACGTCGTATTACAGCGATGGAAGAGTGGCTAGCAAATCCTGAGCTGATGCAAGCGGATAAAGACGCTGAATATGCACATGTAATTGAAATCGATATGGCTGAAATCAATGAGCCAGTACTATGTGCACCGAATGATCCGGATGACGCTCGCTTGTTGTCTGAAGTACAAGGCACAGCGATTGATGAAGTGTTCATCGGTTCTTGTATGACTAACATCGGTCACTTCCGCGCTGCTGGTAAGCTGCTAGATAAGTTCAACGGACAGCTTGCAACTCGTCTATGGATCGCTCCGCCAACGAAGATGGACAAGGATCAGCTAACGGAAGAGGGTTATTACGGTATCTTTGGCCGTGCTGGGGTTCGAATCGAAACACCAGGATGTTCACTGTGTATGGGTAACCAAGCGCGTGTTGCAGACAAATCAACAGTGATGTCTACCTCAACGCGTAACTTCCCGAACCGTCTAGGTACTGGTGCGAATGTTTACCTGTCGTCTGCGGAACTAGCTGCCGTAGGTGCAATCCTTGGTAAGATTCCAACTAAAGAAGAGTACTTGGAGTATGCGAAGCAAATTGATGCAACCGCTACAGATACTTACCGCTACTTGAACTTCCATAAAATGGATCAGTACACCAAGAAAGCGGATGAAGTGATCTTCCAAGAGCCTGCATAAGTTTAACTGCACAATTAAAAAGCACCTCAAACGAGGTGCTTTTTTTATGGGCGCAATTCGCTATACTCCGCACCAAATTGATACGAAAAGGCAATCTCGATGGAATTTGAATTCATCCGTAACACGTTAATGGGCGAGTACTACGTAAAATGCAGCATGGGGCATGAGATTGTTGGGCGCTGGCTGCAAGAAGAAATTGGCAAAGATCCTATGAAGATTGCTCAGGTTGAAAAGTTAATTGAGCAGTCATTTTCAGCGCCTTCTCAAGAGCATAACCTAACAGGTACAGAAATTAGCTTGATGATTCTGGGCGATGAAGTCCTAGTGCAAGAAAACGCATTGGCCCATGACCATGATGTTGAGATGGAAAGTGAATTCGATTTCTACAATGCAGAAAGTACAGCAAGCTGTGGAATAGAGGACTTCATGATTCTTATCGAGCGATGGAAAGACTTTTTGAACATTTAGTGCACAGTTTTGGGTAACTTTCCTTCTGTTGCTTTAAATTTGTGAAAAGGGCGCACCGATATGGTGCGCCCTTTTTGTTTATAGATATGTAAATTGACGTTAGTTTTTATTATTCAATGACTTAAAAACTTGGCACGTAGATTGGATTATTAGAAGTGTTTCAGGATGAAAGCTTCGGAGAGAATTGAATGAAAATAATCAATGCCATTATTAAGCCGTTTAAATTAGACGATGTGCGAGAAGCATTGGCTAACGTCGGTATCGAAGGGATGACGGTATCAGAAGTTAAAGGGTTTGGTCGTCAAAAAGGCCACACGGAACTGTATCGCGGCGCTGAGTATCAGGTCGATTTCCTACCAAAAGTGAAAATTGAAATCGCTACTCACGCGGATAATGTTGAGCGAGTGGTTGAAGCGATTACAAAAGCTGCGCAAACAGGAAAGATTGGTGACGGTAAAATTTTTGTCTACGACCTGAACCAAGCGGTGCGTATCCGAACGGGCGAAATGGACGCAGAAGCACTTTAAGAATTCAAGGGATTGGAGAAACTTATTATGGAATTAACAACAACAGTAACCGAGTTACGTTACGCACTTGACACCTTTTTCTTCCTCATTTCCGGTGCGTTGGTAATGTGGATGGCAGCTGGTTTTGCGATGCTAGAAGCGGGTCTTGTGCGATCTAAGAACACAACAGAAATTCTTACGAAGAACATCTGTTTGTACGCAATTGCATGTACGATGTTTCTGATCGTTGGATACAACATCATGTATGTCGACAACGGGGAAGGAGGCTGGTTACCTTCATTTGGTGCGCTGATTGGTACTCAAGGTGAAGGGGCTGATCACTCTCTAGAATCTGACTTCTTCTTCCAAGTCGTCTTCGTTGCAACGGCAATGTCTGTCGTTTCTGGTGCGGTGGCTGAACGTATGAAGCTTTGGTCTTTCTTGGTTTTCTCTGCGATTTTGACCGCATTTATCTACCCAATGGAAGGTTATTGGACATGGGGCGGTGGTTTCCTAGCAGAAGCTGGATTTAGCGACTTTGCAGGTTCAGGTATCGTACATATGGCTGGTGCTTCTGCAGCTCTCGCTGGTGTATTGCTTCTTGGTGCTCGTAAAGGTAAATATGGAAAAAACGGTGAAATCTACCCGATTCCAGGTTCAAACATGCCTTTGGCAACACTAGGTACTTTCATCCTTTGGTTTGGTTGGTTTGGGTTTAACGGTGGTTCTCAGTTGATGGTTTCAGACTTTGAGAACGCAACAGCGGTAGGTCAGATCTTCCTAAACACCAACGCAGCTGCTGCTGCAGGTGCTATTGCGGCGCTATTTGTATGTAAAACGACTTGGGGCAAAGCGGATTTAACGATGATTCTCAATGGTGCGCTAGCTGGCTTGGTTGCTATCACCGCAGATCCTCTATCACCATCGCCATTATATGCAGTTGCTATCGGTGCAGTATCTGGCGCGCTAGTCGTATTCAGCATCATTGGCCTAGATAAACTAAAAATTGATGACCCAGTCGGTGCGATTTCAGTGCATGGTGTTTGTGGCTTCTTTGGTTTGATGGTTGTGCCACTAAGTAACGGCGATGCTACATTCGGTGCGCAGCTTTTAGGTGCAGTCGTTATCTTTGCTTGGGTATTTGGTGCCAGTCTAGTGGTGTGGGCTATCTTGAAAGCAACCGTTGGAATTCGCGTCACGGAAGATGAAGAAATGGAAGGTATGGACATGCATGATTGTGGCGTCGGTGCGTACCCAGAATTTGTCACTGTGAAGTAATCAATAGCCTGTAATAAATAGTTACACTCTCAACATATAAAAACCTGCTCCGATGAGCAGGTTTTTTAATATTTGTCATTGTCTTCTTATTGAACATACATATAATAACGCAACTGATAAACGTTATCATTAGCATGGTAAAGGATTAAACAATGAAAAAACTGCTAACTCTTTCAGCATTAACTTGCGCAACCTTAGCTCCAACAGCAATGGCTGCTGAAGAAGTGAACGTCTACTCTTACCGTCAACCTTTCCTAGTTGAGCCTATGTTCAACGAGTTCACTAAAGAAACTGGCATCAAAGTAAACGTAAAATTTGCTAAAAAAGGCTTAGCAGAAAAGCTAGCTCAAGAAGGCGAGTACAGCCCAGCTGACGTTATCCTTACGACAGACATCAGTCGTCTAGCTGAACTGACAAACAAAGGTTTAGTTCAGAAAGTAGATAGCAAAATCATTGAAGAAAACGTACCAGCTCAATACCAAGATAAAGAGAATGAGTGGTTTGCCCTAACTCTACGTTCACGTAGTGTTTACTCTTCACGTGATCGCGTAGGTAAACTAGGCGCAGATTTCAACTATGCAGATCTAGCTAAGCCAGAGTTCAAAGGTAAAATTTGTACTCGTAGCGGTAAGCACCCGTACAACGTTTCTCTAGTTTCAGCAATGATTGCTCACAATGGCGAAGCAGAAACCAAAGAGTGGTTAGAAGGTGTGAAAGCAAACCTTGCTCGCAAACCACAAGGCAACGATCGTGCACAAGTTAAAGCGATCAAAGAAGGCCTATGTGATGTTTCTCTAGGTAACAGCTACTACCTAGGTAAAATGGTTAACGACAAAGAGCAAAAAGCTTGGGCAGATGCAGTTTACATTAACTTCCCTAACCAAGAGACTACAGGTACTCACGTAAACATCTCTGGTATGGCGATGGCGAAGTACTCTCCAAACAAAGACAATGCTGTGAAGCTAATGGAATTCCTAACGGGTGACAAAGCGCAGCAGATGTACGCAGAAGTTAACTACGAGTACCCTGTTAAAGAAGGCGTGAAGCGTTCTGAACTTGTGGAATCTTGGGGTGACTTTAAAGCAGACAAGCTTTCTCTAGACGATATTGCAGCCAACCACGAAGCGGCAATTAAGCTATTAGACGAAGTGAAATTTGACCTTTAATTCCTTGTGGGGGTATAACAGTACCCCCATTTGATTAAAGGATATGAGATGTATTTGCAACAGCATTTGTATTTCATACAGCCTTGCAGTAATTAGGCGATGAAAGATAAACACTCTTTATGGAAAACCAGTAGTGGGGTAATAACTCTGTTACTGGTTTTGCCGATCTTAGCGATCTTCTACACCGCAATTGGTGAAACGGATGATTTGTTTGCCCATTTAATGGCGACAGTCATGCCGACTTATATTTTTAACACGGTTGCGCTCACTATTGGCGTAATGGTGTTGTCCTTAATTCTTGGTATACCAAGCGCTTGGATAATGGCCATGTGTAAACTGCCGACCGAAAAATGGTTGCAGTGGGCATTGGTGTTACCTCTTGCGATGCCAGGTTATATCATTGGTTATATTTTTACTGATTGGTTTGATTTTGCTGGTCCAATTCAGATCTTTTTGCGTGATGTAACCGGATGGGGACCTGGCGAGTATTGGTTCCCTGATATTCGCACCTTGCCTGGCGCGACCTTTGTGTTGGCTTTAGTGCTGTACCCTTACGTGTATTTGCTGTGTCGAGCTGCATTTATGGAGCAAAATGTCTCTTTGTTGCAAAGCGCGCGTTTGCTCAAGTGCTCTCCATGGGAAAGCTTTTGGCGCATCTCGATGCCACTAGTGCGACCTTCTATCGCTGTGGGTTTGTCGCTGGTCGCAATGGAGACCATCGGTGACTTTGGTACTGTAAGTTACTTCGCTGTGAATACGTTAACCACAGCGGTCTACGATACTTGGTTGGGGTACTCTAATCTTAATGCAGCAGCCAAGATTTCAGCCATGATGCTTGTCATTGTAGTACTGCTTCTCAGTGCCGAACGCTACAGTCGTCGTAAACAAAAGCTTTTTCAAAGCCAATTTAACAGTCACGAAGATTTTCGTTATGAGTTGACGGGCTGGAAAAAGTGGACCGCGCTGGTTTGGTGTTGGGGCTTGGTTTCGGTCGCGTTTATTTTGCCATTACTACAGCTGATTGATTATGCGATAACTTACTTTGCGCAGAGTTGGACCCCCGAGTTTCGTGAATACGCATGGAATAGTTTGGTCGTGTCGGTTATTGCCGCCATTATTGGTGTTGCTGTCGCACTGATCGTTAACTTTACCCATCGCGTCAATGGCAAGCGCGAAAGCTTGGCATTTATGCGTCTTTCTTCGATGGGGTATGCAGTGCCAGGAACCGTATTAGCGATTGGTGTGATGGTCGCAGTACTATTTATGGATCACCGCGTCAACGACCTTGCTAAAGCCATGGAGTGGGGAAGACCGGGACTTATTTTTTCTGGCTCCATGTTCGCCCTGGTTTTTGCCATGGTTGTGCGCTTTTCAGCGGTGGCGATTGGTAGTATCGAAAGTAATTTAAATAAAATTTCGCCTTCGTTAGATATGGCGTCTCGCACCATGGGTTGTAAGCCTAATGCCATGCTGTGGCGTGTGCACTTTCCGCTGGTTAAACGTGGTGCACTGATTGCGGCTCTGTTAGTGTTTATCGAGTCGATGAAAGAGCTCAATGCGGCTCTATTACTTCGTCCATTTAACTTTGAAACACTAGCCACATACGTTTATAACTTCGCCTCGGATGAGCATTTAGAATTGGCCGCTTTGCCTGCGGTTCTGTTGGTTCTTGTTGGGTTGATCCCGCTTGTTGTTGTTAACCGTTCACTGGAGCAAAATCACTGATGAGCTGCGCATTATCAATTAAAAACCTAACTTGCCAATATGATGATCAAACCGTACTCGAATCATTGTCTCTTGAGGTGGAGCAAGGGCAAATTGTCTGTTTACTAGGTGCAAGTGGTTGCGGAAAAACAACACTATTAAAAGCCGTTGCGGGATTATTGCCGTTAACGTCAGGCGAAATGAGCTTAAATTGCGTCACGATTGATGATGGGGAGAACTGGTTGCCACCAGAACAGCGTAATATCGGGATGATTTTCCAAGATTATGCGCTTTTTCCTCACCTGACGGTGGAGCAAAATATTGCCTTTGGCTTAAAGCATTACTCGACAAAAGAGAAAAATGGCAAAGTCCAAGAGATGCTCGAGCTCGTGCATTTGCAAGGCTATGGCGATCGTTATCCTCATCAATTGTCTGGAGGACAGCAGCAGCGTGTTGCGATTGCTCGCTCATTAGCTTACAGCCCAGACTTATTGTTGCTGGATGAGCCGTTCTCTAATATTGATACGCAAGTTCGCCATGAGTTGATAAGTGAGATCCGTAAGATTTTTAAGGCGCAAGGCGTGACTGCCATTTTTGTTACGCATAGCCGTGAAGAGGCTTTTGCCTTCGCTGATAAAATGGCAGTGATGAACAATGGTGTTATCGAGCAATATGGCACGGCATCTGAGCTTTACTACCAGCCCTCAAGTAAGTTTGTTGCGGATTTCTTAGGTGGTGGTAGCTACCTGGCCGCTAAACGAGTTTCGGATTCAGAATATGAAACCCACTTGGGTGTGGTTGAAGCCACAGCCCAACAAGAGATCCCAGTGCAGTCTGAATGCTCTTTGTTGCTAAGGCCGCAACATGTACAAATTCAATCCGATGAAGAGAGCTCAGTAACGGTGCTGGAGCAGCACTTTATGGGCGACCACTGCCGTTACGTGATTGATGCGAATGGCGACCGTTTGTTGGCTACAGCATCGCAGGCATTAAATATTGGTGAGTCTGTTGCTGTGAAAATTGAAACGCAGGGCGTGCTGGCATTCGCATAACGTTACTGGGTACCTTTACTATTCTCTTATGCCTGCCTACACACAATAAAAAAGCCCGGCAGTGATGCCGGGCAAGTATTCTTCCCCTTAGCGACAGCTTGAATTACATGACAAGCGTAGCCGAAGTGCTCGAAGCGGGCACAAGGTCAGTTATAAAGATAAGAAGTCTTTAAACTGTTGAAGAACACGTTCCGCAGTGTCCTTATCTTGCATTTCTGCAAAAATACGTAGTAACGGCTCAGTACCAGAGAAGCGTGCGATGATCCAACCGCCGTTCTTGAAGTAGACTTTCGCACCATCTTCATAGCTGACTTTTTCGATTTCAAACTCAAACTCAGGCAACTGCTTTTCAATATAAATTTTGTTGAACAGTACCTCTTTTTGCGCCGGTTTGAACTTGCAATCACCTTCTGCCATGTAGGCATAGCCGTACTTACCGTAGATTTCATCTAGCAACTCAGACAGCTTCTTGCCGGTTACTGAAATCATTTCAACTAACAAGCTAGACGCGAAGACGCCATCTTTACCTTTGATGTGGCCGCGAATGGTTAGGCCGCCAGAGCTTTCCCCACCAATCAGTGAGTCATCCGCTTCCATTTGAGAGCTGATGTGCTTAAAGCCTACTGGTACCTCAAAGCATTTTTCACCGTGGTCTTCAGCAATTTTATCGAGAAGATGAGTCGTCGCGATGTTACGTACCACGGAACCTGTCCAACCTTTGTACTCCAATAAGTAATAATAAAGTAGAATCAGGACTTCATTCGGATGAATGAAGTTACCTTTTTCGTCAATAATACCAAGACGGTCCGCATCGCCATCGGTACCGATGCCAATATCGTAACCTTGCTCTTTTACTAGGTGCATCAAACGGTAGAGTGTTGCAGCACTTGGCGAAGGCATTAACCCACCGAAGTCTGGGTTTTTTCCATCGTTAATCACATCAACGTCACAGCGGCCATTGATTAATACGGTTTGCAGCGCATTTTTTGCAACACCGAACATCGGGTCAATCAAAACGCGTAGGTTGGCTTTTTTGATCGACTCGATATCAATAAAGTTAATGATCGAATCTACGAATTCGTTCATCGGGTTGATAATTTGAATCAGCTTATCTTCAACCGCTTGTTCAAAATCGACACTTTTTACATCTTGTGCAGTGAGCGTATCGATTTGTGATTCGATTTTTTGGGTGATGATTTCATCTGCATCACGACCGCCTTCAATGAAGACTTTAATGCCGTTGTAATCGGCCGGGTTGTGCGATGCCGTAATACATGCAGAGTAAGCGCAGCCCATTTCCTTCGCTTTAAACATTACGATAGGCGTTGGAACAAACTTATCGATAAAGCTAACGACGATGCCGTTTGCTGCTAAAACTTCGGCAAACCAACGGCCAGCTTTGTCAGACAGAAAACGTCGGTCATAGCCAATGACAAAGCCGCGATCAGCAACAGATTCGTTATTCGTAATGTTTGCAACTGCTTGAGCAACCAAACGAACATTATCTTTAGTGAATTCTTCACCGATGAATGCGCGCCAACCGCCTGTACCAAATTTGATCATGATTCGAACCTCAATAACGGCGGCAATACACCGCGCCTTAAAATTTTGCTAGCGAGCCCAATGCACAAGCTAAAGAGCAAAAGTGCATTGGGGCATTTTTAAGCGATTAACCTAGTGTTACGATCACTTCGTTTACTGAACCTTCCGCTTGAACTGGTACAGAGGCACCATTTACTGCTTTACCGTTCACAGTAATCGACTTCACGCCTTTGCTTACTGAGTCTGGGTTAACGACTTTGATGTTGTAAGTTGCACCTAGCCATTGGCGAGTCACTTCGAAGCCCGGCCAGTCCGTTGGGATACATGGATCGATAGTCAGACCATCGAAGCCGGTACGCACACCAAGGATAAAGTTGGTAACAGCGAAGTAAGCCCAGCCAGATGTACCTGTTAACCATGGGTGGTTTGCACGACCGTGGTCTTGGTGGTCACGACCCATAATGAACTGAACGTATGAGTATGGTTCTGCAATACGTTTTTCGATGATGTCGTTCTGGTTGTATGGGTTTAGTGCATCGTAGAATTTCATTGCACGGTCACCACGACCCAGTTTCGCTTCAGCTACCCAAGCCCATGGGTTTGGATGCGAGAAGATTGCACCGTTCTCTTTTACGCCTTGGTAAACGCGAGTTACGAAGCCGATATCATCATTCGGTGTTGCAAAAGATGGTGAGTTTAGGTGAAGGCCGTACTCAGAGAAGAGGTTCTCGTCGACCGCGTCCATTGCCTTTTCACCGCGCTCTTGAGAAACCGCGCCAGACAGAACCGCTAGCGTGTTTGACTCAAGGTGTACACGACCTTCTTTTTGCTGCGCAGTACCGATCTTGTCGCCATTTTTCGTTAGACCACGGATATACCAGCCGCCTTCTTCGTCCCAAAGGTGTGTTTCACACGCTTCACGCACGTTTGCCGCCATCTCGGTGTACTTCTCAACGTCAGCGTCTTTGCCTAGGTATTTTGCAAGGTCGATGAACTCTTGTAGCGCCCAGAAGTGCAGGAAAGACACCATTGAAGACTCGCCGCCACCTAGGTTTAGACAGTCGTTCCAGTCGGCACGTAGACCTTTACAGATGCCCGTTTGACCCACGTATTCAGCAGAGAAGTCTAGCGCAGCTTTCATGTGGTCATACACGGTTGCATCACCACCATCCGCGTAAGGAATCACTTCGTCGAAGAAGCTGTGCTCACCGGTTTCCATCACGTATTTACAGATGGTTGGTACTAGCCATAGGTGATCATCAGAGCAAGTGTCTTCAATACCGTGGATCTTATCTTCATCGGACGGAGTAGGAACAACTGTTGGAGACTTAGATGGTTTAACATCTGCTTTTTCAGGATCGAACCAATCAGGATCGAATAGGTGTAGGCCGTAACCCGCTTTTACTTGGCCGCGTAGTAGGTCCACAATGCGCTTGCGTGTCATCGCTGGGTTTGCATGTGGTACGGAAATCGCATCCTGCGCGGTGTCACGGTAACCAAGACCAGTACGCCCGCCGACCTCAATGAACGAAGCAAAGCGAGACCAAACTACACACGTTTCTGCTTGGTATAGCGTCCAAGCATTGATCATGGTGTCTAGGCCTTCGTTTGGCGATTTCACTTGGAACTTGCCACAACGCTCATCCCAGTGTGCTTTGATGCCAGCAAATGCCTTGTCGACTTCTGCAAGGTCTTGGTACTTAGCACGCAAACGTTCACCGTTACCTTTACCGATACCCAGAATGTAAGCAAAGCGAACTTCTTCACCTGGTTGGATAGTAAACTGCTTGTGCAGAGAGCCACAGTGGTTGTAACACGTTTGCGCGGTGTTAAAACACTTACCTTGCTCTACTGCTAGTGGGTTTGCTTCGTCGCGGTATAGACCTAGGAAGCTATCACGTTGGCCGTCGTATGAATCTGGATCAAACGTTGACGCTAGGTAGTAGAAACCTTCGAAGTCGTTGGTGTTGTAGTACAGGTCGTATTCAATCACGCCTTCGTTGTATGACGTACCCGCAGAGTAGAGAGACATCTGATGGTTTTGGTTATCAGATTGAATGTGGCTGAATGAGAACTCAACAAATGAGAATGCGCTGATCGTACGCGGTTTGTCAGAGGTGTTCTTGATGACCACATCCCAAATTTCCGCGTCTTCGCCTTTTGGTACAAAGAGCGTTTTGGTTGCGCTAATGCCGCTGTATTCACATTTGAACTTAGAGTAAGACAAGCCGTGACGAACTTCGTAGTTTGCTTTGTCTAGGCTTTTCGCAACAGGTTGCCAAGAGATTGACCAGTAATCACCCGTCTCATCATCACGTAGGTAAACGTAGTGTCCTGGGCGATCGAATGTCGCGTTTGGACGGAATTTAGTAACACGGTTGTATTCTGGAGAGTTGTAGAACGAGTAGCCACCCGCGTTGTGCGAGATAACGGTACAGAATTTTTCTGTACCTAGGTAGTTGGTCCAAGGAGCAGGTACATCAGGGCGAGTAATGACGTATTCGCGATTCTCGTTATCGAAATAGCCGTATTTCATTTGTGTCTTTCCTTTTTACTAAGCTGCATCTGCAGCCAAAATTTAAAAACTCTTCAAGCGTGATGTTTCGACATCAGTTTTGTATTACTTCCACGGTTTACGGTAATTCACTCCCTGCAAATCAAGCAGAGGTAGATGGCCTTTCAAACGTGATAAATAGTCGGTCCAATCTCGGTGTTGTTTGTCTGTCCAGCATGCTTCTGCCATTGCGGTTAAGCGCGGGAAGACCATGTAGTCCATACGAGACTGGTTGTTAATGATTTCGCACCACAATGCTGTTTGAATGCCCCAAATGCGTTTACGTATTGGATCGTCGGCTGGCACTTCAGCGAGTGGTTCATAGTTGTAAGCTTTTTCAAGCGGCAACGGGTTAGCCCAATCCACGCCCGGTTCTTCTGGTGCGTAGTCTTGGGTCATATCTAGGTAGGTGGTTTGTGCTGGTTGTAGCACCACATCGAAACCTTGGCGTGCGCAGTTCAACGCCGCCTCTTCGCTTAACCACGAATAGATCACTGTATCTTTACTGACTTTGTCGCCGTGTTGAGCTTCTTCCCAGCCCAGCATGCGTTTGCCCAATTTACGAAGTTTGTCTTCGGCATAACGCAAGAAGTGTCCTTGCAACTCTTTGTAGTCGCTGTAACCCAGTTGTTCCATTAGAGCTTGGCACGCAGGGCTTTTTGACCAAACCCCGTTAGGTACTTCATCCGCACCGATATGAACATAAGGCGCAGGGAACAGCGCGGAGACTTCTTCCAACACTTTGTCGATAAACTCATAGCTTCCCGGAAGAGCAGGGTTAATGACGTTGTCGTTGTAATGCTGAATACTGCGGTATTCGGTGGTATCTTCTGCTTCAACCAATAGGTGTGGTAACGACTTGATGGCAGCACGGCAGTGGCCTGGTACATCGATTTCAGGGATTACAGTGATGCCTCGTTTCGAAGCAAAGGCAACCACGTCTTTGATGTCTTCTTGAGTGTAAAAACCGCCGTAACGCTCAGCAAGGTGCGTGTACTGTGGCTCATTGGTTTCATCCAACCCACGCCATGCGCCAATATCGGTTAGTTGAGGCAATGATTTGATCTCAATTCGCCAACCTTCATCATCGGTAAGGTGCCAATGGAATGTATTGAACTTGTAGTGAGCCAACTGGTTGATCAAACGTTTGACTTGCTCAACGGAGTGAAAATGGCGTGCACAATCTAGCATCATACCGCGGTAACGAAAACGTGGTCGGTCTTTGATTGAACAGCAAACCACTTCCATTGAGGCTGGTTGATCGCCAACTTTGATCAATTGCAATAACGTTGCACAAGCATGGGTAAAACCAGACGAAGAACCTGCTTCAATTTTGATCGACTCTTCTGCTACCTTCAGCTTGTAAGCGCCTTCATCCAAGGTTGGGTTGCCTTTGAAGATGATCTGACTGCCATTGTCTGATGCGAACTCAAATTGATGAATGCGCTTAAGCTCTTCAAGTAACCACTCTTTAGCTGCATTGGCTAGGTTTGAATAAACCGCAACGCCAGCTTGATGATTAAAGCTAAAGCAGTGATCGCTGACTTCTATATGGTTTGGTTTTGGCAATAAAGGCTGCGCATGCGTCAAGCTGGAAGGGATCTCACTACGTTCACGGTACGGTGAAGCCAATACGATCGGCGTAACATCGACTTGAGCTCGCTGAAGGTTGCCGTTGACTTCAAAGTTGACCAAGGCTTCATTGAATCCATCAGAATAGTAACGGAATGGGTTCGAACCAATACTGAACTCGCAGTAAAAATGATGGTTAGCTGCCAGCACCAACCCTTCTGGTTTGAGGGTGCAGTAGCTGCCAATTTGCTTGAGTTGACCATTCGAAATACTATCCGGCAGAATGTAGCGATCAAAAGCAAAAATCAGGCTCCAATTGTGGAGATCTTGATCGCTCAAATTATGGAAAGTCAGTCCGAAACGGCAGTTTTGCTTTTGTTCTGATAGGACGACGAGATCAACACGATATTCCATATCTACTCCTACGCCGCATTGAGCGAGTAAAGGTTATGTTCAGGTTTACCTGCAAACATAATTGCGCCTTCAATCGCGTCAAACTGTGGCTCAACAACCCATTGCTGAACTGGTGGCGAAAGCCAACGTAAAATACGTTCAGCAATGCTGCCCATTAAACAAATACGCGTTGCGCCGCGCTTGTTTAATGCCACGAGAAACATTTCTATATCAGCTGCGGTTTGCTTCAGCATCTCAATTGCTAGTGCATCACCTTGTTCTGCATGTTGGAAAATTGCAGGAGAAAACTGGCCATAATCACGAGGAAGCGCTTGTTTAGACCAAGCCACCACGTTATCAACGTCATTTTCGAAATGCGCCATGACGTGTTGTGCTAGAGGCGTTTTCTCTCTGATGCCATCTTCTGCTAACAAAACTTGTTGAACTAGGCGAAGCCCCATCACTGCGCCGCCACCTTGATCCGAAATCGGGAATTCGCGACCACCGACAACGTGCTGCTCCAATCCTTTAAGATAGATGCCACAAGAGCCTGTTCCTGCGATCATGATTGCGCCATCTTCGCCATTGTGTGCACCAACGCACGCGCCGTAAGCATCAGTATTAAGAGTCATACTGGCAAACGGATGAGGAAGAGACATGAAGGCTTGCCAAGATGCTTTGTGCTCGGCACCTGCAAGGGCTAAGCCGACATGCATCGATGCAAAATCTTGTTGTGTCAGGCCGCCTTGCTCGGCAGCCGAAGTGATGGATTCAAGAATCGAAGCCATTGCAATTTCAGCGCCTAGCATTATGTTGGCGCTGCCGCTTTTAGCCTCGCCAAGAAAATTACCTTGTGAATCTTTAATCCTGGCTCGACATGACGTGCCGCCACCATCGATACCAACAAAATACATCCCCATGATTATTGTTCCTTAATATTTTTAGAGGTTGCCAACTGAGAAATATGCTGAGCTTGACTCATTATCGCGAGTAAGTACCAAGCGCCATGCGGGATCCATTGTTCACCCCAGCGCCAGTTTTGTAGCATGTCGTCTTTTTGTGCTGGTGGGTTAAATGCGATGTCTTCCTCGTCTTCAAAGCCGCCAGTGATTCCGTTACATACACCGCCTTTAGCGTTGAAGAAACCATATTGAGGAAGGTAATCAGGGTTGTTACGACCGTGGCCATCAAGCATGCACATGTCGTACGGGTTTAAGCCTACAATCCAGTTCAATGCATCTTGAGCGAATACGGAAAGTTGTTGCTGTATTTTTTGCGATGCTATATGCGGTTGAGCAAGATACGCCATGGTCGCGAGTGATCCCAATCGAGCATTCTCGCCTTGCCACCAATAGCCGGATTCATTGTTGTGTGCGACAAAAAATGCATCGCGTTTTGACTCATTTACGCCTTTAACATACTGGCGAGGGTAACCGAATGGGTTGGTCACTTTATTCGATATTTTGATCTCAAACTCACACGCTCGGTTAACGATGCGTTTTACCGATTCTGTCTGTACGGAGTCGTCTTCAATTGCTAGGTATTCGCATAGGGCAATAACTGGTAGACCTGCTTCGGCAGCGTGAAAGTATGGACGACTGCCGTCTTGGTTTGCTGACCAAAAGTGTTGCATCTGCTCGTCGCTCATTTGACGGGCAACTAAGTGTTGCGCCCACAAACGGCTCTCTTCCAAGTAGCGAGTTTCTTTGGTGGCTTTAAACAGTTCTACACTAGCTAGTAGCGCACAGTATTCGTCGATAATGTTTTCTTCACCATCATTGAGGTACTGCGTATTGTGCTCTTTTAGGTGCCAGTAACCATTTTCAGCGGCGTTGCGGTATTTCTGTTGATCGTATTCGCCGTGAACACCTAAACGCGACGCCGCGGCCAGCGCTGCGATGGCGACACCGCCACCTTGTCGAAAGCCTGCTTGGTAGTCGTCAAATTTGTGACCAAGTTGCGTTTCGTAGGCACAGATTTCTCGTTGCGCAGTATCTTTGCTCCACTTATCAAAGACCGTCATGTAGAAGAAGCCTTTTTCGTTTTGCATACGAACAAGGAAGTCTGCACCGAACAGGGCTTCTTCAATAAGACGTGTACGTGTGAAGGCTGCAATGTCTTCGCTTCCTTCAAGCAATGAAAGCCCTTTTAGGATGTTCCAAACCACCATTGGGGTTTGTTGAGGGTTCAAATAATTAGCGTATGAAAGATGACTTAAATATTTGCTAACGTCTCCAGATGCGTCGTACCAGCCTCCGTGTACATCAACCGTTTGGTTGGCGTTGAGCACTGGAACTTGTCGATCTTGTTGATCGAAAATTCCACCACAACGTTGTGATTTGAAGTAGTGGATCACATCCGACAAAGTTTGATCTAACAGAATATGTTCGCCAATGGTGAAAGAGGAAGAGCGCGTATCTTCCACTTGCAGGAAATAGTCGCCTGAATCTGTGAAAGGTGAAAAGTCGATGAGGTAGAAATAGCCCTGATGCCAGTTCGCCACTTTACCCTGTTCTTCAACCGCAAAAGTTGCCACGGTTTGCTCGGTAGTGGCACAAATCAATTGGGCAGTGTAAGAAGACAAGTGTGGTTGTTCGGTCTGGACAATGGCTTTCTTTGGGCCCAGATGTTCATAACCAATGTGGTTAGTCAGTAGCAGCATTCAATGTCTCCGGGAAACGATAAAACAGGAATGGGTCAGGCTGAACCTGACCCTCGTTATAATTAATCTTCAAATAAGTAACAGCGAACAAAGTGGTTCTCAGAAAGCTGAGTGACGCCCGGTAGTCGTTCGCGACATTTATCGGTTGCGTGTACGCAGCGTCCTGCAAATGGGCAGCCGACTGAATCCGGTGTCCAAAGTGGGATTTCCCCTTTGTTGCCTTTCAGCTTCTCGTGGATAGACTTCGATGGATCAGGCACAGCAGATACCAAGAGTTGCGTATATGGGTGCTGAGGATCGTGAATGATTTCCTCAGTATCCCCCCATTCAACCATGTGACCTACGTACATAACCGCGAGATCTTCAGCAATGTAACGCGCCGTTGCGATGTCGTGAGTGATGTAAAGCAGAGACATTTGTTTCTCGAACTTCATCTCTTCCATCAAGTTAAGAACACCAGCACGAATTGACACGTCCAGCATTGATGTTGGCTCATCTGCCAATACCACTTCTGCACCTACAGCGATGTTACGAGCTAGGTTTACACGTTGACGCTGACCGCCAGATAGCTGGTGCGGGAACTTTTGCGCGGTTTCTTTTGGCGGAATCAGACCAACTTGTTCTAGTAGGTCATACACACGCTCTTCCAGTTCCTTTTTGTTGCCTGGTGCAATCTTTTTATGGATCAGCAACGGGCGAGCAATATGGTGAAAGATATTGTGTGTAGGGTTTAGTGAGCCAAATGGGTCCTGCCATACCATTTGTACGCCTTCACGGTATGTCATCAAGTCATGTCGAGAGGTAATATCTTGGATATCACGACCTCTGTATTCGATTACACCCTCGGTAGGGGCGTACATTTTAGCTATCATTTTAGCGGTAGTAGATTTACCAGAGCCTGATTCACCTACTACTGACAAACCGCGGCTCTTGTACATCTTGAATGACACGTCGTTGATCGCGCGCATTTTTGACTGCTTGATTGAGTTACTATTTAAAGGGAAGTCCTTAACGACATGTTTACCCTCAATCAGCAGTTCGCCGAGTTGTTTGCTCATAATTCTCTCCAGTGTAATTTTGTTCTTAGCTAGCATTATTTTTTGTTGTTAAACCTTAGCTTGAGCAATCGTGTCGCCGTATAAGTGGCAATTTGAAAAACGACCAGGTTCAATTTGACGCAGCTGAGTTGGTACTCGTGTACAAGCTTCGTGGACGCGGTCGCAGCGAGCTTGGAATCGGCAGCCTTGAGGAATCTCTAATAGGTTCAAAGGGTTGCCTGGAATACCAGTTAATTTGGTTTTAGGACCAGTTAGTGGAGGGAAAGAGCTACCCAAACCTTTAGTGTAAGGGTGGTAAGGACTTTCCAGAATTTGCTTAGAAGGGGCGACTTCAATTAACTCACCGGAGTACATAATGCCGATTCGATCCGAGAACTCGACCATGAGTGACAAGTCGTGGGTAATGAAAAGGATCGAGAAGCCGAACTCTTCTTTTAGTGCATAGATCTTTTGTAGGATTTCACGCTGAACCACAACATCGAGTGCCGTCGTTGGCTCATCCATGATGATCATCTTTGGATTGAGAGCCAGAGCAATCGCAATGACTAAGCGCTGGCGCATACCACCAGAAAATTGGTGTGGGTAGTCATTCAAGCGGCTTGGATGAATATCAACGATTTCCAACAATCCTTCGGCGCGCTTTTTCGCTTGTTCACGTGTCATGTTGGTGTGGCGCATGATGACATCGCAAAACTGCTCTTCCATCGTAAGCACCGGATTTAATGCGTTCATAGCACTTTGGAACACCATCGACATCTCGCTCCAGCGGAATGATTGCATACGTTCATCGCTGTACTTAATGATGTCTTCACCGTTGAAGATGACCTCACCACCAGTGATGAATGCTGGCGGCTTATGAAGACGCATGAGCGAGAAAGCAACTGTGGATTTACCACAGCCAGATTCACCTGCCAGGCCAAAGACTTCACCTGGCGCAATGTCAAAGCTAACGTTGTTACAGGCGCGGACATCGCCCGCATCTGTGATGTAATCTACGCATAGGTTACGGATAGAAATTAGTGGTGCAGTCATGATTATTTATCTCCGCTCCATAGTGCATTTTGTGGTGCCATTTCAGGCGCGCGCTCTTTCTTGTCTTTCTCTGCCAGTTTCTTCCAGCGTTTCATGCCTTTGTGAGAACGAAGCTGTGGGTTAGCAATTTCATCAACGGCAAAGTTAAGTAGAGCAAGACCAGTCACCAAAAGAGTTAAGGCGATACAAGGTGCTAATACTTCCCACCATGCGCCAATCAACATTGCTGATGAGGTTTGCACGTTGTAAAGCATGATGCCCCAACTGATGGTGTTGGCATCGCCCAGGCCCAAGAACGAGATTACAGCTTCAGTATTGATAGCGAGCATTACTGAGCCGATGAAGCTTGCACCGACAATCGGGATTAGGTTTGGTAAAATTTCAACGAAGATGATGCGGAATGAAGACTCGCCCAATACTTCAGCGGCTTTCACAAACTCTTTCTCACGCAGAGCCATGGTTTGAGAACGGACAACACGTGCGCCCCACGCCCAAGAGGTACCAGCGATAATCAAGGCAATGGTGAGTGGACCTGCTTCGCCAATAAAGGCTGCCAGTACAAAGAGCAATGGGTATTGAGGGATTACCAGCATGATGTTCATCGCTGCACTCAATATGTCATCCACTTTGCCGCCGAAGTAACCTGCCGAGATACCAATGACCGTTGCTAGGAAACATACGATGATGCCAGCACCAAAGCCGACACCCAGCGATACGCGAGCACCGTAAGCCACTTGTGACCAAATATCACGACCCATACGTGAAGTCCCCAGAACGTGATCAGCCTTTTTCGACATAATCAGCGTACGACGATCATCTGCTAGATTTTTAGCTACCCAGCCATCAGGATTATTTTGCGCTTGTTTTACGACAAAGCTAGGGTATTCGTGTGGATTACCGGTTCGCTTGTCTGGCGCATGTTTCGTAAGTAAAGGAGCTGCGATCGCAACGAATACGAATACGGTAACAATACCAAGACCGATTCGAGCGAATGAGTTACCTAAAATAAGTTTGAATAGTTCTTTCATGATTATTTGCCTCCCGTACGTAGGCGAGGGTCTAGAATCATGTACAGCATGTCAGCCATTAAGTTGAAGCACAGCATGAACATCGTCATGATAATTAACTGACCTTGAAGTACTTGGTAGTCACGAGCGTGAATTGCGTTAAGTAGCACGGTGCCTAAACCTGGGTAGTTGAAAATCATCTCGATGATCAATTGGCCACCAATGGCCATACCCAAAGACATAGATAGCGCGGTTACACTTGGAAGTAGCGCGTTACGTGCGGCGTAATTGAAGACGACACGGTTCTCGCTAAGCCCTTTGCCTTTCGCCATCGTGATGTAGTCTTCGGCAAGAAGGTTGATCATGTTGTTACGCATATTGACGAGGAAGCCGCCGATCTGAACGATGGTTGCACAGAATAGAGGGAGTACTGCGTGGTAACCCACGTTTTTGATGAACTCCCAGCTTGACCAATCAGGGATAGTACCTGGCGTGTAAGCATAGCCAGATGGGAACCATTTTAGGCCAATCGCAAAGGTAAACAGCGCTAACATTGCGATAACCATCTGTGGGATAGCTTGAATGATCAATGTACCAGGTGTTACGAATGCATCGTATTTACTACCACGCTTCCATGCGGCAAAAATACCGAGTACAGAAGCGATTGAGAAAGAAAGTACAACCGCAGTACCAGCTAGGAAGAGAGACCAGCCAAATGCACTACCTAGTAAAGAGTTAACTGAAAGAGGGTAGAACTGGATTGATGTACCTAGCTCCCAACTTAGAATGTTTTTAATGTACGAAAAGTACTGAATGTAAATCGGCCCATCAACGAAACCGAGCAGTTCTTTCATTGCTGCGATTCGTTCTGGCGTTACCTGTACAGAAGCGTTAGCAAACATCATGGTAACTGGGTCACCAGGCATTGCTCGCGGAATAATAAAGTTTAACGTCGCTGCAACTAAGAGCGCGACAAGATAGAACGACAAACGTCTTAAAAAATAACCCATAACTCACACCTTACTCACCCAGATTTTTTCCCTGTTTCTGGTTTCAGGTCGCTCCTAGCGAAATTTAGAGCGAAAAATCCCCTGACGACGAGCGCCACATATTGGTTTCGTTAACAAGGGATTTTTATAGGCGGCACACGGGATGTATGCCGCTTGAAATGAACTTCTACTTATTTAACTGGTTTTAGGTCCAGCACGTGAAGTAGACGCTCTGGGATACCAGCCCAAATGTTTGGACGGCCCTTAGGATTTTCTTCGTTCCACCAACCAGTGAAGCGAGTTGTGTTGTATTGATACATGTACGCGCCAGATAGCACAGGAATGGTTACTTGGTCCTGAGCAATGATCTTCTGGATACCATGAGCGATTTCTAGCTGTTCTTGCTTATCAGCGGTTTTGTAGAAGCTGTTAAGAAGACCGTCTAACTTATCGTTCTTGTAGAAGTGCATTGCAAAGCGAGGCATACCGTCACCAGACTGTAGCTTCGAGTTGTAGCCGCTGTCCCAGTACAAGTGTGGATCCGCACCGTGGAAGTAGTTGGTGTAAGCAACGTCGTATGTACCTTCTAGCATTGCTTGGTTGTATACCGAGAAATCTGGAGTACGAGCACGTGCTTTAATGCCTACTTCTGCTAGTTGCTCAACAGCTAGTTGTACAGTGTTATTAAAGTCAGTCCAACCGTTTGGCGATTGAATGAGAAGCTCGAAAGACTTGCCAGATGGTGTATCTACAAAGCCATCTTTGTTTACATCTTTGAAGCCTGCTTTAGCAAGAAGCTTTTTCGCACCTTCGGCGTTGTATGTGTTGTAACCTTTGTACTTGTTGTGCGTCTCTTCGTCAGACCAAGCTTCGAATGCGTAGCCTAGACCTGAAGCGAAGTCATTTACTGTACCGCCACCGTAGAATGCAATGTCGATAATCGTTTGACGGTCTAGCGCCATAGAGAACGCACGACGGAAGTCAACGTTAGTAAGTGCTTCGTTTTTAGCCGCGTCTGGGTTTTTGAAGTTCACTACAAACGCTTGAGTACCCGCTGGTGGGTACCAGTAGTGGTGATTCGGACTTGCTGCAGCGTAAGTGCGGTCGATGTCTGGTACGAATGAAGATGTCCAGTCCATTTCGCCGTTAACGATTTTGCCCAAGAATTGGTCGTTGTTCGCGATTTGTGGCACTCGTAGACAGTCTACATCTAGGTTATCAGCATCCCAGTAATTCGGGTTCTCACACTGAATGTATAGTTGCGGTGTAAAAGTGTCGATTTCGGTAAATGGACCACTACCTACAGGATTTTCGTTTGTGAATGTTGCTGGATCTTTCACTTTGCTCCATACGTGCTTAGGTACAACTGGTACTTTCGCAATTTCGTAAGGAACGTTTGAGTTTGCTTCGCTTAGACGGAATTTAACTTTGTAGTCGTTAACTTTCTCTACGCCAGTTACCCAAGAGTTGATACCAGACTGGTCTAGCTCTGGTTTCTCTTTAACTAGGTTGAAAGAATAAACTACGTCATCAGCGGTAAACGCTTTGCCGTCAGACCATTTTACGCCCTTACGAATATCGAAGGTCACGCTCATTAGGTCATCAGCCATGGTAAAGTTTTCTGCTAGACGAAATACTGGCGTGTTACCGTGCATTTCGTTAAAAACAACGAGCGGCTCGTAAATAAAGTCGGTTGTTGTGTGCAGGTTAGTTGCACCCAAGAAAGGGTTAAAGTTACGAACGAAAGTTGTAAACTCTTTAGGGTGGATAGTCAGTTCACTGCGTTCAGCCGCAGTAGCTACCGATGCAAAACCTGTAGTAGCCGTTGCAATAATTGCTGTTGCTAGTGCTGTTTTTTTAATATTGGCAAGCATAGCTGTTCCTTACTATTTGCTTTCATTTCACTAAATGGAATTGAATGTCATCAATTGATAAACACTCTCTAAGACCTACCTCTTGTTTATGCATTACTCATTACAACATTGAGTTTCGCCAAGAGTGGCCTGTAGGCCTTAGGCAGGAGTAAGAAAACACCTTATCCATAAAATAATCAAACTCGATTCTCGTTAAAAACGTTAAAATATCGTCACTCTCCGTTATAAACGTTATTTTGGCTAATTTTGACTAGAGATAGACCAAAAAATAAACGTTGATATGCGTCGCAGTTTATATCCTTGTTAATAGTAAGTGTTAGTAATTGCTAACCTATAATCTATTTAAAATAAAAGCCTTCTAATTCTCTTCCTGGTTCGGAGATCTCGCTCACATGCAGAAAATGTGTTAATTAATTAGCTAAAAATTAATCTGCCGTTCTGTTGTGATTGAGTTCGCAATCTCTGTCAATTGTTGGTTAAAAACCGTTTGTTATCTGAAAAATAGTCTCTTTTATCGACAGTTTTTTCTCATTTATTGCTCTTTTTTTATTGTGAAAATGAAGTGTTTTATTCGCTCGACTCAACCTAGTTTGGGTAAGTTATATCGATAGAAGCGTATGTTTGGAATGCCTACCATGAACAACTTTGTCCAGAGGCTTATTCGGCATTTTAATGTGGTAACGGTAGAGAGTCGCTGTATTGTTCGTCTTTAGAGAAAGAGAAGGCTTGGATAATAAAAAGCCCAGCGTATGCGCTGGGCTAGTTTTTTTGATAGGTATTAGCTGGTCAACAGTCGCTGTAGTTTATCTCGTTGAGCTTCGATGTACGCACGCTCAGGACTCTGTTCTTTACAGTGTTCAAGGATGAATTCTATCGAGCTCAATACCGTTCTCCAACGTGGCGTTTTTGGCAGCGTTTCTATACGCATGTATTTATCCAAAGTGCGTGTTTGCAGAGTGCTACGGTCAAGATAAACGCGCCATAAGCCACTTTGTTCGGCAAATGCGAATTTACTTTCACCAGTGACTGACTCCCAATACTCTAAGGCATGTGTCATTGCGTCGACCAGAATTTCTCGCATTAGCTCTTGTTTGTCTTTTTTGTTACCAAGCGCTTTGTCTGCAAGGCGTGTAAACTCTCCACCGAGTTCTTTCAGCTTCTGCAGCTGGTCTTTATCGCCATCAAAAGCATAACTTGAAAGCACCTCTACTGCGGTTTCTAGGTTGTGTATGCGAGCGGCATTGGCTCCTCCGCCAACATTAAAGATATACATGACATCTAAGCCTGAGCCTTCAGGTAGTTTAAGAATGTCTGCTTCGATGTTTTGACGAATATCTTCAATATAGATATCAATCTTGCCACAGTAATGAGGTTGTTTGACGGTCAGATACTTAGGTGCAATCAATTCATCGGCAGATGAACGTTTTAATTGTTCTAAGTTACGCTTGAATAGTTTGCAGGCAGCTTCATTAGCAAACCGGATACGTTTATCTTCACGTAAACAGATAATCGCTTCAGGAGCCGATTCCAGTTGTTCCAACAATCGCCCTTGAGTTTCTAATAAGCTTGCCTCTACAGCCGCTCGTTGGCGAAGTTCAGATTCAAGTATCTTATTCTCCATATGGCGCATTTCAGCTTGGCTTGCCGTTAAGTGCGCTTGGATGCGCGCAGCTAGCTCTTGTTTATTGAATGGCTTAGATAAATAGTCGTTGGCTCCTGCTTCAAAGCCTCGCACACGATCTTCTGTTTGACTAAGCGCGGTGAGCATAATGATAGGTAGCTCGGCATGGTCATAAGTTTCACGTAATTCACTGCAGACTTGATAGCCGCTCATGCCTGGCATCATGATATCCAATAATAGGAGTTCCGGTTTTTCCTGCTCAACGAGTGCTAATGTTTCTGGTCCATCAGAGACGGTACGTACGCGATAGCCCTCTAAACGTAAGAAGCTCTCAAGCACACGCAGGTTTACTGGCTCATCGTCAGCGACATACAATAACGGGCCGTCTGGATTCTCTGGCAGTGATAAGTCTTCATTGTTCTCTACATCGATTTCAGGAATCTGGAAGTGTCCGTGCGCTGCAAGGGTTTGAGTTGTTTGGATCTCTTCTTCACTGGCAAGTGGTAACGTGAAACTGAAGGTGGTGCCGACCATAGGCTGGCTGCTGACGTATAACGAGCCACCCATTAACTCAATCAATTGACGGCTAATCGAAAGCCCGAGCCCTGCACCTTGACGATAGCGACTTGCGTCTTGTCCTGCTTGGATAAGTGGTTCGAAAATATGTTCAAGATGTTCTGCAGGAATACCTTGCCCAGTATCCACAACTTGCACACGAACATGATCATCAACCACATTGGCGGAGATAACGATTTTACCTTCTGAGGTGTACTTAATCGCATTACCGATCAGGTTATATAACACTTGTTCAAGGCGTTGAGGATCGGCAGACACCGCTTTCAAGTCCGCTGGTACTTGGTTGATGATACGGATGGTTTTATTTCCAAGTAAATGACTGGAAAGCTCTAGTACCAGTCGCGTTGCACTGGCTAAACTCACCGCTGACTTCTGGATATCCATGCTTCCGTAACGCATTTTATGATAATCCAATAAGTCATCAACAAGGTTTGCGAGACGTTGCCCACTTTTAATGATGATATCAAGCTGATATTTTTGGCTAGCAGGGATAGCACCGTTAGCGCCGGACGCTAAGGTCTCAGCGATTCCGACCATGCCATGCAATGGTGTGCGAAGTTCATGAGAAGTGGTGGCTAAGAACTCATCTTTAAGTTTGTCGGCCAATTGCAGTTCATCATTTTGTTTTTGAATGATCTGGATGTTGCTCTCGAGCTCTTCATTTTGCTTCTTAATGGTTTGAATTTTCTCTCGAATAGAGCGTTGCATTCGTTCAAAACTCAGCGCAAGACGGCCAATTTCATCTTTGCGAACCGTATTAAAGGTGGTGTCATCAAGATCTCCGGCAGACACTTTTTCGGCAGCCCAAGTTAACTTCAGCAACGGAGAAGTAATAAAGTTTGATAAATAATGGGAAGCGATTACCACTAGAATGATGGCGATCAGCATGGCGATAACAAACAGTTTTTCGAGTTGATGAATACGAGCGAAAGCTTCGTTTTCTGGTAATTGCACGACGAGTGCCCAAATAACACCACGCGTCTCAATCGGTGCATAAGCAGCGATGATCTCTTCACCTAAACCGTTCGTGTAAGTGCCGACGCCAAATGCACCAGAGAGTGCTTTATCGATCACTTCTAAGCTGTTCTTAATGTCATCTTGCTTGGTGTTAATTGTGCGAGGTTGGTGATCATTTCCAACCAGTAAGGTGTTAATGGATGACTCTCGGTTGGCGTCTGCGACTAACTTCGTGATGCCATTATTTGGTAAGCGGAACATAGCATAGCTGTGTAGGTAGCCTTGCTGAACAATTGGAGCACCTAACCAAGCGACTTGTTTACCACCTTCCAGTTCGAAATCAGACACAATCACAGGGGTGTAGTCTTCATTCACCTTACGGCGTTCAGTGACGTCATCAGCTAGACGCTTGAAGGTTTTGCCAAGTGCTGAGTCTTTGTAGGGGCCTGATAATAAGTTTGTTCCGTAGTTATCGTCTTTGTTGATCGAGTAGGTGACATTACCGTTGATATCGACCAGCAAAATATCATTAAAATCAGAGCGCTTGAGGAGCTCCAAGTAGGCCCAGTGGTAACGTTTATGTAAGAGTCGGTAACGTTCACTTCCGACATAGTTGGAAGACTCGGGTAACGTTGACGTTTTGATTTGATCTCCGCTGCCTTCAATGTAGCGCTGTTGGGCATTTTTACGAGATTCTTCAATGTCATTGCCTAAACGACTAAAAGCATTGACGAGACCGTAGAATCGACCACCACTGGCGTAAGCCAGTTCAGAGCGCACAAAGCCCATGACTTCGGTTTCCCGCGCCTCAAAGTAGTCGATAATTTGCTGTTGTTTTGTATCTCGAACAGACAACAAGTGTGAGGTGCTTTGTTCTTGCAGATCTTTACTGTGGGACTGTAGGAAAAAGATCGCAGTAATAGTAAGAGGTGTGATACTGAGCACCAGAAATGCGGTCATCAGTGTACTCTGAAGGCGCTTAAATTTCTGTTTTTTGTAGAATTTAAACATGGATAAGATTACAACTCATAAAGGGCAGTTCTAAAATGTACTTCGCTGCCGAGGTTCTCGTTAAAAACGGATAAGATGTTCAACTAGATAGAATTAACAAAATTAACGAGTTTTTTTTCTTTGACAAGAAAGTTAGTTGTAAAGCGTGCAGGGTGACGCAGTTTTTCTTATGAGTGTTGAGTTTTTGAGAAAAAATCGCGCAGGTTTGTACCTGCGCGAGGGAAGATTATGACTTTTTCGCGTAGTAGATAGAAAACTTATTGGTCTTATTTAGCGTCTCGCAATTATTAAACGCTCGCTCAATAATTGGTGGATATTTTAAGAAGCTATTCGCGACAATGATCATTTCACCATGGTTATCGAGATACTTTGGAGCCTGACCCAAGAGTGTTTCTGCTGCGTTGTAGTTCGTATCTAAACCACTGTGGAAAGGTGGGTTACTGATGATAAAACGATAATCGTCGGCAGTGTCTGAGTAAATATCAGAGGCGAATACATGGCCGGTTAATCCATTGGCTTTTAGTGTGGCTTGACTCGATGTGATGGCATACGCGTTAATGTCACACATCTCAATCGCAATTTCTGGATTGGCTTTTGCCATGAAAGCACCTAACACCCCAGCACCACATCCAAAGTCGAGGACTTTACCTGATAGAGTAGGTAAGGTTTCGAGTAATAGGCGGCTACCTAAATCGAATTCGCCATGACTGAATACTCCAGGCAAACTCTTAACAGTCAGTGATTGCTCACCAAGTGTGACCGTATAGGTTTTAAACCAGACTGCTTGATTGAACGGCTTTGGTTCATTGAGGCAAGTGCCCCAGTAAAATGAACAGCGACGAGCGGAATCGTATTTATTGACCGGGCCATACTCTTTGAACATCTTCTCGATGCTTTTAACACCTGAGCGGTTTTCGCCAACCACTACAATTTCAGTGTTCACGCCTAGTTTCGCCATCAACATCGCCAGAAGGTATTCGGCTTCGGCTTTGGCTTTAGGCCAGTACAAAAGCACCATGTCTGCTTGTGTCTCAGTATTAAACTCAGAACCAAAATGGCTTTTAACCTTGTTATGAGTGCGAATTTGACGGTAGAAGCTGTAGTTTGATGTGAAGACTTCTACAGATTCACAGTGTTTGGTCAGTTCAAGTGGAAAGAGATCTTCGACTTCACCTGCAACTAAAACATGTTTTCCGTTGAAGTACTCGAGCTGACGCTGAGCGATTTGGCTAGGAGCGATATAAGCAGACATAAATTGGGTTCATCAGAAATAATTGGGGCAGATTTTCGCACAATCTGCCCCAAGCTTGAAGTGATTAAGCGGTGACTAGCTGTTGTCTTGTTGGTTGAGGAAGTCTTTGAATTCTTCTTCGTAGATATTAAACAGTACCATTGTCACGGCAAAAATCAGTGGACCGTAAATCAGGCCGATCAATCCAAATAGATGCAGACCACCCAGTAACGAGAAGAAAATCATTAGGGTATTCATGCCTGCGCTGCCTTGCATTAGCAGCGGACGCAATAGGTTATCAATAGAACCAACGACGACCACACTCCACACCGTCAAGAAGATAGCCCAAGTCATATCGCCTGTTAAGAACAAGTACGCCGCTGCAGGAATCCAGATTAGTGCGGTTCCGACCACAGGGATGAATGATGCAAAGCCCATCATCGTTCCCCAGAATAACCCCGGGAAACCAGCGAGCCACATACCGATACCGCCAGCCAGACCTTGAGCAATCGCTGTCATGAATGAGCCCATCACGGCTGATTTAGAAACTTGCTCTATCTCTGTCAATATGCGGTCTTCTTGGCTACGTGAGAGTGGCAGAATATGACGAATCGCAGAGATAATTTTGTCGTGGTCACGAAGCAGAAAAAACAGCACAAACAGCATCAGGAAGAAGTTCATTAGGAAGTTGGTGGCGTCTCCTAAAATTTTGGCGCTGATAGCAACTAGGTTAGAGCCAAACGATGTGGCAAATTGACCAATTTTTTCCGCAATGGCTTTTGGCTCGATTTTATCGAAAGGTAAGTACTCATTAACTATAGCTAAACCTTTGATAACGAAAGGATGTTGGAATATATCTTGGATGCCGCCATTAGTGACCCAGTTGTACGTATTTTGTGAAAAAACAGAGCCTTGCTGAACAATGGCTGCAAATACAAATAGCAGTGGGATAACGATAATAAACGTCAAGACGACACATGACAGCAGCGCGGCCATATTGGGGTGCTTGGGAATTTTCCGCTCAAACCATTCGTGTACCGGAAACATGAGCAAAGAAATGATAAAAGCCATCACAATGGAATTGATGTATGGCTCAACCAATAAGTAGCAAGCAAAAGCAGCGGCGAGTAAAGCGACCATTAGCACTCGGTGACTCGACGTTATTTTTACATTATTTGGCATGAGATTAGTCCAACTTACAGGTGACGTTTACGGTTTTCGCCTTCAAAGATGGCGTTGAACCTTTATTACTTTGCACTCTTAACTCTTTCAACCTTATGACAATGCCGAATTAGAGCAGAGCAATATACCTTGTTATAATGACCACAAATCAGTCGGTTATCAATCAAGAGATGAACTATGGGTTGTTGCAACGGTGATAAAAAGTGTCAAACCGAGAAAAAAGCCAAACGAATACCGTGGTTTGGCATTGTTATTGGTGTTTTAGCAGTATTGGTTATATTGAATTGGCAATAAAAAAGGACCGTGATGGTCCTTTTTTAAATTAGTTATCGCAGCTTTTAAGCGATTATTTTACTTCTTCTGCAAGAGTTGCAAAACAGCGGTCAGCCGCTTCTAGCGTGGCATCGATTTCTTTTGAACCGTGAGCAAGGGAAGTAAAGCTCGCTTCGAACGCTGAAGGCGCTAGGTAGACACCGTGTTTGAGCATTAAGTGGAAGAAGCGCTTGAAGCGTTCCACATCGCACTTCGTTACGTCTTCGTAGCAAGTCACTTTTTCTTGGTCAGTGAAGAAGAAGCCGAACATGCCACCGACTTGGTTCACAACCAGAGGAATACCGTGTTTCTCTGCTAGAGACTTAAAGCCATCTGCTAGTTGTTTGGTTTTTGAAGCTAGACGTTTTTCGTTGCCTTCTTCTTTAAGAAGGTTCAAACATGCATAGCCTGCAGCCATTGCGACAGGGTTGCCAGAAAGCGTACCCGCTTGGTAAACCGGACCCGTTGGCGCAACATATTGCATTACTTCTTTACGACCACCGAAAGCACCCACTGGCATACCACCACCGATCACTTTACCCAGTGTCGTTAGGTCTGGCTTGATGTTGTAGTGCGCTTGTGCGCCACCAAGTGCCACACGGAAGCCTGTCATAACTTCATCAAAAATCAGTAGCGCGCCTTCTTGATCACAGATTTCACGTAGACCTTCGTGGAAGCCTTCCACTGGTGGAATACAGTTCATGTTGCCTGCAACTGGCTCAACGATGATACAAGCGATTTCGCCTTTGTTAGCAGCGAATAGCTCGCGTACAGAATCTAGGTCGTTGAATGTTGCAGTTAGTGTGTGCTTAGCAAAGTCTGCAGGAACGCCAGGAGAGCTTGGTTGACCAAGGGTCAATGCGCCAGAGCCCGCTTTGACTAGCAAGCTGTCAGCGTGGCCGTGGTAACAACCTTCAAATTTCATGATCTTGTCGCGACCAGTGAAGCCACGTGCAAGGCGAATAGCGCTCATAGTCGCTTCGGTACCAGAACTTACCATGCGGATTTGCTCCATTGATGGAACAAGTTCAGAAACTAACTCTGCCATCGCGATTTCAAGTTCTGTCGGCGCGCCGAAGCTAAGGCCACGTTGCGCTGCGTCAATGACGGCTTCGCGGATAACCGCGTGGTTGTGGCCAAGAATCATTGGACCCCAAGAGCCAACGTAATCAATGTACGCTTTACCATCGGCATCAAAAATCAGTGGACCGTCTGCTCGTTCGATAAATAGCGGAGAGCCGCCAACGCCGTTGAATGCACGAACTGGTGAATTGACACCGCCAGGGATGGTTTGCTGAGCTTTTTGATACAGCTCTGATGATTTGGTCATGGGGTTATCCTCTTTTGATTGCTCGGACCAAGTGGAGCGCATTGTACCTAGCTATAATCAAGTTAGAAACGTTTTGCTTAATTTATGTGTTGTTTCGCAGTGTAATCTTATATATCCGCATCTGTTATAAAGAATCGGCGGTGAATACTTGAACGAGTTTGTCAGGTATTGGATAATCGTCTCAATTAGCACAAATTTGACGTCTTGCTTCAGGCTTGACGCATTACACGAGTGAGAGAGGTCTTCGTGAGTGAAGTAAACGTACCATTATCTTTTTCTGACGCAGCAGCATCTCGCGTTAAAGCATTGATTGCTGAAGAAGAAAACCCAGCATTGAAACTGCGCGTATACATTACTGGTGGCGGCTGTAGCGGCTTCCAATACGGCTTTACTTTTGATGAAAATGTAAACGAAGGCGATACGACAATCGTAAACAGTGGTGTAACACTGGTTGTAGACCCTATGAGTCTGCAATATCTCGTTGGCGGCATTGTTGACTACACAGAAGGGTTAGAAGGAGCGCGCTTCTTTGTAAACAACCCAAATGCAACGACAACATGTGGTTGTGGTGCATCGTTCAGTGTGTAATTAACACTAATCAGGCAGCCAGTGGCTGCCTGAACTTTACGTAGAAGGATGTCACGTAAAGTCGCTCTCGCAGAATATGCAGAGAAATAATAAAAAGGACTTTATATGTCTGGATCGTCTTTCGGACGTCGCATTGTCGAGCGCCCGTGGCTAGTATCTCTTATCCTCATATTGCTTCTTGTTGCATGGCTGGCAATCGGTCAACTGAAAGCACAAGATGATAATCTCAATTCTTCATCCTCTTCAACGAACACCACGCCACTTGCAAAGGTGATGTTTGACACTTTTATTGCTGAACCCACAAGTAAAACCATCGAACTGTATGGACGGACTGCCCCCAATCGTCAAGCGCGCCTTGGCGCTGAAGTCGCCGGTAAAATAGTCAGCCTCAATATAGAAAAAGGTCAAACAGTCAAGCAGGGGCAAGTGATCGCAAGCATCGACAAGCGCGATCTTGGTATTCAGCTCAAGCGGGCTCAGGCGATGCTGTTGGTTAAAGAGAAAGAGTTTAATGCAGCTCAGTCGCTAAAAAGTCGCGGACTACAGGGCGAAGTTGCGTTTGCGACAGCACAAGCGGCATTGGTGGATGCTCGAGCGAATTTGAGCAACGTGCAAACGGCATTAAGAAATACCGAGGTGAAAGCACCATTCGATGGCATTGTTGATCACCACTTTGTTGAGTTAGGAGACTTTGTAGGGATTGGCGATCCTATTGCGACGGTCATTGATTTGGATACTTTGGTGATTGAAGCCGATGTCAGTGAGCGGCATATACAATACCTTAAGGAAGGTCTACAAGCCGATGTAAGAACCATTAACCAACAGCATTATCAAGGTCGGGTACGCTACATTGGGCGTGTTTCTTCTGCTTCTACTAACACCTTTCCAATTGAAATCGAAATTGATAACCAAGACGCAAGAATTCCGGCCGGTATGAGCGCTGAAGTACAGTTGCCGTTGAGTGAAGTGTTAGCGGTAAAGATTACGGCTGCAATGCTAGCACTAGATGAAGAAGGTAATTTAGGTGTTAAAACACTGCGTAATGAGCATGTGGAATTTGTTCCGATTCAGCTCGTTAAGGCCGAGGGTGATGGTGTTTGGCTCTCTGGGTTAGGAGAGCGAGCCGATATTATCGTGCTGGGGCAAGGTTTTGTACGCGATGGCGATCAGGTACTGGCCAACAAAGTTGATGACGTAGTTGTTGAAGCGGCTAGTGAGCAGTAAGGAGCACTTATGTACACTCTGATTGATGCTGCGTTATCCCGCGCTCGCACCATGCTGACATTATTAGTGATGATTTTAATTGCCGGTGTCATTACTTACGTCACGATCCCCAAGGAATCGAGCCCTGATATTACCATTCCTATTATCTACGTTTCCGTTGGACATCAAGGCATTTCTCCCGTCGATGCCGAGCGTTTATTAGTTCGGCCAATAGAGCAAGAGTTGCGCTCTATTGAAGGCGTAAAAGAGATGACCTCTGTAGCATCAGAAGGTCATGCTTCGGTGACGCTGGAATTTAGTGTTGGAGTGGATCTTGATAAAGCGATGGCAGATGTCCGAGACGCCGTTGACCTTGCGAAGCCAAAATTACCAGAGGACAGTGATGAGCCAACGGTAAATGAAGTCACGTTTGCATCTGAAGAGCCTGTTTTGACTGTTGTTCTATATGGCACCGTACCAGAGCGGACCATTGTACAGATTGCCAGAACGCTACGTGATCGTTTGGAGAGTTTCCGTCAGGTTCTTGAGGTTGAAATCGCAGGGGATCGTGAAGACATCGTGGAGATAGTTGTCGATCCGCTATTGATGGAAAGCTACGGTCTCGATCAAGCGGATATTTATAATTTAATCGCCTTGAATAACCGAGTGGTTGCAGCGGGATTTGTCGATACTGGGTATGGACGCTTTTCGGTAAAAGTCCCATCGGTGTTTGATTCTCTGAAAGATGTGCTTGAATTGCCTATCAAAGTGAATGGCAAAGAAGTGATCACCTTTGGCGATGTGGCGACAGTACGACGTGCATTTCGCGACCCTGAAAGTTTTGCTCGTTTAGATGGTGAGCCTGCCATTGTGCTTGACGTGAAAAAGCGTGCGGGCGAGAACATTATTGAAACCGTAGCGTTAGTCAAAGAGGTGATTGCTCAAGGACAACTGCGAGCGGAGTGGCCAAGTAATTTGCAAGTTAAATACACTTGGGATCAATCCGACGATGTCAAATTGATGCTCAGTGATCTACAAAACAATATCTTATCCGCAATTATCCTCGTAGTTATCGTCATTATCGCCATATTGGGGGTTAGGACCGCGCTTCTCGTGGGGATTTCTATTCCAGGATCGTTCTTGACTGGGTTGTTGGTGTTATCGGTATTTGGGCTGACGGTCAATATCGTCGTACTGTTTGCTTTAATTATGGCGGTAGGCATGTTGGTGGATGGTGCCATTGTGGTGACAGAGTTTGCAGATCGGCGCATGCAAGAAGGAACGCCACGTAAAGAAGCCTATCGAGATGCAGCAAAGCGAATGGCCTGGCCTATTACCGCATCCACAGCAACCACATTGGCTGCGTTTGCTCCGTTACTTTTCTGGCCAGACATTACTGGTGAGTTCATGAAGTACTTACCACTTACTTTAATTGCTACTTTGGCCGCTTCGCTGATGATGGCTCTACTGTTCGTTCCTGTCATCGGTGGGATCATTGGCAAGCCTCAAGTAGTCAATCAGAAAGCTCAGCGAGAAATGGTTGAGCTGCATAACGGCAACTTTGAAAAAGCGACAGGCATTACCAAGCTTTATTACCAGACTCTGTCGGTAGCGATTCGTCATCCATGGAAAGTCTTACTCAGCGCGATACTACTAGCGGCAGGTGTCGGCTTCACTTACAACAAAGCTGGCTTGGGTGCAGAGTTTTTCCCTGAAGTGGACCCTGCCTTTTTTACCGTTAAAGTTCGTTCTTATGGTGACCTGTCTATTCACGAAAAAGATGTTGTTATGCGCGAAATCGAGAAGGTGATGCTCGGTCATGACGAGTTTGAAAGTGTCTACACGCGCACGGGGTCGAGCGATAATGGGGACGAGATTGGCCAGATTCAGATAACGCCTGTGGATTGGCAGTATCGACGAAAAGTGAAAACCATTATTGAGGAACTAAAAGAGACCACAGATCGCTTTTATGGTGTTGAACTTGAGTATAAATTCCCGGACGCAGGACCGCCTGTCGAGCATGATCTCGTGATTGAAGTGTCATCACGAAACTTGAGTGTTAGTGTGTTAGATGAAGCGGCCAAACAAGTCCGACACTGGGCTGATGGTAATCCTGCACTGACCAATTTGAGTGATACCACTAATAAGGAAGGGATTGATTGGCAAATTGATATCCAGCGAGATGACGCTTCTCGCTTTGCAGCGGATGCTACCTTAGTCGGGAATACCGTCCAGTTTGTTACGAACGGTTTGAAAATAGGCGATTATTTGCCCGATGATGCGGATGAAGAAGTCGATATTTTGGTGCGCTATCCGCAAGATAAGCGCGACATAGGTCGATTTGATCAACTGAGAGTGAAAACGGCAGCTGGTCTGGTGCCAATCACGAACTTTGCTCAAATTAAGCCAGATCATAAGCAAGATACCATTCGTCGTGTAGACGGCCATCGAGTTATCAATATCAAAGCAGACATGGTGGAAGGTTACAATTTGGCGCTTGAGCTACCGAAGATTGCCGCTGGAATGGAACAGCTCGACTTACCGGAAGGCATTGAATATAAGATTCGGGGTCAAAATGAAGAGCAGGAAAACTCATCAGCATTCTTACAAAATGCTTTTATTGTCGCGCTTGGTGTGATGGCTCTGATTTTAATTACGCAGTTTAATAGCTTTTATCAAGCTTTCTTAATCCTCAGTGCTGTGTTGTTTTCTACCGTTGGGGTCTTTGCTGGGTTGCTTATTTTCCAAAAGCCATTTGGCATCATCATGTCGGGAATAGGGGTGATTGCGCTTGCAGGTATTGTTGTTAATAACAACATCGTATTAATCGATACTTATAATCAGATGCGTAAACGTGGCTTAGAGAAATCTGAGGCGATCTTGCGCACAGGTGTGCAGCGTTTAAGGCCCGTTTTACTCACGACGGTGACCACCATACTAGGCTTATTACCAATGGTGCTAGAAATGAACATCGACTTAGTTAACCAAAAAGTGGAATTTGGCGCGCCAAGCACTCAATGGTGGTCTCAACTTGCGACGGCTGTCGCGGGTGGGTTGGCGTTTGCGACTTTGTTAACGCTGGTTCTGACACCATGCTTGCTCATGCTCGGGAGAGAGCATCACTCCGAAAAGTAAGCTTCATCGTGATGATATTAAAGAAACAAAAAGGGCAGCTGAGCTGCCCTTTTCAATGCATCAATTTACTTCATTGCTAACAGTTTGCTGTAGCGCTCAAGTTTGTCCATGCTAATTTTTGCGTTTGCCATGAAAGTTTGTCTTGCTTTGCCTGTTAGGGATTTAGATTGTGGCAAATTCACCGTACGCGGGTTTTTGTGGACACCATTCACAAGGAACTCATAGTGCAAGTGAGGGCCTGTTACACGACCTGTTCCGCCAAGCGTACCAATGGTTTGACCTTGCTTAACGCGTTGACCAGCTCGTACTGTACGTTTAGTTAAGTGCAGGTACTTGGTAATGTAAGTATTGCTATGTTTAATGAAAACGTAGTTACCATTAAATTTGTTGTAAGACGATTTTTGAACGATACCATCGCCAGCCGCCCAAATCGGGGTGCCCACAGGTGCCGCATAATCTGTGCCTCTGTGAGGACGAACGCGTCCCGTTACAGGGTGTAAGCGGCGTGGGTTGAAGTTAGACGAAACTCGACGGAAATCCAACGGCGCGCGCAAGAACGCTTTTTTCATTGCTCGTCCATTTTCGTCGTAATACTTGCCACTTTTCTGATCCAGTATTGCGGTGAAGGTATCGCCTTGGTTTTTAAATATTGCAGCAATGATTTTTCCGCGGCCGATTACTTCACCTTCTACCACTTCCTCTTGGTAAAGCACTCGGAAGCTGTCGTTTTTACGAATATCTAAAGCAAAGTCGATATCCCAGCCAAATATGCCGGCCAGTTCCATGATTTGGTTGCCATTTAATCCTGAAGAGATTCCCGCCTTCCAAAAGTTTGATTTGATGGTGGCTTCAGCGTAGTTGTACTGGAAGTCGACTTCTTTTTTATCGACTTCTGAGACGTATTTGCCGTCTTTTAACGTGATACGAAAAGTTTCGAATGCGCTTAATGTTCTTCTTAACTGTACTAAGTCGTTGTTTTCATCAAAACCGAATTGCAATCGATCGCCAGGTCGAAGCCGGGTTAATTGCTTTTCCACTTCTTTGTCTGATGAGACAAGCTCATGCAATAGGCGGGCAGAAAGCCCCACGCGACTAAACAAGATGGCGGCACTCTCACCATTTTTCACTTTGTACGTTTCCCAACGCAGTACAGCGGGGGACGCTGGAGACGAACTGTTTAGTGCACTGAGTTCTAGGGAAACTGGCACAGGATAATGTTGACCAACTTTTAATCGGCTCTGCTGCGGGTCTAGGTCTTGCGGATCAGGTAAAAAGAAGAGCGCGAAGATAATCAGCGCACTAAAAAAACCGATCAATACTTTGTGCAAGAGTGGAAGTCGGACAAAAATCGAATGCATGAGGTACTTGATTGCTAAATTAAACGGAAAAATTGACAACTACCTAGTCTAACGTGTTTCAAAATGCATCGCTATTCAAGTAATATGTTCAGCTATTATATTTTTGCCAAATCTGTGGGAGTGAACAAGAATGGCGAGCATTGAAGCTGCACTAGCCGAGATTAAGCGCGGTGTTGAAGAGCTGATTCCAGAAGAAGAGCTTATCGCAAAACTAAAAGAAGACCGTCCTCTACGTATTAAATTGGGTGCGGATCCTACGGCTCCAGATATTCACCTAGGTCATACGGTTATTTTCAATAAGCTTCGCTTGTTCCAAGAGCTAGGTCATGAGGTGACGTTCCTAATTGGTGACTTCACTGCAATGGTTGGTGACCCAACAGGTAAAAACACAACACGTCCACCGCTAAGCCGCGAAGACGTATTGCGTAATGCAGAAACTTACAAAGAGCAGGTATTCAAAATTTTAGACCCTGCAAAAACTAAGATTCAGTTCAACTCTGAGTGGTTATCTGAGCTTGGTGCAGAAGGTATGATTCGTCTTGCTGCAAACCAAACCGTTGCTCGTATGCTAGAACGTGATGACTTTAAAAAGCGTTACGCGGGTGGTCAGCCAATTGCTATTCATGAGTTCATGTACCCACTTCTACAAGGTTGGGACTCAGTAGCAATGGAAACTGACGTTGAGCTTGGTGGTACTGACCAGAAGTTCAACCTGCTAATGGGGCGTGAACTGCAAAAGTCTCACGGTCAAAAACCACAGGTTGTACTGATGATGCCTCTTCTAGTGGGCCTTGATGGCGAGAAGAAGATGTCTAAGTCAGCAAACAACTACATCGGTATCAGCGAAGCGCCAAGCGAAATGTTTGGTAAAATCATGTCTATTTCGGATGACCTAATGTGGAGCTACTACGAGCTGCTATCTTTCCGTCCTCTGGAAGAGATTGCTCAATTCAAAGCTGATGTAGAAGCAGGCAAAAACCCTCGTGACATCAAAGTATTGCTAGCAAAAGAAATTATTGCTCGTTTCCACAGTGAAGCTGATGCAGATGCGGCAGAGCAAGAATTCGTAAACCGTTTTGCGAAGAATCAAATTCCTGATGAAATGCCAGAATTTGATTTTGATGCAGGTCGCCCTGTGAGCAATCTGTTGAAAGAAGCGGGCTTATGCCCATCATCGTCAGATGCGATGCGTATGGTTAAGCAGGGCGCTGTGAAGATGGATGGTGAAAAAATTGCGGACAGCAAATTTGCTCCAGAAGCGGGTACTTACGTGTTCCAAGTAGGCAAACGTAAATTTGCACGTATTACTATTCAGTAATCAATAATCGCTGCAAATGAAAGCGCCTGATGGGCGCTTTTTTTGTATAAAAATTTAGCGAAAAAGACAAAGTAAACCTTCCAAACATGTTGAACTTTGCTACTATACTCGCGCTGCCAATAATGGCAGCGTTATCGGAGATTTACATGAACAATACCGACCATCCTCCCAGTCGTTGGGTGAGTAAGAGTAAGGGAGCGAAATAACCCGCTTCGGTATTGGCGATCTCCGCCTTACCTAAGTGGTGAGGCATCTTTTCTAATTTTCTTCTCGTTATTTCCTTCATACATTCTGAATAGACAGTGCATCCGCATTGGTTTTCTCTGTGCATCTTAATTGTTGTGTGACTTTAAGTATGCAAGATTGACTTTGCGTGCCTTGTCGATGGTCGTTACCAATGCCAATCGGGAGATTCGCCATGACGGTAATGAACAACACTTTTATTGAAACAACACCAAACTTTTCTGAAGTAGAAATTGGTGCAGCTCGCAATGCATTTTTGCAGTATGAGCAAGAGCAACAAATCCATTTGCTTACGATCATGCCGATTGATGAGGCGGTAGGTATTTTGCAGCATTGCTCTGTCGGTTATGTGAATAGTCTTATTGCTCAACTTGAGCAAGCAGGCCATGACAAACGCGCACGTCATTATGCTCACCAATTGGGTTTGCATATGTCTGAAGTTGATACACCTGATGGTTATTTATCGACTAGTGTTTTGGGGCACGTGAAGCAGCGTATTGGGTGGATCATTGCACTGGCCCTTTTAGGGATTGTGTCGGGTTTGATCATTGCTCAGTATGAAGACACCCTTAGCCAGCTCGTTTTGCTTGCGGTGTACATGCCTGTGATCGCTGCGGCTGGTGGTAATACAGGAACACAAGCTGCAACTTTGGTGATTCGTGCTCTTGCAACTGGAGAGCTAAAAAAACGCCAATGGTTAGAAGTTTTGTGGAAAGAGAGCCGCGTTGCTCTATTTATTGCGTTAGCTATCGCTATCGTGATGATTGGACGCATTATGTTATTTAGTGCCGGTCAATCAACAGGGGGCTTTGAACTTACCGATATCGCATTGGCAATAGCGGTTGCGTTATTCATCCAAGTAACAATTTCTACAACATTAGGTGGGCTGCTACCAATTATTGCACGAGCTTGCAAGATGGACCCAGCGGTATTGGTGAGTCCAGTTCTTGCGTCTATCGTCGATATTTCAGGAATGTGGATTTACTTTAACGTGGTGAACTATTTCTTAGGTATTGCCTGACTAAAGTTCACTATATCATTGTAAAAAAGCTGCTCAAAATGTGTGATTGGGGCGATGACAGGCGTGTTATCGTCCCTTTTTTCTGGGAAGTAGTCTGAAACAAACTGAACAAAAATGGTGTTAGGTTGACCATTTTTATCCAAGCCATATCCAGCCATATTGTAAGTCCCGTAGAGAGAGCCACTTTTCGCGATCAGCTGTCCTTTAATTGGCAGTTTTCGCATACTTTGTCGGTACTTTAATGTGCCGGATTCACCTGATTTCGGCATGATGGCGATCAGTTTAAGCTCGTCTTCGTGCTGCCAAATATAACGAAGAATTTCCGCCATTTTGGTGGCGGAGATACGATTGTTTCGCGAAAGTCCTGAGCCGTCTTCTAGGCGCGCATTACGAATATCAATACCAGTGTTGGCGAAAATGATCTGCTTGATCGCCTCTGTACCGTTGGCAAAGCTACCTGACTGAACAAAAAACTTAGCGCCAAGTGTTTTGGTTAATGTATCTGCAATCAAGTTATCAGAGTTTTTAAGCATCTCTTCCAGAATGTCTGGTAATGCCTCTGATTGATGCATGGCGATTAGCTTGCGCTGTTTTTCCGGAGCCGAACCGATCCGAATCTTTCCTGATAACTCAATATTGAGCTGCTTAAGCAAAGCTGCCAATCTATGGCTGGTATAAAGTTCGGGATCTTGAACGGCAAATTTAAGTGGCAATGGTTTCTCCCTCTCAACTAAGCATCCAGTTAGCTTGTAGTTGTTATCAGGGTTTGCGACTAAGCCTAAATCGCAATGACGACTTTTCTTAATCGTTTTAGAAACTGTTTCTACGGTACTTGTGACACGAATAGGTTGATGCTCAGGTACGTAGACTCGAGTCCCACCGTCTTTTTGCGTATAGATAGAAGCCTGCACACAGTTGTTATTGAGTGTGATGGTCGATGCCGGAGCGCTGTAGCAAACTCCCAAGATATCCCACGGCCAGCCCACTGCACGGTTGTAACCAGTGAATGCGCTGTTATCGAGCCATAAGTCACCGTCAATACGCTTTAAGCCATTTTTCTTGGCTAGGGTAAGAAGTGATTTTAAATCGTTGGTTTGGAGCGTTGGATCGCCGACAAAGTAAATCACTGCGTCTGAGCTCGACGCTTCTAGTTTGGTTCGAAAGCGGAAGTTATCACCCAGCTCTAACTTTGCCGCTAATGCTGTGACGATTTTTAATGTACTGGCTGGTGGGAATAATTGTTCGGTAGGATGAACACCGTCAAGTTCAGCATTCTCACTGAGTTTTTCCGCGACTAAACTGATGCGAGAGCCTTCCGGCAACACTTCTTGATGAGGGTACGCTTGTGAAAAAGCAGAAAGTAATGAAGAGAATATGAGCAAGGGCCAACGTAAACGCATAATGATACTTTCTAAGGTGAGTTATGTGATTGAGTATACGCAAGTCCTTTCAATATGCTAGGTAACTAAAGAAATGCTTTATATGTCATCAGGAATGAGACATGAGAGAAAGGCGCGCGGCTTAAAATGGAGTATAAAAAATGCCCGCTTGAAGCGGGCATTCGATATTCTAATCAAAGACCGGAATTAGAAGTCGTAACGTAGACCTAGAGCTAGCTCGTCTTCAGCATCGATCTTGTTCGCAACTGTCTTACCGCTAGTTGAGCCGAACTTATCGCCAGCGTCAATTAGGTTGAAGTTGTAAGAAACGTAACCGCGGAAGTTAGGTTTGAAGTAGTAAGAAGCATCAACAGCGAAGTTGTTTGCAGAAGTTTCATTGTCAGTTTCTGCATTGTTGTACGTCGTTGTGAATACTGTTTGACCTAGCGTGTAAGCACCCGCTAATTCGTAACCAGTGTAATCAACAGTGTTGTTGAATGTGTCAGTCATTTTTTCGCCATCTGTGAAGATACCAGCGAAGTAAAGATCAGACATTGTGTAAGATGCAGCTAGCATGTACTCGTTTGCATCGTATTGGTCTGCGTAACCAGCACCAAGCTCAAGACCAGTGTCTGCTACAGCGTAGATAGCTGATAGAGAGTAGCCGTCTTGTTTGTTATCAGAGTATTCACCGTTTTGTTCTACACGGTCAGCGAAGCGGTAGCTTGCTTTAACACTTAGGTTTTCGAATTGACCTTTGTAAGCCATCATGTTGTCTGTACGGTCTGCTACAGCTAGTTTGTCTGCTGCAGAGTTACCGTGGTAAGCCATGATATCTGTGAAGTCAGTGATAACGCCTAGTGCACCTTCAGTTTTACCGTATGCGAACTCACCGTAAGCACCGCCAAGACCAGCGTAAGCAAGACGAGTTTCTAGATCGCTCTTGTCGTCGCCGTCTACAGTACCGTTTTGAGCAGTCTCAAATTCACCTTCCCAGAAACCAACACCGTATAGGTTGTCATTGATCTCTTGTTTACCAAGGAAGTTTAGACGGATGCGAGATTTGTCTTGAGCGTCGCCATCTTTCATAGATAGACGTGCTTCAGCACGGCCGCCCATTTCTAGAGAAGTGCCGTCTTGGTTGTAAAGTTCAGCTGCGTTTACGCCAGTTGCCATAGCTGCTGCAGATACAGAAAGAGCAATTAGAGTCTTTTTCATCTTATTTGTCCTAGTTAGCTGTCCATAATCATTGTTGTATGGGGGAGAGGTAATCTCTCACAAGTTGTTGGTCTATAATCGGCCAATGAGCGGTATAATTCGCCCTTGTAAGCCTTTGATCTAACAACTCGCTGGACATGTTTTACTGCTAAAGTTTCCGTATGAGTTAGTAAAATGATATAAATCGTATCGATGAACACTGTTCGATTGCTCTGGTTTTTGGTTTAACTTTTTGTTTTAAATAAGGTTTTGTGGCTATAACATTCGTCTGACATTGATTAGTTTTTATCTTTTTTGATGTTTTTTGTGTAATGAACAGTGTTGTTTTTCAACAAATTGCGACAGTGATGCACTCTAGAATCGTTCTAAAAGTGACTTATATCATTATGCCGAAAGGGCATAGTCTTACAGCCTTTCGAATTAAGATGATTTCGTCCGGGAGTTTGTTTACACTAAATGAAATACATCTTTAAGCGCACTACCCAGCCCTATGGCAGGGTGGGCTTTTTTTTGTCCAAAGACCCATTTGGGCTTGAGGTTATAAAATGGAAAAAGTTCCAATGACACTACGTGGCGAGCAAAAGCTACGTGCAGAACTCGATCGTCTACTTAAACTACGTCCTCAAATTTCAGAGGCAATTGCTGAAGCTCGTGAGTTAGGTGATTTAAAAGAGAACGCAGAATATCACGCCGCTCGAGAAGAGCAGGGTATCTGTGAAGCACAAATCCGTGACATTGAATACAAACTGTCAGTTGCTCAAGTAATTGATGTAACGAAGATGGAGAACACGGGTAAAGTTATTTTTGGTTCAACCGTAACCTTGATTGACATCGACACCGAAGAAGAAAAAACATACCAAATTGTTGGTGATGACGAAGCAGACATTAAAGCTGGCCGTATTTCAGTAAGCTCACCAATTGCTCGTGGCTTGATCGGTAAGATGGAAGGCGATGAGGTTGCTATTCAAACTCCGGGTGGCGCGAAAGACTTCGAAATCGATCGAGTAGAATACATCTAAGTCGTTGAGAGTAATTTTGTTACTCCAATAAAACGCAAAAAGGTCGCCAATGGCGACCTTTTTTCTTCAGCAACGTAAGTAGAATTACTTACGAGGGATTTCGATTTTACGCTCTTCAGACTGGCGGTATAGCACAAGCACTTTACCAATAGTCTGAACTTTTTCTGCGCCCGTCTCACGTACGATAGCGTCGATGATTAGCTGTTTTGTTTCACGATCTTCTGAAGCAACTTTTACTTTGATCAGTTCGTGATGGTTAAGAGCGATTTCAATTTCTGCTAGCACGGCTTCTGTAAGTCCATTTGCGCCCATTAGCACGACAGGTTTTAAACTGTGAGCTAGGCCTTTAAGGTGCTGCTTTTGTTTGGTGCTTAGGTTCATTACGCGGCCAATTTTCTTTAAAATAAGGGTTGAAAAAAGCTATTTTAACGCCATCTATTGCTGAAGACTATAATTTATTGAGTAATAGGTAGCGCCTATTAAAACAATAGCTCCAATTTGCGCCTTGTTGGGATTAAAATGAGTAAACAAAAACATTCGGCTAGTTCTGGTCGTTGGTTGAAAGAACACTTTGATGATAAATACGCGAATGAGGCTCGTAAAAAAGGCTATCGCTCACGTGCTTATTTCAAGATCGATGAGATTCAAACGAAAGATAAATTGTTAAAGCCTGGGATGACAGTCGTCGATTTGGGTGCGGCACCGGGCGGGTGGTCTCAATATGCTGCTAAGATAGTAGGAGACAGTGGTCAGATCATTGCGTGTGATTTGCTTCCTATGGACCCGATTGCGGGTGTCAGCTTTTTACAAGGCGACTTTCGCGATGATGCAGTATTGGAAGCTTTGCTAGAAAGAATCCAACCTTCAATGGTAGACGTAGTAATGTCTGACATGGCACCTAATATTGCGGGAAATAACTCTGTTGACCAACCTCGTGCTATGTATTTAGTTGAATTGGCTTTAGATATGTGTCGACAAGTTCTAGCGCCTAATGGTAGCTTTGTCGTAAAGGTTTTCCAGGGGGAAGGCTTCGATCAGTATGTGAAAGAAGTCCGAGACATGTTTAAAGCCGTAAAAATTAGAAAACCAGACTCATCGCGAGCTCGCTCTCGAGAAGTCTTTGTTGTAGCCACTGGTTACAAAGGTTAACCATTTTGCTCTCTTGAGAGCGTGTTAACACTATAGCTACAGTGAATGAACTGTAGTACCCTACCTTTAATTACAATTAGTTATCGAGAGGCTTACACCTTGAGTGACATGGCAAAAAATTTAATTCTGTGGCTTGTTATCGCCGTCGTATTGATGTCGGTATTCCAGAGCTTTGGCCCTGGAGAAAGCAATGGCAGAACCGTGGATTACACCACGTTTGTACAGGAAGTTGGCCAAGGCCAGATTCAAGAAGCAACTTTTAAAGACGGTGAAATTAGCTTTGTTCGTCGTGGCGGCGGTGCCAAAATGGTCACTTACATGCCAGTGTATGACCAAAAGCTTCTAGATGACCTAATTAACCAAAACGTGAAAGTACAGGGCACGCCTCCAGAAGAGCAAAGCTTGCTTGGTACTATTTTCATTTCTTGGTTCCCAATGATCTTACTGATTGGTGTATGGATTTTCTTCATGCGTCAAATGCAAGGCGGCGGCGGTAAAGGCGCTATGTCTTTTGGTAAGAGCAAAGCTCGAATGATGAGCGAAGAACAAATCAAGACAACTTTTGCTGACGTCGCTGGTTGTGACGAAGCAAAAGAAGACGTGAAAGAGCTGGTGGACTACTTGCGTGATCCAAGCCGCTTCCAAAAACTGGGCGGTAAGATTCCTACTGGTGTGTTAATGGTTGGTCCTCCTGGTACTGGTAAAACGCTTCTAGCGAAAGCCATTGCTGGTGAAGCAAAAGTACCGTTTTTTACCATCTCGGGTTCAGATTTCGTAGAAATGTTTGTGGGTGTCGGTGCATCTCGTGTACGTGACATGTTCGAACAAGCTAAGAAAGCAGCGCCTTGTATTATCTTCATCGATGAAATCGATGCGGTAGGTCGTCAGCGTGGTGCTGGTGTTGGTGGTGGTCACGATGAACGTGAGCAAACACTAAACCAAATGCTAGTAGAGATGGATGGTTTCGAAGGTAACGAAGGTATCATCGTAATCGCTGCAACTAACCGTCCAGACGTTCTTGACCCAGCGTTGCTACGTCCTGGTCGTTTTGACCGCCAAGTAGTGGTTGGATTGCCAGATGTACGTGGTCGTGAGCAGATTCTAAAAGTACACATGCGTAAAGTCCCTCTAGCAGGTGACGTAGAGCCTTCTCTAATCGCTCGTGGTACACCAGGCTTCTCTGGTGCTGATTTAGCAAACCTAGTCAACGAAGCGGCGCTATTTGCTGCGCGTGGTAACAAGCGTAACGTTTCTATGGTTGAATTCGAATTAGCGAAAGACAAAATCATGATGGGTGCCGAGCGCCGTTCAATGGTGATGTCTGAAGAGACAAAAGAGTCAACGGCTTATCACGAAGCAGGTCACGCAATTGTTGGTCGTTTAGTACCTGAGCACGATCCAGTGTACAAAGTGTCGATCATTCCACGCGGTCGCGCGTTGGGTGTGACTATGTACCTACCGGAGCAAGACCGTGTCAGCATGTCTCGCCAGCATCTAGAGTCTATGATCTCTAGCTTGTACGGTGGTCGTCTAGCGGAAGAACTCATCTACGGTGCTGATAAAGTCTCAACAGGCGCGTCAAACGATATTGAACGTGCAACTGATATTGCTCGTAAGATGGTTACTCAATGGGGTTTCTCTGAAAAGCTTGGTCCTCTACTGTATGCAGAAGATGAAGGTGAGGTGTTCCTTGGTCGTAGCGTGACTCAGACTAAGCATGTATCTGATGATACGGCGAAGCTGATTGATGATGAAGTTCGTCAAATCATTGACCGCAACTATGACCGTGCGAAGAAGATTCTTCAAGAAAACATGGATATCATGCATGCGATGAAAGATGCGCTGATGAAGTATGAAACCATTGATGCTCGTCAAATTGATGATTTAATGGAGCGCAAAGCTGAAATTCGTGAGCCTGCGGGTTGGAGTGATAACTCAACTAGCAAACCTGAAGACAGCGAGAAGCCTCAAGCAAAGCCAGAAGTTAAAGAAGAAGCAACGGACGCTGCGAAAGATGCAGAAAAGTCTAGCTCTCCAGAAGCGACTTCTAGCGAAGCGCCTGAAAAGAAAGACTCTGAATAAAGAGTGTTGATAATAATAAACCCCGAGTTATCTCGGGGTTTTTGTGTTTATGATGATGATTACAGCAAATAACAAATCTTTAGATCTTTCCCGTCCACATGTTATGGCCATTCTAAATGTGACTCCGGATTCCTTTTCGGATGGTGGTAAATACAACTCGATTGAACTCGCCCTTGCTCAAGTTGATAAAATGATAAAGGCTGGTGTAAGCATTGTTGATGTTGGTGGGGAGTCGACAAGGCCTGGCGCGCCAGATGTGTCTTTAGAAGAAGAACTTCGACGTGTTGTCCCAGTAATCAAGGCCATTCGTGAAAAGTACGATGTGTGGATTTCGGTCGATACCAGTAAAGCGGAAGTTATGCGTCAAGCTATTGATGCTGGTGCAGATTTGATCAATGACATTCGATCTTTGCAAGAACCTGGTGCTCTCGAAGTCGCAGCAGAAGCAAAGCTTCCAATTTGTCTGATGCATATGAAAGGTCAACCTAGAACCATGCAAGTTGCACCTCATTATGATGATTTGATGAGCGACGTATCTGCCTTTCTAGAAGAACGTATCGCGGCATGTGAAGCAGCAGGGATTGATAAATCTCAACTGATTCTCGATCCTGGGTTTGGCTTTGGCAAAACGATAGAACACAATTATCATATGCTCGCTCATCTTGAAAAGTTTCATGAATTCGGCCTGCCAATTTTGGCTGGCATGTCTCGTAAGTCAATGATTTTTAAGTTGTTGGATAAGCCGGCGGCTGAATGTACAAATGCGAGTGTCGTTTGCGCTACGATTGCAGCAATGAAAGGCGCGCAGATCATTCGTGTGCATGACTTTGAAGAGACAATCGAAGCAATGAAAGTTGTTGAGATGACGAAAAACAATATTTAAAAATAATAAAGGAAAGTTTATGTCGAATAAAAGACGTTACTTTGGTACTGACGGTGTGCGCGGTAAAGTAGGACAATACCCAATCACTCCGGACTTCGTACTTAAGCTTGGCTGGGCTGCTGGTCGTGTACTAGCAAAACAAGGCACAAAGAAAGTTATTATAGGTAAAGATACGCGTATCTCCGGTTATATGCTTGAATCTGCATTAGAAGCAGGCCTTGCTGCAGCGGGACTTAAAGCAACATTTACTGGTCCAATGCCAACCCCAGCAGTGGCATATTTAACTCAAACTTTCCGCGCAGAGGCGGGGATTGTGATTTCTGCATCGCATAACCCATATTACGACAACGGCATTAAATTCTTTTCTTCTGAAGGTACTAAGCTACCTGACGATATCGAGTTGGCGATTGAAGCTGAGCTGGATAAAGACATTGAATGTGTTGAGTCTGCAGAACTTGGTAAAGCCACTCGTCTAAATGACGCTGCAGGCCGTTACATCGAATTCTGTAAGAGTACTTTCCCATCTGAATTGAGTCTTGCAAACTTTAAAATCGTGGTAGATTGTGCGCACGGTGCAACGTACCACATTGCTCCAAATGTCTTCAAAGAACTTGGTGCAGATGTAATCGCGATGGGTGTTGAGCCAAATGGTATCAACATCAATGAAGAAGTCGGTGCTACAGACGTTCGCACGCTACAAAAACGCGTTGTAGAAGAGCAAGCTCATCTTGGTCTTGCATTTGATGGTGACGGCGACCGTATCATCATGGTTGACCATTTAGGTAATAAAGTCGATGGTGACCAAATTGCTTACATCATCGCACGTGATGCTCTGCGTCGTGGTGAACTAAAAGGTGGCGTGGTTGGTACATTGATGACTAACCTAGGTATGGAAAATGGCCTGAAGCAATTAGGTATTCCATTTGTTCGTGCTGCTGTCGGTGACCGCTATGTAATGGAGCAATTGCTGGCTAAAGGCTGGAAGATCGGTGCCGAAAACTCTGGTCACGTTATCTTGCTAGATAAAGTAACAACGGGAGACGCGATTGTTGCAGCTCTACAAGTGCTTGCTTCTGTTGTTGGTAGTGACATGTCACTGCACGACTTGTCGCAAGGCATGACGCTTTACCCACAAGTTTTAGAAAATGTACGTTTCGCTGGTGAAAACAACCCTCTAGAAGCGCAAGCAGTATTGGCTGCTGTAGAAGAAGTTGAAGCTGAGCTAGGCGATAAAGGACGTGTATTGCTGCGTAAATCTGGCACAGAGCCTTTGATTCGCGTTATGGTGGAAGGTGAGGATGGAGAGCTAGTTCAAAGCTCTGCATTGAAAATTGCCGAAGCTGTAAAAGCAAGTTGTTAATCATTGCGTTAAAGTATGCAGTGAATGAAAAGGGCATCTTTTGCCCTTTTTTTGAGCGCTTAGCGCATTGGCATTGATTTTTTACTAATTTTCCCTTGTCAGCGTTACCGGCTTTCGCTAGTATTGCTCCGCCTCCCGTTAGGAGGTCGCTAGCCTTGTTCAATTATGATTTATTCTCTTGAACGGCGCTGGCTCAACAATTTGGAACATAGGTGGAAAAAATGTTTTCAGTTCTACTTGTGATTTACCTGTTGGCAGCGCTTGGTGTGATTGGCCTTGTGTTGATTCAACAAGGTAAAGGCGCAGATATGGGAGCCTCGTTCGGTGCTGGTGCTTCAAACACAGTGTTTGGTGCTGGCGGCTCAGGTAATTTCTTAACCCGAACAACTGCTATTTTAGCAACCGTATTCTTTATCGTTAGCTTGTTGCTTGGTCGTATGTCTACGCACCAGACTGAATCACAATGGGTAGACCCAACATTAGGTCAACCAGTTGTTGAACAAGTTAAGGATGCAGCGAGTGAAGTTCCAGCCCCTGCGGGTGATGAAATTCCTCAATAAGCTGTAAGGTTTTGATGCCGAGATGGTGAAATTGGTAGACACGCTAGCATGAGGTGCTAGTGCCTTAGGTGTGAGGGTTCGAGTCCCTCTCTCGGCACCATGTATTTACAAACTTGTAAATCACTTGTTTGCGAGTATAATGCTCAGCAAGTCGGACGCGGGGTGGAGCAGCTTGGTAGCTCGTCGGGCTCATAACCCGAAGGTCGTCGGTTCAAATCCGGCCCCCGCAACCAATCTCTTTCTTTAAGAAGAAATCGTAGATTGGCAAGTTTGCGTAGTGCTAACCACACTACGAGTTAAGAGAAGCATTTGTTGGCTATTCTTAACGTATCAGGGTCCAGCAGCATAAAACCCCGACTATCGGGGTTTTTTGTTATCTGAGCTTTTTGAAATAGCTCAGAGACTGCTTGGTTTTTTGATTGGGCTCTGAGCCCTTTTTTTGTTTCTGGAGTGGTTAAATGACTGGTTTAGAAAGACAACTTACTGAAATGCTTGAAGCACCAGTAGAGGCATCAGGCTATGAGTTGGTTGGATTAGAATTCATTCGTGCAGGCGCGCACTCAACGTTACGCATCTACATTGACCATGAAAATGGTATTAACGTGGACGACTGTGCAGAAGTTAGCCACCAAGTTAGTGCGGTTTTAGACGTTGAAGATCCAATTTCTGTTGCTTACAGCCTAGAAGTGTCTTCTCCAGGTTTAGAAAGACCACTTTTTAAAGCAGCACATTACGAGCAATTTATTGGTCACGAGGTCAGCATCGTATTGAAAATGGCTGTAGCAAACCGTCGTAAGTGGAAAGGTATTATCCACGGCGTTGATGGCGAAACAGTGACAATTACTGTAGACGGTCAGCAAGAAGAGTTTGCTCTAAGTAACATTTCCAAAGCTAACCTGATCCCTAAATTTTAGTTCCCTAAAAAAGTTTAAGCTTAGAGGCTAAATACAATGAGTAAAGAAATTTTAGCGGTAGCAGAAGCGGTATCGAACGAAAAAGCGGTACCTCGTGAGCGTATCTTTGAGGCTCTTGAGATTGCTCTAGCAACTTCTACAAAGAAAAAATACGAAATCGAAATCGACGTACGTGTTGCCATTGACCGTAAAACTGGTGAGTTTGTGACTTACCGTCGTTGGTTAGTTGTTGATGATGTTGAGAACCCTACAAAAGAGATCTCACTAGAAGCAGCACAGTACGAAGATGACTCAATCGAGCTTGGCGACTACGTAGAAGACGAAATCGAATCAGTAACGTTTGACCGTATTACGACTCAAACGGCTAAGCAAGTTATCGTACAAAAAGTTCGTGAAGCTGAACGTGCACAAATCGTTGAGCAGTTCATCGACAATGAAGGTGATCTAATCACTGGCGTTGTGAAAAAAGTAAACCGCGACACAATCGTACTTGACCTTGGTAACAACGCTGAAGCGGTAATCCTACGTGATGACCAACTTCCTCGTGAAAACTTCCGTCCAGGCGACCGCGTTCGTGGTCTTCTTTACAAAGTTGCGCCAGAAGCACGTGGTTTCCAACTGTTCATCACTCGTTCTAAGCCTGAAATGCTGGCAGAACTATTCCGTGTTGAAGTGCCTGAAATCGCTGAAGATATTATCGAGTTGAAAGGCGCGGCACGTGATCCTGGTTCTCGCGCTAAGATCGCTGTCAAAACAAATGACAAACGTATCGACCCTGTAGGTGCGTGTGTTGGTATGCGTGGTGCACGTGTACAAGCTGTTTCTGGCGAACTTGGTGGTGAGCGTATCGATATTGTGCTTTGGGATGATAACCCAGCTCAATTCGTTATCAACGCAATGGCGCCAGCTGATGTTGCTTCTATCATCGTTGATGAGGATGCACACTCAATGGACATCGCAGTTGAAGCTGACAACCTAGCGCAAGCTATCGGTCGTAATGGTCAAAACGTGCGTCTAGCATCTCAACTAACAGGTTGGGAACTGAATGTTATGACAGTTGCTGATCTTCAGAAGAAACACGCTGAAGAATCACAAGCATCTATTGAAAACTTCATGAAGTACCTAGATATTGAAGAAGACTTCGCTCAACTTCTTGTTGAAGAAGGTTTCTCAACGCTAGAAGAAGTCGCATATGTGCCAGTTAACGAGCTACTAGAAATCGATGGTTTGAATGAAGAACTAATCGAAGAGCTTCGTGGACGTGCAAAAGATGCACTAACGACGATCGCACTAGCACAAGAAGAGTCTTTTGAAGGTCTAGAACCGGCTGAAGATCTGCTTGCACTTGAAGGTCTTGAGCGTGAGATGGCATTTAAATTGGCAGCGAAAGGTGTAGCGACACTGGAAGATCTTGCTGACCAAGGTATTGACGATTTAGAAGGTATCGAAGGCCTGACCGAAGAACGTGCAGGTGAGCTAATTATGGCCGCACGTAACATCTGTTGGTTCGGCGAAGAAGCATAATTTTCGGCAAGGAGGAAGCGGCATGACACAATTAACAGTTAAAGCACTGAGTGATGAGATTGGTACGCCAGTCGACCGCTTGATTGAACAACTTGCTGACGCTGGCATTAAAAAGGCGAGCTCTGACAATGTTACTGATGAAGAGAAGCAGAAGCTTCTCTCTCATTTAAAGAAAGAACACGGTGATAAATCAGGTGATTCAGAGCCGACTCGCCTTACGCTTCAGCGTAAAACTCGTAGTACACTTAGTGTGAACGCGGGTGGTGGCAAGAGTAAGAATGTTCAGGTTGAGGTGCGCAAAAAACGTACATACGTGAAGCGCAGCACAATTGAAGATGAAGCGAAACGTGAAGCTGAAGAAGCAGCACAACGTGAAGCAGAAGAAGCAGCAAAACGTGCAGCAGAAGAAGCTGCAAAACGTGAAGCTGAAGAAGCTGCAAAACGTGAAGCTGAAGAAGCTGCAAAACGTGAAGCGGAAGAAAAAGCGAAACGTGAAGCTGAAGAAAAAGCGAAGCGAGACGTAGATACGAATGCACAACGTAATGCTGAAGAAAAAGCAAAGCGTGATGCTGAAGAGAAAATTAAGCAAGAAGCAGCGCGAAAAGAGGCCGACGAGCTTAAACGTCGTCAGGAAGAAGAAGCTAAGCGTAAGGCTGAAGAGGAAAGTCAGCGCAAGCTTGAAGAAGCTCGCGAATTGGCTGAAAAGAATAAAGAGCGTTGGTCTGCTGCAGAAGAGAAAAAGGGTGATATGGAAGATACAGATTACCATGTAACGACTTCACAATACGCACGTGAAGCCGAAGATGAAGCAGATCGCAAAGTAGAGAGCGGTCGTCGTAAGAAGAAAAAAGCTTCAGGTAAAGACGACCAAGCTCGCGGTGGCCGTAACAACCAACGTGGCGGTAGAGGTCGTAAAGGCAAACTTGCTAAACCGACTTCAATGCAGCATGGCTTTGATAAGTCAGCAACGGTTGCTAAGCAAGACGTTGTAATTGGCGAAACGATCGTTCTATCAGAACTTGCTAACAAGATGTCGGTTAAAGCGACAGAAGTTATCAAAGTAATGATGAAGATGGGCGCTATGGCGACTATCAACCAAGTGATCGACCAAGAAACAGCACAACTTGTTGCTGAAGAAATGGGCCATAAAGTAGTTCTTCGTAAAGAGAACGAACTGGAAGAAGCGGTACTATCTGACCGTGACACTAACGCGGAAGCAGTTCCACGTGCTCCAGTTGTTACTATCATGGGTCACGTTGACCACGGTAAAACGTCAACACTTGACTACATCCGTCGCACACACGTTGCTTCTGGCGAAGCGGGTGGTATTACTCAGCACATTGGTGCGTACCACGTTGAAACAGACAACGGCATGATCACGTTCCTTGATACTCCTGGACACGCAGCGTTTACTGCAATGCGTGCTCGTGGTGCTCAAGCAACAGATATCGTTGTTCTTGTAGTTGCAGCAGACGATGGCGTAATGCCACAAACAGTAGAAGCGATTCAGCACGCGAAAGCGGCAGGCGTTCCTCTAATTGTTGCTGTGAACAAGATCGATAAAGAAGACGCGAACCCAGATAACGTTAAGAACGAGCTTGCTCAATACGACGTTATTCCTGAAGAGTGGGGCGGTGAGAACATGTTCGTTCACATCTCTGCTAAACAGGGTACAAACATCGATGGTCTTCTAGAAGCAATCCTTCTTCAGTCTGAAGTTCTTGAACTTACAGCTGTAGCTGAAGGCATGGCATCTGGTGTTGTTGTTGAATCTCGCCTAGATAAAGGTCGTGGTCCAGTTGCAACAGTACTTGTTCAATCAGGTACACTAAACAAAGGCGACATCGTTCTTTGTGGTCAAGAATACGGCCGTGTTCGTGCAATGCGTGATGAGCTAGGTAAAGAAATCACTTCGGCTGGCCCATCTATCCCTGTAGAGATCCTAGGTCTTTCAGGTGTACCATCTTCAGGTGATGAAGCAACAGTAGTTCGTGACGAGCGTAAAGCGCGTGAAGTAGCTAACTACCGTGCTGGTAAGTTCCGTGAAGTGAAACTTGCTCGTCAGCAGAAATCTAAACTAGAGAACATGTTCTCTAACATGACTGCTGGTGAAGTTGCTGAACTTAACGTTGTACTTAAAGCAGACGTTCAAGGTTCTGTAGAAGCAATCGCAGACTCACTAGTTAAGCTATCTACTGACGAAGTTAAAGTGAACATCGTTGGTTCTGGTGTTGGTGGTATTACGGAAACTGACGTAGTACTAGCGGAAGCTTCAAACGCAATCATCCTTGGCTTTAACGTTCGTGCAGATGCTTCTGCTCGCCGTGCTGTTGAAGCCGCAGCTGTTGACTTACGTTACTACTCAATCATTTACCAATTGATTGACGAAGTGAAACAAGCAATGGGCGGTATGCTTGCTCCAGAATTCAAGCAAGAGATCATTGGTCTTGCTGAAGTTCGTGACGTGTTTAAGTCACCGAAACTGGGCGCTATCGCTGGTTGTATGGTTACAGAAGGTGTGATCAAGCGTAACAACCCAATCCGTGTACTGCGTGATAACGTTGTTATTTACGAAGGTGAACTAGAGTCACTACGTCGTTTCAAAGATGACGTTCAAGAAGTTAAGAATGGCTACGAATGTGGTATCGGCGTTAAGAACTACAATGATGTTCGCGTTGGTGACCAAATCGAAGTCTTCGAAATCGTTGAAATTAAACGTACTCTAGACTAATTGACTAAAATTACTAATATTGTCTTTGAAAGATAAGTAGTAATTGGTTGTTGAATACACCATGGGGGGCTGGCTTTGACCAACCCCCCATTCTTTCTATATAAGAGTAAAGATATGTCAAAAGAATTTAGCCGCACGCAGCGCGTTGCACAGCAGCTGCAAAAAGAACTAGCGATGATCCTTCAACGTGAAGTTCGTGACTCTCGCCTTGGCATGGTGACGATCTCAGACGTAGAAGTTTCTCGTGACCTTGCTTACGCAAAAGTATTTGTAACCTTCCTATGTGTGGGTGAGCAAACACCAGAATCATGTCTAGCTGCACTACGCGAGCACGAAGTGCACATTCGCATGATGTTAGGTAAGCGCATTCGCCTACGTCTAACGCCAGAAATCCGCTTCCACTATGACAATACGCTTGTTGAAGGTATGCGTATGTCTAACCTAGTGTCTGAAGTCGTTAGTTCAGACAAACAAAAGCAAAAAGATTCTGGTCGTGAGGACGAAGAATAATGGCTCGTCGTCGTAAAGGTCGTCCAATTAATGGCGTTATACTGTTGGACAAACCAACAGGTATCTCTTCCAATGATGCACTGCAAAAAGTAAAGCGAATCTACTTTGCTGAGAAAGCAGGCCACACTGGAGCCTTGGACCCATTAGCGACAGGCATGCTGCCAATTTGCTTGGGTGAAGCGACGAAGTTTTCTCAGTTTCTTCTAGATTCTGATAAACGCTACCGTGTGATCGCAAAGCTTGGTGAACGTACCAACACGTCTGACTCGGATGGTGAAGTTGTAGAGACGCGTCCAGTCGATGTTACGTTAGACAAGCTAGAAGCGTGCATCGATAAGTTCCGTGGTGAATCTGAACAAGTGCCTTCCATGTTCTCTGCGTTGAAGTATCAAGGTAAACCCTTGTATGAATACGCTCGTAAAGGCATCGAAGTTCCGCGTGAATCTCGTAAGATCACGGTATATGAGATTGTTCTTCACCGTTTTGAAGGCGATGAAGTCGAGATGGAAGTGCATTGCTCAAAAGGCACCTACATTCGTACCATCGTGGATGACCTAGGCGAAATGTTAGGTTGTGGTGCGCACGTAACTATGCTTCGACGCACTGGTGTTGCGAAATACCCTTACGAGAAGATGGTGACACTTGAGCAACTGAATGAGTTACTAGAGCAAGCACACCGTGAAGAACTCGCTCCTCGAGAACTACTGGACCCATTGCTGTTACCAATGGATACAGCGGTAGAAGACTTACCAGAAGTCAACTTAGTGCCTGAACTGGCGGATATGGTTCAGCATGGGCAACCTGTTCAAGTATTTGGTGCGCCCACCGAAGGCTCACTTCGCCTTACCATGGGTGAAGAGCGTTTGTTTATTGGCGTAGGCGAAATGAATGAAGATGGCAAAATTGCTCCTAAGCGATTGGTCGTGTTTCGAGATGACGTCGCATCCAAGTAAATGATTGAAAATACCGACCTGAGTGTCGGTATTTTTATATTGCACGAGATAGGAAATTTCCCTATAATCCGCGCTTCGCGTAGCGGCTGAATCAGAGATTGGCTGCTACAACTTTAAACCTACTCTTATTAGGAGAGAATTATGTCTCTGAATGCAGAAACTAAAGCAGCAATCGTTGCAGAATACGCACAAGGCGAAGGCGACACTGGTTCACCAGAAGTTCAAGTAGCTCTACTTACAGCTTCTATCAACCACCTACAAGGTCACTTCAAAGCGCACAAAGGCGATCACCACAGCCGTCGTGGTCTTCTACGCATGGTTTCTCGTCGTCGTAAGCTTCTAGATTACCTAAAAGGTAAAAACCTAGCTCGCTACCAAGACCTAATCAAACGTCTAGGCCTACGTCGCTAATCAGCGACTGCATAGCAGTTTGTCTAAAAAGGGGCTTTATGCCCCTTTTTTGTTGCCTAAATTTAGCCAAATTAGACTTATGCCGTTATAATACTGGCGGCTAAACCTCGTAAGAGGTTTTCTCAAAAGCTCATAGCATTACAGTCAACCACGTCGACCAAAAGGTCGCGACTATTCAAAAGGAATTTCCGAGTTTCTTTTTACTAGTCGCGATTCGTAATGCCTTGAGTGTCAATTAACACATCTAAGATTTCTTTAAGCACTAAAGGAAGATTAGAAACAAGGAATAACAATGTTCGAAAAACCAGTTGTTAAAACGTTCCAGTACGGTAACCACACAGTTACTTTAGAAACTGGCGTTATTGCACGTCAAGCTACAGCAGCAGTTATGGTCACAATGGATGATACGTCTGTATTCGTATCTGTTGTAGGTAAAAAAGAAGCCGTTGCAGGTCAAGACTTCTTCCCACTAACGGTTAACTACCAAGAGCGTACTTACGCTGCGGGTAAAATCCCAGGCGGTTTCTTCAAGCGTGAAGGTCGTCCTTCTGAAGGCGAAACGCTAACAGCTCGTCTAATCGACCGTCCAATCCGTCCGCTATTCCCAGACGCGTTTAAAAACGAAGTTCAGGTTATCGCGACAGTAATGTCTGTAAACCCAGATGTTCAGCCAGATATCGTTACAATGATCGGTACTTCTGCTGCTCTTGCTATCTCTGGCATTCCATTCAACGGCCCTATCGGTGCGGCGCGTGTTGGTCATATCGATGGTCAGCTTGTACTTAACCCTAGCCAAACTGAACTAGAAACTTCTAAGCTTGACCTTGTTGTTGCAGGTACAGAGTCAGCAGTACTGATGGTTGAATCAGAAGCGGACAACCTAACTGAAGAAGAAATGCTAGCAGCGGTTGTTTACGGTCATGATCAACAACAAGTTGCTATCAAAGCTATCAACGAATTCAAAGCAGAAGTAGCAACTCCTGCTTGGGATTGGGTTGCTCCTGAAGAAAACACAGCACTTAAAGATAAGATTGCAGAGCTAGCAGAAGCGAAGCTTGTTGAGGCTTACAAAATCACTGAGAAGATGGCTCGTTACGACCGTATCAATGAGATCGCTGCGGAAGTAAATGAAGTTCTTCTTGCTGAAGATCCTGAAGCGGATACAAAAGAAATCCACACTATCTTCCATGATCTAGAGAAAACAGTCGTACGTCGTAGCATCATCGCGGGTAACCCTCGTATTGATGGCCGTGAAAAAGACATGGTTCGTGCACTAGATGTACGCACTGGTGTTCTTCCTCGCACACACGGTAGCGCGCTATTCACTCGTGGTGAAACTCAGGCTATCGTGACGGCAACTCTAGGTACTCAGCGTGATGCTCAAATCATTGATGAGCTAACAGGCGAGCGTAAAGATCACTTCCTACTGCACTACAACTTCCCTCCATACTGTGTAGGTGAGACTGGTTTTGTAGGTTCTCCTAAGCGTCGTGAAATCGGTCACGGTAAACTGGCTAAACGCGGTATCGCAGCAGTAATGCCTTCTGTTGATGAATTCCCATACACAGTACGTGTTGTATCGGAAATCACTGAATCTAACGGTTCTTCTTCAATGGCTTCTGTATGTGGTACTTCTCTTGCTCTTATGGATGCAGGTGTGCCAATCAAGTCTTCTGTTGCGGGTATCGCAATGGGTCTTGTTAAAGAAGGCGACGACTTCGTTGTTCTTTCTGACATCCTTGGTGACGAAGACCACCTAGGTGACATGGACTTTAAAGTAGCGGGTACTAACACTGGTATCACAGCACTTCAAATGGACATCAAGATCGAAGGTATCACTAAAGAGATCATGCAAATTGCGCTTAACCAAGCTCAAGGTGCACGTAAGCACATCCTATCTGTAATGGATGAAGCTATCTCTGGTGCTCGTGAAGACATCTCTGAATTTGCTCCTCGTATTCATACAATGAAGATCAGCGCAGAGAAGATCAAAGACGTTATCGGTAAAGGTGGTGCAGTTATCCGTGCTCTAACTGAAGAGACTGGTACAACTATCGAAATCGAAGACGACGGTACTATCAAGATTGCTGCAACTGAAGGCACTGCTGCGAAAGAAGCTATCCGCCGTATCGAAGAGATCACTGCTGAAGTTGAAGTTGGCCGTATCTACACGGGTAAAGTTGCACGTCTAGCTGACTTCGGTGCATTCGTAACGGTTCTTCCAGGCAAAGATGGTCTGGTACACATTTCTCAAATCGCAGAAAAACGTGTTGAGAAAGTGTCTGACTACCTAGCTGAAGGCCAAGAAGTTCAAGTTAAAGTTCTTGAAATCGACCGCCAAGGCCGTGTACGTCTAAGCATGAAAGAAGCGGTAGAAAAGCCAGCTGAAGAAGCTGCTGCTGAAGCACCAGCTGCGAAAGACGAGTAAGACAAAATGAGACTTTCAGCCTTTTATTAGATTAAGGGCCTGAAAGCATGTTATAAAAGGGGAGCATTTTCGCTCCCCTTTTTTTGGTTTATTTCGACGCATTAACCTCAAACGAGGTTATCGCCTATATTGCATTAAGAGAAATAAATTTTGAGCGGTCCAAACAGGAGTATCAATTAGTGAAATGGTTTCAAACCGCAAGTTTATGTGTTGCTATCGCGCTGACCGGTTGTGCAAATACTTCTCAGCAATCAGCACAAAAGTGGCTATATCCACCGATGGCGGTGCCACTTCAGCCTAGCGTTCAACAAGAAGTACAAATCGCGCGTTTATCGCAGTTGCTACAACGTCCTGATCTCAGTGATGAAGTACGCGCTAAAATGCATTATGAGCGCGGTAGCTACTACGATAGCGTTGGTTTGCGTGATCTTGCCCGTTTGGACTTTAACCAGTCTTTGCAGTTGAATCCTGCTCAACCGGATATCTTCAATCTTTTGGGGGTGTATTTCACCCAAGTGGGTGAGTTTGACGCGGCTTATGAAGCGTTTGACTCGACCATAGAGTTGGCTCCGGATAATACCTATGCTGAGCGCAACCGTGCGATTGCACTGTATTATGGTGGCCGAATCGATCTCGCTTTAGAAGATATGACCAAGCACTATCAAGAAATGCCAACGGATCCTTTTCGTTCATTATGGCTGTACATCATCGAAGCTGAGCAAAATCCAGAGCAAGCAAAAGCCAATCTTCAACAGCGTTATTTACGAGATCGTAGTGAAGAGTGGGGATGGGTTCTTGTTGCTATCATGTTGCGAGACGTCTCGGACGAAGACGCTCTTAAAGCCATTATGGATGGAACGAGAGAGAATTATCGCCTAGCTGAACGATTGACGGAAACGTATTTCTACCTTGGAAAGCGTAATCAGCTTGAAGGTGACATCGCAAGTGCCATCTCACTTTATAAGCTCGCGATTTCGTTCAACGTTTATGATTATGTTGAGCACCGGTATTCCTTCTTGGAATTGGCGCAAATCTACGATCAATTACAGCAAGATAGATTGGCCAAGCTAAAGGCTGCTAAGAAGCAGAAAATTGAATGATTTAGAGCCGCTCGATGAGAGCGGCTTTTTTATGATTGAACTTGATGAGTGACTCATTTAAAATAGTTAGCCTTGCTAACTAAGTGGTGGTGGATTTTATGGCACTAGAAGAAAGCTTGATTGATTTAGAGCGTTTTTGCGCCAAAGCTTGGCGTGTTTATGCCAAAGAAGATCCGTTATCACATCTAAGCTTTAATGAGTTCGATTATTTACGTGTGATTCAGGTTTACCCTGAGGGTGTACGAATAACCGATCTTGCAGAAGAGTTGCAAGTGACTAAGCCTTCCGCATCGACAATGGTTGTTCGTTTGGAAAAAAAGGGTTTAGTGAAACGCATCGCATGTAATGAGGATGCCCGTGCTAAGCGTGTATTGCTGACAGAAGAAGTCGCAGAAAAAATGTCTTTGGAGCAGGTGGTTTACAAAGATATCTCTGAACAAATGATGCAACAATTAAATCAGCAAGAAGCTGAGCAGTTACAAGCTTTACTGAATAAAGCATTGAGCAATAAGTCATTTTAAATTAAACCAAAGGCCTCCGCTGTACGCATTAGCCTTTGGTGTTTCATTTTTTCTTTTATTTAATTTAACCATTTAGTTAGTCTTGCTAATTAAATGGTTAGCTTTGCTAACTACTGGTGGCAGTCATGCAAAACTCAATTTATAGACAGTTTTGGAAATATACGATTCCAACCGTCGCAGCAATGCTCGTGAATGGTTTATATCAAATAGTTGATGGCATTTTTATTGGCCGTTATGTTGGTGCTGACGGATTAGCAGGGATCAATGTTGCGTGGCCGATCATCGGTTCTATCCTCGGTATAGGGATGATGATTGGGGTGGGGACTGGTGCGCTAACGTCGATTAAGCAAGGAGAAAACGATCATGAGGGCGCGAAGCGTATTTTAACGACCGGATTGGGGTTGTTAGCGATATTGATGCCGGTCGTTGCTACCATATTGTTCTATTTTGCCGATGAATTTATTCGCTGGCAGGGTGCGGAAGGGCGAGTGTTTGAACTCGCGCTGCAATATCTGCATATTCTGATTGTCGCGTGCGTATTTACGCTAGGCTCTATCGCGGTTCCATTTCTTTTACGCAATGACGACAGCCCGAACTTAGCAACGATGCTGATGGTCATCGGTGCTGTCATTAATATTGTATTAGACTACGTATTTATTGCTTGGTTGGGGTGGGAGTTAACCGGAGCGGCCATTGCTACAGCGCTGGCACAATTGGTGGTAACCGTGCTTGGTATCGGTTACTTCTTTACTTCAAAAGCGACCTTACGCCTTCGAATCAGTGACTTTAAGGTTCAAGTCGATGTTGCACCAAAGATTATAATGATCGGTACATCTAGCTTCTTTATGTACGCTTACGGTTCTGTGATGGTGGCAATGCACAACGCATTATTTGCTCAGTACGGAAGTGCAATGTTAATAGGGGCGTATGCCATTTTGGGATATATCGTGACGGTTTACTATCTGATTGCAGAGGGAATCGCGAACGGTATGCAACCTCTAGTGAGTTTCAATCACGGGGCGCGCAACCAGGCGAACGTCAGAAAATTACTGCAAGTCGCAATGGGGACATCTGTGCTTGGTGGTGTAGCGTTTGTGGGTTTGATGAACCTTTTCCCGTACGAGTTGGTCTCGGTGTTTAACAATGCTGATCAACAGTTGATTGATAGCACGGTGATCGGGATTCGTTTACACATGTTTGCGTTGTTCCTAGATGGCTTTTTAGTCGTGGCGGCTGCGTACTACCAATCGGTAAACAAAGGCAGCAAAGCCATGTTTGTGACACTAGGCAACATGTTGGTTCAACTGCCGTTTTTGTTCGTTATGCCGAAACTGTTTGGCGTGACAGGCATTTGGCTGGCTTTCCCATTGTCCAATATTGCGCTGAGTTTAGTTGTGGTCAGTATGTTGTGGAGGGACGTGAAAAAGCTGCTAAACGAAACTTCGGCTGAGCCAACAGTGCAAGCCTGTTAACAATGGCTGATAGAGAAAAGCGAGGTTGGGCCTCGCTTTTCTTTTTTGGAGAGCTAAATGTTTTTTACTTCTAAGCCAGCTAGCTGATGCCAATAGCCATTGCATTGGCGGCTTTCAAGTTTTTCAGGGTTGTCGCCGTGCTCGTTTGAGCGAAAATGCTCTAACTCAGAAAGTGTACTCACACCGAGAGGGCTTAAGCGGACCACATCAACCAGCCCTTGCATGCTTGGTAAGTCATTGATCAGGTTATAACAATACCCTGATTGCGTTTGAATGCCGTTAAGGTTGAAGACTTCTTGCCCTTCTTGGCTGCTGACCTGGATACCCGTAGGGTATTTGATACAGCAGGTTTCGCAATCGTCTTTCGCTCGGTTTTCAGCTCGGGCTGTGAAACAGCGAGCGGAATACGCTAAAGGTAAATAACCGTGGCTAAATACCTCAACTTCAAACTTGTTACGAATACCCAGCTCGTCACACTGAACTAAAGTATCGTTTAACCATTCGCGAGAGAGCTCGACAGGCATGCACCAACGCATCATACCTTGCTTCAAAAATAAGTTGAGCGTGTGTGCGTTATAAGTATTGATTGCAGGACCAACGACGAAAGGCACTTTATGCTCTGATGCTAATTGAACCGCCGATACGTCATTAGCCTCAATGGCGAAGTCACCGTTATTGATGTACTTCTTCATGATGTTTACTTCACTCGGTGCTTCCAGTAGCGCCATCGTAGAGATAACGACTTGCTTGCCAGAGGCAGATAAGTCTTTAGCGATTTCCAACCAGTGGGCTGATTTCATTTCTCTGCGTTTAGAGCAAACCGATTCACCCAGGTAAATAATGTCTGCAGAGCTTTGTTTTGCTTGTTGGTAGAAGGCTTCTACATCTTGTTTTGGCCAAAAATAGAGTAGTGGGCCAAGTGCGTATTTCATTGAGTTATCCATCTTAACCTCTACTGCCATTTACGGTGGTAAGCACCTAGGGTGGTTTGCGTTCCTTCCGACACATTTGCGAGCGTCGCATCCCATGCGGCCTCAACTTGGTAAGCTTCTGGGTTGGCTTGGTAGCGATCAATCGCGGCTCGCCATGTTCGAGTGACTTGCTCTACGTAAGCTGGGCTGCGTTGGCGCCCTTCAATTTTTACAGATGCGACATTAGCGGCAAACAGTTCTGGCAGCATCGAAAGGGTGTTCAAACTGGTTGGCTCTTCCAGAGCATGATAGCGTTTTTTCTCACCATCAATTTCTGTTTCAAAACGACCTTTACAGAGCGTAGGGTAGCCTGCGTTTTCTCCTGCGCAGTAGCGGTCAATTAGGATATTGTTTAGACGAGACTCAAGACCTTGATCAGTTTCTTGCCAACGAACGTATTTGGCAGGAGAACAGGCACCCACAGTGTTTGGTGACTCACCCGTCATGTATGATGACAAATAACAACGGCCTTCGGACATAATACAAAGGCTACCAAAAGCAAAGACTTCTAATTCGACATCGCTAATGATGTTGCGCGAAAGCTGTTTGACCTGATGAATCGATAAGACGCGAGGTAGTACCACACGTTTTACGTTGAAGTTCTGTTTATAAAAATCAATGGCTGCGACGTTGGTCGCTGATGCTTGCACTGAAAGGTGTAGCTCCAGAGCGGGATATTTGCGAGCTGCATACTCCAGCACGGCAATGTCTGCAACAATCAACGCGTCCACACCCAGTGCCGCTGCATTGTCTACCGCGTTCGTCCAGCGCTCAAAGCCATTGGGATGAGCGAAGGTATTCAACGCGACATGAATTTTTTTGTCGCGGTCGTGAACGTATTGCACCGCTTTTTCTAACTTTTTGCCGTTAAAGTTGAGGCCAGCAAAGTGACGGGCGTTGGTATCATCTTTGAAGCCAATGTAGACGGCATCGGCACCGCAATCAATCGCAGTTTTTAACGCAGGCAGGTTACCCGCGGGACACAAGAGTTCCATATGCTCACAATCATTGAGAATAAAAAGGTGTCCGCATTTTATGAAGAATTATGAATAGCGAAATTGACCTAAGTTAGGTTTAGCTCAATAAAGTCGATATTTACCCCTTGAGAGTAAGGATATCGAGTCGGGGTTAGTTCTTGTGACGACGATTCTGTACAAACAGCTCTTCAATTTCATGTTTTGGCTGTGGGCGATAAAAATGGAATCCTTGAATCGCATTACATTGAAGGTTAGAGAGCAAAGTAGCTTGCTGGTGGGTTTCCACCCCCTCGGCAACGACCGTCAAGTCGAGTGACTTACCCAGATTAATGATGTTTTCAATCACAGTGACCTGTTTGGGTAGCGTGTCGATATCGTTAATAAACGCGCGGTCGATTTTCAGCTCGTCGATAGGGAAGCGCGCTAAGTAGGAAAGGGAAGAGTAACCGGTACCAAAGTCATCGATAGAGAGGGCGAAGCCTAGTTTCTTAATCGCATTCAGCATTTGCAGTGTATGTTCGCTATCACTCATCACGGCACTTTCGGTTAGCTCGAAGGTAATGCAGCTTGGATCAAGCTCGGTAGTGCGAAGCAACTTTTCCATAAAGTCGATCAGCTGTGGGTTACCAAATTGCTCGGGAGAGAGGTTGATAGCGACACGACCTGGCAGTATGCCTTGTTGTTTCCAACGTTTTACCGTATTGAAAACATCACGCATCACGACGCGTCCAAGGTGTTCGATTAACCCTGCACGCTCGGCGACAGGAATGAATGAACCTGGGCTAATGTAACCTTCGACAGGGTGTTTCCAACGAACGAGCGCTTCGGCGCCGTTGATACTGAAGTCACGCGCGTTAACCTTTGGTTGATACCACACTTCTAAACCGTTCTGCTGCAATGCTTTTTGCAGTTCGATTTCAAGCCACAAACGCATGCGCGCTTCTTTGTTCATCTGGTCGTTAAATTTGATCAGGCGATTTCGGCCACGATCTTTGGCTTCATACATCGCCGTATCAGCATTTTGTAGCAGGATTCTCGCATCTTGCCCGTCTTCAGGGTAACGAACGCTACCAATTGAGCACGCAAGGCGTTTGCTGAAGTGGTGTAAATCGAAAGGCTGGTTGATCAACGAGATAATGCGATCTGACAAAATTTCAGCCATGCGGGTATTTTCTGGTTCTGGCAGAATGACGCCAAACTCATCGCCACCCAAATGACCAATAATCGCTTGATTTGGCAGTAATCGTTTAAGACGGGCCGATACCTCTTGAATCACTTTATCGCCAATGTGGTGACCAAGTGAGTCATTAATATTTTTGAAGTTATCGATATCCAAATAGAACACCAGAAGCGGTGTTTGCTTTTTGATCAGCTGTTCCAAACGTTTGGTGAAGCCAAAGCGGTTGTAGAGTTTGGTGAGCGAATCAATGTGTATGTCTTCATTCGATGCAGAAGACAAATTCTTGGGTGTATCGTCAGCGTCTTGGATCAAGATGATTTGAGACTCGCTGCCTAATATCGCCGTAGAATCTGCGTGTAACTGAACTTTTCGTTCAAAGCCACATCTCGCGCTGGTTAAGCAAACAAACGGCTTGTCAGAAATTAATGCACTCAAACGATGACTAAACACTTTCTTGCTGTTTTCATCGATGAATAGACGGCTGAGCTCCTCGCCTAGCAACTCATGGGGAGAGTTCAGTCCCAGAAGGCGTGCTGATGCAGGGTTGGCAGAGATGATAATGTCATCTTCGATAAGCAGCAGACCGTCAGGCAGTAGTTGTGTCAATTTCGCAAATTTACTTTCGGACTCCTCTAAGGAGCGTACGAGGATCTGCTTTTCTGAAGTATCCACGGCGTGAAAAACGACAAAGCGAATTTCGTTACCTTCAAAAACCGGTGACAGACTAAAGTGCAGGCTGGTTTCAAGGTCGGTTTCATCGAGGGTGATTTCGGCTTCGACATGCGTTCCTTTGAATGCACGCTGATAGTAAGGGGCCAGCTTTTTATAAAACTGCTCACCCAGTACCTGGCAATCGTTTAAGCCGATGATTTCCTCATGACTTAAACCTGCGATATCGCAGTAACGGTCACTTACCATTCGATAATTGTGTTTTTTATCAAGAATGGCAAAGAAGAAAGGGCTATTTGAGGTTAGCGTGGCAAACCAATGTTTTAATTGCTGGGAAGGCATTAGGGTATTACCGATCTCCAATGAGCCAGATTATTCGTCCGTGTATAAAAAGCGACACCCTGATAAGCCTGCGGCGGTCTACTATCAAGTCACAGTATCGCTTGCCATTAAAGGGCTCGCGGTTTTAACTTTACAGTCGACAATCACATGGATACGCTCAGATAACTATAACTTTGAAAATACGGTTGTAAAAGTGTTTATCCACCTGTTCGCATCAATAATACACGTAACTTCAAAAAAAGAAGCGTTAGTGAACAATAATCCACCAATCTAAAATAAGCACTTTATTGATACATAACAGTAATCTCATTGCCACGATTGCTTAATATGGGCAACCTAATGACAAAGTAACGGATAATGAACGTGTTAAACAAGATTCGCAGTCAACTAGTAAAGAACGCAGCTAACATTTTGCGTTCTCCAGTCCAGTTATTACCACAGCCAATTCAGCAAAAAGCATTGCTGGAAGGGCTAAAAATGGTGTTTAAAGAAGCCTTGGAAGATGGTGACTTTGAGTTCCTTGAAGACAAGTGGTTAAAAGTTGCGATTAAAGACTTGAACTTAGCATGGTACATCAGCTATCAAGACGAAAAATTAGTGGTAGCTGAAAAACCAGTTCAGGAAGATGTGAGTTTTAGTGGTAATCTAAACGACCTAGTACTGATTGCTGGTCGTAAAGAAGACCCTGACACACTGTTCTTCCAACGTCGCCTTTCAATTGAAGGCGATACTGAGCTTGGCTTAGAAGTGAAAAACTTAATGGACAGTGTCGACTTAGAGCAGTTACCGAAAGCAATGCAAGTCGCTTTGAATCAATTGGCTGATTTTGTTCAGAAAGGAGTTCAAGCGCCTGCACAACCAACCGGAGTAGCGAATGCTTATTCGAACTGAAGCCCCTGCGGACATTCTTACCATTGACCGCTTATTGAAACACGCCTTCCCGACGGAAGCTGAAGCTAAGCTTGTGATGCGTTTGCGCGAAAACAGCAAATTCACACTTTCCTTAGTCGCGTGTACAGATGAGGGAGAGGTGATAGGCCATGCTTTATTTAGCCCAGTGACCTTAAATGGTGAAGATTTGTCGTGGCAAGGGCTGGCGCCATTGGCTGTTCATGAAGATTACCGTCGCCAAGGCATCGCTGCAGAGTTGATCAAAGAAGGTTTTGATTCACTGCGTGATTTTGGCTATCCAGTGTGTGTGGTGTTGGGTGATCCTGATTATTACGCGCGCCAGGGTTTTCAATCATGCGACGAGATGGGATTCGAATGCGCTTGGGATGTTCCTAAAGGTGCATTTCGTATCGCAGAGTTGGTCGAAGGTCAATGTGCCGGACGCTCCGGACGCATAGATTACGCGCCAGAGTTCTCTGAACTGTAAATGAAAGAAGCCCACTAACTCAGTGGGCTTCTTTCTTAGTTCATTGAAAACTGAGATAGGGAGATTAAGACGACTGGTCACTTTTCTTCTTACCCCAAACCTCTATTTTTGCTTTCTTACTTAGCCCTAAAACATTGAGTTTTCTGCTGCCCCAACTGCTGTAAGTCATTTCAATCTGTTTTAGCTTCGCTTCTTTTGAGCCAGGAAGGCTCCATGCACGAGTCGATAATCCACTTGTTAGCACACCCATAGAGGTTAGCTTTTTCTCACTACCGTCCGTCATCACGACTTTTAAGTCGTTAATGTCTACCGTGCCCTGCACACATTTCAGTTTAATTTTACTGAAGCTGCGATTTCGGAATAGGCTATTTGGTGTCACGGTATCCGTTTCTGTTTGGAATTTGACGGTTTTCGTTGCAATCAGCTCCCACTCATCGCTGCCATTAGCAAAAACACTCATGCTGGTGGCGGCTACCAGTGCGCAAAGCAGCAGTGTAGGTAAGAATTTCATAATGTACCTCATATGTTATACCTACGGTATGGCCATTGTCATAGGCAGAACAGTTCAATCATTCCAATGTATTGAGGTGTTCCTTGAAGTCCTTTAGGTATAATCACGATTATTTGTTAGGATTGCCCTCGTTTAAATAGGTGACGGAAAATGTCAATTAACGAGAAACAGTATTTACACGAAATGGGCATCAGCACATGGGAGCTGGTACACCCAGATAGATTGGCAGGTTACCAATCGCCAAAAATCGATTTGCAAAGTTCTTGCAAACTCCTGTTGATCTCTCCGGTATGTCCAGAGAATGAGACGGCGGTTTTGTTTGAAAACATCCTAAAGAGTATGAAGTTAACGCTTGACCAAGCGTTACATATTGAGCCAGAGCGATTTCCATTACTTGGCCAGCACGAGCTTGAGTGGGTTTGGTTTGCTGGGTGTGAAGCCGAAGTATTGCCTGACACTAAACCGCTGACATCGCCATTGTTGCAAGATGTGGATGGGAATACCCAACAAAAACGTGCACTTTGGCAACAGATTTGTTCTTACAACAATTCGAGCAAATAAGCATTAATCCCCGTTTTACTGCAATTGGTATTGCACATGAACCCCTAGGTAAATAATGACAACTAAAATCTTACCAATGTGCGCTGAGCACTTAGATCAAGTTTGGCAAATTGAGCAGCAAGCACACTCGCATCCGTGGGCAGAGTCTTTGGTACGTGATTTATCCAGCCGTGGAGCATGTCATCATGTGATGCTCGATGGCGAGATGGTGATTGGCTACTTCTATGCGCAGAATATTGTCGGTGAAGTTACGTTGCTGAATATTGCTATCGCGCCGCATCTTCAGGGTAAAGGCTATGGTCAAAAACTGTTGGATGCGTTCTTAGAACATTGTGAGCAATCAAAAGCGGAGAGTGCTTGGCTTGAGGTGCGAGAGAGTAATAAGCCTGCTATTTATATTTATGAACAAGCTGGATTCAATGAAGTTGATCGACGTCATAACTATTACCCTGCGAAAACTGGCACGGGAAAAGAAGATGCGATCATCATGAGTTATCTCTTCTTTCACTAACGTTAACGCATCCCATTAGGGAAGTCGCCCCTAAAGCGATCAGTTGCCCCTGAGGCAATAATAAGCGAGAATACCGCGCAATATTGAATCTAAAAAGCGTGTTTGCTTTTCGAGCAAGCATTCAGACATCAAAGAAGACCAGTTTCATGTCAAATACACCTTTTCTAAGCGAAGTGTCTAAACGTAGAACGTTCGCTATTATTTCTCACCCGGATGCGGGTAAAACCACCATTACTGAAAAAGTCCTTTTATTCGGAAACGCGATTCAAAAAGCAGGTACGGTTAAAGGTCGTGGTAATGCACAGCACGCAAAATCAGACTGGATGGAAATGGAAAAGGAACGTGGTATCTCGGTAACCACGTCTGTGATGCAGTTCCCTTACAATGATTGCCTGGTAAACCTACTTGATACTCCTGGACACGAAGACTTCTCGGAAGATACATATCGTACTCTAACGGCAGTCGACTCGTGTTTGATGGTTATCGATGCAGCGAAAGGTGTCGAGGATCGTACTCGTAAGTTGATGGAAGTAACCCGTCTACGTGATACGCCAATCGTGACCTTCATGAACAAACTTGACCGTGACGTTCGTGATCCAATGGAAGTATTGGACGAAGTAGAAAACGAATTGGGCATGATGTGTGCGCCTATCACGTGGCCAATCGGCTGTGGTAAAGAATTTAAAGGTGTGTACCACATTCACCGTGATGAAACGATTTTATACGAATCTGGTCACGGTCATGAGATTCAAGAAGTTCGAATCATCAAAGGTCTAGATAACCCAGAGCTTGATGAAAAAGTCGGTGCAGGCCTTGCGGAAAGTGTTCGAGAAGAGCTTGAGCTTGTTATGGGGGCTTGCCCTGAGTTTGATTTGGAAATGTTCTTAACAGGTGACCTGACGCCAGTTTACTTCGGTACCGCATTAGGTAACTTCGGTGTAGACCACATGCTAGACGGTCTAACAGAGTGGGCACCAGCACCGAAAACGCGTCAAGCGGTTGAGCGTGAAGTTGAAGCGACAGAAGAGAAGTTCTCTGGTTTCGTATTCAAGATCCAAGCAAACATGGACCCGAAACACCGTGACCGTATCGCATTCATGCGTATTGTATCGGGTACTTACACGCAGGGTATGAAGATGAACCACGTTCGTCTTGGCAAGCAGGTGAGTATCTCTGATGCAGTAACCTTTATGGCTGGTGATCGTTCACGTGCAGAACACGCTTACGCGGGTGACATCATTGGTCTGCATAACCACGGTACTATCCAGATTGGTGATACCTTTACTCAAGGTGAGTCATTGAAGTTCTCTGGTATTCCGAACTTTGCCCCGGAACTATTCCGTCGTATTCGCCTGAAAGATCCACTAAAGCAGAAACAGCTACTAAAAGGCTTGGTGCAACTATCAGAAGAAGGTGCGGTGCAGGTATTCCGTCCACTACAAAACAACGACCTGATCGTTGGTGCCGTTGGTGTACTTCAGTTCGATGTTGTTGTGGCTCGTTTGAAGTCTGAATATAACGTTGAAGCGATTTATGAAGGCATTAACGTTGCAACTGCGCGTTGGGTTGAGTGTGATGATGCGAAGAAACTGGATGAGTTCCAACGTAAGAACCAAGCAAACTTAGCATTGGATGGTGGTGATAACCTAACGTATATTGCACCAACAATGGTTAACTTAAACTTGGCGAAAGAGCGTTTCCCTGATATTGATTTCCGTGCGACGCGTGAGCACTAATCAAAAAGCGGTTTGGGTAAGCTTTAACGCAAGCTAGATTTTAAAACGCCCTTGGCTATAAACTTAGCCAAGGGCGTTTTTTATAAGGATGAGATATGAACTGGTTTAAACGAGGATTGAAGCGTTACGACGACTGGTGCAAGGAGATGGGGCTAACCCCCGATCAAAAACGCAGCTGCGTTCCGTATCGAAAAGATCCTGCCCATCAAAATGAAGAGAACAGTGAAGCTCTGCTATTTTCTGATTCTCAGTTTGTCGGTACAGATAAAAAGTCTCAAGATGAAGCTCTTTGATACCCATTGTCACTTTGACTTTGATGTATTCCAAGATGACTTTGCACATCAACTTCAGCTAGCTCAGACGCAAGACGTGACAAGAATTCTGATTCCTTCAGTGGGACCTCAAAACTGGGCTCGTATTCAAACCTTGGCAGATCAACATGCCAATTTGTATTACGCCCTTGGGTTTCATCCGTATTTTCTTGAAGATAACGTCGAGCAGCACTTTGCTGAATTGGAACATTATCTAAAACAAAATGCTCCCCAGTGCGTGGCAATAGGAGAGTGTGGGCTAGATTTTGCCATTGATGTTGACCCACAGTTGCAAGAAGAGACACTTGAAGTTCAATTTGAACTGGCTAGATGCTTCGAACTCCCAGTTATTTTACATAGCCGAAAAGCGCACAATCGCCTTATTCAAATGGTTAAAGCGGCGAAGCTCCCTCGGGGCGGTGTGCTACATGCTTTCTCTGGGAGTTATCAGCAAGCAATGGAGTGGGTCAAATTAGGTTTTTTTATCGGAGTAGGAGGAACCATCACCTACCCAAGAGCGAAGAAAACGCGCGACGCAATTCAAAAATTACCACTCAAACATCTCGTGATCGAAACAGATGCACCGGATATGCCTATACTTGGGTATCAAGGGGAGTCGAATCACCCAGCCAAACTCATTCACGTCTTTAATGAGCTCGTAGAGTTGCATAACGGCTCAAAGCAATCGATTGCCTCTCAGTTATGGAAAAATAGCAATTTTGCTTTCTCGATATGTGAATAAAATCTAAAGATGTGGTTTGAAATAGAAAACGTTTTCCTGCTTATTGTGAATTAACTCACAAAGCTGGCTGAATCAATCATGAATCTTATAGGAAAGTGTGAGGCTGGCATTACTTTAATTGATTCTGCATGAGTATAATTGCTCCCGCTTTATAGCTCCATTTTGTAACACGCCAATAAATAACTTATAAGGAAGTCATAAACTATGAGCCTGTTTATGAGCCTAATCGGTATGGTAGTGCTTCTTGCGATTGCAGTGGCATTTTCTAATAACCGAAAAGCTATCAATCTAAGAACTGTGGGTGGCGCATTCGCTATCCAATTCGCATTAGGTGCATTTGTTCTGTATGTGCCTTGGGGCCGTGATCTACTAAACGGTTTCTCTTCAGGTGTTTCTAACGTTATCAACTACGGTAACGATGGTTCATCATTCCTGTTCGGTGGTCTTGTTTCTGACAAGATGTTCGAAGTATTCGGCGGCGGCGGTTTCATCTTCGCATTCCGTGTTCTTCCTACACTGATCTTCTTCTCTGCACTGATTTCAGTTCTTTACTACATTGGCGTTATGCAATGGGTTATCAAGATTCTTGGTGGCGCACTACAAAAAGCGCTGGGCACTTCACGTGCGGAATCAATGTCAGCAGCAGCAAACATTTTCGTAGGTCAAACAGAAGCACCTCTAGTTGTTCGTCCATTCGTTCCAAAAATGACTCAATCAGAGCTATTCGCGGTAATGTGTGGTGGTCTAGCTTCTGTTGCTGGTGGTGTACTAGCGGGCTACGCTTCAATGGGTGTTCCACTAGAGTACCTAGTAGCAGCATCATTCATGGCGGCACCAGGTGGTCTACTATTCGCTAAAATCCTTCACCCAGAGACTGACCAGCCTCACGAAAGTATTGAAGAAGCGATGGACGGCGGCGACGACAAACCAGTAAACGTAATCGACGCAGCAGCGGGCGGTGCGGCTTCTGGTCTACAACTTGCGCTTAACGTAGGTGCAATGCTAATCGCATTCGTTGGTCTAATCGCGCTGATCAACGGTATGCTAGGTGGCATCGGTGGTTGGTTCGGCATGCCAGAACTAACGCTAGAGCTAATCCTAGGTTACGCATTCTCTCCACTAGCATTCCTAATCGGTGTTCCATGGGCTGAAGCAGTAACTGCTGGTTCATTCATCGGTCAGAAAATCGTAGTGAACGAATTCGTTGCTTACTTGAACTTCACACCATACCTAGGTGAAAACGCTCAAGTAATCGCGGCAACTGGTGAAGTAATGTCTGAGAAGACAACAGCTATCATCTCATTCGCACTATGTGGTTTCGCGAACCTTTCTTCTATCGCGATTCTACTTGGTGGTCTAGGTAGCCTTGCACCAAACCGTCGTAGTGACATCGCTCGCATGGGTGTTAAAGCTGTGCTTGCAGGTACGTTGTCTAACCTTATGGCAGCGACAATTGCAGGCTTCTGCTTAAGCCTTGCAGCACTATAATTAGAATCGGTTCTTAATATATAGACGCCGTTTTACATCATGCCCTGTAGCAAGAGATTGCTGCGGGGCATTTTTCGTTTTTCGGGCTCTAAAATCTCACCGGATGCCGGACTCAGTCTATGAGTTACGCAGCCGATGGAATAGGGGCTAGGAAATTTTGAGATACAAACCGTTTGCGCTCTATTTGGTGCTACAGTTTTGCGGTGAAACTCTATAATGTATTAATCACAGGATAGTGGTTAAGGTTGATACTTAATCACGTAATGAATATTACATAATCGATGGGCAAATGACTTGCCCAGCAATATCAGATCTAATAGGCGTTTTGCTGTGTGATGTGATATTAAAGACACCGCAATCATAGATTGTTGTGCCATAGGCCAAACTGGTACTGTGCGGTGACAAGGATAGCAATTGGCATATGAAATTTTCGCTGTATATGCCGAGTCTTCAGGGAACCAAGTCCGTTCATTAATAGACTGTTTAGCCATTTACTCACATTGTCTCGACTTGTTGATTATAGTTAGAGACGTGATGTAAGGCTGAGTAGTGAATTTTTTGAATATTGATCGGAGATAGAAATGAGCGATTTAAAAGCAGCAGCGCTACGTGCACTTAAACTTATGGACCTAACTACGTTGAATGACGATGACACTGATGCAAAAGTGATCTCATTGTGTCATGACGCGAAAACAGCAGTAGGCAACACAGCTGCAATTTGTATTTACCCTCGCTTTATTCCTATTGCTAAGAAGACACTTCGTGAGCAAGGTACGCCAGAGGTTCGCATTGCAACAGTAACGAACTTCCCACACGGTAACGACGACATTGAAATCGCAGTTGCTGAAACAAAAGCGGCGGTTGCTTACGGTGCAGACGAAGTTGACGTAGTTTTCCCTTACCGCGCGCTAATGGCAGGTGATGAGAAAGTAGGCTTCGAGCTAGTTAAGCAATGTAAAGAAGCTTGTGGTGACATTCTTCTTAAAGTGATCATCGAAACAGGTGAACTAAAAGAAGAAGCACTAATCAAGAAAGCATCTCAAATCTGTATTGAAGCAGGTGCTGACTTCATTAAAACTTCAACTGGTAAAGTGCCAGTAAACGCAACACCAGAATATGCACGCATGATGCTTGAAGTGATTCGCGACATGGGTGTTGCAGAAACTGTTGGTTTCAAACCAGCAGGTGGTGTGCGCACTGCTGAAGACGCAGCTGCATACCTAGCAATGGCTGACGAAATCCTAGGTGACAACTGGGTTGATGCCCGTCACTACCGTTTCGGTGCGTCTAGCCTGCTAACTAACCTACTAAATACATTAGAAGTGACAGACGAAACCGCTGATCCAGCAGCGTACTAATCCCAATAATATGTCTGAACGGTAGCACCTAAACGGGTGCTACCAAACCTCTTCTATCCTACTTAACCATGGCTCACGAGAGCATGGGAGGCACTAATGTATTTACCACAAGAAATCATTCGTAAAAAACGTGACGGTGAAGTACTTACCGCAGACGAAATCAACTTCTTTATTCAAGGCGTAGCAAATAACACCGTATCTGAAGGTCAGATCGCGGCGTTTGCTATGACGATTTTCTTCAATGAAATGACCATGGATGAGCGCATCGCCCTAACGTGTGCAATGCGTGATTCGGGCATGGTTATCGACTGGAGCCACATGAACTTTGGTGGCCCAATTGTCGACAAACACTCTACCGGCGGTGTGGGTGACGTAACGTCTTTGATGCTTGGCCCTATGGTGGCAGCATGTGGCGGTTTCGTACCAATGATCTCTGGCCGTGGTCTTGGCCACACAGGCGGTACTCTAGATAAGCTTGAGTCTATTCCTGGCTACAACATCACACCAAGCAACGATGTGTTTGGGCAAGTAACTAAAGACGCTGGTGTGGCGATCATCGGTCAAACCGGTGACCTAGCTCCTGCGGATAAGCGTGTTTACGCGACTCGTGATATTACCGCAACCGTAGACAACATTTCTCTGATCACGGCTTCCATTCTTTCTAAGAAATTGGCGGCGGGTCTGGAGTCGCTAGTGATGGACGTTAAAGTCGGCTCTGGTGCATTCATGCCAACTTACGAAGCGTCTGAAGAGCTAGCGAAATCAATCGTTGCAGTAGCAAACGGTGCGGGTACTAAGACCACTGCAATCCTGACAGACATGAACCAAGTATTGGCCTCTTCGGCAGGTAATGCGGTGGAGGTTCGTGAAGCAGTTCGTTTCCTAACGGGTGAATACCGTAACCCACGCCTACTTGAAGTCACCATGGCTTCTTGTGCAGAAATGCTGGTACTTGGCAAACTGGCTGAGAACACAGAAGACGCACGTGTGAAGTTGATGGAAGCGCTAGACAACGGTAAAGCAGCAGCATGCTTCGGCAAGATGGTTGCGGGTCTTGGCGGCCCAGCAGACTTCGTAGAAAACTACGATAACTACCTAGAAAAAGCGGAAATCATCAAGCCTGTTTACGCGACGGAAACGGGCATTGTTTCAGCAATGGACACGCGTGCGATTGGCATGGCTGTCGTTGCTATGGGTGGTGGTCGCCGTGTTGCTACTGATGAAATCGACTATGCCGTAGGTTGCGACGAGTTCATCCGCTTGGGTGAAGTTGCAGATAGCGATAAACCTCTTGCCGTTATCCACGCTCGCAGCGAAGAGCAGTGGGAAGAAGCGGCAAAAGCACTGCGCAGTGCAATCAAAGTAGGTGGTGAGTACACACCAACTCCAGAGGTTTACCGCCAAATTCGTGCAGAAGATATTTAACAGAACAAGTAATTACACAAGGCCTACTCAACCATAATAAAAAGCCGAGTGGGCCTAAGGAACGAGCAATGAAAAGAGCATTTATTTTAGTACTAGACTCATTCGGTATTGGTGCAACCGCTGACGCTGAGAAATTTGGTGATGTAGGTTCAGACACACTAGGCCACATCGCAGAACAATGCGAAAAAGGCTTAGCAGATAACGACCAACGTCAAGGCGCACTTCGCCTTCCAAACCTATCTAAGTTAGGTTTGGCAATGGCACACAAAGAATCAACAGGTCGCTTTGCTCCTGGCCTAGACGCAGAAGCAGAAATTATCGGTGCGTACGGCCACGCCGCAGAGCTTTCTTCTGGTAAAGATACGCCGTCTGGTCACTGGGAAATCGCAGGTGTTCCTGTTCTGTTTGACTGGGGTTACTTCACAGACAAATCAAACAGCTTCCCTAAAGAGCTGACGGATCGCATCCTTGAGCGCGCGGGTCTTGACGGTTTCCTAGGTAACTGCCACGCATCTGGTACTCAAGTTCTTGATGACTTGGGTGAAGAGCATATGAAGACTGGGCAGCCAATCTTCTACACCTCTGCGGACTCTGTATTCCAAATCGCCTGTCACGAAGAGACATTCGGTCTAGACCGTTTACTAGAGCTTTGCCAAATTGCGCGTGAAGAACTAGAAGATTACAACATCGGCCGTGTAATCGCGCGCCCATTCATTGGCCCGGGTAAAGGTCAATTTGAGCGTACGGGTAACCGTCGTGACCTATCTGTAGAGCCACCATCAGCGACTATCCTACAAAAGTTAGTTGATGAGAAGGGCGGTCAGGTTCATTCCATCGGTAAGATTTCAGATATTTATGCTGGTTGTGGGATCACTAAGAAAACCAAAGCAACAGGCATTCCAGCACTATTTGAAGCAACGAAAGAAGCGATCAAAGAAGCGGGTGATAACACCATCGTATTCACTAACTTCGTCGACTTCGATTCAGCTTACGGTCACCGTCGTGATGTGGCGGGTTACGCTGCAGCGCTTGAGTACTTTGATGGTCGCATCAATGAAGTGCTAGAACTGATGGGTGAAGATGACGTGCTTATCCTAACAGCAGACCACGGCTGTGATCCAACATGGCCAGGTACTGACCATACTCGTGAGCACATCCCAGTATTGGTTTACGGTCAAAAAGTGCCAGCAGGCTCTCTTGGCTGCCGCGAAACATTCGCAGACATTGGCCAAACATTGGCGAGCTACTTCGGTACTTCTTCAATGGATTACGGTAAGAATTTCCTATAATTAGGATATTGAAAACTAGGAGCTGAATGCTCCTAGTTTTATGTTTGCAGTATGCAAGTACTGCTTGTCGGAAATGAGAATACTCTGGCTTATATCGCCTTAAGCGCGGAGCGCTAGAGAAAGGTTAAGGAAAAGAAAATGGCAACTCCACATATCAATGCTGAAATGGGCGCATTCGCAGACGTCGTACTGATGCCGGGTGACCCGCTACGTGCAAAATACATCGCAGAAACTTTCCTTGAAGACGTTGTGCAAGTGTGTGATGTGCGTAATATGTTCGGTTACACAGGCACATACAAAGGCCGTAAGATCTCGGTTATGGGCCACGGTATGGGTATCCCATCATGCTCGATTTACGCAACGGAGCTAATTAAAGACTTCGGCGTGAAGAAAATCATCCGTGTTGGTAGCTGTGGCGCAGTAAACGAAGACATCAAAGTGCGTGATGTTGTGATCGGCATGGGCGCGTGTACGGATTCTAAAGTGAACCGTATCCGTTTTAAAGGTCATGACTTTGCAGCAATCGCAGACTATAAAATGGTTCGCGCGGCAGAAGACGCAGCAAAAGCACGTGGCATTGATGTGAAAGTCGGGAACCTATTTTCAGCGGAGCTTTTCTACACGCCAGATCCAGAAATGTTCGACGTAATGGACAAGTACGGCATTGTTGGTGTTGAAATGGAAGCGGCGGGTATTTACGGCGTAGCGGCAGAATACGGTGCAAAAGCTCTGACAATCTGTACGGTTTCAGATCACATCAAAACGGGTGAGCAAACAACTTCTGATGAGCGTCAAACAACATTCAACGACATGATGCTAATCGCACTAGATTCAGTATTGCTAGGCGACGAAGAATAAGCGACAAAGAGTCATCTTAGTTTCTTGACATTAAGAACTAAAAGAACAGCCCGCACAATGCGGGCTGTTTTTGTATTAGATGTTGATTACCGACTGACTATTTGGTTAGCAGTAGGTTTTGCGCTTTTTTACGGCGGATAGGCTGTCTACGTAAAATCATAATGAATAACATGCCGCACACAAAACTCATTAGCACCATCATGTACATGTAGCGATCACTCTTACGATAGTGGTGGTCAGAAATCGCGGTTACACGACCTGTCTCAAAGGTAACGCGAACAAAACCGATGAGTGCTTCATCGGCAAATACTGGTTCAACCAACTGCTGGCGGCCAATGGAAGCTGTTGCCAAGGGCGTGTCTAAGCCTAAAACTTCGCGTACCGATAGCGCATCTTCACTAGACGCTAAACGTACGCCTTGTGCATCATATATTGTCGCATCAAACACCAAACGGTCTTGTGCTAGCTGGTTTGTCAGCTTAAGTAAGCGTTCTTGATCTTTGGTCAAAATCATTTCACTGGCAGAAAGAGACGCCTGTGAAATCAAAACTTTGGTGAGTGTCTCAAGCTGCTGTGCTTGAATTTTCTCGTTGCCCTTACTGATCACAACACTGTTTTTGATCGTGATAAACAACATCACACACAGTAGGATTAGTGCCAGAATTCTTAGGGCATTCCTTACTGAGAACAAGGATTCACTCATGCTCTTTACTCATCCATTTAAAATAAAACAAAGACTTGCCTTTTTAGTTTGTTGAGGTAACGTTTTAGCAAAGTCATAAGGGATTATATACATGGACGCGTCAAAAAGCTTGCCTATCAGAAAACATACGACACTTTTAAAACGATTACCCGAGACTCGATTTGCCTCCCAACTAGATAAAGCAAAAGCAAACTGGATAGTGTTTGCAGAATACCTTTCGCCACGTCATTTTGAAGACATTGATTTCTTCACAGGTGTCTACAACCCCGTGTTAGAAACGTGGAAAGTTGGCCAATATGAAGTCGCCTTGATGGCAGGAGAGTTGACCCCTCAACACGAAACGATCTTACAAAGCCTCAACTTGGATTACGCCTCGCTTAATGAAGTTCCAGATCTTTCAACCCAAGGTTTGATTGTATTTGACATGGACTCAACGGCAATCCAGATAGAGTGTATTGATGAAATCGCAAAATTGGCCGGAGTCGGGGATGAGGTGGCAGAAGTTACTGAACGTGCGATGCAAGGAGAACTGGATTTTGAGCAAAGTTTGCGTCAACGCGTAGGCAAGCTCAAAGGTGCTGATGAATCAATTCTTGAACAAGTTCGTTCCCAATTGCCATTTATGCCGGACTTTGAAGCGTTAATCGCAACGTTAAAAGCACTAGGCTGGAAAACAGCGATTGCTTCCGGTGGTTTTACTTACTTCTCGGACTATATCAAAGATAAAGTCGATTTAGATTTTGCTCGCTCTAATCAGTTGGAAATCATTAATGGTAAGCTCACGGGGAACGTACTTGGCGATGTGGTTACCGCGCAGATGAAGTCAGATATCCTGGTGGAGTTGGCGGATGAATACGAAATTGAGCAGCACAACACGGTTGCTGTCGGTGATGGCGCTAACGATCTTGTGATGATGTCGGTGGCGGGCTTAGGTATCGCGTACCACGCAAAACCTAAAGTGGAAGCTCAAGCGCAATCTGCGATTCGCTTTGCAGGCTTAGGCGGTGTGCTCTGTATTTTATCTGGTGCACTGGTGAAGCAGCAAAAGGTCAGCTGGAAAGCAAAACCTTAATTTATCCATTCAAAAACACCGCCTTTCTGGCGGTGTTTTTCGTTGACTTAATATGGCTCTAAATTTACTCGGTTAACTCCAACCTAATTACAACTTCTTCCGTAATGTCTTCAAACTCACTGTAACCGACCAAAGCGGTCAGCTCCTTTTCTAATTTGCTCGCTTGATGTACACCAAATTGGGTTAAGTCACTTAAATCTTGTTGCAGCAACGATGTCATCGGATCGAAAATTGGGGCTGTAGATAAGCGAATCACGTAGAAGTCCCCCATCATTCGCGCTTTCTTTATAAATTGAATCCGTTCTTTTACGCTGTTGAACTCTTGATGAAGCTTAGACTCAATGCCTGTAATTTTATTGCCGACTTTGGCTGCGCTAATGTAGATATCCTGATGTCTTGCTTGAGCACCTTCTACACGCTTTATCGGCTCTGCGATTAATGTGCTTGTTCGACCTTTAAAGATAGGTTCAAGTGACAACAGTTGATCGTGTCCAAGGCGGGCAAAAAGCTCAATGTGCTTAGGTAGCGGCAAATTCACCCCAATAACGGGGGTTTTGATTGAAGACGACGCAGTTTTACTAATAAAAATGGGTGTGCTCAGAGTTCGAGAGAGCAACATGCTGTGCAGTCTTTCAAGTAACGCATTACTCGGTAGCATTTCTTTTTGCGGGATCAACTTATCTTGATTGTGCTCGATAATGCTGTTGAAAAAGGCGATCACTTTAATGGTGTGGCTGCTTTCATCAATAACTAACTGTACGCTACAGCCATCTGGGCTAACACGAATTACCCGGTATGGCACCGACGTTAAAGGCAGCTTTTTGTCGTAGAGTTGTAACTCTCGGAAGTTGATCTGAACCTCTTGCCCAGAGCGCAACATGGTAGGTTCGTCCAGTTTAATGCCGAGCCCTCGCTTTGAAATATCGACGGTGCTGCCGATCGCTGTGACGGGCCCAGAACGTAGTTCTATTGGGGTCTTAAATCGGTAACGTGGCTCTTTACGACGAGACTTGGCATCAAAATAAATGCCTTTCGGGTTGCCTATAATTCTTCTCGGATGGCGAAATGCATTTAACGTATTTGCGGGTAAGCGCGGCTTTTCAGTGAGCAGATAATCCTGCCCTGATTTTTCGTCAGCAATTTCTTGCAAGATGCCAATGTGAGTCAATGATTGGGACGTTTCAGCTAACTCCGGAGAGAAAGTGGCTAAGTCTTCCTGTTCTTGCTCTGACAGTTCAAATATCGAAATTCTAAACGCGCGCCAACTTTCACGTTTAGCACCTAAATGCCAAAATAGCTGGCGTTGTTCACGAGTGGCCTCAGGACGAAGCATCGAATAGAAATAGGTTCGGTTTTCGTGCTCGTGAGTAAATGAATAAAGGACATTGGTGGTGCCTTTAACGCCAGGTTTAATGAGTGACGCGACTCGCTTCTCATTAAATAAGGACCCAAACATTTGCTGGTTCCTTTCATCATGCCAGTACTGCCAAAGCTTTTGATTGTTTGGCGTCAACATAGCGAGTTTCAGCTCACTGCCATCAAAGAATAGGGGTAAGCTGCTGGTGTGCTTGAGCGCGATGTGCTCATAACCACGAGTTCGAGCTCGAATGATCTTATCTTGATTATCGTGACGAGCTCTTTTAGCTGCGCTGTTGAGCGCTTCGTCGATCACTCGAGTAACGACATTGGTTTCAGTTAAACGTATGGTTCTGAGGTATCGAACTGAGTCATTCTCGTAACAGTCATCAACCGCAAGTATGCGGTACGCCAGCGGTTTCTCTATACCGGCAACCTGAGATTTGCTGGCAAACTCAGTAAACGTGACCTGAATAATCTCCCCAAGGTTATATTTAAACGCACTTGGGACTTTGAACTTTGCGCCAGAGCAGGATAAGTCAATGCTTAACCCATGCAGAAGTTGCCCTTTAGATCGGCAAATCTCGACTTGAGATTGGACTTTCAAGCGCTTTTCTTGGCGCTTTAAGTCATAGCCGAGGTGAACAGGCTCCGCTAAGAAAGGGCTTTTAGGATCCGTTAACGATTGCGTTTTTTGTTGAGTAAGACGTTTGCTCATTACGCGAAAGTTATTCCGTGTGTTGACCAAAGCTTCCCACATTCCCTCAGTGTAGCCGCCAAACTTTTTGATGTTTTTATGGTAAGCGTTGAAAGCAACGTCATCTAACCAATGTGGAATACCATCCAAAATATACTCGCGACATTCACCTTGGACGCGACCGCGCAGATCGATGCTTTTTTTGCACGGAGCCATCAAGCGGTTAAGTTCCATTTTCACTAAGATTTTGGCCGAAGGCGGCTCTTCCTCGGTCAATTGGCCAAGGACAAAGTCAAAGTCATCCGAACCGTAAACGGGAATGAGTCGTTCTGCGATCGAGAGAATTTCAGATTGCTGCATTATTTCTGTTAGAGTATGTCGTTACTTTAAATTGTATCGGCTAAGCGAAGTAAAACTTAAGTATATCAATAGTTCATTTCAGTTAAGGTCTGACTTGGCTGTGCTTAGTCACATTTGTAGAAAAAATCGAGGCATCATGGCGAAAGCAAAACGAGCGTATGTTTGTAATGATTGTGGCGCGGATTTTCCCCGTTGGCAGGGGCAGTGTAACGCATGTGGTTCGTGGAATACGATAACAGAAGTCCGTATCGCTGCATCGCCAACGGTTGCTCGTAATGAACGTTTATCCGGCTACGCGGGCTCCGCAACAGAAGCTACAGTTCAAACGTTATCCGAAATTGATCTGCAGGAAGTGCCACGCTTCACCAGTGGGTTTAAAGAACTTGACCGCGTATTAGGTGGGGGCGTTGTACCCGGCGCCGCTATTTTGATTGGTGGTAACCCTGGCGCGGGTAAATCCACCTTGCTGCTGCAAACCATGTGTAGTTTGTCTGCGCAAATGCCAACGCTCTATGTAACCGGTGAAGAATCGTTGCAGCAGGTAGCAATGCGAGCTTCTCGACTAGGCTTGCCAAAAGATCATTTAAAAATGCTATCGGAAACGAACGTCGACAAAATTTGCCAAATCGCCGAAAAAGAGCAACCTCGCATTATGGTGATTGACTCGATTCAGGTAATGCACGTTTCAGATGTTCAATCGTCACCGGGCAGTGTTGCTCAAGTACGTGAATCTGCGACTGCTCTGACACGATACGCAAAACAGAATAACGTCGCGGTATTTATTGTTGGTCACGTAACAAAAGATGGTACCCTTGCGGGCCCTAAAGTTCTTGAGCACATTATAGACTGTTCAGTGCTGCTTGATGGTGGTACTGATAGCCGCTTTCGCACATTGCGTAGTCATAAAAACCGCTTTGGCGCTGTGAATGAGCTCGGTGTTTTTGCAATGACAGGCCAAGGGTTGAAAGAAGTGAGTAACCCATCCGCGATTTTCCTTTCTCGTGGTGAAGAAGAAACATCAGGTTCTTCTGTTATGGTGGTTTGGGAAGGTACGCGTCCTCTATTAGTAGAGATTCAAGCGTTGGTGGATTACTCGCAATTGGCAAACCCTCGCCGTGTTGCGGTCGGTTTGGAGCAGAACCGCTTATCACTTTTGCTCGCTGTGTTACATAAGCATGGTGGCTTACAAATGGCAGACCAAGATGTCTTTGTTAATGTGGTTGGCGGTGTTAAGGTGACGGAGACGAGTGCCGATCTTGCGTTAGTTATGGCGCTTTTATCGAGTTTTCGTGACCGTCCACTACCCAAAGATGTGGTGATTTTTGGTGAGGTCGGGCTTGCAGGCGAAATCCGTCCTGTGCCAAGTGGGCAAGAACGTTTGAATGAAGCGTTCAAACATGGTTTCAAGAAAGCCATTGTGCCTGCAGCCAACATGCCGAAAGGCGGCATTCCTGGCATGCAAATTCACGGCGTTAAGAAATTGTCGGAAGCTATAGAGGCTTTTGACGAGCTGTAATGCTCATAAGAATGGTATTTGTGTAATCACAAACTGTTCTATCCGTCCTCAATAAAATGCGAATAAAGTACATAAATTGCTGTGTTTGACTATGCTTTGGGGACGGAAATTTCACGTTAAAATTTTTTTTCTTCCATCCGCACGCAAGGGTATCAGTATTGACAGAATGTGATATACTCTGCGCGCACTTTATACCTTATTAACAGAGTAAGACAATGACTGATTTATCAAAATACAGAAACATTGGTATTTTTGCTCACGTAGACGCGGGTAAAACTACCTCTACAGAGCGTATCCTAAAGCTAACTGGTAAGATCCATAAGATCGGTGATACACACGACGGTTCAACTACAACTGACTTCATGGAGCAGGAAGCTGAACGTGGTATCACAATCCAGTCTGCAGCAACAACTTGTTTCTGGAACGATCACCGTCTAAACATCATCGATACTCCTGGACACGTTGACTTCACTATCGAAGTTTACCGTTCTCTAAAAGTACTTGACGGTGGTATCGGTGTATTCTGTGGTTCTGGTGGTGTTGAGCCTCAGTCAGAAACTAACTGGCGTTACGCTGACGAATCACACGTATCACGTCTGATCTTCGTTAACAAACTAGACCGTATGGGCGCAGATTTCTACAAAGTTGTAGATCAAGTACAAAACGTACTAGGTGCTACACCTCTAGTTATGACTCTACCTATCGGTATCGAAGAAGATTTCGTAGGTGTTGTAGACGTACTAAGCCAACAAGCTTACGTATGGGATGAGTCTGGCCAGCCAGAGAACTACGAAGTTCAAGATATTCCAGCAGACATGGTAGAAAAAGCTGCTGAATACCGTGAAATGCTAATCGAAACTGCTCTAGAGCAAGACGAAGATCTAATGATGGCTTACCTAGAAGAAGGCGAAGAGCCATCTCTAGAAGACATCAAACGTTGTATCCGTAAAGGTACTCGTGATCTAGCATTCTTCCCAACTTACTGTGGTTCAGCGTACAAGAACAAAGGTATCCAACTTATTCTTGACGCGGTAATTGATTACCTACCATCTCCAACAGAAGTTGATCCACAGCCTCTAACTGATTCAGAGACTGGTGAGCCAACTGGTGAAGTTGCGACTGTATCTGCAGACGAGCCACTACGTGCGCTTGCATTTAAGATCATGGACGACCGTTTTGGTGCTCTAACCTTTATCCGCATCTACTCTGGTAAGATGAAGAAAGGTGACACAGTACTTAACTCTGCAACTGGTAAAACAGAGCGTATCGGCCGTATGGTTGAGATGCACGCAGACGAGCGTAACGAGATCGATTCAGCACAAGCTGGTGACATCATCGCTGTAGTTGGTATGAAGAACGTTCAAACTGGTCACACTCTATGTGATCCTAAGCACGAATGTACTCTTGAGCCAATGATCTTCCCAGATCCAGTAATCTCTATCGCAGTTAAGCCTAAAGATAAAGGCGGTTCTGAGAAGATGGGTATCGCGATCGGTAAAATGGTTGCAGAAGATCCATCATTCCAAGTTGAGACTGATGAAGATTCAGGCGAAACTATCCTGAAAGGTATGGGTGAACTTCACCTAGACATCAAGGTAGATATCCTTAAGCGTACTTACGGCGTTGAGCTAGAAGTTGGTGCTCCACAGGTTGCTTACCGTGAAACTATCACTCAAGCAATCGAAGACAGCTACACGCACAAGAAACAGTCTGGTGGTTCTGGTCAGTTCGGTAAGATCGATTACCGCATCAAACCAGGTGAGCCAAACTCTGGCTTCACGTTCAAATCAACAGTTGTTGGTGGTAACGTACCTAAAGAATTCTGGCCTGCAGTTGAGAAAGGCTTTGCGTCAATGATGGAGCACGGTGTTCTAGCTGGCTTCCCTACTCTAGACGTTGAAGTTGAACTATTCGACGGTGGTTTCCACGCAGTTGACTCTTCAGCAATCGCTTACGAAATCGCTGCTAAAGGCGCATTCCGTCAGTCTATGCCTAAAGCTGGCGCGCAACTTCTTGAACCAATCATGAAAGTTGACGTGTTCACTCCAGAAGATCACGTTGGTGACGTAATCGGTGACCTTAACCGTCGTCGTGGTATGATCAAAGACCAACAAGCTGCGTCTACTGGCGTACGTATCAAGGGTGATGTACCTCTATCAGAAATGTTTGGTTACATCGGTACTCTACGTACAATGACTTCTGGTCGTGGTCAGTTCTCTATGGAGTTCTCACACTACGCACCATGTCCAGCAAACGTTGCTGAGCAAGTAATTGCTGACGTTAAAGAGCGTAACGCTAAGAAGTAATTCTTAAGTTAACTCTATAACTTGAAAGCCCCGCCTAGTGCGGGGCTTTTTGTATCTAACCGCTTATACACAGCGCGTTTTTGTTTCGCTGATATACGTCTTTGGTGTTGTTTACCGACTATTCTGAAGCTGAGCCAGTATTACTAACATTGAGGTCGATGGTTTTAAAATCTGGTATCACTGACTTTTCAAATGTTTCTATTTCTTCTCTCAACCATTGTGCAAACAATTGGGCTTTAGGTCGCTTTAAGTAGCCTTTTGGAGCGCACAGGTAATATGCAAATTTGGGTTTAATGGCTATATCACCAATTCGGACCAGTTTGCCTGAACGGAAATATTGATGAGCTAAACTGTGTTTGACGAGCGCTACGCCTTGTAGTGATAACGCAGCTTCTAACACTAAGTGTGAGCCACTGTATTTTAAAGCAGGCTTTGCCGCTGAATGACCAAGTCTCGCTAACCACATGTTCCAGTCCAGATCTGGCCAAACGTCTTCGATGAGCTCTGCTTTGCTTAAATCTTCAATGCGATAGATGCCGTGCTCTTTCTGATATACCGGATGACAGGCAGGATAAAAAGCTTCATCCATCAGCCATTGTGATTCTAAATTAGGGTATTTTCCTAAACCGTAACGGACACACAAATCGATCTGACTATCTTGAAAAGACACCAAATCATTGGTTGGTTCTAATAGTAAGGCGATATCAGGGTGACGCTGACGAAAAGCCGTAATTTTCGGGACTAACCAATGGTGAGCGAAAGAGGGGAGTGTTGATATCGAAAGGTGGTTAGGATTAGGATCTTGATTAACCAATCTCACCCCTTGCTGCAAATGAGCAAACCCTCTTTCTGCCTGAGTAAACAGCAGCTCTCCCTCAGGTGTGAGCACGATTTTTCTGTGCTGGCGAACAAATAAGTCCGTTCCTAAAAACTCTTCAAGATGACGAATTTGCTGACTGATGGCAGCTGGCGTAACAAACAATTCTTTTGCCGCTGTTTTAAAGCTACCTTCCTTTGCTGCAACGAAGAAGTAATACAAGCCCTGTAAGGGAGGCATTCGATCTTTCACATTAGTTTTCCTTAACTCAATGGCAGATTCTATCGTTTGAGGATATCAGCCTAGTCGCTGATTATTAAGTGGTCAACATTGTTATAGGAGTTGGTTACATGGAAAACATGACACACACTTGTGAGCGCACTTTATCAGCTGACCATCAGACCGGATTACAGTTAATTTATTCTAAACTTGCTAGTTGGAGAAGAAACTACAAGACACGTCGTCACTTGAGAGAGTTACCAGAACATCTTTGGGACGATATAGGATTAGATGAAAAGGAGATTAATAGTGAAGTGAGGAAGCCGTTTTGGAGAGAGTAGTTTATGAGTTTGATTCAAGCTCAGAATTAAACTGCACTCCCCAATGATATTGAGGAGTGCAGACAAGGCTATAAGTCTTCTTCCCACACAACCAATTCACCTTTCGGCCAGTTGTGACCAATTTCATGATACTTTTGCTCAAGCACATGACGTTTAATTTTGAGTGTTGGCGTCAATACGCCATTTTCAATGCTCCAAGGCTCTTTAATCATTAATACGCCTTTGATTTGCTCATGAGAGGCGAGTTCTTGATTCATTTTTGCAATGACTTTGCGGGTGGTTCGTGCGTACCGCTCTCGATCAAAGTTAGGAAAATCATGTGGCACAACCAAAAGAATCGGGGCTGGTAGCCCTAAACCGATTAGACACATCATCTCTACGCGACTGTATTCGAAAAGTTTTTTCTCGATAGGAACTGGAGAGACAAACTTACCTTTGGCGGTTTTAAAGTTATCTTTTTTACGGCCTTGAATGGTTAGGTAACCATCTGAGTCGATAGAGCCGATATCGCCTGTGTGTAGCCAGCCCTCTGAATCAAAAGACTCTTGGGTGGCAATGTCATTTTTGTAGTAGCCAGAAAATAGCCCTTTGCCACGCACCATGATTTCATCATCGTCAGCGATTTTTAACTCAATACCTGGTCCAGCATTACCGACACTACCAATTTTGTCAGCTCTAAATGGGTAGTTGAGCGTGCTATAGGCAAATGATTCAGTCATGCCCCAAGCTTCAGTAATATTGAGTCCTACAGAGTGGTACCATTCCAGCAGTGCTGGTGATACCGGGGCAGAGCCACAGCCTAATACTCGAGCCTGATCCAACCCCAATCCTTCTGCGAGCTTTTTCTTGATCAGAGAATTGACGAATGGGATTTTCAATAGAATGTTGAGCTTCTTCTGTGGAAGTTTGTCTTGAATACGTTGTTGGAATAGCGTCCATAATCGCGGGACTGAGATAAACAGAGTCGGGCGGTGCATTTTTACATCTTCGATAAAGGTATCCAATGATTCTGGAAATGCTGTTGGTACACCACCCATGATGGATGAGCCAAAAATGTAGACGCGCTCTGTAATATGAGCCAAAGGTAAGTAAGAAAATAGACGATCATTTTCTTGAATACCGATATGGTTTATCAGTTGTTGTACGGACCAGTTAAACGCTCCGTAGGTCAGCATCGCACCTTTCGGTAATCCTGACGTACCTGAGGTATACACCAAAGACATTAGCTTATCGTCGTAGTGCTGTGGACGCTCTTCACTTGGCATTGCATCAGCAATGAGCGCTTGGTATTCGTACTGACATTTTGGCGCAGTATCGTAGGGGAGCGCGATACTAATGAGCTCCGGCATTGCATCAATGACTTGTTGGGTTGCTTTAGGATCATCGAGTTTTCCGCCAATGAGCGCTTTACTTTCACTATGAGTCACACAGTATTCGATGGTGTCCGCGCCGGCGGTAGGAAAGATTGGCACACTGACATAATCGCCAAGCATCATCGCAAGATCGCAAATAAACCACTCTGCACAGTTTTTAGACACTAACGCCACTTTGTCGCCAGGCTGTACTCCGAGGTTGCGTAGTGCACTGACGAGTTTTAAGGCTTGATCGGCAACATCAGCGAACGTGTATTCAACAAATTGTCGGTTAATAATTTGCTTTAGGTAGACCTCATTTGGGCGCTCTTGAGCCCATTTGAGAATCATTTCATTTGGTGGTGGGAGAGCGCAACCAGCAGCGCTGTTTAGATTCGGCTGATTCATTTTTAGTGACTCCATGTCTTCTCGTTGTATTTATAATTGTTAACGCATTGTTAACTTTAGCATGTTAAATAACGACACGGGAATGCATTTTGATGAAATATGTGGGGAGGATAGCGTTAGTTACCCCTAAAGTCGGTACTAATAGCGTCTAAAACTGTTGCCGATAATTCGCTGGGGACAGGCCTGTTTTTTTCTTAAAAATTCGAGAAAAGTAAGAGACATCTCGGTATCCACATTGATAAGCAATATAGGCAATTTTCATGGATTCATTTTCAACGAGCATTTTCTTTGCTAATGAAATGCGTTTCGCAGTGACATAATCACGAAAGCACATACCAACTTTGCGATGAAATACTTTGGAAAAGTAGTTCGGTGAGTAGTGACAAAGCGCAGCTGCTTCCTCTTCCCTTAGGTCTTTATGGACGTTATTGGCGATGTAATGAACCACGTCAGAAAAATTCGACTTTCCGCTTCGAGAAAAGAGTTTATCGACCGAAATTTGTTCTTCGTCGACCTTGCTATGCAAAAAGTATTTCAATTTTATCTGTGATAGCCAAATCGGGAGGGTGATTTCATTCAACGTATAATATTCCGCACAAATATGCTTTGGCGGTAAGTGAGGCTCGATACCGGTTGGATGTATAACGATCAGTTTTTTGTCGAGATTTTCACAGAGCGTGATGACGCCTTTCAGGTGCTCTCGATGATCGCAAGTCATGTAGTAGAAGAAATAGCTGTGTTCTTTATCGCTAAGCACAGAGATATCTTTGCTACAGTCCATAATCTCAAAGTTCTTATCAAACTCACAGCGAAGTGATTCCGGCAGCGAGCAAAGAGTCTCTCCAATCCAATAAGCTTTGGTCAGTCTATCCATATGAATCCCGCTCAGTACGTACTACACCAACGTTAGTATGTATTGAGGTCAGTCGAGCCTCATTCCTTGAGCTTCAGACCTCACTCTTTCGTTTATTAAGCTTAGGCTTATATAGTCATACTGCAAGTGTGAAAGGTGTCACATAGCTGGTGGTGATGTGTCTCGTTATTGATACATTTTGATTCTGAAGCGCAGGTAGGCAAGAAAGTACCAACCTTTGGCAAAAAAGTCCTAACCCCCCTAATTCTCGGTGACTAATGTTTAAGCATGATTCAGGTGCACATGAGACCTGTATCATTAATAGCGAGATACGTTAAAGGGGATAATCATATGGATAACTTTCGCAATCTAATCAAGGACTTCATGGAAGATGAAGAGGGGCTAACACTTTTAGAGTACATTCTAGGTGCGGCGTTAATTGTTACAGCGTTCTTGACTTCAGGCTTCTGGACGACTTTGTCTAACAAGTTTACTTCAGTAGCTGGTCGTATCAGCAGCTCGTAATGGTTAGCGAGTTAGTTATTTGGTCATTGCTTATTGCGATTGGAGTATCAGACGCTCAGAAACACAGAATACCAAACAAAGCGGTGCTTATGCTTTTGGTTGCTGTTACTGCAAACGTAATTTACAACCCAGCAACAAGTGGCTTGGATCATTTATATGGTGGGTTGGTTGCGTTTGCAGTGTGTTTCGCGCTGTATCTGTTCAAAGTAATGGCTGGAGGAGACGTTAAGTTACTCGCCGTCATAGGGGCATGGCTGGGTCTGAGTAACCTTGGGGAAGCGTCTACTGGAATAATACTTGCTGGAGGCATCGTGGGCATTTTTTATCTAATGTTACACGTGTCATCGACTAGTGTTGCTCTATCACACCAGATAAAAGGGTATTGCTTAGAAAAAGTAACACCAGGCTTTAGGTCTAATAAGCCGTTAGTCATTCCTTTCGCGCCGATAATCGTAATTGGATTAGCTTATTTCTCCTACACCCATTAAATAATAATAAAAAATGGCATGCAGCATCAGTTGACTAGGCAACTTCAAGAGGGGAAGTGTGATGGGCTCTGTGTATTGGGAAAAACTCGTGCCACAAATAAATCCACCAAAGGTGCCTTCGTCTGTCGAGGGTCTTGGCGTGCCGTCTTCAGTTGTTGAAAACCTAGTGTTGAAACATCTGTCTGCCTATCCCAAATGTGACTTAATCGAATTAACGCAACGGCTTTGTATTGTTTCGAATATTGTCGAGCTTGCTTTGGCGCAGTTAAGAAAGCGAAGTTGGGTAGAAGTTTATCAGCCAGCATCAGACAAGTTGAGTACATCGTATTCCAACGTACGCTACAGTTTAACTGAGCTTGGGCTTGCAGAAGCAGACATTGCGTATAGAAAAGATCCGTATATCGGTCCTGTTCCCGTCTCTTTGGAAGAATATTGGACGGTTGTTGAGGGACAAGATCTTCGCAAGCATCCTATTAATCGCAATGATGTTGAGCGAGCGCTGTCTGACGTGTTTGGTTCGGATCATTTGATACCCGTTTTAGGGCCGGCTATTAACTCGGGGCGTGCTTTGTTGCTGTATGGTCATGCGGGTACCGGTAAAAGTTACGTCGCATCAAGAGTGCTCAATGCAATGAACACTTCGGTATTCATTCCTTATGCCGTATATGCCGATGGCAACATCATCAAAGTGTTCTCAGAGCATCATCACCGTCGTTTAGACAACTCCCATTCTCAGGTTTTCGTTAAGTTGGAAACGCATTACGACAAACGCTGGGTTCTTTGTGAAAGACCAAACATTCAAGTGGGCGGTGAGCTGACATTGGATATGCTTGAGGTAAACCACAGCGAGCATAATCGTGTATGGATTGCGCCACTGCAAATGATGGCTAACAACGGAATCTTGGTGATTGATGACCTTGGTCGTCAGTCAATGCCTGTTGATGCCCTGCTAAACAGATGGATCGTTCCAATGGAGTACTTATTTGACCACCTAGCTTTGCCAAATGGTCAACAAGTCACGGTGCCGTTTATGCTCACTCTGGCATTCTCCTCCAACTTTGCACCAAGCAAAATTGCAGACCCCGCTTTTTTACGTCGTTTGGGCTACAAGATCGAGTTTACACCGCTTGGTTTGACAGATTATCAAGCGCTTTGGGTTTCGCTTGCTAGAGATTACCAAATGACGCTTGTGCCTGAGTTTTTCGATACGTTAAGTCAGTTACATCGCGACAATGATGTCGCCAACTACCCTTGTTTACCAAAAGACTTACTCGGTATTAGCCGCGATATTTTGGTGTTCGAAGGGAAAGAGAAGGTCGTCTCATCAGACATTTTAACCCGTGCCTGGGGACTGTACTTCACAGTGGATGAATAGGGAGATCTAAATTATGAGTCGGACTCAAGTCATCATGTTGCTGTTGCTCTCCATTGTTTTCGGCCTTGCCGCCGTTTTGATAGCTAAACAATGGATGGATGGCAGAAACCAACCAACTGTCGAGTTAGAAGAGGTCGAAAGACACCCAGTTTTAGTTGCCGCCATGGAACTAGAGCCAGGAACGATTCTATCTGAGAAACATTTGTCTACTAAGCTCATGGAAGTGGATTGGATAGACGATGAAACGCTAAAAGTACAAGAACAGGCATTGGGAAGAATTGTTGCCAATACCATTTATGCGGGCGAGCTGGTTAATTCGAATCGTCTTGCATTGCCCGGTGAGGGCGCGACACTTGCTGCTTTAATCCCTGAAAACAAACGAGCAATCACCATTCGTGTTAATGACGTTATCGGTGTGGCTGGGTTCTTGTTACCGGGCAATAAGGTCGATGTATTGAATACCGTGAGTTATGGACAAGGTAAAAACGCCACAACAAAAACGGTGCTTAAAAACATCAACGTTCTTGCGGTCGACCAAACAGCCAAAACCAATGATAACAAACCCGTTATTGTGCGTGCGGTGACTTTAGAAGTAACACCGAAAGAGGCAGAAAAGCTCTTATCGGCGAACAGCAAAGGCGACATTCAACTTGCTCTACGCAACCCTCATGAAGTGGATAAACCTGTTGTAGCAAGAAAATACACGCCACGACCTAGTGTGACCATTATTAAGGGATCTCAGGCATCCAGTGTCCGAGTCAGCAATTAGGTGAATTATGAAAACAATAATATTACTCGTTAGCCAGTTACTTTTTGTCAGCTTGTCTGTTAACGCAGCCACGGTGCAGTCAGGAAAAGTCGTGACCGTTGCGCATCACCAATCAACCCAATTGATGATATCCGGCCAAGCGAAGAAAGTGACATTAGGGGATCCAGAAGTCTTGGATATTTTAGTGCTCAGATCGAACGAGCTGTTTCTTATTGGTAAGAAGTTAGGTACTACGAATGTGTCGGTGTGGGATCGCCGAGGCCGGTTAATTGAGCAGTTTAACGTGGAAGTCACGCATGATCTAAACACGCTTAAGTCGAAGCTTTATCAGTTCTTGCCGGATGAAAATATCGAAGTGCACAGTGCGCAAGAAAAAGTGGTACTTAGAGGCTTGGTCAGCAGTCAGCAAAACATGGACACTGCGGTCAAAATTGCTGAAACCTTCGCTTTGGGTGAAGCGGCAGATGAAGAAGATGACAGCTCTAAAGATGATGACAGCATGGTGATCAATCTACTTGCTATTGGCGGGGCTCAACAGGTGACGCTAGAAGTGACCGTTGCCGAAGTGCAGCGCACACTAGTAAGACGCTTTGATTCAAACTTCCACTTTTTCCAAAGAAGTGGAGACTTTACCTGGGGCGGTACGACGGCTGGTGGCGGTATTGATGGCATTGGACCGATTTTGAACGTCCCAACAGTCGAAGATTTCGGTTTTCTAGGGTCGTTTATCGATAGCAATACCTTGTTTACCTTCGCGCTTGATGTGGCGAAACAAAATGGCGTGGCGAAAGTGTTGGCAGAGCCTAGCCTTACCGCATTAAGTGGTACGCAAGCCGAGTTTGTCGCTGGTGGTGAATTCCCAATTCCAGTACCAAATGAAGATGGTATTACCATCGATTATAAAGAGTACGGTGTTCAACTCGACTTCGTTCCGTTTATTTTGAGTGATAAGAGAATCAACCTCAAATTGAACGTCAATGTGAGTGAAATCTCCAACTCAGGTGTGCTGACGTTTAATCCAAACGAAGTGAATGCCACGTTCTTTATTCCGCCAATCACTAAACGAAGTGCTGGCACCACGATTGAGCTGGCTGATGGCCAAACCATTGGTATTGCAGGCTTATTGAGTGAAAACGCCCGTAACGTTGCGAATGGTATACCTGGTGCGAGTGATCTACCTGTGCTAGGTCGCTTGTTTAAGAGTGAAGAATTTACCTCTGGGGAAACAGAACTTGTCATTCTGGTCACCCCTCGATTAGCAACCCCAATCGATCGACGTCGAATCACACTGCCAACGGATGGCTTTGTGGCTCCGAACGATGTGGAGTTCTATTTGCTTGGTAAAGGTGCTGAGTTGGATTTCGATAGATACCAGCTAAACGACATCAGCGAAGAAGATACTAACAACAACTTTATTCAATACGGTTCGTCAGAAGGTGGCTCTGAGGGCAAGTTTGGGCACAGTCTATAAGTGGGAGAGCAAGATGAAAAGCATAATGATAATGACCATTTGTTTCACATCATTCGGCTTGTTTGGCTGTGCGAATGACCCCGAGCTTGGTATCTCGGTTAGCCAGTTGCGCGCTGAACAAACTCTTAATCCAGAAGCGTGGTATGAGAATTTGGGTTATTTACCGGAAGGTAGTGGTGAGCGTACACAAGTTAGCTTAGAGGTATATAACAACAACGGGGTAGCCAAAGATGAGTAAGTGATGTGTTCACTTAGGAGGGGCTATGCGAAGGAATATGCATATAGCACCAAGGCGAACCCAGAAAGGGATTACCTTAGTGTTGATAAGCTTGGTTTTGTTGATTCTGCTAGGCGTTGCGGCGTTTGGTATTGATTTAAATCACCAAGTTCTTAATAAAACACGTTTACAGAATGCGGTCGATACTGCGGCCCTTGCAGGTGCTGTCGTTGCCGATAAGACAGAGGATGTGAATCAGGCTGAAACCGCAGTGAGAACAACGCTTAGTGGAATATCAACCGAGCCTGGAAATTCTGAGCTGACGTTTAGTGACAGTAATACAGCAGTGACATTCTCGCATGATATGCAGACGTTTGTAAGTGCAGCAAGTTTTACACCGCCATTGGGGGAGTACGATATTTATGTCCGCGTAGCGGTCACCGATATTAGCCTAACGCAGTATCTGAGTGGTTTGTTTGGGATTGATAAAGAGGTGTCTGCGAGTGCGGTTGCAGGGCGGAGTGCGGCTATTGCATATACGTGTAATTTAACGCCAATCGCCATGTGTGGTGATCCTGCTGGTGATGTGAGTGATGCATGGGGGTATCGTCCGCCGGGTTACGACCCTAATGTAGATATGGATCCTTCTCTAGTGCATGAGCTGAAAGTCGGGGATCAGAATAACACCGATATGGGGCCCGGGAACTTTCAGTTACTCGATTTTGGGCAAGGAACGGGTAATAGTGGTGCAGCCTTAGTTCGTGATGCATTGTCTGGTGCTTACAACGGTTGCGCCTCAATTGGCGATACCGTTACGACTAAACCAGGTAATAGTGCAGGTCCAGTTGCACAGGGACTGAATGTGAGGCTCAACGACTTTTCGGGACCGATTAAAAATGACGGAACGGTTTTACCAGACAAATACGTGAGAGAGCCCGATGTTTTGGCTGAGACCGATGCGGAGTACGCAGGCGATCTGTATTACGCCAACTATCGTCAGGAGCTAAGCTCTTGTGAAAGCGGAGGAGCTTGTGATGGCAGTAGTTATACAGGTGATGGTGGTCTGAACGGACGCCGGATTTTACGTATCCCTATCGTAGATTGTACGGCTTCTACTGGTAAGTCTGATTTTGATGTTTTGGGCTTTGGTTGCTTCTTTTTACTACAAAAAGTCAGTAACTCAGGTCAATCATCAGTATTTGGGCAATTTCTTTATGATTGTTTAATTAATAACGGTTCGACTGGCACGGATCCGACAGATAAAGGCTTCTACCGTATCCAGCTATACAAAGATCCGTTTAGCGGGGCCTCTTGATATGTTGTATTCAAATAGAAAGCATCAAAGGCCAAATATTTGCAGTCAACAAGGGCTGGCAATCATAGAGTTTATTCTCGCCTTGCCAGTGCTATTGATGCTCACCGTGTTAGTGATCGATGTGAGCCGAGCTTTTATTCAGTATACCGAGGTTAATAAAGCGCTGCAGAATGGGGCAAGGTATGCGGTCGTTGATACGTACGGCACGTTGAACTTTGAGTCAATTGCTGACGAAACCAGTATCAAGAATGTCGTTGTGTATGGAAGCCCAATTGCCTCTACTACACCTGTGATAGACCATATCAGTGTGGACGATATTGTCATTACCCAACCAACGAGTACCAATAAGGTGGTCACTCTATCGGCGACTTACAATTACGTGCCGATATTCTCGACTTTACCTTTTTCGAGCACTTCTTTGCAATTTAGCATTGGGGCGACCACGTCTATGAGGACAGGCCCATGAAACGATTGATAACGAAACAAAAAGGAGTGACTCAGCTTGAGTTCTCGGTAATCGCTTTGGCCGTTATATTAGTCCTGTTTTTGATCATCGAGTTTGCGATCTATTTCTTTTCGGTGCAAATGGTCAATGAGGTAACACGAAGAGCTGCGAGGCTTGCTACCGTGTGCTATATCGCTGATAGGGATGACATTCCTAACTTACCAGCTGTATCAGATCTCTATCCATCAGGCTTTTCTGCGAGTAATTTACAGATAGATTATCTTGATGAAGCTGGTGCAAGTGTTGATGTATCAGGCTTTCTTTCTACCCCTCCAGCGTCTAATGACGTATTAAATGCGCAGTTTTCTCAAATTAAATATGTTCGAGCAAGAGCGGTAAATTATACTTTTCAGTTTTTTGTTTTAGCTGCTTTAATTAATGCAGTAGGGAGTACTCCAGCTTTTGAAACTATATTGCCTGCAGAGAGTTTAGGAATACTTAGACCCGAAGGGACCAATGTCATTACGGATTGCTAATGGAGTAGCTTTATGTTGAAACCAGTTAAAATAAATGAAGAAACATATAAAAGTTTAAAAACTAACTTGATTGTTTGGATAGTTTATTCTACGTCAAACTTTAAAATTCATATTGCTGATGAATTATCCGAATGTGTCAATCTAAATATTGATTGGATAGAGCTAGAGTCTTTTAATTTAGACTTTGTTAAAAATAAGCAAATTCCCGATCTTATTTATATTGAAACCGGTGAAAGTTGGGCGCAGAAAGTGGCTCATGTGTACTCTAGTGACAGTAGCTTACAGCATAATCACACCGCTTTGATTGTCTTTGGTGATGAAAACGATACGGCATCTCTCAAAATGGCATTGAGGCTTGGCGCAACAGACTATTTGTCGCGTTCTGTTGATCTTGGTGAGCTTTATCCGCTATTAAAATCGACCGCGGATGAAAAGATTGCCAATAAACAAATGGGCGATTTAACTTTATTTATCAATACAAAAGGTGGTTCGGGTGCAACAACACTGGCGATCAACACCGCGATAGAACTGTCAAGTTACGCGAAGAGTAAAGTATTGCTCATTGACTTAGATATGCAGTTTAGTGATGCGGCCGATTATTTAAACTGTAAGCCAAAATACAATATTAATGATGTTATTGATTCTGTTAATGATTTGGATGAGTTATCACTAGAAGGTCTCGTATATCAACATCCTTCAGGTTTGAATTATTTATGTTTTAACCAAAATGATACCAAGGATAATCATAAACACGCAGTTCAAGTCAGTAAGTTATTACCTATTCTGAGACAGTTTTACTCACATATTATTGTGGATTTGTCTCATGGTGTTGAGCATGTTTATCAACAAATTGTTTCTCCGGCTACGCATATCTTTTTAATTATGCAGCAGAATGTTACTTCGGTTAAGCATGCTGTCAGCTATATACGTTCTTTAGAATTAGACTATGGTTTAAGTAGTCATCAGGTTGAACTGATTGTTAATCGTTTTGAAAAGAAATCAACAATATCTTTGAAAGACATTGAAAATGCAGTTAGTGGACATGCGATACATTTAGTACCTAATAATTTTGCTATTGCTATCGAGAGCGCTAATTTGGGTAACCCAATTGTTCAATCTAAGAAAAATAGTGCGCTGAAAGCTTCTTTGGCTGAAATATCGCACTTATTAGAAAGTCCGACCAAAGAGAATCAAAGTTGGATCAAAAAACTATTTTCTTAGTAAGGGGGAGTTATGTTTTTCAAACGGAAAGGCGTCGGGAGTTCTTTCAATTCCGTAGATGAAACAAAAGAATCCAAAGTTGTGAATGTCGAGTTGGCAAAATCTGACGAAGATACGTCAGATGAGCAAAGGGCTTTATCGCCTGTTGAAGCCAAGATGAAAGCGATCGAGGAGCAGAAAAAACAGCTAGAACAAGATCTCTCGATCAAACACTACTATCACAAAAAGCTACTGGATACCTTGGATCTCGGGCTTCTATCGCACTTGCAAGAAGATCGCGCGAAAGAGGAGTTACGCGAAGCGGTCGTTCAGCTCATTGCTGAAGATCAAACACACCCGTTGAGCTCTGAAGCTCGCAATCGCGTAATCCATCAAATTGAAGATGAAGTGTTTGGTCTAGGGCCGCTGGAACCGCTGCTTGAAGACCCAACGATCTCAGATATCTTGGTCAATGGTCCGAAAAATATCTTTGTCGAACGTTTTGGTAAGCTCGAGAAAACGCCACATACCTTCTTAGATGAGCGCCATCTGCGCAACATCATTGACCGCATTGTTAGCCAGGTTGGACGAAGAATCGATGAAGCATCACCAATGGTGGATGCTCGACTCAAAGACGGTTCGCGTTTCAATGCGATTATTCCTCCTCTTGCCATTGATGGCCCTTCCGTTTCTATTCGACGTTTTGCAGTTGAACGTTTGAATATGGATAACCTATTAGAGCTTGGTTCGTTATCTCCAGAGATGGCGAAGTTTCTCAATGCTGCGGTTGTGGGGGAAATGAATATCCTTATTTCTGGTGGTACAGGCTCTGGTAAAACAACCACGCTGAATATTTTGTCGGGCTTCATTCCAAGTGATCAACGTATTGTGACCATTGAGGATTCGGCAGAGTTACAACTCCAACAACCACATATTATTCGCTTAGAAACACGTCCTTCTAACATCGAGGGTAAAGGCGAAATATCTCAGCGCGATTTAGTGAAAAACTCGCTACGTATGCGTCCTGACCGGATAGTTGTTGGTGAGGTTCGTGGCTCAGAAGCGGTGGATATGTTATCGGCAATGAACACGGGTCATGATGGGTCGCTGGCCACCATTCACGCGAACACACCAAGGGATGCGTTGAGCCGTATTGAGAATATGTTCTCGATGGCGGGTTGGAACGTGTCGACCAAAAACTTGAGAGCGCAGATTGCCTCCGCCATCAATATTGTCGTGCAAATGGATCGCCAAGAAGATGGTAAACGCCGCATGGTCAGCGTACAAGAAATCAATGGCATGGAAGGCGACGTTATCACCATGTCGGAGATCTTCACCTTCCAAAGAAGAGGGGTCGATCAAGAAGGCAATGTGCTAGGTGATTACATGGCAACAGGGATTGTACCAAGCTGTCATGACCAATTAGTAAAACGAGGCTTAGACGTACCATTTGAAATATTCAATGAAAAAGCCCGTTAGGAGATTGCTATGGATAGTCAATTCCCCCTTTTTCTTGTGCTGCTTTTTTTGTCCGTATTCTTTATTAGCCAGGCGTTAATTCTGCCTTCTGCGGGTAAAAAGGTTAAGCATAAGCAGTTAATTAAGCGGATACACGAAAGCCATAAACACATCGATCAAGAGAGTATTTCTCTACTAAGGGAAAACTCGCTCAAAAACCTTTCTCCATTAGAGCGATGGCTTGTGAGGTTCAGCCTATTCGATAACTTTAAGAAGAAATTGGAATTGGCTGGGATACACATGGGGTTCAGTCGGTTTATTTTTCTCACCTTCCTCGGTGGGGTTGCGGTTGGGCTATTTCTGTTCTTATTCGGGCAAGTTTGGTACCTCTGCGCCGGTGTTGCTGTCGCTTGTTGGGTGTCGGTTTACTTCTACCTACAGAAAAGAATTGCAGATCGTTTAATGAAGTTCGAAGAGCAACTGCCAGAGGCGCTCGATATCATTAAGCGAGTACTACAGGCCGGTCAGCCAATTACACAGGCGTTTGGGGAAGTAGGCAGAGAGGTCAGTGCGCCGCTTGGCCCTGAGTTCATGAATACCTTTAACTTACTCAACTATGGTTATGACCTCCGCTTGGCGATTATGCAAATGTCAGAAAGAACCCCTACGGTATCCATGCTTGCTTTCTCGAGTGCGGTGTTACTGCAAAAAGAAACGGGTGGTAACTTAGTCGAAAACATTGAAAAGCTCTCTCATATCCTACGTGCTCGTTTCAAACTCGCTCGAAAAATCAAAACCATTTCTGCGGAATCTCGAATGTCGGCATGGGTATTAGTATTAGCGCCGTTTGGGTTGTACGTCATCATTTCACTCGTTCGGCCTGAGTATATTGAGCTGCTTCATACGCACCCTATGGGGATCAAAATGGTGATTGGTGGGATGGTGGCCTTATTTATCGGCACGCTGTGGATTCGTAAAATCGTCAATATTGAGGTGTAGCTATGGAAAGCATTCAAGGATGGTTAAACGGTTTTGCTGTCGGCCAAGAGACGTTACTCATGGGGTTGATCCTCATCACCACCGTGTTGGTGGTGATGACGCTGGGCTCGATAATTATCGGGGTCAACTCGCCAATTAAAAGAAAGTTAGCCGAACTGTCTGGTGATAAAAAAGAAGTCTCTCACCACAACAAAAAAATGGCTGACACATTGGAGTCGTTAGCGCCTTTAACTTCGCCAACCAGTGAAAAAGAGCGCCAAACGACACGCAATAAACTGATGCATGCTGGGTTTCATGAAAGCAATGCATTGTCGATGTTTTATGCCATTAAATCGGTCACAACAATACTAGGTGTGATGGTGGCAGCACTGGTGTATTTCTCTATTCCGGAATCTAAATATCTGTACACCTACATGGCGTTATCCGTATTTATTGGGCTTCTGATTCCTGATTTTATTTTGCGCCGAATGGTCAACAAGCGTCAGCAAGCGATTCGTGCAGGTGTGCCCGACATGCTCGATTTGCTGGTGGTTTGTACCGAGTCAGGGCTTGGCTTTAATGCGGCTTTGCGCCGCGTTGCAGATGAGTTGGTTATCTCTCACCCAGAGCTTGCCGATGAAATTGACACGGTGTGCAATAAAATTAAAGCGGGTAAACCAATGCCTGAAGCCTTAAGAGAGCTAGTATTAAGGACAGGGTTAGAAGAATTGATGGGGCTGGTGAGCATGCTTAGCCACGCCTCTCGAATAGGTGGGAGCTTAGTCAACTCCTTGCGTGAGTATACCGAAGACTATAGGGATAAGCGTCAACAAGCAGCAGAAGAAATTGCTGCAAAAATCCCAGTCAAAATGATGTTTCCAATGGTGCTGTTTATTTGGCCATGTTTTTTCATCGTGGCTATTGGACCTGCGTTAATTTCATTGGCTGAGGCATTTTCTAATTAAAAAGCAAAATAGGGATCGTTATGTGGATTAAGAAATACGTCATCATCTCGTTGTTGGTGCTTACCGCATGTTCAACAACTGAACAGTCATCAGACTTCGATTCAACGCTGTACTCAGGTAAGCCCGTTGAGTCACTCACCAATGATGAACCTCCAAAAACAGAGGAGGAGGCAATCTCTCGAGGGGATATTGCATTAAGCAATAAAAATGTCGACTTAGCGTTATATGAATACATTCGCTCGCTCTCTTTTCCTAACGCGGTCCATAAAGACAAAACCTTATACACCGTGGGGCGCATCCATTTGGCAAGAGAGAATTCAGAACTTGCGGATAAATCATTTCGAGCATCTTTAGCAGAGAACCCTGATCACATTGGTTCCCTCACAGAACTTGGCACTCTGTATACGAAACGTGGCGAAAAGGATGTCGGGAAGAGTTACTACATCCGCGCTTTGAATGCTGACCAAATTCGCATGGATGGCAATCCTATTATTACCAAAGACAATATTACAGCTGAGAGCGTTGCAACGTATCGCTATGATGATAAATCACCGGTTTCTGCTTACTCTGGTCTAGGTGTACTTTACGACATTCGTGGCGACCACGATATTGCGCAGGCATTAATTCGAAAAGCGTTGGATATTGATTCAAGAAACGTCAATGCTTTAGTCAGCCTAGGCTATTCCTACTACATGGAAAAAGCTTATTCAAAAGCGGCGCACTTTACTCAAGCTGCGCTGAGCATTAAGCCGGGGGATGAAAAGGGAATCAATAACTTGGGTCTCATTGCACTGGCAAAAGATCAACCACGACAAGCTCTGAGTATTTTTAGTCGACACATGACAGAGCCGGAAGCACTCAACAATGTTGGTTACTTCTTGATCCTTCAAGGCAAACCAGGCGAGGCGATTCCTTATCTACAACAGGCTATTGATAAGAACCCTGCCTATTATGAACTGGCAAATAAAAACTTAGAGCGAGCATTAGCAATGGTAAGAGAGCGAGGGGATACCTCTACCGCGCTTCTCCAATAACTTCACAGTCTATTTAAAAATAAAGCCACTCAGCAAGATGGAGTGGCTTTTTCATTTTTGGGGACTTTTTCATTTCTGGGGGAGTAGTGCCGTTGTAAAATTGTTTGTTCAATTAGCCGTTCATTCGCTTCTTTCAGGGTAAGAAGCATAGCGCCGCAAAGCCCAACCAACTATCTTCCATAACATCACCGTCAAGAGTGTTGCGAGGTAGCCATCAATAGCATAATGCCAGGCTAAATGTACCGAACCGATTTGAATGATGACGGCGAAAGCGTAAGCAAAGTAGCCGGTGGTTTTGTTGAGTCTATAAATTGATAGCGCCATCAAAACAGCAATGGAAACGTGCAAACTCGGCATTGCCGAAATGCCAGAGCCAATACCATTGGCATTCGCGATGTACTCATCCCAAAGATATTGCTGTGTAGGCAATGCCCACAATTGCCCAGCGTCCACATTGGTAAGATATTGGCTTTGGGCTTCGAGCGTTTTCATCAGAGGAACAAACTGTTCATCTCCGGTGATAAGCTCCACGTAGCAAGGACCTGCTGAAGAGAGTAACGTGGCGAAGAAGACACCAAAAATCATCCAAGACAATGCGAACGTGAGTAAAAATTGTTGCCTTACCAACGGGTATTTTTTGTAGATAAGGAAAAAGATGAGTATACCCCACATACAAAAAAACCATGCGTTGTAGGCAACGTTTAGCGTCAGTGAGGCCCAAGCATTGGAGAATAATGCATGGGTCAATTCCCAAGGTGCAACGCCGAAGTGCAACAGCGTATCAATATTCGCAAAGGTTAGATCCCATTTAAAAGGATTGATGATTGGAATAAGCGATTTCAAAAACGTGTGGTTAGAGAAAATCAGGTTAAGTGCCATCATCGAAACAAACACTGATACAGGGCGGTGGAGTGGAAAAATAAGATGCTTCAGTTTTCGTATGAAGCACTTTGCTGGCTGTTTTTCTTTGCGCAGTATGAGATAGAAATAATAATAGATACACCAGCTTAAACCTGTGACATACAAAGCTTGCATGAGCGTTTCAAGGTAAGTGGTAAAAGAGTAATCAATAGGGAAGTCGAGGTATAAAGAACAAAGATAAATGACAGCAGTCGAGATAAAGCAATAGGTGTAGAAAATCTTATCGTTCAATAACTCGTTCTTCATAGACTGGAGCCAAGTCGCTGCTTTTTGCTGCCAACTTACGTTGATCTGGTAATTGTTGTCTTGTTCCATCGACGATCCGTCATCTCTATCCTTCCAATGTCATTAAGCTTAGTTGAGAAAACGGGCACTTGTCTTTAAGTGCCCGCTAAGAGTTTGTCGTTTAAGATTTTTACATCATGCCCGTGACAAGGCCTGCCGCCACAAAAAACACGATCATCCACAGCACCGAAAGGTTGATCTTTTTGTGTAGATAGAAACCCGCAATCACTAACGCCATGTCGATGGGAGCAACAACTGCGCTGCTAAATACTGGCTGGTAAAGTGCCGCGAGTAGCAACCCTACAACTGAGGCATTTACACCGTTGATGGCGCCGGAGACCAGCGGTTTGCCTGCCAGTGCTTGCCAGTTTTTAAGAACGCCAAGCAGTAAAAGAAACCCTGGGAGGAATACGCCAAGCGTTGCGATCAGCGCACCTAAAATTGGCGTATCCGAAAGCTCATAACCGATAAAAGTCGCAAAGGTGAACATTGGCCCCGGTACAGCTTGTGCAGCGGCGTAGCCTGTTAAAAATGCATCTTGGCTGAGCTGGTCGCCAACAATGTTTTGTAGAAGCGGCAGCACCACATGACCGCCACCAAACACTAAACTACCAGCTTGGAAAAAATCACTAAACAGTCCAAGCAAAGGTAACGTATGAGCCACTAACGGTAAGCCGAGCAAAAGCACCGTAAATAGAGCCAATGGTGCGATAGACGGTTTAAACGGCTCGGCTGATGGCGCGGAGTCTTTCTTCAGATATCGCATGCCGACAAAACCTGCTGCGAGCAACACGAGCATTTGCGTCATGATGCTTGGTGCCACCAGCAACGCAATCGCAGTCGCGACGCACAAACCCGCGGTCAGTTTGCCTTGGCAGAAGTTTTTGTACATGCCCCAAGCCGCATCCGCCACGACGACGACTGCGAGCAGTTTTAGGCCGTGAACGATGTTTTGGAACACTGCTGTGTCGGTGATTTGGCTGCTCACCATTGCCAGCGCCAACATGATGATCACCGAAGGAAGCGTGAATCCGACAAATGCTGCGCATGCGCCACCTAAACCGCCACGTTTATAGCCTAAAGCAAAGCCAACTTGGCTTGAGCCCGGTCCCGGCAAAAACTGACTGAGCGCGACAATTTGCGCGTACTCGCTGTCATCAAGCCATTTCAGTTTCTCAACAAAGGTTTGGCGAAAATAACCAATATGAGCCGCAGGGCCGCCGAAGCTGAACCAACCCAGCCAGAAAAAAGTTTTGAAGATGGTGAACATGTCGAGCCTGTTTATCTAAAAAGCATTGTTGCTAATTTATCGGATGCTCTAAAATGACTCAAATTGATAGATTTAATTTCATTTATGAATGAAATGGGATGAAGGTATTGAGGTGAAAGAGGACATTCAGTGGCGCAACATTGACTTGAACTTATTGGTGACGTTTTCCTACTTGTATCGACATCGAAGCGTTAGCGTCGCTGCAGAGAAAAGTTACGTTAGCCAGTCGGCGATGAGTCATAGTTTGTCTCGTTTAAGGTTGTTGTTTGACGACCCGCTTTTTGAGCGAAAAGGACACAAGATGGAGCCCACCGAGCACGCTCACCACATCGCGCCAACTGTGCATCACTTGTTGGATTCTATCGCCAAAGACTTGCTCACTAAGTCTGCCTTTCAACCTGAAAATTACGCGGGTGTATGTCGCATTGGGTTAACGGATTATGCCGAGTTTATTTTTGCTCCTCGGCTTTATGACGAAATACGCCAGCGCGCACCAGAGGCGCAGATCAGTTTTATTAACGTCAATCGTAGCAACTACGTGGCATTAACTGAGCACGAAAAGCTCGATGTCATTATTGGCAGCATGCCGGTGTTGGATGACAACTTTGAGAGCTTGTACTTGTACACGGAAAAACACGTGTGTATGTGTGATAAACAGGTATTGAAAGGGGAAACACAGCTCTCTCTGGAAGCGTTCGCGAACATAGAGCAAGCTCTGGTAAGTCCCGATGGGAGCTTAAAGACACAAGTAGACCAAAAGCTCGCAGAACATGGCTTGAGCCGTCAAGTCACCGTGGCGTCGCGCAACTTTCTCACCATTCGGCATTTATTGAAAAAGCGCGATCTCATTGCCATCGTGCCAGAAAAAATGGCGTTGGCGGAGGGCTTTTCGGACGATCTCATTACTGTTAAGCCGCCGATCGCCGTTGCGGATTTTGATATTGCCATGCTGTGGCATTCCAGCCGAAACAATGAAGACAAAGGCATTTGGCTACGCGAGTTGGTTTCTTCGACCATCACCTCTCACATATAAAAAGGGCACCAAAGGGTGCCCAGAATGTTTGTCATTGAGAGTCTGTGTTATACCGCTTGCGAAGCTGGCGCGGCCTCTTTTATACGTTCTTCCTGATTCAATGATTTTTCGTATTGGCTGTACTTCCACCAAGCAAAGCCAAGGAAAATCACGATACCGCCAACGTTGTAGAAAATGATGGTCATGATGTCGGCCCCAGTAGGGAAGGTCGATGCTAAGAAACCAACCGTAAAGATAGCGATCAGTACCGATACGGTAGCGATGCCCATTTTGCGTGAGCCCATTTTGAAATCACGCTCGACGTGATCCAGTTTTAAGCGCAGATTCAGGTACGCCAACATGATGAACAGTGGTGGGAGCATGGATGCCGCCGCGGTCATGTTGATCACGGTGTTCATCAGATCTTGAGCGGTGTTAGAACCTAATGTTGGGATGATCATCAGTGGGATAACGATAAGGAATTGATACCAAGCTGCGCGAGCTGGTACGCCGTTTTCGTTCAGCTCTACGGTTTTCTTACCAAAAATGCCTTCTGGAATCTCAGAGAAGAAGATTTTCACTGGCGTTGCTGTCCACATCAGTAGAGAGCCAAACATAGCGGTGAAGGATACCAAGCCTACGAAGCGGTTCATCAATATTTCTGGCAAACCAAAGTACGCAGCCAAACCTTCAAATACTTGAACCGATCCGCCCGTGTATTTTAGGGTTTCGCTAGGAACAAAAACGTTAATCAAAACAGACGCGACTGAGTAAAGCACACCGATAAAGATACCTGCGATGATGATGACTTTAACGAACGATTTCGAGCCGCCTTTCACATCGTTTACGTAAACCGCGACCGATTCCGCACCGCCTGCCGCCATAAAGATCCATGTAGTAATGCCTAAAAATGCCCAGCTGAAATCAGGGATCATCGCTTCTACGGTAATTGGATCAGCCGGTTCTACGCCGCCGATCAACGCAGCGCCAGCCAGTAAAATGTACGACATTGTCAGTAGCAGCATGAGGGAGGAGGTCACCGACGTAATTGGCCCCAACATTTTCGCGCCGTTTGTCGATACGTAGGTCGCAAACGCAAACAAAATCATACTGAGCACGGTAGTGGTGAATGGCGTCAGAATGTATTCATAGCCCAAGAACGCGTAAGACGCATAAGCGATAACACGCGGCAGCAAGGACGTGAAGAAGAATAGGTTAACGAACCAGTAAGTGTAGGCAGAGATAAACGCCCAGCGACCGCCGAGTGAGCTTTTTACCCATGCGTAGACCCCCGCTTCAGAATCTTTATTCAGAGATACGAATTCTGCGATGATCAAACAGAAAGGGATGAAATAAAAAATGGTCGCCAGAAAGAACATTGGCGCAGAAGCTAGACCGATCTCGATGTTGTTATTGATTACGTTATTAAAGCTAAATACTGCGGCAAAGGTGAGGGACAACAACCCGAATTTGCCTATCGTATTACGTTTGGATTCAGACATGTTCTATCTCCGGTGAATCACGTTGGAATTGTAGGGAGGAAGGGCTTGTAATGCTGTGACCACAGCCCTTCTCTTGTTTTATTTATTTAGGAAGTAGCCATCTTCTATGGTCACTTTGAGCACCACTTTTCTTACGCGGTTGTCTCCATGGAAGCGGTACGCTTCACTGTTTTCAAAAATCGCCACTTGGCCTTCGCAAAGCTCACGTGTTTCACCCTGACCAGAAAAAAATTCGCGGTCGGTTTCATCACGATAAGCTTGTTCTAGTGTCAAAGCGGTTTTATCCGCGAACTCAACGGTTTCTCGGCCTTCGAGGTAGTAATGCACATCGAAGTAACGACGGTTACCGATAAACGTTTCGGTTTGTTTCGCGATGCCATCTTCAACCATGTAAACCAGTGAATCGCCAATCGAGTGCATCACGCCATCTTTGATGTTGCCGATGTTGCCAATGGCTTCCACACAGCGGTTCCATTTACGACCGTTGCGATATACCTGTTTGAATTGCTCTAAGCTGTCTAACACGATCATGGATTACCCCTCGTTGACTGATTGAGTATTGGTTTGAGTGAAAAACGCGTTGTCGAAATCATGGTTTGCCATCACGTGTGCGTTGCAATCGCCTGCTTGCAGTGGCATCAGCGTCAAACCGTAACGGAACTCGTCCATGTACACGCGGTAAGAGTCGAGCACTTCGCTGCCCCATGAGTTCGAGCCTAACCCCATCACTTGATGGTCAAGGTTAAGGGTGATGTAGCCACTCTTTTCTAGCTCGATCGTATGTTGCGCTTGATGCAGGTTTTGGTTGGTGTAGAACCACGCGCTGAAGTTGATTTCTTGCTGAGGTTTCACCAATAACCCTGTGCCATGACGGTTGGTGAGCGATGCCCAGCGCACGTGTTGGCGGTTGCCGTTGTTTTGCGGGAACGGGTAGTTCTCGAACATGTCCGCCACATTGGTGTGGTAAACATCAATGAGGTTGGCTTGGCAACTGTCTTGGTAGTTTTCTTCTGGGCCGCGACCGTAGTAACTCACTTGATCAAAGCTGCCGTTGATGCCCAAATCCAAGCCGATGACCGGAATCACGTGAGGGTAGTCGCCGTAGCGCTCGCCACTCAGTTCCACGTTCAAATGGCCGTGAGCATTGATTTGATAACGATAGGTACAACGCATGCCAAAATCAAAGACCGGCGGCGCAATGATGCTGGTGGTCGTAATCAAGACGGAATCATCAGTTGCTTCCACAGCAAGTGTGCGGAAGTGCTCCTGCATGATTTGCAGGTGCGCTGGGTGCCACAAACCTTCATACTCTTGTTTGTGGTTATCAATCATCGGTTTGAAGAAGTTCAGTCTCGGCTCTGATTGAATGATCTCTTCGCCATTTACGCGCCAAGAAGTCAGCTTGCCGTTTACTTTCGAGAAAGTAAGCGCGAAGTTATAGCCTTCAATTACGTGTTCCAAACGGCTTTCGTTAATCACCAAAGGTTGTGCGTTGCGATTGATGAACGCAGATGCAGACGCGGTCTTTTCTTTCAGTTGGAACTGATACACCGCAATTTCATGGTTGGCTTCGCTGTAAAGCGTGCGACTGTCTTTGCGTACGGTGAAGTTGATGAAGGCTTCGCGCTCATCCAATTCTGGCAAGTCGATGGTCACTTCACGTTCGCTGTTGGCGACCAAAGCTTCGACTTTGAATTGCACGCTTCGCAAGGTTTCACCTTCGGCACGCACATCAGCAGTAATGGTGTAATCATCGAGGCTGGTGAACCACAATTTGTTCTCAACGATAAAGCGGTCATGGCAACCTTCAACGGCGCGGATTTTCACTGGCGCAATCACTTGTTTGTATTCTTTCAGGCCTGGGCCTGGGGTTTGATCTGGGTAAATCAAACCATCCATACAAAAGTTGTAATTGTTTGGGTAGTCGCCATAATCGCCGCCGTATTTGTAGAACTCTTGGCCGTGTTCATCACGCGCTAGAATGCCGTGATCACACCATTCCCAAACGTAGTGACCTTGAATGTGGTCGTGCGCATAGAACACATTTTGATATTCCGTCAGGCCACCTGGTCCATTGCCCATCGCGTGTGCGTATTCGCAGATAATGCGTGGCTTCTCGTGTGGGTGTTCGCCAAAGTAATTCATCAGTTGAGCGCGTGAGTACATAGTGGAAATCACATCGACCACTTCAGCATCGCGGTCTTCTTCGTAGTGAACCAAACGGGTATCATCAATTGCTTTGGTCGCTGCATACATCGCACGGATGTTACAGCCATAACCCGATTCGTTACCGAGTGACCACATGATGATCGAAGGGTGGTTCTTTTGCGCATGAACATGACGCACTGCGCGATCAACAAACACCGCTTCCCATGCTGGATCATTGGTGATACGGCTCAGGTCGCCAACGTTGGCAAAGCCGTGGGTTTCCACATCGGTTTCTGCCATCACAAACAGGCCGTAAATATCACACAGCTCGTAGAAGCGTGGGTCGTTCGGGTAGTGTGCGGTGCGAACCGAGTTGATGTTGTGTTGCTTCATCAAAATCAGATCTTTTTCCACGCGGTCCATGCCCACTGCGCGACCTTTTAGGTGGTCGTTGTCATGACGGTTTACACCATGCAGCATCACGTATTGATTGTTGATGTAAAATAGGCCATCACGCACCTTGATATCACGGAAACCCACGCGTTGTGGGATCACTTCCACTACGTTGCCTTGGTGATCTTTTAAGGTGATGAACAAGTGGTAAAGGTAAGGGGTTTCAGCCGTCCAATGCGTTGGATTCACCATATCAATCGCAAAGCTTGTTGAGTGGTGGTTTTGGATAGTCAGTGAATCGCATTGACCACTGGCTACGACAGTGCCTTTGTCATGCAGCGCGTATTCCAGCGTATAGCCAGACGCGATAGCGGTGGAAAGGTTTTCCAATTCGATTTGAGCACTGAGCGTCGCACTTTGGTAATCGTCGGCGAAATCGGTACGAATGGTGAGATCTTGGACGTGAACCTGCTCTTTGCCCACAAGGTAAGCATCGCGGAAGATCCCTGCCGTCCACCACATGTCTTGGTCTTCAATGTAAGTGGAATCGGCCCACTGCATCACGCGTACAGACAGCAAGTTTTCGCCTTGTTGGACGAACTTGGAAATGTCGAATTCCGCTGTGAGTCGGCTGCCTTTACTAAAGCCGACGTACTCGCCGTTTACGTACACTTCAAAGTAGGTTTCCACGCCATCGAACTTGATGATAGTTTGTTGGTTATCCCACTGTGGACCAAGTGTAAATGTGCGTTGATAAGCGCCCGTTGGGTTGTCGGTTGGTACAAACGGGACGTCGATCGGGAATGGGAAGCCTTCATCGGTGTATTGCAGATCGCCGTGGCCTTCCATTTGCCACATGTTTGGGACGGTAATGTGTCCCCAGTCGTTCATTGTTTGTGAGTAAAACGCATCAGGCACCAACATTGGGTTGGTGAAATAACGGAATGTCCATTGGCCGCTGAGCAACATAAAGCGGCGACTCAGTTCACGTTGAAAGGTTTGTGCGCTCTGAACTGAGTCGTAGGAGAAAAAGTACGCACGTGGTGCCATACGATTCTCGTGTAAGTGTTGGAAGTTTTCCCAATTGTTCACGTTTTGATCTCCCCTCGGCTTGGTGCGCTTATGTTGGAGTGCGGATTGGTTTCATCGCGGCTCAACATCAGTGCAAAAACAACGGCCGATGTATTGTGAAAAATGCTTATGAATAATCTGAGAAAGATATTAGTAAAAGTTTTACTAAAATAAATTAGTGAAAACGTTTTACTTTAACTTGATCACGTTTTAAATGACCAATGTTGAGCAAGATGTGATCAGAGTAAAGGAATGCGTTCTAGATTGTTTTGGAAAGTAAAAACAGTAAAAATTCGGTAGAAAATAAAAGAAGAAATAAAAAGCACTGAAAATTCAGTGCCTTATTTGAGCAGTTTTGAGGGTGTTTTTATCGAGTTGTGCCGCGTAGCTTGAGCTTGCTTGGAACGTACACTTGAAGGGGCAGTGCGCGTCCGTCACGGTATTTTTCTACTAACAAGTTCACGCCTTGAATCCCCATCATTTCAGAATGAATACGAACGGTAGATAGAGGAGGGAAGGTAAAGCGCGCGGTAGGAATGTCGTTCACGCTGATCAGCGCAATATCATCAGGAATGTTTAAACCAAACTCATGCACTGCTCGTAACACACCAATCGCAATGGAGTCCGAAGCAATGAACATCGCTTTTGGGAAATCGCCTTTAGCCAGCATCTCTTTCGCTAAGTCATAACCGGACAAGCTAGAGAAATCGCCACGATAAATGTCGTCTTCAGAAACCACACCTTTTAGACTGCCGTAGTCCACAAACGCATTTTCACGAATGTCTGCGGTGTTGGGCTCGTCTTGTCCACCAATAAAGCCGATGCGTTCGTAGCCTTGTTGTACAAAGAAATCAACCACTTGCTTGCTGATTCTTACAAGGTCGATATCAACGCAATCGTAAGGGCTAGTTGGATCTGAAAAGTCGATGTAACAGATGCTATCGGCTAGGCGTTTAGGTAACTTATTGACCACCTTTTGGTCGACTTTCCCGACTAAAAGGACACCCGTAATCTTTTGCGTTTCAACATCAATTTCGCTGTTGTAGCAATTGGTTAGCGTAATGCCGAGTTTGTCGCACTGAGTTTCAATCCCATGACGAATCGACAAGTAGTACGGGTCATTCACTTCTGCTTCTTGTTTGTAATTATACAAGGCCAAAAAGTGATGTTTTTGCTTGGCTTCTTTGGTGGCTTTCTTCGAACTGCTGGTGCGGTATTCCAGCTTTTCTGCGATTTCTAAAATGCGGCGTTTGGTTTCTTCTTTAACGCTCAACGTCGGATCGTCATTCAAAACTCGCGATACAGTTGCAAGTGAGACGCCCGCTTCTGTAGCGATATCTTTTAGTGTTGCCATGTACATTTCCCGTTGGCATTGCTCACAGTCCAAGTGAGAACTCAATAATCTGGCTATTGTAAACAGCTACTTAGGGATGCACAAACTTTTAGTAAAATCGTGCGATCCACGAAAGAGAGCGGTATCTGCTCGACTCATCTTCACAGCTCATCATCTTCTTGGTTTAATTTAACTAAAGTTAGCATCTAAAATAAAGCTTTTGTGTAATTTTGTGGAAACGTTTACACAATTTGAATTCGATCACGGATCTGGATCGAGATTGGTTGCTAGACTTTTAGCCAGTTAAGAAATGGGCGTACTGATTCGATGCAATGGCGATTGGCTTTTAGCGCATCAGAGTGAGGTATGAACAGAAAGCAGCAAACGTGGAGAAGCAAAAAGTGAAAGTTCTTGTCACAGGCGGTATGGGATACATCGGTAGTCACACTTGCGTTCAGATGATTGAAGCGGGAATGGAACCTATCATCGTTGATAACTTGTGTAACGCCAAACTGGAAGTGTTAAACCGTATTGAAGCGCTGACTGGCAAACAGCCTGCGTTCCACCAAGGTGACATCCGTGACGAAGCCTTTTTGGATACGGTATTCGCGCAGCACGACATCCAAGCCGTGATCCACTTTGCTGGCCTCAAAGCGGTTGGCGAATCGGTGGCAAAACCACTTGAGTACTACGACAACAACGTCAATGGCTCATTGGTGTTAGCGCGCAGCATGCGTAAAGCGGGCGTGAAAAGCATCGTATTCAGTTCATCGGCAACGGTTTACGGTGACCCTGAAATAGTGCCGATTACGGAAGATTCACCAACAGGCGCAACCACCAATCCATACGGACGCAGCAAATATATGGTGGAGCAGTGCTTAAGCGATCTGTTCCATGCTGAAAACGACTGGAGCATCACCTTACTGCGTTACTTCAACCCAGTTGGCGCGCACTCATCGGGCTGCATGGGGGAAGACCCACAAGGCATTCCCAATAACCTGATGCCATTTATCGCCCAAGTCGCTGTTGGTCGCCGAGAAAAACTCTCGGTATTCGGTAGCGACTATCCAACCCCTGACGGCACTGGCGTGCGTGATTACATCCATGTGATGGATCTGGCCGACGGCCACATCGCCGCATTGAAATCGGTGGGTGAGAAATCGGGTTTGCACATTTACAACTTAGGTACAGGTAAAGGCTCGAGCGTACTTGAGATGGTGGATGCGTTCGCGGCCGCTTGCGGTAAACCAGTGCCTTACGAGTTATGCCCGCGTCGTCCTGGGGATATTGCTGAATGTTGGGCAAGCACGGAAAAAGCTGAGCGTGAACTAGGCTGGAAAGCAACACGCACGGTAGCTGAAATGACTGCCGATACGTGGCACTGGCAGTCAAATAACCCTAGTGGCTATTCCCCTGCGTAGTTTACGTCGCCGCATTATTGTCTGCACTTTCCAATTCCATTGAGAAATGCAGATGAAAGAATTCTTAAAAGTTGAGTAAGTAACATGTCGAATGTCGAATTTAACCCAGTGGATCATCCACACCGCCGTTACAACCCTCTGACTGGGCAATGGATTTTGGTTTCACCTCACCGTGCAAAACGCCCTTGGAGCGGCGCAGATGAAAAGCCCGCATTGGATGAGCTACCAAGCTATGACGGTAAATGTTTCCTTTGTCCAACCAACGAACGTATCTCTGGCGATGTTAATCCAGATTACCAAGGCACCTATGTGTTCAATAACGATTTTGCTGCGCTGATGGTGGATTCACCAGATGCACCAGAGTCAAACAACCCGCTATTCAAAACGCAAGGCGTGCGTGGTTTGAGCCGAGTGATTTGCTTCTCGCCAGATCACAGCAAAACCTTACCGGAGCTGCCAGTGGATAAAATTCGTGGCGTGATTGATACATGGAATGAGCAAATTGAAGAGCTCGGCAAAGAGTACGTTTGGGTTCAGGCGTTCGAAAACAAAGGCGAAACCATGGGCTGTTCTCAGCCGCATCCACACGGTCAAATCTGGGCGAACAGCTTCTTACCAAATGAAATCGAGCGTAAAGAGCACAACCTAAAAGCCTACTACCAAGAACACTGCAGCAACTTGCTGGTGGATTACGTACAAGCGGAACTCAAAGACGGTTCACGCATTGTGGTGGAAACCGAACACTGGCTGGCGGTGGTGCCTTACTGGGCTGCTTGGCCGTTCGAAACCATGTTGTTGCCGAAAACGCACATTCGTCGCATGAGCGAACTCAGCGATGAGCAACGAGACGATTTAGCGCGAGCGATTAAGAAGCTGACCAGCCGTTACGACAATTTATTCCAATGCTCTTTCCCTTACTCGATGGGGTGGCACTACGCGCCGTTTTTTGACGAAGGCACAGACATCGACCATTGGCAGCTTCATGCACTTTTTTATCCGCCACTACTGCGCAGTGCCACGGTTCGTAAGTTCATGGTGGGCTACGAAATGCTGGCAGAAAGCCAACGTGACCTCACTGCAGAGCAAGCGGCGCAGCGTCTGCGTGATGTGAGTGATGTCCACTACAAAGAATGCTAAGTCTTTAAATTGGACTGATTACGAATAACGGGATAGCGCGACTTTACAGATAGAAAGTTAGGCTCAACGCGCTATCCCACACAAATTACTATTTTAAGAGAACGTCCCTATGTCTGAACTTATCCAAAATGTGAAAGCGTCATTTGAGCAAGTGTTGGGCTACGCACCTAGCCATATTATCCAAGCGCCTGGTCGTGTGAACTTGATTGGTGAGCACACCGATTACAACGATGGTTTTGTCCTACCGTGTGCCATTAACTACCAAACGGTCGTGGCGGCGGCAAAGCGTGAAGACAATATCGTGCGTGTGGTCTCGGTCGATTACGGCAACGCAGTGGACGAATTCGATATCACGCAAGCCATTACTTTCCAGCAAGATAAAATGTGGGCGAACTACATTCGCGGCGTGGTGAAGTGTCTTCTGGCGCGTGGCTACCAGTTTACTGGGGCGGATATTTCAGTCAGCGGCAACGTACCTCAAGGCGCGGGTTTGAGCTCATCGGCGGCATTGGAAGTGGTGATCGGTCAAACGTTTAAAGTGTTGTTTAACCTTGAAATCAGCCAAGCCGAAATTGCGTTAAACGGTCAGCAAGCTGAGAATGAATTCGTCGGTTGCAACTGCGGCATCATGGATCAAATGATTTCAGCGGAAGGGCGTGAAAATCATGCGATGCTATTAGATTGCCGTAGCCTTGAAACTGAAGCAGTCTCAATGCCAGAAGACATGGCTGTCGTGATCATCAACTCGAATAAAAAACGTGGTTTGGTCGACAGCGAATACAACACTCGTCGTCAGCAATGTGAAGAAGCTGCGCGTATTTTCGGTGTGAAAGCTTTGCGTGATGTGACGATTGAGCAGTTCAACGAGAAAGTCGCTGAGCTGGATGAAATGGTGGCCAAGCGTGCCCGTCACGTCATCACAGAAAATGATCGTACTGTGGAAGCGGCACAAGCGCTACGAGCACACGACATGAAGCGTATGGGCGAGCTGATGGCCGAGTCTCATGCCTCGATGCGCGATGATTTCGAAATCACGGTAAAAGAAATCGATACGCTGGTGGAGATAGTCAAAGAGGTGATCGGCGATCAAGGCGGCGTGCGCATGACTGGCGGTGGCTTTGGTGGTTGCATCGTGGCACTTGTACCGCCAGCACTGGTTGATGACGTGAAAGCGGAAGTTGAAGCGAAGTACCAAGCGGCTACGGGCTTAAAAGAGTCGATTTATGTTTGCCAAGCCCAAAATGGTGCGGGTTTGGTTGAAGTGCTGTAAGGAATGATGATGAAAGCCTATTTTCAACAACTAGAACAAGCGATGGCGCAAACGCCGTCGTTTGATGGCCAAACTGCGACTCTGATTCATTTGACCAACGCGAATGGTATGACGGCGTCGTTTATGGATATCGGTGCGACATGGTTGAGTTGCAAATTACCGGTAAATGGTGAAAACCGTGAAGTGTTGTTGCGCTCACCAAATATGGCTGAACACATGAAGCAAGACGCTTACTTCGGTTCCATTGTTGGCCGCTTTGCTAACCGAATTGCGAAGGGGCAGTTTGAGATAGACGGAGAGAAGTATCAACTTGGTATCAATAACGGTGAAAACTCACTGCACGGTGGCCTAGAAGGGTTTGATAAACGCCGCTGGAAGGTTGAAGAGCAAAATGATCAACAGGTCACTTTTTCACTTCGCTCACCGGACGGTGACCAAGGCTATCCGGGAAACCTCTATGTGAAGGTGACGTACACGCTCACTGACGAGAATGAACTAGCTATCGCCTATGATGCTAAGACCGACAAAACATCACCAGTGAATTTAACCAATCACGCCTACTTTAACTTGGCTGGTGAGGCGAGCCGCGCGAAAAGTTTGGATCATACTTTACAGCTCAATGCTGGGCATTACTTGCCAACGGATGCGGGGTTAATTCCTACCGGTGAACAAAAACCAGTTTCGGGCACCAGTTTCGACTTCACCGAGCCAAAATCGATTGGCCAAGAATTTCTTGCTGAGCAAGATCAGAAAACTGCTGGTGGCTACGATCACGCCTTTGTCTTCATGCCTGAAGTGACCGATGGCGTGTCTGTCGCTGCGGTTTTAATTGCACCAAAAGAAGATGTGGTGATGAAAGTGAAAACCACCAAGCCTGCCATCCAGTTTTATTCAGGTAATTTCTTAGCCGGTACGCCAGGTGCAAGTAAAACTTACGAACGCTATGACGGCCTTGCGTTGGAAACGCAGTACTTTCCAGACGGGCCAAACAAACCAGAATGGGGACTCAACAATGGGGTGTTGAGCTCTGGGGATTGCTATCAGCATCAAACTACTTATCAGTTTGAATTTTAGATAGCACTTCTACCCTTTGAACTTGCAGCGGCAGCGATGCTGCAACTCCAACGACTTTGGGTGTTATGGTGGGCTACATGCCCACCTTTTTTGTTTTTGTCGAAGAGGTTCGAACGATGAGCTCACCCTCTACTTTGCGTTTGTTAGAAAGCAACGGTTGCCCTTCAATCAGTGCCATCAACGATTCGATTGCGAGTTTACCCATGTCTGAGTAGGGCAGTTCAACCGACGTTAATGCTGGGAAGCTTTCAGAGGCGATTTGCTGATTATCGTAACCGACAACGGCAACATCCTGAGGAATCTTCAACCCCAACTCCGCTATCGCTTGGTAGCACCCCATTGCCATATAGTCGCTGCCACAGAAAATCGCTTCTGGCGGCTGCTCCATATTCAGTAGTGCCAGTGTTTGCTGGTGCGCTTTTTTTAGCGACCAGTTTGCATCGACTAAATACTCTGAGTTAGGAATGATGTCTGCATCAATGAGAGCCTGACGATAACCATCGGCACGTTGCTTACTGGCTAGCATCCAACTTTCACCAGACAGCATGGCAATGCGACGATAACCTTGCGTCGTGAGGTGTGAAACTGCTTTGTAAGCTCCAATCATATCGGCTGGCAAAATACTTGGCGTTTCGGTGTGTTCTTCGTTGGTGCAGTTCAGCAGTACAGTCGGTAAGGAAGTTGTGACGCGTTGCTGCTCCAACTCTCGCGTCATACTAGATGCGTAAACCAAGCCTGCGTAATCACCGCCGTTGATCTCCGACTCAATCTTGCTTGCCAACACTTCATCATGGCTGTAATTGAACGTCACCAATATGTAGTCGTTCGACCACGCTTCTTCTCTCGCTGCATTGATGGCATCGATAAATGGGTCATAACTGGTTAAGCCGTTGATCACCAATGCGATCTTTTTAGGGCGTCCCAAAGCATGGGTAACCTTTTTGTTTTTGTAGCCAAGTGATTCTGCGGTTTCGAGCACTTTACGTTTGGTCGCTTCCGCGATTTTTACGGAAGTTGAGCCATTCAATACCAGCGATACGGTCGACTGAGAGACGCCAGCCGCCGCCGCAATGTCACTCATGGTGATTTTTTTAGCCATTCTGCTCTTTTACGTAATTTCGTTAGCTAAAGATATTAGCTAAAGATTAAGTTCGGATCACCCTTTAAAGATAAAGATCACAAAAGTAAGTCAGAGCAACTTAAAAGCTGTGATTTTCACCACGTTTATTCTTTGAGCACCTAGTCATTAAATTATTAATTAATATATTAGCTAATATTATTAGTTAATAATTTAGTTTTAAGGTGAGTAAGATGAAAAGATGGTCGGAAGAGAAAGCGTGGCAATGGCAAAAAGAGCATGGCTGGCTACGTGGCTTTAACTATTTACCGCGCACAGCGGTTAACTGGAATGAGATGTGGCAAGCGGAATCTTTTGCACCTGAGGTGATGGAACAAGAGTTAGCTTGGGCGCATGATGTGGGTTACAACACTTTACGTACCAACTTACCATTTATAGTTTGGCAAGCGGATCGCGATGGTTTACATGCGCGAATTGAGCGCTTTCTGGATATTTGCGAACGCAATCAAATCAAAGTGATGCTCACGCCGATGGATGACTGCGGTTTCTCGGGCGACCATCCTTATCTTGGTGAACAAAAAGCGCCAGTACCGGATTTGCACAACAGCCAAGCAGCAGCAAGTCCTGGTCGCAATGTGGTGATGGACAAATCTATGTGGGGTGAGGTCGAAGCGTATATTCGCGACATCATCTCTACCTACAAAAATGACCCTCGAATCGTTATTTGGGATCTCTATAACGAGCCAACCAACCGCATGATTTTCACCATCACGGGTGAGATTGCTTACGACGAAGAAATGGAAACCTTTAGTCATGAGCTGATGGAACAAGCGTTTGAGTGGGCACGTGAAGAAAACCCAACTCAGCCTCTTACTGTCGGCGCTTGGCATGCGCCAAGCATTCTTGACCGAAGCCTGCCGATTTATGAACACCCAACCGATTGCAAAGCGATGGATCTGTCGGACATCATTACTTTCCACGCTTACTTACCACTCGATCTGTTCCATAAAGCCGTTGAAATTGTAGAAAGCTACAACCGACCAATGATGTGTACTGAGTGGCTTGCTCGTCATGCGCAATCGTACATGCACGAACAGCTTCCGGTCTTTAAACAGAAAAACATTGGCTGCTACCAGTGGGGATTAGTGAAAGGAAAAACACAAACGCATCTGCCTTGGCCAGAGATAAAACGTAGCGATGCAAACTATGCGAGTCAATGGTTCCACGATCTGCTTGATGAGCAAGGACAGCCGTATGACGCAAGCGAAGTGCAATTGATCAAAACACTCGCAGAAGTGGATTAATTGCCTGTGAGCCGACTCTGAGAAATGGGTCGGTTTCTTATTTACAATAAAATCAATTGAGACGTGAACAATGACTACTCTACAAAACAAACTCACTAATAAGGAGCTGATGTCTTACTTCGGCTATGGAGTAGGCCAGTGCTTTAGCTTTGGTCTAGTCGGCTCTTTTATTCTTTATTTCTATACCGATATTTTGGGCATTTCTCCAATTGCGGCGAGTACGATTTTTTTGATTGCTCGTGTGTGGGATGCGGTGAATGATCCGCTCATTGCCGGATACATGGACACGTTAGACTCTCGCTTTGGTAAATTCCGCCCTTACATGCTGTTTACGCCGGTTCTGATTGTTCTGGTCACGGTTGCCGCTTTCTATAACATCGATGCTGATACATCGACAAAAGTGATGTATGCCGGTATCACTTACATTCTTTGGGGTACGCTTTACACAATTTCTGATGTGCCGTTTTGGTCTATGTCTTCTGTTATGACGGATGAACCGCAAGAGCGAGCAAAAGCGGCAACTTGTGCCATGTTAGGGGTGAATGCAGGTATTGGTGCAACTTTGGTTGTGTTCCCGAAACTGAGCGCTTACTTCGCTGATGGCCGAGCAGATCAGGGTTACTTACCAGCTGTGATTGTGTTGATGATCGCGGGTTTGTTCTTCATGCTGAACGGTTTTTATAACACCAAAGAACGCATCTCGACGAAGAGCTGTGAAAAAGTCACGCTAAAACAAACCTTTCAAGCCGTTCGTAAAAACAAGCCGTTGTTTTTTATTCTGGCAGCGTTTTTCATGAATGTGTTCTTCAATCTGGTGAATGGCTTATACATTTTCTTCTTCACATACAACATGGGTGACGCAGGGTTAGTCTCTCTGATTGGTACCATCACTTTGGTAAGTGCGATTGCGTGTTTGGCTACGCCTGTGCTGACAAAGCGTTTCAAAAAACGTGACATCTTTATTGCGCTGTGTGTTTTAGAGATCATCGCTCGCATTGGGTTCTATTTTACTGGCTATGATAATCCAACGGTCGTGATGGCGTGGTTAGCGGTGATTACAGGTATCTTTATGATGACCAACCCTCTTATCTCGGCCATGATTGCAGACACAGTAGAGTACTCGTACTACCACAGTGGCAAACGTACCGCGGCGATCACGTTCTCGGGACAAACCTTTACAGGCAAACTTTCTGTTGCGGTAGCGGGCGGCTTAACGGGGGTAATCTTGACGATGATTGGCTATGTACCAAATGCGGCGCAAACGGAAACCGCGCTCAGTGGCATGTTCTTCTGTATTGCGTTGCTACCCGCATTGGGAGCTTTAGTGCGCATCTTTATTATGTCTCGCTACACATTTACCGAAGACCAACATGCGATTTTACGAGAAAAATTACAGCGTGGTGAGTTTGCGGAAGGCGTTGACGTGAAGTCTGCAAAACCGAACGAAGCCTTGAGCTAGAATCCATATCGTCTCGACAAGTGCTCAAAGAAAAAGCCCGCTCAATAACCTGAGCGGGCTTTTCGTTTTCAATTTACAGGTTATCCACCATCAACAACGCTCAACAGAATTTCTTCGTACTAAAGTTGGGCTAAAAATAATGGTTTCGTCTTCAACTTTTTCGTCACGAGATAGCGCCAAAGCCAAACGGGCGGCGCGTTCTGCCATCATCTCGATTGGGTAGCGAATAGTGGTCAGGCTAGGGTGAACAAAGCGGGCGATCAAGCCATCATCGAACCCGACCATAGAAACCTTACTTGGTACGTCAATGCCATTTTGATCTAACGCTGCCAGTGCGCCAGCGGCCATGTAGTCGTTGTAGGCCACCACTCCAGTAATCTCCAAAGATTTGGTTAACAGGTTGGTCATCGCAACTTCGCCACCATCACTGTTGGGTTCACCGTATTCGATGTAGCTTTTGGAGAGTTCAATACCATGTTCTTTCAATGCTGCTTGGTAACCTTGCAATCGCTCATCGGTATCTTCGATATCGTGGGATGAGGCAATGCAAGCGATTTTGTGATGCCCGTGACGAATTAAATATTCTGTCGCGAGGAATGCTCCTTTGCGGTTATCAAGGGAAATACAGCGTTCAGCCAGCTCTGGGATATGACGATTGATAAGCACCATACCTTTTACTTCTTGGGCGTAGCCAATTAGATCCTCATCAGATAAGCCTTTCGAGTGGATGACTATTGCATCGCAACGGCTGTTGATCAGCAATTCTAGGGCTTGACGCTCATCATCTGGATTGTGATACCCGTTGCCAATCAAGATATGTTTGCCATTTTCGCGCGCGATATTATCGACGGATTTGACCAGCGTGCCGAAGAAAGGATCGGACACATCACTCACCAACACACCCATGGTATTTGTGCTTTGACTCACCAGTGCGCGAGCTGCGGCATTGGGTCTGTAACCCAATTTGCTCATTGCTTTGGTGACCGACTCTACCGATGATTGACTGGCTTTTGGGGACTTGTTGATCACGCGAGAAACCGTTGCGACCGAAACACCGGCTTCTTTCGCGACATCCTTGATCGTTGCCATATAGAACCTTTAGTGGCTAAAAATTTTGACTGGAAGTATTAAACACCCATTGTGTAATAAGTGCAATTTGATAGGGAATTTGCTTTCGGAAATGAGATCTTTACCACTTGTATTTATTAAGCTTACTGATAGTGTAAACGTTATCTTTTTAGTAAAACTTTACTGAGGTTTTAATTATGGAAACTATTGCTTACTCTGATTTTGCCAAACTGGAAATTCGTACCGGAAAAATCATTGAAGTGGCTCGTCATCAAAATGCAGACAAGCTGTACATTGTGCAAATTGATATTGGTGAAAAAACACTGCAAACCGTAACCAGCTTAGTACCTTATTACACCGAGGAAGAGTTGATGGGCAAACAAGTGGTCGTGTTGTGTAATCTTGCCAAAGCCAAAATGCGCGGCGAAACCTCAGAATGTATGTTGTTGTGCGCAGAAACGGATGATGAATCCGAAAGTGTGTTGCTTACGCCAGAAAGAGCGATGCCGACTGGGGTGAGAATTGTTTAGAGTTTAATCAAGCAAACGTTTTATTGTTCGTGTTTATGTTTCGTGTCTCATTTTATAAATAAATCAATAGGAATATATTCAACTCTATTTATAATCTCCGCGCTTTAAAAACTGTTTAACAGTATGAAAAAAATAGGAAATTATAATGAAAAAAGTATTGCCATTATTGGCTTTAGGTGCAGTGGTTGCTTCAGCGTCAGTTCAAGCAAAAGGTAACTGGTATGTTGGCGCAGATATTCTTAACTCTGATCTTGAAGTTGAAGGTCACTCTTACAGCTCTTCAGCTACAGGTTTGGGTATTGCGGTAGGTAAAGAGCTGCAATATTCAGAAAACTTCAAATTGGCTTTAGAAGGTGAGTACATTTACTACGGTAGCTTCGAAGAAAAAGCATCGGGCGCGGGTAATTGGTTAGAAGCTACTGTTGAAGGTTATTCATTCAACCTTAATGCTAAACCTAAGTACCAATTCTCTGGCACTGGTTTTTATGTTGGTGCTGTTGTTGGTCTAGGTGTAACGGGGGTTGATTTAGAGGCAAAATCAAACCTTTCTGGTCTCACTGGTAAGACTGATGGTAGCGATGCTGGCTTTAATTATGGTGCTGAAGTGGGTTATGAATTTGCTTCAGGTCTGGTTGTTTCTGGTGGCTACCGTGCTTCTACAGTAACCATCGATGTTGAAGGTGGTGGCGATCTTGAATTTGATTTTGACAGCCTGTACGTTGGCGTTGATTACAAGTTTTAAGCTCGCATAAGCAAAACATAGATACTAAAAAGGAGCCGTTAGGCTCCTTTTTTGATTAGATTATCAATCAACTCGTAATGATGCTCTTGCACGCCTGCAAGGTTGCCATATTTAGGTTGGTGGCGGTCATTTTCTTTTGCGTGTTGCCAGCCAATGGTGTGACGCACAAAATGCTCTGCAAACGCATGAGATACTTCTAAGCAACCTGCTAGCACGGTATCGACATAGCTTTGCATGATTGGGCTTTTTACGCACGGTGGTAATGGCTCGTCTTTTACGTAAACCCAGATGCTATGTTCTTGGTTAAAGTTCGCGTCCGATTCGATTTGATCTGGCTGAATTTGAATACGATGATAACCACGCTCACGGCGATCGAATTCTGCGAGAGCTTCTTCATTCACTTCGAGTAAAACGCCGTTGACCTGCCCATCGCCTTGGTTCACAACCAGAGGAGACAGAGTATAGCTGTCATCAATCTTTCCCCAGTAGCGCACCAGTCCATGAGCAATGACGGGAATGGCTTCTCCCGTTTGTCCGGTTAACTTACGTGACGCAGAATTAATCAAACTGCCATAGCCAAATATGTACATTGTCGTTGCATCCCTTAACTGATGGTTGTGTCTCTCACCGTTTATACCTAACCCTCCTCTGAAGCACAACTTTACCTCTTAAGTATAATCTTAACTCTTAACATGTATTTTTTATGCATGTTTATGGTAGCATCAATATTGTAGTTGAGTTAACCAGCATCGAGAGACGCTTGAGGGCAAGATAATGCTGAATATCACCGATAAAAAAGTGGAAGAAAAAATCCCTGCATGGCTGCGACTAGGCTTTCGGCCGTTTTTTCTGTTTGGGTCGATTTACGCCATTGTTGTGATCGCGTTGTGGGTGTGGATATTCCAGAGCGGACAGCCAAACGCATTAGCTGTACCGGCATTATGGTGGCACGTACATGAAATGTTGTTCGGCTTTTCGATGGCGATTGTGGTTGGTTTTGTACTGACCGCGGTACAAAACTGGACTGGCATTAATGGCACCAAGCATTACACGCTTTTGGTCTTATTTGGCTTATGGCTCGCGCCCCGAATATTGCTTTGGACGTCAGCGCCGTTATGGTTAACCAGCAGCATTGAAGCGGTATTTTTGTTGTTTGTTGCCTATGAGGTAGGCATTCGTGTTTATCGAGCCAAAGGTTGGCGTAATCTGTTTTTTGTACCGCTGTTTCTTTTGGCCATTTTTGCGAACTTTGCAAGCTACGCAACAATAAAAGGCATGCCGCCGTTTAGCTCTTCTGCTGTATGGCAGGCGATGTTGTGGTGGTTTACGCTGTTATTGTCGGTCATGGGCGGACGTGTGATTCCATTCTTTACTGCGCGTCGATTTAATTTCGAAAAAGCGCAACCACTGGCTTGGTTAGAATGGTTCGCGAACTTGCCGTTGGTAATGCTATTTGTGCTGAGCTTTTTCCCTGTGACGTTTGCAGAATTAGGCAATCCGTTGATGCTGTTTGCAGGAGTTGCTCAGCTGGTGCGTTTTGTTCGCTGGAAACCTTGGTTAACCCTGAGCGAGCCTTTAGTGTGGTCGCTGCATGCTGCGTATTTGTGTTTGCCACTAAGCTTAATTTTGCGAGGCACTTGGGGAGATGCATTTGCCAGCCATAACCTCATTCACCTGTTTGCGATAGGTGCATTAGGCGGCTTGATTTTAGCGATGATCGCACGGGTGACGATGGGACATACTGGTCGCATGATCTACAAAGGTCCGAACATGAGCCTTGCGTTTGCGGCGATTACCGCGGCAGCTTTGGTTCGCAGTTTTGCCGTGATATTTGATCCTGCCAATATGATGCTGTGGATTAATATCAGTGGCGGATTGTGGATTGTCGCATTTGGCCTGTTTGTGTGGCGCTTTGGCGTGATGCTTATTACCCCTCGCGTTGATGGTCATCCCGGATAGGGCTCTAATGTGAGTAGAGAAAGAGGAGCCGCGCGCTCCTCTTTTGATTTTTGTTCTTTATAGGATTAGCGCTTATTCGTCTTCGTCGTCCATTTTATTCGTGAACCCCAAACGTTTGAATAGCCACCACTCTAGAGCAAAGATGACAATTAAAACGATACAGAACCAGGTGAACGCCATGGCAGATTCCACGCCTGGCATACCGCCAATGTTGATGCCAAGCAAACCTGTTAGGAAGCTGGTTGGCAAGAAAATAGTCGCCACCAAGGTAAATAGATAACTGTTTTTATTAGTTTTCTCGTCACGATGATGTTTGATTTCTTCTTGAAAGAGAGCGACTTCTCCAAGATAAAACTCAAGTGTTTCATTTATGCGCGTAATATTATTGTGGGCGAAGCGATATTGATGGGGCCTTAAAGCCACCAACTCGGACTCTGATTCAACGAGATCTCGAATAGCATATTGCTGAGGGCGAATAAAACGTTTGATGGAGATAAGCGCTTTTTGAGTCGCCATATGCTTGTACGTCGATTCATCATTCACATCAAACTGGTTTAACGTCTCTTCAATCGTATCGAGGTAAACGTCTATTTTGCTATTTAATCCTTCAATAATCTGATGAAGTAAACCAGCAAGGCTTTTCGGGCCTTTATGTTCCGCCAATGCTTGACGAATTTCCATGATGGCACGCGATGGGATCTTACGTGTTGAAATCAGTGCCCCTTGAAAATAGAGAATTCGAATACTGAGCATGTCTTCTGGTGAAGCATCGCCATTCATATTGACGCCTCGTAAAATCAACATGAAGTTCTCGTCATCCAAAGGGTGGAAAGACGGTCGGCTTTCGTCGGCTAACAGGTGATCAACAGTGGCACGTGGTACTTGGTTTTGCTCTAGCCAGCCACGAATATCGGGATGCAGCCGTTCACAATGGTACCAATGTTTGGCTTGAATCTGCTCCGCCGTTGTGGATTGCTGAGTTGCTTCTGGGGTTGAAAAATCCCAATGTTCAATCATAAAACCCATTTTCTTTTCCTTGTCTGAGCCTTTCCCCAAATAACTCGGAAAGAGCCTGTTCTTCCACTGCATTATTTTCCGGGAAGTGCATCAGTGATAACGTTCTGAACCTAGCGCCATAAAGTTATTCAGGGGTAATTATTTAAATGAGTATGATTGCATTTAACGCTAAATGTCTATGAATAGTTGCTCTTATTTGTAATCAAGTGAAGCAAGCCAAAGTGTGGTGTAAAAACAGCAAAATAAAAAAGCCTGCAGCGAGGCAGGCTTTCTAGTGGGGAGGGGAGGAGCAGTTAGCCAACTTGAGAAAGATTAACCACTTTTTGCTGTAGCTTTTCTTTTAAATAGTCCGATAAAGCCAGCTTTTCTTCGTCGTTCATGTACAGACCAAGCTTGGTACGACGCCACAAAATGTCTTCATCGGTCATTGCCATTTCATGGTTCATTAAGTAGTCGATCTCACGTTGGTAAACACCGCCGGCTTGTGATGAGAACGCGTGTCCAAGGTCAGCTTCGCTTGCTGTGCCCTCCATTAAGTTCCACGTTTGGGTACCAAACTGTGTGACGTAACGAAGAATCAATGCTTCTGGCGCCCAAGCGTATTTAGCATGAATTTGTTTAGCTAATTGTTCACGACTACAGCTGAAGTTACCACCAGGTAGGGTCTGATTTGCCGTCCAGTCGCTTCCCATCTCTGGTAGGAAAGGAGCCAGCTTTTTCATTGCCGCTTCACCTAGCTTACGGTAGGTCGTCAGCTTACCACCAAAGACAGAAAGCAGAGGTGCATGGTCGTATTCCGCATCGAGTTCTAGCGTGTAGTCTCGTGTGATCGCTTGCGGAGAGTCAGATTCATCGTCACATAAAGGGCGAACACCGCTATATGTCCAAACCACATCTTCGCGAGTCAGCTGGTGGACAAAGTGTTGGTTTACGATATCGATGAGGTAATCGACTTCGTCATCTGAGATCGCCACTTCGCGTGGGTCACCTTTGTATTCCACATCTGTTGTACCAATGATTGAGAACTTGTCTAAGTAAGGAATCATAAATACGATGCGGTTGTCTTTGTTTTGAAGAATGTAGGCTTGCGGTTCGTTGTGGATACGAGGAACAACGATGTGCGAGCCTTTGATTAAGCGAATGTTACGAGGAGAGGCTTGCTCTAATCCATCATCAAAGAACTGTTTTACCCAAGGGCCAGCTGCGTTTACTAGTGCTTTTGCTTTGCGTTCGAAACGTTGGTCTGTCATCACGTCATGAATTGTGACATGCCAGATACCACCTTCACGGTGTGCTTTTTCTACGCGGCAGTAGTTACGTACTTCTGCATGGTTTTCACGAGCAGCCAGAACGTTAAGTAATACTAAACGCGCGTCATCAACCCAACAGTCAGAGTATTCGAAACCGGTTTTCATTTCTGGTTTTAGCAAGCCCGATTTCGCTAAGTTGACTGTTTTGCTGCCTGGCAGAGTCGTACGTTTACCCAAGTTATCGTAAAGGAACAGACCACAGCGAATCATCCAAGCTGGACGTAGGAATGGGCGATGAGGCAAACGGAAACGCATTGGTAGGGCAACGTGAGGCGCTTTGCGAAGAATAACTTCACGCTCTGCGAGCGCTTCCGAAACCAAACGAAACTCGTAGTGTTCAAGGTAGCGTAAACCGCCGTGGATCAGTTTAGAACTTGCCGAAGAAGTAGCGGACGCAAAGTCACTTGCTTCGTATAAGCCAACACTCAAACCGCGGCCAGCTGCGTCTGCCGCAATACCAGCCCCGTTAATGCCGCCACCAATTACGATCAAGTCTAAGGTAGTGGATGAGCTAGTAGTGGAAGCATTTTTTTGTATACTCATAAATTTGACCTCTTGGTGAGCGAACGAGCATTTTAGAACATGATCTAATCCTAGCTTAGGTTTCGTTTGTGATCATCTATTATTTTCGTTTGTGAGCGTTTTGTGTGATTTAGGCACAAAAAAACCTCTGCCTAATTAAGACAGAGGTCATTTGAGAGGCAAATTAATGATTGAAACTACTCGTTTTCGAAGTTTGTCTCGTTCGCTTCAACGACTTCAAGTGGAATTGAAGCTTCTTTTAAAATCGACAGGATTTCTTCTGGTGGCTGCTTGTTGGTAAAGATCATGTTGAGCTGAGCGATATTGCCTAGCTTCACCATAGCATTGCGCCCGAACTTGGTGTGGTCGACGGCAAGAAATACACTGCGGCTGTTGTCGATGATCGCTTGTTTGACCCTGACTTCGTGATAATCAAAATCCAGCAGTGAACCATCGAAGTCGATACCACTGATGCCAAGAATGCCAAAGTCGAGACGGAACTGTTTAACGAAGTCGAGAGTAGCCTCGCCAACAATGCCGCCATCGCGACTTCGAACTTCACCGCCTGCTAAGATGACTTTGATCTCTGGGTTGGGGAAGAGAATGGTTGCCACGTTGATATTGTTGGTAACCACGCGTAGCTGTTTATGGTTTTTATTGAGCGCTCGCGCAACCGCTTCTGGTGTGGTGCCGATATCAATAAATAGAGTCGCGCCATCAGGAATGTGCTTGACCACCTCGTCTGCAATGACATCTTTTTCATTGAAGTTGAGCGCTTTACGCGTGTTGTAAGATGTGTTTTCAGAACTGAGAGGGATGGTTGCACCACCGTGATAACGACGAATTTTGTTGTCGTCGGCGAGTTCATTAAGATCGCGTCGGATGGTTTGTGGGCTGACATTGAATCTTTCTACCAACTCATCCGTGCTGACATAGCCTTGTTTTTTCACCAACTCAACAATCTGTTGGTGTCGAGGTATTTGCTTCACTTACCACTCCCTTGTGCATTGGTAACGGCCAATGCTTCAAATTCGAAGCTCTATTGTGCTCGAATTTGCGCGTTGTGAGAAGTAAGCGAGTTCAGGAATCAGGGGCAAAGCGCAAAAAAGAGCGCACAAATGGCGCTCTTTTTTCGTGTGGAGGTGAGATTAATCTTCTTCGTCGTGAAGCTCAGACCAGGTTTGCGCACATTTCACTGCGCGTTTCCAACCCTTGTAACGACGATTGCGCTTTTCTTCATCATCGTGCGGCTCAAACGTGCGATCAAGCACCGCTTTATTCTGCAACTCGTCAATGCTGTCCCAGTAACCCACGGCAAGGCCTGCAAGGTAGGCTGCACCAAGAGCCGTCACTTCTGTTACTTGAGGGCGGTGTACTTCTGTATTCAATACATCTGATTGGAACTGCATTAGGAAGTTGTTCGCTACCGCACCGCCATCGACGCGAAGATTCGCAAGTTTAATACCTGAGTCGGCTTGCATCGCATCCAGTACGTCACGAGTTTGGTAAGCGATGCCTTCCAAAGTCGCACGGATAATGTGGTTTGAGTTCACACCGCGAGTAAGGCCGACAATCGTGCCACGTGCGTAGGCATCCCAGTATGGTGCGCCTAAACCAGTAAAGGCAGGCACGACATAAACGCCGTTTGAGGTATCCACTTTGGTTGCGAAGTATTCAGAGTCTTCTGCACCGTTTAGGATTTTTAATTCATCACGTAGCCATTGGATAGAAGCACCACCCATGAATACGGCACCTTCAAGCGCATAAGCAGGCTCACCTTTCGGACCACAAGCCAAAGTTGTCAGTAGGCCGTGCGTCGAAGTGACTTTTTCTTGGCCCGTATTCATTAGCAAGAAACAACCCGTGCCGTAAGTGTTTTTCGCCTGACCCGCTTCAACACACATTTGGCCGTAAAGCGCAGCTTGTTGGTCACCAGCAATACCAGAAATAGGAATACGAGTACCGCCTTTACCACCAATGTTGGTCTTACCGTAAACTTCCGATGAACGTTTTACTTCTGGCATCATAGATGCTGGGATACCAAGCTCATCTAACATTTTCTGATCCCAACATAGATCGTTGATGTTAAATAGCATGGTACGCGATGCGTTAGTGTAGTCGGTCACGTGAACGCGGCCTTGAGTCATCTTCCAAACTAACCAAGTATCGACGGTACCGAACAACAATTTGCCTGCTTCTGCGTCTTCGCGCGCGCCTTCAACATTGTCCAGAATCCATTTCACTTTGGTTCCTGAGAAGTAAGGGTCAAGCACCAAACCTGTGTTGTCACGTACGTAGTTTTCTAGACCACGCGCTTTTAAATCTTCACAGATGTCAGCAGTACGGCGACATTGCCATACGATCGCATTGTAAACGGGTTTGCCTGTTTCTTTATTCCAGACGATGGTAGTTTCACGCTGGTTAGTAATACCGATAGCCGCCAATTGGTCGCTACGGATGCCAGACTTAGCTAGAGCTTCTACCAACGTAGAGCTTTGTGTTGCCCAGATTTCCATTGGGTCATGTTCTACCCAACCTGCCTCTGGATAAATCTGAGTAAATTCGCGCTGTGCGACGCTTACGATGTTCGCGTCATGATCAAGAATTACTGCGCGAGAGCTTGTCGTACCTTGGTCTAGGGCAACAATGTATTTTTGCTCAGTCATGGTAAGAATCCTTTTGTTTCGTTATTTATATTTTAGTAAATGTTCGAGTTGCGTCAGTTTTAAGCTCTAGCTTCTTCTGTTTCTTCTTCCGTCTCACATTGGTTTGGAATTGTACAGCCGTGGCCTTGTTGTGGAAGGTAAGCCGCAATCGCTTTTGGATACAACCAACCACCAAAACACGCGCCTGCAATCGGAGCAAGTAAAGGCACGATAAAGTAAGGAATGTCTTTAGCACCTGTCAGAGCGTAATCCCAGCCTGCGAAGTAAGCGAACAGTTTCGGTCCAAAGTCGCGCGCAGGGTTCATCGCGAAGCCAGTTAGTGGGCCAAGAGAACCACCGATCACGGCAATCAAAATACCGATTAACAGCGGGTTCATTGCACCTCGTGCAGCGCCGTTATTTTCATCGCCCAAAGCCAAAATCGCAAACATCAGCACGGCAGTGATAACGAATTCCACAGCAAAAGCGCCAAAGAAAGAGAGGGAAGCATGTGGATAGGTTGAGAAGATACCAGCGGTTGCTAGTGCATCTTGGCTACTGCGGACGAAGTTATGTGCGATTTCGTAGTCGGTGAAAAGGTTGCTGTATAAGCTGTAAACCAACGCAGCAGAGCAGAATGCGCCAAGCATTTGGGCGATGATGTATGGCACCACTTTCGCCTTATCAAAACCATGGAACATAGCGAGTGCGATGGTTACCGCTGGGTTGATGTGCGCGCCTGAAACGCCGGCAGTACAGTAAATAGCGATGGCGACACCTAGGCCCCATACAATACTGATTTCCCATTGTCCAAATGATGCGCCTGTTAGAACTAAGGCTGCGACACAGCCTACGCCGAAGAAGATAAGTAGTCCTGTACCGATAAACTCGGCCAAACATTCTCCGAGCAGAGAGGGGTGTTTGTTCGTTGTCATGTTAAAAGTCCTTTGATCATTTTTGCCTGTCTAGCACGATACTATTGTGCACATATAAACGTTTGCGAAAACAAACGCGCGTTAAAAATGAGCGTTTGAGCATAAAATTGTTAATCAAAGTCTTCGTTTTTGTTAAATGGCGCATCTTTTAATCGAAAAAGAAAACAACGAAAAGAATTTCTTTGCTACGAAGTGTGTTTTGGAAGCGCTCAAATTACCGATGTGAAAAAGAATGCACAACTGGTAAGAGGAGTTTTGTGAAGCTGCTACGTGCTTGGGGATTTATTACTCAGATTTTGCGTAGTAATTAACCCTAAAGAGGTAAGGCGAGGCCAAGTACATCAAGGACTAGCGGTGATATCAGAAAATGCGTTGCTATGTTTATATCTCGAGAGGAGCTTGTTATCCAAATTAGTGTTAATTATGAAAATGGAGAGGAAAATAAACATGGTTTATGTCTTGTGTTCGTAAATCACTGTCTAGGTTTGAGTTCTGATAACATTAGTTTTGTTATTTCGTTTGATACTAAGCGCGAACATTTTTCATCTTTTTAGTTATTTAGTGGTTTCGCGTAACAAGGATGGATGTGAAACACCCTTTTTACGGTTAATTTGTGTTCTTATTCGAGCCTTTGTTTCATTGGTTTCGAATTGGAATGCTCAAATGAGAGGTTGAAACATCAGTTTCATATTAACTAATTATGAGTAAAGTTGAACGATGGTCTAATTAATGTGCTCTAATTTACTGTATTTACTTATATTTAATTCATGTGCAACATTTGTCACAGAAATAAAATCCTAACTCAATACAATTCATGAACTTTCGAACGAATATTTTTTTTGTTTCGTTCGCTCCTTTTGTGTTTTTTACCATCGCATACAAAATAATGAGGTTCCTATGTTTGGAATATTCAAACCTAAGGCGCACATTGATCGTCTGTCCCCAGGCAGTATCGATAGCACCTACTCTCGCCTCCGTTGGCAACTCTTTATCGGTATATTTGTTGGCTACGCCGGTTACTATCTGGTTCGTAAAAACTTCAGTTTGGCGATGCCTTATCTTATCGAGCAAGGCTTTAGCCGCGGTGACTTAGGTGTCGCGCTGGCAGCTGTTTCCATTGCATATGGTCTCTCTAAATTTCTAATGGGCAGCGTTTCTGACCGCTCCAACCCTCGCTATTTCCTTAGTGGCGGCCTACTGATGTCTGCATTAGTGATGTTTTGCTTTGGCTTTATGCCATGGGCGACTGGCAGCGTCACTGCGATGTTCATTTTGCTTTTCTTGAACGGTTGGTTCCAAGGCATGGGGTGGCCCGCATGTGGACGAACCATGGTGCACTGGTGGTCACGTAAAGAGCGTGGTGAGATCGTTTCGGTTTGGAACGTGGCACACAACGTGGGTGGCGGTTTGATTGGTCCACTATTTATTCTTGGCCTGTGGGCATTTAACGATGATTGGCGCACTGCATTTTATGTTCCTGCATTTTTCGCCACGTTGGTTGCTGTGTTTGTTTGGATGACGGTTCGCGATACGCCTCAATCTTGTGGTTTGCCACCGATCGAAGAGTATAAAGACGATTATCCTGATGACTATGACAAGTCGCACGAACAAGAAATGACAGCCAAGGAAATCTTCTTTAAGTATGTATTCAACAACAAGCTGCTTTGGTCGATTGCAATTGCAAACGCATTTGTTTATCTAATTCGTTACGGCGTACTGGATTGGGCACCAGTTTATCTAAAAGAAGCGAAGGATTTCTCGGTAGATAAATCGTCATGGGCTTACTTCTTATACGAATGGGCCGGCATTCCAGGCACGTTATTGTGTGGTTGGATTTCAGACAAATTGTTCAAAGGTCGTCGTGCACCTGCTGGCATCTTATTTATGGTGCTAGTGACCGTTGCAGTGATGGTTTACTGGTTTAACCCTGCTGGTAACCCAATGGTGGACATGATGGCGCTGATTGCAATTGGCTTCCTAATCTATGGTCCGGTTATGCTGATTGGCTTGTACGCACTTGAGCTCGCTCCGAAGAAAGCCGCTGGTACTGCTGCTGGTCTTACTGGTTTATTTGGGTACTTAGGTGGGGCAGTTGCCGCAAACGCGATTCTTGGCTACACGGTAGACCACTTTGGCTGGGATGGTGGCTTTATCATCTTGGTTGGTTCTTGTATTACTTCTATTGTGTGTTTGATGTACGCCTTCTTAGGTGAGCGTGCGCACCACGAGCAAAAAGAGCGCGAAAAGGAAGCGCTAGCGTAATATTTATTTAAAGAGGCAGTGGAATACTGCCTCTTCGCTTTATCAAGGAAATAACAATGAAAACAAAGTCAGTATGTCTTACTTTTTTAGCACTTAGCCTCTCAGCTGGTGCGATTGCAAAACCACTTGTAATTGCACACCGTGGCGCATCGGGTTACTTGCCTGAACACACGCTAGAAGCCAAAGCGCTTGCTTACGCAATGAAACCTGACTACATAGAGCAAGATGTGGTAATGACGAAAGACGACCAGTTGGTCGTATTGCATGACCATTACTTGGATCGCGTAACGGATGTTGCGGAGCGTTTTCCTGATCGTGCACGCAAAGACGGTCGCTACTACGCGATTGATTTCACACTGGCGGAAATCAAATCCTTGCGAGTAACTGAAGGCTTTAATATCGATGACAAAGGTAATAAGGTCGCTGGTTATCCGACACGATTCCCTATGTGGAAATCGGATTTCACTGTGCCGACGTTTGCTGAAGAGATAGAGTTGATCCAAGGCCTTAACAAGACGTTGGGCTACGACATCGGTATTTACCCAGAAATTAAAGCGCCTTGGTTCCATCGACATGAAGGTAAGGACATTTCTAAAGCGGTACTTAAAGTATTAAAGCATTACGGTTACGGCTCGCAAGACGACAAAGTTTACCTGCAGTGTTTTGATGCGAACGAACTGCAACGCATTAACAGTGAGTTGATGCCCGCAATGGACATGGATTTAAAGCTCGTTCAGCTCATGGCTTACACCGATTGGAACGAAACTATGGTGTACAAAGGCGATACAGCAACGCCATACAGCTATGATTGGATGTTCGAAGCCAACGGCATGAAGAAAGTGGCGAGTTACGCCGAAGGTATTGGACCTTGGAAGCCGATGCTGGTGGATGATAAGTCAACCAAAGACAATATCATCATCAAGCCGTTGATGAAGGCTGCAAAAGACGCTGGCTTGCAAGTACATCCATACACGTTCCGCGCCGATCCAGGACGCATTCCAGCGTACACGGACAGCTTTGAAGGCATGATGGATGTGTACTACAACCAAGTAAAAGTGGATGGTTTGTTTACTGATTTCCCAGATAAAGCGGTCAGCTTTTTAAATCAGTAATCAGCACACACGCATTTTGCTTTAAGCTAAAAAATCCCCCAACAGTTTCCTGCTGGGGGATTTTTCTTAACTATTTATTAGTTGTTTTTATGCAGTTCGCTGTTCAGTTCAACCGCGCTCTTGTTTGCAAGACACTCGATTTGACCTGTCACAGAGTTACGACGGAACAGTAGGTCAGAAACACCAGCAAGGTCGCGTGCTTTCACCACTTCGACTTCTTGACCAGCAGAATCTAGCATGCGCACTTTAGAACCAGCAGTCACGTACAGACCTGATTCGATAGTACAACGGTCACCCATTGGGAACCCAAGACCTGCGTTTGCGCCTAGTAGAGAGTTTTCACCGATGGAAACCACCACTTTACCGCCGCCAGATAGTGTACCCATGATAGATGCACCGCCACCGATGTCTGAACCGTTACCAACAACAACGCCAGCAGAAATACGGCCTTCAACCATGCTTACGCCAGTAGTTCCCGCGTTAAAGTTGATGAAGCCTTCGTGCATTACCGTTGTGCCTTCGCCAACGTGTGCGCCAAGACGAACGCGAGAAGTGTCTGCGATACGAACACCAGTTGGTACCACGTAGTCCACCATTTTAGGGAACTTGTCTACGCAATCTACGCTTAGCGTACGGCCAGCTAGGCGAGCTTCGATTTGACGCTCAGCCAGCTCAGGTAGGTCGATTGGGCCTTCGTTAGTCCATGCGATGTTGTGTAGTAGACCGAAGATGCCATCCAGTACTGTGCCGTGTGGCTTAACTAGACGGTTGGAGATAAGTTGAAGTTTTAGGAAGCCTTCAGCAACAGATTGTGGTTGTTCATCCGTAGCTAGGATAACCAGTACAAGCGGCTGTGCTGATTCTGCTGCTTTGGTTGCGAAAGATGCGTTTGCTGCATCGCCGTTTGCTTCGAAAGCCGCCGCAAGTTCTGCGCTTTGTGCTGCAGAGATCTCGATAGCTTGGTTGCCTTGTTCGTAACCTGCTACTGCTGCTAGTGCGTTAACAAGCTCTTCATTTGGGTTAAGAACAGGGTTTGGAAAAAACGCTTCAATGATTTTGCCATCGCGGTTTTTAGTCGCTGTACCAAAGGCTAGAGAAAAGAAAGCCATAGTTGATCTCCATGTGTTGAGTCTTGTGTCTCGTCTGTTCACTGACAAGAAATAATTAAGTTGTCAGCCATCATAATGAGAGTGCTAGGGAGTTTAAAGAGGGGAAATAGATAAAGTCTGTAGATGGATACCTTTTGTCTTTTGGGAGATATGTCTGTCTGATGAGAAATGTGGTTGTGAGGTGGTCAATTAGCAGGTGTTTGTTGAAATGAAAGAAGGCGATTTGTCGTATCTGTGCTCGAAAGAAAGGGCGATCTTTCCATGATGATGTGTGCCTTCAGATACAAAAAACGCCACATGATGCGGCGTTTCTTTAACAAATGAGAGGCTTATGCAGCGTCTTCTTGCTTATCTTCTTCTACAGATTCAAGCTTTTTTGCTTTCTTTGGTGCCGGTTTGCGTTTTGCACCCAGTGCGTAAAGCACTTCTTCTTTGTTTTGAGCGAGGTACATCGCAAGATCTTCTTGCTTACCTTCGTCTTCTAGAAGTTCACTTTTACCTAGCAGCGTGAATAGTTCGTCTGCCATGTCTAGCATTTTATCGTATGCGTCAGCTTCCGCTTTAGAGGTAAAAGTCATTTTCTCTTCTCCATTGCGTTCTACCACGTACTTGACGATTACAGCCATGGTTGGTCCCCTAACTTGGTGTATTGATACTGGCTTTTTATACAGTTTTTGACCAGTTAAGTCTAGCGACAAGCCTAAGAATGAGAGACACGTACAACTAACTGACCAGCATTTAAACTATCTCCGTTTCACTTGGAGGGTGTATCCTCTAGATAAAGGTTATTTGGTCGTTCCCAGTCTTGGCAAAATTCGATAAACGTTCTGAGTAGTGGGCTTTGGTATTTCTCTTTGTGAACCAGTAGCCAGAAGCGACGTTTCATATCTAAAGGCATGTCGAGCAGTTTTACGCGACCGTCACGAATAGCAGGTTCTGCAGACAAACGTGACAAGCAACCTAAGCCCAGCCCAGCAGATACTGAGTTGATCAACGCTTCGGTGGTATTGAGCTGAAAAGCTTCATGCCAATGTTCCAAGCGCGGCGCGACAACGCGCATAAAAAATTCGCGTGAACCAGATCCCGCCTCTCGCAATATCCATTCACTGTTTTCTAGCTCGGTTAAGTTTACTGGCCCTTCGTGCGCGGCTGGATAATCGGGCGCGCAAATCACGCACATTTCATCTTCGCTAAACTGGGTGGACTGCAATTCAGGGTGAAGTGTTTTGCCTTCAATGAGGGCTATGTCTAACTCGTAATCGGTCAGCATGTCGCAGATTTGTGCAGAGTTAGAAATGAACAGGCTTTGAGAACGATGATTCGTTTGCTGACGAAATTCGCTAAGCAAATAGGGCGCGACTTGGTTGCCAATGGTGTCGCTGGCACCAATGCGAAGTTGGCCCGATAGCGCTTGGTCACCATCGAAAATGCTCTCGATGTCCTTGGCTCGGTTGAGTAATTCATCCGCCAGTGGCAGTAGCTTTTGACCTTCTTGGTTCAAAATCAGTCGGTTATTAACACGATCAAACAAGTGATGGCCGATCTGCTTTTCTAATTCTGAGAGTGCCATGCTCACAGCGGCTTTTGATAAAAAGAGACTATCAGAAGCTGCTGTGAGCGTTTTGTGTTGCGTGATCGTCGTAAACACTTTCAGTTGTTTAATAGAAATGTGACTTGCCATACCCCACCGTTAAGTAATTTTGAACGTTTGTTTTAAATAATTAGATATATCGGAACGAAGTGCAAGCGTATTATACGCTCCATCAAGAGTGAGTCTGGTTGAGGTCATCATGATTCAAAGAACAAAAGCAAAAGTAATGGGAGCACCAACTCCGATGGCGGGTTTGGCTCTTGGTATTGCAAGCTTAGGCTGGAGTTGGGAAAACTTCGCCGAATTACATGGCTACGGACAGTGGATTAGTGCGGGTATTGCGAGCGTATTGTTGGTTATATTGGCAACCAAGTTTTTGCTACATAACCATCTATTGAGAGAAGATCTTGCTCATCCGGTTGTGGGCAGCGTGGTTCCGACATTTGCGATGGGCACTATGGTGGTATCGAACTCTCTAGGCCATTTTTACCCATTGGCTGGTGATGTACTTTGGCTGATTGCAGTGGTTCTGCACATCGTGTTCTTGGTGAGCTTTGTTTACCATCGCGCCAAAGATTTTGAATTGCACCACATGGTTCCTAGTTGGTTTGTACCGCCAGTGGGTATCATCGTTGCGGATGTGTCTTTCTCTGGCAACCCGATGTTAGCACCAGTGGCACAAGGTGCATTGATGTTTGGTATGGTGGCGTACGCGATCATGTTGCCGATGATGATTTACCGTTTCATGTTTACCCATGAAATTCCGGATGCAGCGAAACCAACAATGGCAATCATGGCAGCGCCAGCAAGTCTATCATTGGCAGGGTACTTAACGGTCACTGCGACACCATCACCGGTGATCATCGCTATGCTATTTGGTATCGCGGTATTGATGACAGCCATCATTTACCTCGCATTCTTTAAATTGCTTAGACTGCCATTTAGCCCAGGCTATGCGGCGTTCACTTTCCCGATGGTGATCGGTGCGACGGCGCTGTTTAAAATGGCGAATTGGATGGAATTGCAAGGATTGGCTGCGCACTATGTTCAACAAGTGCGAGGCTTAGCTGGTCTTGAGTTGATTGTGGCAACATTTGTTGTCTCTTATGTGGCTTTACAATACATCAACAACTTATTGATTCAGCCACGCTTGATGCACGCTCATCACGCTTAAATAGCAGATAGGAAAAAGCCTCTTGGTCTTACAACCAAGAGGCTTTTTTATTTCAATCGGCGTCGATGTTGGACACTAGCCTTTTTTGTAAAATCGCGACATCTCATCCAGAGAATGACGAATGATATCGACAGGAACTTTCTGTTCTTTCACGACTTTTAACTGGCGATTCAGTTGCTGAGAGTGCCCGCCAGGATTGACCACAAGCATCAGTTCTTTGCCGACCAATGCATAGTTGTAGTAGCTGCCAGCAATATACCAATCGCGAGGGGCAGAGCTATCAAACAAGTTATGACCAACGCTGTATGAACTCGTTGTGCCTTGAACGTCAAACAGCGTATTCATCATGGTTGGCACGACGTCGAAATGGGTCGTGCGGTAATCAATTTGGTCTGGTTGACGATTTGGTATGTACACGTAAAGAGGCACATGCACTTGTACGTCACTGTAGTTACCCGTGTGGCCCCAATAGTTCATCTTATGGTCGTTAAACTCTTCACCATGATCAGATGAAATCACCACAATGGTGTTGTCTAAGTCGACGTTTTTCAGTACATCGCCAATCAAGCTATCGATGTAGTACAACGAGTTCTTGTATCGATTGTGGTAAAGCGAAGCGTCAAAATCGTTGTTGAGCAAAATGTGGTCAACGCGTTCCCAGTATGGTTTGAATTTCGCAAATTCAGGTTCGGGAAATACTGTGCCGTGGGCGGCATCGTAGAACAGAAAACCAAAGTACGGCTTATCGCTGTCCTGCTTTTGGAACTCGATGAACTTGTCTGTTATCTGCTGATCGCGCTCGACAGCTGTTTCCCCAGTTTGTTTCAAGGTCAAGTCCGACACTTTTTTGAATACCGTGCGAGAAAGTGGCGGGCTGGTGAGCGGTGCCGAGCCAAAAATGCCCATGCGGTAGCCTTCTGCTTGCAGCGTATCCATAAAAACAGGAGAGCGTTGGCTTGCGTAAAAGCTTTCCCAGTAGGTCGCGGGCAAGCTGTAAAACAGGCTGAAAATACCCGCTTGAGTTGAGTTGCCGCCGCTCATATGTTGTGTGAAATTCACTGTTTTTTCGGCGAACTTGCTGACATTTGGCATGACTTCCGGCGTCGCATCACTGTAGCGCCACGCGTCAACCAAGATAAACAAAACATTGGGCTGCTTCTCTTTGCTTTGCACTTGAATGGGCGCAAGCGGGTAGTTGAGTGAGCTACGTTCAATGTTGGTTAACTCTACGCGGTTCTTCGATGCAATGTTCTCATCCACTAGGTCGTGTTTGTAAATAAATTTACGAGCCGTCAGCGGGTAGTAAAGTGGCCAGTTATTCGAAAACTGACTGACTTCATCGTCGTAAAGCGCGTTTTTGTACGCATGAATCATCTGCGTGCTAAGCAATACAGCAAACCAGACGCTGAGCAAAACGAACTTAGCTCGGCTTTCTGCCAGTTGATTACTCATCCAAACGGTACAGGCGAGCCCGATCACCAGAACGGCAACTTCACTGATGAAGATTAGCCAACTCATCCAAGAAATATCGAAGACATCACCGCCACCTTCGAAAAACATACGGATTAATAGGGCGTTGATGTGAAGTTTGTATTGCTGAAAAACGAGGATATCGACTTTAAACATGATCAATAGACAGATCGCGATAGCGATCACGATGCCTTTGAATGCTCGATTCGGTAGAAAAGAGAGCAATAAACTCAACAACATAAATGGAAGAGCGATCAAGCCCAGCCAGCCATATTGAGTCGAAACTAAATAGTAACCTTGCAACAAGGTTAGTGGTTCATTCTGATTGTTAGACAACACAAAAGGATAACAAGCGATCGACAGATACACTGCAAAGCAAGCAAAAAAAGCAATCAGCCAAGCGCTGTTGGAAGACAGTTTGCGAAACATACTTTTTGTTTGTTTATAAATTATGGGTAGTGGGAGTATAAAACAGTGTTTTTTATTATGGAATAGTTGCGACGAATGTCACATTTTGTATGGAAGTGTCAGACTTGATTGACATGTGAAAATTAAGAAGATTCATACTCTATTTGAGTGATATATAACCTTTTGTTTTTTCCGAACGCGAGATCACTGCGGGTTTAAATGGGGCTGTGCTAAGCTAGCTAACAGTTTCAATCGGCGCTCGGTATTCCCAATTTGTTTACTGTTTATCATTCCAACCAAGTTGACGTTCTCAAATCACTCCTTGTCGAACTGATTCGAATCAGTCCGCTGGAAAACCCGTTCGAAAAAGAACAAATTCTGGTTCAAAGTCCGGGCATGTCCCAGTGGCTAAAAATGGAATTGGCCAAAGAGTTTGGTGTTGCCGCCAACATTGATTTTCCGCTTCCTGCTACCTTCATTTGGGATATGTTTACGCAGGTGTTGCCAGACGTGCCAAAACGCAGTGCGTTTAACAAAGAAGCGATGACGTGGAAGTTGATGCATCTGCTTCCGGGGCTTCTCAACCAAGAGGTGTTTTCGCCGTTAGCGCAGTACCTCAAAGATGACAGTGACCACTCTAAGCTGTATCAGCTGGCTGAGAAAATTGCCGATATTTTCGATGGTTACTTGGTGTATCGTCCGGAATGGATCGCAAGTTGGGAAGCTGGGCAGAGTGTGCCAGAGCTGGAAGATGAGCATCCGTGGCAGCCGATCCTGTGGCAAGCGTTGTACGATCACACTGTGTCATTAGGACAGTCTCCTTATCACCGTGCCAACCTTTATGAGCACTTTATCGACACATTAGCGAGTTTTAACGGCAATTTTGACCATTTACCCAAGCGTTTGTTTGTTTTTGGTATTTCTTCGTTGCCGCCTCGCTATATGGATGCGCTAAAAGCAATTGGTGAACACATCGACGTGCATCTGATGTTCACCAACCCGTGTCGTTATTACTGGGGTGAAGTTCGAGATCGCAAATATCTGGCTCGTTTGGCGGCGAAACATCGTCAGCACGTTGTGTGGCAGGACGATCACTCGGAAGTGCAAGGTGAAACTGAGCAACTGAAAGGCTCATTGGAAGATAATGTGATCGATGAGCTGCACACCGATGTGGTTGGAAACAGTCTGTTGGCGTCCATGGGTAAACTCGGGCGTGACAATATGTATCTGTTGTCTCAGCTGGAATCTCATGAAATTGAAGCCTTTGTTGATGTTGAGCGCGACAGTCTGCTCCATCAATTGCAAGCGGATATTCTCAATCTTGAAGAACATCAAGATGACCAACAGATTGAAAACAGTCATCACAAACAAGTGGTTAGCTTGGGTGATAAATCACTGAGCCTACACGCTTGTCACAGCCCGATGCGTGAAGTGGAAGTGCTGCATGATCAACTATTGGCGATGTTCGATGCTGACCCAACGTTAAAACCGCGCGATATTATCGTGATGGTCGCGGACATCAACGCTTACAGCCCTGCGATTCAGGCGGTCTTTGGTAACGCACCGGGTGAGCGTTTTATTCCATATTCGATTTCTGACCGAACCGCCGATCAAGAGAGCCCAATTCTGGCCGCATTTATGCAGTTGGTGAACTTACCCAATACGCGCTGTTTGGCATCAGAACTACTCGAACTTCTGGAAACTCCAGCGATATTAAAGCGTTTTGAACTCAGCGAAGATGATTTCTTACAAGCCAAACAATGGGTTGAGGAATCGGGAATTCGCTGGGGGTTGGATGCCAATACCGGACGCGAATTTGAACTGCCGGAAACCCGTCAAAACACGTGGCAATTTGGTATTCAACGCATGTTGCTTGGCTACGCGATGCCAGAATCCGCAGGTTTGTTTGAAACCGAGCAAGGCAGTTTATCTCCGTACAACGAAGTGCAAGGCATGGGCGCAGAGCTGGCGGGCAAGTTGGCACACTTTATCCAACAAATTAGCACTTATCGAAGCAAACTTTCTCATGTTCAGACTATTGATGGTTGGCGAGAGACTTTGGTTTCACTGCTGGATGACTTCTTCTCAGTTGAGTTAGAGGGCGAAATGGCGCTCAAATCCATTCGCGATACGCTCAGCCAACTCAAAGAGCAATTAGCTGATGCCGCATTTGATGATGCGTTGTCGCCGTCGATCATCAGCCAATACCTTCAAAACAAATTATCTGGCACACGAGTCAGCCAGCGCTTCCTGGCTGGTCAAGTGAACTTTTGTACCCTGATGCCGATGCGCTCTATTCCGTTTAGAACCGTTTGTCTACTGGGGATGAATGACGGCGTGTATCCACGCTCCATGCCGCCAGAAGGCTTTGACTTGATGACGGGAAGAACCAAGCCGGGCGACCGTTCACGCCGAGATGATGACCGTTACCTATTCCTCGAAGCGATGTTGTCTGCACAGCAAACGCTCTACATCAGTTATGTTGGCCGTTCAATCCAAGACAACACCGAGCGAGTGCCTTCGGTTCTGGTTTCTGAGCTGATGGAATACTGCCACCAAAACTATTGTTTAAGTGGTGATGAAGCGTTGCCCGTTGATGAGTCTGGCGACAACTTATTAAATGCGTTGGTGAATACCCACGCCATGGTGCCGTTTAGCCCAAGTGCGTTCCAAGGCACGCACGCCAGCTACGCGAAAGAGTGGATTCCAGCGGCATTGACTCAAAGTAGTCAATCGCAAGGCTATGTTCGTCGTGATTTTAATCGTGCATTAGACGACTATCTGTTAGGAGCGACGTTCCCACTTGAGCTCGACTTAGTCGAGTTGCAACGTTTCTGGCGCTTACCGGTGCAGTATTTTTTCAATCGTCGCTTAAAAGTAATCTTTGAGCCGCCACTGCCGGTGATGGAAGACGACGAACCCTTTGTTTTAGGTGGTTTGGAAAGTTATCAAATGCGTGATGAGCTGTTAGAAACCTTGCTTGAAACGACATTGATGCAGCCAGAGAAAAAAACAGAGGTGCTTAAACACTTTATGAGTCAACAGCGCGCGCAAGGCAAACTGCCGGTGGGGGCGTTTGGTGATATCGAGTTTGAAACCAACCGAGTTCAGGCGGAAGAGCTGGTGGACAAACTGGCGTTTTTATCTGGTGCGCCTCAAGACGATCTGGAAATCGACCTGACGTTTGATTCCTTGTTTGAGCGAAATGAAGGCGAAGAGAAAAACGTTCGCCTGACTGGTTGGCTGACTCAATGCTACCAATCCGGTTTGATTCGCTACCGAAGCGGTAAGATTCGAGCGCAAGATTACCTTGCAGCGTGGATCGATCACCTTGCCATGTCGGCGTCGGGTTATGCCAAGAAAACTCATCTGATTGGCTACGATCGTAAAGAAGGCGCGCTGCATTTGATCTACCCAGACATTGCCGATGCGCAGTATGCCAAACAGCTACTGACTGAATTAGTTCGCTTGTTCTTCGAAGGCATGACTAAGCCTTTGTCTTACTTCCCGAAAACGGCGTTGGCTTGTGTTGAAGCGGGCTTTAGCCGTGGTCAGTGGGTCGATGACGAAGAGAAATCTTTGAAGAAAATGGCTGACGCATTCAATGATGGCTTCATGAGCCCGGGCGAAGGCAATAATGCGTACATCTCTCGAATTTGGCCAGCTTGGAATGATGAGTTGGCCTCAGAAGTTCGTTTGCTGACAGCATTAGTTTTGCAAGGTGCGCGCTTAGCGATTCAAGACGCTGATGACGTAAAAGCGTAATAAAGACAGTTGGATAAAGAGAAGGAAGAGTAGGGTGGCCGCCAGAAAATCATTATTTTTTGTAGGGCGTTCGCTGTACGGCCACAAGGTCAGAGGGACCATGATACTTTTGTTTAATTCATTTGAGTTGTGCCGCCAAAAAGGTTTGGCTTATCTCGTGGGGCGCATACTAACGGTACGTCTTATGGATAACCGTGAGAAAGATCTCACAAAGCTCTAAATTATCCAACTTGTTAAACATATTAATAGAATTTTTAACTATAGATCACATTTATTAGGTGATACGTCCTAGTAAATAATCCGGAGAGATTCAGCGTTATGGATCAAATGTCAGGTGCAGAGTGTCCTCTACATACGTTAGACCGCACAGAGCAACCTCAACCAACGCCACTAGAACCGATGACGTTTCCTCTGCATGGTGCGAGGTTAATCGAGGCATCAGCAGGTACAGGTAAAACCTTCACTATTGCAGGTTTATATCTGCGCCTTTTGCTTGGTCACGGCAGCGCGGAAACTCGACATCGCGTACCGCTTACGGTCGACCAAATTCTGGTCGTAACCTTTACCGAAGCGGCAACTGCGGAATTACGCGATCGTATCAGGGCAAGAATCCATGATGCGCGAATCGCGTTTGCGCGTGGACAGAGTTCCGATCCGGTGATCCAACCTTTGCTTAATGAGTTTGACGATCACAAGCAAGCCGCAGAAATTTTATTGCAGGCAGAGCGTCAGATGGACGAGGCGGCGGTCTACACCATTCACGGTTTTTGCCAACGTATGCTAACGCAAAATGCGTTTGAATCTGGCAGCCGATTTAATAACGAGTTTGTGACCGATGAAAGTCACCTAAAAGCGCAAGTTGTAGCCGATTACTGGCGTCGCAATTTCTACCCGTTACCATTTACCTTGGCTGGGGAAATTCGCCAGCTATGGAGCTCTCCATCTGCGTTGTTGTCTGACATCAGCAATTACTTAACCGGTGCGCCGTTAAGCCTTTCTGTTCCTGCAATGAAAGGTAGTTTGGCTGATCTTCATACTGAAAATTTGAAAAAAATTGATGAATTAAAAGCACAGTGGCGAGAAAGCCAAGATGACTTCTTCACGCTGATTTCAGATTCAGATATTAACAAACGCAGCTACACCAAAAAGTCTCTGCCGACGTGGTTGGAGGCGGTGAATGCTTGGGCGGCAACGGAAACCACAGGTTACGATTATCCAGACAAGCTGGAGAAATTCGCGCAAAACGTCTTGTTGGAAAAAACACCGAAAGGCAGTGCGCCGCAGCATGCGGTATTTGAAGCCATTGAAACATTTCTTGCCAATCCAATCAGCTTAAAAGCGCCACTGCTTGCTCATGCGATTGAGCAATGTCGTGTGATGCTGGCCAACGCGAAAAATCAAAAACAGTGGCTCTCTTTCGATGATTTGCTGACGCAACTTTCTGCTTCTATCGATACGGACGAAAGCGAGCTTTTAGCGGCGCGTATTCGTACTTTGTACCCTGTCGCAATGATTGACGAGTTCCAAGATACCGATCCGCTTCAATACAGTATTTTCAGCCGTATTTATCTGAACAACCCGGAATGTGGTTTGTTTATGATCGGTGACCCCAAGCAGGCGATTTATGGCTTTCGTGGCGCAGACATTTTCACTTATATCAAAGCACGTAACCAAGTAAGTGCCCACTACACGTTAGGAACCAACTGGCGTTCTAGCGCAGATATGGTGCAGGCGGTAAACCAAGTATTTGCTTTGCCAGACAGTCCATTTATCTATGATTCGGATATTCCGTTCTTACCCGTTAAGTACAGTCCCAATGCCGAAAAACGCATTTGGACTATGGGTGGCCAAAAGCAACCCGCGCTGACCTATTGGTTGCAAGAAGCGGACGATAAACCGCTACCCAAAGGCGAGTATTTGACTCGAATGGCAGAGGCGACCGCAAGCCAAATCCAAACTATTTTGACGCAGGCTCAACAGGGGCAAGCGTGTCTGGTGAATGGCGAAAAACAGAAAGCGGTTCAAGCGGGCGATATCGCGGTGTTGGTTCGAACAGGTAGTGAAGGTCGAATGATCAAACAAGCGTTGGCTGATCAAGGCATTGCTAGTGTGTATCTGTCTAACCGAGACAGTGTGTTTACCAGTTCGGTGGCGCAGGATTTACAGCGCCTGCTGCAAGCGGTGCTGACGCCAGAAAATGACCGTGCACTGCGTGCAAGTCTTGCTTCTGAGCTGTTTGCCCTCGACGCAGCAAGTTTGGATGCACTTAATAACGATGAAATTGTGTGGGAAAACGCCGTTAACGAATTCAAAGAATATCGCAAACTTTGGGTTCAGCGTGGTGTGCTGCCGATGCTGCGCGCGGTGATCAGCAAACGCCATATTGCCGAGCGATTACTAGAAGAAGGCGCGAGTTCACAGGGTGAGAATGGTGAGCGAGTGCTTACCGATTTAATGCACATCGGTGAACTGCTTCAACAAGCCAGTAATGAACTGGACAGCGATCACGGTCTGCTGCGTTGGATCGCTCAGTCTATCAGTGATGCGGAAAATGGTTTGGGTGGCTGTGATGACCAAATCCAACGTTTAGAATCGGAACGTAACTTAGTGCAGATCGTGACTATTCACAAATCAAAAGGCTTGGAGTATGACCTCGTATTTCTGCCGTTTGTGTTCAGCTATCGAGAAGCCAGTGAAGCCAAATATTACGATGCAGCCAATGACCGCACGGTACTGGATATCACTGGCAACGATGCGTCCATGAAGCAAGCGGATAAAGAGCGTTTGGCGGAAGACTTACGCTTGATATACGTGGCACTAACGCGAGCTGTGTATGCGTGTTTTATCGGTGCCTCGCCTTTGCGCAATGGCCGTTCGACCAAAGAGCCAACTGGCGTACACCGCTGTGCGATTGGCTATTTGATTCAAAATGGTCAAGAAGGTGGTATTAACGATTTGCACCAAGGTTTAACAAAGCAACAAGACGAGCTTGATTGTGTCGTTGTGGCCGAACCGCCGCAGCAACTCGAAGAGAAGTACGTAGCGCCACAAGAAGAAATACACGATCTTAGCGCGAAAGAACTGCAAAACCCTATCGACAGAAACTGGCGCATCACCAGTTATTCTGGCTTGGTCAAGCAAGGCTCTCATCACGCCGAGCATGATGCCACGATTGAGATTACGGGTTTTGATATCGACTCATCTGAAGAGCAAGACGAAGCCGATTTGGTGGAGCCAGAGCGCTCTATTTTTACCTTCCCTCGTGGTGCGCGTCCGGGTACGTTCCTGCACAGCTTGTTTGAGGAAATTGAATTTACTCAGCCAGCCACTACTGAAGAGAATACACAAATCATCCTTGGTTTGATGGAAAGCGAACAGCTCGATGAAGAGTGGTTGCCCATTTTACAACAATTGATTGATACCGTACTCGCAACGCCGTTGGATGGTAAGTCTTTGCTGCTGAATCAAAAAGCACCGTCGCAACGTTTGGTGGAGATGGAATTTTTGTTGCCGATTGAAGTGTTGTCTGCACCGGCGTTAAACCGAGTCATTCAACGTCACGATCCGTTGTCGGCGAAAGCGGGGGATTTAGGTTTCCAAACCGTGCAAGGCATGCTCAAAGGTTTTATCGACTTGGTGTTTGAACATCAAGGTAAATACTACGTGCTTGACTGGAAATCGAATCATCTTGGCGACGATGTAACGAGCTACCATGGTGAGGCTCTGAAATCGGCCATGGCGGATCACCGCTACGATTTGCAGTATCAGATTTATGCGTTAGCACTGCATCGTTTCCTACGCAGCCGATTGGCGAATTATCAATATGAGCAGCACTTCGGTGGCGTGTATTACTTGTTCTTGCGCGGCATGGATGGGCAGAGTGACCACGGCATTTTTGCCGCGAAACCAACCTTAGAGTTCTTACAAGAGATGGATCGTTTGATTGATGGTCAAGTACTTGAAACGCGCTCAACTCAAGCCGGGCAGATGGAGCTACTTTAATGACGACAAATCACAATCTTCATTCTGACCAAGATAGCCTATTGGTAGTGTTGGAACGCTTGGCGCACAAAGGCGCGCTTCGTCAGCTCGACTACCAATTCGCCTGCTTTATTGATTCTCAAACTAATGATGAACAGCCTGACAACCAAGCATTGGCGTTTATCGCGGGTGTTGTCAGTAGTGAGCTTGGCAAAGGACATATCTGTCTGTCTCTGTTCGATGCACAAGGGCAATCTACGGATTTAGCCAGTAAGCTAGGGCTGTTTGGTGAGTCGGCATTGGCGCTCAACACACAGTTGCAAGGCATAGACTGGATTGAAGTATTACAAAATTCCAGCGTGGTTGGCGCGCAAGGAGAAGCCTTGCCGCTGATGTTCGATGGTGAGCGTCTGTATCTGCACCGCTATTGGCATTATGAAGTGACATTGGCGGAAAAGCTCAATCAGTTGGGCGCCGCAGTTAACTTGCAACCACAAGAGTTTGCGCGATTATCCGCGTTGCTCAACCATTTGTTTGCACGCCAATACCATTTTCTGTTTAACGCGTTGGGCAAAGCAGTAGAAGCGGGAAGCAGCAACCAAGTGTTGCGTCAACAATTGGTGTGTGACCACCTTGATGTGGTCGCAAGCGAATCGTTGGATTGGCCTGCGATTGATTCCGTGCTTAGCAATGCGCGCAAGGTTCAAGATTTGCAAATACTGGATGAACTCGCACCACTCTCGGCTTGCGTGAACTGGCAAAAAGTCGCGGCGGCAGTTGCGTTAACCCGTCGATTTGCTGTGATTTCTGGTGGTCCAGGCACGGGTAAAACGACGACAGTAACCAAATTGCTTGCCGCTTTGATTGAACAGGCGACGCACGAGAAAAAACTAACCATCAAGCTGGTGGCCCCGACGGGGAAAGCGGCGGCGCGATTAACCGAGTCCATTGGTAAAGCGGTGCAAGAGCTGCCAGTTTCTCCGGAGCTAAAAGCCAAAATTCCGACTGAATCAAGCACCTTACATCGGTTGCTGGGCGCGATTTCTAATAGCGCAGAATTCCGTCACAACAAGCAAAATCCACTGCATTTGGATATTTTAGTTATCGACGAAGCGTCGATGGTCGATTTGCCAATGATGTACAAAGTGGTCGATGCCTTACCGAAACATGCGCGGCTGATTTTGCTAGGTGATAAAGACCAACTTGCTTCAGTTGAAGCTGGGGCTGTGTTGGGTGATATCTGTTCGTTCCATGCATTGGGCTATGGCAAAGAGCAGGCATCAGCCATCGCAAAACTGACGGGTTTCGATACTTTAGCGCATACGGGTAACAGTGCATCTAGCATTGCCGATAGTTTATGTATGCTGCAAAAGAGCTACCGATTTGATGCTCGCTCAGGCATTGGTCAGTTGGCAAAAGCGGTTAACTCAGGTTCTGCTGCGAGCGTAGATAATATCTGGGCGAAAGATTTTTCTGACATCGAACATTTCGCGCTAAGTAGCCAACATTACAACCAAATGATGCAGACGTTGGTGCAGGAATACGGTCGTTACCTCAAACGCATTGGACAACAGGAAACTGATCCTAAAACCGGAGAGCCAGAGTCGCTAACGCACAAAGCCAAAGCGGTGTTAGATACCTTCAACCAATGCCGACTGCTGTGCGCGATCCGTGAAGGTGACTTCGGTGTGGCTGGGCTAAACCAACGCATCGAGAAAGCGCTCGCGGCGCGCAAGTTAATTCAGGTTCACGATGAAATTTGGTATCACGGCAGACCCGTCATGGTTACGCGTAATGATCACGGTTTAGGTTTGTATAACGGTGATATTGGTATTTGTATGCGAGATGACAGTGAAGATGAACCGCGTTTGAAAGTCTTTTTCGAGTTACCTGACGGCAGTGTGAAATCGGTCTTGCCAAGCCGAGTACCTGAACATGAAACGGCTTACGCCATGACCATCCATAAATCGCAAGGCAGTGAATTTGATTACACCCTGATGATTTTGCCACCAGACTTTAGCCCGATATTAACCCGTGAGTTGATTTACACAGGCATTACCCGCGCGAAAAAGCGTTTAGCTCTTTACGCCGAACTCAATGTTCTGAAGCGAGGTATTAAAGTGAAAACCACTCGTGCGAGTGGGTTAGTAAAGCGGCTTACCAACTAAAACAAGAAGACCGAGCTTATGGCTCGGTCTTCTTTTATGCATGTTTTGCAAACGCATTGGTAAAAGATACGCTGCGTATTTTGTATTGCTGTTGATAAGCAAGAATAAAATCTCGGATAGCGTCATTTACGGGGAAAACACAGTGGACGTCTAGGCCTTCTAAAAACTGATTGTCAGCCATATCCCAGAAGCTTTGAAGCGAATTACAAATGATTGTTCTCATAACAGTGCTCGTCTCGGCTTATTTAAAGTCAGATTAACAACTGTCCTTGGTACGCAATACGGAGCTAACTAGTTTTTCAATTGCCCAGTATTTTAGGGTGAAGGCTACATTACATCACCTAGATCCATTCGTGTTGGTTAAAAACCAATCACTAGCGAGCAGAGTATAGCCAACCAAATGTATATTTAAAAGATAAAATTGGAACAAAAATTAAGCAATGGTTTGCGCATTTCTAAGTTGGTGTTCATATGATGACTCGCTAGCTCGAAGCAGGATTTATGTGAGGCCTTACTCCAAAACAAACTTGATGTGCAGGATTGAGCGTCAATGAGCTGAATCCCGCACCTTGAGGTGTTGGTATACCGGAACCTTAAATTTCTCTTCCTGATTTAAGGTTAAGCTACAAATCTAGCGCTAAGATTTTTGACTTACGTTGGAAGTTATATAGCCCTTGTTTGGCTCCGGGCAAATAGTCGACACTGACTTCGTAAAAACCTTGCTCTCTGAACCAATGCAAACTGTGTGTCGTGAGGACAAAGATTTGATCAATGGTTTCGGATTTAGAACGATGCTTCATGTAGTTGAGCAGTAACAAACCTCGGTTTCCATCACGATAGTCAGGGTGAATCGCTACGCAAGCCATCTCAGCTTTGCGCTCTTCTGGGTATGGATAAAGGGCAGCACAGCCAATAATCAGACCGTCCTTTTCGATAATGGTAAACTTTCCAATCTCTTGCTCTAGCTGCTCTCGAGAGCGCCTAACGAGTACACCTTGTTCTTCTAAAGGGCGAATGAGGTCTAAGATGCCACCAATATCGTCAATATTAGCTTGTCTCACTTGCTCAGCGCTCGCCATAACAACTTGGGTTCCGATACCGTCGAAAGAGAACAACTCCTGAATTAAGGCTCCATCCACTTTATAGCTGATCAAGTGGCTACGAGGTACTCCGGCACGACAAGCGGCAATAGAGCCTTTAAGAAAGCGCAGTGTCCCAGTGTTGTAATCTAGGTCAGGAGACGTATTTTCAGAGAGCGTTTTGATGACATGCTCCGCCTCAATTGGCAGCAACTCGGCGACAGCATTACCGTTGTCATCAATGACACCTTGTTCTGAACAGAAACCAATCAGTTTGTCTGCGCCTAATTTGATCGCCAGTTGTGTCGCAACTTCTTCAGAAAGTAAGTTAAAACACTCGCCAGTCACAGAGCTCGCAATGGGGCCAAGTAGCACAATAGAGCCTTGATCAAGAGTGCGGTTGATAGCATCGGTGTCAATGCGGCGAATACGTCCACTATGGCAATAGTCCACCCCGTCATCAACGCCGAGTGGCTGAGCAATGATGTAGTTGCCGCTAACGACATTGAGCTGGGTACCTGCCATCGGAGTATTGTTGAGGCTCATTGATAGGCGCGCAGTAATCGCAAGCTGAAGTTGTCCGGCAGCTTGCATAACAACAGATAAAGCCGATTCATCTGTAATGCGGATATTTTTGTGGTAAGGCGTAGTGAGGTCTTGTTTTTTTAGCAGCTGATTAATTTGAGGACGTGCACCATACACCACCACGACTTTGATTCCGAGGCTGTGCATGAGTGCGATATCATTAATAATATTGCCAAAATTTTTGTGTGCGACGGCTTCTCCGCCCAGCATGATCACCATGGTTTTTCCGCGGTGAGCATTGACATAAGGTGTTGATTGACGGAATCCTTTTACGAGAGCAGTACTACGAATTTTCACTACAGCCATTCCTTTGTTTAATTATGTTAAAATAATGCCTTTTTATTCACTTGGTGGCAAGGTGAAATTTTGGAATAAAGCACAAACATATTGAGGTAGGTTCTTGGTCCCGTTGAAGGGGAGAGTTACAATGAGCGCGTCTTTTCTCAATACGTGAACCTCATGTCTTCTGCTGTTAATAAGAATGCTGCGATCACTGCTTCAAATCTGTCAAAAACGTCATCTAAATCAATGCTTCGTAAGTGGCTAGAGCGTTCTCTCATGCTTATAGCGATAGTTGGAACCGTTGTCGTGTGCATGCTGTATAGTGATTTGATTACACGAACCATTAATCCGCCCATTCCTAAATCGACTATTTATGGCCGCTGGGTTGAGCAAGATGTTGCGCCTTATGCTCGTGAAGAATTTGTGTTGAGTGAGCGCGGTGTTACTGTAAATGGTTCTACAGTGGCGACCAGTTTTGAATTCGATGGGGATTCGTTTTCGTATCGAGTGGGTTCAAATGAGCGGCACTTCAATTTTGTGGGTAAGCAGCATGCAGAAATGAAGCTGGATGCCAATGCACATTATCTACCTGTATTCCGTTTAGAGGGGCGTGCAAGGATTGCGGTAAGATAGTCGTTTTTATCATTGTCTTTTAAGCAGAGATCTCTTGCGTCTGTGAGTCACATGGATGATCACAATTTCATCTCTCAATAGGTAAATCTTACTTTCAAACATAATCCGGACAATTCCGTAATTCTTCCGCTGTTATCATGTTGCATTAACTGAATGAATTTACAACGAGTAAACGGATTGGCTTAGCGTTGAAACATTTTGTCGTTGCTTTTCAATTGCGTCGTATTCATTTGTTTGCCATCCTTTTGCTATTCTCTTTTACGGAAAAGACACGTGTTAAAAAAACTCCTTCCTATTATCTCTTTGAGCCTACTCTTTGGCTGTGCTCAACAAAATGATCGCGCTCAGCAATATCTTGATGGTGAGTTTCCTCAGATCCTCAATCAAGTGGATGTGGTTGAGTCTAACAAACCACGCGATTTTACTGAATTTAACAAGCAAGCTGAGCAAGTGGTGATAAAGTCACCATCCATGGCGAAGATGTACCAACCGCTATATCAACGATTAAGTGAGTGGGCGCAACAGAGCGGAGATACCAGTGCGTTGAGTGCGTTTGGCATTCAAGCCGCGCAATTGGGTGGTGGTGATAAAAAAGGTAATGTGTTGTTTACCGGATACTTCTCTCCCGTGATGGAACTGCGTCATACACCAAACGACATTTTTAAGTACCCAGTTTATGGCAAGCCAAACTGCTCATCAGATTGTCCGACTCGCGCGGAGATTTACAATGGAGCACTAGATGGACAAGGTTTGGTGCTAGGTTACGCGCCTAATCGTATCGACCCATTTATGATGGAAGTGCAAGGCAGTGGCTACGTGCATTTTGAAGATGATGATACGTTGGAGTACTTTGCGTACGCGGGTAAAAACAACAAAGCTTACGTCAGCATTGGCCGCATTTTGATTGAACGTGGTGAAGTGCCGCGTGAAAAAATGTCCCTCAAAGCAATCAAAGAGTGGGTGATGGACAACGACGATGCAACAGTACGCGAGTTGTTGGAGCAAAATCCTTCTTACGTTTTCTTTGCGCCAAAAGCAGAAGCGCCAGTAACAGGCTCGGCTGGTATTCCGTTGTTGCCAATGGCCGCTGTCGCGGGTGACCGTTCTATCTTACCAATGGGTACGCCAATCTTGGCGGAAGTGCCACTGTTGAATGCTGATGGTACGTGGAGTGGTGCGCATCAACTGCGAATGCTGATCGTTTTAGACACTGGTGGTGCGGTAAAACAGAACCATTTGGATCTGTATCATGGCATTGGTGCGAGAGCAGGAACGGAAGCAGGGCACTACAAGCATTTTGGTCGAGTGTGGAAACTTGGGTTAGAAAACTCACCAACTCAAGCGCCTTGGGCTTTACCGCCAGAAAAGCTACAATAGTCGTCCAAGAGAGAGGAACACTCTCTTATCTAGACATTTCATCAAAGAGTGCGTATAAATCGCACTCTTTGTTTTTCTATCGATCATCTGGACTTCAATATGCGTGAACTCGATACCCCAGCATCTGACAGCTACAATCAACGCTTTGGCGGCACTCGTCGTCTTTATGGCAACAGCGAAGTGGACATTCTTCGCGCTGCACACGTTTGTGTGATTGGTATTGGTGGCGTAGGTTCATGGGCGGTGGAAGCGCTGGCTCGTACGGGGATCGGTGAGCTAACTCTGATTGATATGGACGATGTTTGTGTCACGAACATTAACCGCCAAATTCATGCGATGACGGGCACCGTTGGCCAAAGCAAGATTGAAGTGATGGCCGAGCGTGTCAAATTGATCAACCCAGAGTGTAACGTCAATCTGATTGATGATTTCATCACGCCAGACAATCAACATGAGTACTTAAGCAAAGAGTTTGATTACGTGTTGGATGCCATTGACAGCGTAAAAGCGAAGGCGTCTTTGTTGGCGTATTGCCGCAGCAACAAGATCAAAGTGATCACTACGGGGGGCGCTGGTGGTCAGGTTGACCCAACGCAGATCATGGTCGCTGATTTAACGAAAACGATCCAAGATCCTCTAGCGAAGAAAATCAAAGACACTCTGCGTCGTCATCATAACTTCCCTAAGAACCCGGCTCGTAAGTTTGGTATTGATTGCGTATTTTCAACCGAGCAGCTGAAGTATCCTCAAGCAGATGGTTCAGTGTGTGGTGTAAAGTCGACAGCGGAAGGTCCAAAACGTATGGATTGTGCTAGCGGCTTTGGGGCGGCGACTGTCGTAACTGCAACGTTTGGCTTTGTCGCGGTATCGCGAATCGTTGAGAAGTTGATTTCAAAATATAAGCAGTAAACTAGAAGAAGAGCGCATCATGACAGATTTTCCCGTTTCTCCATTTGGTACAGATATCACCAGCGAAGACATTGTCGCGACTATGCAGCAATTTAAAGGCTGGGAAGATCGTTACCGTCAGGTTATTCAGTGGGGTAAAAAGCTGCCACAAATGCCAGAAGAGCTGAAATCAGAACAAGTTACCGTTTCGGGTTGTGAAAGCTTGGTGTGGTTAGTGAGCCAAGAGCAAGATGGCGTTTGGCATTTTTGTGCGGACTCCGATGCGCGTATCGTCCGTGGATTGATTGCCTTGGTGATGGCGGCTTATGACGGAAAAAAGGCCGATCAAATTCAAGCATTTGACATCGATGCTTATTTTGATCAACTGGGGCTTATTGCACATTTAAGCCCGTCACGTGGTAATGGCTTGAAAGCTATTGTAGAGCAGATTAAGCAAACCGCCGTGTAATGAGTCATTTTCCCAATTCTTAAAAAACGCCGAATAGCCTAGCTGTTTGGCGTTTTTTGTATCTGAGTTGAGACATCTTTTGCATATGGGTAAAAAATATGCAAATGGTCGACTATTTTAGCGCTAATTAACCATTCTATTGATCCTGGTTCATTATATTGCCCACTTGGTTTTTATAAACTCAATTGTATTTAAAATTTGTCTATATTAGATAATAGACATATGCCCCATTCGCTCCTATTCCCCAATGTGGAAACACACTTGGAAGCGATTGGGTTACTTAGATACAAATGCTAGGAACCTCCCTATATGCAATTCACCTTGGAACATGCGCAAGACGTGTTATCCGGAATGCCAGACCCCACTTTTATTCTGAGTGAAGATGGTATCTATATTGATGTTTTTGGAGGAACAGATAAAAAAGCCTATCACGATGGAAGTAATTTGATAGGTGAGACGCTGCACAGCGTACTTGAGAAAGATAAAGCTGACTGGTTTATCGAACAGATAAATCGGTCACTGAAACAAGACAGTATTGTGACGATCGAGTACAAGATGTGCGCCGACAGCATTCAGGGAATAGATGCTAACAGTGGGCCAAGAGGCGACCTATACTACGAAGGCAAGATCTGCCCACTCGCTATAAAATACCGAGGTCGTCGCGTTGTCCTTATTCTTACACGCAACATCTCCAATCGCCACCGAGTTGAAACCCTTCTTCGCCATCAAAGCCAAATTGATGCTCTTACCAACATCTACAATCGACGTGTCTTTTTCGAAAAGCTCACAGAAGAAGTTATTAAATCCCAAGCTCCGGATTATCACTCCGCGTTGTTATTATTTGATTTGGATTTTTTTAAAGTCATCAATGATAAACGTGGTCATGATGCGGGGGATTATGTCTTAGAGACGTTAGCTGATTTGGTTTCTCACTTACTCGTCAAAGACGAAATTTTTGCAAGAGTCGGAGGGGAGGAGTTTGCGATTATTTTGCCAGAAACTTCTCTGTCGGCGGCGAAAGAGGTAGGAGAGGAAGTACGTTCCCACATTCAAAATTGTCAGTTCGAATTTGAAAAGATTGAAATTCCGGTCACGGTGAGTGTAGGCGTGGTGGAAATAGGCAGAAATGAAACCACCAAACGTTTGTATGCGTATGCAGATAAAGCGCTTTATGCTGCGAAAAGAAATGGCAGAAATTGCGTGGCGACTCTGGATAGGCAGATGGAGTAACCTTGTTGGTTACTCCAAATCAAAACGTTGGCGTTATAGCATGTCGACGGCTTTTTCTACGGCGGCGATGAGTCTATCCACATCTTCAGCCGTGTTATAAATACCAAAAGAAACGCGTACCGTGCCTTTCACATTTAGTGCATCCATCAATGGGTGAGCGCAATGGTGCCCTGCTCGTACCGCAATGCCTTGTTGATCGAGCAGCGTCGCAATATCTTGGTGATGAACGCCGTCCATGACGAACGTTAGTACAGAAGCGTTCGGTTGGTAGCCTAGAATATGGATGTCATCCAAAGCGCTTAGTGCTTGATAGGCCTTATCCTGAAGCACATGGAGATGCTCCTCTACTTCGTGATGGTCAAAACCTTGGTACCACTCAATGGCTTTCGCTAGAGCAATCGCGCCCGCAACGTTTGGTGTGCCCGCTTCAAATTTACCAGGAAGTGCAGAAAACGTCGTTTTCTCGAACGAAACGCGTTCAACCATTTTACCACCGCCGTGCCATGGTGGCATGGCTTCCAAAAGTTCAAGCTTGCCGTATAAAACGCCAATACCTGCTGGCGCATAAAGTTTGTGACCTGAGAAAACGTAAAAATCGATATCTGATACCGATAAATCAAGCTGCTCATGGACGATGCCTTGAGCGCCATCAATCACAACAACCGCGCCAACGCTGTGCGCTAGTTCAGTGATTTTTTCGATAGGTTGTCGTGTGCCCGTGACGTTGGTGATTTGCGCACAAGCAACAATTTTACAGCGGTCAGACAGAAGCACCTTAAATGCGCTGATGTCGAACTGGCAATCTGATGTCATTGGAACTTTTATGACTTTGGCGCCCGTTTGCTCTGCCACGATTTGCCAAGGCACGATGTTAGCGTGGTGCTCCATCTCGCTAATCAAGATCTCATCACCCGGTTGTAACGTGCTGCGGGCGTAAGTCTGAGCAATTAAGTTCAGTGCTTCGGTTGCACCCCGTGTCCAAATGATCTCTTTAGAGCTGTTTGCACCAATAAAGTTTGCCACTCGTTCTCGTGCCGCTTCAAATTGGCTGGTGGCATTAGCCGTTAAACTATGACTGCCACGGTGAACATTGGCATTTTGCGCACTGTAGTAATGACTGATGACATCAATCACACATTGCGGTTTTTGCGTTGTCGCTGCGCTATCTAGATACACTAAGGGCGTATCGTTGACGGATTGGTTTAGAGCAGGAAATTGCTCACGTACAGCATTTACGTCAAACATTATTCTTCACCAAGCTTATGGTAATGCAGAGTAGGCAGAGGGATCATTGGTTCAGCAACTGACCATGCGTGTTTTTTACCTGAGAGTTGAATGATTACTTCCATTGCGAACTCTAAAGCAGTGCCCGGACCTTGACTGGTGATAAGGTTGTGGTTGATATCAAAGGTCACGCGTTTGCTGCGCCACTTCTCTTCCGGGATATGTGACTGAAAGCTCGGGTGACAGGTCATCAGTGATTGTGGGAAAAGATCATGGTGTTGCAATACTAACGCCGGTGCTGCGCAGATAGCAGCGACCAATTTTCCCTCATAGATGTGCTGCTTAAGGATTTCTATCATCACCGTGCTATCACGAAAAATTTCTGCACCACCAACACCACCAGAAAGCGCTATGGCGTCAAACTCATCATCAGCGATATCGACCAGCTTACAATCGGCTGTTAGTGTGACTCCGCGAGAAGCTTTCATCGTCAATGAGCCATCAAAAGCAGCACTCGCTACCGTAACGTCATAACCCGCGCGAACCATCATGTCGATAACGGTGACGGCTTCCATTTCTTCGGTGCCCGGAGCGATTGGCACTAAGATTTTCTTACTCATTGTTCTGTCCAGCTTTGTTCTATTTGTTTGATGCGTTGGTAAAGTTTTAAATTCTCAGGCGTATTGATGCGATGTTTCTCGGCAGCCTTTAACAAGTATCCGGTTATAAAATCAATTTCCGTTCGACGCTGATGGAATACGTCTTGTCTCATTGAAGAATAGTTCTCAGCTGTGGCGTTCACCACTTGCATTACCGTATCGAAAAGAGAGCGAAACTCGATAGCAATACCTTCTTTACTCATTACTTCAACCAGTTCTTGAGTGATGCTTTCGAGTTGTATCTTAAACTCGGGCTGCGCAAGCTCACCATTCTTACACTGGTGAATCGCAGTCAGTGGGTTAATCGCGCAGTTGATCGCTAACTTAGTCCATAACGCAGATTGGATGTGTGGATTCCAAATGGCCTCTGGAAGGGCATGATGCATAACATCTTGCAGAAAAGCGCACTGCATTCCTTTGTCATTATAACCACCCACTTGCGTTGTTCCGTGACCGGTATGCAGTACGTGTTGGTTATCTGGTTTGTATGCGCCGTGCGTCGTTGTGGCGAGCACTATCGGATTGTTTGGCAGAGCCTTCTCCACGCCAGCGGCGGTACCCATACCATTGTGCATCAGCATGATAATCGTGTCTGCGTTGATATGAGGCAGTAAAGGTTGAATGGCGTCTTCCAATTGCCAAGCTTTTACCGTGATCAAAATGAGATCCGCTTGATTTACGGAGGAAATATCTTGATTACTGAATACGATTGCGGGTGTATCATCCAACTGAAGTGATTGTTGGCTTTCAGAGCTTCTTCCCCACAATGAAACATTGTGCCCGGCAAGCTTAAATTTTGTTGCCCAGAGTGAGCCAACCGCACCTGGACCGAGGATAAGGATATTCACCAAACGCTCTCATTAAAAAGGTTTGCTGCAAGGATAATGAGGGAAAAAAGGAAAGCAAATAAAAATGGCGCCAAAAGGCGCCATTTTTGAGCAAACTTAGTGGTTCAATTAGAACTTGTAAGTTACAGCTAGGTAGTGGCCAAAGCCAGTTGACTTAAACCCATCAGTATCTTTGATACCGTACACGTCTTTGTAGCCTTTTAGACCGTAACCCACTGCGAAGCGGTCTGAGTGCCAGTAGATACCGTTGAACATTGCACCACCGTTTGACGCGGTTGAACCAAATTTGTTACCTGCATCATCATCCATACCGAATTGGTAATCGATGTAGCCTTGGTAAGAAATGAATGAACCGTTCTCGAAGAAGTAGAATGGTTTGAACCAGTTAGTCGAGATTTGGAAACCGTTCCAATCCTTTTTGTTGCCGTCGTAAGTGCCGTATAGGTTAACACCAACTTTACCAAACCAAGGAACCATTACGTCAGAACCTAGACCGATTTTTTGAGAGTTAACACCAGAGTTACCACCCCACTCGATTAGAGTTGCAACGTATAGTTCTTGAACAGGACCGAAAGATAGGTCTTTACCAGTTACCGCATCTAGAGACATACGTGGAGCGAATTTCATAAAGATCTTCTCTGCGCCAGCTTTGTCGCTACCTGGATCAGAAGTTAGGTTGAATACATCAACGTAGCCGTAAAGGTCGAAGATACCAGAGCGGCCGCCGAATTCCATTTCTAGGTAGTCGTGTGAAGACTCACCTGGAAGTTCGTCAAATGCACCCATTAGGTTAAATTGCATCCACTTGTAATCGTTTTTGTGGATATCGCCGTCAGAGTAATCTGCCGCCATAACTGGAGCTGAAGTAGCCGCTAGAAGGCTAAGAGCTAAAAGTGATTTACGCATAAGGGGACTCTCTATGTTTGTAATGATTCAGAACACGCAATCTGTGCTGCGCTTTCCAATTGGCGGGAATAATAGCGATAAAAATCCCAAATGAAAGTGATAAAGGGTGCAAAATTGAACGTTTTTGGTGAGTTGCATCACGAAATTATCTTTATTTACGGAACTTTTTGTTTGTTGCATTTGATTGCAATAAATGTGTGATTTAGATCGTTTGCGTAAGCGATTTTATGACTTTTTAAGCCAGTCGATTAACCAACATAAATCGTTAGTGATCGGAGTGATAAGGGATTCGTATGTATCGGTGAATCAAAGAGGACGTTTGAATGAAAGAAGTCATGTTATTCCCACTCACTTCAGTTGTACTCCCTGAAGGTAAAATGAATCTGCGCATTTTTGAGCCACGATATAAGCGAATGGTAAAGGAATGCAGCCTACAAAATGTGGGTTTTGGAGTTTGCCTAGTAGGTAGTGAAGGTGACCCTAAAGACGTGGGAAATGTTTCATCTATCGGAACTTTGGTCAGGATCGTTGATTTTGAAACACTTAGTGATGGTCTTCTTGGTATTACAGTCGCTGGTGAGAAACGCTTTGTTGTCAAACGAGTTCGTGCAGATGCGGACGGCTTACGCCATGCAGAGGTCGAATGGTTAGACAATTGGCAACATCCAGACAACTCACCAGATTTCTTCTATTTAAGCCAGCAGTTATCCCATGTTTATGAAGAGTTTCCTCAACTTGGAAACCTCTACCAGCATCGTTTTTACGATGACTCAGCTTGGGTGACCCAGCGCTGGCTTGAATTACTTCCTTTAGACTGCAATCTGTTCGAACAGCTCGTTGGCGCAGAGAACTGCATTCCTGCGTTGCAATTTCTGACAGAAGCCATAGAAGCCCCGACTAACAAAGAGGCAAGGATATGAAAGGATTTAGCAGAGCTGCGCTAACTATGGTGGCGGCATTAGGACTGGCGGCGTGTGGCTCCGACAGCGACACCATCGAGTATTCCAATTTGCAAGCAGTACATGCGTCTTCTGATGCGCCGCTTGCAAATGTGTGGATAAACGATAAATCATCATTGACAGGTGTTGATTATGGTATGGGTTCTGGTTACATGAAGTTACGTGAGGGCATGAACTCAATTCAAGTTGATGTTCAACTTCCAGGCGATGAAACCGCGACCGTAATACCTAAAACAGAACTAGACCTTGATTCAGACCTCAATTACAACGTGTTCGTTGTTGGTGATGCCAATGGTTCACCAAACCCAGTAGAACCTTTAGTTGTGACTCGCAGCGCCGATTCAATGGCTGATGCCAATAGTTTAGATGTTCAAGTTGTTCATGCAGCGTCTGGCGTTCCTGCCGTTGATCTCTACGTCACTGAGCCAGGGGCTGATCTTGCTAGCGCGACACCGCTTATGAATCTTGCATATAAAGCATCTACAGACGTATTGAACATCCCCGCTGGTGAGTACCAAGTTCGACTTGCTGTTGGGGATAGCGTTGCTTTTGACTCGGGCATAATATCTCTTGCTGCTAATTCAAACTTGACGATTGCCGCTATCAGTACCGGAGATTCAAATAGCACGTCACCGGTTAAGCTGTTGGTATTGGATGGTTCAGGATCTTCTATAATCGAGGATATGGGCAGTCAAGCTGAAGTAAGAGTTGGACATCTTGTCGATGGAGCGCCAATCGTCGATGTCAACGTTAACGGGGCGGCCTTCGGTCCTCTTGCCGACTTAGCGTTCAAAGAGATTCGTGGTTATTTGGATCTCGATGCTGGCGCTTACGATATTGACGTTTACGTGGATGGCACAACAACCAACCCTATTATCGATGTTGACGGATTAATGGTTGCGGGCGGAATGGATTACAGTGTTTACGCAGTCGGTGTTGTTAGCCCAGCGATTGATATCGAACCTCTAGTTGTTGAAGACATGAGACGTGCAGTGGCAACTAGCGCGACGCTGAATGTGACACATGCGGCGGCGAGTCCCGTAGCGGAAATGGTGGATATTTATCTCACTACAAGCGCTGGAATAGATGGAAGTGATCCAACTATTGCTAATTTTGCGTACAAAGATAGCGTTCAGGGATTATATGTCGCTGAAGGTACCTATTATGTAACCATGACAGTGGCAGGCGATCCAAGGACGGTTGCTGTTGATTCAGCACCTGTCAATGTGATGAATGGTGTTGTGTATCAGGTGGTTGCCATTGATGATGGGAACAACGGTGGCTTCAACTTGTTGGTTGATGACGTTACCGATTAGGACGAATGGGAGGAGATGACTCCTCCCTAAAATTAAGGCCGATTATGATGAGTGATAGCCCAAAAAAACTGGGGCGCAGTGATTGGAACGATTACATGGACAAAGTGAAGGCTCGAGATAAAGACGCGTTTGCTTTTGTATTCCGTTTTTACGCACCCAAGCTGAAGCAATTCGCTTACAAACATGTTGGTAATGAGCAAGTTGCTATGGAGATGGTGCAAGAGACCATGGCGACAGTTTGGCAGAAAGCGCACCTCTATGATGGGGAAAAGAGCGCGTTATCGACTTGGATATACACCATAATCCGAAACCTATGCTTTGATCTGTTAAGAAAGCAGAAAGGTAAGGAGTTGCACATTCATTCTGATGACATTTGGCCGTCAGAATATTATCCACCAGATCTTGTTGATCACTATTCACCAGAGCAAGACATGTTGAAAGAACAGGTGGTTAAATTTTTAGATATTTTACCGAAAAATCAGAGAGACGTTTTACAAGCGGTGTATCTTGAAGAGCTACCTCATCAGCAGGTCGCTGAATTATTTGATATACCCCTCGGTACCGTAAAATCCAGGCTGAGGCTTGCAGTAGAAAAGCTAAGGCATTCAATGCATACGGAGCAACTATGAACAAACACCCAGATAACAGCTTGTTAGAAGCATACGCTTCGGGAAGCATTGATGCAGTTTCTGGTCTTGTGGTCGCAACCCATTTAGAAACATGCACCAAGTGCCGAGCTTATGTGAACCAAGTCGAAGCCAGCCAAGCGAATATCGTGAGCGACATCCCCTCTGAATATGTCCCTGAATTCGATGATATGTTCAATGATATTATCAATGCGGAGCCAGCGACAGATAACATCGTTATCCGAGATCCTGCCGCAGTGAATGTTGCAGGAAAGAGCTTTGAGCTTCCCAAAACCTTAGCGCGTTTCTCTGACCTTGTAGGGTCATGGAGAAGTTACGGAGGCAAGGTTTTCAGTGCTCAGATTGATCTAGGGGAAGATGCTCGTGTTAGCTTAATGTACATCGGAGAAGATGTGCAAATCCCTCAACATACGCACAAAGGCTTAGAATCTACATTGATCCTACATGGTGGGTTTAGTGATGAGGATGGCCAATATGAAGAGGGCGATTTGATGATTAGAGACGCGTCAGTGAAGCACAGCCCTTACACTAAGGCCGGAGAAGATTGCTTGTGTTTAACCGTACTGACTGAGCCGATGATCTTTACTCAAGGTGTGGCACGTATATTTAATATGTTTGGCAAAGGGCTATACCCATAGACCTCTTATCTTATATCTCGCAAAACAAAAACCACCGAATTCGGTGGTTTTTTGATGCGCTTCTTAGTGCTTGTGACGTGCCTTTTCCAATAGAGCATCAAAGTAATGTCGTAGCGAGTACAACATAATCAAGCTTGGCACGACCATTACAGCGGTAAGCACAAAGAACGTGCTCCAGTCATTGAGGTAGTCCACCAGTTCTCCACTGAAAGAAGCAAGAGTCGTTCGTCCGAAGTTGCCCAAAGATGCAAGCAACGCATACTGAGTTGCCGAGAATGCTTGTCCGGTTAGAATCGTCAAAAATGAAACAAAAGCGACAGTTGAGAAAGCAGTCGTAAAGTTATCGACAATAATGGTTGCTAAATACAGGTGCTCATTTGGGCCTACCGATGCAATCCAAGCAAACATCAAGTTGCTGGCAGACATAGCAATACCACCGATCATTAATCCACGTACAATACCAAACCTGACGTTGAACATGCTTCCGACAAAGGTAAAGAAGATAGTGGCTCCCCATCCGATCAGTTTGGAGTAATAACCAATTTGTTCGTTACTAAAACCAATATCTTTATAGAACGCGATCGACATCCTGCCTAAAAACGCTTCGCCAATTTTGAATAGGAAAACGAACAGCAAAAGAGTAATCGCGACACGGACGCCATTGCGATTAAAGAAGTCAAGGAAAGGTTCTACAACAGTCACAGTAAACCAAGCCACGACTTTTGAACCAACCACTTCTTTGTGGCGTTGTTCAGCGGCAGATTGAAGTTGTTCGCGTTGAGTCTTAGGCTCTCCGACTAAAATCGTAAAGACCATTAGAATACCGACTATCACCGCCATCCCGTAATACACGCCATTCCAACCGACACTATCAGCATTAACAAACGCTAAATAACCTGGTAATGAATAACCTGTCCACCAGCCAATAACTGCCATTGCAGAAGCTTGTGGCAGCTTAGATTCTTCTGATTTTGGGAAAGTATCAATACGAAAAGCATCAATCGCAATGTCTTGTGTGGCTGATGCGGTTGCAATACACAAGGCGAGTAGAGACGCAAACACCAAGTTCTCTGCTGGATTCACGCCCGCAATAAATACCGTCGCGACGAGTACAATACTTTGACAGAAGAAAATCCAGCTACGCCTTTGTCCAAGTAGTCGATAGAGCACTGGTAGCTTCACCCGGTCTACGAGTGGCGCCCAGAGAAAGTTAATTGCATAAACCGCAAAGACACTACCAAAGTAGCCTATTGCGGATAGGGTCAAACCAGCGTCTTTTAGCCAGCCAGACATATTTGAACCGATAAGTACCCACGGAAAGCCGCTAGAGCAGCCCAACATGAAAACCCACATGAGTCGTTTATCGAGGTAACTTTTTACCGTTTCCAACCAAGTGATGGAAGGTAATGAAGACATAAATCAATCCAATAAAATGAAGCCGTTGAAAGAGAAAGCCCTTCGATTATTCAAAAGGGCTTATCGTTTTGGCTATTTAAGTAGTGTTGCTTTAGTGATGACGATTTGAGTCTCGGGAACATCACGCATACCGCGAGTCGTCTTAGTTGGCTGTTTTGCCATTTTTTGGATAATGTCGAATCCTTCCGTGACCTCGCCAAATACCGCATAACCCGGTGGACGAGCGCCGTAGTTTAGAAAATCATTGTCGACTAAATTGATAAAAAACTGACGAGTAGCAGAGTCAGGCGCGTTGGTGCGCGCCATTGCAATCGTCGCACGGTCGTTATTTAAACCGTTATTACCCTCGTTTTTGATTGGAGCGTAAGTCTTCACCATTTGCATATCTTGGTTAAAGCCACCACCTTGCGCCATAAAGCCTGGAATAACGCGGTGAAAAATAGTGCCTTCATAGCTACCGTCTTCTACATATTTTAGGAAGTTCGCTACCGTAATCGGCGCTTTCTCTTCATTCAGTTCGACAGTAAATGAACCTAACGTTGTTTCAAACGCCACTTTTGGTCCAGCCCAAACGCTGCAGCTGAGTAGCGCGAGAGAAAGAATTGCCTTGCGTAACATTAGAAACGCTCCTGCATGTATTGACGAAGCTCAGGATCATTGGCAATTTCTTTAAGTGTTAATGTCACTACATCATTCAGTGTTTGCTCAATGTCGGCATCAGACGCACTCAATGTGCCAGAACGCTTCGCAGTGCCTGTGTAAGTTTTGACCAGTTTACCTTCTGGTGTTTCTGCGGTGATTTCAAGCACGACTTTCGCATCCATCTCATTTTCCATCACCGAATGTTTTACGTTAACTAATGCTTCTTGAACGTTTAATTCAATTGCATTGTTGCTGTTTAGATCGGCATGGAAGCCTTGAGATGAAAACTGCTTCTCTAATGCTTCTTCTAACGCAATACGTAAATTCTGTTTAGCATGAAGAGGAAGAATGTTCGAACGGCCGTTATCCACCAACGCCACGTACTGCGCTGCACGTACATCTTTGCTGGTCAAACTGTAAGTCTTGCCTTGAACAATTGGATTGGTGCTCAGTGTGCTTTCTGGCATCAAATTCAGCTGAGGCTGTTGAGGCGCTGAACACGCAGCAAGCAACGCAACCGAAGCCGCAAGTACCAATTTTCTCATTTTATTATTCCTTTTAACTATTTTGCTAAAGCTTATTTTGCGCTTAATTTAGCAGGATTTTTTGTGGCCTGTAAAATCACAAACTTATTGTTGGAAGCGATAAGTTTCACATTCTTATCGCCAAACAGCCGTTTTAGTTTTGCGTCGTAACCAAGATGACGATTTCCAATCACCAGTAACTTACCACCTTCACTTAATACTTGCTTTGCATCACAGAACATTTGCCAAGCAATATGATCGGTGATTGCCTGCTGTTGGTGAAAGGGTGGGTTACACATAATCATAGAGCAGCTGTTGTGTTTAAAACCGTCCAAACAATTGTTTGCAACACACTGTATGTCTCTATCTTCACCAAGGTTATCTAGCAGGTTCTGCTTCGCGGACTCAAGCGCCATAAAGCTTTCATCAACACATGTTAATCGAGCATTCGGATTCAGCTGACCAAACTTCACAGACAGAACACCATTACCGCAACCGAGATCGATAACATTATCTATCAATGGGTCTTGAGGTAGGTGCTGCAGCATAAAACGCGCACCTAAATCTAAGCTTTCTCCTGAATAGACATTTGGCATGTTCTTGAGTTCGATATCTTCGCCATCAACGCGCCAAGTCGTGAAAGGGCTTACTTCAATTGTTGGGTCAACCGTTGCTTGAGCAAATACCAATCGGTGCTTTTTCCAGGCCAGAGATGTTTTTGTCTCACCCAAATATTTTTCAAACAGTTTTAGCGTTGAAGTATGAATGTCTTTCGCTTTATTAACTGCAATGACGGGGCAGGATGCAGGCAGTGCTTTTCTTAACTGACTGAGTATCCAAACGAGGTGACGGTTACTTTTTGGCAGTTGCAGCAATACGAGTTCAGTATTGGAAGGTACGGGGTCCATCGTGGTTGCAAACGCTACCTTATTGCACTGGTTTTGCTCAAGGTTCTGCTGCACACCTTTATGAGAAATGAATGAATCACTCATTAGCGTTACATGGTGCTTTTCTGAAAACCAGCAGGAGAGGGCACCAAAGCTGTCATTAATCACGAGGATGTTTTGATTGTCTGGCAAAGCAAGTTCTTCAACATGATTAATAAGATACTCATCACCGGCATCCCACGCTTGTAGAGTTTCATTGCTGCGTTTTGGGAAACGATGAAGTGTTAAGCTTCGCTCGTGAAGATTCAGTTCGGTTTTCATAGCTAAATGTAAGTTGATTTAGAAATTAAGTGTTATTGTCGCAAATGATGACGTGTCGAGATACAAAAAGCTGTCAAATTTTACGTGTTCAGTGGTGGTCGCTCTCTAGGCATGTTCATAGCGTCAAGCGCTTTGAAATCAGTTGAACGTAAAATGCATCAATAATGAGAGTGATGTTTGAGTGATACACGTCTGCTTTACTTAGGTATATACTTATGGAATTCGCATCAATGAGGAACGAATATGATCCAAGAAATCATAGAGAAGAAACTACACAGTGAGCTGCAACCAAGCTATCTCAAAGTGATTAATGAGAGCTACATGCATAATGTGCCACCAAGCTCGGAGAGTCACTTCAAAGTGATTGTTGTGAGTGATTCGTTCGCGGGACAGCGTTTGATTGGACGCCATCGCCAAGTTCATCAAATTTTGGCAGATGAGCTAGATAACCACATTCATGCACTAGCTATTCATACATACACTGATGAAGAGTGGAAGCGTGAACAAGATGGCGCTCCTGATAGCCCTATGTGTATGGGTGGCGGTCACTAAAGACGCAAAATATAAAGGTGCAGAGAAAAGGTGGCTAAGGCCATCTTTTTTCGTTTTACATTCTTTAGGGGCATTGATGTGGCACAAATTCTGGTTAAAAAATGTGTTAACAGTGTTTCAACAAATGAATGGAAATTGCAGGATATTTCAGGCGATGAATATGACTTTTCCATAAGATATGTATGGAATATGGCATTTGTGCGATCGGTCAAAGTTATGACTATTCTTTGACCTTTTAGACCTGATTCTACCGAAATAACCCCTCTATTCTAATGATTGGTCATGGCATCAAGTTCCTAAAAAATGCTAGACTACGGCACCTGATAAATCTCGCGTATTCCTTGTGACGAGATTTTTAATAGGATGTTGCGATTTTGATGTTTAAAACAACATCAAAACCGGACACTGATGTCGTGTCTAAAAGTTACGCAATCAAAAGAATCTTTTTCCCGATAAAAGTAGTGCAAGTGCGTATGATTACAATAAAGAAGGGCTTGGATCTTCCTATCGCAGGAACTCCATCCCAGGTGATTAATGATGGTAAGACCATCAAAAAAGTCGCCTTGCTTGGCGAAGAGTACGTTGGCATGCGTCCTACCATGCATGTCCGCGTTGGTGATGAAGTGAAAAAAGCGCAAGTTCTTTTTGAAGATAAAAAGAACCCTGGCGTGAAATTTACTGCACCAGCAGCCGGTAAAGTGATCGAAGTTAACCGTGGCGCTAAACGTGTCCTTCAATCTGTAGTGATTGAAGTGGCAGGTGAAGAGCAGGTGACATTTGATAAGTTCGAAGCCGCTCAACTTTCAGGTCTAGATCGTGAAGTGATCAAGACTCAGTTGGTTGACTCTGGCCTATGGACCGCTTTACGTACTCGTCCGTTTAGCAAGGTTCCTGCAATCGAGTCTTCTACTAAGGCTATTTTCGTAACTGCAATGGATACTAATCCACTAGCAGCTAAGCCTGAGTTGATCATTAATGAGCAACAAGAAGCATTCATTGCTGGTCTAGACATTCTTTCAGCCCTGACAGAAGGCAAGGTTTACGTATGTAAATCTGGCACTAGTTTGCCACGCTCTTCACAGTCTAACGTAGAAGAACACGTCTTCGATGGCCCTCACCCAGCAGGTCTTGCTGGCACCCACATGCATTTCCTATACCCAGTGAATGCAGAAAATGTGGCATGGAGCATCAACTACCAAGACGTTATCGCGTTCGGTAAGCTGTTCCTAACTGGTGAGCTATACACAGATCGTGTTGTGTCTCTAGCTGGTCCAGTTGTGAATAACCCTCGTCTAGTTCGTACCGTAATCGGTGCAAGCTTGGATGACCTAACAGATAACGAGCTGATGCCTGGCGAAGTTCGTGTGATTTCTGGTTCTGTACTGACAGGTACACATGCAACTGGTCCACACGCATACCTTGGCCGTTACCATCAACAGGTTTCTGTATTACGTGAAGGCCGTGAGAAAGAACTATTTGGCTGGGCAATGCCTGGTAAGAATAAGTTCTCGGTAACTCGCTCTTTCCTTGGTCACGTATTCAAAGGTCAGTTGTTCAATATGACAACGACGACCAATGGTAGTGATCGTTCAATGGTTCCAATTGGCAACTACGAACGCGTAATGCCTCTAGATATGGAGCCTACTCTGCTGCTTCGTGATCTATGTGCAGGTGATACAGACAGTGCTCAAGCACTGGGTGCGCTTGAACTGGATGAAGAAGATCTAGCATTGTGTACCTTTGTATGTCCAGGTAAGTACGAGTACGGTACGTTACTTCGTGAATGCCTAGATACTATCGAGAAGGAAGGGTAATTTTCATGGCTCTTAAAAAGTTTCTTGAAGACATCGAGCATCATTTTGAGCCTGGTGGTAAACACGAAAAATGGTTTGCCCTGTACGAAGCTGTAGCAACAGTTTTTTACACTCCAGGTATCGTAACAAATAAAAGCTCGCACGTTCGTGATAGCGTTGACCTAAAACGTATCATGATCATGGTTTGGTTTGCGGTATTCCCAGCAATGTTCTGGGGTATGTACAACGCAGGTGGCCAAGCTATTGCAGCGCTTAACCACATGTACGCTGGTGATCAACTAGCGACAGTTATCTCTGGTAACTGGCACTACTGGCTAACTGAAATGCTGGGCGGAACGATTGCCGCTGATGCAGGGGTTGGCAGTAAGATGCTACTAGGTGCGACCTACTTCCTACCTATCTACGCAACAGTATTCCTTGTTGGTGGTTTCTGGGAAGTGCTTTTCTGTATGGTGCGTAAGCACGAAGTAAACGAAGGCTTCTTTGTTACTTCTATCTTGTTCGCACTTATCGTTCCACCAACGCTACCTCTATGGCAAGCGGCACTAGGTATCACATTTGGTGTTGTTGTTGCGAAGGAGATCTTCGGTGGTACAGGTCGTAACTTCCTTAACCCTGCACTTGCAGGTCGTGCATTCCTATTCTTCGCTTACCCAGCGCAAATCTCGGGTGACGTAGTATGGACTGCAGCTGACGGCTTCTCTGGTGCAACTGCTCTTAGCCAATGGGCTCAAGGTGGTAACGGTGCTCTAGTTAACACAGTAACTGGTTCTCCTATCACTTGGATGGACGCTTTCATCGGTAACATCCCAGGCTCTATTGGTGAAGTATCGACTCTAGCTCTAATGATCGGTGCAGCGATGATCGTTTACATGCGAATCGCTTCATGGCGCATCATTGCGGGCGTAATGATCGGTATGATTGCAGTATCGACTCTGTTTAACGTGATCGGTTCTGACACTAACCCAATGTTCAACATGCCATGGCACTGGCACCTAGTTCTAGGTGGTTTTGCATTCGGTATGTTCTTCATGGCAACGGACCCAGTATCAGCGTCATTTACTAACAAAGGTAAATGGTGGTACGGCATCCTGATTGGTGCAATGTGTGTGATGATCCGTGTAGTTAACCCGGCGTACCCAGAAGGTATGATGCTGGCGATTCTATTCGCGAACCTATTCGCACCTCTGTTCGACCATGTAGTGATTGAGAAGAACATCAAGCGGAGACTAGCACGCTATGGCAAGTAATAACGACAGCATTAAAAAGACGCTGGGTGTTGTTATCGGGTTGAGCCTTGTTTGTTCAATCATCGTATCAACAGCAGCAGTAGGTCTGCGTGATAAGCAAAAAGCTAACGCTGTCCTAGATAAGCAATCAAAGATCGTTGAAGTTGCAGGCATTGACGCGAACGGTAAGAAAGTACCAGAGCTATTTGCTGAGTACATCGAACCTCGTCTGGTAGACCTTGAAACAGGTAACTTTACTGAGGGTAATGCATCTACGTACGATCAGCGTGAAGCATCAAAAGATGCAGAACGTTCAATCGCATTGACACCAGAAGAAGACGTCGCTGATATCCGTCGTCGTGCGAATACAGCAGTGGTGTACTTAGTAAAAGACCAAGATGAAGTCCAAAAAGTTATCTTGCCTATGCACGGTAAAGGACTATGGTCGATGATGTATGCCTTTGTAGCCGTTGAAACTGATGGTAACACTGTGTCTGCTATTACTTACTACGAGCAAGGTGAAACTCCTGGACTTGGTGGTGAAGTAGAGAACCCTTCATGGCGCGATCAATTCATTGGCAAGAAATTGTACAATGAAGATCATCAGCCAGCGATTAAGGTCGTGAAAGGCGGCGCACCGCAAGGTTCTGAGCACGGTGTTGATGGTCTATCAGGAGCAACGCTCACTAGTAATGGTGTTCAACACACATTTGACTTCTGGTTAGGTGACAAGGGCTTTGGTCCTTTCCTAGCAAAAGTTCGTGACGGAGAACTTAACTAATGTCTAGTGCACAAAACGTTAAAAAGAGCATTCTAGCGCCAGTATTGGATAACAACCCAATCGCGCTACAAGTTCTTGGTGTATGTTCTGCTCTTGCAGTAACAACTAAACTAGAAACAGCTTTTGTAATGACGCTAGCGGTAACATTTGTAACTGCGCTGTCTAACTTCTCTGTTTCATTGATCCGTAACCACATTCCTAACAGTGTGCGTATCATCGTTCAGATGGCAATTATCGCATCGCTAGTAATCGTGGTAGACCAGGTGCTAAAAGCTTACCTATACGATATCTCTAAACAGCTATCTGTATTCGTTGGTCTGATTATCACTAACTGTATCGTAATGGGTCGTGCTGAAGCATTCGCAATGAAGTCTGCGCCAGTACCATCTCTTATTGACGGTATTGGTAACGGTCTAGGTTACGGTTTCGTTCTTATCACTGTAGGTTTCTTCCGTGAGCTATTTGGCTCAGGCAAACTATTTGGCCTAGAAGTTCTACCTCTAGTGAGCAACGGTGGTTGGTACCAGCCTAACGGCCTAATGCTACTAGCACCATCAGCATTCTTCCTAATCGGCTTCCTTATCTGGGTAATCCGTATTCTGAAACCAGAACAAGTAGAAGCGAAGGAGTAAGGACGTCATGGAACATTACATTAGTCTGTTAGTTAAATCGATTTTCATCGAAAACATGGCTCTGTCTTTCTTCCTAGGTATGTGTACTTTCCTTGCCGTATCTAAGAAGGTTAAGACCTCTTTCGGCCTAGGTGTTGCAGTTGTGGTAGTACTGACTATCGCTGTTCCTGTGAACAACCTAGTATACAACCTAGTTCTGAGAGAGAACGCGTTAGTTGAGGGCGTGGACCTTAGCTTCCTAAACTTCATCACCTTTATCGGTGTAATTGCAGCACTTGTACAGATTCTAGAGATGGTTCTAGACCGTTTCTTCCCACCTTTGTACAACGCGCTAGGCATCTTCCTACCGCTGATCACAGTAAACTGTGCAATCTTCGGTGGTGTATCTTTCATGGTACAACGTGACTACAACTTTGCTGAATCTATCGTTTACGGTTTCGGCTCTGGTGTGGGCTGGATGCTGGCAATCGTTGCTCTTGCAGGTATCCGTGAGAAGATGAAGTACTCTGACGTACCTCCAGGTCTACGTGGTCTTGGTATCACATTTATCACTGTAGGTCTTATGGCGTTAGGCTTTATGTCTTTCTCTGGTGTTCAACTGTAAGTCGGGTAAACCGCAACAATTAAGGAATAGTCAATGGACATTATTCTTGGTGTAGTGATGTTTACTCTGATCGTACTTGCACTAGTACTAGTGATTCTTTTCGCTAAGTCTAAGCTTGTACCAACAGGTGACATTACAATTTCTGTGAACGATGACCCTTCTCTGGCGATCGTTACACAACCAGGTGGTAAGCTACTGAGTGCTCTAGCCGGTGCTGGCGTATTCGTATCTTCTGCTTGTGGTGGCGGTGGCTCATGTGGTCAGTGTCGCGTAAAAGTTAAATCAGGTGGTGGCGACATCCTACCAACCGAGCTTGACCATATTACTAAAGGTGAAGCACGTGAAGGTGAGCGTCTAGCGTGTCAGGTTGCTATGAAAACTGACATGGACATCGAGCTTCCTGAAGAAATCTTCGGCGTTAAGAAGTGGGAATGTACCGTTATCTCTAACGATAACAAAGCGACATTCATCAAAGAGCTTAAGCTACAAATTCCAGATGGCGAATCAGTACCTTTCCGTGCTGGTGGTTACATCCAGATTGAAGCACCTGCTCACCACGTGAAATACGCAGACTACGATATTCCTGAGGAATACCGTGAAGACTGGGAGAAGTTCAACCTTTTCCGTTACGAGTCTAAAGTTAACGAAGAGACCATCCGTGCATACTCAATGGCTAACTACCCAGAAGAGCACGGTATCATCATGCTTAACGTTCGTATCGCGACTCCGCCGCCGAACAACCCAGACGTACCACCAGGTATCATGTCTTCGTACATCTGGTCTCTAAAAGAAGGCGACAAGTGTACTATTTCTGGTCCATTTGGTGAGTTCTTTGCGAAAGATACAGATGCAGAAATGGTATTCGTTGGTGGTGGTGCTGGTATGGCTCCGATGCGCTCACACATCTTCGACCAACTTAAGCGTCTACACTCTAAGCGTAAGATGTCTTTCTGGTACGGCGCACGTTCTAAGCGTGAAATGTTCTACGTAGAAGACTTCGATATGCTACAAGCTGAGAATGACAACTTCGTATGGCACTGTGCACTGTCTGATCCACTTCCAGAAGATAACTGGGATGGTTACACTGGCTTTATTCACAACGTTCTTTACGAGAACTATCTACGTGATCACGAAGCGCCAGAAGACTGTGAATACTACATGTGTGGTCCACCTATGATGAACGCTGCTGTTATCGGCATGCTAAAAGATCTAGGTGTAGAGGATGAAAACATCCTACTAGATGACTTCGGTGGTTAATCCCTCCAAGTGATTGAATCTATGGCTAGCTCTCTAAGAGCTAGCCATTATTTTTTGTAGAAGTAAAAATAATATTCAACAGTTGATATAGGTAATTGGATTTAAGTAATCGGTCCCATTCCCCATATCAATTCAACAACATTGGGAGTTAACAAGTGAAAACGTGGCTTGTTGCATTCGCTTCTCTATTGATTTTGGCTGGCTGTGAGCAGCCAGCAGATCAAATTCATCTAAGTGGCCCTACCATGGGGACTTCTTATAACATCAAATATATCGAGCAAGATGGTATTCCAACGCCAAAAGCGATGCAGACGGAAATTGATCGCTTATTGGAAGAGGTTAATGACCAAATGTCGACCTACCGTGATGATTCAGAATTAAGTCGCTTTAACCAGCATCAAACGAGTGAGCCATTTACTGTATCGACACAAACAGCAACTGTAGTCAAAGAGGCGATTCGTCTCAACGGCCTTACTTTAGGCGCATTGGATGTGACAGTCGGTCCTTTAGTTAACCTGTGGGGCTTTGGCCCAGAAGCTCGCCCTGATGTCGTTCCTACAGATGAAGAGCTAGCGGCACGCAAAGCCAATACTGGCATTCATCATCTATCTATTGATGGCAATAAATTGTCCAAAGATATTCCTAACTTGTATGTCGATTTATCAACTATTGCTAAAGGTTGGGGGGTTGACGTGGTTGCTGACTACCTTCAATCTGAAGGGGTTCATAACTTCATGGTAGAAGTGGGCGGTGAAATGCGCCTCAAAGGCGTGAATCGTGAAGGCGTGCCTTGGCGCATTGCGATTGAAAAGCCGACTATTGATGAGCGCTCAATTCAAGAAATTATTGAGCCAGGGGACATGGCAATTGCAACAAGTGGTGACTATCGTAATTACTTTGAGAGTAATGGTGTGAGATACTCTCATATTATTAATCCAAGAACAGGCAAACCTATTCATCATAAAGTGGTGTCTGTAACGGTATTAGATAAATCGTCGATGACTGCTGATGGTCTTGCAACTGGTCTTATGGTGCTAGGTGAAGACAAAGGCATGGCAATTGCGAACGAAAATAATATTCCTGTTTTCATGATTGTGAAGACGGAAAATGGTTTTAAAGAGCTGGCTTCGGAAGCATACAAGCCGTTCATGAAGAAATAACAACAGAAGTGAGCATGTTCTTATGAGTACATTTCTAATTACGTTTGCAGTTTTTGTTGCGGTAATCGCAGCGATGGCTGTTGGCTACATCTTCCAGAAGAAAGTAGTGAAGGGTAGCTGTGGCGGTCTTGGTGCAGTAGGTATTGAGAAAGTATGTAACTGTCCAGAACCATGTGACGCGCGTAAGAAACGTGAAGCACGTGAAGCGGCGCGAGCTGAGAAATTGGCTGCATGGGAAAAAGATCGAATTGCTTAAGTATCGATCATCCAAATAGTAATACAAAATAACCCAGCCAAAGCTGGGTTTTTTTATATTTCTCGCTCTACTTCTCTGAGAGTTTATACTTTGCTTGCTACGTTTAATCTAGGATGACCGGAAGCTTAAGTCGGTGCAGACTTCACAGCCAAGTCATTTCCCTTTAATCACCGTACTTAACTGTTATTTGGTTATATACTCAAACTAAAGCGCGTTAACTTAGGAGGAAATATGGAAATGCATCAACACGGTATGGCTGAATTGTTTCAACAACTAGGCCTCGGCAGCTCTCCTCAAGATATAAAGGACTTTATTAACGAACATCGGCACAAAAGAGCTTCAGCCCCTCTGCATGAAGCCAGCTTTTGGACAAGTTCGCAGGCCACATTTCTCAAACAAGCCATTGAAGAAGACGCAGACTGGGCAGAGTTGGTCGATCAGCTTGATGTGATGTTACGAGATTAAAGCACGTTTACAAACTCTCATTTCTATCAAGGCAGATTTAATTTATACTGTGTTTTTGAACAGTATTTAATGGCTATGTCAGACCGAATCAGAAAAATCATTCACGTCGATATGGATTGTTTTTATGCTGCCGTTGAGATGAGAGATAATCCTAGTTACCGTGGCATTGCACTCGCCGTTGGCGGTCATGAAAAACAGCGTGGCGTGATTAGCACCTGTAATTATGAGGCGCGCAAATATGGCGTTCGTAGTGCAATGTCAACGGCGCGTGCATTACAACTCTGCCCCCATTTACTAGTCGTTCCCGGTCGAATGCACGTGTACAAACAAGTCTCTCAGCAGATTCGTGCTATTTTTGAGCGTTATACGCCTATCATTGAACCTATATCATTAGATGAAGCATACCTCGATGTCACGGACTCGACAGCTTGTCGTGGCTCCGCAACGTTGATCGCAGAGTCTATTCGACGCGACATTTGGAATGAGCTTGGACTGACGGCATCGGCGGGCATTGCACCGATTAAGTTTCTTGCCAAAGTCGCCTCTGATATGAATAAACCCAACGGTCAGTTTGTTATCCCGCCAGATAAGGTTCAGGAAGTTATCGATACACTTCCGCTGGAAAACATTCCTGGCGTTGGGAAGGTGAGTCTTGAGAAGCTACATCAAGCGGGCTTTTATCGATGTGAGGATATTAAAAACAGCGACTATCGTGAATTGCTGAGACAGTTTGGTCGTCAGGGAGCATCTTTATGGCAGCGTAGCCATGGAATTGATAATCGAGAGGTCGTCGTTGAGCGAGAGAGAAAATCCGTCGGTGTGGAACGAACATTCAGCCAGAATATCTCGAGCTATGATGAATGTTGGCAAGTGATCGAGGATAAACTTTATCCTGAACTCGAGAAACGCTTAGAGCGTGCAAGCCCAGATAAATCGATTATTAAACAAGGTATTAAAGTTAAATTTGCCGACTTTCAACTGACAACAATTGAGCATATCCATCCGCAATTAGAGCTTGAGGACTTCAAGATCTTGTTAAGAGATATTCTTAAGCGCCAAAACGGACGGGAAATACGCCTTTTAGGCTTGAACGTGATGCTCAAGCCCGAGAACCAAGCGCGTCAATTGAGCTTTTTCTAGGCTCTTACTGCTTCTACCTGATCTAATACTTGCTCAAAGCTTGTGTTGGCCATCGCACCATAACCTGACAGTTTTGAAGCTTTTAGCTGGCTAATTAAAGGGGTACTAATGCCACACAAGAAGCGGGCGACAGCATCATTGCTGATAGCTGAAGGGGAGAGCTGAATAAATTCCTGCACCCACATTGCTACTTGAGGTGGCTCAATATCCTTACCTTGTGGTGTTGGGAACGAAGCGACTTGACCACGACACACGGAGCAGTGACCACATTGCTCTGGTGCATTGTGATCAGCAAAGTAGTTCGCCAATTGTGAGCTCAAACAGTGCTCTGACTGGAACAAGCGCAGCATGGTGTGAATTCTTTCGATATCTTTGCTTTCTTTGGATTGGAACAGTTCATACAGTTGTTGGATTAAAACATCAGAACTCTGTGTGGTTGGCAAAACAGAGTACACGTCGGTCAGTTGTTTGCTCTCTAGCTCTATCCAACCATTCTGGTGAAAATAGTCGAGGGCTGCGACAACTCGGCTGCGTTCCGATTGATAGTTCATCCATAACGCTTCTAGGTCAACTTGGCACCACACTTTGGCTTTTTGCGAGCAGGAGAAAATAGCCTCCACGAATTGACGTCGCTCGCCTTGAAATTGATTCACAATAAATTGCTGATCGTGCAAAAACTTAAAGCGATATTCCGCAAAGTAACTGTATTTTGCTTCAATGAGTTTATGTAGCTCCAAATAAACCAACAAGGTTTTGAGTGGCAATTGGCGGATATTACTTTCACGCGATAAACGCAGTGGCACTACCTCCCATTGTGGAGCATGTTCTTTCGCTTGCTCGACTACATAGTTAATCGAGGTTAGTTCAGGTGTGTCACCATAGACAAAGTTTTCCAACACCGTTAAGCCGGACGTATTGCCCAGCAGAATGCACTCAGAACGTTGCCCGTCCCTGCCTGCACGTCCAATCTCTTGTGCGTAGTTCTCGATCGATTTGGGTAAGTCGAAGTGAATGACGCGGCGGATATCAGATTTATCGACCCCCATACCAAATGCAATCGTGGCAACAATACAGTCAATTTGGCTATCCATAAACTGCTGTTGGATTTGTTCACGGATGTCGCTTTTCATACCTGCATGGTACGCGTGAGCATTAATGCCAATATGGATTAGTGATTTTGCTACTTGCTCTGCTGTCTGCTGTTGTGTCACGTATACGATAGTCGGAAGCTTAGGAGAAGAGGCGATGAGCTCACTTAGCACTTCTTGTTTCGTTGCTTCCTCGCATGGGATCACCGAGATATCCAGATTGGGGCGGTAGAAGCCTGTAACGGTAATATGTTCACTGGCAATATCGAACTTTTGTTTCATGTCTTCAATAACTGCGGGCGTTGCTGTTGCAGTGAGAAGCAAAGATTGTGGAATGTTCAGTTCACGTTGATATTGCGGTAGCTTGAGATAATCAGGGCGGAAGTTATGTCCCCATTCGGAAATACAGTGCGCTTCATCAACCACCATCAAAGAGATCGGTACTTGGCGAATGAACTCACGAAAACGCTCGTTTTTTAGGCGCTCAACAGAAATCATCAATATTTTGATCTGTCCATTTTTTACCCCTGCCATGACGCGTTGTGACTCTTCTCTGCTTTGACTGCTATCGATAGAAGCGGCCGGGATCCCTTTACTTTGCAAAAAGTTCAGCTGATCTTTCATTAGCGCCAACAACGGCGAGATCACCAACGTAAGATTGGGCAATACGGTTGCTGGCAATTGGTAACAGAGAGACTTACCCGAACCTGTAGGAAAGATGGCCGCAGCAGAGTAACCATTCATAACCGCTTCAATAACGGGTTGTTGACCTTGGCGTAATGAGTCAAAACCAAATACGGATTGAAGTGTTTGATGCAGCGAGTCACTTTGCATAATAGGGAAACCTTTCTTTGATGGTAAACTTAGGTACATTAACACACCCTGAGTGCCAAACGCGCGTCCTAAAAGTATGAACAAAGCTGACTTAGTCCAAATTATCATCCAACATCTGGAAGAAAAACTTCAAGTGGCCCATGCATCGGCTCAGCTAGCCATTGATGCCGCGACAGATGAAGAAACTGTTCCCGAGCATAAGTACGATACGTTAGCACTTGAAGCCGCGTATCTTGCTCATGGACAAGCTATGCGAATCCAAGAGAGTGAAGACGAGCTGCGTCAATATCGCGCTCTAGTGACTCGCGACTTTAAAGGAGCACCTGTTGGTGTAGGTGCTTACGTCGTTCTCGCAGATGAGAATTTGCTTGAAAAACACTTCTTTGTAGGCCCTTGTTCTGGTGGTCTGACTGTTAAATATCAGGCTCAGGAAGTCTTTGTCTTAACAGCAAAATCTCCTCTTGGTCGAGCGTTATTCGGGAAAGAAGAAGGCGATGAGATTGATGTAAAAATAGGAGATAAAACAACTTGTTATGAAGTCGTGACGATTTGCTGACATCTCATGTATCACTCAGTGTTATGTTTAACACGAGTAATGTTAAATAAAAGAGAATGACATGAAAAAGCTTTTTACACTCTCATTGCTGATGGTCAGTGCTACTGGTTATGCAGCGCAGTGTCGTGTAGACATTAATAATGAAGTTCGTATGGATGGACAAAGCTTGGAGATTCGCCAAACGACGGGTGACAAAGCGGTTGTGGATGAAGATAACAACCTTTTCATCAAAGGTGAGCTAATTGAACTCAATGCCGACCAAAAAGCGGCGATTGAAGATTATCGCGAAAAAATGAACGCGTATATTCCACAAGCAAAGCAATTGGCGAGTGATGGTTTAGCGCTTGCAAATGACATCATCGATGATGTTGCGGAAAGCCTAGACGCACCTGGCGCGTTTGATAACGTCAAAGTCGCAGTACAGGACTTTTTCGCTGATGTTGAATCACGTTACTACAAAGATGGCGATTTCATTCTACCAGCGGAAAGTTTTGAGTCCATGACACAAGGGTGGACTGAAGACTTTGCAAAAGCACAAGAGATCTTCAATAAAGAGTTTTTAGCCAGTTCGTTGGATGCTTTATCGAAAAAAATGAAGGAAGAGGGAGGGATAAACCTCACTGCATTATCAGAGAGTATGGCTGAGCTCAGCGCGAAAGTAGAAGAGCGTTTAGCTGAGCATTCGAAAGAGGTAGAACAACAAGCAGAAGACTTGTGCGATTCGCTGGATGACATGGCAGGGCAAGAAGACGATCTGTTGAAGAAAATCCCTGAGCTAAAAGATTACCGAGTATTTACGATTTAATTACCCTTCAAAAAGTAGAACTCAATGGTATAAAGAAAGAGAGCACAATTGTGCTCTCTTTTCGTTTTTACATACTTGAACAAGTAATGAAAGCAAGACGATGTTATTCGTTTGCTCATTAACAACTTACTGCGCGTTCATCTGAGTGAGTTTATCGCCGACAGGTTTTGAGAAATTAAAACCATCATGCTGATCCCAGTTGATAGACCACGTCATTACCCCTGCATAATTCGGGTAATTGAACGCTGGTTTAACGGTGCCACATGAAGTGCCTTTGGTTAAACAATCTAGTGCGCTGATAATATTCTGTGTCGGAGCCTGACCTGAATTTGCCGAGCTAGGACCTGAAGGTAAGCCGATTGCGACTTGATCATCACGTAGTGGTGCAAACTGAGTGCCGTCGGCCAATTCAAAGCCTTCGATAAGCATTTTAGATTGCGCTACCATCATATCCACAGAGCCTTCTGGTGCACTGCCTGGCAGATATGGGTTTGGTAAACCACCGTTGTTATATAGCTGGACGTGAAGTAGGTCGAGCGTGCTGCGTGTCTCGTTAATCACAGGAATGTAAGCTCCCCAAATACCGCTGTAAGCCACATAGCCGCCTTGAACATAAGGATGCTCAGGTGCCATGGTTAGGTACATATCGCCACCCATGTTTTGCTCTATTTGAAGCAAAGCACGACCAAGGCGAGCTTGAATTTGCGAGCCATGAACCAAGTTAGATCCACTCTCTAAATCCACATCAAGACCATCAAAGCCCCACTCAGCGATAAGACCTGTTAGGCTAGAGACAAAGTTGGCTTCGTCTTGATCGGTATTCAGCGTAATCGTGCCTTCTGCGCCGCCAAGAGAGAGAACAAACTTCTTACCTTTAGCCTGAAGTGCTGCCATGTCCTGCTTGAATTGTGTAGGATCGAGTGCTGGACAATCGCTGTAAATATCGCCTGAATATAGATTAAAGTGCACGGTACCATCACTGTTGCGGTCATTTTCGGCAAAGGCAATATCAATCACATCCCACGCATCAGCCATATCCGCTAGACGAATTGGACAGCCAGCCCCATTTACAAAATTGTGCCAGTAACCGATGAGTTTATGACGTTTCTCTGCTTGCTCAACCACCGTTATTGCTGCGGCGTCAGACAATGCATTGCCTCCTGACAAATCCACAGCTTGGGCGTTAACTGTAAAGTTACCAAGTGCAGTTGGTGTCCAGTTAGCTGTGTAAGGTGCCGTGGTATCGGTTGCAACAATAGAGCCGTTGATCATGAAATCAACGTGTTTAATGCCTGAGGTTAAAGACGTTGCATCGGCACTTAATGCGAGGTTTTTGCCTAAGCCGACGGTTTGACCGCTACTTGGTGAAGTCAGTGAGACGACCAAATCTTTATCGCTGACTTCCACACCAACCAAGGACTCTGACGTGTTGTTATCATTATCGGTTGCGACGGCTTTAAGCTGGTTAGCGCCAATAAGTGTGGCGTTCCAAGTAACGGAATATGGTGCTTGAGTGGTGACTCCTAAGCTGGTGTTGTTCGCAAAAAACTCAACTTGCGTGACTGTGCCATCAGCATCGCTTGCGTTAGCCGTGATTTCGTTATTGCTGCCAGCGAGCACGACTTGTCCATCCGTTGGTGCCGTAATGGTAACTTGCGGTGGCGTCGAACAAGCACCTAGGCCACTCCAAGCATCTTGCCAGTATAGCCCTTCACCTGGCTCGTAAGCCCATGTCGCATCCGAGGAACACCAACCCGCAACGTCACAACGATATTTTTGGTTGAGGTGAGAAACTAGGTCGCCAACTTGATAACTCGTGCCCGCCGCGTAAGGCACTGCATCTGCACATCCGCCCGTCCCTGTTTCTGAATTACTAACAACAAGCGTTACTTCTTGGCTCATGGTTGCGAGGTTTGTGTCATCAGTCGCTTGTGCTTTAAACGAATGTGTACCAGCACTCGCGGTCCATTGATATTCGTAAGGTACGCTGGTATCAATCGCGACGGATTGATTGTTCACGAAGAACTCAACTTGTGTGACCACACCATCAATATCATCAGCTTGAGCGGCCACCGTGAGGTTCCCACCCACGTTAAGCGCTTCCGTTCCCGATGGGCTTGTCAGTGAAATGCTAGGTGGTGGCAACTCGACTTGTGGTTGAACTTGGATAGAAATCGTCGTGGTGGTAACGGCTCCCTCATTATCGGTCGCAATCGCGGTCAATTGCGAGACACCTTCAATAGCGGTCCAAGATGCTTCGAATGGTGCTTGAGTTACCACAGCAACCGTTTGGTTGCCTGCAACAAACTCAACTTGTGCGATTTGGCCATCTTCGTCGGCTGCGTTGGCTAGCAAGGTGATCGCACTGCCTTCGGGAATTTGTGCGTTGTTTGTTGGAGAGGAGAATGACACTGTTGGCTCTAGATTGTTGCTTCCACCATCACATTGCCCTAACGCTTTCCATGCCTCCCAAGCCCCTGAATTGGTAACAGGGTCATTGCCTTGCGTCCAATACGCGGCCTCGTAAGCAGCTCCTTGCGTTTTTACTAAAGTGCCCGATGTATAAGTCGCAGTGCTGTCCCAGTCGGGTAAGCTTTGGCAGTTATAGGCTTGAGCTTGGTAGCTGACGCTGAGTGCTGCAACCATCGCTCCGTGAAGTAGAGTGACCTTCATTTTCCTCTCCTTGAGTCATAGATATAAATGAGAACAGAGTAATAACTAGCTGATAAATAGACATTAGGGGGAAAAAGCGAAGCACAATATTCTGCTTTTCGACACAGTATCACGAGGAACAGTTCGTCCCTTACACCAGAGCTCATTATTTTTCGGCTCACTTCACGGCAGAAGGATTCGTAAAATTCAGCCACGTGAAACGAGCAACAGTCGCGAGGCTTTTGAGCGATGAATATGAGATGTACGTTAAAATTTACAAGCTGAATGACTGTGAATTGTTTCAACTGTCGAGTATTTAACCGGAGCGCTCTTGTTGAATAGTGAATATTGCTATAGTGTACTAGTTAGCTAGTTCAATGATATTTTGTGTGAGTAGTATGACACAGCAAACCTCTTCTCAGCCTCGTGAGCATTTTGGCTCTCGTCTCGGATTCATCTTAGCAGCCGCAGGTGCCGCAGTTGGCCTTGGCAATATTTGGGGCTTTCCAACCCAAGCTGCCAGTAATGGCGGCGGAGCTTTCCTGTTGGTTTATTTGGTGATGATTCTTATCGTCGCATTTCCGATGCTGGTGGTTGAAATGGCGATTGGTCGTCATGGTCAAGCCAACCCGGTGGATAGTATGCGTTCGCTTACCAATCATCCGGTAGGTAAAAAGCTCGGCGGTATTGTGGGCTGGATTGGTTTAAGCGTACCAAGCGCTGTTTTAGCGTTTTACTCTATTGTCGGTGGTTGGTTGATCTGCTTTTTACTGGGTGCAATCACAGATCTAATAGGGTTAGAAGCTGCAACTCAATGGCTAAAGGGCTTTAGCGTTGAACGTAACTTGTTCGGAACTATTACTTTTTATGTGCTAACAATTCTTATCGTACAAGGTGGAGTAAAACAAGGTATTGAGAAGTGGTCAACACGCTTGATGCCAGCATTGTTTGTTCTGTTTGCCCTGCTGTTTGCTTACATCATGACGCAAAACGGTGCGATGGAAGGGCTAAAGCATTACTTGGTACCGGATTTCGAAAAGGTATGGGACCGCAAGTTGATTCTTGCTGCAATGGGGCAGGGCTTCTTCTCGCTTACGATCGGTGGCTGTTCAATGCTGATTTATGGCTCTTACTTGAGTAAGAAAGAGAACCTACCAAAGATGGCGATGAACGTGACCATGGTAGATACTGCTGTTGCTTTCATTGCAGGGTTAGTGGTGATGCCAGCGATGTTTGTTGCGATGCAAAAAGGCGTTCAAATCTATGCTGAAGATGGCTCTCTATTAAGCTCTGATACGTTGGTATTTACCGTATTGCCATTGATGTTTGATAGCTTAGGTTTGCTTGGTCAATTGTTCTCTATTGTGTTCTTTTTATTGCTGACGATTGCGGCGCTAACGTCTTCCATTTCAATGTTAGAGTGTCCAGTGGCGTTAGTGAGTGAGCGTTTCAACACCAAGCGTAGCGCAACGAGCTGGGTTTTAGGTGGTATCATTGCCTTGTTCAGTGTGGTGATTGTTTATAACTTTGGTGCTCTATTTGGTATGGTCGCGACGGTTGCTACTCAGTATCTACAACCAACCGCTGCGCTCTTATTCTGCTTATTTGGTGGTTGGGTATGGAATCGCAACTCAAAAATCAAAGAGCTTGAGCAAGGTTGCCCGGAGTTTACGCAAGGTTGGTTTGGTAAGTTATGGCCTGCGTATGTGAAGTTTGTATGTCCAATTCTTGTGGCTACGGTCATCTGGGCTTCATTCGGCTAACCGAAACGTCTATTGGACAAAAGAAAAGGGCTTGATGAGTGATCATCAAGCCCTTTTTCATGTTGATTATTCCCCGTTTCAGTTACCCGCGGTGATTGCTGCGGGTTAACGGAATTGTCCTGCTTCTGGAAGAAAGTCAAAACCAGCAGAAGCCAGTTTTGCTTCTAGTGCCGCGCGATCGATATCGAAGAAAGCTACCAGTTTATCTAAGTCACCACCGAAGTCGTCGCGTAGCTTCATATTTACAATGCTCATGAGCATGACAGGATCCATGGATTCAAAGTTCGCTAGATTCATTACTTGTCCTCAAAATCTGAAATCAGTAGGTTTGCCGCAGCAAATGCCGCTTTTTCACGCACTTCTTTAGGCAGAGACTCATCCGCCGCAACATCGTTCAGCGCTTTAACAGCACATGAAATTGCTTGGGGAATGTAAGCTTGATCGCCACTACCAATTTGAGCATAAAGCTCACGAACCAGTTCACAACAGCCGTATACTTGCATGTTTTCTTTCCACTAAATGATAACTTATCTCAATATACACACAGCAGATTTGAAACTCAAAGTGCAGAGTTGTTTTGGCTCAAGTTGAGGAGTTGCTTGAGCGAGATTTAATCACTGCATTTGTACTTCTAACTGCTGAGTGACTTCTGGTGAAAGCTGAAGCTGTTTTGCCAGTTCTTGCAAATACGTTTTTTCCATGAAGTTTTGCTCATTAGCAACAATCAAAGATGCGAGATAAATTTCTGACGCTTGTTGGGGAGAGGTCGCCTGATTTGCAATTTCAGCAGGATCAAGCGGTTTGTTTAGTTCTTGCTGAACGAGCTGACGTACGTGCTCATCTGCGCCCATATCCACGAGGGCTTGCTCGATGCGGGCCATTTCCTCTTCATCGACATGGCCATCGGCTTTTGCGGCTCCAATCATTGCTTTTAAAATTAGTACACTGTGTTTGCTGTCATCGGGGTCAAAGGTCTCATGAACACCTTGACCGGACTGTTTGGCTTGCCAGTCGTTATAAACTTTGTAGGCTAATGCTCCAAGCGCAGCAGCGCCACCGACTTTTAATGCGCCCGAGCCTATTTTCTTAGTCATTTTTTTACTTTTCTTCGAGCCCATCAGCATGCCGATAAGGCCTCCGCCAACGGCACCTGCTCCTAGCGTTTTCAGGCTACTTGAGTTTGATGAGGATTTGATGTTGTTAGTTTGTTTACCTAACGCATCAGCCCCTTGCTTGAGTAAGTCTGATTTGAGTGCTTGGTTTAGAAGACTTTTTAAATCCATAGCTGACCTCCTTTAGATGATGAAATCAGTTTAATAGCAAGAAGCTGAACCAAAGATTAACAAAGTGAATAGTTCTAAAGGGAAGTAGTAAGGTTGCCCAGTAATAAAAAAGGGCTGACCGAAGTCAACCCTTTCTAATTATTTTGAAATTACTTCAAATGAGAACCGTCGAGCGCTTACTTTAGTTGAGCCTTTACGTGCTCGATAATATCAGTCATTGCGACTGGCGTTTTCTCACCAGTAGCACGGTTCTTGTATTCGAAGTTGCCTTCTTTCATTGAGCGGTCACCGATAATAATTGTATGCGGTACACCAATAAGCTCCATGTCAGAGAACATTACGCCTGGGCGTTCTTTACGATCATCAAATAGTACTTCGATGCCCATTGCCGTTAGCTCAGCGTACAACTTCTCAGCGGCTTCTTTTACTTCTTCTGACTTGTGCATGTTCATTGGAACGATCGCAACCTGGAATGGTGCGATTGCATCTGGCCAGATGATGCCGTATTTGTCATGGTTTTGCTCAATAGCAGCCGCTACGACGCGAGTGATACCGATGCCGTAACAGCCCATTTCTAGGATGACGTTCTTACCATCAGGACCAAGTACACCACAGTTCATCGCTGCGGAGTAAGCGTTGCCAAGTTGGAAGATATGGCCAACTTCGATACCACGCTTAAGCTGGATAATGCCTTTACCACATGGGCTTGGATCGCCTTCAACCACGTTGCGTAGGTCTTCAACTTGACCAAGCTCTGCGTCACGACCCCAGTTAATGCCGAAGTAGTGTTTGCCATCGATGTTCGCACCCGCACCGAAATCACTCATTACCGCTACGCTGCGGTCAACGATGAACGGCAGTTTAAGACCAACAGGGCCTAGAGAACCAGGACCAGCACCGATAAGCTCACGAATTTCTTCTTCAGATGCCATTTCCAGTGGAGCTGCAACTTGAGGAAGGTTCTCTGCTTTCACTTCGTTCAGTTCATGATCGCCACGAATGATAAGCGCGATGATTGGTGCATCAACTTCGTCAGACGCTTTCACAAACAAAGTTTTCACTGTTTTTTCAATTGGCAGCTCGAACTGTTCAACCAATTCAGCGATTGTTTTTGCGTTTGGCGTATCTACCAACGTCATTTCTTGCGTTGGTGCCGCTGCTTCAGAGGCTGGAGCTAGTGCTTCTGCTTTTTCGATGTTTGCCGCGTAATCTGACTCGGTAGAGAATGCGATGATGTCTTCGCCACTTTCAGCCAGTACGTGGAACTCTTGAGAGCCGCTACCACCGATAGCACCGCTATCTGCTAGTACAGGACGGTAATCCAGACCCATGCGATCGAATGCTTTGCAGTAAGCATCGTGCATTGCGTCGTATGACTTTTGTAGTCCGTCTTTATCAATGTCAAAGCTGTACGCATCCATCATTGAGAATTCACGTGAACGCATTACGCCAAAACGTGGGCGTCGTTCGTCACGGAATTTAGTTTGGATTTGGTACAGGTTTAGTGGAAGCTGTTTGTAAGAGCTCACTTCATTGCGAACAAGGCTAGTGATCACTTCTTCAGCGGTTGGGCTAAGTACAAACGGACGAACATGACGGTCAGTAAAGCGAAGTAGCTCAGGGCCCATCTTTTCGCTGCGGCCTGTCTCTTCCCATAGTTCAAACGGCTGAACAACGGGCATCAAAGTTTCGACTGCGCCTGCATTGTCGATTTCTTGACGAACGATGTTTTCGACTTTACGCAGTACACGTAGACCAGTAGGTAGCCAGGTGTATAAACCTGAAGCCAGCTTACGGATCATACCTGCACGTAGCATGAGCTGGTGGCTCACTACTTCTGCGTCGTTTGGAGTCTCCTTCAGAGTAGAAAGAAGATAATTACTGGTACGCATTAAATTTATCCGTTTATTTAAGTTAGATACTCAAGCTTGAATAAGCAGGAGTATGGGAGTTCCCTAAAGGGAAATTTGTTAGCCGTCTATAATATCAGCCAATTGCGTTTGTCAAAAGCTTTCAATAGCGGTAACCGTTATTAAGTTGCTTGTTGCTGTGAACTTTACGTTCAAGTCGAACAAATTTACCGCATATTCTTTATCGTCCGGCTTGTTTTTCTTGTATGCAGGACGAGGATCTTGGGCCAGAACTTGTTCAATGACTGATCTTACATAGTCAGTATCGGATCGATTTTCTATCGTTGCTAATGCTTGAGCAGAAAAGTTGACTTGTGACTTTTCTGGTTCTTGGTCTGCGTATCCGCCTTGTGCTTCTGGAATAGAATCTGAATAGGGTATATAGGGCTTAATGTCCACAATCGGTGTGCCATCTACGAGATCTACACTGCCTAAATCAAGATAGATTTGATCGCCTTGCTTAGTGACTCCTTTTACTTCAACGGCTGACATTCCGATTCCGTTTGGGCGGAAAGTCGAGCGTGAGGCAAAGACACCTATTCGTTCATTGCCGCCTAGTCGTGGCGGACGGACGGTTGGCTTCCAACCTGCTCCCAAATTCTGATCAAACAAAAATAACAGCCAAACGTGAGAGAACTGTTCTAGCCCGCGTACTGCTTCGGGGCTATTCGCTGCACCTAACAGTTTTACGCGTGCTTTCGCAGTTGGAACTAAGCGAGGCTGGCGCGGTACTGCAAACTTTTCTTTGTACGGTGTCTCAATGACACCGATGGGTTCAATGGAATACATGGTGGACGTCTTTAAGAATTCATTGAGATGAAAAGTATCACAAATTTCTCTTGCTTTTCTTGTTGATAATGATTATTAATTATAACGTTATAACATAACATTTTAATTAAGAGGAAAAGTATTATGAAACCAGGAATCCACCCTGAATATCGTCCAGTGGTGTTCCACGACACCAGCGTAGATGAATACTTCGTTGTTGGTTCTACGTTGAAAACAGAGAGAACCATCGAATGGAAAGATGGCAAAACCTACCCTTACTTTACGTTAGATGTGTCGTCAGCATCCCATCCGTACTACACCGGTAAACAGCGAGTGGTTCAAACAGAAGGTCGTATTGCGAACTTCAACCGTCGTTTTGGTCAATTTAAGAGCGAAAAGGAATAAATCATGAAGGTATTGAAATCATTAAAAAGTGCAAAAAGTCGTCATCCGGATTGCCAGATCGTAAAACGAAGAGGGCGTCTATATGTCATTTGTAAGGCGAACCCGAGGTTTAAAGCAGTGCAGAAGTAATCGTTCTGCATATTTCTGGCTTATGGTTTTGTTTAATTGATAATTTTGACTTAACTGTTTTACATGGATGAAATATCTACGTTTTTGTTTATTATTGGTTATAAAACTCTCTAATGGTCACAGTTTGTAACATTTAGGGCTTTTCTTTAACCTTCTACTCAAGTACCCTTCGCTCGCTTTTTTGACATTTTTGTCACATTTGCACAGGAATAAAAACAAGGAGGGAACAGATGAGTTCATCTGATTCAATTAAACAAAACTCGCCTAAGAAGCCGCTGTTTACGCGCTTTTTGGATACTGTCGAATATTTGGGGAACTTATTACCTCACCCGATCACACTATTTGCCATTTTCTGTTTAGCCATTCTGGTGATGTCGGGCATTGCAGGATACTTCGAAGTTTCCGTTGTAGACCCTCGTCCTGAGGGCGCAAAAGGTCGTGCCGCAGATGGCATGATTCATGTCGTCAGCTTACTTAACGCTGATGGACTCGAACTTATCGTTACTAACTTAGTGAAAAACTTTGTTGGCTTTGCACCTTTAGGCACGGTTTTGGTTGCGATGTTGGGTGTTGCTATTGCTGAGTACTCTGGTTTGCTATCTGCAGCTATGCGTGGCTTGGTCATGGGCGCATCTCAACGCATGGTAACAGTGACTGTTGTTTTCGCTGGTATCATTTCAAATACGGCATCAGAGCTGGGGTATGTGGTACTTATTCCACTGGCAGCAATGCTGTTCCATTCTCTAGGTCGTCACCCACTTGCAGGCCTCGCTGCGGCATTCGCTGGTGTATCTGGTGGTTATTCAGCAAACCTACTTATCGGTACGGTTGACCCGCTACTGTCAGGTATTACTGAAACAGCAGCGCAAATGATTGACCCAACTTACACTGTTGGTCCAGAAGTTAACTGGTACTTCATGTTTGTTTCGACGTTCTTCATTGCAATCACTGGTGCGTTTGTTACTGAAAAAATTGTTGAGCCAAAGCTTGGCAAATACAGTGAAGAAGAAGCCTCAGAAGATTTGTCGAACGACAAAATGGGCGGCTTAACAGACATTGAGAAGAAAGGTCTAAAACTAGCAGGTGTTGCTGTACTGGTTGTTTCCGCGTTGCTTGCTTGGACGGTTGTTCCAGCAGACGGCATTCTACGTTCTGATGCAGGTACAATTGCAGGTTCTCCATTCCTGAAAAGTATCGTGGCATTCATCTTTGTGTTCTTTGCTATCCCAGGCTTTGTGTTTGGTAAAGTTGTTGGCACGATGAAGACGGATCGCGATGTGATTGATGCAATGGCGAAATCTATGTCTTCTATGGGCATGTACATTGTATTGGTTTTCTTTGCTGCTCAGTTCGTTGCTTTCTTTAAATGGACTAACTTCGGTCAGGTATTTGCGGTTGCTGGTGCAAGCTTCCTGCAAGAAATTGGTTTAACTGGCCCGATGTTGTTCTTTGCCTTCATCCTCATGTGTGGCTTTATCAACCTAATGATTGGTTCGGCATCGGCACAGTGGGCAGTGACGGCACCGATTTTTGTTCCTATGTTGATGCTTGTTGGTTATGCACCGGAAACGATTCAGGCTGCTTACCGAATTGGTGACTCGACGACAAACATCATTACTCCAATGATGAGCTACTTTGGTTTGATTCTTGCTGTAGCGACTCGTTACATGAAGAACTTAGGTATCGGTACGCTGATCGCGACCATGCTACCTTACTCAATCTGCTTCATTGTAGGTTGGAGTGTGCTGTTCTACCTATGGGTATTCGTATTTGGCTTACCAGTAGGCCCTGGCGCAGCAACATACTACACACCGTAAAAAACGGTTACCTCACACAGCTCCATTACAAAAGCCTGCGAACGTCGCAGGCTTTTTTTATCGATCCAGATTGTGTGCAAGCAGGTTTGCTTGGTTATCGATGTCGTTTTATAGCTGAAAACGCATCAACAAAGGGCGATAAAAGTGCTGAGTGAGCCAGCACAAGCTTTGCCAAATTACGCGTTTGTACCAAGGTAAGTGCGCAATATAAACATAGCTAAATTCAATTTCTGGCTGGGCTTTTCGGTTGCGTTTAAAAGCTGGAGCCCCTGAGCTCATATTAAAGCGACGCTGGCATATCATTGCGTGGCGGATGGTATAAGCAGATATTCTTCTATACAGCGCAAAACTCTGCGGCTTATTGGTATCGTAGCCAAAAATTGGGCAAGTCATGTCGTTATCAATTTCTACTATGCCTAACGTAGCCAGCATCTCTCCTTGATAAAATAGTCCCACTAAATGCACTAAGTTATTCTGGCTAGCCTGTTTTAAATATTGGGTTGAAAACTGGATGTTATTCCGGCTGTATTTATCAAGGTAAAGCATGTCATATAACGCTTTGGCACGCTGAAACTCTTCATCAGTAGCCAGTGGCTTAAACTGCCAATCTTTATCATTAAACAGCTTGAAGTCTTTCGTTAAATCTCGGTTGAAGCTGAATGCTTGCCAATCCTCAAGTAAATACACTTGTCGCGTTACTAAGCTTTGCCATTGTTGCTGTTCTAATCGCTGAATTAAGTGTGAGTGCTGAAGTTGGTTGAGGGAGCGAAGCACCAAGGGAAAGGTGGGGTATTGATCGAGTGCCACGCGACGCAGTTCATCAAGGTTTAAGGATTCCCATTGTTCGCTATACATATTGGTGGACAAGCACTGATTGTTGAGCGTTTGGACTTGATCCAATCCAGCCAATGATAAGATTGGTTTAGTCATATTAATAAGTAGCTTACATACCCATCGAACAGCCACATTTTTGACTTTGTGAAGCTCTTCTTCGGCGTAGCCACTAAGCAGTGTCATAGGGGACACGGCATAACAGTTGTTTGGTATTTTTGGTGTTACGGAGTAGGGAATGGCAACATCATTGATATAGTAGCAACCAAAGCTTGCTGTGCATTCATCAATAAGATTCGACTGCATAAGAGTGATAAAGGTTTTATGCCATTCTTGAGAGGAAAGCGTCATGATCTCAACGCCTCTCCATTCCACTCAATATCAACGGTAGAAGCGGCGCTCCATTTTGCCTTGTTCTGCCTAGCTAACCGGAGTAATTCAAACACACTCCGGATTTGGCTCCCTACCGGCAAGTTATGCTGTTGCATTACATTCACTCCAGACCACCAATCTTGCCAAGTTCGAGCCTTGAACAGGGATAACCCACCTTCAGCGATGAGTGTTATTGGCCCTAAATGATGCAATCGCTGTTTGGAAGGACTGGTAAACTCCATATTAGGGAGCAGTTGAGTGCATCGAGAGGAGAGCAGGTGCAAACCACTTGTGGCTCTTGGGTTGCATTCAATCACGTAGAGTTCATTTTGTGATTGGATGAAGTCAAACGAAACTTGCCCATGATAAGTATGACGTTTACCAAAAGCGGCGATAAATGTATCTAGTCGATCGCATGAGATCGGCTGAAAAGCACTGGCGGCCGATCCGTTTACACAGTATTTCGGCACATAAGCTTGGTGTGCTTTAAGGTCACCATGTTCAAAAATCACATAGTTACACACCGGAGTCCCATGGATTTTTTGTTGCTGAACCCAAGGATAAAGTGGCGATATCGTGACGGCAGAAATAGACTGAGTTGTCACATCTCTTATTACTTGCCCGCCAAACCGAGAGTAAACTGGTTTTAGAACGGTTCTTTCATTAGTTTCAACCTCACTTTTATCAGCGACCAAACGAGTTTTTGGAAGTGTAATTTCTGGCAAGCCTTGAAGCTGTTCAAAGACGGTCAACTTGTTGTGTAGGGCATTGAGTAGTCCCATATTGGGCAGAAAAAAATCTACTTCTGGGCATTGCTTGGCAACATGGGCCAAGTAATAAACTTCTTCACAAGTGGGTATCACCATATCAATACGCATCTGAGTAATGGTTTTTAGGATCTGCTGTTGATAGGTGGGAAACGCAAATCGAGGTGAAGCGGTGGGGATATAAGACTCGATGCCTCGCAAAAATGACCCCAAAGGCCTTTTTAGTGAATCGGTGAGAATGACTTCATGCCCATGATGCATACACATGGTTGCCCACTCTAGTGCAACTGGTGCCCGGGCTCCGGTGATTAAGACCCGCATATGTTCACCACACGTCGTTGTTTATTCATTGGCGTCCAAATAGGCGTAGGGCGGTAACTAAATCTGACAGGATCAAGCTGCAATTGGTCAAACAACGTTATCAAGGCTTGATGTATAACCCTATGGTGGTGAACATCCGCTTCAATTTGAATGGTTTGTGACCCTGTTTGGGTGATTCGGTAATCCACGCGACCTTTGGCAGATAGTGTTATAGCGCGGTAGATGAGATCTGGTAACACCGTCACTGGGACGTGGTTTGCGTTTAGCGTGAGGCGATCACCACATCGTCCGGCAATCGCGCCAAGAGGTTCAAATACGCCATTATCCTGTTTATTCTCAATAATATCGTCGAGCTGATAACGAATAATTGGCTGAGTTTTACGACGAAAATCGGTGATGATTGGGCTGTAGTGAGTACGTTCGGTATTCAGCCAATGTTTTTCGATGTAAACAACATCTTGATTCCAGCGCATTTGTCCATGCTGATCCGTACATGCAAGAAAACCTTCAGTACATTGATAGACTTCATGGAGTTCGCTGTCGAACCGTTGAGAAATAAAGTGACGGTCACTCTCGGTTAGGACTTCTGCACCAGAAATGATCCGCTGTGGTTGAATTGCGGGTTGACCAAATTGACCGCTGAACTGGGCGCAGAGCTGAAGAGCTTGCGCACTACCAACCAAAAGCGTGGGTTGGAACTCATCCAGCTCTTTTATCCATTCTTGGTAAGGTTTGGTTAAATCGGCATAAAAAAATGTTACAGGCCCTTTCGCGACGGATTTATACAGTGGGCTGTTGGCGCGCAAGGCTAGAGCAATTCGGTGTTTTTGCCATAGGTTGGGCAACAGGCGAGCCAATATATTGCCAGCCCACAGTTGTGTTTCCTGCTTGTCAGCAAGAAACAGCCCGCGCATGCCTGATGTGCCCGAAGAAAGCCCAACCGTAACATCGCCAACTTTCGAAGCGGCAAAGTTGCGTGACTGCTCTGCTTTGAGTGCCTGCTGTATTAACTGTTCAGCATCTAAGCCCTTCGTATTTAACTCTGAAAGGTTCTCCATCATGGTTTGCTTATTCATGATAGGGAAATCACTGAGTGGTGCACCTTGAAAAGAGCGGTAATACGGTGAATGACGGCATACCCAATCCAAGTGTTGCGTTAAGTGTTGTTGCTGCCATGTTTCGACTTGTTCCCTTGAGCCGAAAGGGCGGTAGCGGGTTCGCCAGAATTCTGAGATAAGCGTTCTCACTTAATCCATCCTTCTTTGATTAGCTGCTGGATAGTTTCCTGACAATGTGAAGGTACGAAGCGAACAACGTGGTGGGCTTGTTGGTAGCAACTTCTCAACTCGGAGAGGGTGTTTTTATAGGCTTTTGTATCATCGCAAAGCATGTTCGCCAGCCAATGCTGATCGATATTTTCACTCAAGCTCTCGATTAACCAGCATGCATCGGCAAGTAAGAACAGCCAACCTTGCTCTCTTTTAACCAGCAAGCCCACTTGGCCAGCTGCATGGCCTGGCAAGCTAACCATATAAATAAGTCCATCGTCGAACATGTCTTTACAGAGCAAGTTAACCCCTTGGCACTGAGGAAGAATTTGGCTGATTGGCACAGAAAAATCACCATGAATGATGAAGTTAGATTCTAGTTGTTGAGGGAGCAGAGCTTTTAGGTAGCCTTTTCTTACGCCTCCAATTCGACCACTTTTAGTTATCGCATCTACCCCTTTTTGTTGGCAATGCAATTGAGAGTGAGAAAACTCAGACACGGCGGCAATGTGATCCGCGTGAAAATGGGAGAGCACTAAATGCTTAATATCATGAGGTTTGAGATTTTCTTTTGCTAACTGCGCAACAATCCCATGTTCTTGTTGATAGCGGCAAGGTGTTGTCCAAGCATAAAAGCGTTCAGGGAAGGGACGAGTCGCGCTAAAAAAGTGCTCGTGATATCCCGTATCAAACAGGATGTTGCCTTGTGTCGGGTGCTGAATTAACGCAACGGCTGCAGGAAATGCTATAGGCTTAATACCAGAACCTGGTTTGACAACAAAGCCTGGGTGTACGCAGTGTCCAGCCTCAAAGATTTTTATTTTTAGACCAGTTTGCATACTGCTGTATTCCTTCTTGAATTGAAAAAAGCGGTTGGTAATTCAGGTTTTTTATCGCCTTGCTGATATCCAGAGTTTGATGATAGTTAAACAATCCTGCGCTGTATGAAGTGAGCCTTGGCTCTGGCTGATGTGGTAAGCGCCTTCGTATTTGCTCACTGAGCTTTAATAATGGTGATACCACACCGTATGGTAATGATTGTAACGTTACTTTTAGGTTCAACCCCACACATAAAGCTTGTAGAACAGTCTCAATTGGCATTGGTTCGTTGTTGGAAATATTGAAGACATCACCATGCTGAAGCCGGTCTGCCTGAGTGCAAGCGAGCATCGCCGCATGGGCAACGTTGTCGACATAAGTTAGATCAACCACTGGGTTTCTACCCGATGGTAGAAGCAGAGTGTTGTTTTTTATCGCCTTAAGCACTCTTGGGATAATCGCGCGATCGTTGGGACCAAAAATGCCACGCGGTCTTAAAATGATCGCTTTGCTTTGGCCTTTTATGGCTTCAAGTTCAGATAGGTATTTGGTGTGTGCGTAATCATTACACCAGTGTGAAGCAATGGCGTCGGTTTCTCGAATATTCCAACGGTCTTGATGGTCAAAGTAGACGCTGGTGGAGGAAATATGGATAAAACGCGAGATTTGATGCGTATTAGCCGCATTGACGAGGTTTTTGGTGGCATCTACATTGGCTTGATAAAACGCTTCCCACTTGCCCCATGGGCTTGAGAGAGCGGCACAATGGATGATTGCATCCATACCTTGGCATACCGCATGAACTGCTGAGTGGTCTCTTAAATCGACTATATGTGGGATAACATCGAATTGCTCGGCTAGTTGTTTAGCGATGACTGTGTTTCGTGCTGTAAAATGCAGTTCATGCTGCTGGTGAAACATTCTTAGAATTGCGCTACCCAACATCCCACTGCCGCCAGTGACTAATATCTTCATAGTTTTAGCACTCCCATACCTAGTGACAACCCTGCGGCGGTACCAGCTAATAACACATGTTTTCCTGCTGTTTCTGGCTGATTACGCAGCCAGTGTAAGTTAATCGGGAGTGAGGCGGCGACTTGGTTTCCCAAAGTCGAAAAGTGATTAACTGTTTTCTCGGTTGGTAACCCGGTGAGTGATGGCAGTTTTTTTAATCCGTGCGCACTGGCTTGATGCGGAAGAAAGTAATCAATATCGCTGAGTGTTACCGGAGAGGCGTCAAAGCCTTTTTTTAGAAACGCCGGTAAGGTTTTACGCACATGTTTAAAGAGTGCTTTGCCCTCCATCTCAAACTGGCAGCTTTTTAAATAGGCTTGACGCTCTGAGGTGTGAGGGTTGACATGACTACCTCCGCCCTTAATTTGACAAAATGAATACCCGGTATGATGCGTTTCAAAGTGACTGGTGAGCAATCCATCATCGTTGTGTTCTTCGAGCAAAAATGCGGCGGCACCGTCTGCGAATAGGGTTGCAACTTCTGGTTTGAGCGTAAAATTTCGATTCAGTGTGATGCCAGTAGCGAGTTCGCTGGTAACAATGAGAATCCGACGGTATCGTTTTGCGAAGAATAGACTCTGAGCAAGATCAAGCGCAGAAAGAAATGATAAACAGGTGCTGTTCAAATCAAAACTTTCTAGCCATGTTGGAGCGTCTAACGCGGCGAGAACCGCTGAGGCGTCGTAGGGCAGAGACTGGTGGTGAGTGCCACTGGCGTAGATAAGGAGATCAACGGAGCTCAGGGTATGTATGTTTCCTAAACACTGCTTTATCGCCTGCACCGCCATGTAAATAGCGGTCTCTTTTGTATTGGCTACATGACGATATTCAACGTCGAATTTATTTCGGCAGGTCCCTGGCGCCAATTTTAGGAAGCGATCCATCTCTCGATCTGACCATTGATTCGTTGGCAGGTAGCTTCCACTAGAAACGATGTTAAAGCCCATTATTCTCTATACATTTATTAAAAACGTCGTTCAAAATAAACCACGTTGCATATTGAAGCTATGGCGAGCGAGATGAAAAATAAACAGAACAAAACAAATGGGAGTAAGAGCACGCTTTGGGTGCAATGCTGAAAATGAATTTTCAGTAATGAGCCAGGCTTTGATTTGCTGGCTCAATATGAATAGAGTGAGTATTACTTCTTAAATTTAGCCAAAATACGATCTAAATGGTTCGCAAATTCGCGGCGATCGGTTTGGGAAAGCGCAGCGGGTCCACCTGTCTGAATTCCGCTTGAACGCATGGTTTCCATGAAGTCGCGGATATTTAGACGTGCTTTGATGGTGTCTTTCGTATAAAGCTCGCCACGTGAACTGAGGGCTTGAGCACCTTTAGAGATGACCTCATCTGCAAGCGGAATGTCTGATGTGATCACCAAATCGTTGGCCTCCACACGCTTAACGATTTCGTTGTCAGCGATGTCAAATCCAGCTGGAACTTGCAGCGAGTGGATGTTGTCTCTTTTGGGCACCGGGACAACGTGGTTGGCGACAAACGTACATTCAATCCCCGTGCGTTCGGCGGCACGCACAATAGTTTCGCGGATGACTTTCGGACATGCGTCTGCATCTACCCATAACTTCATGATGACTTCTCACTTAGCTTGGCTTCTAGCTCTTCAATGCGAGCGACTAGTTTTTTCACCGTGCTTTCTAGCGCTGCAAGACGATCATTATCGGTATGCGCTTGCGCTGCGACTTCAACCTTGGGAACACGCTGAGCACTTTTCCAACTTTTTATTGCGGTGATTAATGCAGGCATTGGGACGGGCGTTTTTAAGCGTGCTTTCACTAACGCTACGGTTGGTTCTTTTCCTTGTTGTTGCAGTTGTTCCATTACCGCTTCTAATTCTTTAGTAACGTCTTGAGTTAACATTTTTAATCCTTAACAACGATATATCTATCATCATACGTTGAGTCCCCTAATTTGGCGAATAGCAATTTGGAATGTGTGGTGTGAGAGATCTCTTACATGGGTTGTGAGAGAAAACGATTTTGTGAGCGGAAAAATAGAAGTTACAATCATCAAGTTATTGATAAATAATGATTTAACAACTATTTAACCAATGTGGCGTATAAATATTTATCTAGGATAGATTGTCAATTTTTAGGAAAGGCGTAAATTGAGAGTTGTCAGCAGGAAGCAGACATGGAACAGGAAAGCACCAAGGATTTGGTTATCGTCAGGAAGACGATTTGGTTGGTCAGGATGATTAATCAAGCATGGAGCGTAGGACATTGTAAGGACACTATCATCAATAGGATGTTGATGACTAAGGATAGACAATGGACCCCTCTAGGATAGAGGTTATGGACAGCGTCAGGAAGATGCAAGGGACACCGCTCAAGGAACAAGTGATGTGTGCTAACGGGGAATGTTAGCTATCAGGATGATAAGGACACCGCTAGGACGGCGACGTAAGGAATAAGCTGACGGAATCAGCCACTATTATGGATGATGCATGGAGCACTTTTAGTAGCCGGACTGCTGCGAGTAAGACCATGACCCCGATACTTATGTGTCGGGGTCTTTCTTATATAAAAAGATACCTAGTCGTTCTCATTGAATTAAGCACCTTGAGGTGACTTGGGTATATCAATATCACAAAATTTATAAATTCCTAATAACACTTAATAAAAAACAATCCAGATCAATATCCTTTCCAATCAGTTGGTTTAACTTTCGGCTTCTCTACAAGGTGTTATGCCCCGCAGTTATTGAGCATATTCAAGCTCATCGAGTTTGCGATCTGCGGATAAATAAAGTTTGTTGTAATCAAGGAACAGATGTGGCCATAGTAACCAGAAGAATGCTTCTTCTACCCTACAATGAGTCGTTGCAACTAGAGTTCGTCATGCTGAATTGCTGTGCGAAAAACCGTGCTGAAATGAACGGTCCGTATACTGTCGCGTCTGCCAAACAGATGTTTGAGAAAATACTGGATGATGAAAATATTTATAGTATGGCGGTGCTAGAAAGCACCAGTCGTGACTATATGGGGCACGTGTTCATTTCCCATCTCGATTCCGAGCCTGAGTTAGGGTTTATTTTTGATAAATCTTATTGGGGTAAAGGGTTAGCGACAGAAGCTCTAAAAGCATTTTTCCCCAAGGCGTGCCGTGAGCTGGGGCTACATAAGGTTAAAGCTAACGTGAATAGCAACCATCAAGCTTCTATGGCGGTGCTGAAAAAACTGGGATTTGTTGAAACAAAAGAAAGTAAGGATCTATATGGCCCTTACTTTGAAATGGAATTTACAAGCGATGCGGTGGTAGGTGAAAGTTCTGCGGCCTGAAACCGACCATAGTTAGCTCCCCTTGGTAGCAATCGTCACCAAGCGATGAAAACTCAAATTGATACACCGTATGCCAACGCCAGACTCCGTCTGGCGTTTTTAGTTTATGGGCACCAAAGGCGATGCTGATTAATTGGAGATCCAATTGCTCACATTTACGCGTGATTGCCACTTTTGCGAGTTCGGCTTGACGACGTTGTTGCCAAAACAGATAACAGAAAAAGCATAGCCCTAAAATTGCTAAAAGATCACCAATCATCCCTGAACCTTTATTATCCCTTTGTTGCTTGTTGTAAGCTTACTAGCGCGTTTGCTAGTTCTTCAGATGGATTTGAATGTAGCAAGGGCAATAGCACCATTCTTAACTCTGGTAGCATCACTAAATCGGCAAATAACTGATTAAATAGGGCTTGATTACCGGTTTGAGCTAAACGCAGCAAAAACTGCTCTGCTACCTTTTCATTGGCTAGTAAGTGCCAAGCTCGGCCAGCCACGCCAATCAGTACTTCCTGATGGCTTAAACGAGAGCTTTGTAATATCGCTTCTAACACTGGAGAGGCAATGGCTGTTGGTGCGCCAGCCAAAGCTCGGATAAGCGCTGAAAGTAGGAAGAGATCAGGCTCGCTACTTGCGATTTCTTGTTGTGCTTTTTCCGCGATACGTTCTGCTAAACGCTCTTGTAACTCTACATGCTCAAGCGCACCCAACAGAGCATAAAGTGGTTCATTCGGTAGGTGGTTCAACGCCTTGCGTATCATTACCCCGTTTTGCTCTTTGTCCAAACGAGCGGCCATGTCGGTGATCCCTTGCAGACCTACGGTTTGCCAATTATCCCAGCCTAAACCACCTGAAAAGTAATGCTGAGTGTGCTCATAATATTGGCTGGTAGGAAGATCGAGGTTCGCGCGGACCTGGCTATGAAACACGGCCATTTTGTCTTCGGAAGGTTTGAACGTATATGGGTTATTAGACAGCTTTTGCTGTTGCTCTTCAGAGATATCATCATTGAGGCGTGTTCCCATGGCTTCCACTACGTATTTAATGAAATTGCCGATATCCGCTTGCTTTAACAAACCGCGCTCGTCCAATTCAAACTTTAGAAACCAAATCCAAGGTTGCTTTTGTTCATTCCAATAAGCGATGGCAAGGTGTGCTTTACGCTGCATTGGGAATGGGTACGGTGCTTGACCTTTTTCTACATCGGCAAACTCTTTCTTAGCGATGGTTTTGATACGACGACCAAGATCGAAGATTTGATAATCACAGCGGCTGTTGTTCAACAGTTGAGTGAGGGTTTGAATGTTTTCCATTAAATACGACGTCCTAACGTTCTTTTCACAAGAAATGGTATCATTCTCGGCTAATTCAAGGTTCGAGATAGAATTAATGGTAACAAATACTCAATTGGTCGACTTACTTCACCAACTTGAAACGCAGCTTAAAGAACATAAGTTGTGGCAACACACTAGGCCTTCAGAGCAAGCCTTACAAAGCGTGGAGCCATTTGCGATTGATACGTTGCATCCTCATGAGTGGTTGCAGTGGATCTTTATAGACAGAATGCACGTGCTAGTGGAAAACAACCAACCATTGCCAAGAGGGTTTTCTCTCGAGCCCTATTTTTCAGAAGCGTGGAAGCAGGAACCGCAGTTCGCAGAGCTGCTTGTTACAATCCGAACCATTGACGAACTGTGTAAGTAAACGAATGCTAGAACAAGAAATAGCGCGATCTTCAGAACCAGTTGAGCTGGAGATCGTTTATCAGGATGAATATTTTGTAGCGGTCAACAAGCCTGCAGGCATGTTAGTGCATCGCAGTTGGTTAGATAAACACGAAACTCAGTTTGTCATGCAAACTTTGCGCGACCAAATTGGTCAGCATGTGTTCCCACTGCATCGTCTGGACCGTCCAACATCGGGTGTGCTCGTGTTTGCGTTGTCGAGTGAAGTCGCGTCACAAGTCATGCCGATGTTTGCTGAACATAAAATGGAAAAGACGTACCACGCGATAGTACGCGGTTGGATTGAGGAAGAGGGCGTCTTGGATTACGCGCTCAAAGTCGAGTTAGACAAGATTGCGGATAAGTTCGCTTCACAAGAAAAAGAAGCGCAAGAAGCGGTGACGGAATATAAACCGTTGGCTAAAGTGGAAGTTCCCTATTCGACGGGTAAATTTCCTACAACGCGTTATTGCTTAGTTGAGATGAAACCTAAAACGGGGCGTAAGCACCAACTTCGTCGTCATATGGCGCATCTACGCCATCCGATCGTGGGTGATACAACGCACGGAGATGGCAAGCACAACAAGCTATATCGCACAGAGTTTGATTCTCATCGTTTGCTACTGCACGCTTCAGAGTTACGGTTTGTCCATCCATTTACCGATCAAGAGATTGTCATGACGGCCAATCTTGATGAGACTTGGCAGCAATTGTTTACTCGATTTGAGTGGGATGAATCAATGATCAACCGATAATGGGATTAGTTAGATCTAGATAATGATTGGGTACAAATAAAAAGGGTTAGCATCAATGCTAACCCTTTTTTTAGTATTTAAGACTTAACGTTTTACTTGAGTTTTTCGAGATCTGCTTCGATCTCTGCGATCTTGCTCGAAACGACTTTTTCTAAATGACGAAGGTCTGAAAGAATTTTCTCTTTTACATCAACTTCAGGTTGTTTCGTTGGCTTAGTGATCTTATTCAGTTCATCAATGACCAATGTGAGGTTACGGTTGATTTCCGTTACTTCTTTATATTTGTGACTGCCACTGTCCACAAGAACATTTTTGATTTGGCGCGGGTATTTGAATTTAACGCTTTTGGCGAACAGCTCGCCTTTTTGCTTGTGGAAATAGATCTTGAGCACGTCTTTGTGTGCTTCTTGGCGTAGGGAATAACGTTCAATCTGCTTAGGGTCGTGAATACCCAAACCAGTGAGGTGGGGATACATAGGCTACCTCTATTACATCGAATTGATATTGATATAACTGTAGCAGCCAATGTATGAGCTAGATAGCTGATATTTAGCCAAAATGCTTAACTTGTGGGCAAGATCGCTCTCGCCCTGAACCGAAAAGATTGGCAGGTTTGATCTAAGCTGCGACCTCATCAGATAACTTTTCGATCAATCTCTCTCTTAGCTCATCTTGCTGTTCTTCACTTAATCTTCCCCCTGCATCACTGGTTAAAATAAACAAGTCTTCTGCTCGCTCACCAATGGTGGTGATTTTGGCACCGTGAAGGTTGATATTTAAATCAGCAAACGTACGGCCTACTTTGGCCAACAGCCCCGGTGTGTCTAGCGCGACAAACTCCATTAAAGTGTGTTTTTTACCTTTGGTTGGTAAGAAGTCGACTTTGGTTTTCACATTAAAGTGCTGAAGTTTGTTCGGAGTACGGCGCGTTTTAATCTTGGTTGGTCGGCCCGCCTCCAGTACATGGGTGAGGTGCTTAATCACCGCGGCATGACGGGACTCATCAATCGCTTCGCCATGTTGATCGAGCACCATAAAGGTATCAATCACGTGCCCATCTTTGCTGGTCATGATTTGCGCGTCGTGTACATTAAAATTACGCCTATCTAACTCCGCCACGACCGTCGCAAATAAAGCTGGCTGGTCTTTCGTATATACAAACACCTCAGTGCCGCCGCGAGTGGCTTTTTTGCTGATCAAGACCAAAGGCTTAGTTGGATCTTCCATGCGAAGTAAGTGTTCGCAGTGCCACGCGATTTGCGTATGGGTATGACGAAGGAAATAGTCAGCTTTGAAGCGTTGCCACAATACTTCAATTTCGCGCGCGGCAAACCCCTCTTTGCGCAGCATTGCAGAGGCCATTTGTTGGTTGTGGCGAATTCGCTCACGCACATCGACAGGATTCTCTAGCCCTCTACGTAAAGCACGTTGTGTAGAGTAATACAGCTCTGCGAGTAAGGTTCGTTTCCAAGCATTCCAAAGTTCTGGGTTGGTTGCACAAATATCTGCAACTGTCAGGCACACAAGATAATCGAGAGATTCTTCGTCTCTGACTTTTTTGGCAAATTCGGTAATCACATCGGGATCATAAATGTCTCGGCGCTGTGCGGTGACGGACATTAATAGATGATGCCTTACCAACCAAGCGACAAGTTTGGCCTCGGGCTTTGATAAGCCATGCTCAATACAGAAGTCGTAAGCCTCACCTTCGCCTATAACAGAGTGATCGCCGCCACGTCCTTTACCGATATCGTGGAAAATAGCGGCAATAATCAGCAGCTCTTTCTTTTGCATCCGTGGGTAGACGTCACAACAAATAGGGTGCTTCGCATGATTGTCTGGGTCACTAAAGGTATTAATGTGTTTCAGTAAGCGAATACTGTGCTCATCAACCGTGTAGGCGTGGAATAAGTCAAACTGCATTTGACCAACAATTTGGCTCCATTGCGGTAAATAGGCCGCCATAACCCCCAATCTGTGCATCAGGCTGAATGCTTTATGCAGAGCATTAGGGTGACGACATAACGCCATGAACTTTTCACGCGCAGCAGGAATGGTGTGCAAAAATTTGTTGAGTCGACGGCGCGCGGTGCGCAGCTGACGTAGTGTTGGTGGGCTCACCCCTTCAATGGTTGAGTCGTTCGCGATATGTAAGAACATATCCAGAATAGTTTCTGGGCGAGCTTGAAACAATGCGGGTTTCCGCGCTTCAATCAAAGAGCCACGACGTTGGAAGTCGGCATCGAGAATCTCGGCACTTTCTGTCGCACCACCATTAATGATCGCTTGATCAAAAAGTTTGAGTAGCATTTTATTGAGCTCTGCCACACGACGAAGTGTGCGATAAAACTCTTTCATCATCATTTCTACGCCTCGGTTGCCTTCCCCGACGTAGCCTAGATTTTCCGCAACTTGTGCTTGATGGGCAAAGGTCAAGCGGTTGTCATAGCGGCGAAGCTCCATGTGCAGAGCGAAACGCACTCGCCAAAGGAAGTCCTGACATTCAACCAATTCTCGGTATTCTGCGTCAGTTAAAAATCCGTATCGGCTCATTTCCAGCAATGACGTGGCACCAAAGTGACGCCGGGCGACCCAGCTTAATGTATGAATATCGCGCAGCCCGCCAGGGGTCGACTTAATGTCTGGTTCTAAGTTGTAGGTCGTATCGTGGTAACGGGCATGGCGTTCTCGCTGCTCTTGAATTTTAGCGCGATAAAACGTTTCACTTGGCCAAAAGGAGTCTGATAACACGACTTTCTTCAGTGCCTGAAAGGTGTCCTCGCTTCCACACAGCAGTCGCGCTTCTTGCAGGTTTGTCGCGACCGTTAGATCGGCTTTACCAATTTCAGCACATTCAGTAACGGTGCGAACAGCGTGTCCGACCTCGAGTTTTAAATCCCACAACAGCGTAATGAATTCGCTGATTTTTGCTTCTAACGCGGTTGGCAGTTTATTGTTCGACAGAATCAAAATATCGATATCGGAGAGCGGATGCAGCTCGCCACGCCCATAGCCACCCACGGCAACTAGAGAAATGTTGTAAATATCTTTGAAGCCAAAATGTTGCCACAAACGATTCAGAAGCAGATCCATGTATTCTGCCCTAGCTAAAACCAAGCTTGTTACCGGATGATGATTGAGAAACTCTTGGTTTTGATCGGAGCTAAATTTCTCTAACTCTTGTTTGAGTTCTCCGATATTGATTTGTTCATCGGAAAAGGTAAGAGGGGACTGAAGTGTCATATTTGCCATCCGTGCAAGCTAATCTAGTTACAATCTAACAAATTTGTGGCAGATAAAAAATATCCCCGCCGAAGCAGGGATATAGTAAACAACGGGTGGTCGTAAGCTTTACGCGTTTTTCATTAGGCGAGGAATCGTATCGTCGCTACGAAGCGTCAGTACTTCACAACCTTCTTTTGTTACAACAATGGTATGTTCCCATTGCGCAGAGTTCTTGCCGTCGCCTGTGTAAACGGTCCAATCGTCTTGAGCGTCAACAGAGCAACCAAATTTACCTGCGTTAATCATCGGCTCAATAGTAAAGCACATGCCTTCTTTTAGTACGCGGCGGTCTTTGTTCTTGTAATGAACCACTTGTGGTTCTTCATGGAACTCATCGCCGATACCGTGGCCACAGAAGTCTTTCACAATAGAAAACTTGTTGCGAGGGTTGTTTTTGTTGTTCTCTTTGATGTATTTCTCGATAGCTGTACCGATGTCACCAACTGTTGAACCTGGCTTAACGGTACGCATACCAACATACAGTGCTTCTTGAGCAACCATGCATAGACGTTTGTTTGCAGGTGAAACATCACCGACTAGGAACATCTTAGAAGTGTCACCATGGTAACCTTGAGGACGCACGCTCAGATCCGCATTTTCGTCATTTGGAACGATTACGGTAATATCAACGTTTAAGATGTCGCCATCTTTTAGTACCGCCGGCTTCATTTGACCGTTGCTACCGATTTCGTCTTTTTCTGCTGGAATACCGTGGCATACGATATGGTTGATTGAAGTACAAATCGACTTAGGGAAACCATGGTAATCAAGCGGAGCAGAGTATGCGCCTTTTTCTAGAGCGTACTCATGACAGATTTTGTTCAACTCTTCTGTCGTCACACCAACTTTGATGTGTGGTTCGATCATTTCTAGAATCTCTGCGGCCAGTTTGCCCGCAATGCGCATGCGTTCTATTTCTTCAGCAGTTTTAATCTTGATTGACATTGGCTTTCTCTACTTATTCCTAAGCACGTAAACGTGCGAATGGCCGCATTCTATCAGACATCGGGGCGTTAACCCAAGTCAGATAGGAATATGCATCATTCTTAATTCGATCGTATGTTTAAAGTTTTGCTTATAAATAGGAGAAAGTGGCACGGTGAAGAAATAATTTTTACTAGCCACAGTGAGCTAAAATATGGTATAAAGCGCGCCGGAATAGAGGACTGTTCTCTTCGTTTAGCAAAGCTAAGCGGCGAAGCAAGCTTCATCCGAATAACCTTTTATCTTTAAATCACACACATTCCGTCACATATTCCGGGGTGCTGAGCAGAAGCTTGGTCGGAGTTATGGGGAATGTGGAGGCCTAACCCCATAGAGGAATTTAAAATGGCAACTGTATCAATGCGCGATATGCTAAAAGCTGGTGTTCACTTCGGTCACCAGACTCGTTACTGGAACCCAAAAATGAAGCCATTCATCTTTGGCGCTCGTAACAAAGTTCATATCATCAACCTAGAAAAAACTGTACCAATGTTCAACGACGCTCTAGCTGAACTAGCTAAAGTTGGCGAGAAGAAAGGTAAAGTTCTATTCGTAGGTACTAAGCGCGCTGCATCTGAAGCTGTTAAAGAAGCTGCAATCGCAAGCAACCAGTTTTACGTAAACAACCGCTGGTTAGGCGGTATGCTTACAAACTACAAAACAGTTCGTCAGTCTATCAAGCGTCTAAAAGATCTAGAGACTCAATCTCAAGACGGTACTTTTGACAAACTAACTAAGAAAGAAGCTCTAATGCGTACTCGCGAAATGGAGAAGCTAGAGAAATCTCTTGGTGGTATCAAAGACATGGGCGGCCTACCAGACGCTCTATTCGTAATCGACGCTGATCACGAACACATTGCAATTAAAGAAGCTAACAACCTAGGTATTCCAGTATACGCTGTGGTAGATACTAACTCTAACCCAGACGGCGTTGACTACGTAATCCCAGGTAACGACGACGCGATCCGCGCTGTACAGCTATACCTGAACGCTGCTGCTTCAGCAGTATCTGAAGGTCGTAACAAAGACGTAGCTGCAGTTGCTGAAAAAGACGGTTTCGTAGAAGCTGAATAATAGCGGCTCTGTGTCACACTTGGTCTATGTGAAACCTTTGTGTAGCATAAACTAAGTTATAGTTAGCAATGGGGGCCGACAATGTTAGGCCCCTGTTTTTTACCTTATTTCGAATCAAACGAGGAATACAGAATGGCAACTGTAACTGCTGCTCTAGTTAAAGAACTTCGCGAGCGTACTGGCGCTGGCATGATGGAATGTAAGAAAGCGCTTGTAGAAGCAAACGCTGACATCGAACTAGCAATTGAAAACATGCGTAAATCTGGCGCAGCGAAAGCAGCTAAGAAAGCTGGTAACGTTGCAGCTGAAGGCGCAATCATCATCAAAGAAGAAAACGGCGTTGCTGTTCTTCTTGAAGTTAACTGCCAAACTGACTTCGTTGCTAAAGACGGTAACTTCACTGCATTCGCAGAAGAAGTTGCAGCTGCAGCTCTAGCTTCAAAAGCGACTGTTGAAGAGCTACAAGCACAATTCGAAGACGCACGTGTAGCTCTTGTAGCTAAAATCGGTGAAAACATCACTATCCGTCGCGTAGAATACGTTCAAGGCACTGCAATTGCTTCTTACCGTCACGGTGAGAAAATCGGTGTTGTTGTTGCTGGTGAAGGCGACGCAGAAACTCTTAAGCACGTTGCAATGCACGTTGCTGCTTCTAAGCCTGAGTTCGTTAACCCAGAAGACGTACCAGCTGACGTAGTAGAAAAAGAGAAAGCGGTTCAAGTTGAAATCGCAATGAACGAAGGCAAGCCTGCTGAAATCGCTGAGAAGATGGTTGTTGGCCGCATGAAGAAATTCACTGGCGAGATCTCTCTAACAGGTCAAGCTTTCATCATGGAACCTAAGAAAACTGTAGGTGAAATGCTGAAAGAAAAAGGCGCTTCAGTTTCTACATTCGTTCGCCTAGAAGTAGGTGAAGGTATCGAGAAGAAAGAAGAAATGAGCTTCGCTGAAGAAGTTGCTGCAGCTCAAAAAGGTTAATCCTTAGAGACTGTATAAAGATTAGACCGTAGCCTTGGCTGCGGTCTTTTTATGAGCAGTGAACGATTAGCCGTGATGAATAGCCATAACTGAATTTGTGTCTATTCATGACTGTTAATCAACAACTCTCTTTGGAAGGTAAACTCCATGACTACGAACCCTAAACCAGCGTATCAACGTATTCTATTAAAACTGAGTGGTGAAGCTCTTCAAGGTGAAGACGGTTTTGGTATTGATCCTGCGGTCCTTGATCGCATGGCACAAGAAGTTAAAGAACTGGTTGAACTGGGTGTTCAGGTTGGTGTAGTTATCGGTGGCGGTAACTTGTTCCGTGGTGCAGGCCTTGCTGAAGCTGGTATGAACCGCGTAGTTGGTGACCACATGGGTATGCTTGCTACAGTAATGAATGGCCTAGCGATGCGCGATGCTCTTCACCGTGCATACGTGAATGCGCGCGTTATGTCTGCCATTCCTCTAAAAGGCGTATGTGACGACTATAATTGGGCTGATGCGATCCGTGAGCTTCGCCAAGGCCGTGTTGTCATCTTCTCTGCTGGTACGGGTAACCCGTTCTTTACAACGGATTCTGCTGCTTGCCTACGTGGTATTGAAATCGAAGCGGATGTTGTACTAAAAGCGACGAAAGTTGATGGTGTATTTACTGCTGACCCTGTAGCAAACCCAGACGCAGAGCTGTATGATAAGCTATCTTACGCAGAAGTTCTGGATAAAGAGCTGAAAGTGATGGACTTGGCGGCGTTTACGCTAGCTCGTGACCACAAAATGCCAATCCGCGTATTTAACATGAACAAGCCAGGCGCACTACGTCGCGTGGTTATGGGCGAAGCAGAAGGCACGCTAATCAACGAATAAGCTTGTCCCAAGGTGCCACCCAAAGCGTTAGGGTGGCGTTTGCTTTGCTCAACCGTTTTAGGCTTTCTTCAGGAAAGATGACATTTTTAAGGTGAAACTGTGATTAACGAAATCAAAAAAGACGCGCAAGAGCGCATGGATAAAAGCGTTGAAGCGCTTAAGAACAACCTTTCTAAAATTCGTACAGGTCGTGCACACCCAAGCCTACTATCTGGTATTTCTGTAGAATACTACGGTGCAGCAACACCTCTAAACCAAGTAGCAAACGTTATTGCTGAAGATGCACGTACACTTGCAATCACGGTTTTCGATAAAGAGCTGACTCCGAAAGTAGAAAAAGCGATCATGACGTCTGATCTTGGTCTAAATCCTATGTCTGCTGGTACTATCATCCGTGTTCCACTTCCACCACTAACGGAAGAGCGTCGTAAAGACCTAGTTAAGATTGTTCGTGGTGAAGCTGAAGGTGGTCGTGTTGCTGTTCGTAACATCCGTCGTGACGCAAACAACGATCTAAAAGCGCTTCTAAAAGATAAAGAAATCTCTGAAGATGAAGATCGTAAAGCACAAGACGAAATTCAAAAACTAACTGACGTTGCAGTTAAGAAGATCGATGAAGTTCTTGCTGCAAAAGAAAAAGAGTTGATGGAAGTTTAATACTCCCACACACATCACTGTTGGAAAACGCTGTGCTCACAGCTCAGCGTTTTTTTATGTTAGTCTATCCAACTGATGGAACTCAATTAACTCCCTATGCAAAATTCTCAAGCCTTCTCTGATTCCCTTCCTAAGCATATTGCCATCATTATGGACGGTAATGGCCGTTGGGCTAAGTCCAAAGGAAAACCTCGCGTATTTGGTCACAAAAAAGGCGTTAATGCCGTTCGTAAGACCGTGGCTGCTGCTTCAAAGCTTGGCATTAAAGCCATGACGCTATTTGCTTTTAGTAGTGAAAACTGGCGTCGTCCGGAGGAAGAAGTGGGTCTTTTGATGGAACTGTTTATCACGGTCCTGTCTAGTGAAGTAAAAAAACTACACAAAAATAATTTACGGTTGCGCGTGATCGGTGATACCAGTCGATTTAGTGAGCGTCTACAAAAGAAGATTGTAGAAGCTGAAAATCTAACGGCAGGTAACACGGGGATGGTGATCAACATTGCAGCCAATTATGGCGGTAAGTGGGACATCACAGAAGCGGCCAAAACGTTAGCGTTAAAAGCACGTAACGGTGAGATTCGTGTAGAGGATATCAATGAGCAGCTAATCACTGAGCATTTGACCATGGCAGACTTACCTGAAGTGGATCTTTTGATTCGTACCAGTGGAGAGTGTCGCATCAGCAACTTTATGTTGTGGCAAATGGCTTATGCAGAAATGTACTTTACACCCGAGTATTGGCCGGAATTCGACGAAGACAGCTTAGTTGAAGCTGTAACTTGGTTTATCAATCGAGAACGTCGTTTTGGCTGTACAGGTGAACAAATAAAGGCATTGATGGCAGCTCAATAAGGACTAGTTAGTTTGAAACAGAGAATAATAACAGCACTAATTTTAGCTCCCCTGGTTATTTTAGGCATTTTTAAATTACCCCTAATGGGCTTTATTGCCGCTTTAACTGCAATTACCCTATTAGGTTTTTGGGAGTGGACTCAATTTACAGGAAGCAACTCTCGCTTTGCTGCCCTCGTTCCGGCAGTCATTGTTACCGGACTTAGTTTTCTATATATTTCGCCTGACGCACATAGCCTCAACCATTTAGCAACGCCTCATTATGTTGTGCTGGGCCTTGGTTTTGTTTGGTGGATTATTGCTAGCTTAATGGCGATTACTTATCCCAAAACGACGAAATCTTGGCAAAATAATTTTGTTTTACGCCATGTGTTTGGTTTTCTGACATTAATTCCATTCCTTTGGAGTGTAGTTATTCTTAGAGCTCATGACATTACGGTAGATCCATACCACGGAGCAAAGCTCGTGTTATACGTTTGTTTCTTGGTATGGGCTGCAGATAGCGGTGCTTACTTTGCAGGCAAAAGCTTAGGCAAACGTAAAATGGCGCCACATGTCAGTCCGAATAAAACCATTGAAGGGCTTATTGGCGGCATTATCACGGCATTGATCGTGGCGTGGGCATTTGCTGATTGGTTTGATATCCAGTTCTCCAGTCCTGTCCATATGGTGTTGATTACGTTGGTTACTGTTGTTATATCAGTGCTCGGCGATCTGGTGGAAAGTATGTTCAAGCGTGTCTCAGGCATTAAAGACAGCAGCAACATTATCCCAGGACATGGCGGTGTGCTCGATCGTATTGACAGCCTAACCGCAGCATTCCCAGTTTTTGCTCTTCTTTACTACGTATTCTAATTTATCAGGAGCGGCATTGTCGCTCCTGAGCTTTCTAACGGTCTTACAACATGCAAAAGTTAACGATTCTTGGTGCTACTGGATCCATTGGTGCAAGCACGCTTAAAGTGGTCGAACAAAACCCAGAGCTGTTTTCTGTCGTTGCCTTAGCGGCAAGCACCAACGTTGAAAAGATGATCGGGCTATGTCGTCAGTGGCAACCTAAATACGCGGTCATGGCGGACAAAGCCGCAGCGGTTCAACTCCAATCTGAGTTACATTTGGTTTCTCCAAGCACCGAAGTATTAGGTGGTGTGGATGCTCTATGCCATATTGCTTCATTGGACGAAGTTGACAGTGTGATGGCCGCTATTGTCGGAGCAGCTGGTCTACTACCTACCATGGCTGCCGTGAAAGCTGGTAAGCGAGTATTGTTGGCAAATAAAGAAGCATTGGTCATGTCAGGCCAGTTATTTATTGATGCCGTAGAAGAGTTTGGTGCGGAGCTACTTCCCGTCGATAGTGAACACAATGCTATTTTCCAATGCTTACCACAGCAAGTACAAACCAATTTAGGTCGTTGTAATTTACAAGAACATGGCATTTCTCATATTTTGCTGACTGGTTCTGGTGGTCCTTTCCGTTACACTGACATCGCAGAACTGGAAAAGGTGACTCCTGAACAGGCGATCGCCCATCCGAACTGGTCGATGGGACCAAAGATTTCCGTTGACTCAGCCACGATGATGAACAAAGGCTTGGAGTATATCGAAGCTAAATGGTTGTTTAATGCGGCTCGCGAGCAGCTAAAGGTTATTATTCATCCGCAGTCTGTTATTCATTCAATGGTTCAATACCGCGATGGTTCGGTTTTGGCACAAATGGGTGAGCCGGATATGGCGACCCCTATTGCACTGACTATGTCATACCCATCAAGAGTTGAAGCTGGGGTTAAGCCACTAGACTTCACGAAAATTGGTGAATTGACGTTTTTGCAACCTGATTTTGCTCGTTACCCATGTTTAAAACTAGCAATTGACGCTTGTTATGAAGGTCAACATGCAACAACGGCACTGAATGCAGCGAATGAAGTCGCTGTTGATGCATTTTTAAATAACAGCCTAGGTTTTACGGATATCGCTCGCATCAATGAGTCTGTGTTGAATAACATCAATGCAAGCTGCAAAGCTGAGAATGCGAATAGCTTGGAAAGCTTGTTAGAGCTAGATAGAATGGCACGAACTATTGCCCTAGAAACCATACGCGAGCGTAGCTGATGACTGGTATATTGTGGAATCTCATTTCTTTTATCGTCGCACTGGGCATTCTTGTCGCTGTGCACGAGTTTGGGCACTTTTGGGTTGCTCGCCGTTGCGGCGTGAAAGTTGAAAAGTTTTCAATCGGTTTCGGCAAGTCTATCTGGAGTAAGGTAGGCAAAGACGGAACGGAGTACAGCATCTCAATGATCCCTCTCGGCGGCTATGTAAAAATGGTTGATAGCCGTGTTGATGAGGTGCCAGAACATGAGAAGCATTTAGCGTTTGATAAGAAGCCGCTATGGAAGCGAACGTCTATTGTTGCTGCAGGCCCTATCTTTAATTTCCTTTTCGCAATTTTCGCCTATTGGCTCGTATTTCTTATTGGTATCCCAGCAGTTAAGCCAGTAATTGGTGAAGTTACGCCCAATTCGATCGTCGCAGAAGCCGGAATTGAATCTGGAATGGAACTTAAATCGATATCTGGTATCAAAACTCCGGATTGGGAATCGGTAAATATGGGATTGATTTCTCATATTGGCGATGATTTGATGACAGTAACACTGACGTCAGCGAATGAAGTTGGTTCAGAAGTAACGAAAACGCTCGATCTGCGCGAATGGGAGTTCGACCCTGAAACTCAGTCTGCGATGCAGTCATTAGGTTTTGCGCCGTATACACCGGAGGTGTATCGCGTTATCGAACAGGTTTCGCAAGGTGGAGCGGCGGAAAAAGCAGGTGTGCTTCCAGGTGATGAGATTGTCGCTATTGGTGAACAACGCATCACGGAGTGGAAGCAAGTTGTTGAAGCGGTTCGCTCTAATCCTGATACACCGATTGAATTAACGGTATTGCGTCAGGGCTATGAGCAAACATTAACGCTGACGCCTGGTAGCCGTGAGCTAGCTAACAAAGAAGTCGTTGGTTTTGCAGGTATTGCACCTAAAGTCGCAGAATGGCCAGAAAGTTATCGCTTCGACCTTCAGTTTGGTGTATTCGAGTCAGTAGGTAAGGCGGTAGACAAAACCGGCCAAGTCATTGGCTTGACAATCAGCATGCTTAAGAAATTGATTGTTGGTGACGTTGGTCTGAATAATCTGAGTGGTCCAATATCAATAGCCAAAGGCGCAGGTGCGACGGCTGATTATGGCTTGGTCTACTTTTTAGGTTTTCTCGCTCTAATTAGTGTTAACCTAGGTATTATTAATCTCGTTCCTTTACCAATGTTGGATGGCGGTCATTTGTTATTTTTTGCAATTGAAGCAGTCATTCGACGTCCCGTTCCTGAGAGAGTGCAGGAAATGGGCTTTAGAATTGGTGGTGCGATCATCTTCTCGCTCATGGCGTTAGCGCTATTTAATGATTTTACTCGTCTGTGATAGTTCAGAGACAAAAGCAGTAGCAAGGAATAATTAGAACAAGTATGGCGATTAAGCGAATTCTATTTGCAAGTTTACTGGCTACCAGTGTATCTGCAAATGGAGCAGAGAACTTCGTAGTTCAAGATATTGAAATCGATGGATTGCAGCGTGTAGCACTGGGTGCTGCGTTGTTGAAAATGCCTGTACGTGTCGGTGATACCATTGGCCAAGGCGATGTTGCAGAGATTATCCGTGCACTGTATGCATCTGGTAACTTTGAAGATGTGAAAGTGTTACGTGACGGCGGCGTTCTGATGGTTCAAGTCAAAGAGCGTCCTACCATTGCCAGCATCTCATTTTCTGGTAACAAAGCAATCAAGGACGAGCAGCTACAAGAAAACCTGAACGCATCTGGTGTTCGTGAAGGCGAAGCGCTTGACCGCACCACGCTAAGCAACATTGAAAAAGGCTTAGAAGACTTTTACTACAGCGTAGGTAAATACAACGCCACAGTAAAAGCTGTGGTAACTCCACTGCCACGTAACCGTTCTGACCTAAAGTTTGTCTTTACTGAAGGCGTGTCGGCAAAAATTCAGCAAATCAATTTTATCGGCAATGAAGTTTTCAGCGATGAGGACCTTCTTTCTCGTTTTAACTTGAATGTTGATGTGCCGTGGTGGAATTTCCTGTCTGACGAAAAGTACCAAAAACAAGTGCTTGCAGGTGATATTGAAGCGCTCAAATCATTCTATCTGGACCGCGGTTACTTAAAATTTAACGTTGATTCGACACAAGTTGCAATCTCTCCTGACAAGAAAGGGGTATACATTACTCTTGGCTTAGAAGAGGGAGAGGTTTATACCGTCAAGGACGTAAAGTTCCGTGGTGATTTGATTGGTGAGGAAGCGACGTTCGAACGACTTGTACCATTTGAAGACAATGAGACATACAACGGCTCGTTGGTTACTTCAATGGAAGAAGGGATTAAGCGTGTGCTTGGTGAGTCCGGTTATGCTTATCCTCAAGTGAATACCATTCCTGAGTTTGACGACGAGAATCAAGAAGTTTCTTTGGTCGTTAACGTAGACCCGGGTAACCGAATTTATGTCCGTGATATTCGCTTCACGGGTAATAACTCAACCAAAGATGAAGTCCTTCGTCGTGAAATGCGTCAGATGGAAGGCAGTTGGTTGAACTCGAAATCGATTGAAACGGGTAAAACTCGTCTAAATCGTTTGGGCTACTTTGAAAATGTTGAAGTACAGACGGTTCGAGTTCCTGGTAGTGATGATCAAGTTGACCTAGTTTACTCTGTCAAAGAAGCGAACTCTGGTAGCGTTAACTTCGGTGTTGGCTACGGTACAGAATCGGGTGTGAGCTTCCAGGTTGGCCTGCAACAAGATAACTTTATTGGTAGCGGTAACCGTGTTGGTATCAACGCGATGATGAATGACTACCAGAAAAATATCAGTCTAGATTACCGTGATCCGTACTGGAACTTAGACGGTGTAAGCTTAGGTGGTAAGGTTTTCTATAACGAATTTGAAGCTAAAGAAGCCAATATCGTTGACTATACCAACGAAAGCTATGGCGCGAGCTTAACGTGGGGCTTCCCATTCGATGAGTTGAACCGTTTTGAATTCGGTGTCGGTTATACGCACAACAAGATCGGTAACTTATCGCCTTACTTGCAGGTAGAGCAGTTCTTACGAGCACAAGCAGACAACATTGATTCTAGTGGAGCGTTGAACACAAACGACTTCGACTTCAATATCTCTTGGACACGTAATAACTTAAACCGTGGCTATTTCCCTACGGCAGGTAACCATCAGCGTGCATTCTATAAAATGACCGTACCTGGCTCTGACGTTCAATACTTCAAAATGCAGTACGATGTTCGCCAGTATGTGCCATTGACTAAAAAGCACGAGTTTACCCTCTTGTTCCGTGGTCGCTTAGGTTACGGCAACGGTTACGGCCAAACGGATGGTAACGATAACTTGTTCCCATTCTACGAAAACTACTACGCAGGTGGCTTTACATCACTTCGTGGCTTTGGTTCAAACTCTGTTGGCCCTAAAGCGGTTTACCGTGATACATCAGGCTCAAACAATGGTGCAGATACAGCAACAGATGACTCTGTCGGTGGTAACGCCGTGGCGCTAGCGAGTGTCGAGTTGATTGTTCCAACGCCGTTCGCATCAGAGGAAGTACAAAACCAAATTCGTACCAGTATCTTCTTTGATATGGCAAGTGTTTGGGATACTGAGTTTGACTATCGCGATTCAGGTGCGGAATATGGTGACCGTTACTATTACGATTACTCAGATCCAACCAACTACCGCTCTTCTTACGGTGCGGCGTTGCAGTGGATGTCTCCAATGGGGCCACTAGTATTCTCACTAGCGAAACCAATTAAGAAATTTGATGGCGATGATGAAGAGTTCTTCACATTCACTATCGGTAGAACTTTCTAAAGAGGAAAATATTTTGAATAAAATGATCAAAGCGGCTGGGATTGGCCTTCTTGTACTGAGCTCTTCAATGTTTGCAAATGCGGCAGAAGCTGCACAGAAAATTGCTTACGTAAATACAGCTCAAGTTTTTCAAGCTCTTCCTCAACGTGAAGTTGTACTACAAAAAATGCAGAAAGACTTCAAAAGCAAAGCTGATGAACTGAAGTCAATCCAAGCACAAGCTAAAACAAAGATTGAGAAGCTACAACGTGACGGCGAGCTTTTGGGTCAAGACGAAGTTGAAAAGCTACGTATCGATATCGCGAAGCTAGACAGCGAGTACAAAGTGAAAGCACAAGCACTTGAAAAAGCAAGTGCGCGTCGTGAAGCTGAAGAAAAAGCGAAGCTTTTCAAAACGATTCAAGATGCAGTTAAGAAAGTCGCAGACAAAAATGGTTACGATCTTGTGATTGATATCTCTGCTTTACAGTACGGCAAGCCAGAATACAATATCTCTGAAGACGTAATTAAAGCTCTAAAATAAGAAGTTATGAAGACATTAACATTAGCCGAATTGGCGACAATTACCGGGGGTGAGCTGTTTGGTGACGAGTCTCTCGTTGTAAGCCGTGTTGCCCCAATGGATAAAGCACAAGAAGGTGATGTAACCTTCTTGTCTAACCCAAAATACGCAAAACACCTTTCTGAGTGCCAAGCTACCGTTGTTATGGTAAAGGCTGAGCATAAAGAGCAATGCGTTGGAAACGCGCTAGTGGTTTCGGACCCTTATGTCGCATTTGCTCGTGTGGTCCAAGCGATGGATACCACACCAAAACCGGCAGACGATATTGCACCAAGTGCTGTGATTGCCGCTGACGTTAAGATGGGTGAGAACGTTACAATCGGCGCTAACGCCGTGATTGAAACGGGCGTGGAACTCGGCGACAACGTAAGCGTTGGCGCTGGTTGTTTTATCGGTAAGAACGCCAAGCTAGGGAATAACACCAAGCTTTGGGCTAATGTCACTATCTATCATGAAGTGTCATTGGGTGATGACTGTCTTGTTCAATCGGGCACCGTCATTGGCTCTGATGGCTTCGGTTATGCGAATGACAAAGGCGAGTGGATTAAAATTCCTCAGCTTGGTTCAGTGCGTATCGGTAACCGCGTTGAGATTGGTGCTTGTACTACGATTGACCGCGGTGCACTCGAAGATACTATCATTGAAGACAATGTCATTCTGGATAACCAACTTCAAATCGCGCACAACGTGCAGATCGGATATGGTACCGTGATGCCTGGTGGTACTATTGTCGCGGGCAGTACAAAAATTGGTAAGTACTGCCAGATTGGCGGCGCGTCTGTTCTGAATGGCCATATCACTATCGCAGATGGTGTGGCGATTACAGGTATGGGCATGGTAATGCGCAGTATCGAAGAAAAAGGCCTTTACTCATCAGGTATTCCACTACAAACGAACAGAGAGTGGCGTAAAACTGCAACTCGAGTTCACCGTATTGATGAGATGAATAAGCGCCTGAAAGCGGTTGAAAAACAGCTGGAACAGAAAGAAGAAATTTAGAACAAGTTATCTTTCGCTCTGTATTTAACGTGAAAGCTAACAGGCTCTAGTTCCATATTCTGTACGAAGACTCGCGAAATGCGGGTCTTTTTCTTCTATAATGACGCGCTCTAAGTAGATTTAACTCCAAGATGGTGCGTATTTTGCTAGTATATTGCAAAGCGATTCGGCTTTACGACCTGTTGCCACGTTTGCCATCTTGGCGGCAAAAAATTGATATAGGAAGACGACTTTGACTACTGAAAAGAAAACGATGAACATCTCTGAAATTCAAGAGCTACTACCTCATCGCTACCCATTCTTATTGATCGACCGAGTGATAGACTTCCAAGAAGAGAAGTACCTTCACGCGATTAAAAACGTGTCGGTTAACGAACCTCAGTTCACAGGTCACTTTCCTCAACTACCAGTATTCCCAGGTGTTTTGATTTTAGAAGCAATGGCTCAGGCAACAGGCTTACTTGCATTTAAATCATTTGGTGCACCAACAGAAAATGAACTGTACTACTTTGCAAGCGTAGACGGCGCGAAATTCCGTAAACCAGTGGTTCCGGGCGACCAATTGGTTATTGAGGTAGAATTTCTGAAAGAACGTCGCGGCATTGCTGCATTTAGCGGTGTAGCAAAAGTTGACGGCGAAGTGGTATGTTCTGCAGAACTGAAGTGTGCTCGTCGAGAGTTTTAATATGATTCATGAAACCGCTAAAATCCACCCGGCAGCGGTGGTAGAAGAGGGCGCCAAAATTGGTGCTAACGTAACAGTAGGTCCTTTTACGTACATCACCTCTACGGTTGAAATTGGTGAAGGCACAGAAGTGATGTCTCACGTTGTGATCAAAGGTCACACGACTATTGGCAAAGATAACCGTATTTTCCCGCATGCTGTCATTGGCGAAGAAAACCAAGACAAAAAATACGGTGGTGAAGACACAACTGTGGTTATCGGTGATCGTAACGTCATTCGTGAAGCGGTCCAAGTTCACCGCGGCACAGTGCAGGACAAAGCAACCACGATCATTGGTGATGATAACTTATTGTGTGTGAATGCACACGTTGCGCATGATGTTGTTATTGGTAACCACACTCATATCGGTAATAACTCGATTCTTGGTGGTCACGTTACTGTTGATGATTATGCTGGTGTGATGGCACTGTCTGCGATTCACCCGTTTTGTACAGTGGGCGCTTACGCGTACATTGGCGGCTGCTCAGCAGTGGTGCAAGATGTCCCTGCTTACGTACTCGCGCAAGGCAACCACGCGACTCCTTTCGGCTTGAACCTTGTTGGCTTGAAGCGTAACGGCTTTGAGAAACCAGAGATTCGTGCGCTGCAAAAAGCGTATAAAGAAATCTATCGTTCAGGTAAGACGCTAGAAGAAGTGAAGCCTATTCTGGCTGAAATGGCTCAAGAGTGGCCGGCTGTGAAGCGTTTCTCAGATATTCTGGAAACGACGGAACGTGGCATTATTCGTTAATTGGCGAATGAAGCAATAAATAAAAAGATCGTGACCGAATTTGAGGTTACGATCTTTTTGTGTTTTATGGATAAGGCAAACCGTTATCCATAGCGCACAGGAAAAATAGCGAAGTAGATATGGAAAGACCATTACGTATTGGCATCATTGCCGGAGAATTGTCTGGCGATACGCTAGGTGAAGGCTTTATCAAAGCAGTAAAGCAGCAATATCCAGACGCAGAGTTCGTAGGTATTGGCGGTCCGAAAATGATAGCCCAAGGTTGCGAGTCTCTGTTTGATATGGAAGAGCTTGCGGTGATGGGGTTAGTCGAGGTTTTAGGCCGCTTACCGAGACTTCTTAAAGTGAAAGCTGAGCTCGTTCAGTATTTTACTCAGAATCCGCCTGATGTTTTCATCGGGATCGATGCTCCTGACTTCAACTTACGCCTAGAGCTTGACCTCAAGCAAGCGGGCATTAAAACCGTTCATTACGTGAGTCCGTCTGTTTGGGCTTGGCGTCAGAAGCGCATCTTTAAAATAGAAGCGGCAACGAACTTGGTGCTAGCATTTCTTCCGTTTGAGAAAGCGTTCTACGACAAATTTAATGTACCTTGCGAGTTCATTGGTCATACCTTGGCTGATTCCATCCCACTAGAATCAGAACAAGCGCCTGCACGTGAGTTGCTTGGTTTAGAACAAGATAAAAAGTGGCTTGCTGTCCTGCCAGGCAGTCGTGGTAGCGAGTTAAAAATGCTCTCTGAGCCATTTATTGAAACCTGCAAGTTACTCCATAAAAAATTTCCAGAACTGGGGTTTGTTGTCGCGCTTGTTAATCAAAAACGCCGTGAGCAGTTTGAACAAGCCTGGAAAGAACTCGCACCAGAGTTGGACTTCAAGTTAGTTGATGACACCGCACGCAACGTCATCACCGCATCCGATGCCGTGATGCTGGCCTCTGGTACCGTAGCGTTGGAGTGTATGCTTCTCAAGCGTCCAATGGTGGTGGGTTATCGTGTGAATGCATTTACTGCTTTCTTAGCTAAACGCCTATTGAAAACGAAGTATGTGTCATTGCCGAATATCTTAGCGGATGATGAGCTCGTCAAAGAATATCTACAAGATGAGTGCACACCAGACAATTTGTTTACTGAGGTTTCTCGCTTATTGGAAAGCGACAATAAACTGATGTTAGATAAGTTTACGGAAATGCATCATTGGATTCGTAAAGATGCGGACCAACAAGCCGCAAACGCGGTTCTAAAACTGATTGAAAAATAGAGATTTATCATGGCTGTTAAACCAAAAGCGACCAAAACCAAAGTTGAACTCCCTCCGTTTGAATATCCGCAAGGTTACCAGCTTGTGGCCGGAGTCGACGAGGTCGGACGTGGCCCTTTGGTGGGAGACGTCGTCACCGCTGCGGTTATCCTTGATCCTAACAATCCTATTGAAGGGTTGAACGATTCGAAAAAATTGACCGAAAAGAAACGCATGGCGCTGCTTCCTGAAATCAAAGAAAAAGCATTGGCGTGGGCGGTCGGGCGTTGTTCTCCTGAAGAAATCGATCAACTGAATATTTTGCAGGCGACTATGGTTGCGATGCAGCGTGCAGTGGTGGGGTTACAGGTTCAACCTGATTTGGTGTTGATTGATGGTAACCGTTGTCCGGAGCTGCCAATGGATGCTCAAGCTATAGTAAAAGGCGATCTACGTGTTGCCGAAATCAGTGCGGCTTCAATTATTGCCAAAGTCGTGCGTGACCAAGAGATGGAAGAGTTGGATAAACTTCATCCACAATTTGGCTTCGCGAAGCACAAAGGTTACCCAACTAAAGCGCACTTTGAAGCGATTGAGCAACACGGAGTGATCAGTGAACACCGCAAGAGTTTCAAGCCAGTAAAAAAAGCGTTAGGCATAGAATAATCAAACGATCTAATTGGTGTTATAAACCCAACCTCTTTAGGTTAGAATCCCCAACAAAATAGAGTTACACGGTACCTGTTAATGTCAGATCCCAAATTCATCCACCTGCGTGTTCATAGTGACTTCTCGATGGTGGATGGCCTCAACAAAGTTCCGCCAATCGTAAAGAAAGTTGCTGAGCTCGGTATGCCCGCAATGGCGTTGACCGACTTTACCAACCTATGTGGTTTGGTGAAGTTTTACGGTACGGCGCATGGCAGTGGTGTTAAACCGATCATTGGTGCTGACTTTAAAATGCAGTCGGACGAGTTTGGTGAAGAGCTGACACAAGTGACTTTGCTTGCGGCGGATAATGTAGGTTATAAGAACCTGACGTTATTGATATCAAAAGCGTACTTACGTGGACATGTTCAACACCACCCGGTGATTGATAAAGCCTGGTTGGCTGAAATGTCTGAAGGCCTGATTGTATTATCCGGCGGTAAAAGCGGGGAAATTGGTCGCGGCCTTTTGAAAGGCAACCGTCAAATAGTGCAAGGGTGTGTTGATTTTTATAAACAGCATTTTCCAGATCGCTTTTATCTTGAGTTACTTCGTACCGGTCGTCCAGATGAAGAGACTTATCTTCACTTTGCAGTTGAATTGGCAGAGCAGCAAGACTTGCCAGTAGTGGCGACCAATGAAGTTGTATTCCTGAGTCCAGACCTATTTGATGCTCATGAAATACGCGTAGCGATTCACGATGGTTACACATTAGAAGATCCGCGTAGGCCAAAAAACTACAGTCCGCAGCAATATCTTCGTACAGAAGAAGAAATGTGCGAGCTGTTTGCTGATATTCCTGAAGCGTTAGAAAACAGTGTCGAGATAGCGAAGCGTTGTAACGTGACTGTGCGCTTAGGGGAGTACTTCCTACCAGCCTTCCCAACTGAAGGGATGAAAGAGACTGAGTTCTTAGTCATGAAATCCCGAGAGGGCTTGGAAGAGCGTTTAGAGTTCCTATTTCCAGATGAGGAAGAGAGGAAACGTCGTCGCCCTGAATATGATGAACGTCTTCAGATAGAGCTAGATGTTATCAACCAAATGGGATTCCCTGGTTACTTCTTGATCGTAATGGAGTTCATCCAGTGGTCAAAAGATAATGGAATTCCTGTAGGTCCTGGACGTGGTTCCGGTGCCGGCTCTTTGGTGGCTTACGCATTAAAAATCACCGACCTGGATCCATTAGAATACGACTTGCTGTTCGAACGTTTCTTGAACCCAGAACGTGTCTCGATGCCCGATTTCGACGTCGATTTCTGTATGGATAAACGTGACCAGGTTATTGACCACGTTGCGGAAATGTACGGTCGCGACGCGGTGTCTCAGATCATCACGTTTGGTACCATGGCGGCAAAAGCGGTAATCCGTGACGTTGGCCGCGTATTGGGTCATCCATTTGGTTTTGTTGATCGTATTTCAAAGCTGATCCCGCCTGATCCAGGCATGACGCTAGATAAGGCGTTTAAAGCTGAACCTGCGCTACCTGAATTGTATGAGGCCGATGAGGAAGTTAAAGAACTCATCGACATGTGTCATATTTTGGAAGGTTGTACGCGAAACGCCGGTAAACACGCTGGTGGCGTTGTAATTTCACCTACAACAATTACCGATTTTGCACCAATTTATGCAGACGCTGAAGGTCACTTTCCGGTTACTCAATTTGATAAAAACGATGTTGAGACCGCTGGCCTAGTTAAGTTTGACTTCTTGGGTTTACGTACCTTAACCATTATTGACTGGGCGTTAGGGCTGATTAACCCACGTCTAGAGCGAGAAGGTAAAGAACCGGTTCAAATTGAATCCATACCGTTAGAAGATCCTGCCTCTTTCCGTTTGTTGCAAAACTCTGAAACGACAGCAGTATTCCAGCTTGAATCTCGGGGCATGAAAGAGCTGATCAAACGACTTCAGCCAGACTGTTTCGAAGACATTATCGCATTGGTAGCACTCTTCCGTCCGGGTCCTTTGCAATCGGGCATGGTAGATAACTTTATCGACCGTAAACATGGTCGAGAAGCGATCTCTTATCCAGATGAAAAGTGGCAACACGAGTCGCTAAAAGAGACGCTTGATCCAACCTACGGCATCATCCTGTACCAAGAGCAGGTAATGCAGATTGCGCAGATCTTAGCGGGTTACACGCTAGGTGGTGCGGACATGCTCCGCCGTGCAATGGGTAAGAAAAAGCCAGAAGAGATGGCAAAACAACGTGCTATCTTTGAAGAAGGTGCGATAAAGAACGGTATCGATGGCGAGTTGGCGATGAAAATCTTCGACTTGGTAGAGAAGTTCGCCGGTTATGGCTTTAACAAATCACACTCTGCTGCTTATGCATTGGTTTCTTATCAGACTCTTTGGCTGAAAACACATTATCCTGCCGAATTTATGGCTGCGGTAATGACAGCCGATATGGATAACACGGAAAAAGTCGTTGGCTTGGTCGATGAGTGTTTCCGTATGAAGCTCACCGTGCTGCCACCAGACATCAACTCTGGCCTATATCGCTTTAATGTTGATGAAAATGGCGCAATTGTTTACGGTATTGGTGCGATAAAAGGGGTAGGTGAAGGTCCTATCGATGCGATTCTTGAGGCGAGAAATAAAGGTGGTCACTTTAAAGACCTATTTGATTTCTGTGCTCGAGTTGATCTAAAACGCGTCAATAAACGAGTGATAGAGAAGCTGATTTACGCGGGCGCGTTGGATCGACTTGGCCCACACCGCGCGGCGATGATGGCGTCACTCAATGATGCGGTAAAAGCAGCAAGTCAACATCACCAAGCTGAGGCGTTTGGTCAAACGGATATGTTTGGTGTGCTAACGGATGCGCCTGAAGAAGTAGAGCATAAGTATACGCAGGTTCCGCCTTGGCCAGAAAAAGTGTGGTTAGAGGGCGAGCGTGATACCCTAGGCCTATATTTGACAGGGCACCCAATTAACGCCTACGTAAAGGAACTAAACAAATACACCAGTTGTCGACTAAAAGACGCAACGCCAACGCGTCGCGACCAATCTGTCACGGTGGCTGGTTTGGTTATTGCCGCTCGTGTAATGACGACTAAGCGTGGTACACGAATTGGCATTATGACACTGGATGACCGAAGTGGTCGCATGGAAGTGATGTTGTTCTCAGATGCACTGGATCGATACGCCGAACTTCTCGAAAAAGACAGAATTTTGGTCGTTTCTGGACAGGTCAGCTTTGATGACTTCAACGGTGGCCTTAAAATGTCGGCGCGTGAAGTTATGGATCTCGGCAGTGCGCGCGAGAAATACGCTCGTGGTTTGTCGGTATCGATAGATGCAACTCAGATCAACGATCAGTTTTTTGAGCAGTTCAGCCGTATTTTAGAACCGCACAAAGCCGGAACCGTACCCGTCAATGTATACTACCAGCGTGCCGACGCCAGAGCGCGGTTAACATTGGGCACCGAGTGGCGAGTAACGCCAAGTGATACATTACTCGACGATTTAAAACAGTTACTTGGCAAAAGCCAGGTAGAACTCGAATTTAACTAAAAATTCAGCGCAATATGTTAGACGCTGAGTAAACAAGGATTCATAGATGAGCCTAAACTTTCTTGAATTTGAAAAGCCAATTGCAGAACTAGAAGCGAAAATTGAAGCACTACGTGATGTCTCTCGTCATGGTGGTGATTCTGCGATTGACCTGGATAAAGAAATCGAACAGCTTGAGAAGAAAAGCTTAGAGCTGAAGAAAAAAACCTTCAGCGACCTAGGCGCATGGGAAACAGCTCAACTGGCTCGTCACCCACTACGTCCTTACACGCTGGATTACATCCAACACGCTTTTGAGGAGTTTGATGAATTAGCGGGTGACCGCGCGTTTGCAGATGACAAAGCGATTGTGGGTGGCATGGCTCGCCTTGAAGGCCGTCCAGTGATGATCATCGGTCATCAAAAAGGTCGTGAAACCAAAGAGAAAGTGAAACGTAACTTTGGTATGCCAAAACCAGAAGGTTACCGTAAAGCGCTACGTTTGATGGAAATGGCTGAGCGTTTCAACATGCCGATCATCACATTTATCGATACGGCTGGCGCGTACCCAGGTGTGGGCGCAGAAGAGCGTGGTCAATCTGAAGCTATCGCGAAAAACCTAAAAGTGATGTCTGGTCTTAAAGTGCCAGTAATCTGTAACGTTGTTGGTGAAGGTGGTTCAGGCGGCGCACTAGCAATTGGTGTAGGCGACTACGTGAACATGCTTCAGTACTCTACATACTCAGTAATCTCTCCTGAAGGTTGTGCTTCAATCCTATGGCGTGATTCTGACAAAGCGCCGCAAGCGGCAGAAGCGATGGGTCTAACTGCTCCTCGTCTTAAAGAGCTTGAACTGATCGACGAAATCATTGAAGAGCCACTAGGCGGCGCTCATCGCGATCATGTTCAAATGGCAGCGAATATGAAAGCGACACTACTTCGTCAACTAGAAGATCTAGAGCAATTGGATGAAGAGACGCTACGTGAACGTCGTTACCAGCGCCTAATGAGCTACGGTTACTGTTAATTTCGGTGATTGCTATTAAGCGTTAGCTGATATCTCAAGTGATAACAGTTAAAATAGAAAGGGTTGGATGAGAGTCCAGCCCTTTTTTGTACCTATCGGATCGCTTATGGAATCGCTGTACCCGCATTTTGCTCAAGTTCTCGGCCGCTACTATCAATCAGGCACTAAGGTTGTCTTGGCGTTTAGCGGAGGAGTGGATTCACGTCTTTTACTCGAATTACTCAGTCGCTATCAACAAGCGCATTCGATAGAGTGTCACGCTGTGTATGTGCACCATGGTTTGAGCTCGAATGCCGATGATTGGGCCGATAAATGCTTACTTTGGGCAAAACAAGTGGGCATATCATGCTCGATTGAGCGAGTGAGCTTAGACATCAGCAATGGTGAAAGTATTGAACTTCTTGCTCGTGAAGCTCGCTATCAAGCCTTAACTAAGTACATTCAAGAAGGCGATATACTGTTGACCGGCCAACATGCTGATGATCAACTAGAGACTTTTCTCCTTGCTCTTAAGCGAGGCAGCGGGCCAAAAGGGTTATCTTCGATGGCGGAGAGTATGCCGTTTTCTGGCGGATCCCTAGTTCGACCATTGCTTACTATCAAGCGGAAGACCATCGAAGACGCGGCTACTAAATTAGGCTTGGAGTGGGTGGAAGACGAAAGCAACCAAGATACCCGTTATGATCGTAACTTTCTTCGTCATTGTGTTATTCCTGAATTGTCTGGTCGCTGGCCTAGTATCCATCAAGCGGTTCAGCGCAGTGCAAGCTTATGTGCTCAACAAGAAGCGCTATTGGATGAACTATTGAGCGCGGTGTTTGAACGCGCTTTACAAACGGATCTAAGTTTGAGTATTGAAGAACTGGCTAAGCACAGTGAATTAGCGCGTGCGCGCTTGATTCGTATGTGGCTGGCTAAGCTTAATACTAGTATGCCGACTCAGGTACAACTCAATCTTATCTGGAATGAAGTCGCATTAGCTCAGCAAGATGCCAACCCCAAACTACAACTTAAACAAGGTGAAGTGCGCCGTTTTCGAAATCGTCTCTATTGGGTAACGGAAATAGCTGACGTCACTGAGTGGCAAAGTACGATTCAAGTCGATACCGTTTTATCGCTTCCAGAGCGGCTAGGGGAGCTGACCTTAACGACGAGTTCTAGCAACGCAACGATTGCGCTTCCGAGTCAGCCAGAATTGCTTCGCGTGACCTTTAATCCGGAAGGCTTATCAGCGCATCCAACCACGCGTAATCACAGTCGAAAACTGAAGAAGTTGTTCCAAGAATACAATGTGCCAAGCTGGCTGCGTCGTCAAATTCCGATTTTGATGTACCAAGACCGAGTCGTTGCTGTGGCAGATCTGTTCGTTGATCAGGCGTTTAATGGTCAAGATTGTGAACTTATTTGGCGCAGGTAATGAAAATTCATGCCACAATGTCGATTATAAAATATAAAAATCCTTAAATAATAATTGATTAGGTGAAGCAATGAAGAAAACAATCATGGGCGCAATGGTGGCGCTAACCATGCTCAGTGGGCAGGCTCTAGCTGCGGGAGATGCCACAGCAGGTCAAGCAAAGGCAGGAGTATGCGCTGCGTGTCATGGCGCCGACGGCATTGCTGTCATTCCGGGTTACCCAAACCTGAAAGGGCAAAACGAGCAATACATTATCAGTTCAATTAAAGCCTATAAAAACAAAGAGCGAACAGGTGGTCTTGCTGCTGTTATGCAAGCTCAAGCTTCACTGTTGTCTGATGAAGACATCGCTAATCTAGCGGCTTACTACGCAAGTTTGAAGTAAACGCGAGTCTGAAAAAGCTTGGACGATTGGGCATTGAGCAGTCCTTACTGGGGTTTTATCAACTCACGATATTCGCTATGTTAATTTGCTCAATCTGGATTTTCGCTGGTGGATCATAGACAAACATTGAATGTTGCGAAACGCTAAACGATAATAAGCGCAATCGATTGAAGCTTAAGGGATGAACATGAAAAAAATTGAAGCGATTATCAAGCCATTTAAATTGGATGATGTTCGAGAAGCGCTAGCTGAAGTTGGCATTACAGGGATGACCGTCTCTGAAGTGAAAGGCTTTGGTCGCCAAAAAGGTCACACCGAGCTTTACCGTGGTGCAGAGTACATGGTGGACTTTCTGCCTAAAGTGAAGCTCGAAATCGTTGTAACGGAAGATGTGGCTGATAAATGCGTAGAGACGATCATTGAAACCGCGCAAACCGGCAAAATTGGTGATGGTAAAATCTTTGTTACTGATGTTGAGCGTGTGGTTCGTATCCGTACTGGTGAAGAAGACGAAGACGCGATCTAAGGTTTCTTGTTACCTGTCTCGTATTTATTATGCTAAAAGGGAGCCAAGTGGCTCCTTTTTTGTTTTTTACTTTCAGTGAAATCCAATAACCCGAGGTTGGTTGTTCCAGTTTTAGGGTGTGTATATTCAGGTTTGTCGTATGTTTAAGCGTTTTTTTCTGGCGTTAGCTTTTCTTATTATGGCGGTATTGGTCGGCTTCCAGGTTGTTTTCACCGTACCAGATCAGCCGCAAATCATTACTCAAACAGGCTCAGAGTTGACGCAGGATATTAGGTGTATCGAATTTAGCGGCTCAAAAGCTCTGGATCAGGGCGGTGAAATCAATGTACTTGTCTGGAATATCTACAAACAGAACCGGACGAATTGGCAAAGCGCACTCAATGAATTCTCTGCTGATAAGCAGCTGCTGTTATTGCAAGAAGCCAGCATGACACCATCTTTTAAGCAATGGTTGGTGGATGGCAACTGGGTCAGCAATCAAGTGAGTGCCTTTAAGGCGCTGGGCAGCGGTGCGGGTGTGATTAGTATCGCTCAAGGGCAACCAGAAAAAGCCTGTGCTTATACGTCTAAAGAGCCTTGGCTGCGTTTACCCAAGTCTGCACTATACAGCCAATATCAATTAAGCAATGGCGAGAGACTCGCTGTGGTGAATGTACATGCGATTAACTTCACGGTTGGCACGCAAGAGTATGTCTCTCAGTTAACGGCTCTTGAAATGCTTTTAAAGCATCATACAGGGCCGATCCTATTCGCTGGAGACTTCAATAGTTGGAGTGAATCTCGCGTTAATGCGATGCGACAGGCCTTAAAAGCCGCGGACTTGCAAGAAGTGACGTTCTCGCCTGATCATCGAGTCCAGTTTATAACGGGATTACCGTTGGATCACGTATTTTACCGAGGACTGATCCTCAAATACGCGAAAGCGCCGCAGAGCGACGCTTCCGATCATAACCCATTGTTACTGTCATTTACGTTAGATGACTAGCTTAGGTCACCACAATATAAAGCGCCCAAATAACGTAGAAGAATGCCCATGGCAGGCTTGCAATCACCAAGGCTTGCCCACGTTCAAACTCAGTCCAAGTAAGCACAACACCGTAGCCGAGTACAATGTACCAAGGTAGAAGCAAAGGCAATGAGCTAGCGAACTGAGACCACTCACTGGTAAGCGGCAGTTTTAATAGACCATTGAGGCTGTTTAAATCTGCTGCGTAAGTCATCACCTGGCCATGCTTGAGCAATAGGCTCGCGTAGCTTGCTATATCGCCTAGTACTGCTGGGAATAAGATTGCACACGACGCGGCAAACCACTTCCAGTAACCATATTGTTGCTTGCTTGCCTTCGTTGCAAGAAAGAACCAAAGCGCAAGCAACAGTAAGGTGGCAAAGCGGTTGAATACATCATTGATGATCGCACTTGCCATTAGCGTGTTTGGCTCTAATAGCTCAATCTGCTTTGGGTCGATTTGTTGAAACTGCGCGGCTAGTTGGTCACTAAGCCACGTGAAATCGACATTCGAAAAGTAAGCGCCCCAGAATAAAAACGGACTAAGCATCAAGAAGATGAACGGTTGCCATCCCCATCCGCCGCGTTGGTAAAGCGCTAGAAAGCAAGATGTTGGAGAACGAAAAATGTCCAACAGCATCACAAGTGGGTTGCTTGATGGGTTCATACACTTACCTTCGTTACGTCAACGTACAACTTAAGTTTTTGACCTGGTTGTAAGTATTTTTTCTTGTGTAGCGAGTTCCATTTTACGATGTCGTTTGTTTTTACTTTGAACTTGCTTGCAATGCCGCTAATGGTGTCACCGGAGCGAACGTTGTAGAAAACGGTACGGATCACAGCACCTTTGTCTGAGTCCTTCCAAATCACGAGCTTTTGACCCACACGCAATGGATCTTTAGGGCCCATGCCATTCCATTTTGCTAACGATTTATACGACACTTTATTTTCACGTGCGATTGACCACAAACTTTCTCCAGACTGAACGACATGAGTGAGCTTGAGTTGTCCACGAGCACGTGATTGAGTCTTGCTTAATCGATTTTGTGCCGTTAGTGCGTATTTCGCATCGTCTTTTGTTGACGTCGGAATCAGTAGGTACTGGCCAATACGAATATTGTTATTCGACAGGCCGTTTGCACGTCGAATCACTTTTGTGGTTGTGCCGTATTTATTAGCTAGCACACTTAAAGAGTCACCAGACTTCACCTTGTAGCGAGCGACCTTCATCCCTTTACCACGGTTTTTCTCCACCTTAGAGAGAAAAGTCTCTTTTTTCTCTACCGGAATCAGAAGTTGGTGCGGACCTTCAGGCGCAGTTGACCATTGGTTGTATGCAGGGTTGTAACTTTGTAACTCTTTCACACCAATGCCGGCATAATCTGCAGCAATGGCCAGGTCAAGCTGTTCTTTCGGATCGACAAGCGTTAGAACAGGCTTGTTTGGAATCGCAGGAATATTAAGTCCGTACTTGTCTTGGTTTGCGATGACGTCAGCCAAGGCTAGCAGCTTAGGTACGTAACTGCTGGTCTCTTTTGGTAAGTCCAATGAGAAGAAATCGATAGGTTTACCGAGCTTTTTATTTTTACGAATTGCGCTAGAAACACGGCCACCACCACTGTTGTAAGCAGCAATTGCATGCTCCCAGCTACCATCAAAACGCTCGTTTAGTTGTACAAGGTAGTCCAGTGCGGCGTCCGTTGCTGCTGCCACATCTCGGCGACCGTCATACCAGTAGTTTTGCTCTAGTCCCATCATTTTTCCGGTGCCAGGGACAAATTGCCACAATCCAGCCGCGCTACCGTGTGAGTAGGCAAAGGCATCGAATGAGCTTTCCACCACAGGAAGCAAAGCAAGCTCCATTGGAAGTCCACGCTCTTCGATACGTTTTGTGATCATGTATAGAAAAGGAGTTGCACGCTTAGACACCGTGTAAAGGTGATTCGGGTGCTTTAGATACCACGTACGATAGTAGTCCACTTTCTTATGGTTTGGGATATCCATTTCAAGTTGCATGGCGATACGTTGCCATACATCTTCTTGTTCCTGAGGGGAAAGAACTTTAGGCGCGTCGTTAGCGGATTTTTTTGCTAAAGACGATGTGTTGCCCGGTTGAGCCTTCGCTGCATTTTGTTTTGCAGTCTGCTCAGATTTATTGGTTTCTGGTGTAGAAGACGTTGAGTCTGACTGAGTCAATTGACAGCCAGATAATAACAACGCCAACGCCCAGGTATACTTCAAACGCATGGATTCAGCCTATTTAGGGCCTTTTTATCTTCACCTGCCTGTCGCGCAACACAATGTGCGTGGCAGTCGCAAGATAATAGACATCTTTTAAACACTAACTAATTAATAGAGGCAAAGAGCTTCTAAATTATGCAATGGGGAGAAATTCAAATAGATTTATATCAACCCCAAACGTAAGAGAAGCGCCAGTGGCGCTTCTCGAAAAATCAGCCCCTGATAATACTGGGGTCTTGCAAACTTACAAGCAGAAAATGGTTAAAATTCGTTCTTCCACTCACGCAAAGCAGTAAAAACCGAGCATGGATCGCTATTTTTAATGCGACTAGCAACAGATTGAACCACGTCAGGGTTGGTGGTTCGCAAGAACGGATTAATCCACTTTTCTTTGCGTATTGTTGTTGGAAGTGTCGGAATGTTTAGGGCTCGCAGTCGGTTTACATCATCACGATATTGACGGAGCTGCTCATTATCGGGCTCAACCGCTAAAGCAAACGCCACGTTACTCGCGGTGTATTCATGCGCGCAGAAGACTTGAGTTTCTTCTGGTAGAGACGTTAGCTTGTTTAGTGACTCAAACATTTGCTCTGGCGTACCTTCAAAAATACGACCACAGCCTGCGGAAAACAACACGTCACCGCAAAACAGTTTTCCGTCTCCAACGTAACCGATATGACCTAAGGTATGGCCTGGTAAACCCAGCACCAAAAAGATTTCGCCAAATAACTCCAGTTTGTCGCCTTCTTCCATGGGGGTGGTTAGGGTTGGAATTGGCTCAGATTTCGGGCCTACAACGGCGACTTCAGGAAAGGCACGCACTAAGTCTGGAACGCCACCAATGTGATCGTTGTGGTGGTGCGTAATTAAAATCGCTTCTAAAGTTAATTCGTTAGCCTGCAAGTATTCTAACACTGGCTTCGCATCGCCCGGATCAACGACTGCGCAACGTTTATCGCTATTTTGTATCAGCCAGATGTAATTATCATTAAATGCGGGTATGCTTTTGATCTCTAACACGATTCGTTCTCCGTCACCCATTTTAGTCAGGTGGTTAATGAAACCAGCACTCAGCAACAAAACTATACCACACCCGTCGACTTGGTCAGCAATGAACAACGGTCCGTGGGTGCTTGAGTCAATCCAGACCCGACTTGATGAATGGTGCCCGAAACTCTTCGGTTACCATATGCTCAAACTGGGCGGGTTGAGCTGTGAGCTAACCAGCTGTAATTGTAACATTCAACACCAAGTCAACGTAGATATCCAGAACCCGTTGCATAATGTGATTGCAGATGGTTACGAATTGCCCTTTTTGGAAAAAAGCTTTGATGTTGTGATTCTCGCTCATCAGCTCGACTATGCAAGTGATCCACACCGTTTGCTACGGGAAGTCGATAGAGTGATGATGGATGATGGTTATTTGATAATCACTGGATTTAACCCACTAAGTTTGACTGGATTAGCGAGTTTGCTTCCTTGGCGTAAACATAATTTGCCTTGGAGTGGACGAATGTTTACGTCGAACCGCATCAACGACTGGTTAGGGTTACTTAATTATCAAGTGATTCATTGCGATCGTTACGCGCTGTTTCCGATGAAGCGCTACCGCACGATGTGGACATGGTTGGAAAACAGTCTCGGTGATTGGGCGTCACCTGCAGGGAGTTTGTATTACATTGTGGCACGGAAACGAACATACCCTCTCAAGCCTATCAAACCGCATTGGCGTTTGAAGAAAAAGCTCACACCACTAGGGGTGATGAATCGAGAGGGCAATACTATGAGGAAAGAATCTCGTTAAGAGGGTTGGTAACCGGTATCTTCCTCGGTTGGGTTTTCTGCGGCGGTACGGGCTAGCTCATCACAAATTTCATTCTCACGATGACCAGCGTGGCCTTTTACCCAGTGCCATTCAACTTGATGGCGTGCAGTTTCTTTGTCTAGAGCTTGCCATAGATCGGCATTCTTCACGGGTTTTTTATCCGCTGTTTTCCAGCCACGCTTCTTCCAGTTATGGATCCACTGAGTAATACCTTGGCGCACATATTGACTGTCAGTCGTTAAAGTGACTTTGCAAGGTTGTTTTAACGTCTGCAGCGCGACGACAGCCGCCAACATTTCCATGCGGTTGTTGGTGGTTAGCGTGTAGCCTTTGGAAAGCGTCTTTTCTACGTCTTTGTAACGCAATACAATGCCGTAACCACCTGGTCCTGGGTTACCTAAACAAGAACCGTCAGTGAAAATCTCAACGTGTTTGGTCATATTTTTTGGTACTATTAGCCGAAACATTTAATAAAGCATAGTCTGACATACATAACCTTATGAATACCAGCAGCAATTCTGAATATAACCGCATTGTCGTTCTCGATACCGAAACCACAGGTATGAACCGCGAGGGTGGTCCTCACTACATGGGACACCGCATTATTGAAATCGGTGCCGTGGAGATCATCAACCGTAAGCTGACTGGTCGTCACTTCCACGTTTATTTAAAACCCGATCGTGAAATCCAACCAGAAGCGGTTGAAGTTCACGGTATTACGGATGAATTCTTGGTTGATAAACCGGAATACGCGAGCGTGCACCAAGAGTTTCTTGAGTTTATTAAAGGCGCAGAACTTGTTGCCCACAACGCCCCCTTCGATACGGGCTTTATGGATTACGAGTTTGGCATGCTCGATCCCCACATCGGCAAAACGGACGACTACTGCAAGGTGACCGATACCCTTGCTATGGCGAAGAAAATCTTCCCTGGCAAGCGAAACAACCTTGATATCTTATGTGAACGCTACGGTATTGATAACTCGCACCGTACACTCCACGGAGCTTTGCTCGATGCGGAGATTCTAGCCGACGTTTACCTCTTTATGACGGGTGGTCAAACGAGTCTAGAATTTAACGCGAATAAACAAGAGGGTGGGGTAGAAACCATTCGCCGTATTGAAGGAAGAAAAGCGCTAAAGGTTTTGCGCGCAAGTGCCGATGAACTAGAAGCTCACCAAAAAAGATTAGAGTTGGTGAACGACTGTATTTGGCATCAATAGGAGAAGCTATGCTGAGGGCTTTGTTGGTCGCGTTTTTAGCGATATGGAGTAGTCTCTCGAGTGCATCGAGTGAATCTGCTATGTCTTTGTTAGACAATCGCTTTCGAGTGGATCCAACCATCGAGCAGATCACTTTTTTAGTTTATCGTGAGCAAAGTTCTCAGCCAGTTGTTTTAGTCCGCCCTGACGGTAAAAAGTACTATGCTTGGGACGCCTACGACAATGTACGTTGGTACCAAGAAGCCTCACTCGATATTATCTCCGTTGACAACCCTATGCCAGGCCCATGGCAGGCTGTGGGGAAAGTCACTCCTAAAAATAACATCCGCTTAATTTCTCACTTAAAGCTCAGCACGGATGTGTTCCCAAACCGATTATATAATGGGGAAGCGCTTAAGTTTACAGCTCGCCTAACCTCCGACGACAAACCTCTTGTACTGCGTGACTTCCTTGACCGCGTGAATCTGCGCGTGACATTTACCAAGTTTGTCGAAAATGAAGATGAGTTGATCAAAGAAGCACGTCCAGTGCCGATGGTTGTGGGTGAGTTTGCTGATGATGGCCGCGGCTTGGATGAAAAAGCAGGGGATGGTGTGTTCACTGTCCAACTACCAATAGACGTTGAGCCCGGTAAGTACCGTGCGCGAATCACCTCTGGTAATGGCGTATTCTTACGAGCGCAAGAGCAAGTCATCTTGGTTTATCCGAACCCAATTTCTCGTACTTTTATTCAGGCGCGCAATCCTGACAAACCACACCAATTGGTGGTGAGTGGTGAGCAAGGTATGATCGCGCCAGGCTCAATCGCAGTCACGGTGGAACAAGATGCACCCGATGGCTTCGTTAGCTACAGCCAAGGGCAGGTGTCTGAAGATGGAATGAGAACCACGCTGAACCTCAATAACGATGCTGAGCTAGGTAAGTACGCATGGCGTGGCGAGATCTTTGCCACTGATTTAGCGACGCAACGTCCACTGGTGTTTCCTATTCCAGAGCAAACCTTCAGTGTTGTTGATGAAGTTGATCTAGAAGCCGCTCGAATTGCAAAAGAAGCTGAATTAGCCGAGCAGCGCCGTATTGAAATGGAAAAGCAAATTATCGCTGAGCGGGAGGCTGAGCGTAAGCGCAGCATGATTATTATCGCGGTGGGTAACGTGATAATGCTGCTGATTGTGATCATTGCATGGATAGTCTGGCGCAAAATTAAAGCGAAACGCGATGCCATGCCAGAGATGCAGTTAGAGGTGCCAAAGAAATAGTAGTAACACATAAAGCGAGAAACGGAGCCAATCGGCTCCGTTTTTTCAGTTTAAGTTTGAGACAGAATTTGATGTTTCTCATGGTCATTAATCATTTTATTTTAAAGTAACACCATGATTTAACGTTGATTAATCATAGTAAAGCTCGCATGATACTCTTTACGTTTCGACTTGATTTTAGTGCGTATCGACGGAGTGAGTTATGACAATTGGAGCGTTAGAACTAGAGCATTTACCACGACAAAAGGCCTTGGTTGAGTCAGCTTATGATGCCTTTTATTCTGAAAAAGACGTTGTTGCCGCGGTATTGCTTGGCTCCTTGTCATCAGGACAAGGTGACCGTATTTCGGACGCTGATGTTGTTGTATTTACTCAAAACAACTTCCACAAAGCCTCAGAGCTTTGTTTTACCCAGTTTGAAGCTAATAAAGACATTTTTTATCGCCTTGAGGGAGAGCACAACGAAAATGCGTGTTTCAAAAAATACATTTTTAATGACCTAACCAGTGCAGAGATTCATTGTTTAGATCTCTGTGAGCCTTTCAAACTTTCTAAGCCGTTTAAGACTTTATTTGATAAAGCTGATGTGATTGCGGGCATGGTTACTGATGAACCTGCGCCAAAGCATGAAGATTTCCCAGTTTATACCAGTGGTGATCAAGGCCTGATCTGGGAACTCTTTGATTGTATTAAGTGGTTGAGCAGAGATAACCATGAGCTTGCTAAGTCCTACTTGAAAAAACTCTCTGAGAAACTCTAATTTGAGAGTTATCCCCGTTCCTCCCACTCAAGTTAGTTAAGCGGTTAGGTTATGAAATACAAAAAGCGTCAGAAGTACAAATATATTCTCCATTCTGAAGAAAAGATTGAGACTCGCATTTCAGTGAGTCAGGTGTATGACAGCCCTTTTCTTAGTTTGTCCAAACAAGGCGTGTTAACGATTAAAAAGGGTTATGCATGGGATGGAGCGAGTGGGCCAGCATTAGACACAAAAAACATTATGAAAGCTTCTTTAGTTCATGATGCTCTTTACCAACTCATGAGGGAAGAGGTGTTGCCTCAAAGTGCTCGAAAGCATGCGGATATGTTGCTGAGAGAAATATGTTTAGAAAAAGGAATGTCTAGCTTCAGAGCAACTTATATCTATTATGGCGTCAGAGTTGTCGGTGGCTTCTTTTCCAGACCCGATACTTTGTGTGCTTAACGGGAACATCTTTCCAATTTTTAACTGTTTATTTATACAGTTTGGTTGTGTAAGCTCCAAGATGATACAAAGGAGTCGTACATAATGACAATAAGATATGAAGAGCATGTGCCAAGCCCGAAAGAATACTGTGATATGCGTGTCAAAGCCGGGCTATCACCCAAATCGTTGAAAGCTGCTGAAATTGGTCTACCCAATTCGTTGTATGGCGTATCTGTTCGGGATGAAGGAAAGCTCATTGCAATGGGTCGGGTTGTTGGTGACGGGGCGTGTAACTTCGAAATTGTCGATGTTGCCGTTGATTCTGATTATCAAGGTAACGGTTTAGGTAGAAAAGTCATGGAATACATCGACGGTTATCTTTCTTCTGTTGCACTTGAAGGCTCTTACGTTTCTATGATTGCTGATGAGCCGGTCTTTTACGAAAAGCTTGGTTATAGGCTGGTGGCTCCTAAAAGCCAAGGGATGACAAAAAAGTTTAAGCCGAAGGTGTAACACGTATTCAGCTGTGCAAATAAGCAATAGAAAACAGGAGTTTAATTTCCTGTTTTCTATATTAAATTTCTACTTAAGCCACTTCTGGAATTGGTTTGGGTGGCTGCTCTAAATCAGGCTCTTTTTGAACAGTAGGAATTTGTCCCTCACCCACAGCACTGATGTAACAGCCACTAAGTTTAATGGCAAGGTACATATCGGCTCGCAGTAAGATGCCTCCTTCACTGGTGCTGATACCAGTAAGCTCACACCATTGCCGTAAGCGTCGTTTCCTTCCTGCGAGGATTAAGCGTACGCCTCTCTTTTTTAAAGTATTGTGAATATCTGACAGTGTTGCCATCACACTGAGATCCAAGTGAGTAAAGCTCGATACGGCGTCGATGACAACGCAACTTGCGTCTTTGTGATGTTCTACTTGCTCTAACACTCGGCGTTTAAAGTAAGGTGCGTTGAAGTAAGTCAGCGGCGAGTTAAAGCGGTAAATCACCATTCCAGGAATAGGCGAAGCTTTTCCTGAGTCGTCGATGGTCCGAATGGTGCCTTTTTCATCCAAGCCAAGTAGCTGATCACTCGGTCGCATGACAATACGTAAAAATTGAAATAGCCCTAGCAGTACCGCTAAAGTGATCCCCGGTATTACGCCTACGATCAAAACAGAAATAAAAGTGATGATTGCTAGATAGAACGCATCTTTGTCACGAGATTTTAATTTCCAAATGGCTTTGAGATCGAGCAGAGACAAGGATGCGATGATCAACACGACACCAAGTGATGCGATGGGAATAAACTGTAAAGGCTCATAAATAAATACCGCAATAATGGCAATGGTGATTGCGGCGACAATCGAAACTAATTGAGATTTACCGCCATTTGCATCATTTACCGCTGTGCGTGAGTCAGCGCCGCTTATCGCGAAACCTTGCGAAAACGCTGAGGCAATGTTGGCAAAGCCCAACGCCTGAAACTCTTTATTTGCATCAATATCATAACCGTTTTTAGCGGCGAAACTGCGCGCGGTGAGCATCATGCTAACAAAGCTGACAATCGCAAGGTTGAGCGCCGGGACCACTAGCTCACGAACTTCACCTAGCTCAAACTCCGGCGTTTGAAACTGAGGGAAACCACCTTGAGTGAGCCCAACTACGGATACGCCCATCTCTTGTAAATGGAAAAACCAAACTGACGCGGTAGTCACGAGTATCGCCAGCATGGCAGCAGGCCAAGTTGGTCGGTAGCGTTTGGTGAGTAAATAAACGACAACCGTCACGATACTCAGAGTTACGGTAGGCCAATGAAGCTCGGTTAATCGTTGTGGAGCCTCCCATAAGCGTTCCAGCAAATAACGTTGTTCGTATTTCAAACCGACCACTTTGGCAAACTGACCAACGATAATTGTGAGAGCGACACCGTTGAGTAGACCCAAAAGAATCGGGCGAGAGAGGAAGTCTGCAAACACCCCTAACTTGAAACGACTGGCCAGTACACACCAAATACCAGTCATCGCTGTCATGGTCATGACTAACTGCCAATGCTTTGTAGGATCACCCGCGGCAAGCGGCGTAACAACGGCGGCAATCACTGCACAGGTTGCTGCATCGGGTCCGACAATGAGTTGTCGAGATGTGCCCATCATGGCGTATACCAACATTGGCAGTACACACGAGTACAGACCGACAATTGCAGATACACCGGTTAGCTGTGCATAAGCTATGGCAACTGGCAGGGCAACCGCGACAACAGAAAAGGCGGCTCTAAAGTCGTTAACAAACCATTCTTTTTGATAATGCTTAAGCTGAACAAGCCCAGGGAACCACTGTGCGAATAATATTTTAGCCAACGGATTTACCATATATGTGAGTGAGTTACTTAAAAGTATACACCGCTTGCTTGGAACGTCTGTGAGTTAGTTATCACTGGAAATCGGGGGAAGGTTCGGAGTGCGTGGATTTTATTGCGCTTGCGCAGAGGTTCTTCGTGGTGTGAGGTGTTATGAACGCTATTCTGGTAGCTATAAAAAAACGGGAGTTGTTACTCCCGTTTTATGGTTTCAGATTAGAAAGTTAGGCAACGCTATCCATCTGAGGGTATAGCGGCTTTGCGGCGAGCAATTCCGGCTCAAAGTCGTCAACGTTGATTGTATCCAGACGATGCTGTTCAGCTTCTCTTAGTAGGTCGGCTTCTTCTTGCGTGATCAAGCCTTGCTCTAGCCCTTCCTGAGCAATCATATCCAAACGTAGGAATGGGCGACGCTTACCTTGCGCTTTACATACTTTGTCGAACACTGGCTCAGCTTGAAGAATGACTGACAGGGCAAGCTCAATCTTACCTGCTGCGTTGTGCTCGGTTGGTTCAAGGTACTGACCGCGACCAATGCGTGAGCGCGTTGCACTTGGCGTTTGTAGAATGCGCGCCACTTTGCTGTCTAGTTTATCGCTTGGCGCTTTGCGTACACGACCGAATGGCATGATTAACACGCGCAGTGCACGACCAATCACTTTGTTAGGGAAGTTTGCTAAGAATTCGTCTACCGCCACTTCCGCTTGTTTCAAACTGTCTTGTAGCCCCCAGTGTACTAACGGTAAATCTTCGACTGGGCGGCCATCTTGCTCAAAACGTTTCAACGTCGCAGAGCTTAAATATAGTTGGCTTAGAATGTCACCAAGACGCGCTGATAGACGCTCTTTACGCTTCAAAGAGCCACCTAGCACTGCCATCGAGATATCCGATAGCAAGGCAAGGTTTGCACTGTAGCGGTTCAACTGTTGGTAGTAACGCTTGGTTGCATCTTTGGTTGGTGATGAAGAACCTAAACCGTCGCTCAAACCAAACCAGATACTGCGAACGAGGTTACTCATGGTAAAGCTCACGTGACCCGCAAGCGCTTTATCGAACTTCTCAACTGCATCGCCAGCGTCAGAATATGCTGCGTTCATTTCTTCAAGAACGTATGGATGACAGCGAATCGCACCTTGACCAAAGATGATCATTGAGCGTGTTAAAATGTTTGCACCCTCAACCGTTACCGCGATTGGCGCACCTTGGTAACCACGCGCTAGGAAGTTAGAAGGTCCCATACAGATACCTTTACCGCCTACGATGTCCATTGCGTCGATGATGCTTTGCTGACCGCGATGAGTACAGTGGTACTTCACGATAGCTGAGATTACTGATGGCTTTTCACCTAAGTCGATACCTGCCACGGTTAAGTTGCTTGCTGCATCCATCACGTAAGCATTACCACCAAGACGTGCCAATGGCTCTTCTACGCCTTCCATGTGACCGATAGGTTGTTTGAACTGGCGACGAATGCGTGAGTAAGCGCCCGTTGCCATTGCCGCAGTTTTGATGCCACCTGTTGAGTTTGAAGGTAGCGTGATACCACGACCAACCGATAGACACTCAACCAGCATACGCCAACCTTGGCCCGCCATTTTTTCACCACCGATAATGAAATCGATAGGAACAAAGATGTCTTTACCGCGCGTTGGACCATTTTGGAATGGCACATTGAGCGGGAAGTGTCGGTTACCAATCTCAACACCTTTGACATCAGTTGGGATAAGCGCACAAGTGATGCCAAGATCTTCTTTGTCGCCTAGCAAACCTTCAGGATCGCGAAGTTTAAATGCTAAGCCTAGTACCGTTGCGACTGGCGCTAGGGTGATGTAGCGCTTGTTCCAAGTCAGGCGCATACCCAGTACTTCTTTTCCTTCCCATTCGCCTTTACAGACCACACCGTAATCTGGAATAGATCCAGCGTCAGAGCCCGCTTCTGGACTCGTTAAGGCGAAACAAGGGATTTCCTTACCTTCAGCTAGGCGCGGTAAGTAATGGTTTTTCTGATCTTCAGTACCGTAGTGTTGCAGTAGCTCACCAGGACCCAAAGAGTTAGGAACACCAACGGTAGACGATAGAACGCCAGAAACACCCGTTAGTTTTTGTAGTACTAGTGATTGAGCGTATGCTGAGAACTCAAGACCACCGTATTTTTTCTTAATGATCATGGCGAAGAATTTGTGATCTTTCAGGTATTGCCAAACTTCTGGCGGTAAGTCCGCGAGTTCATGGGTCACTTGGAAATCACTCACCATGGCGCACACTTCATTCACAGGGCCGTCTAAAAAGGCTTGTTCTTCCGCACTTAACTTAGGTGCTTGAATCGCGTGTAGCTTTTGCCACTCTGGTTTGCCTTTAAATAGTTCGGCTTCCCACCAGACGGTACCTGCGTCTAACGCTTCTTTTTCGGTTTGAGACATAGCTGGCAGCACTTTCTTGAAAAGCGCTAATGCTTTGCGGCTTATCAAAGACTGACGTACGCCAGGAACCGCGAATACAGCGGCAGCAAGAACGTAAATCGTCCAACCAGTAACGCCAACCGCGCCTGTTACTGTAAGCGCTAACATAGCTGCTGTGAGTAAACTAATAGATTTCACGAGAGACATGCGGTGGTAGAGCGTAATGCCTAACACGACCGTCATCGTGATGATTGAGAGCAAGATGTCCATATGTATTTTCCTTTTCAGACTTTATAAGTGTTGTACGTCTGTATGTTAGGTAAGAGGTCTAACCAGTTGGTTTAAGTGTAATCAAAATATTAAGGAAATGTAAAACATAAGATTGGATAAAAAGTGATCTAAGTAGAGTTAAAGTTCTAAAGTGCGATTTGAGTGATGGTTTCATGAGCAAGTTGACAAGTTTATTACCATCACCAATCTAAATCTGTTGGTTCACTATCGACACTAATTCTCGTTTGTGGGTAAACTCAGAGTAATCAAACCCGAGTTCAGGTTTATGAAATGTCCGATACCAAATTGGTATCAGAACAATTTGCTCAGTGAATCTAGGACTGACTGAAGCCGAAATAATAAAGAGAACGTCTTATGTACCATGATCTGATTAGAAGTGAATTAAACGAAGCTGCTGAAGTGCTCAACAAATTTTTAAGCGATGACCATAACATTGCGCAAATCGAAGCAGCGGCGAAAATGATTGCTGACTCATTCAAGCAAGATGGTAAAGTACTGTCATGTGGTAACGGTGGTTCTCACTGTGATTCGATGCACTTTGCCGAAGAGTTAACAGGCCGTTACCGAGAAAACCGTCCTGGCTATGCTGGTATTGCTATTTCAGATCCAAGCCACCTTTCTTGCGTGAGTAATGACTTTGGTTATGACTTCGTGTTTTCCCGTTATGTAGAAGCGGTAGGCCGAAAAGGTGACGTACTGTTTGGTCTGTCGACTTCAGGTAACTCAGGTAACATCCTGAAAGCGATTGAAGCGGCGCAAGCGAAAGGCATGAAGACGATTGCGCTAACAGGCAAAGATGGCGGCAAAATGGCAGGGCTTGCCGATATTGAAATCCGCGTGCCACACTTTGGTTATGCGGACCGCATTCAGGAAATTCATATTAAGATTATTCATATCATCATTCAGTTGATTGAAAAAGAGATGGAATAGTCGTTTCACAGCCACCTTTTCGAGCTGTGTTGTTAGGGAGTTTTTTAAATCATGTGTGAATTGCTCGGTATGAGCGCTAATGTTCCGACGGATATTTGTTTCAGTTTTACCGGGCTCATGCAGCGTGGAGGTCGAACTGGCCCACACCGTGACGGATGGGGAATTACCTTCTACGAAGGGAAAGGTTTTCGAACTTTCAAAGATCCCAAGCCAAGTTGTGAGTCGCAAATTGCAGAGTTAGTGCAAAATTATCCTATCAAGAGTCGTGCTGTCGTTAGTCATATCCGGCAGGCGAATCGTGGTGGTGTTAATTTAGAAAATACTCATCCCTTTACACGTGAGTTATGGGGTAGGTATTGGACGTTTGCGCACAACGGTCAGCTCTCAGGCTATCAAGACTTACATACGGGTCGACACCGACCTGTCGGCGAGACAGATAGCGAACTGGCCTTTTGTTGGTTGCTGAAGCAAATGGAAGATCGATATCCTGAGCCGCCAAAGGATATGGAATCGGTATTCTTATATGTTGCTAAATGTTGTGATGAGCTAAGAGAGAAGGGTGTATTTAACATGCTTCTGAGTGATGGTGAGTATGTAATGACGTATTGCACCAATCATTTGTATTGGATCACGAGACGCGCACCGTTTGGTAAAGCCGCTTTGCTTGATGAAGATGTGGAAATTAACTTCCAAGAAGAAACAACGCCACACGACATTGTGTCTGTGATCGCGACTCAACCTTTAACGGGCAATGAAGCTTGGCAGCGGATGAAGCCTGGCGAATACGGCTTGTTTCACCTAGGTGAACTTGTGAAAAACAATGCCTCTGAACTGGTGAATGTGTCGTTTGCAGCGGCGAAACCGGGCAATCAGGCGCCAACTGAGCCGTTAGAATAGCAGTTAATTCGGAACAACTCGTAAAGCTCGCTTAATCGCGAGCTTTATTTTTATACGTTTTTTAACCGAATGCGTATACTGGTGAACTCTCATACTTTCTAGGTTCCTAGTCTCGCTAAGGCTTGCCGGAAAGACGTAACTGATAGAAATTTCTCATAAAACACCACGTCATTCTGAACGGTGAGGAACGAACCAGATTCAGAATCTACTTTCCGAGTGTCGTGTTACTCAAGTGGTTATGGGATTTTTTAGAATGTTGGGTTTTAGGTTTCTAGTCTCACTACGGTTTTCTTGAATCAGTTTTATATGTTTCAAAATAACAAAAGGCAGCTCTCAGGCTGCTCTTTTGTGTTTGGAGTTTGGTATTCAGGACTACTCATCGGAGGCGTAGCCGTGTGCGCCAAGCTCTGCGCCATCTAAATAGGCTTTACCATCCTTCATGATCAAACGCTCATCTACTAACCACTTCGCCACCATAGGGTAGATTCGGTGTTCCTGAGCCTGAACACGCGCAGCAAGTACACTAGCATCATCGTCTTCGAACACCGGAACTTTTGCTTGCAGTATGACAGGGCCACCATCAAGCTCTTCCGTTACAAAGTGCACACTCGTACCATGTTCTTTGTCGCCAGCATCTATTGCTCTCTGGTGTGTGTGTAGCCCAGGATATTTTGGTAGAAGAGAAGGGTGGATATTGATCATCTTACCCATGTAATGAGAAACAAACTCGCTGCTCAGAATACGCATGTAGCCCGCCAGAATAATCACGTCTGGTTGGTATTCATCGATTTGACTCATTAGCTCTGCATCAAAGCTTTCACGCGAGTCGAATGCTTTAGGGTCGACAAAGTGACCGTCTACATCAAATTTTTTTGCACGTTCTAAACCAAAAGCATCTGCTTTGTTAGAGAACACGGCTGCCACTCGTGCGTTTGGCATGCTGTTTTCGCAAGCTTCCAAGATAGCTTGCAGGTTACTTCCGTTACCCGAGATGAGGACCACAATGTTTTTTAGGGTATGGTTTTTCATGATGTCGAGAGTGCCTTGGTATGGTAGGTTGGAGTTATGTAGCTTCTAAACTACCTACTAATAGAATGGTTTTTATTGTTCTAGATAGCAAAATGAGGACCTAGTCATCTAGTGTCCTCATTCTTTTTATCTTGTGGGCTCGATTTGCAAATTATTGGATTTCAACTTGCTCTTCATTCGCGTCTGCTTGCGCGATTTGACCAATCACCCACGCGTTTTCGCCTTCTTCTTTAAGAAGAGCAACTGCTGCGTCTGCCTGGTCTTTCGGTAGTGCGACGATTAGACCCACACCACAGTTGAATGTGCGGTACATTTCGTGTGTGTCGACATTGCCTTTCTCTTGTAGCCACTTGAAGATCACTGGCCATTCCCAGCTGTTACCATCGATAACTGCTTTTGTGCCTTCAGGCAGCACACGTGGGATGTTTTCCCAGAAACCACCACCAGTGATATGAGAAATCGCATGGATGTCGTGTTTCTCAATCATCTTAAGTGCTGATTTGATGTAAATCTTCGTTGGTTCTAGTAGGTGCTCACCGATAGTGCGACCTGCTAATTCTTCGTTCTTATCTGCGCCAGATACTTCTAGGATTTTACGGATAAGGGAGTAACCGTTTGAGTGTGGGCCGCTTGAGCCAACAGCGATAAGTGCATCACCAGCAGCGACTTTCGTGCCGTCGATCACGTCTTCTTTTTCTACTACGCCAACACAGAAACCAGCTACATCGTAGTCTTCGCCTTCATACATGCCAGGCATCTCCGCAGTTTCGCCACCAATTAGGGCGCAACCTGCTTGAACACACCCTTCAGCGATACCTGAAACAACATCCGCTGCGGTATCAACGTCTAGTTTGCCTGTTGCGTAATAATCTAGGAAGAACAGTGGCTCTGCGCCTTGCACGATAAGATCATTTACACACATCGCAACAAGGTCGATGCCGATAGTGTCGTGCTTGTTCATATCCAGTGCTAGGCGAAGCTTAGTACCTACGCCATCAGTACCAGAAACCAGTACAGGTTGTTTGTATTTGGTTGGCAATTCGCATAGCGCGCCAAAACCACCGATACCACCCATAACTTCAGGGCGACGAGTACGTTTTACCGCACCCTTAATACGATCCACAAGCGCGTTGCCTGCATCAATATCTACACCAGCGTCTTTATAGCTAAGAGAAGAGTTGTTACCACTCACAGGGAAGTCCTCGGTATTAAGTTGGATATGAAAACGGCGCTATTCTAACAGTGCTTAAACACAGATAGCAAACGTTTGCGTCTGTTTTTTTCTTTAGTGATTTATCCTGATATCCCTGTAAAAATCATGTATAATCTGAAGGTTTGTTTAAATATTGCCAACTATAGCCGGAGATGGACATGAAAGTTGTTGAAGTAAAGCACCCTCTAGTAAAACATAAAATTGGTCTAATGAGAGAAGGTGACATCAGCACAAAACGTTTTCGTGAGTTAGCGACTGAGGTCGGTAGCCTACTTACTTACGAAGCAACGTCAGACTTTGAAACAGAAAAAGTGACCATTGATGGTTGGAACGGTCCGGTAGAAGTAGACCAAATTAAAGGTAAAAAAGTAACCGTAGTACCAATCCTACGTGCAGGTCTAGGCATGATGGACGGTGTTCTTGAGCACATGCCAAGCGCACGTATCAGTGTTGTTGGTATTTACCGTGATGAAGAAACACTTGAGCCAGTTCCTTACTTCAACAAGCTTGCTTCTAACATCGATGAGCGTATTGCGCTTGTTGTTGACCCAATGCTTGCAACGGGTGGTTCTATGATTGCTACGATTGATCTTCTAAAAGAGAAAGGTTGTAACCAAATCAAAGTGTTGGTACTTGTTGCTGCACCAGAAGGTATTGAAGCGCTAGAAAAAGCACACCCAGATGTGGAGCTATACACTGCGGCCATCGATGAGAAGCTAAATGACAAAGGCTACATCGTACCGGGTCTAGGTGATGCAGGTGATAAGATCTTCGGTACTAAGTAATTCTTTAATGTATTACTACGACTGAACAGAAAAAACAAAGGCTTGGTGAAAACCAAGCCTTTTTTATATCTATAATACGAGAAGAATAAAATGCGCCACTCAGTAAAGCAGCGCGGACGCACTATTTCGCGTTCTCCTCTTCCATTTGTGCGTTATCTACAACGTGGTTTTCACCTAAATCGTTTGGTAGCACAAGGTTAAGAATAATTGCCACGATACCGCATAGGCTCACACCTTGTAGGCTGAACTCGCCAATACCGAAAGCCATACCGCCAATACCAAATACAAGTGTTACGGCAACGATCACTAGGTTACGAGACTTATGTAAATCAACGTTATTCTTGATCAGTGTATTAAGGCCTACCGTGGCGATAGAGCCGAAAAGTAGAATCATGATGCCGCCCATGACAGGCACAGGAATCGTTTGAAGAACCGCGCCTAGCTTACCTACCAATGCAAGTACGATTGCAGTGATCGCAGCCCAAGTCATGATCACAGGGTTAAATGCTTTGGTTAGCATTACCGCTCCTGTAACTTCACTGTAAGTGGTGTTTGGTGGAGCACCCACCATCGAGGCTGCGATAGTTGCCACCCCGTCACCTGCGATTGTGCGATGAAGGCCAGGTTTTTTCAGGTAGTTTTTACCTGTAACGTTTGAGATAGCAAGCATGTCACCTACGTGCTCTACCGCAGGTGCGATAGCGACAGGAATCATGAACAAGATTGCGTTTATGTTGAACTCTGGCGCGGTGAAGTTTGGCATAGCTAGCCAAGCTGCTTGTGTTACTGGAGTGAAATCAACCACCCCATAGAATAGAGAAACAGAGTAACCTGCAAGAATACCACCGACAATTGGAACGAGCTTCAAAAAGCCTTTTGCAAACACGCTTAGTACAATGGTTGTGAGCAGTGAGACCGCCGAGATGATGATCGCAGCATCACCATTAACAAGCTGTGCAGCACCATCACCGGTTTTACCTACCGCCATGTTCACTGCTGTTGGAGCAAGGCCAAGACCAATCACCATGATCACAGGGCCAACGACAACAGGCGGGAGAATTTTATGGATAAATCCAACACCACGCACTTTGATCATCGCCCCTAGAGCCACATAAACCAGGCCCGCTGCCATTAAGCCGCCCATCGTTGCGCCGATACCCCAAGTTTGGATACCGAACATAATAGGAGCAATAAACGCAAAAGAAGAGGCAAGGAAGATGGGAACAGAACGTTTAGTCATTAATTGGAAGAGGAGAGTACCGACACCGGCACCAAAGAGGGCGACATTTGGATCAAGGCCAGTTAGCAGCGGCACAAGCACCAAAGCACCAAAAGCGACAAAGAGCATTTGAGCGCCTTGTAACGCGTTTTTCATAATAATTCCCTATTTTCAAGATACGCAGACAAATCCGGCGAATACTATCATCCTGCAATCGTTTGCAACGTTGCATGGATCAAACTTTCGATTGAATCTTTCCCATAAATAGCGTTTTTGAGAGTTAGTTGCTTGCAAATTGGCCTCTTTTACGAGTCTTGCGTGACGATGAAAAATGAACTGTCTAACTTGTTGAGATAGCTGGATAAGCAATGAGTTTATTATGAAAAACAACGCTAGAGTGCTCGTTTAGACCCGAGTTAACAAAGCTGGTCATAATACAGACAATTTACTCAGTACTTACCTTGCTCAAGATTTGATAGTTGCTTATTATTCGGGTTCTTGTTCAGAGGATTATAAAAACTATGCGCTATTTAGCTCTCTTACTGATAGGTTGGTTGTCCCTACCAGTATATGCATTAACTCAGGTGGATATCTATCGTGCCGAAGTGGTTATCGACAGTGAGCAGAACGACGGTGAGTCTCTGGCTCGTCAACAAGGTATGCAGGATGTGATTGTTCGAGCGACCGGTTCTCAATCCTCTTTAAGCAATCCAGTGATTAAAAAGGCACTTGGTTCAAGTGCGCGTTACATTTCCCAACTGAGCTATGGGCAGGTTGATGGAAAAGCGAGCTTAAAAATGTTGTTTAACAGCGACCAAATCAGCTCGCTTTTAACACAAGCACAATTGCCATCTTGGTCGCCAAATCGCGCCAATATTTTGGTTTGGATGGTGGAAGAGCAGAGCTACGATCGTAATATTGCTTGGGAGCATTCCGACTCTTCAAACGTTGTAGCACTTCGCAGTGCTGCGAAATCGAGAGGCTTGCCGATCACGATCCCGGTTGGTGATTTTGATGATGTAACTGGTGTGAATGTTTCTGATCTTTGGGGCGGCTTTATTGAACCTATTGGCCAAGCCAGCCAGCGATACCCAGCGGATGCTGTTTTAGTTGTGCGCGCTCAAGGTGAACAAATTCGCTGGACGTTATACGATCAATCACCAATGAGAATTGTTGAAGCACAACGCTCTCCGCGTAACGGTTCAGCATCAGGCGCCAATGCCATTGCTGAGATGGTGGATGGCATCGCTGACTACTACGCGAGTAAGAGCGCAGTGGTAGTATCTGGAAAATCTTCAAAAGCGTTGGCGGTGAAAGTCCTTAATGTAACGTCTGCCACGGACTTCTTCCGTTTAGAGAATGCGTTAAAACAACTTAATTCGGTTGCGGGTACGGAAATTAAGCGTGTCCAAGGTGATGAGCTGACGCTCAACATCCATCTTTTGGCATCTCAACAAGCTTTTGAGAAAGAAGCTTCTTCTATTTCTCAATTAATGGTTTTTGAAGATCCTTTAGGTGAAGTTGATGCCCCAGCTTTAACTCAAGAAGCAGAGCCAATTGCTCCGATGAATGAAGCTAAAGATACAGCTATGGTAGAAAAAGTGCAGTCTGAAGTGCCTGCGGATATCGCGGCGGAAGCAAAGGACGAAACGCAACCAACTCAGCCGATGATTGTGGAGCCTGTCCGAGAACAGTATGACTTGATCTACGAGTGGCGCTCGGCATCGTAATCGCATTGATAGCTTTCCAAGCGTGAAGCGCAAGGATCAAACACCAATGTGGTAAGCGTAAAAAAGAGTCGCAATAGCGACTCTTTTTGTTTTCTAAATTCGTATTCGAACCAATGCTCAGTGATTGACTGCGATTGGCGTTATTTATTGAATTTCGCTTTTTCTTCTTTTTCTACTTGAGAGAGGCGCTTCAACTTAAGACCTAGCTCTTTGCCTCTCGCTCTAGCAAACAAAATATTGCCAGCGAAACCGAGTGAAGTCAGGAGCAACTCTACTGCCGCAAGCCAACGTTCTCCACCATCCACATAAAGGATGGTCAGCGCATGCAAGAAATACAGCATAAGAACAAAGTTAGCCCAAGCATGAGTGTAAGGCTTGCCGGCCAAAATACCAGGCAACGGAAGTAATAGCGGAATACACCAAGCAATAGCAAGTGTTGTGCTGCTGAGGTGAGGGTGAGGGGACAACGCAAGCTGCCAAATAGCGACCCAGGCCAATAAGGCTAAGTTGCCAAATAAAGCCAGGTAACGATAGGTTTTAGCCTGTGTACCGAGTGGTGTTTGGTCTAAAGAGTCAGACATCGATTAACTATCCTTGATTTTACTAACAGACTTTTAGTTTTAACGCTGCAGTTGCCAGCCTTTTGCCTAATTGTTGTGCCAGACGAATCTCTTCACTGCTGAGGGTTGCCTCATGGCCTACACTGCTGGCGCCATACGGAGTGCCTCCGGACTGCGTAGTGTGTAACTCTGGTTCGGCATAAGGAATGCCCAAAACCATCATCCCGTGATGCAATAAAGGGGTCATCATGCTTTGTAACGTTGTTTCTTGACCACCATGCATCGAAGAGGAAGAGGTAAAGACACAAGCTGGCTTATCGATTAAGTCACCACTGACCCATAAAGATGTAGTCTGATCCCAGAAGTGCTTTAAAGGCGCAGCCATGTTGCCAAACCAGACGGGACTGCCAAACGCTAGACCGTCGCACGTTTTCAGTTCCTCTAGAGTAACAATTGGATCAGAAGGGGAGTGTGAGTGAGGTGACAATTCTTCAACTGTACGCAAAATTGCTTGGCATTGAGGAGTCGATTCGACTCCTCTTGCTATCTGTCTTGCCAGTTGTTTTGTCGAGCCGTGACGGCTGAAATACAAAATAAGGATCTGGCAATCCATTTATAGAATATCCAAAACTTGCTCTGGTGGTCGACCAATTTTCGCTTTGCCGTTGGCAACTACCACCGGACGCTCAAATAATTTTGGATTTTTCGCCATTGCTTCGAACAATTGCTCATCGCTAACAGAGTCTTCGCCTAGGCCAAGTTCTTTGTATTCGCTTTCTTTGGTGCGCATCATTTCACGTACAGATGAAAAGCCAAGTTGTGCGTACAGCGCTTTTAGCTCATCTACGTTAAGTGGTGTGTCTAGGTATTTGACGACTTCCGGTGTAACACCATTTTGCTCAAGCAGTTCAAGTGTTTGACGGCTCTTTGAGCAACGAGGGTTGTGATAAATCACGACTGACATGGTTTTCTCCATTTCGTTATTGTAATGCCATGAATCGATCTCTTTGGATCATGAGTTGGTCAATACGGGCATCGTATCGAGCTTGCTCTAAGCTGCCCAACTTGGCCATTTTACTTGCTTCACTATAATATTGAATCGCTTTATTCCAGTTTGCTCGCAACGCCAAAATTTCCGCTCGCGCAGCCAACTCTTCATCACTACGTCCTAGCGCGTGGTAGCTCTTCGATATTAGGTGCCAGCCATTTGTATCTTCAGGATAATCATGAGTGTATCGCTGAAGAACTCGCGTGGCTTGATCGTTTTTATTGTCCTCAAGTAGTGCATTGGCATAGTTAATGGTCAATACTTTATTTTGAGGGTTCCGAGATAACGCTTTACGGAGCATCTCGGTTGCTTTTTCTGGCTGCTTCTTCTCGATATATAAATCCGTCATAGCATCCAAGTAGAACGGGTTACTTGGGTCCTGCTCCAGCAACTTTTTCAAAATAGGTTCCGCTTGAGACAAGCGTTTGCTGTCTAAATGTACGAGTGCTCGCCCATAGTCAAAAGCAGGTGTGATGTCCGCAGAGGCTTTCTTTTGAGTTCGCTCAAACCAGCCTAAAGCAGCTTGTCCGTCAATGCCGGCGTACCGCGCAACAATGCGCGCACGCGCTAGGTGATAGTCTATTGAAGGCACAACTCGCATTGGTGGATAGGTCCTTGCTCGCGCACGGCTATCGGTAATTCGATCTTCAGGTAGTGGGTGAGTCAGTAGCATTGGCGGCGGTTTACTCGCATAACGATATTCATCTGCAAGACGGCCAAAAAAACGTGGCATTGCTTGAACATCAAAACCAGCTTTTGCCAATGTCGAAATACCAAAGCGGTCCGCTTCTTTCTCATTTGCGCGAGTGTAGTTGATTTGGCTTTGCATGTTACCTGCGGTTGCCGCCGTAATTGCAGCCATCCCCGCTTCTGGTGAGGCTATCGAAAGCAGTAATGCGCCAGCGAGTGCAGCCAATGTGGCCGGAGAGCGACGTGCTTGCTCTTCCATGCTGCGCGCAAGGTGGCGTTGTGTGACGTGCGCAATCTCGTGAGCAACAACAGAGGCCAACTCACTTTCTGAACGCGCATGAAGAAACAACCCAGAGTGCAACGCTACGTAACCACCAAAAAACGCGAACGCGTTAATATTGCGGTCGCGAATCATAAAGAAGTGAAACGGCGTTTTCACATCGTTCGCATTGGCTACTAGTCTGTGCCCGAGAGCGTCAATATATTCATTGATAACAGGATCATTAACGATAGGTTTACTGGCTCTGAGCATACGCATATAGGCGTCGCCGTAAATCAACTCTTGGTCTATTGAGAGCGTACCACCAGCAGCCGTACCAATGTCTGGCAAGTCAATGCTATTGGCATAAGTTGTCGGCGAACTGATTGCAGCTGCAAGACATAAGCAAACTAGCGAGCGAGTGCGTTTTAACATACGTTTAAAAGGTTCTCCAAAATACATAAGCATGTGGTTAGAGGCTGAGAACCTCTCAACAGCGCCACATGCGTTTTGGTTATCCGCGAGGATATAAGCTAGCAATAAGACCGGAAATAAATGAATTGGTTTCGTAAATTATTTTATATCCGAGTCATTTCAGCATGTGGTTAAATCATGTCAGAAGTGCTAGCACCAGCTCAAAAAGCCGTTACAATACAACCCTATCATAAGTGCAGAGCAATACAATGGAATCCATGTTACTTGATTTGCGTGAACAACGTTGCCCTATGGCACTGTTACTTGCAAAGCGTCACGCTGCTGAAGTCTTTCAAGGAGAAACGCAGCAGTATCATCAACTTGTTATTCAAGTGGTGGATAACAGCTCTAAACGAGACATTGTGAACTATCTCAGTGCCCAAGGGTACTCAGTTGATTGCCAATCTACATCAGAGCACTACACATTGACTGTATTCAATAAGGAATCCGCATAAGATGTTTGAAATGGTTAGTCGTTGGTATAAACGACGTTTCTCAGACCCTCATGCAGTAAGTCTCGTCGCGATCTTGCTGTTTGGTTTTATCACCATTTACTTCTTTGGGCATTTGATTGCGCCATTGCTTGTCGCGATCGTTTTGGCTTATTTACTTGAATGGCCAGTCGTAAAAATGTGTCGCATGGGCGTGCCGCGCACTTTGTCGGTCATCATCGTGATCTTAATGTTCGTCGGATTGATGTTGATCGCTTTGTTTGGTTTGGTTCCGACGATTTGGACTCAGGTCGGTAATCTAATTAACGATATTCCAAACATGTACAACGGGTTACAAAAGTTTATTGTCACGCTACCAGAACGTCATCCTGAGTTAGCAAACTTAGAAATTGTAGAAACCGTGGTGACAAATGCCAAAAACCAAGCGTTGGGACTTGGTGAGAGTGTAGTAAAAGGCTCACTTGCGTCATTAGTCAGTATTGCGACGCTAGCGGTATACCTGATTTTAGTGCCACTACTTATCTTCTTCTTACTGAAAGACAAAGAAGAGATGCTAAGAATCGCGAGTGGTGTTTTGCCGAAAAACCGTAAACTCGCGAATAAAGTTTGGCATGAAATGAACGAGCAGATCTCCAATTACATTCGCGGTAAAGTGCTCGAGATTTTAATCGTGGGTGGCGTGAGTTACGTGACTTTTGCCATTTTAGATCTTCGCTATTCGGCGCTGCTTGCCGTAGCTGTCGGTCTATCTGTGTTAATTCCTTATATCGGCGCGGCTGCTGTAACCGTGCCTGTCGCCATCGTTGGTCTGTTCCAATGGGGTCTTGCACCTCCGTTTTATTGGTTGCTGCTTGCTTACGGTATTATCCAAGCGCTGGATGGTAATGTGTTGGTTCCTGTTCTGTTTTCCGAGGCAGTAAATTTACACCCAGTTGCCATCATTGTGGCAGTGTTAGTCTTCGGTGGCTTGTGGGGTTTTTGGGGCGTATTCTTCGCCATTCCGTTGGCGACACTAGTTAAAGCCGTATGGCATGCCTTACCAAGTACGGAAGAAAATGAACCAGTCGAACAAGAGTAGGCGTTACCAAAGTACAATGCTCAAAAGAAAGCCCAGCAGTTTGCTGGGCTTTTTGTTATTTGAAGAACGGATCGCGCTTATGCGTTTTCGTTGAGGTAATTTAATACGACTTCGTGGTGATCTTTGGTTTTGAACTTGTTGAACACGTGTTCAATCACGCCTTCTTCATTGATCAGGAAGCTAATGCGGTGAAGACCATCGTATACTTTACCCATGAATTTCTTTTCGCCCCAAACGCCAAATTGGTCTGCAACGGCATGATCTTCGTCAGAAAGCAGGGTGAAGTTTAAATCATCACGCTCGATGAATTTGCCTAGGCGTTTTACAGGGTCGATGCTTACGCCAAGTACAACCACGTTGTGCGCATCGAGTTCAGCTTTGATGTCACGTAGACCTTTTGCTTGTGTAGTACAACCCGGCGTCATCGCCTTAGGGTAAAAGTAGAAAAGTACTTTCTTGCCTTTAAAGTCTTCAAGAGAAACGGTATTTCCGTCTTGGTCGAGCAAAGAGAAGGCTGGCGCTGGCGAGCCTGCTGTCAGCGTATTCATGGTGATTTCCTTTACTTTATAGTGTGTTTTTAATGAAATTCAGAGAACCTTGTACGTTGAGCGACTGACAAAGTTCATCGAAATCTTCTTGTAATTGCATTAAGTTACAATCCGCACTTACTGATGCGGTAATCGCAATGTGGAATTGGTCCGCATCAAGTTGAATTTTCGACTTACTGATAGTTTGGGCGCTAAGAGAGTCCAAACCAATCTGTTGATCCGCGAAGAACTTAGTAAACTTTTCAGTCAGACCTGGGCGGTCTTCAGACTCAATAAACACTTCCATTGTGTAGCTGTTGTCGAGCAATTCGTGCGCCGACGTACGCTTCATAATCGTAATCAGGTCATGCTCTTGGCCAAGTAGGGGCAATTGCGTCTCTACTCGAGTCACACTGCTGGCGTTCCCAGTTAGGAGCATGATCAGGGTAAATTCACTTCCAAAGATAGCGATACGGCTATCGACTATGTTACAACCGGCTTGAGTAACGAGGTGTACGACTTGGTTACAAATGCCTGGACGGTCCGTTCCAACTGCTGTAAGTACCAGATGTTGCTTCATAAATGAGCTTCTTGTCCTTTCTTCAATAGAGAGATGTTAGCACAGATATTGCGGAGAAATATCGAGTCAGTTCTTTTTTTAGTTTACAAAAAAGCAGGTTGGCTCTTGAGGTGAACGATTGGAGGCAAGCAGTCAACGAGGGAGTTGGGGGAATAAAACGTTTGCATGATGTGCTTGCGTGTTGTTTGGTCTTTTTATTCACTCAGGTCTGACTTGGTGAGCACGACCAAAGAGTATATTTTCCTAGCTTGTGCACTTCAGTATTTTCCAAATCACTGATAGATTCTAAAGTCACTCGAAAGCCCAACACGATTATCAATATTGCCGCTAATCAAACCAAATAGAGCAATTAAGTTGCTAGACCTCTAACAACTGATAATTATTCATTCATTTGTACTTTGTAAGCGAGTTTACGCTCTTGTGTTTTTCAATCGCATTACAGTACCATGCAGAAAGAGTTAAATGAGGGAGATAAACATGTTTTCAGGAAGTATCGTAGCGCTGATTACGCCATTCAAAGCAGATGGCGAAGTAGACTTTGACAGTCTGCAAAAGCTAGTAGAGTACCACGTTGAAGCGGGTACAGACGGTATTGTGGCGGTAGGCACAACAGGTGAGTCAGCGACACTGACCATTGAAGAGCATGTAAAGGTCGTTAATAAAACTGTTGAGTTTGCCGACGGTCGCATCCCTGTGATTGCTGGCACGGGGGCAAATGCAACCCATGAGGCAGTAACATTTAGCAAATTACTGGCTGATTCTGGTATTGCTGGCTTCCTGAGTGTGACACCGTATTACAACAAACCAACTCAAGAAGGTTTGTTCTTGCACTACAAGGCAATTGCTGAAGCGAGTGATGTGCCTCTAATTTTATACAACGTACCAGGCCGTACTGCTGTTGATATGCAGCCAGAAACAGTGGCACGCTTGTCAAAGCTTGATAATATCGTGGCTTTAAAAGATGCAACGGGCGATTTGGACCGAATTGCAATTCACCGTGAACTTTGTGGCGAAGATTTTATCTTACTAAGTGGCGATGATGCGACGGGTCTCGATTTTGTGAAACTTGGCGGCAATGGTGTTATCTCGGTAACGAACAATATTGCAGCTAAAGATATGGCAGACATGTTCCATTTGGCAAGTGAAGGTAAGTACGAAGAAGCAGAAGCGATTAACCAACGCTTGATGACTCTACACAAAAACCTTTTCATTGAAGCAAGCCCTATCCCAGTAAAATGGGCAGCGCAAAAGCTTGGTTTAATTGAAGAAGGTGGTTTGCGTCTTCCTTTAACCACACTTTCTGAAAAATCGCAGCCGATCGTTGAACAGGCGTTAACCGACGCCGGTATTTATTAAAATTGAGCTATTAAGATTGAGTTACTAGGATTGAAGTTCATACTGGGGGCCAAAGCGCCCTCGGTGTTTTAGGAGTATAGATGAAGCTTTCAAGCCAGTTAGTGTTAAGTTCATTAGCTGTATTCGTATTGACTGCCTGTTCAGGTGGTGCCAATCAACGTCGTCAAGCAAAAGATGACTTCGAGTATTTGAACTCCCCCAATTTGGGTGAGTGGAATGTCCCACAAGGCGCACAGCCACAGTTTTACCCGAACTATGAGATCCCTCAGGGTAACTATGCTGGTGGTGTAGGTAAAGATGTCGACATTCGTCCACCTCAACAAGTCCTAGAGCTTATTCCTGGTGCACGTCTGGACCGCAGTAGTGATGGTGAAGTGACACTTTGGCTACTTCGTAAAGATGAACTAGACAAGGTTTGGCAAACCGTACAAAATATGGTCGCGGCCAACGAGATTCCAGTTGAAAGCCAAACAGATTCTCGCATCGAGACAGGTTGGGTGACGTGGGATTCGCCAGACGAAGAGCTGGAAATTGGCAGCCGATATGAGATCGTGCGTGCTGAAGCAAATGGTCGACACGGCTTTAAAGTGAGTCTTATTGACTGGCGTGAAGGCAATCAAGTGAAAGAAGTAACGGCGACCAACCGTGAGCGCTACAATGTGTTCATGACGAACTTGGTAACCGCTCGCTACGATCAAGAAGTACGTGAAGAAGCACAACGTAAAGCGCAAGAGTTGGTTAAACAGATCCCAATTACAATGGGTAAAGACCGCAGCGGGCTTCCTGTGATTGTCGCGCGTGCGCAATACAACATGCTTTGGCAACGTTTGCCTAATATTCTACCTAAGATGGGCTTTAAGATTGAAGAGCGTAGCCAGTCTCAGGGCACAATCACTGCGAAATATGCGTCTCCGGATGATGAATTCTGGAACGATATCGGCGTTAAACCAGTGGAGTTAGACGCTGGTAAGTACACATTCTTACTTGGTGATTTAGGCAACCGTACGTCTATCAATATTACGGATTCCTCTGGTAAGCCAGTAGAAGAAGAGTTTTTGAAATCACTAGCGCCTGTATTGGCTGCGACGGTGAAGCAGTAACCAAAGCGAACTTAACGCGACACGCTTACACAATAATTGAAAAGGGACCCAGTGGTCCCTTTTTTGATGCTTATATTCGGCGTGTCGGGATAAAGTCGGTGTTTAACTAACGAGGATCGTCTTTGTTGCTCTCCTCGTCAGCGGAGCGCTGTTTATCCAACGTGTTCAGCTTATCTAAATCGTTCTTACGGCTTTTATCCATCTGACCAAACTTCATTTTTGCGGTGTATTTGAGTGCGGCAATGTTACCAATGACCACGCTCAACACTACAATGATAATGACCCAAGGATTGGTGAGTATTTCTATCATAGAGCCTCCGGCGGCGTGATATTGTGAATAAATTTGGCAACGACGTTATCCAAATTATTCAGTATGACGTCAATCCCTGCAATGTTGTCGGTCTGATTTTGCTGAATCAGCTGGTTTCTGAGCACATCAGGCGTCAATTGCGCGAGGCACTGTTGCCCGACAGTGCGGTGGCTAATGTGCCAAGGCTCAATCGAAACGCCACCTAAATCTTGCTGATAAGGGAAGAAGAAGCCGAATCGACCAAGGTTGGCTTTTAACCATTGGTAGAATGCTTGCTGGTGGCCATCAAGGTACTCCCAAGGTTCCAGCTTGAGTTTGGTGTCAGTAGGCAATAAATTGCGCGCATAGACATCAAAATCACAACCCCAATGATGACGACTTCCTCCAGGCAGTGCCGACCAGCGCAAAATGGCCATCAACTTCTCTTCGTCATTTAACTCTGCTTTGTTTAAAGGGCGGGAGTTGACGTCGAGAATTGGCAACTCACCAGAAAACTTCCCGTTCCAGATCGCTTTTTGGCGGTTGAAGTCACGAAAACCACTGGCGATTTCCATTTTAAAACCTGCTTCTGTTGCCGCTTCAATCATCTTTAGCAGATCGTCAGCTACTTCAGGGTGGAGTAGAAACGCTTTTTGACCCACTAAAGTGGATTGCAGATGAGAATCTGTGGTGCCGGTGAGTTGCTCTGATGTCATGGTGTTCTCGCTGATTACTTCGCTAACAGGTGTTTCAACGTGTTCTCGTACATGTCAGTCAACTTTTCTAGATCGTCCACTTTCACGCATTCGTTCACTTTATGAATCGTAGCATTAACAGGGCCTAACTCTACGACTTGACCACCCATTCGAGCGATAAATCGACCATCAGACGTACCGCCAGTTGTAAGTAGGGCTGGCTTCGTATCATTCACGTCGGCAACAGCAGCAACAACCGCATCTAGCAGCGCGCCTGTATCGGTCAGGAATGGGTCGCCGTTGAATGTCCATTTTAGATCGTAGTCCAGCTCATGCTTGTCCAATGTTTCGGTAACACGCTGAACAATTGCGTCATTGTTAAGCTCAGTACTAAAACGTAGGTTGAACTGAACATGGAACTCGCCAGGAATGACGTTAGACGCACCAGTGCCAGCCGATACGTTCGGGATCTGGAAGCTGGTTGGTGGGAAATAATCATTTCCTTTGTCCCACTCTGTTGTTGCGAGTTCATGAATCGCGAGTAGAGACTCGTGCACAGGGTTATTGGCTAGGTGAGGATAGGCCACGTGGCCTTGTGTTCCTTTTACCGTTAAATCGCCCGTGATAGAACCGCGACGTCCATTTTTCACCACATCGCCAACCACTTCGGTGCTGGATGGTTCACCGACGATACACATGTCGATATTTTCGCCACGTGCCATCAACGTTTCTACAACACGAACGGTACCATTGATAAATGGTCCTTCTTCATCCGACGTAATTAGAAAGCCGATTGAGCCTTTGTGGTCTGGGTTTTCTGCAATGAAGCGTTCGACAGCAACGACCATAGCAGCTAGCGACCCTTTCATGTCCGCTGCACCGCGACCGTGTAGGTAACCATCAATAATAGTTGGTTCAAACGGATGTGTATCCCAGTGCTCCAGTTTGCCAGCAGGTACCACATCGGTGTGGCCAGCGAATGCAAATAGTGGCGCTTCTGAACCACGTCGAGCCCAGAAGTTCGTGGTATCTTCAAACACCATTACTTCAATTTCAAACCCGAGTGCTTTTAAGCGCTCGATCATCAAATCCTGACAACCTGCGTCTTCCGGCGTTACAGATTGTCTACTGATCAGATCTTTAGCAAGTGCCAATACTGGACTGTCTGTCATCCTTGAGTATTCCTTTATTTAAGAGTTGAAAATGGTAGCGTATTGATCAGCTTTAAAACCGATATGAAGTTGATCATTCACTTTTAAAATTGGGCGCTTGATCATCGCCGGATTTTCTACCAAAAGAGCGATCGCGTTTTCTTCGTTAAGCGTGTCTTTCTGTTCTTGTGTCAGTTGGCGGTAGGTCGTGCCACGTTTGTTGAGCACCTGTTCCCAACCTAAAGCGCGACAAAATTCGCTTACCATAGCTACATCAACGCCTTGCTTACGGTAGTCATGGAAGTCGTAAGCAATATCCTCAGCTTCTAACCATTTTTTGGCTTTTTTGATCGTATCGCAGTTGGGAATACCAAACATGGTAATCGACATAGTGTTTCCTTTTTTCTTTGTTCTATTTTTCACTGGCGCGGTTAAGACGCACTTAAGTGATTTGGGCTGCTATAGCATCCTATCAAGAAGCAATCAAACTGACAAAATGCGGTGGAAAATATTTTCAGATAGATTGAGATAACTGATGTTACGTAACTTATTTACGATGAATGCACTATAAATCGAATAAAAAATCGTCTAAATCAAATGGAAAAGTCGAGTTATTGATCAAACGCAACATCTCGCTGAGCAAAAACGAAATAATGAATCAGCACAATTTTAGGAGGTGTCAATGGAATTGAGTCCTGTTTTTGCAAGGCGGCTATATTTGGCCTTGTTGGTGGAAAACCTAGAAAGGCCGAATGTGCCAAAGTTGATCGAAAAAACGGGGTGGCCTCGTCGTACAATTCAAGATGTACTCAAGGCGTTACCTGGGATCGGCATTGAACTCATATTCGTTCAAGATGGCCGACGTCATAATGACGGCTATTATCAACTTTCAGATTGGGGGCCTTTTGATAGCCAATGGGTTCTAGAGCGGGAGAGAGATATCGCTAGCAGTCTTGGATTTCGTGCATAAGCCAGCAATTGCTGGCTTTTTTCATATTCAGGCGTCACCCATTACAGCGGTAAGCGGAGCCCAGTACGCTAAATGAGGTGATAAAATCTTGTGGGGAGACCATAAAAACGGTGTCCGCATCGATAGACGCGGCATTGTTTTTTAAATCATTCATCGCGCCTTGCATCATCGCGTCATTAGTCATAAAAATGTAGTTATACCAGTGACCCTCACTTCCGGTGACTTCGCCTTTGTATTCGCATCGATCAGGGTTGAACCGAGCGTCAATGCGAATATGAACATCTTGGCTTTGAGCATGAGTAAGGTGAGAAGGCATCGTGCAACCAGAGAGAAGTACGACAAAAAGTCCAAGTAACAGGCGTCTCATCAGCTATTTCCCCAATACTATGTAAGCAGCAAAGCCAATCCAGCTCAGAGCGAGCAGTATCCAAGACAGTTTGCTTGATGCATAGTTTGGCGCATCGTCGGTGATGTTGTCTTGTTCGATAGTCTCTTCATGCTGACGTTGCTTTTCACGTTGCTGTTTTTTCTTTGCTTTATCGGCTTGACGATTGCGCTCTTTCTGCTGCTTCTTATATTGAGCGATGCCTTTTTCGATACCTTGAGCGATAAGCTTGGTTTGCTCTTTGGTTTGCCCCGGTTTCTGCGTGGATTTGGCAATTCTCATCGCTTCGGCTTGAGTTTCTTGAGAAGGCGCTGGGGTAGCTGGAGTTCTTTTTTTCATGTTTCTCATCAACGTCATTGTAAATCTTTGTTTAGTTTACCTGTGTAAGATGATGAAATGAACTTTAGTTCTCATCTTTGCTGGCTTGCAACTCTGAAATGATAGGTTAAAGTGGCGTTTTATCATATTAAGAAGAAGATGTTGTGCGCTACTCGTTTGACCAATATGACGCCCATGGATTTTTAAAAGCGCCGATTATTTTATGGTTTGGATGGATGTTTCTTGTACGTTCATGGGTTGTGTTTGCGATGGCAGGCGTAAGTCGTGATAGTGGCAGTAAGCTACTCGCTATTGTTTATCCAGACTCAAGTACGCTGTATTTGGGTTTGGCTATGGGCATTCCAAGCCTGCTTCTCATGTGGTTGATGGGGCTCCGTCACCCCGATAGAGGATGGGTAAACAGAATTACTCGCTATGGTCGAGAGATCACTTTGATCTTGTGCGGTATCCAACTGGCTCAGACCATGTATCATGTGTATCTGGAACATGGTGTATTCAATTGGGCAAACGCCCTTACCATTACCTTATTAGCTTGGTTTATGATCTATCTTCTAAATGGAAGATGGGTAAAAGACTGTTTTCATGTGCCACAATTGGAGCGCAATGAAGAGCAGCCTTCGAAGAATTAAAAACAATAACTTCCCACACCGGGGCAAAGTATAGAGGAAACCTCAATGTCACAAGCTCAAACGGCGATCGTGCCAGAAGCAGGGCCATTTGCACTGTACACTCAACTTAAAGTGAACCAAAACCGTGAAAACGTATTGGATAAGCTGAAAGCACTACCAAAGTTAGTGGAAGAGTTAAATATTACCCAGCCAGGCGCGGCGCTGACCCTTTCTATCGCATTCACAAAATCGTTTTGGCAACACCTCAATGTAGACGCGCCAGAAGAGCTTATTGATTTTACTCAACTTGGCGAAGGAGACATCGTAGCGCCTGCAACGGATGTTGATGTGCTGATTCACTGTCACTCTACTCGTCACGACTTGCACTTTTATGTTCTGCGTAAGTTTCTAGAAGAGACGGCAGAAGATGTCACCATTGTGGACGAAACGTATGGGTACCGTTACCTTGATGCTCGTGATATGACAGACTTTATTGATGGGACAGAAAACCCGAAAGGGGAGGCTCGCGCTGATGTGGCTCTAGTAAAAGAGGGCCCATTTGCTGGAGGTAGTTATGTCATGGCTCAACGCTTCGAACATAACCTTGCCGCTTGGAATCGCTTGAATGTCAAAGCGCAAGAAAAAGTGATTGGTCGTACCAAACCAGATTCTATCGAGCTAGAAGACGTTCCTGCTGCATCACACGTTGGTCGCGTTGATATTAAAGAAGAAGGAAAAGGTCTCAAGATTGTTCGTCATAGCTTGCCATACGGGACGGTAACAGGGCCTCATGGCCTGCTGTTTATCTCTTACTGTAATACACTTCATACCATTAAAGTGATGCTAGAAAGTATGTACGGCGTGACAGATGGTAAAACAGACCAAATGCTTCGTTTCACAAAAGCGGTAACTGGTGCGTACTTCTTCGCTCCTTCACAAGAAATGCTCGCAGAGCTAGCCATCAAGTAAGTTCTCAGACTTTATTTCTTAAGCCCTCCAATTGGAGGGCTTTTATTTTCTACTTTTCTATTCCACAGACTTTTTCAAAAAGACTAAACCTTTCGATTATTTGGTCGATAAGTATCCAACGCCTTAATTTATTTGGAGTCTGTGTCTCTTGGCTATCACCGTTAATACCAATGTGGCAGCACTTGTCGCACAACGTCATTTGACCAGTGCAACGGATATGCTGAATCAATCCATGGAGCGTTTGTCTTCAGGGAAGCGTATTAACAGCGCAAAGGATGACGCTGCGGGTCTGCAAATCTCCAACCGCTTGCAATCACAAATGCGTGGTTTGGATGTTGCGGTTCGCAACGCGAATGACGGCATTTCCATCATGCAAACTGCGGAAGGCGCGATGAATGAGGTGACTAATATCATGCAACGTATGCGTGATTTGTCGCTACAGTCAGCCAATGGTTCAAACAGCAAAGCGGAACGCACTGCACTGCAAGAAGAAGTGACGGCACTTAACGATGAGCTAAACCGCATTGCCGAAACGACCTCCTTTGGTGGGCGTAAACTGCTCAATGGCAGCTTTGGTAAGTCGGCATTTCAAATCGGTGCAGCGTCAGGTGAAGCTGTGCAGGTTGAATTAAAGTCGATGCGCAGTGATGGCATTGATATGGGCGGCTTTAGTTACATTGCAAACGGACGTGCAAGCTCTGATTGGAAAGTAAAAGACGGTGCGAATGATCTTAGTATGTCATTTACGAATCGTTTTGGTGAGACGGAAACCATTCAAATTAATGCCAAAGCTGGCGATGATATCGAAGAGCTTGCGACTTATATCAATGGTCAAACTGACAAAGTCACGGCATCGGTGAATGAAGAAGGTCAGTTACAGCTATTTATGGCTGGAGAAGAAACTTCAGGCACTTTATCGTTTTCAGGTGACTTAGCGAGTGAACTGGGGTTACAGCTAAAAGGTTACGATGCGGTTGATAACATCGACATTACGTCTGTCGGTGGTGCGCAACAAGCCGTGGCCGTCCTAGATACTGCGATGAAGTACGTTGATAGCCATCGTGCTGAGTTAGGCGCGTATCAAAACCGCTTTAATCACGCGATCAATAATCTCGATAACATCCACGAAAACTTAGCCGCTTCCAACAGTCGTATCCAAGACACTGACTACGCGAAAGAAACCACGCAAATGGTGAAGCAGCAGATCTTGCAGCAGGTCAGTACTTCTATTCTTGCACAAGCAAAACAAGCGCCCAACCTAGCATTAACCTTACTTGGCTAATGATCGGTCTCGCTCGAATTTAACGTAAAACCTGCCTGTATCGACAACTCGAAAAGAAGCTTTAGCGAAAATTTGACGTTTTTTTGCTTTTTTATCTGCTTCATCACGATTCCTTCTCCAAATGAACTTTTTCCAAAAAAATCCAAAAAAATTCCTAAAGAAATCAGTTTGAGCGCCGTTAATAAAAGTAACTTTGAGAGAACTACTTGGTTTTCCGAGACGTCGGAAACCGCTATACCGGAAAATCAATTGGAGAAATCACCATGGCAGTGAATGTAAACACTAACGTATCAGCGATGACGGCTCAGCGTTACCTAAACAACGCAAACTCAGCTCAACAAACTTCTATGGAGCGTTTGTCTTCGGGGTTCAAAATCAACAGCGCAAAAGATGACGCTGCGGGTCTTCAAATTTCGAACCGTTTGAACGTACAAAGCCGTGGCCTGGATGTGGCGGTTCGCAACGCGAACGACGGTATCTCAATTGCACAAACCGCTGAAGGTGCAATGAACGAGACCACTAACATTCTTCAACGTATGCGTGACTTGTCTCTACAATCAGCAAACGGCTCAAACTCGAAATCAGAGCGTGTGGCGATTCAAGAAGAAGTGACCGCGCTAAATGACGAACTAAACCGTATCGCAGAAACCACGTCTTTCGGTGGTAACAAGCTACTAAACGGCACACACGGTGCGAAATCGTTCCAAATCGGTGCGGATAACGGTGAAGCAGTGATGCTTGAGCTAAAAGACATGCGTTCAGACAACAAAATGATGGGCGGTGTGAGCTACCAAGCTGAAAGTGGTAAAGGTAAAGACTGGAACGTTGCTGAAGGTAAAAACGACCTAAAAATCAACCTAACGGACAGCTACGGTCAAGAGCAAGAAATCAACATCAGCGCAAAAGCAGGTGACGATATCGAAGAGCTTGCGACTTACATTAACGGTCAAACTGACCTAGTGAAAGCCTCAGTAGATCAAGACGGTAAACTGCAAATCTTTGCTGGCAACAACAAAGTCGAAGGCGAAGTCGAGTTTTCAGGCGGCCTATCTGGCGAGCTAGGTTTGGGCGAAGGTAAAAAAGTAACGGTAGATACTATCGACGTAACCTCAGTTGGTGGCGCACAAGAATCTGTGGCTATCATCGATGCGGCACTGAAATACGTAGACAGCCACCGCGCAGAGCTGGGTGCATTCCAGAACCGTTTCAACCATGCAATCAGCAACTTGGATAACATCAACGAGAACGTGAACGCGTCGAAGAGCCGTATCAAAGATACTGACTTCGCGAAAGAAACGACTCAAATGACCAAGTCACAAATTCTATCGCAAGCGTCAAGCTCAATCCTTGCGCAAGCGAAACAAGCGCCAAACTCAGCGCTAAGTCTGCTAGGTTAATTTCAAACCTAAGACGAGAACCTCATTGGCTCGTGGTGAGAGATGAGCGAGTAAACCCAGCTTCGGCTGGGTTTTTTTCTGTCTTTTGGGGACTCAGGATTTCTGCGAATCACGACATTAGAGCTTCATCACATTTCAGTAAGCCAAAGAAAATAATCGCAAAAAATTGAAAATTTCTTCTAAAGGATATTCATCGGTCGCCGTTAAAGGGACTGAGAGAAATGAGATGTACCTAAGTGAGGTGAGAGACACGACGGTACATTCACTAAAGCCTTAAGGAGATCAATTATGGCGATTAACGTTAATACTAACGTTTCTGCGATGACTGCACAGCGTTACCTAAACCAGGCAGCTGACGGTCAACAAAAATCAATGGAGCGTTTGTCTTCGGGTTATAAAATCAATAGCGCGAAAGACGATGCTGCAGGTCTACAGATTTCAAACCGCTTGAATGCACAAAGCCGTGGCCTAGACATGGCGGTGAAAAACGCAAACGACGGTATTTCTATTGCACAGGTTGCTGAAGGTGCAATGAATGAATCTACCAACATCCTACAACGTATGCGTGACCTATCGCTTCAATCTGCGAACGGTTCTAACTCAAAAGCAGAACGTGTTGCGATCCAAGAAGAAGTAACAGCGCTAAATGACGAGCTAAACCGTATTGCTGAAACTACCTCTTTCGGTGGTAACAAGTTGCTGAACGGTACATACGGTACGCAATCTTTCCAAATCGGTGCAGACTCAGGTGAAGCAGTGATGCTTTCTATGGGTAGCTTGCGCTCAGACACTTCTGCAATGGGTGGCAAGAGCTACGCAGCAGAAGAGGGTAAAGATGCATCTTGGACTGTTGGTGAGAAAACTGAGTTCAAAATGAGCTACACCAACAAACAAGGTGAAGAGAAAGAGCTATCGATCAGCGCAAAACAAGGCGACGACATTGAGCAGCTAGCAACGTACATCAACGGTCAAAACGATGATGTAAAAGCGTCTGTTGGTGAAGATGGCAAGCTACAAGTATTTGCTTCTTCTCAAAAAGTTCAAGGTGATGTTGAGTTCTCTGGCAACCTAGCGGACGAGATCGGCTTTGGCGGCCCGAAAGACGTAACAGTGAAAGACATCGACGTAACAACAGTAGCAGGCTCTCAAGAAGCCGTGGCTGTTATCGACGGTGCGCTTAAGTCAGTAGACAGCCAACGTGCGTCACTTGGTGCTTTCCAAAACCGCTTCAACCACGCAATCAGCAACCTAGACAACATTAACGAGAACGTTAATGCGTCTAACAGCCGTATTAAAGATACTGATTACGCGAAAGAAACCACTGCGATGACTAAGTCGCAAATTCTTCAGCAAGCAAGTACTTCAATCCTGGCTCAAGCGAAGCAGTCTCCATCTGCAGCGCTAAGCTTGTTGGGCTAAGTGGTTGACCCAGCCTGAGGTAATTACCTTAGTGCTGGGGCACCAAAGCGATAGGTTCTATCGTTAGCCCATAAGGTGGAAGGGAGATTGTAATGGATATATCCTCCTACGCATCGAACATCCAGCCTTACGGCACGCCAAGTGGCACAAAGTTTGCAAATAAAAATGGCAATGATATAGGCACGTCTAGCCCAGCAAATTCAAATGGTGAGGTTTCGCCGCAAAAAGCGAAAGACACCGAATACGACTTCTCTGTTCAAGCTGCGATCGAGATGGCGGAAAGCCGTCAAGAGCTGAACAAAGAAGAACGTGAAAAATTGGTCGCGCAAATGAATGAGTTTGTGACGTCCATAAACAAAGGAGTCGCGTTTCGAGTGGATGAGGAATCCGGGAGAGATGTGGTGACGATTTACGAAGCCAAAACGGGCGACGTGATTCGTCAAATTCCTGATGAAGAGATGCTAGTGGTATTGCGTCGCCTAGCTGAGCACACAGCCAACAGCGGGTTGTTGACTGAAAAAGTGTAAGTCGTTTTTAGAGGTGATTTGATGAGTTTAGGCCCTTTGGGGATGTCTGGCGGCATGGATATCAATTCCATGGTCAGCAAAATTGTGGATGCCGAACGCGTACCAAAGCAGCAACGCATTGACAACGAGCGCACGACAATTAATGCCAGTATCAGTGCCTATGGGCGACTCAGAGAATCACTGGATACGATGAAAAATCTCATGGCGAACTTTCGTCAAGAGAAAGCGTTTGCCGTTCGTACTGTTGAAACGACAGACGACAATATCGTATCTGCTACTGCAACTACAGATGCTATCGCTGGCAAATATGCTATCGATGTGTTGCAGCTTGCCCAGAGCCACAAAGTCGCTTCTGACGTACTGCCAGAAGACGCAAAGTTTGGCCCTGGTAAGCTGCAGATTTCGCTTGGTGATGACACCTTCAACGTGAACGTTCGTTCGAGCTCCAAGCTCGCAGATGTCGTACGCGGCATCAACGGCTCAAAAGACAATCCCGGTGTTCGAGCATCTCTCATTAACGACGTTGAAGGTCCACGCCTTATCCTTGCTTCTAACCTCTCTGGTAAGGATCATCAAATCAGAGTCAGTGTGGAGGCCGACAAAGGCAACCCTCTAAAATATTTCGAATATCAAACACTTGAAGACCGTGTTAACGCGCTTGAAGAAGCTCGTTCAGCGGCGGAAGAAGTGTTAGGTCCTCTTCAATTCTCCGAGCAACCAGTAGAACTGGATGCAAACGGCAATCCTCTACCTCCAGAAGAGCAAAAAGCGGCAGAAAATGGACAAGATGATGGCTCCCAAGAGCCAATCTCTGCTGCGGGTGCAGAAGCCGCTAAAGCTGGGCAGGAAGCGATTGATGAAGCCAACCGACGCGCAAGTTTGCGCCCTGAAGACCGAATTCCAGGGTGGACAGAAACTGCGTCAGGCACTTTGCTGGATTCTTATGAAGAGCCAGAGCTCGAACTCGACGAGAAAGCAATAGAGAAGGCACCAGATGTTCCGGGTTGGAGCAATGCGGCATCAGGCACATTAACCGACTCTTACGTTACGACGAAAGAGGCCAAGCAGCTTCTTGAGCAAGAAAAAGCTGAAATTGAGCAAAAAACTGCGAGTGAAAAACAAGCGCTAGACGCAAAAGTTGAACGTGGTGAATTGACCGAAGAGCAAGCGAAAAAAATTCATCGCGCTAAGCTGGATCCTCAAGAGCGTGAACGTTTAGAAAAAATTGATGAAGCAGAAGCGAAAATCGCAAAAGCGCAATCTGCTTTTGAAGAATACCTTGGGATGACAGAAGTACAAGCAGGGCAAGATTCAGAAGTTCTGCTTGATGGAGTTGCAAAGCTTTCTAGTCACAACAATGTGATTGAAGATGCCATAGAAGGTGTTGATTTAACACTTAAAGGCAAATCAGAACCGAACAAGCCACCTGCTGAAATTGGCGTCGAATACGACCGTCAGAGTGTGCGTAACGACATCGAAAACTTTGTTGCGGCGTACAACTCGTTTTACCAAACGTCTCAAGCGTTGGCGAGTGTGGATCCGGTCACTGGTCAAAAAGGACCGTTGTCGGGGGACAGTACCGTACGCAGCGCAGACTCACGATTAAAATCGGTATTTTCCACTCAAATTGATAAAGCGCCTGAAAACCTAAAGTCATTAACTGAATTTGGCATTACTACCACGCGTCAAGGTACCTTAGAAATCAACTATGACATGTTGGATCGTCAGTTGAACAACAACTTCAACGAGCTAGAAAAGTTCTTCGGTGGCAACACAGGTTTTGCTAAACGAGTCGAAGACGCGATTCATGGTATTACAGGCATTACAGGCAGCATTCGTACTCGAGAAAAAAGTCTCACAGAACAAAATTATCGTTTGAGTGATGATCAAGCGGCATTAGATCGCCGCATGGAAAGCCTAGAAAAGCGCACTCACGCGAAGTTTACCGCCATGCAAGATGCGACTGGTAAAATGCAAGGTCAGTTAGGTGCCTTAATGAGTGCGTTGGGTTAATAAATGCAAAAAGAACTCATAGATATTAGTGATATAGATCAACTAATTACGCAAGAATTGGAAAAAGTCGACTTTAATACTGAAGAAATTCTTCGCTTGGTCGATATCAGGGAACGGTTATTGCAAAACCTGTTACCAATTATTCATCAAAATCCTTTGGTTAAGCAGGATGCAGAGTGGCAAGCGTTGCTTACTCGTACCAAAAGAATTGTCGAGCTGATGCAATCGGAAACGTCAAAGGTCGGAAAAGAACTTCATAAGTTTCGTTATGGCCAGCGTTCGCTTCAGCAGTACAAAAAATTTATTTAAAAGAGGATTACTATGCGCGGTTCTTTGCAAGCATACAAAAAGGTATCAGTCGACAGCCAGCTAAGCGCGGCTTCTCCGCACAAAGTCATTCAAATGCTTATGGCTGGTGCGATTGAGCGCCTTATTCAAGGTAAAGCGGCCATGCAAGCAGGCAATATTCCAGCAAAAGGTGAGCGTTTAGGTAAAGCGCTAGACATCATCATTGCGCTACGTAGCTGTCTATCGATGGATGACGGTGGTGATATTGCTTCAAACTTAGATTCACTCTATGAGTTTATGATCACGCAAATTTCAGCTGCTAACCATCAAAATGATCCTCAACTGATCGACGACGTTATCGACATTATCCGTGAGATCAAATCCGCTTGGGACCAAATCCCTACAGAGTTTCATAATCTTACAGCAGCTGAAGTCGGTATTTAATAACCAAAACAACGCGTTAAGATATTAGAGGAATATATTTGTCAATTGCGCAACGAGTTGTGTAGCAAAGTTTCTATCAAGCTCACACCTCTTTATTGCTTGGTTGCCTTATTTTTATATTCAAATAAAATAGAAGCCATTAGTAGCCCTAATGGCTTTTTTTGTTGCTGATTTTCCTATTTTGTCTATCGTAAATTGAGTGTGGTGGTTCTGCCTTCTTTTAGCACCCAATTGCGCAAATCAAGGTTTGGCCGCAACGCACCTAAAATAAAGGCAATCATTCTTACTTATGCAAGGTTTGGCAAAGCTGCTTGTAATTGATGATGACGCATCAAGTCGTTTAAATTTAAGCAATATATTGGAATTTGTTGGAGAAAATTGCGAAGCGGTCAGTTCTGATCAGCTCAGCGATGTTGATTGGTCTAGCGTATGGTCGTGCTGTATTGTTGGTAACATTCCAGCAGGTCAAGCGGCGAATACGGTTATCTCTCATTTAAACAGCGCCTACCACATCCCACTTTTAGTCATGGGCCGATTTCCGTTGCCCGTGGATGATCTTCCAAATTTTGTAGGTGAGCTAGAACTACCTCTTAATTACCCACAGCTTAGTGAGGCGTTACGCCACTGCAAAGACTTTCTGGGTCGAAAAGGGGTCAATGTCGTTGCCAGTGCACGAAAAAACACGCTTTTTCGCAGCTTAGTTGGTCAAAGCAGAGGTATTCAAGAAGTTCGTCACCTGATCGAGCAAGTCTCAGACACTGAGGCAAACGTGTTGATCTTGGGTGAGTCGGGGACTGGTAAAGAAGTCGTTGCGCGTAACATTCACTATCATTCGTCCTACAGCAGTGGTGCCTTTGTGCCCATTAACTGTGGTGCCATTCCACCGGAGCTTCTAGAAAGTGAATTGTTTGGCCACGAAAAAGGCGCGTTTACTGGTGCGTTAACGGCACGTAAAGGTCGATTTGAGCTCGCAGACGGTGGCACGATCTTTCTTGATGAGATTGGCGATATGCCGATGTCGATGCAAGTAAAGTTACTTCGCGTATTGCAAGAGCGCTGTTTCGAACGTGTGGGTGGCAATAGCACCATCAAGGTCAATGTTCGAGTTGTCGCGGCAACACACCGTAATCTAGAAAGTATGATTGAAGAAGGCACGTTCCGAGAAGACTTGTTCTATCGTTTGAACGTGTTTCCAATCGAGATGCCTGCGCTGAAAGAGCGCAAACAAGATATTCCATTGCTGCTGCAAGAGTTGATGACGCGTCTGGAAGCGGAGGGTGGCCAACCTATCTGTTTTACCCCTCGTGCGATCAATTCACTGATGGAGCACAACTGGCCGGGTAACGTGCGTGAGTTAGCCAACCTTGTTGAGCGAATGATCATTCTGTACCCAAATAGTTTGGTCGATGTAAACCACTTACCAACCAAATATCGCTACAGTGATATCCCGGAGTTCCAACCAGAAAGTAATCCGTTTATTTCGGTTGAAGAACAAGAGCGTGATGTGTTCCAAGACATCTTCTCAGAAGACTTTAGTTTTGATGATCAAGACGATCTTGACCACAGCATGAACGCTCCGCAAGCGCTGCCGCCTGAAGGTGTAAATCTGAAAGAGCTGTTGGCTGATTTAGAAGTTAATATGATCAGCCAAGCGTTAGAAGCACAAGGTGGGGTCGTGGCACGAGCCGCGGATATGCTGGGTATGCGACGCACAACGTTGGTGGAAAAAATGCGTAAGTACAACTTACAGCGCTAGGCAACGTTGAGATTTAAGACGATATCTAAATCATTTGGGCTATTTAGCATCGTTTTTCTGACACCAAAAACCGTTATCTGAGGGTGTCAACTTATTGTCGATGACTTAACGTCATGATAAATATAAAAAATAGCTTGGTACGCTAATTGCTTACCAAGCTATTTTAGTTTTAGCGGCGATATTTCGACAGGCAGTAATGGATAACAACACCAACCAATCCCATTTAGATTCCGTAGAAAATCAGGTTGAGCGCTATAAGCAGGTGCTTGATGTGATGCCTGCCGGAGTGATTCTGCTCGACACGTACGGCATAGTGCGTGAAGCAAACCCAGAGGCGCACCGAATTCTTGAGATTCCACTGGTTAATGAAAAATGGTTCAACATTATTCAGGCGGTGTTTGATCCTCGTGAGGATGATGGTCACGAAGTTTCCCTGCGGAATGGTCGTAAAGTTCGATTAGCCATTTCGGCTTCTACGACAGGTCAATTGATCCTGATTACCGATTTAACCGAAACTCGCTTACTTCAAGCTCGTGTGAGTGATTTACAACGCTTGTCTTCGTTAGGGCGTATGGTAGCGTCGCTTGCTCATCAGGTAAGAACGCCGCTATCGAGCGCTATGCTATATGCATCCAATTTGGGAGCGCCAAACCTTCCACCAGCGACAAGGGATCGCTTTCAAACCAAATTAATGGATCGACTGCACGATTTGGAAAAGCAGGTTAATGATATGCTGCTTTTTGCTAAAGGTGGTGATAATAAAGTCATTAAGCCATTTACGATTGCTCAGTTGGTGGCGGAATATCAGCCGATGGTCGAAACCGCGCTAAAAAATAACGGTATTGATTACTGCCTAGAAGTGGAAGAAGAACAAACTGAGTTGCTAGGCAATGCGAATGCGATTGCATCCGCGTTGAGCAACCTTGTCATGAATGCGATTCAGATGTCTGGTAAAGAGTCGCAAGTCGATATTTTTTTCCGCCCGGTAAATGGCGAGTTGCGCATTTCAGTGCAAGACAGCGGACCGGGTGTACCTGAAGAACTACAAGCCAAAATTATGGAGCCATTTTTTACCACGCGTTCTCAAGGAACCGGGTTAGGGCTGGCTGTTGTTCAAATGGTTTGCCGTGCCCATGACGGTCGATTGGAACTTATTTCAGAGCAGGGTGATGGAGCCTGCTTTACCATGTGCATTCCGCTAGAGCGAGTGCAACCAGAAGCGCAGTAAGCAGCTTCTGGTAATAACAATTACTGGAGAATCAGAATGGCGCAAAGCAAAGTGCTGATCGTAGAAGACGATGAAGGTCTTCGTGAAGCCCTAGTGGATACTCTGGCTCTGGCAGGGTATGAGTGGTTAGAAGCTGACTGTGCGGAAGACGCACTACTAAAACTCAAATCGAATACTGTCGATATCGTCGTTTCTGACGTGCAAATGGCAGGTATGGGCGGATTGGCTCTGCTCAAAAACATCAAGCAGAATTGGCCTAACTTACCAGTACTGTTAATGACGGCGTACGCCAACATTGAAGATGCCGTGTCGGCAATGAAAGACGGCGCGATTGACTACATGGCGAAACCATTTGCACCAGAAGTATTGCTGAACATGGTCAGTCGATACGCACCGATCAAAAGCGATGACAATGGTGACGCGGTCGTGGCAGATGAAAAAAGTCTGCGTCTACTTGCTTTGGCCGATAAAGTGGCACGTACAGATGCGAATGTTATGGTGCTAGGTCCGAGTGGCTCAGGTAAAGAAGTGATGTCGCGTTATATTCACAACGCATCAAACCGTAAAGATGGTCCATTCGTTGCGATCAACTGTGCGGCGATTCCAGACAACATGCTGGAAGCGACACTATTTGGTTATGAGAAAGGCGCGTTCACTGGCGCGGTTCAAGCGTGTCCGGGTAAGTTTGAACAAGCACAAGGCGGCACAATCTTACTGGATGAAATCAGCGAAATGGACTTAAACCTGCAAGCGAAACTATTACGTGTTTTGCAAGAGCGTGAAGTGGAGCGCCTTGGCAGTCGTAAGAGCATCAAGCTGGATGTACGCGTGCTTGCGACCAGTAACCGTGATCTCAAGCAGTACGTCTCAGAAGGCAACTTCCGTGAAGATTTATACTACCGCCTGAATGTGTTCCCAATTGCGTGGCCAGCACTGAACGAACGCAAAGGCGATATTGCGCCACTTGCCAAGCATCTTACTGAGCGTCATTGCAGCAAGATGGGGATGCCAGTGCCTCAATTTTCAGCCGTTGCGGTAGAAAAACTGCTGCAATACCCTTGGCCAGGTAACGTTCGTGAGCTGGATAACGTGGTGCAACGAGCTCTTATCTTAAGTGAGAATGGTGATATCGACGCTGAGCACATCTTACTAGAAGGGGTGGATTGGCAAGATGCCAACAGCTTGCAGCATGTGGTTCAAAATGCAGAGATGGTTGTACCTAATGTTAAGCCAGTCGCTCAACCTGAGAGTGTGAACCGTCCGGTATCTGGCGGGGAGGGCTTGGGCAGCGAGCTGCGTGACCAAGAATACGCCATTATTTTGGAAACCTTGGTGGAGTGTAACGGCCGACGCAAAGAAATGGCGGAGAAACTGGGCATAAGCCCACGAACCTTGCGCTACAAACTTGCCAAAATGCGTGATGCTGGTATAGATATCCCAAATTAATATGTGCAATCGCCATAAGACAAAAAGTGTAAGCAAACCGCTAACTAATGTCTTATGGCACGTTAATTGCTGTGTTAATAATCAGTTTTGTTAATAGTCAATCTTTTGGCTTAGAGGTGCTAATGAAAGTTGATGGTATTCAGGCAGAAATGCGCGCCATGATGGTAGAAGCAACCAATACTGCTCCTACTGCAAGTGGGGCGAAAGTTGGAGCAGATTTTAATGATCTCCTAACTAAAGCCATCAATAACGTGAACACACTTCAAAAAGCATCCGGTGACTTACAAACCCGTTTTGATCGTGGTGATGCCGATGTTTCCCTTTCTGACGTTATGATTGCTCGTAACAAGTCTAGTGTCGCTTTTGATGCGACGGTTCAAATTCGCAATAAACTCGTTGAGGCGTATAAAGACCTCATGAACATGCCAGTGTAATTTAGGTAATAAGTGTGGCAGACAAGTCTACAGATTTAACCGTCACTGAAGGCGGCTCAGATGGTGCACTGGTAGCAAGTTCCGACGTAGATGTGGAGAGTCAAAATCCAGATCTAGAGGAGCGCAGTGCGTCAAAATTTGATATGGCAGTGGGTGACCTTGATTTACTTCGTCAAGTTGTACTTGTGCTGTCAATCTCCATCTGTGTTGCATTGATCGTGATGCTGTTCTTTTGGGTCAAAGAGCCGGAGATGCGCCCGCTTGGAGCGTATGAGACCGAAGAGTTGATCCCCGTTTTGGATTATCTGGACCAGCAAAAAATCAATTACAAGCTTGATGGTAATACCATTTCTGTTGAATCGAGCGAATACAACTCGATCAAACTTGGCATGGTTCGCTCGGGCGTAAACCAAGCCACAGAGGCGGGCGATGATATTTTGCTGCAAGATATGGGCTTTGGCGTATCACAACGTTTAGAGCAAGAGCGCCTTAAACTCAGTCGAGAACGTCAATTGGCTCAAGCGATTGAGGAAATGAAGCAAGTTCGTAAAGCGCGAGTCTTATTGGCGCTACCAAAGCACAGTGTTTTTGTGCGTCATAACCAAGAAGCATCAGCGTCTGTATTTTTGACACTGTCGACTGGTACGAACCTCAAACAGCAAGAAGTTGATTCTATCGTAGACATGGTGGCGAGTGCCGTTCCGGGAATGAAAACTTCCCGCATTACCGTCACAGATCAGCATGGTCGTTTGCTCAGTTCAGGCTCTCAAGACCCTGCTTCTGCTGCGCGACGCAAAGAGCAAGAATTAGAGCGTAGCCAGGAACAAGCGCTGCGTGAAAAAATTGATTCAGTGCTATTACCTATTTTAGGTTATGGCAACTACACGGCGCAGGTCGATATCCAAATGGATTTCAGCGCGGTTGAACAAACTCGCAAACGCTTTGATCCCAATACCCCTGCAACCCGCAGTGAGTACGCATTAGAAGATTACAATAACGGCAATATGGTAGCGGGTATTCCGGGGGCGTTAAGTAATCAGCCTCCAGCGGATGCCTCTATTCCGCAAGATGTGGCTCAGATGAAAGACGGTTCTGTCATGGGACAGGGTTCGGTGCGTAAAGAATCCACGCGTAACTTTGAGCTTGATACCACCATCAGCCATGAGCGTAAGCAGACGGGGACGGTTGCTCGTCAGACAGTTTCTGTTGCGATTAAGGACCGTCGTCAGGTCAACCCAGATACGGGAGAAGTGACCTATACCCCGATGTCCGAATCGGAAATTAATGCTATTCGCCAAGTCTTAATTGGTACGGTCGGTTTTGACCAAGGCCGTGGTGATTTGTTGAATGTACTGAGTGTGAAGTTTGCAGAGCCTGAGGCTGAACAGCTGGAAGAACCACCAATTTGGGAGCACCCTAACTTCAGTGACTGGGTTCGTTGGTTCGCAAGTGCATTAGTGATCATCGTTGTTGTGTTGGTTCTGGTTCGCCCAGCAATGAAGAAATTGCTTAACCCTACCAGTGATGACGAAGACGAAATGTACGGACCAGACGGCTTGCCTATTGGTGCGGATGGTGAAACTAGCCTGATTGGCAGCGACATTGAAAGCAGCGAACTGTTTGAGTTTGGTTCAAGTATTGATTTGCCAAACCTTCATAAAGATGAAGATGTATTGAAAGCGGTTCGCGCTCTGGTCGCGAATGAACCTGAACTGGCTGCTCAAGTAGTGAAAAACTGGATGAATGACAATGGCTAACGATATCGTACCTCAAGATGACAACGCCGCGGGAATGCCAGTTGAGCTGGATGTCTCAACCATTACTGGCGAAGAAAAAGCAGCAATTTTGCTACTGAGCCTCAATGAACAAGATGCCGCTGGCATTATTCGTCACCTAGAGCCAAAACAGGTCCAGCGTGTGGGTAGTGCGATGGCTAAGGCGAAAGATCTCAGCCAAGACAAGGTGTCAGCCGTTCACCGTGCGTTTTTGGAGGACATCCAGAAATACACCAACATCGGCATGGGCAGCGAAGACTTCATGCGTAATGCGCTGGTGGCGGCTCTTGGTGAAGACAAAGCCAACAACTTGGTTGACCAGATCCTACTTGGTACGGGTTCAAAAGGCTTGGATTCGCTGAAATGGATGGACCCACGACAAGTGGCGAGCATCATTGTCAACGAACACCCGCAGATCCAAACCATCGTCTTGTCTTATTTAGAAGCAGACCAATCCGCAGAGATTTTGTCTCAGTTCCCTGAGCGCGTGCGTTTGGATCTGATGATGCGTATTGCCAACCTTGAAGAAGTTCAGCCATCGGCACTGGCAGAGCTGAACGAAATCATGGAGAAACAGTTCGCGGGTCAAGCTGGCGCTCAAGCAGCCAAGATTGGTGGCCTGAAAGCGGCAGCGGAGATCATGAACTATCTAGACAACAACGTCGAAGGTTTGTTGATGGAACAGATTCGCGATCAAGACGAAGACATGGCGACGCAAATTCAAGACTTGATGTTTGTCTTCGAAAACTTAGTCGAAGTGGACGATCAAGGTATTCAGAAATTGCTGCGTGATGTACCACAAGACGTGTTGCAAAAAGCACTTAAAGGTGCCGACGATTCTCTGCGTGAGAAGGTATTTAAGAACATGTCGAAACGAGCGGCTGAGATGATGCGTGATGACATCGAAGCGATGCCGCCAGTTCGCGTGGCGGATGTCGAAGCGGCACAGAAAGAAATCCTGGCGATCGCTCGTCGCATGGCCGATGCAGGCGAACTCATGTTGTCTGGCGGTGCGGACGAATTCTTATAATCTCTATTGCTCCGCGATTATCCTATTGCGGAGCGCCCTCACTTCTTAATCGAATACATAATAGGTAACCCATGGCTGGCGAAAGAAAACGTGGATTTATCCGTCCTGATGAAGATGATTCGATGATCGAACCACAACGTTGGGGGTTGCCTGATTACGGCGAGCCCAAAGCCAAGCAAGCAAAACAAACCGCGTTTAACTATGACCCGGGTTGGGTACCGAATCTTGAAGAGCCAGAAGAAGAGCAAGCACTTGAGCTAACCGAAGAGCAGATAGAGCTGATCAAGCAAGGCGCTTATCAGGAAGGTTTGTATCAAGGTCAAGAAGCCGGCTTTAAGCAAGGTTATGAAAAAGGCAAAGGAGAAGGCCTGCAAGCGGGCCATGCTGAAGGGCTGGAGCTTGGAAAAGCCGAAGGCGTGACCGCAGGTCAAGAATATATTCAGCAGCAAGTCGAAACCTTTATGAACTTGGCCAATCAGTTTACTCAACCTTTGGAGTTGATGAATGCTCAGGTTGAAAAGCAGCTGGTGGATATGGTGCTCTGTTTAGTCAAAGAAGTCGTGCATGTCGAAGTACAAACCAACCCTCAAATTATTTTAGACACGGTTAAGCAGTCGGTTGAAGCGCTGCCAATATCAGGTCATCCCATTACCTTGCACCTGAATCCAGAAGACGTTGCGATTATTCGCTCAGCTTACGGCGAAGAAGACCTGGATTGCCGCAACTGGACGTTGGTTGCTGAGCCATCACTCAATCGAGGCGACGTCCAAATTGAAGCGGGTGAGTCAAGCATTAACTACCGTATGGAAGAGCGCGTCAAAAGCGTGTTGCACAGTTTTTGTGGTGCAAACCGTCATCAAGAGGGTGAATAATCCATGCAAGCATTGGCTGACCGTTTAAGAAACTACAAAGTTGAAGGCTTAACGACGCGCCCAGTTGCCTCTGGCAAACTGGTTCGAGTGGTTGGGTTAACGTTGGAAGCGACAGGCTGTCGCGCGCCAATTGGCAGTTTATGCTTAGTGGAAACCATGTCCGGTCAGATGGAAGCCGAGGTCGTCGGTTTTTCAGGTGATAACCTATTTTTGATGCCAAGCGAGCAAATTACGGGCATTTTGCCTGGCGCTAGAGTGACGCCATTAACCAGTGACGCTGGCTTGCCTGTTGGCATGGAGTTGCTTGGTCGAGTGATTGACGGGGTTGGTAATCCGCTTGATGGACTTGGCCCGTTGTATACCGATCATCGCGCCTCTTTTAATGCTGAGCCAATCAACCCGCTGGCTCGAAAGCCAATTTCAGAGCCACTTGATGTGGGCTTGAAAGCGATTAACGGATTATTGACGGTAGGTAAAGGTCAGCGTATCGGTCTGTTTGCCGGCTCTGGTGTGGGTAAATCGGTCACGCTTGGCATGATGACGCGAGGTACAACCGCACAAGTTGTTGTGGTCGGTCTGATAGGTGAGCGTGGACGCGAAGTTAAAGAGTTTATCGAAGAGATTTTAGGTGAGGATGGACGACGTCGCTCTGTCGTGGTGGCTGCGCCTGCCGATGCTTCACCATTGATGCGTTTGAAAGGCTGTCAAACCGCCTTAACCATTGCCGAGTACTTTCGCGATCAAGGTTTGGACGTTCTGTTATTGATGGATTCCTTGACGCGTTTTGCGCAAGCGCAGCGTGAAATCGCCCTTTCTGTTGGTGAGCCGCCAGCGACAAAAGGCTATCCGCCATCTGTGTTCGCCAAGCTACCTGCTTTGGTTGAGCGTGCGGGTAACGGAAGCGCCGAACAAGGCTCAATTACGGCGTTCTTTACCGTGTTGACCGAGGGCGATGATTTACAAGACCCGATTGCGGATGCATCGCGGGCAATTCTTGATGGTCACATTGTGCTGTCCCGTGAAATGGCGGATGCAGGCCATTATCCTGCGATTGACGTCGAAAAGTCGGTGAGCCGTGTTATGCCGCAAATCACCACTGAAGAACATGTTCTGATGTCGAAAGCGGTACGTCAGGTCTTGTCGATTTGCCGCAAGAACCAAGATTTGGTCTCGATTGGGGCGTACAAGCCGGGCACCGATCCTGCTATCGATGGCGCGTTTACATTGAAGCCAAAGTTAGACGAATACTTACAGCAGAGCATGAAAGAATCGGTGCCATACGATATGTGCGTCAACATGCTTAGAAACATTTTGGGCGGGTGATAGCGCATGAACAATGCGATGGAGTTCCTACTTGAGCAGACTAAAGAGCGTGAAGATCAAGCCGTACTTGCGCTGAACAAAGCGCGCTCTGAACTTGAAGATTATTACCGTCAGGTTGAGCAAATCGAAAAGTATCGCCTTGATTATTGCCAACAGCTTATCGACCGTGGGCAGGCGGGCTTAACGGCAAGCGAATATGGGCATTTAAATCGCTTTCTCACCCAGCTAGACGAAACGTTATCTAAGCAGAAACAAGCGGAAAGTCATTTCAAAGAACAGGTAGAAAACTGTCAAGAATACTGGTTAACAGTACGCAAAGAACGCAAATCCTATGAGTGGATGATCGAAAAGCGAGAGAAAGAGAAGCAGCTTGCGGAAGCCAAACGGGAACAAAAGCAAATGGATGAGTTTTCAACGTTGCTTTACAGCCGTCGAGCGAAGCCTTTTTAATGTTTAAAAGTTGATGTTGCTTCCACTTATAGCGCTCGATTTGTCACTGCGGCAATGAGCTTGTTATTGGCGTAATTTTTGCAGATAACTTTGTAGATGATCATCCCAATAACCTAAATTTGCCACCGTGTGCAATTTAGCAGCGGCCTAGCGCTCGAAGCTGCTGATAATGAGAATTTCTATATGAATGTGAATTTGTCCAATGTTTCTGCGACGAGCAAGACGTCAGTTTCTGACTCTGCCGCACAAGCACCTACAGAAAACGCGGAGAACAAGGGATTTTTGGAAACCTTGACGGATGCATTTTCAGGTTCACAAAAGTCAGAAAAAGTAGCAACGAAATCACAAAACGGTGAAGAACAAAACAGTGCCGAGGTTAACAAGCTTTCGTCTGGAAAAGCTGATAGCCAAGATACGGTCACAGACGTGGCTCAAGAGAGCAGTAACGACGCCGAAGAGTTTCTGGCGCAAGAAAGCCATCAAGAGCAAAACCGCTCTGGCGATATGCTGACAGAGCATGCGAACACCATTCAAAGTGATGAAGCAAGCCTACTGGAAGCCAAACTAGGCGAGCACTCGCAAAATGATGCTGATGTCACTGAGAAAGTCGGTTCACTCTCGAACGCCCCTTCAGCTGCTAATGGCGCAAAAAGCGCGATGGGTGAAGGACAACAGCTGCTTGGTCGTATTGAACAAGCGAATCAAACCTTGAAAGCGAATAATGCATCCATCGATAGTGGCAAAGTTTTGCCTCAACGAGCGGGTTTAGAGCACTCGTTTAACGAGCAAACAACAGACATTGATGAACTTGCTTTGAATGACATGCCATCAGCTCAATCGCTTGAACAAGTGCAGGCAATGGCCGGGCAAGGCTTAGAGCCAATTTTAGATAAGCATGGTCAACCTATCGATGTCGATAAGCTCTCGTCTGAGTTTGCTACTTGGCAAGGTCTGGCTAAACAAGTCAGTCACCCAACCGAGAAGGGCATGGTCAGTGGTGACGTTGCCAATGAACTATCGCCACTGGAGGTGGGTTTGGATGGCTCTAAAATTGATGCGCTTCAGCATGTTTCCTTGGATGAACTCGAACTCATAGATACCAAACTGGCGCAGGGAAAACCACTGACTCAGCAGGAAGCTGAGATCATAGAAGGGTTGAAAAAAGGGACGGTCATTGCCGATATTCCTGAGCAAGATCTTGCCCAGTTTGTTGCGCTTCCTACTGACGTTAAACAGGTTCTCGCCGAGCAGCAAGTACAACATCATTTGGCTCGCCAGGCTGCGCCTATGGGGATGTCTCAGCAAGCCCTTAATTTTGCGACTCAATCAGCTCAGCCGCAAGCTGTTCAGAGTGCAGATAAAGTCGCAGTATCTCCGATGCCAGATGCGTTGGCCGCAGCTCATTTGCCGACTGCGCTTCAAGGCGTGAAGGATGGAGAGATTAACCAGAAAGTTGTGAATGCCGCATTGGCTGCTGGTGCACTTAAAGCGACAGCGGATAAGCAAGATAAACCAGAACTTCAACATGGTTTAGCAGGGCAGCTTCAGGCGATGGCGGGTCAACAAGGAACAAACGTGCAGCAACAAGCGCGTATTGATGCCGCGCAGCAAGCTCAGCTTCCGTTGCAACTGACCAAAGAGCTAGCCAATGAGCAAGTGGCGGAAAAAGTGCAAATGATGATGTCGAAGAACCTAAAAAACCTCGATATTCGTCTTGATCCACCAGAATTAGGTCGTATGCAAATTCGTATGACGATGAACAACGATGTAGCTAATGTGCATTTTACGGTGAACAACCCGCAAGCGCGTGACATCATTGAACAGACGCTTCCTCGCTTGAGAGAGATGTTGGCGCAGCAGGGCATGCAATTGGCTGATTCTTCTGTTCAGCAACAAAACAGCGGGCAGCAGCAAGGTAGGTATACTGCTGAGCAACATGGTCAAAGCGCTCAAGGCAGCGGTTTTTCTGGACAATCAGAAGAGAGCTTTGATGCTGACGTCAATCTGGATTTGAATGTGGCTTCAAAGCGTGATGGAATTAGCTTTTACGCATAACAGGCCGTTTAAAGGCAATAATACAAGGTTACCAAACGACTTCCTTAAGCATCTCGGTAACCTAAAAGAACAATAAGAGACAACAATGGCAGAAGAACAGTTACAAGGGGCCGATGCGCCGAAAGGAAAAGGTAAGTTACTTATCATCATAATCGCTGTTGTGGTATTGCTACTTGGCGGTGGTGCAGCAGCAATCTTTCTCATGGGCTCTGATGAACCAGCTCAGGCTGAAGCGTCTCAACAGGTTCAAGCGAAGGCATCTGATGCCTCGCCCATTGCCTACGTGAATCTTCCTCAGGCATTTGTATTTAACGTTACTGGGGACCGTCGCGACAGACTGGTACAAATTAAAGCGCAGTTAATGGTTCGCGGCGCAGAGAATGAAGAGTTGGCGCGGTACCATTCGCCACTGATTGAGAGCTCTTTGTTATCAACGTTTGCTTCGGCGACGGTTGATCAGTTGCGTTCTCCAACGGGACGAGTGGAATTGCGCGATCGTGCTTCCGAAGATATCAAAGCAGCGCTAAACGCTGCGGTCGGTAAGCCAGTGATTGAAAAAGTACTGTTTACAGATTTTGTTATTCAATAGGTAAAACGTGACCGATCTATTAAGCCAAGACGAAATTGATGCGCTATTGCACGGAGTTGACGATGTTGATGACGTCGATGAACCGATAGAAAACGACAACGAAGGTGCCGTCAATTTTGATTTCTCGTCGCAAGACAGGATTGTACGTGGTCGAATGCCGACGCTCGAACTTATCAACGAGCGCTTTGCACGACACATGCGTATTAGTCTGTTTAATATGCTGCGTAAAACGGCAGAAGTGTCGATCAATGGCGTGCAGATGATGAAGTTTGGCGAATACCAAAACACATTGTACGTGCCAACCAGTTTGAACATGGTGCGTTTTCGTCCGTTAAAAGGTACAGCATTGATCACCATGGAGGCTCGCTTAGTCTTTATTCTGGTAGAAAACTTCTTTGGTGGGGATGGTCGATTCCATGCCAAAATCGAAGGGCGCGAATTTACCCCAACGGAACGCCGCATCATTCAGCTGCTGCTGAAGATTGTATTTGAAGACTACAAAGAAGCGTGGTCGCCAGTGATGGGGGTGGAGTTCGAATATCTCGACTCTGAAGTAAACCCAAGTATGGCTAACATTGTCAGCCCGACAGAAGTGATTGTCGTGAGTTCTTTCCACATTGAGGTCGATGGTGGCGGCGGTGATTTTCATGTCGTTATGCCTTACTCCATGGTTGAGCCGATTCGTGAACTGTTGGATGCAGGTGTTCAGTCCGACAAGATGGAGACAGACGTCCGTTGGAGCTCAGCATTACGTGAAGAGATTATGGATTGTCCGGTTAACTTCCGCGTTAACTTGCTTGAAAAAGACATCTCTTTGCGTGACCTCATGGAATTGCAACCGGGTGACATCATTCCGATTGAAATGCCAGAACATGCGACAATGTTTGTGGAAGACCTGCCGACCTATCGCGTAAAAATGGGCCGTTCGGAAGACAAATTAGCGGTGCAAATTTCTGAGGAAATTGAGCGCCCACATGTAGTCAAAACAGATTTAGCTTTCTTGGGCAAAGACATCATGTCTGAGCTTGAGAATGAAGACGATATAGACGATTAAGATACCTTATTGAACAGACATGCTTTGGCATTAAATAAGGCTTAACACAGGATAGAAAAATGGAACCAAGTGACGATCAAAAGCTAGCAGATGAATGGGCAGCCGCTCTTGGCGAAGACCCGTCTGCACCTTCTGTTGACGTAGATGAAGTATTGGCCGCGCCACTGGAAGAGCTAAAAGACACTTCAAGCCCAATTACCGAAGATGAGCGCCGTAAACTCGACACCATCATGGATATTCCGGTGACGATTTCGATGGAAGTCGGTCGTTCACAAATCAGCATTCGGAACTTATTGCAGTTGAACCAAGGTTCGGTTGTTGAGTTGGATCGTCTAGCGGGCGAGTCATTGGACGTATTAGTCAACGGTACACTGATTGCGCATGGCGAAGTCGTGGTCGTGAACGATAAGTTTGGTATCCGTTTGACGGATGTGATTAGCCAAACTGAACGAATTAAGAAGCTACGTTAAGATGAGCTGCTCAATCAAAACGCGATTGACGCAAATCACTGGAGCACTGAGCTTAATGCTGAGTGCTCCTTATGCATTTGCTGCCGCACCAAATAATCTGGATCTTGCGACGACACTGGGCTCGCTTGTGCTTGTGATCGGCGTGATTCTTTTGTTGGCTTGGCTACTTAAACGCATGCAAGTGCCGGCGATGGGACAACAAAAAGGCTTGCGTATTGTGAGTCAGTTGCCAGTGGGCACCAAAGAAAGAATCGCCGTAGTTCAAGTGGGTGAAGAGCAGTTTTTGGTTGGAATTACCAGCCAATCAATCCAAACGTTAGCCAAGTTAGATAAGCCACTGAAAGAGGAAGAGTTGGCGACCAATGCTTTTGCGACTCAATTTAGCCAACTGATCAAAAAACATGACAAAGGGTAACCCGATTCGTTTGCTCCTGAGCACGTTGTTGCTTTTCGTCGGCGTGCTGTTTTCTTCATTTTCGTTTGCTGAGGCAGAGGAGTCTGCTCTGCCTGACAACTTGGCTGATGGAAGTAGCGTCACTGTTCAGGCGATGCAAAGTGATACTGGCGCCAGTCGTGCTATGTCCGTTTCTAGTGGTGGTGGCATCCCTGCGTTTACCATGACCACAAACCCAGATGGCAGTGAAGATTACTCGGTTACGCTACAAATCCTAGCGTTAATGACCATGCTTGGCTTCTTGCCTGCTATGGTGATTCTAATGACGTCGTTTACTCGAATTGTTGTGGTGATGTCGATATTGCGTCAGGCAATGGGTTTGCAACAAACGCCGTCTAATCAGGTCATCATTGGTATAGCGCTGTTTTTGACCTTCTTTGTTATGTCTCCCGTCCTGAACGAAATCAACGATAAAGCCGTTCAGCCTTATTTGAACGAGCAAGTCACGGCTCGAGAAGCATTTGATGCTGCACAAGCGCCAATGAAAGCGTTCATGCTTAAACAGACCCGAATCAAAGACTTGGAGACGTTTGTAACCATGTCAGGAGAGCAAGTTGAGAACCCAGAAGATGTGTCGATGGCGGTGTTGATTCCTGCTTTCATCACCTCGGAGCTAAAAACTGCATTCCAGATTGGCTTTATGCTCTTCTTGCCGTTTTTGATTATTGACCTCGTGGTAGCGTCGGTACTGATGGCAATGGGTATGATGATGTTGTCACCAATGATTGTTTCGTTGCCGTTCAAGTTGATGCTGTTCGTATTGGTCGATGGTTGGAACTTGATACTTTCGACACTCGCGGGCAGTTTCGCCCTTTAGATAAGCGCAGATAGAGGATAAGACATGACACCAGAAATGTTTGTCGAGCTTTTCCGTGAAGCACTTTGGATGGTGCTTATCATGGTCTGCGCTATTATCATCCCAAGTTTGCTTATCGGCCTTATTGTTGCGATTTTCCAAGCTGCGACTTCCATCAACGAGCAAACATTGAGCTTCTTGCCGCGTTTGATAGTCACTCTTTTGGCTCTAATGCTATTTGGTCACTGGATGACGCAAATGTTGATGGAATATTTCTATGGCTTGATTGAGCGCTTACCTCAGGTGCTTTATTAGAGGCGCCTATGGAGTACCCCACTAGCGTTGTCTTAGATTGGATCGCAAACTATTTCTGGCCCTACGTTCGTATCTCTTCCATGCTGATGGTGATGACGGTAACTGGGGCTCGATTTGTCTCACCACGAATCCGCCTTTACCTCGGGTTAGCCATCACTTTTGCCGTCATGCCAGCGATCCCTGCAGTGCCTCAAGACATTGAGTTGCTCTCGTTTCGGGGTTTTATGACCATTGCCGAGCAAATGATCATCGGTATTGCGATGGGTATGGTCACTCAATTTATGATTCAAACCTTTGTCTTGTTGGGACAAATATTGGGTATGCAATCAAGTTTGGGTTTCGCTTCTATGGTTGATCCCGCAAATGGTCAGAACACGCCATTGCTTGGTCAGCTATTCATGTTTTTGACGACAATGTTTTTCCTTGCCACCGATGGGCACTTGAAAATGCTGCAACTGGTCGTGTTCAGCTTTAAAACACTGCCGATTGGGTCCGGGACGCTTACTGCGGTTGATTTCCGTGAAATGGCAGGCTGGCTTGGTATTATGTTCCAAACGGCACTGAGTATGTCGCTATCTGGCATTATTGCGCTACTTACCATTAACTTGTCGTTTGGTGTAATGACCCGTGCTGCACCACAGTTAAACATCTTTTCGCTTGGTTTTGCATTTGCGTTGATGGTGGGTCTATTACTGTGTTGGTACATACTGGCTGGTCTTTACAGTCATTATGAAATGTTCTGGACAGTGGGTGAGGCGCAGATTTGTCGGCTTATTCGCTTGGAGTGCTAAGATTTGGCAGAATCAGACGGTCAGGAACGCACCGAAGAAGCCACGCCCCGGCGGTTACAACAAGCCAGAGAAAAGGGGCAGGTTGCTCGGTCTAAAGAACTCGCATCAGCATCTGTACTGATCGTTGGCGCCATTTCACTGATGTGGTTTGGCGAGGCGTTAGCACGCTCACTGTTTTCCATCATGAGCCGTTTATTTGATCTTCAACGAGAAGAGATTTTTGATACGGCAAAGCTATTTGACATTGCTTTAGGGGCGATGACCGATTTGTTGTTCCCTCTATTTTTGGTGCTAGCGACATTGTTTACTGCCGCCATGATTGGTGCTGCGGGTGTGGGAGGAATCAGTTTTTCTGCTCAAGCCGCTATGCCAAAGCTGTCGAAAATGAATCCGCTTAGCGGTTTAAAGCGGATGGTCGGAATGCAAAGCTGGGTGGAGTTGATCAAATCAATACTCAAAGTGGTTTTGGTTACTGGTGTGGCGATCTATTTGATCCAAGCATCGCAGGCGGATCTGATTCAATTAAGTATGGATGTGTATCCGCAAAACATCTTCCATGCTTTAGATATTCTGCTGAACTTTATCTTGTTGATCAGCTGTTCGCTGTTGATCGTGGTTGCCATCGATATTCCATTTCAAATCTGGCAGCACGCTGATCAGTTAAAAATGACCAAGCAAGAAGTCAAAGACGAATATAAAGAAACCGAGGGTAAGCCAGAGGTCAAAGGACGCATTCGTATGCTGCAAAGAGAAGCGGCTCAACGTCGTATGATGGCAGATGTTCCTCAGGCTGATGTTATTGTTACCAACCCAGAGCACTTTTCGGTTGCGCTTCGTTATAAACAGAAGACAGACCGTGCGCCAGTAGTGATCGCTAAAGGTACTGATCACATGGCAATGAAGATTCGAGAAGTCGCCCGAGAGCATGACATCACAATTGTACCTGCTCCGCCACTTGCTCGTGCGCTGTACCATACTACCGAGCTAGAACAAGAGATCCCCGATGGATTGTTTACTGCGGTGGCTCAGGTTTTGGCATTTGTATTCCAGTTGAAGCAATACCGAAAGCGAGGTGGTCAGCGCCCCAAAATTCAGGATTACGATTTGCCAATCCCGCCAGAACACCGGCACTAATGCTAAAAGAAGCCTAATTCTAAAAAGGCTAATTTAATCAGATATTAAGCTCTACTTGAGTGTTTAGTCATTATTTTGGCGTTAATTATGGTACATAGCTTGCTTAAAACGCCTTAATTATCAACCATACCTAAACTTTTAGGCCAAAGCGGTCGCGTATTAATAGTAAGAGCTAACGTGACGCTTCAATCGATTGAGATCTCTCGTAGTATGAAGTTAAGCCTGCCATTTGCAGATAAATTGCCACGAATCCCTCAGCGTGAAATGCCAGCTATTGGCGCGCCGGTGATGGTTTTGGCCACCTTAGCGATGGTGGTGCTGCCTATTCCAGCCTTTTTGCTGGATATGTTCTTCACCTTTAACATCGCGTTGTCGATGGTGGTGTTGTTAGTGACCGTTTACACACGTCGTCCGTTGGACTTTGCCGCTTTTCCGACGGTACTGCTGATCGCGACTTTGTTGCGTTTGGCACTGAACGTTGCCTCGACACGTGTCGTCTTACTGCATGGTCATGAAGGCGGCAACGCGGCAGGTAACGTAATTGAAGCGTTTGGTAATGTCGTTATTGGTGGTAACTACGCGGTCGGCTTAGTGGTTTTCCTTATCTTAATGATCATCAACTTTATGGTGGTGACCAAAGGTGCGGGTCGTATCTCTGAGGTAAGTGCTCGCTTCACCCTTGATGCGTTGCCAGGTAAGCAGATGGCGATTGATGCGGACTTAAATGCCGGATTGATAGACCAAGAACAGGCAAGAGTTCGTCGTTTTGAAGTGACCAAAGAAGCGGATTTCTACGGCTCGATGGATGGTGCCTCGAAGTTCGTAAAAGGTGACGCGATTGCCGGTATTTTGATTCTGTTTATCAACATCATCGGCGGTCTGTCGATCGGTATGGCGCAGTATGGATTGGGTTTCGGTGAGGCAATTGAAATCTATACTTTGCTGACGATTGGTGACGGCCTAGTTGCACAGATTCCATCGCTATTGCTGTCGATTGCAGCGGCGATGATGGTGACACGTCAAAACACCGATGAAGACATGGGTGAACAGCTGGTCTTCCAGATGTTCGACAACCCAAAAGCACTGATGATTACCGCAGCTATTCTCGGTGTGATGGGCATCGTACCGGGCATGCCACACTTTGCGTTTTTGAGTCTGGCGGTCGCAGCTGGCGCGGCGGCGTATTTCATCGATAAACGCCAAAAGCAGAAAGCGAAAGAACCGGCTTTACCAGCGAAAGCTGACGAAGGTGCAGAGCCTTCATCACAACGCGAACTATCTTGGGACGACGTCCAGCCAGTCGATATTATTGGCCTAGAAGTGGGTTACCGCTTGATTCCGCTAGTGGACCGAGACCAAGGTGGAGAACTGTTAGAGCGCGTAAAAGGTGTGCGTAAAAAGCTATCGCAAGATTTTGGGTTCTTAATCCCTGCGGTTCACATACGTGACAACCTTGAACTGACGCCAAACAGCTATCGAATCACATTAATGGGGGTTGCGGTCGGCGAAGCTGAGATTCGTCCGGATCAAGAGCTAGCGATTAACCCAGGTCAGGTGTATGGCATGATTGATGGCGAGCCAACCATTGACCCTGCATTTGGACTGGAAGCCGTATGGATTCGCGAAGATCAGCGTGAGCATGCTCAGGCGTTAGGTTATACGGTTGTTGACTCATCGACAGTATTAGCGACGCACCTGAGCCAGTTATTGACTAACAACGCATCGCAGTTGATTGGTCATGAAGAAGTAGAGAATTTATTAGAAATGTTAGGACGCAGCGCACCTAAGTTGGTTGAGAACTTTGTTCCTGACCAATTACCATTAGGTGTGGTGGTGAAAGTCCTACAAAACTTGTTAAACGAGGCCATCCCAATCCGCGATATTCGCACGATTGTTCAAACTTTGGCTGAGTACTCAAGTAAGAGTCAAGAAGCTGACATATTGACGGCAGCAGTTCGAATTAGTCTAAAACGTCTAATTGTTCAAGAAATCAATGGTATAGAGCCTGAGCTGCCAGTGATTACTTTGATACCTGAGCTGGAACAAATATTGCATCAAACTATGCAAGCATCAGGAGGCGAATCCGCGGGGATTGAACCGGGGCTCGCTGAACGATTGCAGTCTTCACTAAGCCAAGCGACACAGGAACAAGAATTGAAAGGTGAGCCAGCCGTTCTGCTTACTTCCGGTGTATTACGCTCGACGTTGGCGAAATTTGTGAAGAACACAATACCTAATCTCCGGGTACTGTCTTACCAAGAAATCCCGGATGAAAAACAGATCAGAATTGTGCAAGCCGTGGGTAACTGATCTCACGCATCATTAATGGATTCATAGTTTGAAAATAAAGCGATTTTTTGCCAAAGACATGAGAACGGCGCTGCTCCAAGTGAAAGAGGAGTTAGGCGCGGAAGCGGTGATCATGTCAAACAAGAAAGTGGCTGGTGGGGTGGCGATTGTTGCGGCGATAGATAGTGAATCTAACCCGTCTCAAGCAAGCGCAGCGTCACAACAAAATCGCGGTGCTTCTCAATCGAATCGCTATAACGAACATCGTCAAATGTCATCGTCTTCTGCTGATCGTTATCAAGATCGTCATTTAGATGAAGATAAAATTAGCCTGAACAGTAATAACAGTAACAACGAAAAAACAGGCTCGATGACGCAGCGATTCGCTAACATGCTTAAGCAATATAGTGGTGGTGCAGCAGATGCTGACGATCATGTAGCGGAAAATGAAGATTCGCTCTCTGCTTTATTGCAACGCCAGAATAAGCATCGCGACGGCTACAACCAAGAAAAGCCAGCGCCATATCAACCAGATTCACCTTTGGCGAAGTTAATCGCACAAGATAATCGATTTGAGCGTCCAACGCCGAAGTTGGATCCGACACGCTATGATCGCCGCCGTCCAAGTGATGAGCGAGAAGAGTCTGCAGATGAGCTGGAGAGTATGCGCGAAGAGATGACGTCAATTCGTCGTCTTTTAGAGCATCAAGTATCTGGCCTGATGTGGCAGGAAGTGGAACGTCGAGAGCCGCTCAGAGCAATGCTGATTAAGCGCTTAGAGCGTATGGGCGTTTCTCCGGAGTTAGCAGACCAAATGGCGTGCTATATCCCGGAAGATACAAAACCAGCGCGAGCGTGGAAAGCGCTGTTGTCGCTGGTGGCGGATCAAATCAATATTCCTAAACAGGACATTTTAAAACGTGGTGGTGTGGTCGCACTGTTAGGTCCGACGGGGGTGGGAAAAACAACCACCGTTGCGAAGCTCGCAGCACGTGCCGCCATGGAATACGGTGCCGACAATGTGGCCCTTGTGACAACAGATACATATCGCATAGGTGCACATGAGCAGCTCTCAATTTACGGAAGAATCATGGGTTGTCCCGTAAGAGTTGCTAAAGATTCTAACGAGTTAGCCGATGTTATATATCAGCTAAGAAACAGAAGACTGATTTTGGTCGATACGGCAGGGATGGGGCAACGAGATGTCAGGCTTTCTGAGCAGCTCGATACTCTAATGCAAGAGAGCGGAGAAGTGATTCACAGCTACCTTGTTTTGCCAGCTACCGCACAACGTCGCGTTCTACAAGAAACGCTGGATCACTTCCGACGCATACCACTTTCGGGTTGTATTATGACGAAGCTTGATGAGTCATTAAGTCTAGGCGAATTCATCAGTGTAGTGATTCAAAACGCAATGCCAGTGGCTTACATCGCTAATGGTCAGCGCGTGCCAGAAGACATTGTGATAGCGCAACCAAAATATATGCTTGCGAAAGCAAATGAACTGTTAGAGAAGTCGACAGAGAACGAACCTCACTTTTGGAACAGTGACAGTGAAGGACTCTAAGGCGGCGGACTACTATGACTGAGAATATGATACACGATCAAGCAAGCGGCCTCCGTCGCTTAACACAACCATCGTTGACCAAAGTGATTGCTGTTACTGGCGGCAAAGGTGGTGTGGGGAAATCAAACGTAACACTGGGTCTGGCGATTTGTATGGCTCGCCAAGGCAAGAAGGTGATGGTTCTCGACGCTGATTTAGGTCTGGCCAATGTGGACGTGATGCTCGGAATTCGTGCAAAACGCAATCTAGGACATGTCTTAGCGGGTGAATGTGAGCTAAAAGATGCGATTGTCGAAGGGCCTTATGGTATAAAGATAATCCCTGCAACTTCTGGCACACAGAGCATGACAGAGCTTTCTCACGCTCAACATGCTGGACTCATTCGAGCATTTGGTAGTCTTGAAGACGAAATGGACGTCCTGCTGATAGATACTGCCGCAGGCATTTCTGACATGGTAATCAGTTTTTCGCGAGCAGCTCAAGACGTCGTTGTGGTTGTGTGTGATGAACCAACTTCAATCACAGATGCATATGCGTTAATTAAGCTGTTAAGTAAAGAACACCAGGTCCAACGCTTTAAAGTTGTAGCAAATATGGTCAGAAGCTACCGTGAAGGGCGAGAATTGTTTGCAAAGTTGACGCTAGTCACAGAGCGATTCTTGAATGTCAGCCTTGAACTCGTAGCATGTATTCCATTAGATGATAAAGTACGACAGGCTGTAAAAAGACAAAAAATTGTCGTTGATGCGTTCCCTCGCTCACCTGCCGCTTTAGCTATCAGCTCACTAGCAAACAAAGCGTTAACGTGGCCACTACCGAAAACACCAAGTGGACACTTGGAATTTTTTGTGGAAAGGTTGCTAAATCGTACCGAATTCGCAGAGGACCCTTTTGGTGAATAAAGCGATAACCTATGACCAACATGGCAAGTTTAATAGCCAGCAAGCGTTTATAGAGCGCTACTCAGTGTTGGTTAAGCGCATTGCTCACCACCTATTAGGCCGTTTACCGCCGAGTGTTCAGGTAGAGGATTTAATTCAGGCCGGCATGATCGGTCTTATCGAAGCTCAGCAGAATTATGATGGTTCTAAAGGTGCGAGCTTTGAAACTTATGCAGGTATCCGTATTCGTGGCGCAATGTTAGATGACATGCGCAAAGGCGATTGGGTACCGCGTTCTGTTCATAAAAATAATCGAGAGATTAACCAAGCGATTGCGGAACTGGAAGGCGAATTAAATAGAGATCCTACTGATTCTGAAGTAGCCACGCATCTCGGTATGACACTGGATCAATATCATAGTGCTCTGACCGATATCAACTGCTCAAAATTAGTCGGTATTGAAGATTTAGGCGTTTCTGATGATGTGATTTCACCTGCAGATGAAACTGATGACAGTAACCCATTCAAAGGGGTTGCCGACGAATCATTTCGAAAAGCACTGGTTGAATCAATAAAACAGCTTCCAGAGCGTGAAGCTTTGGTACTTTCGCTTTATTATGATGAAGAACTCAATTTGAAAGAAATTGGCGATGTGTTAGGCGTAAGCGAATCTCGCGTAAGTCAAATACTGAGTCAAGCGATGCAACGTTTGCGCACCAAGCTCAGTGCGTGGACACAAAATGACTAAAAACACTGATTTTACGATTCAGTGGAGGCAATTTTGAATAAAAACATGAAGATCCTTATTGTTGATGATTTCTCAACAATGCGCCGTATTGTTAAAAACCTGCTTCGTGACTTGGGTTTCAATAACACTCAAGAAGCGGACGATGGTTTAACCGCATTACCAATGCTGAAAAAAGGTGACTTCGATTTTGTTGTAACTGACTGGAACATGCCAGGTATGCAAGGCATCGATTTGCTTAAACACATCCGCGCGGATGCAGAACTTAAGCATTTGCCAGTTCTAATGATCACGGCTGAAGCGAAGCGTGAGCAGATCATTGAAGCTGCTCAAGCAGGCGTAAACGGCTACATTGTTAAGCCATTTACTGCTGCAACATTAAAAGAAAAATTAGATAAAATTTTCGAGCGTTTATAACTCTCTCTTTTTCTCTTTGTTATTCGAGTCATTCATACCAATTATTAAATACCTATTAAATGACTCGTTTAGCGTTTTTAAAGTGATAAGAAGAACTAAACGTAAAAGGGTCTATTCAGAATGATCTCACTAGAGCAGGCGAAGTCACTCGTTCAAATGCTAGAAAACGGGGAACAAGACCAAGCCAATATGCTTGTTGCCTCGATCTACGAAGGTGCCGAGAATCCAATGCTGCAAGAAATTGGAGCCTTAACTCGAGACCTTCACGAATCACTCAAGCAGTTCAGTCTCGATCAGCGCATGACCGAAATTGCGAAAGACGAAATCCCTAACGCAAGGGATCGTCTTAATTATGTGATCGAGAAGACAGAGCTAGCAGCCAACAAAACGATGGATGCAGTCGACTGCTGCCTTCCTATCGCTGACAACCTGCATGATTGCCTTCAGAAAGTTCGTCCTCAATGGAATGAACTCATGCACGGGCGCATCGAATTAAGCGAATTCAAAGCACTTTGTCACCGAATCGACGAGCTATTAGTTCAAGTCGAAGGTGACAGCACTGAGTTGCGTGGTCAATTGACCGAAATTCTCATGGCGCAAGACTTCCAAGACCTAACTGGCCAAATTATTCGCCGCGTAATTACGTTGGTAAATGAAGTAGAAGGCCGCTTAGTGGAAATCCTAACCGTATTCTCTGGAAATAAACCTGAAGAACACATTCAAGTTTTGTCAGAACCGGCAGATAAAAAGAATACACAAACAAGCGAAGCCGAAGGCCCGATTCTTCATCCAGAACTGAGAGAAGATGCGGTTTCATCGCAGGACGAAGTCGATGACTTGTTGTCCAGTCTTGGATTTTAAAGGTAACGTATGAGCTACGATTTAGACGAAGATATTCTTCAGGACTTTCTCATTGAGGCTGGGGAAATTCTCGAACTGCTTTCTGAGCAGTTGGTTGAATTGGAAAATAACCCAGAAGACAAAGACTTACTTAATGCAATTTTCCGTGGGTTTCACACCGTAAAAGGCGGTGCTGGCTTCCTGTCTTTGGCAGAGCTAGTCGATACTTGTCATGGTGCGGAGAACGTGTTCGACGTTTTACGAAACGGCCAACGCACGGTCACGCAAAACTTAATGGATACGATGCTAAAAGCGTTGGATACGGTCAATACCCAGTTCCAAGCTGTTCAAGATCGTGAACCATTGGAAGCAGCGGATCCTGCCCTTCTTGAAGAACTTCATCGTCTATGTAAACCTGAATCAGAAGATGAAGTCGCTGCAACCGTGGTTGAAGAACCAGTGGTTACTCCTGAACCTGTCATTCCTGAGCCTGTTATTGAAGAACCTGCCGCTCCAGCGTCAAGTGTCGGCTCTGTTGATGAAATTACCCAAGACGAATTCGAAAAGCTGCTGGATGAGCTTCATGGTAAAGGCTCAGCTCCAGGCGCTTCAGAACCTGCGACACCAACAACGCCATCAGAGCCCCCTCAATCAAGTGCGCCATCAGTTGAAAGTGGCGATATCACTGACGATGAATTTGAGCGTCTACTTGACGAACTTCACGGCGTTGGCAAAAGTCCATCAGCGGCAGAGGCTGCAGCATCTGCACCAGCAGAACCTCCTAAAGCGGCAGAACCAGCTGCGCCAGTTGCATCGTCAGCAAATCAAGATAGTGACTTAATGACGGACGAAGAGTTCGAAAAGTTACTCGATGAGCTACATGGTGCGGGCAAAGGTCCCACTCTGGAAGAACTGGATATGGCAACGAAGCCGGCATCAGCAAACGTAGAGGAAAGCCCTGCGAAACCTGAGCCTGCGGTTAAGCCAGCACCAGCAGCTCCAACTCCGGCTCCAGCACCAAAGCCAGAATCTAAACCTGTCGCGGTGAAAGAAGAGGCGAAAGCGCCAGCGGTTAAAAAGCCTCAGGCAGAGGCAACCGTTCGTGTCGATACCTCAACGCTTGATACCATCATGAACATGGTAGGTGAGCTTGTATTGGTCCGAAACCGTCTATTAAGCCTTGGTTTGAACAGCGACAATGAAGAAATGTCCAAAGCGGTCGCCAACCTTGATGTCGTAACGGCGGATCTGCAAGGCGCGGTAATGAAAACGCGTATGCAGCCAATCAAGAAAGTATTTGGCCGTTTCCCACGCGTTGTCCGTGACTTGGCGCGCAACCTAAATAAAGACATCGTGTTGGAAATGCGCGGTGAAGAAACCGATCTCGATAAAAACCTTGTAGAAGCATTGGCTGATCCATTGATTCACTTGGTTCGTAACTCGGTTGACCACGGTATTGAAATGCCAGACGACCGCGCGAAAGCAGGTAAATCACGCACAGGTAAAGTGATTTTGTCTGCATCACAAGAAGGGGATCACATTGAGCTATCCATCGTAGATGATGGCGGCGGTATGGACCCGAACAAACTGCGTGGTATCGCGGTTAAGCGCGGCATGATGGACGAAGATGCAGCGGCCCGTTTAACAGACAAAGAGTGCTTCAACCTTATCTTTGCGCCAGGTTTCTCAAGTAAAGATAAAATTTCTGACATCTCTGGCCGTGGCGTTGGCATGGATGTGGTTAAGACGGCTATCAACACCTTAAATGGTTCAATCGATATCGATTCTGAGCTAGGTAAAGGCACTAAGATCACCATCAAAGTACCACTGACGCTTGCGATCCTACCAACACTGATGGTTGGTGTTGGCGGCCATCCGTTTGCGCTGCCACTGGCATCGGTGAGCGAAATTTTCCACTTGGATCTGAGTCGCACAAACGTGGTAGATGGTCAGTTGACGATCATTGTGCGTGAAAAATCTATCCCGCTATTTTACTTACAGAACTGGTTAGCATCCAAATCACAAAACGTCGAAGAGCGTACTGGTCACGGTCATGTGGTTATTGTACAGATCGGTAACCAGCGCGTTGGTTTTGTTGTGGATACGCTTATTGGTCAAGAAGAAGTGGTTATTAAGCCACTCGATAATCTATTGCAAGGCACTCCGGGCATGGCTGGTGCAACAATCACTAGCGATGGCCATATTGCATTAATTCTAGATGTGCCTGATTTACTTAAGCGATATGCTGCGGCTTCACGCCTTTAAGCAAAGCTGACGTTATTAAAAGGAATAAGATGGCGATTAAAGTACTAGTCGTTGATGATTCGAGTTTTTTTCGACGTCGCGTGAGCGAAATCATCAACTCAGAATCGCGCCTAGAAGTGATTGACGTTGCGGTAAATGGCAGAGAGGCGGTTGAGAAAGCCAAATCTCTTAAACCGGACGTCATCACGATGGATATTGAAATGCCAGTGATGGATGGCATTACCGCTGTGCGTGAAATCATGGCAGCGGCTCCAACGCCAATCCTAATGTTTTCGTCCCTGACTCATGACGGGGCGAAAGCCACGCTTGATGCGCTAGATGCGGGCGCATTGGATTTCTTGCCGAAAAAGTTTGAAGACATCGCACGTAACCGCGAAGAAGCGGTGTCACTGCTTCAGCAACGTGTTATTCAGATTGCTTCGAAGCGCGCTTTTATGCGTCGACCAATCACTCGCGCTGCTGCGAGTACCAGTGCGGCAGCTCGTCCACTAGGTTCAAGAACGGCTTCGCCAGCGACTCCAGCTCCTGCTCGACCGGCTGCGGCAAAGTTCCGAGCCTCTGGTAAGAAGTATCAACTGACCGCAATTGGCACGTCGACTGGTGGTCCGGTTGCTTTGCAAAAAATTCTGACGCGTTTACCGATGAACTACCCGCATCCGATCGTATTGATCCAACATATGCCAGCAACCTTTACTGCTGCATTTGCCAGCCGTTTGAATACCTTGTGTAAGATTCAAGTGAAAGAAGCACAAGATGGCGACGTCTTGCAGCCAGGTGTGGCATACCTTGCTCCAGGTGGTAAGCAAATGATGGTGGATGGTCGAGCGGGGGCTGCTCGTCTTCGCATCATTGATGGCGGCGACCGCATGAACTACAAACCATGTGTGGATGTGACTTTTGGTTCTGCAGCCAAAGTATACGGTGACAAAGTACTCTCTTTAGTGCTGACTGGCATGGGTGCAGACGGTCGTGAAGGCGCTCGTATGTTGAAGTCTTCAGGCTCAACTATTTGGGCTCAAGATGAAGAAAGTTGTGTTGTTTATGGTATGCCCCAAGCTGTTGCTAAAGCAGGCATTTCTTCAGAAGATTTACCGCTTGACCGCATTGCAGAACGCATGTTGGTGGAAGTTGGCCTAGCGTAGGATTCATCATGATTGTTTGGAGTGTAGCTAACCAGAAAGGTGGCGTGGGTAAAACCACCTCAACAGTGACATTAGCGGGTTTGCTGAGTCAAAAAGGTCATCGCGTACTGATGGTCGATACTGACCCTCACGCATCACTGACTACCTATCTTGGTTATGATCCTGACGCAGTAACTTCGAGCCTGTTTGATTTATTCCAGTTGAAGACATTCTCTCGTGAAACGGTGAGGCCGTTAATCCTAGAGACAAAACTGGAAGGGATGGATATCATTCCCGCGCATATGTCCCTTGCGACGCTTGATCGTGTCATGGGGAATCGCAGTGGGATGGGGCTGATCTTAAAACGAGCTCTACAATCGGTCTCACAAGACTATGATTATGTGTTGATTGACTGCCCGCCAATTCTTGGTGTGATGATGGTGAACGCACTGGCCGCCAGTGACCGAATTTTGATTCCCGTTCAAACCGAGTTTTTGGCGATGAAAGGCTTGGAACGCATGATGCGCACGTTAACCATTATGCAAAAGTCTCGTCCGGGTGGTTTCAAAGTGACTATCGTTCCAACGATGTATGACAAGCGCACCAAAGCGTCTTTGCAAACATTGATGCAACTGAAGAAAGATTACCCAAATCAAGTATGGACCTCTGCGGTGCCGATTGATACCAAATTCCGTGATGCTAGTTTAAAGCATTTGCCAGCATCGCATTTTGCATCTGGTAGTCGTGGTGTGTTTGCGTATAAACAGTTACTGATTTACCTGGAGAGGTTAGCGTTCGATGAGCAGTAACGACGTGCTTTCCAGTGAACAAGCGCTTGATGACTACTTTAATGCGCTATTGGGTGATGAGGCTGAAGCAACGACTCTTGAGGAAGAGCTTGACTTGCTGGCTCAAGAAATATCATCTGCAGAGCCAGAGCCAGAGCCAGAGCCAGAGCCAGAGCCAGAGCCAGAGCCAGAATTGCAGTTTCAATACTCGGAGCCGGAAACTTACCAGTTTCAAGAAGCGTACCCGCCAGAATTGGAAGCCCCAAATCTGGAAGATGTGCAAAGGTTATTAAGTCAGCTTGAAGCAAGCAACCCTGTAGCCGAGTTAGATATTGATAGTATTCTTGAACAAAATACGATTGATATTGCAGCAGAAATAAAAGCGGCCGAGCCAGACGTACAAACCGTTAGTGAGGCGCCCGAGTTACAAACAGTTGAAGAGATACAAGACTGGGTGATTGATGCGCCAGTTTTTGAGGAAACTCAGCCAGAACTGGTTGAACCTCAATCGGTGATTGAGCATGATGTCAATATAGAATCGAACGTTGATACTGAGCTCGAGACACAAACAGGTTCCGAAATACCAACTGACTGGGAAAGCACGAAGCGAAGTGAAGATTTTCAAGTGCTTTACTTTGATGTGAATGATGTCACGTTTGCCGTACCGCTTGATGAGTTAGGTGGTATTCATCGCATCAGCGAGCTTAACCATTTGATAGGAAAGCCCGCCTGGTATTTGGGGCTACAAACAAATCGTGAGCAACAGTTTGATGTCGTCGATACCGCGAAATGGGTGATGGCAGATAAGCTTCGCGATGACAGTTACAAAGATAATTACCAATACGTTGTCATGCTTGGAGAGAGCATGTGGGGGCTGGCCAGTAACCAACTAATGGGGACGGAAACGCTCAATATCGACAAGGTTCGCTGGCGTGAACAGGCGGGTAAACGCCCTTGGCTAGCGGGCATGGTAAAAGAAAAAATGTGCGCCTTAATTCATGTCCAGGCGCTCATTGACATGCTAAACGCCGGTTTAGATGTCAAATCACTGAATTAGATTTAAGTCGGGAACGACATTAACGAGGATTAACTATGTCTCAAGCTTTTGAAGTAGAAGTGAAGAAAGATGCATCGAATGACGAAGTTCTTCAGTGGGTGACGTTCCAGCTAGAAGAAGAAACGTACGGCATCAACGTAATGCAAGTTCGTGAAGTACTTCGTTATACTGAAATTGCACCCGTTCCAGGTGCGCCAGATTATGTTCTGGGTATCATCAACCTGCGTGGTAACGTGGTTACTGTTATCGACACGCGTTCACGTTTCGGCCTGATGGAAGGCGAAGTTACAGATAATACTCGTATTATTGTGATCGAGTCAGAGCGTCAAGTGATTGGTATTTTGGTAGATAGTGTGGCAGAAGTGGTTTACCTACGTTCTTCTGAAATTGACACGACGCCTTCTGTTGGTACTGATGAAAGCGCGAAGTTCATCCAAGGTGTGAGCAACCGTGACGGCAAGCTTCTTATCCTTGTGGATTTGAACAAGCTCCTAACGGATGACGAATGGGACGAGATGGCTCACCTATAATGGGCTGAATAATGATGGCTGAAGAGACTCTTTTATCTGTTCCATTCCTTGCGGGTGGCGTCGCTTTTATCGTGTTGGTGTTGGTTGTTTTGCAACTGCGCATTCGCTCGGGGTTGCAAAAGCAAGTAGACCAGCAACGAGCACAGTCTCGACATGTAGATAAAGAAGTACAAAAGTTGAGTAAGCAGTTACTCGAAGTGCGTTCGGTTGTCGTTGGTCTTGGACAAAAAGTAACGGAACAACAAGACATTATTCAGCACCTAAACGAGAGAATTCGTGAACTCGAACACGCTGATACTGATGGTCGCTTGTACAGTCGAGCTTCTAAAATGGTACAGCTTGGTGCAGATATCAATGAGCTCATTGAAGAGTGTGAACTGCCAAAAGCTGAAGCGGAATTGATGCTTTCACTACAGAAAAAACTGGCGGGAAAAGAGAAAATTCCACCACTAAGCGGTCAGCCATCAGATGATGCAGAATACCCGGCGCGTGGACGTCGTCGACGCTAAAGGTTTTAAAGCGATAAAAAGAGGCGATAAGCCTCTTTTTTTTGTGTTCGGTTACTAATTATCTTTTTGCAATACAGCCCTAGATTACCTTAAGCTCTTTTCATTCTTAGCACTCGCTCCCCAAGTTAAAATGAGAGCTTATAACTACTTATAGTTAATTTTATTAAAGTGTGACGATTAATTAACAAAAATACATGAACTTACATACATCCCAGCCCTCTTATCCTGTTTTGTCATAACTAAGCTGTGCTAATATAGCGCTTCGTTCATTTTTTAGTTGAAGCTCTATGTTAGAAGTATCTAACCTGACAGCGATCCGTGATGAGAGGGTCCTGTTTGAAAACCTGCAGTTTGAAATTAAGCCTGGTGAATTGGTCCAGATAGAAGGGCGCAATGGTACTGGCAAAACTACGTTACTACGTATTGTGACAGGTTTAGGTGATAGAGAAGAAGGCATCATTAAGTGGAAAGGAGAAGAGGTTGAAAAATCCCGTGATGTTTTCCATCAAGATCTGCTGTTCTTAGGGCATCAAACTGGAGTGAAACGAGAGCTTACCGCACTAGAAAACTTACGTTTTTACCAATCTATTCAAAATAACCGCTCTTCTGACGAAGAAATCTTCACTGCTTTAACTCAAGTTGGTTTAGCCGGTCGAGAAGATGTGCCTGTAGCACAGCTTTCCGCAGGTCAGCAACGACGAGTGGCACTAGCAAGGTTATGGCTCAGTAAGCAAATTTTATGGATTTTAGATGAACCGTTGACCGCCATCGATAAGCAAGGCGTCAAAGTGCTTGAATCTTTGTTCGCAAGTCACGCTGATAATGGCGGTATTGTCGTGTTGACGACGCATCAAGATATGTTTTCGGACAGCCCGAAACTTAGAAAAATAAAGTTGGGTGATTGATATGATTCCATCTATGACCACCATCATTCGCCGCGAGCTATTGATAGCATTTCGCCGTCAGGCAGACATTCTGAACCCGCTTTGGTTCTTTATTATTGTTATTACTCTGTTTCCTCTTAGTATCGGGCCTGAACCAAATTTGTTAGCACGTATTGCAGCGGGCATTGTTTGGGTTGCCGCATTGCTATCCGCCTTATTATCATTAGAGCGTCTATTTCGTGATGATTTTCAAGACGGTGCATTGGAACAAATGATGCTAATGCCGATTCCATTGCAACTTGTAGTGGTTTCAAAGGTCATAGCACATTGGTTGTTAACAGGGTTACCTCTGATCCTAATTAGCCCATTATTGGCGGTTTTACTTTCGCTCGATTTCAATACTTGGCTATCTGTTGTACTAACCTTGATGATCGGTACACCGACACTAAGTTTTATTGGAGCTATTGGTGTGGCTTTGACGGTTGGGTTGCAAAAGGGTGGCGTTCTTTTGAGTTTGCTTATTCTTCCGCTCTACATCCCAATTTTGATTTTCGCAACATCAGCAATTGATGCCGCCGCGCTTGGTATGGCGTATAACGGTCAACTAGCAATTTTAGGTGCGATGCTAATGGGAGCGATGACGTTAACGCCTTTTGCCATTAGTGCCGCATTGAGAGTTAGTGTTAACTAACTCAATAAAGTGCCAATGAAGCGGCGCTTGATCAAAGAATTATTATTAAAGCACTGCTACGGTCTCAACCCTTTAGACAGTGTCCCTGAAGTAAGAGTGAGAACAAAACATGTGGAAATGGCTACATCCTTATGCCAAGCCAGAAACCGCTTACCGTTTGAGTGGTAAGTTTCTGCCTTGGTTTTCTGTATTGGCCCTCGTATGCTTATCGGTTGGTACGGTTTGGGGGCTTGCATTTGCGCCTTCAGATTACCAACAAGGTGACAGTTTCCGAATCATCTACATTCACGTCCCATCAGCTATTTGGTCTATGGGCGTTTATATGTCGATGGCGATTGCGGCATTTATTGGCTTAGTATGGCAAGTACGTCTATCTGATATGGCGGCACTTGCGATGGCGCCGATTGGTGCGGTATTTACCTTTATTGCTCTACTTACTGGTGCCGTTTGGGGTAAGCCAATGTGGGGCACTTGGTGGGTATGGGACGCCCGTCTTACTTCAGAATTGATTCTTCTATTTCTCTACCTTGGTGTTATTGCGCTTTATCACGCGTTTGACGATCAGAAAACAGCCGCAAAAGCGGCGGGTATTTTAGCGATCGTAGGCGTCGTGAACCTACCTATCATTCACTTTTCCGTAGAATGGTGGAACACGCTTCACCAAGGCGCGACGATCACGAAATTTGAACAACCTTCTATTTCATCCGACATGCTTTGGCCGTTATTGCTAAACATCTTTGGCTTTGCGTTCTTCTTTGGTGCAGTGACGATGGTCCGTTTCCGTAACGAAATCATCAGTAAAGAAAGTCACCGCCCTTGGGTGCGCAAACTCGCAACAGAACAAACTCAGTGAGGTAATTTATTATGCATTTTGAATCTCTGAGCGACTTTTTTGCCATGGGTGGCTACGCATCATACGTATGGAGTGCGTTTGGTATTACTTTCTTATCCATGCTGATTCTTCTGATCACTAGCCTTCGCCGCGGTGATGCATTATTGAAAGAAGTGAAAGCAAAAATTGACCGTCAAGCTCGTATCGACGCAGCGAAGAACATGGAGAACACCTTATGAACCCGAGACGTAAAAAGAGGCTAGGTATCGTACTAGCGATCTTTATCGGTATTAGTGCCACCATTGGTTTGATACTTTATGCGCTTAACCAAAATATGGACCTTTTCTACACTCCAACGGAGTTGGTTAATGGTAAGCCAGATGGCACCAAGCCAGAAGTAGGCCAGCGTCTGCGTATTGGTGGTATGGTGGTTGTGGGCTCGGTTCGTCGAGATCCTAATTCTTTGAAAGTGAGTTTTGACCTGCACGATGTCGGTCCTAAAGTGACGATTACTTATGATGGTATTCTTCCTGACTTGTTCCGTGAAGGGCAGGGTATTGTGGCTCAAGGTGTACTGAAAGATGCCACGACAGTTGAGGCATTTGAGGTCCTAGCGAAGCACGATGAAGAATACATGCCACCAGAAATTGCGGAAGCGATGAAGAAAACGCATGAACCGCTTCAATACAGCACCGAACAGAAACAAGGAAGCGGCCAATGATTGCTGAAATCGGTCACTTTGCTCTCATTCTTTCGCTTGCAATGGCAGTGCTGCTGAGCGTATTGCCATTGTGGGGAGCATCGAATAATAACACAATGCTCATGAACACAGCGCGACCGCTATCTTGGTCTATGTTCCTGATGCTGTTGTTCTCTTTCGCCATTTTATGTTGGGGATTTTATACCAACGACTTCACGTTACAGTATGTAGCGAGCAACTCGAATAGTCAGCTTCCTTGGTACTACCGTTTAACCGCAGTATGGGGTGCACACGAAGGTTCACTGTTGCTATGGGTTTTAATCCAAGCTGCTTGGACTGTCGCTGTAGCGACGTTTAGTCGTGGTATGCCGCAAGAGTCGGTTGCACGTGTACTTGCCGTAATGGGCATGATCTCAGTGGGTTTCCTACTGTTTATCATCTTAACGTCAAACCCATTCTTACGTACGTTGCCTTTCTTCCCGGTTGACGGGCGTGACTTGAACCCTCTGCTTCAAGACCCCGGTTTGATTGTTCACCCGCCAATGCTTTACATGGGCTACGTTGGTTTCTCGGTTGCCTTCTCTTTTGCGATCGCATCCCTAATGACCGGACGCCTTGATACGGCTTGGGCTCGTTGGTCTCGTCCTTGGACAACCGCTGCATGGGTATTTTTAACACTCGGTATCGCACTAGGCTCTTGGTGGGCTTACTACGAACTTGGCTGGGGTGGCTGGTGGTTCTGGGACCCAGTAGAAAACGCATCATTCATGCCTTGGTTAGCGGGTACCGCATTAATGCACTCTCTTGCCGTGACAGAAAAACGCGGCACATTTAAAGCGTGGACGGTACTATTGGCAATCTCTGCATTTTCGTTGAGTTTGTTGGGCACATTCTTAGTCCGTTCCGGTATTTTAGTATCGGTGCACGCGTTCGCGTCTGACCCGTCGCGCGGTATGTTTATTCTAGGCTTCCTCGTTTTCGTTATCGGCGGCTCTTTATTGCTGTTTGCTGTAAAAGGGGCAGCAGTACGTGTACGTGGTAACTTCGACTTAGTCTCTCGTGAAAACGCGCTCTTAGCCAACAACGTATTACTTATCGCAGCACTTGTTGTGGTGTTAGTGGGGACACTGTTGCCGCTCGTACACAAGCAGCTTGGTTTGGGGTCGGTTTCTATCGGTGCGCCATTCTTCGACATGCTGTTTGCTTGGTTGATGATGCCATTTGCTTTCCTACTTGGTATTGGTCCACTTATCCGTTGGAAGCGAGACAATTTATCTAAACTTGTGAAACCAATGCTCATTTCAGGTGTGCTTGCTTTCGCCTTGGCTGCGGTATGCGTGTTCCTGTTTGCCGACTTCTTCTCAACCATGGCTTACATTGGCTGGGTAATGGCGATTTGGATTATTGCAATGCATGGCTTTGAACTATATGAGCGTGCAACGCACCGTCATAGCTTTAGTGAAGGCGTTCGCAAGCTGCAACGTAGCCACTGGGCAATGATGTTGGGTCATGTTGGTCTGGCGGTATCTGTTATCGGTATTGCGATGGTACAGAACTACAGCATCGAGCGTGATGTGCGTTTAGCACCTAGCGAACACTTCCAAATTCAAGGTTATGATTTCTACTTCTCAGGCCTGCGTGATAAAGATGGTCCAAACTACGATGGCTACATCGCGGATTTTGAGATCACACATGATGGCAAATACGTGAATACGCTTCACGCTGAGAAGCGCTTCTACCGTACGGCTAAGTCTATGATGACCGAAGCTGCCATTGACCGTGGAATTAGTCGTGACTTATACATTGCAATGGGTGAACGTTTAGACGACAACCGATCTTGGGCTGTTCGTATTTACTATAAACCGTTCGTTCGTTGGATTTGGGCTGGCTCTTTGATTATGGCGTTAGGCGGTGCATTAGCGATTTCAGATAAGCGTTATCGCTTCCGTAAATCTTCAAAGAAAAACGCGAAGTCAAAAGAGCAGGAGGCATAATATGAATAAGAAAATCTTATTTATTCCGCTCGTCGCTTTCATGATTTTGGCGGGCATTTTCGCAACCCAGTTAATGCGCAACCAAGAGGGCGATGATCCAACGAAATTGGAGTCGGTTTTGGTTGGTAAGCCAGTTCCTGAGTTTCACTTAGAAGACTTAGCTGAACCTGGAAAACAATACGACCAGTCAATTTTTAAAGGTGAGCCGTTGCTCTTGAACGTTTGGGCTACGTGGTGTCCAACGTGTTATGCAGAGCATAAATACCTAAACGAATTGGCGGGTAAGGGCGTTAAGATTATCGGTATGAATTACAAAGATGATCGTAACAAAGCGGTAGGCTGGTTGAATGATCTCGGCAACCCTTACTTAATTAGCCTATTTGATGGTAGCGGTATGCTTGGTCTTGACCTTGGCGTTTATGGTGCACCAGAAACATTCATTATTGATGCAAATGGTGTGATTCGCTATCGCCATGTGGGGGATGTTAACCCACGTAATTGGTCAGAAACACTGGAGCCGCTTTACAACAAATTGGTTGAGGAGGCGAAGCAATGAGAAAGCTGATCCTTGCAGTTTTTGCTGCCATGACATTATCTCTTGCTGCTCACGCTGCCATTGAAGTATACGAGTTCGATAACTTGGAACAAGAACAGCAGTTCAAAGAGCTAAGCCATACGCTCCGTTGCCCTAAATGTCAGAACAACACGATCTCGGATTCTAACGCTGAACTTGCTCAAGACTTACGCCATAAGGTGTACGAAATGACCAAAGAAGGTAAGTCCAAAGATGAGATTGTTGATTACATGATCGCTCGTTACGGTAACTTCGTGACTTACAACCCACCATTTACGGTTGCGACTGCGATTTTGTGGCTAGGGCCACTCGCTGTAGTACTGGGTGGTTTTGGTTTAATTGTGCTGCGTAGCCGTAAATCTAAAGTTAAGGCAAAAGCGAGCAGTGACGAGCAATGGGATGAGCAAAAAGAGGCTCGTTTAAAAGCATTGCTTGAAGAAGAGAACAACGGAGATAAGAAGTAATGACACTATTTTGGATTTCCACCGTTGCTCTTACGCTTATTGCTTGTGCGCTGGTGGCTTTGCCGCTGCTTAAACAAAAAGCGAACAATGATGATGTGTTACGCGATGAGCTCAACAAGGCATTTTATAAAGACCGTCTATCTGAGCTTGCAGAAGAAACCGACGAAGGGCTGGTTGAAAGCGAAGACGAACTGATTTCTGATCTAAAGCAGTCTCTCCTTGACGATATTCCGGGTGATAAAGCGCAAAAAGAAACCAAGGTTTCACCAATCGCGGTTTTAGTTCCATCGGTAATTCTGACGGTGGCGTTGAGCTATGGCTTGTATTACAAATTTGGCGCGTCAGACGATATTGTTCAATGGCAAGAAGTGTCTGCAAATCTACCTGAGTTATCGAAAAAGCTGATGTCGGCTTCTTCTGAGCCGTTGAGTGACGATGAAATGGCGGATTTGACCCTTGCCCTTCGAACTCGCTTACATTACCAGCCGGAAGACTCGACAGGTTGGTTACTGCTAGGTCGTATTGCGTTAGCAAATCGTGATGTCACCACAGCTATCGATGCGATGGAAAAATCGTACCGCCTAGAGCCAAAAGACCCAGATGTAATGTTGGGTTACGCACAAGCTCTGATGCTGTCTCAAGAGGAAATGGATCAAGCGACAGCGCGCTCATTACTTGGCAAGCTGATGCAGCAAGACTACGTTGATCTGCGAGTGTTTTCTTTGTTAGCGTTCGATGCGTTTGAGCGTCAAGACTTCCCGGCAGCCATCAAGTACTGGGGAATCATGCAGCAAATGATTGGTCCAGAAGATAGCCGCTACGAGATGTTGTCACGCAGTATTGAGAGTGCTCGTAAGCAAATGGGCGAAGCGGTTTCACCAGATAAGAGTGTCGCTGTGACAATTAATATGGCACCAAATGCTCAGTTGGATCCAAACGCAGTTCTGATTGTGTCGGTACATCGTGCAGATGGCTCACCAATGCCTGTTGCGGCAGCTCGCTATCCGCTGGGTACTTTCCCTCGTACAGTCGTATTAGATGATGGTAATGCCATGATACAGGGGCAAAAACTATCTTCACTCGACAAGTTAATCGTTCGTGTGCGTGTGGACTCTGACGGTAACGTAGCAACGCGTGACCAAGATTGGCACGGAGAGAGTGACGTCGTTGAATTTGGCACGCCGGTTGAAGTGACCATTGACCAGCAATATTAATCGTTAGCGTCTGTCTCTGAAATATGACAACGGGGTAGAGTCTGTTGCCTTTAGTGGTATGACTCTAAACGATCGAGTAGAATACCGAAGGCCAGCGACTGCTGGCCTTTATTTATTCCCATATCTGAGTCATCTTTACTACGTATACTGCTCAACATACGTACAACTGTTCATTGGGTGACTTAGGTACATTAATAGTCGTTATGGAAAATAAAATGTATAACAAGGGTAAATCTACCTTCTTGTTACTGCTTGCAGTTGGACTGGTTGGCTGTTCAAGTGCGCCTGATGAAGCAGTAACAGGACAAGAAACAAATCAAACGACTTCTGATGTGTATGACCCGTTGGAAGGCTTTAACCGAACCATGTGGGAAATCAACTACGAATATTTAGATCCGTATTTGGTTCGTCCTGTATCACTTGCGTATGTGGAATACACGCCAGTTCCTATTCGTTCCGGTATCGCTAACTTCTTGTCGAACTTAGATGAGCCAGCCAGCATGGTTAATAACTTAGTCATGGGTAACGGCACGAAAGCCGTGGACCACTTTAATCGTTTTTGGATTAACTCGACGTTTGGTATTTTCGGTTTATTCGATATTGCAAGTGCCGCGGGTATTACGAAATACGACGAGAAAGCGTTCAGTGATGCAGTAGGCCACTATGGTGTTGGAAATGGCCCTTACTTCATGATTCCAGGTTATGGCCCGTATACCTTACGTGAAGTGACAGATACCGTAGATAGTACGTATTTACCCCTCTCTTACCTCAACTTCTGGGCGAGTTTGGGTAAGTGGGCGTTTGAAGGCATGGAGAAGCGTGCTTTATTAGTACCGCAAGAAGCACAGTTAGACTCGTCGCCGGATCCATATATTCTTACTCGCGATGTTTATATTCAGCGTCAAAACTTTAAAGCAGAAGTTGAAACGGTGGAAGAAGTGAACATCGAAGAAGAAGAGTATTTAGACGAATACCTAGAAGACTTTTAAGCGCTGTTCTTTACAATATACAAATAAAAAAGGCTTAGCTGGTGCTAAGCCTTTTTTGTATTTTTGCTGTTTGGTTAGAAACGGTAGTTTGCTTGAACACCGATTAGCCAAACATTACCCGTAGTTTCGCCTACGAATTGGCCGCCGACTTGTTCCGCAGCGTCGTCTGACTTATAACCACGAGACTCAACGATTGGTGCGTCTTTCGCGAAAATATAGGTGAAGCCAGCGTCTAGGCTGAAGTCTTTCGTCCAATCGTACGTTGCGCCAATACTTAGCCAAGTACGGTCAGTTTCTGGAATAGTGATCGTACGGTTTTTGTCGCTTACCGCAGAAGTATCGTATGCAATACCAGTACGTAGCGCTAGCTTAGGATCAAGCTGGTAAGTGGCACCAACAGCAAAGCGGTAGTTATCTTCCCAGTTTTCTACTTTAACCATATGCGTGCCAGCGGTATCTAGGCGTGCTTCCAATTTCTCGAAAGAGCTCCAATCCGTCCAGTTAAAGCTTGCGTGTAACGCAAGTTGGTCTGTTACTTGGTGGAAACTTGCCAGCTCAGCTGTTGCAGGCAGGTTTAGGTACATATAGCCGTTGTCACGTAGTTGTGGAAGCTCAGAAGTACCGAAGCCAAAACCTAGACCTTCAGCATGGCCTTCAAGCTTCAGTTCAACTTCAGATTTGTACGCGAAGCCGATACGGTTATTTTCATTGATCTGCCATGCAGTACCAACTTGCCAGCCCCAAGCGGTATCGTCACCTTCCATGTATTTTAGAGCGGTACCTTGAGGAACACTGATAGGATCGCCAGTTAAAGGGTGCTTTCCTACAACGTTATTCTTAGGAGCTGCTGCGCCAAAGCTGCCTTCGCCGATGATGTAACGGATACCACCACCAACGCTGATTGATTCATTGACTTTGTAAGCTGCGTTTAAGTTCGCTTCCATTGTCGTTACGCTTGCTTCGTTACCGAAGTGTGATGCACCAAAGCCTTTACCTAGATCGGTTTCCATGCCGTAGTTGGTGCCAAATGCCAAACCAATCGCGAATTTCTCATTGTATTGGTGTGATAGGTAGAAGTTTGGAATGATTGCATCATGTGCGAAATCATCTGAAGATGCAGAAGAAGTACTACCGTGGAAGTTTACATCACCTTCAATATCAATATTTGGGTTCACATAGATTGCACCAACGGACACTTGAGTGCCTTCCAAATAAGTTAGCATTGCTGGGTTACGCCATTGTGCACTTGCGTTGTCAGCCATTGCTGCTTCACCAGCATATGCTCGACCTAGGCCTGTTGCAGAATATTCAGCAAGTTGGAAACCTGCTGCGTTAGCCATGCCCGTTGTGCCAAGTAGGCTTAATGCCACTGCTGTTGATAGAAGAGTCTTGTTGGTTTTCATTCGAATGTTCGCTGATTTGTTTATAACGTGGGACGAAAGTTTAAAGGTAGAGTTTTTACTTTAGAAATGAAAATCCAGCACAAGTAGTCATTTGGAATATTATGCTTTCAAGTGTTGCTTTGGCGGTCTAATAATCTAACTGTGAAGGGCTTGTAAATGGAATTCAGCGAACAGCTGTGCGTCCTAATTGTGAGATTTAGATACACGTGTTCACTCAAATTGAGTGGGCAATAAATCGCAGATATGAAAAAGGCTGGAAATCCAGCCTTTTATATAAAGTATTTTTCTACTAACTAACAGCGAAGCGTTTAGAAGCTACGGCTGTATTGTAAGCCGAATAGAATTGCGTCAGCATGAGTTGTTGCTGTTACACCGGTAGAAAGACCAGGAGCTAATTGAGTATTCTCATTAACTTTTACATCTTCACCTAACAAGTATGTGAAGCCAAAATCGATGTTTGAGCTATTATCAATATGGTAAGAGAAACCTGTTGAGAACCACTGGCGATCTGAATCTGGTACCGAGATAGACGTTACTTTATCTTGAGCGCTTGTGTCGTACATGTAACCAGCACGAAGTGTCCAGTTGTTGTTTAGGTAGTAAGTACCACCAATTGCGTAGTGCCAGCCATCTTGCCATTGATAGTCTTTCGAGTAACCACCTTTAAGTAAACCCTGATTTAGGTTCTCAAAATCAATTTGGTCGAAATCTTTCCAACCGATGTATTGGATGCTGTAGTGTACAGCAAACTTAGTGTCTTGGATTTTGTGGAAACCAGAAAACTCGGCCATATCTGGTAGAGGTAGCGTGATTTCCTGACCTTTGTCGTCTTTCGCCGTAAATTCAGGGCTGTAACGATACGCTAGACCAAAACGGTTGTTTTCATCTAGTTCGTACACAGTACCAACGTTGAAACCAACAGCCCAACCATCAGCTTTATCTACGTCCAGAATTTTTTGACCGCCAACCCGTGGGACTGAAGAGCTAGTTGTACGCTTCATTGTGCCTTGGCCGTAGATTAAATCTAAACCAGCACCAAAGCTCCATTGTTCGTTTAAACGGTAAGAACCCGCAAAGCCAAAGTTGAAGCTTTTTACATCCGTAAGACCACCGTACTCGGTTGCGGTATAGTTATCTGAAAATTCAGTTTTAGTGCCGAAATTAGAGTATGCGTTTACGCCCCATGCAAACTTGTCATTTACTGGAACGATTAGGTGAATGTTTGGAGCTATTGACGTATCACCCACATCATCAGTGTCAGCAACATTTACAGTACTGGAACCCAAAGGAGTATTAACGTTATATTTCGCATCTTTCACTTCAATCATTGAAGTAATGCTTTCGAAACCTAGCGAAAGTTCCATTTTATCAAATAGAGCCATTGCTGCTGGGTTACGAGCCATTACCGCGGCGTTATCTGCGATTACTGCATCACCAGCAAATGCACGGCCGATGCCAGTTGCTGATTGAGCGTTGATTTGGAAACCCGCTGCCATCGATTGACCTGAGGCAAAAGCTACCGTTACTGCTAGGAGAGTCTTTTTAAACAGACGCGTGTTCTGAGTCATTTGTTTTTCCTTATTAGATTCGTCTCTTTGGACGATAAATTGAGCTTTTGCTCAGTGGCGCAGATAGTAGTATCAATAGTTGCTTGGACAAATCCGACCATTGGATAAAATTGAATAAAAATTGCAGAAATGATGTCTAAAAGACGGGAAATTGCACTTAAAATGCATAATTTAGAGTTTGAGCTCTAAATGCCATAGCAATGGTGAATGTTTTGTGTTCTATTTATACAGAAATGCCGCTAAATAAGACCATTTAGCGGCATTTAACCTTTTGAAGGCTGGAAATCGTCGAAGTTGTTACATCGGCTTAATCATTGATGCAAGAGTCGTAGCGATCGCATCAATATTTTCACCTTCTTCCCCGACTAAAATCAGGCTTGAACTCCCGACGGGCTGAACGATTCCGGTCATGCCATCCTTATTAAAGTCGGTACTTTGTTCGCTCGGAATACCAGTAATAAATAACGTTACTTTACCTTTTGGACCTTGGAATACCATATGCACCGCATTGGATTCACCAAAACCGCAGTGGTTTAGGTAGTAAACGTGATATGGAAAGTTTTCACTAAACTGGTAATGAAATGGCGACATTTTCGCATTAATTTGCGAGCTCGGTACATCCTCATCAAGATGACGAACAAAAGGTTCTTCATGAATAACGTGTTTCATCGCGGTATCCGCTAAACTGGCTTGTGCTGAAGAAACCAAAACATTTCCCCAGTTTACTTGACCAACTAATAATCCTGCGGTGAACGCAATAGAAGCGGCAAGTGCCATTGCTTTGCGCACAAAGTTTGGTCTGACGACCTTCTCTTCATCAAGTGCACTCGACGTCTGACTAAATAAAATCTTATCAGCGAGATCTTCAGGTACATCCACATTCATGGCTTGTTTAATTTTTACGTCGAGATCCAAAATGTCATCAACAAACTTATTGTTGGTGTCGCTACCAGCTAAAGCTTGCAGAATCTCTTCATCCTTTTGTTTTGGATCCGACAAAATACGACGACGAAATTCTAAATCATCCATTCTTTTGTCCTCTCTTAGTATCTTGAGAATCCAACATCTCTTTGAGTTGATTACGAGCGCGAAATAATCGAGTCATCACTGTATTTTTATTTAAATCAAGAATGTCGCCAATCTCTTCTCCGCTGAAACCACCGACAACTTGGAGAAATAAAGGCTCGCGGTATTCAACATCGAGTTTCATGATCTGCGCTTGCAGCCATTCTTGCTGATGATGTGGGTCATCGCTGACTTTAGCATCATTGCCGTAATCATCGATATCAACTAAATCAAATTGTTTACGTTCGAAGCGGCGCGCATTTTCTCGTCTCAATATGGTGATGAGCCAAGACTTGGCTGCTTTTTCATCCTGGAGACTATCGAGTGACTTCCAAGCTCTAAGACAGGTTTCCTGAACTAGATCTTCCGCTATCGCTTTATCTTTGCACAACCAGTATGCGTAGCGATATAAGTCACGATGGTACCCTCGGACGAGCGCTTCGTATTTTCTTTGCTTGTCCATATCAGAGTTGACCGGACTGTTGGAATTTTTCTTTCCAAACATTTTTAATATGGCCACAGGAGCCTCCATCCTCGCTCTGTGAGTTTCTTATTTGTTCTGAGCATGACTTTACTTTTCAATAGCCTCGTGGTTTCGGTTGAGCGTGTGTCGTAGATAACCTCTGACACAATAAGCTATGTGGTTACTTAAAAGTGTATACGCAAATGCCAAATATCATCGAACATGAATTGGTAAAGATTGTTAACAATATCATCATTAGTAATCAATGGTTTGGATAAGTTCATTTGATGGGACATAAAAAGAGACTGCTAGCGGTGAATTTTTGAATAGGTTTGCATCGCTGAGCCTTTTAGATGTGCTTAAAGCTCGTAAAATCACTATAAAATTGATCTATTTCAAAATATCAAGCAGTGAAGGGGTTATAGTACATCTTGTCATCTCGTTAGTCATTGCGACTAACATGTTGAGCAAGATGACACTTCCTTTTGAAGGCTGACTTTACTTTCTCCTAATCAGGAAACTGATTAATTTTCAATTGGCGTAAGTTAATTGTTTTATAGATATTCCGACCACACAGTTATGTGTGGTTTTTTTTTTGCCTCGATTTTACCTTCCGTATACCTCTTACCGTTTTAACTCTCTATAGTTAATCATTATTAATCGCATAAGAATCAAAGAAGTAGAGTAATTGATCTACTTGCTTCACGTTTATTTAAACGCACGTTTGATAAATTTAACAAATTCATTACAATGCATCAGGTCAGACCTCTTGTATTTAAGGAGAAACAATGGGCAAGCAGGAAGTAAAAACACGCAATGGTGAGCGTGTCGCTATTGTCGCGGGGCTTCGAACTCCCTTTGCTCGTCAAAGCACGGAATTTAGCCAAGTGCCAGCGGTCGATTTAGGGAAAATGGTAGTAAGCGAAATGCTTGCTCGAACAGATATTGATCCGAAGTTAATCGAACAAGTGGTATTTGGACAAGTAGTACAAATGCCTGAAGCGCCAAACATCGCACGAGAAATTGTGTTAGGTACCGGTATGAACATCCATACTGATGCTTACAGTGTGACTCGAGCGTGTGCAACGAGTTTTCAAGCGGCGGTCAATGTCGCAGAAAGCATCATGGCGGGAACCATCGATATCGGTATTGCTGGTGGTGCAGACTCTTCTTCCGTCCTGCCTATTGGCGTATCTAAGAAACTGGCCGCTAATCTGCTTGCTCTAAGTAAGACAAAAACAATGGGTCAGAAGCTTAGCATCCTCAAAAACTTGAGCTTTAAAGACCTTATGCCAGTGCCTCCTGCAGTAGCCGAGTACTCGACGGGCTTGTCGATGGGACAAACTGCGGAGCAAATGGCAAAGACGCATGGTATTTCTCGTGCAGAGCAGGATGCGCTTGCACATCGCTCTCATACGCTGGCTTCCCAAGCTTGGAAAGAAGGTAAGATCCAAGGTGAAGTGATGACGGCTTTTCCAGAACCATACAAAAAATGGATTTCGGAAGACAACAATGTCCGTCACGACTCAACCGTAGAAGGGTACGCGAAACTTCGACCTGCCTTTGATCGCCAGTATGGCAGTGTTACGGCAGCTAACAGTACGCCACTGACTGATGGTGGTGCGGCAGTGATGTTGATGCGCGAAGGTAAAGCGAAAGAGCTTGGCATGGAGATTCTTGGCTACATACGTGGTTACGCATTTTCAGCGATCGGTGTGGAAAAGGACATGCTGATGGGACCGACTTATGCCACAGCGAAAGTGCTAGAAAATACAGGCTTGGAGCTGTCTGATCTGACGTTGATCGACATGCACGAAGCGTTTGCTGCGCAAGCATTGGCGAATGTGAAGATGTTTGCTTCAGATAAGTTTGCTCAAGAAAATCTAGGTCGTTCGAAAGCGATCGGTGAAATCGACATGGATAAGTTTAACGTGCTTGGTGGCTCAATCGCTTACGGTCACCCATTCGCGGCGACAGGTGCACGAATGATGACGCAAACTCTACGTGAACTGAAACGCCGTGGCGGCGGTATTGCGTTGAATACCGCATGTGCAGCTGGCGGTCTTGGCGCAGCAATGATTCTGGAGGTTGAGTAATGAGCGAGCAAAAAGCATTTAGTCTAAAAGTTGATGAGCAGAATATTGCTTGGTTAGCGATTGACGTACCTAATGAAAAAATGAATACGCTACAGGCGGCTTTTGCTGATGAAATGAAAGAAATCTTTGCTCAGCTAAAAGACGCAAGTGGCATCAAAGGGATGATCATTCATTCCCTAAAACCGGACAACTTTGTCGCGGGGGCCGATGTTCGCATGCTAGAAGCGTGCACGACCGCAAGTGAAGCAGAAGCATTAGCGAGGCAAGGTCAAGAGCTATTCCAGCAGCTATCGGACTTACCATATCCTGTGGTTGCCGCTATTCACGGTCCATGTTTGGGCGGTGGTTTAGAGCTTGCTCTTGCATGTGATTATCGTGTTTGTACGGATTCTGACAAAACGCGTTTAGGTCTGCCAGAAGTACAACTTGGTTTATTGCCTGGTTCTGGTGGTACTCAGCGTCTGCCACGTTTGATTGGCCTGTTACCTTCACTGGACTTGATCCTGACGGGTAAACAGCTTCGCGCAAAGAAAGCTAAAAAGCTGGGTGTGGTTGACGCCTGTGTCCCTGACACCATTTTGCTCGACGTAGCAAAACAGTTTATCGACAAAGGTAAAAACAAGGGTACGAAAAAGCTATCGACGAAAGAAAAAGTGATGTCGGGTAGTGGGTTAGGGCGCAAGTTTGTGTTTGAACAGGCAGCGAAGAAAACCAATCAGAAAACCCGTGGTAACTATCCTGCAACGGTCGCGATTTTAGACGTTATTCAGCATGGTTTAGAGAAAGGTTTCGCCCAAGGACAAGAGCTTGAAGCGAAACGCTTCGGTGAGCTTGTGATGAGCTCTGAATCAAAAGCGCTCCGTTCTATCTTCTTTGCGACAACGGAAATGAAGAAAGAAAATGGTACGGATGCGAAACCCGCGCCAGTTCATAAAGTTGGCGTGCTTGGCGGTGGCTTGATGGGCGCAGGAATCAGCCATGTGTCTGTTGCAAAAGCGAAGGTGCCTGTCCGCATCAAAGACGTCAGCAACGATGGCGTTCTAAACGCACTCAACTATAACTACAAGTTATTCGAGAAACAGCGTAAACGTCGCATTCTATCAAAAGCCGATCTGCAAGCGAAAATGTTGCAACTGTCTGGCGGTGTCGACTTTACCAGCTTTAATCATATTGATGTCGTAATTGAAGCCGTTTTTGAAGACTTAGATCTTAAGCAAAAAATGGTGGCGGATATTGAAGCTAATGCTAAGCCGGAAACCATCTTTGCGACTAATACTTCTTCGTTACCAATCCACAAAATTGCAGAAAAAGCGGAGCGTCCAGAAAACGTAGTGGGTTTGCATTACTTCAGCCCGGTAGAAAAAATGCCGTTGGTGGAAGTGATTCCGCATGAAACGACGTCAGATGAAACCATTTCAACAGTCGTTGCACTTGCTAAAAAGCAAGGTAAAACCCCGATCGTAGTGAAAGACAAAGCGGGCTTTTACGTGAACCGCATTCTTGCGCCATACATGAACGAAGCGGCGCATATTCTGCTGGCTAACGAACCGATCGAAAAGATTGATACGGCGTTGCTTGATTTTGGTTTCCCTGTCGGCCCGATTACCTTACTGGATGAAGTCGGTGTCGACATTGGCGCGAAGATCATGCCGATTCTGGTCAACGAGTTAGGTGAGCGATTCAAAGGACCTGACGTGTTCGATATCTTATTGAATGACGGTCGCAAAGGACGTAAGAGCGGGAAAGGTTTCTACACTTACAAAGGTAAGAAGAAAGATGTCGATAAATCCATCTACAAGCTGCTTAAGCTCGATCCTGAATCTAAGTTGAGTGATAACGATATTGCGTTGCGCTGTGTACTACCAATGCTGAATGAAGCGGTACGTTGTTTGGATGACGGCATCATTCGCTCGCCACGTGATGGTGATATTGGTGCAATATTTGGCATTGGTTTCCCTCCATTCTTGGGCGGTCCATTCCGTTATATGGATCAGTTTGGCATTAAAGAACTGGTTGAGAAAATGAATGAGTTTGCATCGAAGTACGGCGATCGTTACGCACCGTGTGATGGTTTGCTTACTCGAGCTGGAGAAGGAACCACATTCTATTAAGCGTTGCTTCGGTAAAGAAAAAGGCTTGCCAGCGGCAAGCCTTTTTCATAAATAAGAAATAGTTACTTCTTCTTGTCTTTTTTATCTTTATTGTGGCCTTTACCTGGGTTGTCGTCCCCGTGAACGCTGCTGTTGCCTTTGTTGTCTTTATCTTTCCACTGTTTTGAAGAGCAATCATCTGATTTGATGGAAACATTGTCTCCGCTTAGGCGGACACAGTCGTTACTTAGCTCAAAGCCATCACCTTTCACCGAAATTTCAGCGTGTGCAGATGCCAGTGGCAGTATAATAGCAGCAAGTAGTAGTGCTTTTTTCATGATTACCTCATTAATTTATTTTTAGTGTGGTAATTAGAGCATAAGCCGCAATGGCGTAATTTCAATTTTCTGCCAATTATGGTGTCGATTCTATTTATGAGATCCACAACCTCATTGGTTTGTGGGTATATACTTACTAATCGATAATTTTATTACTGCGCAATTAGATCATCCTAAGCCGCAATCTTTTGGCCTAAGTTGGAACTCTTCAATCGATCCAATTTCTTGCCCTAAGTGGATGCGCGGAGCGTCCGAATGCGATTGCCCTTGAGAGTGCATGACCAATCGGTTTGCCGTGCGAGGTTTCAACTCATTAACGACAAAGCGAATCATGTCTGCTCGGGTCAATTTCTTCAGTTCAGCAAGTACCTTGTCACGTTGGTTAAACTCGGTGTCTTTGTTTCCTATTGCAACCCAAAGACGCTGAGCACGACCTCGCAGTGTGGTGTCCGGCGTCGCTATTTGATTCCACAAGCCGCGCTTACTGCTATGCCATTGGTAATCGTTCAGTTCTAACAGCACCATATAAAAGGCATTTAAGAACTCATCGATTGAGGTAACCAGCTCGGCAGGCGCTGCATTGGGTGACTGCACATAAAGCACAATACCCGGATGACGGTTAAGTGGCATATTGCCAGTGCCCACCATGTAACCTAATTGCTGTTTTGTGCGGATCTCGTGGAAAAATGTTGCCGACATGAGATGGTTCGCCAATGAGTATAGAGCAATGCTACGAGGCTCAATATCCTCACACTGGTGGTAAATAACGACCGCCGAATCTTGCTGGTTGCAATGTACTTCACGTTGAAAACTGCCGTTTTTTCCCAGCATGATGAGTGGGCGGAGCGCCTCTTCATAACGCTGCTCTTTTACTCTTAGGGCATCCTTTAAGGTCGTCGCCATGTCATGCGCTTGTTGACGCTGCCAATCTCCGTAAACAAACATTTCAACGTGCAGCTCTGCAAGAATTGATTCTACGAATACTGAGAGTTCATCGACTTCGATTTCTTCTAGCGCTTCGACTAAGGTTGCGAAAGGCGGGTTATTGGGTTGAAGTAGCCCTGTAAGTGCGTTAAACAGCTGCGAAATAGGACGATCTTGTGAAGCATTTCTCCAGTTACGTAACAGTTGCTGCTTGATGGTTTCAAAGCGTGCAGGGCTGAAATCTCGAGAAGCAAAACGGTGCAGGATCATTTCCAACAGTTGAGGCAGTTTTTGGCTGAACCCTGAGAGGGTTAAGGTAACCCCGCCTTGGTGAGCGTACATGTTGTAACCCATCCCTGCGATTTCAGCTTGATAGGTTTCTTTTGCTAGCGAGTCGAGGAACATCTCGACACATAGGCGAGTTTTGACAATGTTCTTCGGTGATGCAACAGCATGAGAGCTGTCGATAGCGACATATACAACGCCTTTTGGCACGCGAAATTCATCATCTTGTAAATGCCAAAGTCGGAAGCCTTCGAGATCTTCAATTAACTCTGGTAGTGAACCACCATTTTCGAACGGCATGGGATCGAGATCGTAGCAAATATAAGGGTTCTTTTCTGGTAAGACGAACTGCCAGCTTGGATCGATTTGTTGATAGAAGCGGTGTTGCTCATCACTAAAAGGCGTGACGGAATACGGAGTAAAGTACCATTCGGCAGTACGATTGTATTCCAGTCCTTTTGCAATCAGGGTTACGCGGACATTATCGATGGTTAAGTATTGCAGCAACGAACGCTGCAGTTGTTCATCATAGCCCGCCATTTTGTAGTCGCCATAAATGGTATCGTCTGGCTGATAATGCTGCATATTGATAACAAGATGGCTAACCAAATCCATTGGTCGAGATGGTTCCTGGAAACGAAACGCCGACTCAAGCACCGCTTGTTTTTCGAGATAGCGCCATTCATCTAGCCCGTCTTGTTTGATCATCGAGAGGTATTGAAAAACCGCTTGGATGATGTTGTCAACGTGGTTGAGACCCAGCGGGGTGAGTGTGCAGCTAACCGTAAAGTCTCGATAGTTGCTACCACTAGCGCCGCCTCCCGCAGAAAGCGACGTAATCCAGCCCTCATTTTTTAGCTGGAGCATTAAGCTGCCTTCGCCTTCATAGCCGAGTAAATGCGCGAAGTAAGAGAGTGGTTTAACGCCGTAGTGCTTATCCATTCCCGGCATTGGGAAGGTGAGAATGAGTTTTCGAAATTCTTTGATTGGTTCAACTTGAACTAAAATCCCGGTACTTTCTTTGGTGCTAATGGGGACATCAATCGATTTTCCACGAAGGTGGTGGTTTGGGATATTGGCAAACATGGCTTCTACCCACGCTTGCTGTTCATCGAGCGACTGCGGCCCAAAGAGCGTCAACGTCATGAGATCGGCAGAGTATTGAGAGTGGTGAAACTCGACAATTTCGTCGCGGATGGATTTACCATCTCGGTCACCTAATGTATCTAGGTTGCCGACTGAGAACTTAGAGAAAGGGTGATCTGGATTGATGACTTCTTTGTTGACTTGATACAGGCGGCGAGAATCGTCATTAAGTTTGAGTTTGTATTCGGAGTCGACAGCTTGGCGTTCTTTGTCTAAAGCTTCTTCGTTAAACAATGGTGCGGTAAAGAATTGGCTAAATCGATCTAAGGCATTTTCAAAGGCATTCGGAGTAACATCAAAAAAGAAACAAGTGTGCTCAGTACCCGTCCAAGCGTTATTTGTTCCTCCATGCTGGCTAATATAGCTTTGAAACTCGCCCACTTTAGGGTATTTTTCCGTACCCAAAAAAAGCATATGTTCTAAATAGTGTGCCAGACCTTGGCGATCGTTTGGGTCGTCGAAGTGTCCAACGTTCACTGCTAGAGCAGCTGCTGACTGTTGAGCTGTCTCGGAATGAATCAGCAGTACACGCAGATCATTGCTCAAGGTAATGTAGCGGTATTGATTTGAATCGTTAGGACTTAGATGCACGATGCGTCTCCAGATTTCGCATTACAGTAATTATGAACCCCTAGCTAGGGGGCGCAAAGTTTGCGTTTCGACAGATACTGCTTGCCGTATTTTTGTTATTCGTAGACTTCTGCACAGGCCCATCGCGTTTGCGTATGGGGAAGAACTGTTTGAATGAATGCTCTGAACTCATAGCACAGTTAAATACTGTGATGAACTGAGTACATTCTTTTTAATAGATTGTTAAGAAAGTCGCTATCTTTAGCAAGCGAATTGGTATAATGAACAGATAATTATATCAGTATTTTTGTTTCGTCATTATTAAAGTTAGCCCCGTCTATCTAATAAAGATAGCAGTCAACCTTTTGGTAGCGTTAGCTATCCCTAGGAAATAACATGAAAATATTCATCATGCGTCACGGCGAAGCCGAGCATTTTGCAGATTCAGACGCAGCACGACAATTGACCCCAAGAGGCAGAGTCGAATCAGAAGCGGTTGCGAGAGCCTGTAAAGAACAAGGTTTTGCGCAATTCGATAAAGTGTTGGTGAGTCCGTACATTAGAGCTCAACAAACTTGGCAAGAGATCAGCGAGTATTTTGCTGCAAAAAGCATCGAAACTTGTGAAGATATTACACCTTACGGCCAATCTGAGCATGTATTTGATTTTGCAAGTGCATTGATTGAAGTGGAAAAACTAGACTCGCTTCTGCTTGTCTCTCACTTGCCTTTGGTTGGTTATCTCACTTCAGAGTTTGTAAAAGACATGGCACCACCGATGTTTCCTACATCAGGTCTAGTGTGTATTGAATACGATCTACAAACGCAAAACGGTGAAGTGCTGTGGCATATTACGCCATAAGCGTCGAAACCAAATAAGCATTTAAACATTAGATATAGAATGAAGAAAGGCAGGAAATTTCCTGCCTTTTTGTTTAATTGCTTCTACAGTGAGCTAGTTACTTTTCTGGAATCGAGAGCAAAACTAACAACGCACCATCACCGCCGAATTCTAGTGGCGCTTGGTGGAAAGCCATTACGTCTGGGTGTTGTGCTAACCAAAGTGGCGCTTTCTGTTTCAGGATGTGTTTACCAATGCCATGTTGCACACACGCACAGTGAATCTCGTTTTTGACGCAGTAGGCGATCATCGCACCAAGTTCGCGTTTAGCTTCTTGTTGTGTCATGCCGTGCATATCGAGGAATACGTCCGGTACATACACGCCGCGACGTAGACGTTTAACTTCATAAGTGGAGACGTCGTCACGTGCATAACGAGTTGGGCCTTCTTCATTTAAGAGAGGGACAAACTCGTCGGAGAAGTAAAACTCAGAATCACTCGCTTCCCGGTTGGAGCGCTTGATTTCTTTTTGCTTAGTATTTTTTTTTGGTTGCTGGATTATGGTATCCTGTCGCAACTTTTTTACGCCCTGTACTGCTTCCTGAAACAAGGCGAAATCGTCATCGTGTTCGGTGTCTTTTTTGCTCATTAGGTAAACAATTTCATTAATAAACTTTTATTGGCAGTATTGTAGCGCTTTTCGGAGGCAATTTTGGATAAGATTTTTGTAGAAGAAGCGGTATCGGAGCTGCATACCCTTCAAGATATGATTCGTTGGACGGTAAGCCGCTTTAACGCAGCGAACCTGTTTTACGGTCATGGTACTGATAATGCGTGGGATGAAGCGGTTCAGCTTATCCTGCCAACCTTATACTTGCCGATTGATGTGCCTCCGCACGTATTAAACTCTCGCCTAACGACCAGCGAGCGTCTGCGTATTGTTGAGCGTGTAGTAAAACGTATCAATGAACGTACACCAACTGCATACCTAACCAACAAAGCTTGGTTCTGCGGTCTTGAATTCTTCGTTGATGAGCGCGTACTTGTGCCACGTTCTCCAATCGGTGAGTTGATTCAAGCAGAATTCCAACCTTGGTTGGTGGAAGAGCCTGCGCGTATCATGGACCTATGCACAGGCAGCGGCTGTATCGCAATTGCATGTGCTCACGCGTTCCCTGAAGCTGAAGTGGATGCGATTGATATCTCAACGGACGCACTACAAGTCGCGGAGCAAAACGTACAAGATCACGGCATGGAGCAGCAAGTATTCCCAATTCGCTCTGACTTGTTCCGCGACCTACCAAAAGAGAAGTACAACCTGATCGTGTCTAACCCACCATATGTGGATGAAGAAGACATGAACAGCCTGCCAGACGAGTTCACACACGAACCTGAGCTTGGTTTAGCAGCCGGTACGGATGGCCTAAAACTTGTGCGTCGTATTCTTGCAAACGCACCAGACTACCTAACAGATAACGGCATTCTTATCTGTGAAGTTGGCAACTCAATGATTCATATGATGGAACAGTACCCACAGATTCCGTTCACTTGGATTGAGTTTGAGAACGGCGGTCACGGCGTATTCATGCTAACGCGTGACCAGCTGGTTGAGTGTGCAGAAGAGTTTAAACTGTACAAAGACTAATAGGGTCTTGCACTAAACGTCAAAACACCGAGCTTTATGCTCGGTGTTTTTTTTATGTATAACTCGCCGAGATTAACTCTTTACATCAAAACGTAATAAAGCCACTATGAATCCACGAAGAATTGGAAAGCAGTTGCGCTCTGGTTTGAGAGGGCGTAGCGATAAAAACTTGAGGAAGTAATGGCAGGAAACAGTATCGGACAACATTTCCGAGTGACGACATTCGGGGAAAGTCACGGTATCGCACTGGGATGTATCGTAGACGGATGTCCTCCGGGGTTAGAAGTTACAGAAGCAGATCTGCAAATCGATCTCGACCGCCGTCGTCCAGGCACATCACGTTACACCACACAACGTCGTGAACCGGATGAAGTTAAAATTCTTTCTGGTGTTTTTGAAGGCAAAACCACAGGGACATCGATCGGTTTGCTAATTGAAAACACCGATCAGCGCTCAAAAGATTACTCGGACATCAAAGATAAATTCCGTCCGGGTCATGCTGATTATACTTACCACCAAAAGTATGGCATCCGTGACTATCGAGGTGGCGGCCGTTCGTCTGCTCGTGAAACCGCAATGCGTGTGGCGGCGGGTGCAATCGCGAAGAAATACTTGAAAGATGAGTTTGGTGTTGAGATTCGCGCGTATTTATCACAAATGGGTGATGTCTCTATCGACAAGGTAGATTGGAACGAAATCGAAAACAATGCGTTCTTTTGCCCAGATGTGGACAAAGTAGAAGCGTTTGACCAACTTATCCGTGACCTGAAAAAAGAAGGCGACTCTATTGGCGCGAAAATTCAGGTTGTGGCAACTAACGTGCCTGTTGGTCTTGGTGAGCCTGTATTTGATCGTCTGGATGCAGACATCGCGCACGCGCTAATGAGCATTAATGCGGTGAAAGGCGTTGAGATCGGTGATGGCTTTGATGTGGTAAACCAAAAAGGCAGTCAACACCGTGATACGCTTGCTCCTGAAGGTTTTGGCAGTAATCACGCGGGCGGTATTCTTGGCGGTATCTCAACTGGTCAAGACATTGTGGCTAACATTGCGCTTAAGCCAACATCAAGCATCACAGTTCCGGGTGAGACCATCACAAAAGAAGGTGAGCCAACTCAGTTGATCACCAAAGGCCGTCATGATCCTTGTGTGGGTATTCGTGCCGTACCAATTGCTGAAGCGATGCTAGCGATTGTGGTGATGGATCATTTGCTGCGTCATCGTGGTCAAAACCATGGCGTAACAACTGAAACACCGAAGATTTAAGCTTAAAAATAAGCTTGATAGAGAGACAAAAGGCTGCTCAATGAGCAGCCTTTTTAATGTGTTTTCATTACGCGTTTAGATTTAAATTAATGGAGTGAGCCTTCCGTTTCCAAATTGAAAGAAGGGAGACGCCACTTAAAACGTACCGCGGCCATACGCAGCATATAACCGGTGATCAGTGTAATGATAGTGGCTGTTACATCGGGAACATTAAATTCTAATAGCGCTAAGTACATTCCTGATGCGATAAGAGCGACAGAAGCGTAAAGTTCTTCATGCAGCACCAACGGTGTTTGGCGACAGATTAAGTCGCGGAGTAGCCCACCGAATACACCCGTTACTAGCGCTGAAACCATACAGATCCCAGGGTGTAAGCCCATGCCCATCGCAATCTTAGTTCCGATGATGCTGAATACGATTAGACCTAACGCATCAAGGCGGATGAATAGACCTTTTAGCTTAATCACCCATTTCGCTAAGCCTGTGGTAAGTACACCCGCAATACACGTGATTGCTAGGAACTCTGGGTTTTTTACCCAACCAAGAGGGTAGTGTCCCAGTAAAATGTCACGTACGGTGCCACCACCAATGGCCGTTGCACTGGCCACCAACATAACACCAAACCAGTCCATTTTTCTTCTACCAGCACTCAACGCACCTGTCATGGCTTCAGCCGTGATACCAATGATATACAACACACTTAGCAACATAGGGAGACACTCAACGTAAAAAGTCACTACGTTCTACGTGAATCATCGTAGGCGCAGCAACAACACTTACAAAAGGTTTTATCATTCTTAAAAAGTGATTAAAACCAGCAACATGCCTGTAATCAAACCGCTTAAAAAACAGGAGTTTGAGCAGCATCAAAATAAGGCGAGAGTGTAGTAGCAAATGAGTACGCTGACGAATGAGAAATTATATGGAGAAAGCGATGTTCAGATAAATTCAACTAATAACCAAAACTGTGGGAGCATCTTTACCTTATAGATAAAAACAGCGACAATACCCAGCGCATGTCAAACTGAAGTACAAACTCGACGATGACCCACGAATACCAAGACCTTATCACTATTTTTAATGACACCTTTTTAGACCAATTTAATACGAAATTGGAGTTAGGTGGTGATGAGCCTATTTATCTTCCTGCTGATGATGAACATCCTCATCATCGGATTATTTTTGCTCGGGGTTTTTATGCCTCCGCATTACACGAAATCTCGCATTGGTGTGTGGCAGGGCCAGAGCGTCGTTTGCTGGAAGATTTTGGCTATTGGTATGAACCCGATGGGCGCACGGCAGAAGTTCAAGCGGAGTTTGAGAAAGTTGAAGTGCGTCCGCAAGCTTATGAATGGATTCTGGCACAAAGTGCTGGCTTCCCTTTTACGGTGAGTTGTGACAATCTACACGGCGATTTTGAACCAGATAGGCTCGGCTTTATGCAGAAAGTGCATAAAGAAGTGTTAGGTATTTTGGAAGCTGGCTTGCCTTTGCGAGTGAAAATGCTTTCGGATGCTCTGCGTGCGTTTTACCAAACCAAGCCGCTGGAAGCGTCAGACTTTTGCGTTAAATAACCTCAAATAACCTCAGAGATACACCATGATTATTGAATTTGAAGAAAAACTACTGGAACTGATTGATGCTCGAATTGAAACAGCATCTGACGATGAATTGTTTGCTGGTGGTTATCTACGTGGTCACATCTCTTTGTCTGCGGCATCTTGTGAAGAAGAAGGCATTAGCGATATTACTGAGCTGAAGTCACGCATTGAGAGCAGTTTGGAAGACGCTCGTACCGAGTTAAGCCCAGCTGATCGCGCGATCGTCAGTGACTTGTGGCAAGAACTGCAGGCTCAGGCTTAATCTCCGAACGTCGTTCTCCATTTATTAGTCCAAATCATTTACTACTTCGAAAAATTCGAACCTCTCCATAAAATTTTTGTGGTTGTAGCGAAACTGTTCAACTTTTATTCTGGTTAGCATAAAACGTGAACAAAGGATTACAACCATGAAAATTGTCGCATTTGGTGCTTCTACCAGCTCTACCTCAATCAACAAATTACTTGCTACATACGCAGCAAACCAAGTCGAAGACGCTCAAGTGAACGTTTTAGACTTAAACAATTATCAAGTACCGATGTTTAGCGAAGACAAAGAGAAAGAAATTGGTCAAGCTGAAGGTGCAGTCGCATTTTTACGTGATTTGGCTGAGGCTGACGCTATTGTTGTTTCCTTCGCAGAGCATAACGGTTCATACCCAGCAGCGTATAAAAACCTATTTGATTGGGCGACGCGCATTGAGCGCAACGTATTCCAAAACAAGCCAGTCGTTTACTTAGCAACTTCTCCTGGTCCGGGTGGCGCACAGAGCGTTCTTGCAGCGGCAACAGGTTCCGCGCAATTTTTCGGAGCAGATGTGAAAGCATCGCTATCTGTGCCGAGCTTCTACGAGAACTTTGACGTGGAGTCTGGTGAGGCGGTAAATCCGGAAGTGGCAGAACAAGTGAAACAGGCAATTGCACGGCTGAAGTAATTTCAACACGAGTGACTTAATGAGTTAGTGATTCCCGACACATATTTGCGTCGGGAATGTAAACGAGAGGATACTCTTACAGCTCAGTAATGGCTTTGCCTTTTCTTAGTTTACGAACCCACATTCGACTTGGATGAAGTTCGGTCAATACATCAACAGGTAATGGCAGCGGGTCCCCACAGATTTGCGAGGCCAACACTTCAGCTAACAATGGTGCAGAGCTCAGCCCACGAGATCCTAAACCTAAGAAGCAGAATAGGTTAGTGAACTGATGAACGGTTTCTACCTCTTCTGCTTTTTGATTTTGTAAGTTGGCGTATTGCGTTTTTATCGTCTCAAAGTCACCCACATTTCCGACAAATGGTAAGTGATCTCGGCTCACGCAGCGAATACCTTGGCGAGATCGATTGCCACTGATATCTACCTCTTTTGGCCATTCTTGGTTCGGTACGCACTTAACTAATTTTTCTGCGTTATCCTTCTGAGCGTTTTCATCAAATTCGTAGTCTAGGTGACAGCGATCGTAGCTTGCGCCTATGCACAGGTGCTGATTGTTTGGGTTAACAGGCGTCATGTAGCCGTCGTAACACAATACCGTTTTCAATTGACTCAGCGTTTCGGTTGCCGGAGCATGACTGACTTGCCCTTTCACCTGTCCCATCGGCAGGGAAGCGGTTTGGCTCAATGTTTGGAACTCATGGCCATTCGCAACCACAACGGTTGAGTGCTCAAATGTTTGACCATTGACCGTTAGTGTCCAAAGCTGATGGTCTTCATCCCAATTTAATGCTTCAACGTGATGTTCAAACTTCGTTGAGAGTAACGATGTCTGTTCTAATTGTTTGATTAACCCACGCGTTAGCTCGGCAGGGCACAACCACCCTCCCATAGGATAGTGCACAGACGACATATCGATAGGTAATCCGATAGTATTCGCAGTTTCCTCGGCGGACAGTTTTTGAATCAATTCAGAAGGAAAATTACCCGCAAGCATCTTTTCCAGCTTATCAGCAGATTTTTCATCCCACATTAGCTGAGTTACACCACACCAATCGTGATCGAATGTAACCGACTTCGTAGCTTGTTCAATAAATTGTCTTGCAAACAAAAATGCAGGCGCAAACACACGCGAAACACCAGTATGAGGACCGTTCAACAAGGGATACACGGCCCCTTGACGATTACCCGACGCTCCTTCGGCTGGTTGAGTGTCTTTACAGTAAAGCGTGACGTTTTGGCCACGACGAACCAACGTTTTCGCTAACGCCGCGCTGGCTATACCACCACCAATGATAGCAATCGAATCAAGATTGCTAGATGCTGTGCGATTGAACCAAGGGAGATGGTTCGATTGCTTTTCGCGTTGTTCCATCGAGCCTGCGATCATTTCACGCTTGGTGCCAAAGCCTTTGACTTTTTTCATTGCAAAGCCAGCTTCGTTCAATCCTCGACGCACAAAGCCCGCTGCGGTAAAAGTGGCAACTGTACAGTCTTGCTTGGCCAACTTAGCCATGTTGTTGAACAGATTTTGGTTCCACATTTCTGGGTTTTTACTTGGCGCGAATCCATCTAAAAACCAAGCGTCAATCAAACCTTGTTCGTTGTATGGGACTTGCGGCATGCAGTCTTTGATGTCGCCAAACCAAAGGTCGAGTGTAATTGCGCCATCTTCAAGCACAATGCGGTGACACTCAGGTACGGCGACAGGGTAGTGCTTTTGTAACTTTTCCGCGTACTCAGCTAGCTCAGGCCAAGCTTCATGCGCCTTCTTTAAATCCGCTTGGCTTAGCGGGTATTTTTCAAAGCTAATAAAATGCAGCTCTTTCAATGCTGCGTCTGGATGCTGACGACGAAACTCACTAAACCACTGGCATACTGCTAAGAAGTTTAATCCCGTGCCAAATCCTGTTTCACCAATGACAAAACGTCTTTGGTCAAATTCCTGCCATCTTTCTGGGAGATGATTTTGTTTTAAGAAAACGTAGCGTGTCTCTTCAAGACCGTTTACGTTAGAGAAGTAAACATCATCAAATTGGTCTGAAACCGGAGTACCAGCTTCGTTCCAACCAAGTTCTGCGTTTTTTATTGAAGTCATAATGGTGCAAATTTGTGATTTGGCGCGGTAAGAATGGGGCGATTGTACGAATTTATGGGAAAGCTGACCACTTTTGTTGACTATCTTAGTTATCATCTAGCGGATTTTTGAATTATAGGAATGTCATAATGAAACGAGTCGTAATCACCGGTATGGGTATTGTTTCAAGTATCGGTAACAACGTCGAAGAAGTTCTAGCGTCTCTTAAAGCGGGCAAATCTGGCATCACTGCATCTGAGCAGTTCAAAGAACACGGTCTTCGTTCGCAAGTATGGGGTGACCTAAAAATCAACCCGGCGGAACACATCGACCGTAAGCAGATGCGCTTTATGGGTGATGCGGCTGCTTATGCATACCTATCAATGGAGCAGGCAATCGCAGACGCTGGTCTTACAGAGGATCAGGTTTCAAACGATCGTACCGGTATCGTTGCGGGTTCTGGCGGTGCTTCTGCATACAACCAAACGGTAGCGACAGACACGATGCGCGCAAAAGGCGTAAAACGAGTTGGCCCTTACATGGTTCCTCGTACTATGTCTTCTACGGTTTCCGCTTGTCTTGCTACGCCATTTAAGATTCGTGGTGTGAACTACTCAATGAGCTCTGCATGTGCTACCTCTGCACACTGTATCGGTCACGCGATGGAGCTTATTCAACTTGGTAAACAAGACATTGTTTTTGCGGGTGGCGGTGAAGAGCTTGATTGGTCTCAAACCATGATGTTTGACGCCATGGGTGCGCTGTCAACGAAATACAACGACACTCCAGACAAAGCATCTCGTACGTATGATGCGGACCGTGATGGTTTCGTTATCTCTGGTGGTGGCGGCATGCTGGTTATTGAAGAACTTGAGCACGCTCTAGCACGTGGCGCGAAAATCTACGGTGAGATCGTAGGTTACGGTGCGACTTCAGATGGCTATGACATGGTAGCACCATCAGGTGAAGGCGCGATCCGTTGTATGAAGATGGCGATGCAAGACGTTGACGGTGTGGACTACATCAACACGCACGGCACGTCGACACCAGTTGGTGACGTGAAAGAGCTTGGTGCGATCCAACAATTGTTTGGTGAGAACAGCCCAGCAATCTCTGCAACAAAAGCAATGACTGGTCACGCACTAGGCGCCGCTGGTGTGCACGAAGCGATTTACTCAACACTTATGCTAGACAAAAACTTCATTGCTCCAAGCATCAATATTGAAAACTTGGACGAAGCAGCTCAAGGTCTGGACATCGTGACAGAAGCACGTGATGCAGAGTTAACAACCGTAATGTCAAACAGCTTTGGCTTTGGCGGCACAAACGCAACTTTGGTTATTAAAAAGTACCAAGGTTAACTGAATTTGTTGGCGCGCCACGTGAGTGAGTACAGCGTCAACAATCCAGTTTCCAGAGCTTGATCAGTCACACTGATCGAACAGACGCAGACTCTATCCCATGGAGAGCGGGATAGGATCCTTTTGTTCTGGAACTTTGCCCGGCTATTTAGCCGGGCTTTTTCTTTTCTCAATTTCTGCTTTTTACGTTGCTTCCCGTTAAACGATTTCTTTGGAGCCAATCTCCTTGAGGTTTATTAGGGTTATTTCTTGAGATTTTTCGGGAAAAGGGCACAATCGTTTTAGTTTCGCATCTTGCGAATAAACGAACTCATACAAATGGATGTTAAAACGCTGGCGCTATGAAAATTATTGTTGATGAAAATATGCCGTACGCTGAAGAGCTATTCAGCCAACTCGGTGAAGTGATTCTAAAACCAGGTCGTACACTGACGGCTGATGATTTAGTGGATGTTGATGCCCTAATGATTCGCTCGGTAACCAAAGTGAATGCCGATCTAATCAGCAAAGCAAACAAGCTAAAGTTTGTTGGTACCGCAACAGCAGGTATGGATCATGTCGACCAAGCGCTTTTAAAAGAGAAAGGTATATTCTTCACCGCTGCGCCGGGTTGTAACAAAGTGGGTGTGGCGGAGTATGCGTTCAGCGTAATGATGGTGCTCGCTCAGCAACAAGGCTTCTCGGTATTTGACAAGACGGTAGGTATTATTGGTGCAGGCCAAGTAGGTAGCTACCTAGAGAAATGTTTGAAAGGCATGGGGATTAAAGTTCTCATCAATGACCCATTCAAACAAGAGGCTGGTGATCCTCGTAGCTTTACTCCGTTGACAGAACTGATTGAAAGCTCAGACATCATTACACTACATACGCCAATCACCAAAGATGGCCCATATCCAACTCATCATTTAATTGATGAAACGGTTTTAAACTCGCTTCGTGGTGATCAGATTTTGATTAACGCCGCGCGAGGTCCAATCGTTGATAATGAGGCATTGAAGCAACGTCTTTTGAAAAACGACGGTTTTACCGCAGCGCTTGACGTATTTGAATTTGAACCAGAGGTTGATATGGAGCTTCTGCCTCTGCTAGCATTCGCAACCCCTCACGTTGCAGGCTACGGCTTGGAAGGGAAAGCTCGCGGTACGACGATGATTTTCAACAGCTACTGTGAGTTCTTAAATAACGAATTACGTGCGCATGCCAGCGATTTACTGCCAACCGCGCCTGTTCCTACTATGGTATTGGACAGAGCTTGGGATGAAGCAACACTGCATAACATCACGCAGTTAATCTATGATGTGCGTAGAGATGACGCTCTTTTCCGTCGTGAGATCAGTAAGCCAGGTGCTTTTGACCTGATGCGTAAAAACTACTGGGATCGCCGTGAATACAGCGCTGTCACGCTAGTGGGTAACAAAACATGTAACCTTGCTCCATTAGCAGAACTAGGTTTTCAGATTGAGGTAAGTCAATGAGCCAGCAATATAATGTTGCCATTTTAGGTGCGACCGGTGCGGTCGGTGAAACAATTTTAGAAGTGCTTCAAGAACGTAAATTCCCAGTGGGTGACATTCACTTGTTGGCAAGTGAGCGTAGCGAAGGCAAGACTTATCGCTTTAATGGCAAAACGGTTCGTGTACAGAACGTTGAAGAGTTTGATTGGTCTCAAGCTCATATTGCGTTGTTCTCTGCTGGTGGTGAACTATCTGAAAAATGGGCGCCAATCGCGGCAGATGAAGGTGTTATCGTTATCGACAACACTTCACACTTCCGTTATGAGTACGACATTCCTCTTGTTGTGCCAGAAGTAAACCCAGAAGCGATTGCAGAGTTTCGTAACCGTAACATCATCGCGAACCCAAACTGTTCGACCATTCAAATGCTGGTGGCACTAAAACCAATTCACGATGCAGTGGGTATTGAGCGTATTAACGTATCTACATACCAATCCGTATCTGGTGCGGGTAAAGCGGGCATTGACGAACTAGCAGGTCAAACGGCTAAGCTTCTAAACGGTCTGCCAGCGGATAAGAAGCAATTCTCTCAACAGATTGCGTTTAACTGTATTCCGCAAATCGATCAGATGATGGAAAATGGCTACACCAAAGAAGAAATGAAAATGGTGTGGGAAACACAGAAGATCTTTAACGATCCATCAATCACAGTAAACCCAACGTGTGTGCGTGTGCCGGTATTCTATGGTCATGCTGAAGCGCTTCACATTGAGACTCGCTCTCCAATCGATGCACAAGAAGTCGTTAACTTGCTTGAGCAAACTGACGGTATCGAAGTCTTCCACGGTGATGACTTCCCGACACAAGTGCGTGATGCGGGTGGTAAAGATCATGTTATGGTTGGTCGTATCCGCAACGATATCAGCCACCACAGTGGTGTAAACTTGTGGGTTGTGGCGGATAACGTGCGTAAAGGCGCAGCAACTAACGCGGTACAAATCGCTGAAGTCCTGATCCGCGATTACTACTAAGTCACTTACTGTTCATTTCAAAGCCTCGCATTATGCGAGGCTTTTTTGTACGAACGGAACAAAATAGTGTGAGATTAGTACGAATATGGCGAGAGCCACACATTTTTTATTCTCAACGCTATAGTTTTGCATGTGATATCCGATATATTTAACCGATCACCATTTCAAATTGTATTTAGCACAAAACTGAGCCTTCTATGCGTCAAAATTATAAGCGTTTGTTAGCAGCCCTTGTGTTGATGAGCGCGACTCAGACATCATCAGTGGTTCAAGCCGAAGGAATTCGTCTTGTTGGACCATCTGGTGAAGTGCAATCATCTCCGAGCTATGCTGAAGATATTGAGCGAGCATTACCTGCTCCTCCTGCAAATACTCAGCCGTCACGTTTCTTTGGTCCGACTGGTGAAAATCAAACACTATGGTCGATCGCTTCAGAATTACGACCTTCACGCGGTGTTACCGTTCAACAAACGCTTCTTGCCATTTATCGAATTAACCCTCAAGCGTTTGAGAACCAAAACATTCATGAGTTGATCCCAGGGAGTCGACTACGAGTACCGTCTCTAGAGCAAGTGCAAAGCGCGACTACAGAGCAAGCTGTTGCGATTATGAAAGCGCACGAGGCTAAGTTAAAACAGCCGAAGCCGACAAATAGAGCCACGCCAGCGCAACGCGTCACCGAGCAACCAAAGCCACAAATAAAAGTAGAACCCAAGCCTGTTGCTCCTAAACCAGAAACCACTGTAGCTGCGGAACCAAAACCGGTTCAAAAAACAATACCAGTTATTCCTGCGCCACCTGTGAACACCTCTCCGCAGGGTGAAAAGCAGGTCAGTGCGTTAAAAGACAAACTTCAAGGCTCACAAAGTGAATTAGAGTCATTGGAAGAGAAGAACCATCGTCTTCGCTTAATGTTGTCAGAAGTGCAAAGCGAAGTTGAAACCTTGAAAAATGAACTGAATGACGAAGAACGCATTCGCTCGGAAGTCGAGAAACTGCTTGCTGAAGAGCGCCAACGCCTTGCTGAGCAACAACGCATGCAGCCAAGTACGATTGACAAGATTCTGTCTAATGGTTGGCTTGTCGGCTTAGCGGCGCTTATTCCAGGTGCATTGCTAGCACTGTTGGTTGTGATGTTGCTTGGTCGCCGTTCTAAAAACAAAGAGGAAGAGCCTGCTGCGCAATCGCCGCAGGAAACCGATCCATTAGCTGCGCCAATTGGTTTAGCGGCGACGGACGAGCTGGATGAAGAACTCACACTTGATGATGAGTTGTTCGCAGATGAAGATATAAATACTCAGGCTACACAAGAAGAGAAGCCAGACTTAGAAGAAGACGTCTTTGCCAACCTTGACGATGAAGAACTTGATTTCAATCTAGAAGGGGACGATGACCCATTTGCGGGTATCGGTGATGACGGCGACCTGGATGTTGGTCTGGATGAGTTTGAGTCATCAAACAATGGTATCCAAGTTAACGGCGAAGAAAAAGCGCTTGGTTTAGAAGAGATGGAGCGAGCCTTAGATGAGGTTGCTCCAGAACTAGAAGTGCTCGATGACGATGAGGCTGGCTTCGATCTTTCAGATGATACGAACGAGAAAGCAGACTCGCTTTCAGACGACGCATTTGCGGAACTACTTGCAGCAGATGAGCCGTCAGAAGAGTTACCAAGTGACACTGTCGACCAGGATATGCTTGATGACTTGTTTGCGGAACTTGGCAATGACGACTTCGACCTAGATACCGATGAACCTGAACTAAAACAGCCCGTATCGGATGATGATTTCAGCGCAGGAGAGGCATCTGATGACGATATCGATAAGCTATTAGCTCAATACGAGCAGCCTGTTACTGAGTCGACAGAAGTTGAAGGTGACGCCAGCGAAGACGCCGTTCTAGATGAAAACAGTACGGACTTACTCGATGAACTGATCGATTTTGACGAAGATGAAACAGACGACGAGTTTGACCCACTGAATGAGCTAGAAGCACTCTCTGGTTTTGAAGGTGATGACTCGATTGAAGAGTTAGATGCAGATAGCACAGATTTACTGGATGAACTCATTGATGACGTCACATCCGAACTTGATGAAGAGACAGGAACTGAGACTGAGTTAGACCCGTTTGATGATCTGATTCGAGAGGACGAAAGCCCTGCACAGAATAAATCGCAAGAGGAAGAGTTACTCGCTTCACTTGGTTTTGGCGAACCAGACGGCGACGAAAAACCATCTTCAATAGCCGAGTCAGAGCCCGCTCATGAAGAGCCGGAAATTGAGTCTGGTTTGGACATCGACGCTTTATTAAGTGACAGTCAACCAGACCCACAACAAACAGCGCCAGAGCAACCATTAACCGAGCCAGAAACTGCTTCAGAGCCATTTAGCAGCGATGAGTTTCTGGGTGATTTAGAGGACCTCTCACCAGAGAACGATCCTTTAATGAGCGAGCTAGACGACTTGTTTGAGTCAGACAGTGAAGAGCTTCAGCCTACAGAGCAAGAAAAAGCGGACTTTTCTGCTGAACTGGATGCGCTATTTGATACTGAAGATGATTTAGCTCAACAACAAGTAGAAGAGCCGCAGGCTGAGATAGAGGAATCTTCGCCACAACAAGAAGAGGATGCCAACTCTAAGTCAACGCAAGATGCATCAGTAGAGCCTGATGCTAAAGTGCCGCCTCAAGTTGAGACAGAAGAAGACGCTCCAGCGTTCACTCCGACACCAAATACAGTAGAAAATGAATTTGGTGTTCCACAAGAAGAAGATTGGCTACTGGATGAGCCTGAACTAGAAAGTGAAACTCAACCAGAACAAGAACAAAACTCGGGTAACAAAAGTGAGCCAGAAAGTTCAGAACTAGCATCAGAAACTGATTCGGCCACCAATGCAGAAGAAGAGTTCAATTTTGATGAACTCGAACTACCAGAGTTCAGTGAAGAAGATGCACTGGCGTCTATGGCGGGCGAACCTGCGTTTGATGAACCAGAGCCTGTCGAACCTGAGCGCACTGAAGCTGAGTCGGCTACTGAAGCAGAAGAAGATGAACTCAATTTTGATGAACTCGATCTACCAGAGTTCAGCGAAGAAGATGCATTGGCGTCTATGGTCGACGAACCTGCGTTTGATGACCCAGAGTCTGTCGAGCCTGAGCGCTCTGAAGTTGAGTCGGCGACTGAAGCAGAAGAAGAACTCAATTTTGATGAACTCGAACTACCAGAGTTCAGTGAAGAAGATGCACTGGCATCCATGGCGGACGAACCTGCGTTTGATGACCCAGAGTCTATCGAGCCTGAGCGCTCTGAAGCTGATTCGGCCACTGAAGCAGAAGAAGAGTTCGATTTCGATGAACTCGAACTACCAGAGTTCAGCGAAGAGGACGCATTGGCGTCTATGGCGGGCGAACCTACGTTAGATGAACCAGAATTTATCGAGCCTGAGCGCTCTGAAGCTGAGTCGGCTACTGAAGCAGAAGAAGAGTTCGATTTCGATGAACTCGAACTGCCAGAGTTTAGTGAAGAGGATGCATTGGCGTCCATGGCAGGCGAACCTACGTTAGATGAACCAGAATCTATCGAGCCTGAGCGCTCTGAAGCTGAGTCGGCTACTGAAGCAGAAGAAGAGTTCGATTTTGATGAACTCGATCTACCAGAGTTCAGTGAAGAAGACGCCTTGGCATCTATGGAAGAAGAGCCAGAATTACCGAGCTCTGAGACTGCAGATATAGAACCAATCTCCGGTGAGGATGAAGAGCTAAGTTTTGACGACCAAGATCTTCCTGAGTTCAATGAGGAAGATGTTCTCGCATCAATGAATGAGAGTGCGCCAGAGACTCCTAATGTTGAAGCTGAGACATCGAGACCAACTCTTCAAGCCGATAACGATCATGATGCTTTGTTTGAAGTTTTTGCGCAGCAAAACGGTTTTGATACTGAACCAGAAGTGCAGCCAACGGCGACAGAGGGTGAGCCGCTAAGTGACTTAGATGATGAATCTTCAATGGCTAACCTTCTTGCTGAAGACGCAAGTTCAGAGGTATTTGAAGGTCAGTTAGACAGTGACACCATCGCAAGCGCAGGTATGGATTTTGAAACCATGCTTGATGTTGGAGATGATTGGGATGGCTTTAAACCAGTTGCCGATAGCGTAAGTTCTGCGGACGAAGTGCCCGAGGACCAGCGTGATGTCTGGAATTCAAGTGATGCACTAAGTCAGCCAGAGATCTCGCAAGAAAACTGGGCAGAGCAAAGCGACTTGGATGACTTCGACCCGAAGAAAAATCAATTTATGACGATTGATGAATTGATGGCTCAGGTCGATAAAGAAGGTGGTGAGTTCGAAGAGGAAGATCTGAAGCTTGATGTCGGATTGAACGAGTTTCCAGATGTTATCGGTGAAATCGGCGATGTTGACGTAGATAGCAACGCTGAAGCTGCTGGAAAACTGGACCTTGCTAAAATCTATCTCGAGATGAACGATTCTCAAGGGGCGATAAAATTACTAGAAGAGGCGATTGTTTACGGTGAAGATGATATTCGCCGCGAAGCAAAGAGCCTGATTGATGCCATTAATGGCCGATAAATCGAAAAGGGTAGCGTTGGCTACCCTTTTTGTGTCTCGCTAGTATGATGCTACCTCTACGTCATCCTTGTTGAAACTGGCAACTTGAGGTGACTTGAGTATATACTTCCCGCCCCATTTTAGAGTTCGAAGGTTAAGATGAGAATCGCATTAGGTATCGAGTACAACGGTACAAACTACTTTGGTTGGCAGCGCCAAAGAGAAGTGAAAAGTGTCCAAGAAGAGCTAGAGAAATCATTGTCCGTTGTTGCTAATCACCCAGTTGAAGTGCAGTGTGCTGGTCGGACAGACGCTGGCGTGCATGGCACAGGACAAGTTGTGCACTTTGATACCAACGTTACTCGAAAAATGGTAGCTTGGACTATGGGCGCAAACGCGAACATGCCGAGTGATATAGCGGTTCGTTGGGCTAAGGAAGTCCCAGATGATTTCCATGCACGATTCTCAGCGACAGCGCGCCGTTATCGCTACATTATTTTCAATCATGCTTTACGACCTGGTATCTTAAACTCTGGTGTGAGCCACTATCATGGTGAGCTTGACGAGAAAAAAATGCATGAGGCAGGGCAGTATCTGCTTGGTGAAAATGATTTTACGTCGTTTCGTGCGGCGCATTGTCAGTCTCGTAGCCCATTTCGAAACTTGATGCATCTGAACGTTACGCGCCATGGGAACTATGTGGTTATTGATATTAAAGCTAATGCGTTCGTGCATCATATGGTTCGTAACATCACGGGTAGCTTGATAAAGGTTGGACGTGGTGAAGAGAGCCCTGAATGGATCAAATGGTTGCTAGAGGCTAAAGATCGCAAACTAGCGGGTGCGACAGCGAAAGCGGAAGGTCTGTACCTGGTAGATGTAGACTATCCAGAAGAATTTGGGTTACCTGAAGTGCCGATCGGTCCACTGTTTTTGCCAGATAATTTGAACTAATTTTACAAACTTATTTCAAAATATCGGTAGTGTTTACATTGAATGTGAGCGGAAAACATACGCTATTTATGATATCAAAAATAGGTACAACCAGTTTTTTATCTACAGTAGCTGCAAGATATGGTTTAATCCGTCGGTATTATGTCGAATTTATATCTTTCGCAATGAAGCGGAAGAGTTGAGAGAAAAGGTCTTCCATGAGTTGGCTTGAAAAGATTTTAGAGAAAAGCAACCTAGTAAGTTCACGCAAAGCTTCTATCCCAGAAGGTGTGTGGACTAAATGTACCTCTTGTGAACAGGTTTTATACCATGCTGAACTAGAGCGTAACCTAGAAGTTTGTCCAAAGTGTAACCATCACATGCGCATGAAAGCGCGTCGTCGTTTGGAAACGTTTTTAGATGAAGGCAATCGAGTTGAATTAGGTACCGAACTTGAGCCACAGGATAAACTGAAATTTAAAGATTCTAAGCGATACAAAGAGCGTATCTCTGCAGCACAAAAAAACAGCGGAGAGAAAGATGCGCTAGTTGTGATGCAAGGTGAACTGCTTGGTCTACCGCTTGTGGCGTGTGCGTTTGAATTCTCCTTTATGGGCGGTTCAATGGGGTCAGTTGTTGGTGCTCGCTTTGTAAAAGCGGTGGATGCAGCCATTGAAAACAATTGTGCACTTGTTTGTTTCTCAGCAAGTGGTGGCGCTCGTATGCAAGAGGCATTGATGTCTCTTATGCAAATGGCAAAAACCAGTGCTGCGCTTGAGCGTCTATCAGAAAAAGGTCTGCCGTTTATTTCGGTTCTAACTGACCCTACAATGGGTGGTGTATCAGCAAGTTTGGCTATGTTGGGTGATATCAACATCGGTGAACCTAAGGCGCTGATTGGCTTTGCTGGTCGTCGTGTTATCGAGCAAACTGTACGTGAAGATCTTCCTGAAGGTTTCCAGCGTAGTGAGTTCCTGCTTGATCACGGTGCGATTGATATGATCGTTGACCGTCGTGAAATGCGTCAGCGTGTGGGTGGTCTAATCGCTAAGATGACTAACCACAAGTCTCCTTTGGTGGTTTCGGTTAACGAATCTCCAAATGAAGAACCATATTCTGTACCAGAAGCGGACGAAAAAGGGTAAAGTATCAACTAACATAAAAACCAAAGAATTTAATGGTTAAAGTTAGATGACCCAAAACCCAATTCCTCAAGCCACATCTTCATTAGAGATGTGGCTTGATTATTTAGCAAATATTCATTCCTCAGCAATTGATCTAGGCTTAGACCGTGTCCAAGCGGTAGCAAACAAAGCCAATCTTACCAAACCAGCTCCAACCGTAATCACCGTTGCCGGAACCAATGGCAAAGGTTCAACGTGTGCGTTAATGGAAGCTATTTTACTCGATGCTGGCTATTCAGTCGGTGTTTACAGCTCTCCGCACCTGATTCGTTACAACGAGCGTGTACGCATTAATGGCGTCGACGTTGTAGATGTAAAGCACTGTGAAGCATTCGACTATGTAGAAAAGCAGCGTGGTGATATCAGCCTTAGCCTCTTTGAATTCGGTACGCTTGCTGCGCTACGTATTTTCCAAGCAGAGAAAGTCGACGTTGTGTTGCTTGAAGTAGGACTTGGCGGCCGTCTAGACGCCACCAACGTTGTTGACCATGATGTTTCTGTTATTACGAGCTTAGCGATCGATCATGTGGATTGGCTTGGCGATGACATCAATGTCATTGGTTTTGAAAAGGCAGGCATTTACCGTTCAGGGAAGCCAGCAATTTGTGGTCAACCAACGCCACCGGCGACCGTGGCGGCTCATGCTGACGATATTGGCTCTGAGTTCTTCCAAGTTGGTATTCAGTATGATTACCAACTAACTAATAATGGTTGGAAGTGGAGCAGTGGTGCATTTGCGTTAGAGGATTTACCTGTTCCATCGTTACCGCTACAAAATGCGGCAACAGCATTGATGGCGTTAGGAGCATCGGAATTGCAAATCACTGACATAAACATTGTCAATGGCTTGAATAATGCTCGCCTGGCAGGGCGTATGCAGGTACTGCATCACGAACCTGAAATAGTCCTTGATGTCGCTCATAACCCGCACTCTGCTGAGTATTTGGTAGAGAGAGTGAAGCAACAATATCTGGGTAAGAATATCCATATTGTGGTTGCAATGCTGCATGACAAAGACATTAAAGCAACCATTGAAGCGCTAACTCCAGTTGCAACACAATGGTATCCAGCGTCGCTTACTGGACCGAGAGCGGCGACAGCTGATGAATTGTGCCAATACTTACCTGATGGGCAAGTTCATTTTGAAAACCCTGTTGACGCCTTCGAGAGTGCGAGAAGCCACGTAAAGACAGGAGACGTTATTCTGGTGGTTGGCTCATTCCATACCGTCGGAGAGGTATTGGAACATTGGCAATCAAATAATAAATAAGTAAAGGTATTTTGATGGCAAGTAAATTCCAAAGTCGTTTAGTCGGCACCATCATTCTAGTCGCAGTCGGAGTGATTGTTCTTCCCGATGTGCTAGATGGTAAGAAACTGCACTACAAAGAAGAATTTGCCAGTATTCCTATCAAACCTGAACTTGATAGTGATGTGGAAAACTTCGAAATATTAGAGCCAGTGGAAGACGACATAGCGTTACCGGACTCTCCAGTTGAAGCGGTGGTGCAGGAGCAAGAGGGCGCCCAAGTGGCTGCTTCTGAGCCTGACCCAACGCCGACGCCTAAACCAGAGATCATCAAACAGCCAGAGCAAGTTGAGGTGGCCACTCGTCCTGTGCAAGAAAAAAATCAATATGAAGATTCTGCTTGGATCATTCAGTTGATGGCGCTTAAGAATCACGAAAATGCGGTCGCGCTTGTCGCTGATTTGCAAAAGCGTGGCTATCAAGCTCATACAAAGAAAGAAAACGAGTTTACGAGAGTGATTGTTGGTCCTGATGTGTCAAAAAGTAAACTTGAACGACAAGTCAAGGAATTACAAAAAATTACAGGCTCAAAAGGTCAATTGCTTAAATTTAAGCCATTAAATCCATAAGAAAACGTTTGCGTCAGCATTTTTTCTGTTAAAATGCGCGCCAACTTAAGATGAAGAAAACATGAATTGGATAGATTTTATCATTTTAGGTGTGATCGGATTTTCAGCTCTGATCAGTTTAGTTCGCGGTTTTGCTAAAGAAGCTTTGTCTTTGGTGATTTGGTTTGGAGCGTTTTTTATCTCCAGCAACTACTACGCCAAATTGGCGGTGTACTTCACCAACATCGAAGATGACATGTTTCGTAACGGAGCGGCGATTGCGGCTTTATTTGTCGCGACCTTGGTAGTTGGTGCAGTGGTGAATTACGTCATTGGTCAACTGGTACAAAAAACAGGGCTATCAGGTACGGATCGAATTCTTGGGATTGTATTTGGTGGTCTACGCGGAGTCTTAATTGTTTCTGCGGTGCTGTTTTTTATGGATGCGTTTACTGCATTCCCAAGCTCGGATTGGTGGAAAGATTCACAGTTGATCCCTGAGTTCAGCCGTATCATCGCCCCATTCTTCGAGCATTTACAAGCAACATCAAGTTTTCTGTCTGGCACTATCTAGTAGTGCCAGCTACTGTCGCAAATCGAGGATTAGGACATGTGTGGTATTGTTGGAATCGTGGGCACAACGCCTGTAAACCAGTCTATTTATGACGCGTTAACGGTGTTACAGCATCGTGGCCAAGATGCCGCTGGTATTTGTACCATAGAAAGCAATCGTTTTCGTCTGCGCAAGGCGAACGGTTTAGTCAAGGATGTATTTGAAGCAAGACATATGCAGCGCCTGCAAGGCGAGGTCGGAATTGGTCATGTTCGTTACCCAACAGCAGGCAGTTCAAGCGCTTCAGAAGCTCAACCTTTCTACGTAAACTCTCCTTTCGGTATTACACTTGCCCACAATGGCAACTTGACCAACGCTAACGAAGTTCGTCAAAAGCTGTTTGAAAAAGATCGCCGTCATATCAATACCACTTCAGACTCCGAAGTATTACTAAATGTACTGGCGCACGAAATTGACTCAGTAAAAGGGAATGTCACGACAGAAGACGTATTCCGTGCAGTCACCAATGTGCATCGCACAATTCGTGGTGCTTACGCTGTGACTGCCATGATTATCGGTCATGGTATGATTGCATTTCGTGATCCACACGGTATTCGCCCTCTATGTTTAGGTAAGCGTGAAGTTAATGGCAGAGCGGAGTACATGGTTGCGTCTGAATCGGTAGCATTGGATGCCGTCGGTTTTGATTTTGTCCGTGATGTTGCACCTGGTGAGGCAATCTACGCAACGTTTGACGGTGAACTGTACACGAAGCAGTGTGCAGACAATCCTAAGCTGAACCCTTGTATTTTCGAGTTCGTGTACTTTGCTCGTCCAGACTCGTTCATCGATAAAATTTCGGTATACAGTGCTCGCGTTGAAATGGGTAAAAAGCTAGGCGAACGTATTCGTGAAGACTACGCAAATCTTGATATTGATGTCGTTATTCCTATCCCTGAAACATCGTGCGACATCGCACTTCAAATCGCTCAAGCGATCGATATCCCTTACCGCCAAGGCTTCGTGAAAAACCGTTACGTGGGACGTACGTTTATCATGCCTGGTCAGCAACAACGTAAGAAATCTGTACGTCGCAAGTTGAATGCAATTCGTTCGGAGTTCAAAGATAAGAATGTGTTGCTGGTGGATGACTCTATCGTTCGTGGTACTACGTCAGAACAAATCATCGAAATGGCACGTGATTCTGGTGCGAAGAAAGTGTACATGGTATCAGCAGCACCAGAAGTTCGATTCCCGAACGTGTACGGCATTGATATGCCAAGTGCTACCGAGCTTATTGCTCATGGCCGTGACAACGATACAATTTGTAAGCAGATTGGTGCTGATGCATTGATTTATCAACGTCTAGAAGACTTGGTTGAGGCAGTCGGTCTTGGAAACCAAGATATTACTCAGTTCGATACATCCGTGTTTAACGGCGAATACGTAACGGGTGATATTGACCAACAATACCTAGACTTCTTAGATGGTCTTCGTAACGATGATGCGAAAACACAACTTGAAATCCAACAGGATTTAGCAAACCTAGAGCTGCATAACGAAGGCGCATAATAGGCGTTTTCTTGAGGCGTAAAAAAACCAGAGCTCCGGCTCTGGTTTTTTGTATTCGCTATCGAATTAGTGAATGTTGTAAGCGATCACAAAGTCGATAAAGAGACGAACTTTCTCTGGCAGGTGATCTTTGTGGTTGTAAAGCATATAAATGTCGCGCGGGTTTGCACTCCAATCTGGCAGTATGCGTACCAAATCGCCGCTTTCGATGTATTCTTTGATCATGACATCTGGCATTAGCGTGATGCCTAAACCTTCGGAACAAGCACTGCGTACTACATTTAGTGCATTCGCCTGAAAGCGACCACGATCAACGTTTACGACAGACTCGCCTTTGCTATTAATTAAGGTCCACTTGATAAGAGGGTAGCCTTTTAGCAATGAATGGTTAGAGAGCTCTTCTGCGTGGTTTGGTGCCGGATTCGAGGCAAGGTAGTCAGGACTTGCGACAAGAATATCCTTCACTTCGCCAATCTTGCGTGCGATCAGGCTAGAATCACGTTGGGGCCCCACTCGAAAAATGACATCCCATTCAGTCGGGTCAAGCTTGTCTGCATTATTTTCTGTCGTTAGTTCGATATTGATGTCCGGATACTGCTTCATAAAGCTGTTGAACATCGGCATCATCATGCGCTTAGTTAAGTTATAAGGCGCCGATATCTTAATCTTGCCTGATGCTCCTCGGCAGTCGTCAGTGATTTCCTCTGCTGCCGTGGTTAGCCTTTGTAGCAAAGGGGAGCACTCATGGTAAAAACGTTCCCCGGCTTCTGTAAGCGAGAGTTTGCGAGCGTGACGGTTCAATAGTCGAAGATTGACAGAGTCTTCTAGCGCTTGAATGCGTCGGGTGATGGTCGCAACCGGGATCATGGTTTTTCGCGAAGTTGCGGTGTAGCTCCCATTTTCGACAACCAGTCGAAACAGGTTTAAGTCATCTAATTTCATATTTCCAGACACATTAAATTACCGATTACGGCTAATTTATAATTAACTTTGTGATCAAAGCTTGCTTTAAGTCAACATGTTGCATCATTTGAACACAGCAACCCTGTTTGAGTAAATACTGTTATACCCCGTAATATTTGTATAAACGCCGTTTTCAAGCTACGTTTTATAACAAGGCGGAACGGCCTCAAGTCTTGCTGCGCAACGTTTCGCCGGATGTAAACACAACAAAAATAATGACTTAATAATAAATCTGTTTTTTGACTTAGCTTTGTGAGGTGTAAAGGTATGTTTAAGACTCACAGTCAAACGGCAATGGTCTCGGCACAGGAAGTGGTTAATCAAAAACTAATTATGTTGGTGGATGATGATCCAATATTTCGTAAAGTAACCAATGCTTATTTAGAAAGTCAGGGTTTTAAAGTAGTAGAAGCTGAAAACGGCCTAGAGGCGCTTCAACAACTCAGGGAATGCCAACCCGATCTTATCTTGTGTGATTTATCGATGCCGGTATTAGATGGCATTGAATTCGTCGAAGAAGTCAGTCTTGAATATCCATACTTGCCGCTTATCGTGGTATCCGGCACGGATGAAATGTCCGATGTTGCGAAAGCGTTGCGATTTGGTATTAAAGATTTTCTTCCTAAACCGATAGGTAATTATGAGCACCTATCTCAGGCGATAGACAATACGCTCGAAGATACCGATAGCCATTTCTCCGAACAGCGAGACTTTTCAAGTCAGTGGTTCCGAGTCGATGACGGTGGCGAAATCCCAGATGAGCAAGAGCTTCACTGGCATCTAGAGTATTTGCAGCAGAACCCGAGTGCTGCAAGAGATTTACTGCATGCTCTATTGCCAGAGAAAGATGCTTCTCAAGGTGATTGGCGCTGCTCATACCGTTTATTGCAATCGACGGACGTTATGCCACTGGTGTTCGATTATCGTTGGTTAATGAATGGGCAATTTGCGTTCTATCTCGTTGACTCTGCTTCCCAGAGTAATGATGGTGTCGCGACGACATTGCTTGTTAGGGCTTTGTTTGACGATTACCTGCGTAATTTGAAGAGTTTCAGTGCTGATCTGAAGGATATGGTAGGGATCATTGAAAAAGGAATCGAGTGTTCAGAGTGCGCTGGTGCGGTTAATGCTGTATTTGGTGTCGCCGATCTGGCTTCGTCCTCCGTTTCTATCCTGCCTGCGGGTTTAGATAGCCATTGGTCTGACGGAAATACTAATCAACATATCGCGGCAGGTAACTGTTTAGGGGCAGGAAGTATGAAAAACTTCATAACCCGAGATTTACCGCTAGGTGTTGCTGGTCAGTTATCCATCGGTTGTTTAGGCTCTTCAAGTTTTAGCTTAAATATTGCCCGGAAATCACGACTGGTATAATTCTGACTTCATAACACAATAAGCAGCGTCTTGGCGCTGCTTATTGTCTTTTTAGAACCACAAAAAAACAACAAATGCTCGAACAATAACCTTACTTTTTGCTGGTGTTTAGATTTGGCTGTTTAAGGTATAGTCAACGCCTAAAACAATAATGACCCATTTGTGCAACGATAATTTAACGCCGTGCCTTGGGAGAAGCAAAGTCAACTAGTGAGAAGATACATCATGGCAGACAAAGATTTTAAAGAGCCTTATAATATTTTTTACTTTTTAGGTTTCATTGCAGTACTTTTAATTCCAACACTACCTGCAACGCTAACCTGGCTTCGTGTAATGAATGGTTACGCAGGCTTTTAACCTAGCTATTTTGTACCGGAGTTCACCATTCGTATTAAGCGTTACTTTTTCAATACCGTTGGTGGACTCTGTATTGTGCTCGGCATTGCCGGCATAGCCCTTCCGCTTTTACCCACCACTCCTTTCATTCTACTTGCTAGTGCATGTTTTATGCGTGGTAGCCCCGCATTTCATCATTGGCTGCATAACCACAAAACGTTTGGGCCGATTCTCGATAATTGGCATAAGCACCGGGCTGTTACTTCAAAAGTAAAACAGCGTGGCGCCATTTTTATTGCACTTAGTTTCATGGTTTCAATCGTTGTTGTTCCCCTTGTTTGGGTGAAAATTGGTCTTTTAGTGATGCTAATCGTTTTACTCGGCTGGTTTATGCGTCTGCCTGTGATTGAGTTGGTTGCTGACAGAGAAGAAAATCACTAAGATTGTAGAGAATAGTGTGCCCGCTCTTCGAGTGGGCGTTTGTATTTTCAGCGCCTGTGACTGTTACGAAAATAAGCACATAGTGGTGAAAACCTATTGTTCGTTGCCCTCGTGATACTGCGATTAGAGAGGGTGATGAGCCAATCTAAGTAAATCGGTATTATGACTACAGAAACAATTTCACTGATCAAATCTAGCATCAAAAGCATACAAGACTACCCAAAGCCAGGCATTCTATTTCGTGATGTGACGAGCCTTCTTGAAGACGCAAAAGCATACCAAGCGACGATCAACCTTCTTGTTGAACGTTACAAAGATATGGGCTTTACCAAGGTTGTGGGTACGGAAGCTCGTGGCTTTTTATTTGGTGCGCCTTTAGCGCTTGAGCTAGGTGTTGGTTTTGTACCAGTGCGTAAACCAGGCAAGCTACCACGTCCTACTGTTGCTCAATCTTATGAGCTTGAATACGGCGTTGATACACTAGAAATCCATACAGATGCCATCGTTGAAGGTGACAAAGTACTGGTTGTCGACGATTTATTGGCAACGGGCGGTACTATTGAAGCGACGACTAAGCTGATTCGCCAACTGGGCGGTGAAGTTGAGCACGCTGCGTTCGTTATCAACCTACCAGAAATCGGTGGTGATAAACGTTTAGAAGCACTAGGTCTAAACGTATACAGCATTTGCGATTTTGAAGGACATTAATACATTCAATGAGTTATTTAGCTTTAGCGCGAAAATGGCGTCCTAATCAGTTTGACCAAGTTGTCGGACAAAAACATGTCCTGACGGCGTTGGAAAACGCACTGGCGCAAAACCGTTTACACCATGCTTATCTGTTCAGCGGGACTCGTGGTGTGGGTAAAACGAGTATCGGTAGGTTGTTTGCCAAAGGCTTGAACTGCGAAACCGGTATTACCGCGACACCTTGTGGTAAGTGCGATACTTGTCGTGAAATTGATGAAGGTCGCTTTGTCGATCTTCTTGAAATTGATGCGGCATCACGTACTAAAGTTGAAGACACTCGCGAACTGTTAGACAACGTTCAATACAAACCTGCTCGTGGACGTTTTAAAGTGTACCTCATCGATGAGGTACACATGCTATCGCGTCACTCTTTCAATGCGTTGTTGAAAACCCTGGAAGAGCCGCCAGAGTATGTGAAGTTCTTACTCGCGACAACCGATCCACAAAAGCTGCCAGTTACTATATTGTCGCGTTGTCTACAGTTCCATCTCAAACCGATCAGCGTTGATGATATTCATCAGCAACTCGACTACATTTTGGGTCAAGAGCAAGTATCGGCAGAACCAAAAGCACTGGGTATGATTTCACATGCTGCAGATGGCAGTATGCGTGATGCTCTCAGCTTGACCGATCAAGCAATTGCTTTAGGTAACGGTGCGGTGCAAACCGATATTGTCAGCCACATGTTGGGGACGATTGATACCGACCAAGCGATTCACTTACTAGAGTCAATCAGCAGCAAGCAACCTCAACAAGCCATGGATAAAATCCAGCAATTAGCGGCAAATGGTGTTGAGTGGGATGGTTTGTTGCAGCAAGTCGCAACACAGCTTCATCGAATTGCGATGTATCAAGCGTTGCCAGCGTCGCTAGACCGAGCGCAGCCAGATGCAGAAAAAATCGAGTTGTTGAGTAAAGCACTAAGTCCGCAAGACGTTCAGCTTTACTACCAAATTGCATTGAAAGGTCGTGAAGATTTGACCCTCTCTCCAAATGGGCGAGTCGGTCTGGAAATGATTGTGCTGCGTATGATGGCGTTCCGCCCATCAAATAACAGTGGGGCAAATGTTGTTTCTAGTAACTGCGAACCAGCTTCAGCCCCAGTTCAAAGTGCCAGTCAGCCAAAGACTGCACCAGCTCCTCGAACTCAGCAGCCGAATCCAGCACAAAGCACACCACAAGTGGCGCCTCAACCTTCATCCAATTCACAACCTGAGTATCACGCGAGTGGATATGAGGCGGTTCCGCCACAGTATGATATGGCGCCGCCGATGAGCGAAAACCCAGCGCCGCAGCATGAAACGCCACCTCAACAAGTGCAAGAGAGCGTTTCAACACCGGCGCGCGGCGGTCTAAGCGGTTTGCGTCACCAATTACGTTCTCAGCGTCAAGGCCTACAACAGAACACTCCTCAAAATGGTGGCTCAAAAAAGCCTAAAGCGGCATCTGCACAACCAGAATCGGTTATCGACCGAGTAGCGCAATTGCATGGCAATTCCGCGCAGGTGTCGCCAAACTCAGCTCCGAAGTCGACGGAGCCACAAGTTGAGGAAGCGTATCGCTGGCGTCCAAGCAAGCCTGTTGAGACAAAAGTGAATACAAAACTGACACCTACGCAGCTCAAGCAGGCACTTGAGCATGAGAAAACGCCTGAAATGGCACAAAAGCTCATCGATGAATCGTTAGAACATAATGAATGGGCGAAGCTAATCAGCTTAATGGAGATCCCTAAGCTGGTAGAGCAACTTGCGCTAAACTCTCATTATAGTAAGGAAGGAACAACCGTTTCGTTACTATTGAGAAGCAGCCAAGCTCATTTGAATACTGATAGAGCTCAAGCCGAATTGCTTAAAGCACTTAATACCGTGTTAGGTGAAGAGTGCCACATGAGCATCGAAATAGGGGAGAGTGGAGAAACACCACTTGAACTGAGAGATAGGCTCTATCAAGAGAAATTACAGCAAGCTCTGAATAGTTTAGAAAACGATCCAAATGTTCAATTTATTGAACGTCGTTTTGCTGCAGAGCTTGATAAAGATAGTGTGCGCCCTATCTAATAATCGAATGGAATGGGGTTGAAAACCCAAAGGTATAACCCCATTAATTGATGCAACACCTCATTAAACCAGAGAGATAAACATGTTTGGTAAAGGCGGTATGGGCAACCTAATGAAGCAAGCCCAGCAAATGCAAGATCGCATGCAAAAGCTTCAAGAAGAAATCGCGAATATGGAAGTAACTGGCGAGTCTGGTGCTGGCCTAGTTAAAGTTACTATCACTGGTAGTCACAGCGTACGTCGTGTTGACATCGATGAAAGTTTGATGGAAGACGACAAAGAAATGCTTGAAGATTTGATCGCTGCGGCGTTCAACGATGCGGCCCGTCGTGTTGAAGAAACTCAAAAAGAGAAAATGGCTTCTGTAACTGGCGGTATGCAACTACCACCAGGTATGAAAATGCCATTCTAATCTGCTGATATTTAATTAAGCGGACTTTTAATGCGTACCAGTCATATGCTGGAGCAATTGATGGAGGCCTTACGTTGTCTACCTGGGGTTGGCCCCAAGTCAGCGCAGCGTATGGCCTTTCATTTGTTACAGCGCGATAGAAAAGGCGGTTTGCAACTTGCAGATGCGCTTAGCCAGGCAATGACAGAAATCGGTCATTGTACTGAGTGTCGAACCTTCACCGAAGAAGAAGTCTGTCATATTTGTACTAACCCAAAACGCCAAGAAAATGGTCAAATTTGTGTGGTAGAAAGCCCGGCAGACATTGCTGCAGTCGAAGCAACGGGCCAGTATTCTGGTCGATACTTTGTTCTTATGGGACATTTGTCACCACTAGACGGTATTGGTCCAAGTGATATTGGGCTGGATGTGCTTGATTACCGCTTACGTCGCGGTGATATAGCCGAAGTGATTTTGGCAACAAACCCGACGGTTGAAGGCGAAGCCACTGCACATTACATCGCAGAGCTATGTAAAGAACACCAAGTTGATGCCAGCCGCATCGCGCATGGTGTGCCTGTCGGTGGAGAGCTTGAGCTTGTCGATGGCACGACGTTGTCACACTCGCTGTTAGGTCGACACAGAATTTAATAATTAGCCGCTGAATTCAGCGGCTTTTTTGATTTTGGGAGTTTGGGGTAAGTTAGTTGCTTAGTATTTCTACACCATGAACGTTCAGTCCCAAAACATTATGACAACTTTTATCAATAAGAAGCATAACCTTTTTGTTTTGAGCTTGAGCAGTTGCTACAGCTGAGAATAAGTCCATAGAGGTCGGTTGGCTATCTGGTAGATAAGTAAACTTCTTCTCGCTATTCGACACTTCACAGGGAGTCTCTGGTGTTTCATTAACATGAACTGACATCTTGTGTCCACCATCCCAGTAACGAGCTACCTTATCAATCGTGAATGGTCCATACCACTTCTGCCCTGAGCCAGCATTAGTTTCAGCAAGTGAGCTAAACGATAATAGAATAGTGAGTATGCCAATTAGTTTTTTTTTCATCTTTCTAGCCATGTTGATATTAGATTTTAGCTATAATATTCACTGAATATTATTAATAAACTTAAATATTAAGATATTAATTTGTTTGTGATGTCTATCACGCATTTTTGTTTTTGATATATGAAGTTTGGTTTTTTTTATTATATTGCCTGGTTTTGTCAATTTAGTGTCATATACATGCCTGTTAAAACCAAGTTATCCTTGTGTGCATTTTTGTTGGTCATAATTATTGCGACTGTTGGCTACGTTTTTAGGCTCAACTTCTCATATAAGAATAATGATGAAAATCTAAAGGAAAATAAGAAGATGGATACTTTGAATGTAACTAGCTTTTCAAAGTATGATAACTCTATAAAAATGCTGAGAACTGAACTGTTAAAGAGTCGGATTTTGGAAGGTGATTCAGAAGAACAGTCCGAAAATATAAATAAAAGAATTACTAATTTAGAAAATCAAATATCAGAACTATCTAATTGAAAGGCAGTTAAATGAAAAATTGGCTAGGTGTAATCTTTGCGGGGTTGTCTATTCCTGCAATAGCACAAACGATCGGTACTTTGCCCGGAGAGCTATCGATCGACAAGGGTGTCGCATATTATCAAATACCGATAACACTACCAGCTGGGAAAGGGGGTATAGCTCCTAATCTAGCGCTAAGCTACTCAAGCTCTGGGCCCGTAAGGTCTGAACTAGGGGGCGGCTTCTCGCTTAGCGGCCTGTCTGCCATAAAAAGGTGTGGTGACCATCAAGCGATTGAAGGGCAAGTAAGCTCAGTGACTTATAGTTTTACTGATAATTTTTGCTTAAATGGCACGCGTTTAATTGGTGAAAAAGGTGTAACTGGCAAAGATGGCTCTGAATACCGTTTACACGTAGATAACCAGTCAAAAATTATTCTGAATGGTGATTCAAATGCAGCATCAAGTTACTTCATTAAGCATGATAAAAGCGGTGCTGTTGAAGAATATCATTATAATAACCTTTCGAAGAGTTGGTTGTTGAGCTCCTATAAAAGCAACCCAAGTTCAGAGAGTATCTCTTATAACTATGATAATTTAGGCCAGATATCATCGATACATTACGATTCTTTCAGTGTTGTCTTTAATTATCTTCCTATCAATAGTGGTATTCCTACAAAACATTATAAGATAGACGGAAATGTTCATAGGTATGAATCAAAGCTGACAAGAATTGATATAAGTATAAACAATAAAATAAAAAATTATTACCGACTGGGTTATAAGGAGGTAATCGAAGGTCTTGGTGCCTCCTTTATTGATAGTATTACATATTGCGATGCGAAGGATGATTGTTTACCTGCCACTCAATTTGATTGGAAGGAACATAAAAGCCCAATGAAAGGCCAGATATTCTTTGATGAGAAAATCGCTAATATTGACTTAGGTCATTGGGGGAAAAACACTATCCCTAGTGATTGGGGAAATGCTAATAGAAGTTGGTGGGTTGATATTGATGGGAATAGCGTAGGTGACTTCTGTAAGACTGATGCCCATGGATTTACTTGCCACATGGATGTGTCTCAATCTAGTGTCGCTCGCACCTACAATATAAGTCAGTGGGGAGACGCTCATAGCCATTGGTGGTTAGATATAAATGGTGATAGTAAAACAGAGTTTTGTCGTATAGATGATGGCAAATTACTTTGTGATGCTTTTCATTCAAATAATACAACGACACAACTTTCTTGGATTGTGTTGAACTCCGGGATGAAGGACTTCCGTTGGTGGAGGGACATGGATGGTAATGGCGTACCAGAGTACTGTCGTCGTATAGGTGATGAACTTTTATGCAGTGAACCCAAAGAAGATGGCGAGTGGTCTGATTCAGTACACGTTCGTGGCATAGAATGGGGGCAAATTAAAGACACTTATTGGACCGATATAAATGGCGATGGTGGTAGTGAACTTTGTTCTGTCGAAGGGCAAACGATTAAGTGCACGTCTTTTTCGGGTAAATATCTAGTTCAAAAAAATATTAGTTTTCCAATTAGTTCTGTAGGGCAGCCAGATTCCCGTTGGTGGGTGGATGTGAATGGCGATAATGCCATCGACTTTTGTCGCATGACGGATAACGATGCTAGCAAAACAGTTAATCTAACTTGTTCTCTTGGCTCTCTTGGTTCGTTGCATAAATTCGAAGACGATATAGAGTTTGTTAAAAGTGATGATTGGACAGGCGAGCTCGGGAGCGTAGATAAACGTTGGTGGCTCGATTTGGATCAGGATGGTGTTATAGATTTCTGCCGTGGCGTCGGTAACAAGGTCCAATGTGTCAACGCTTATAAGTACCAATATGAATTTGATGTTGATAATTGGGGGACTGGTTTTAACTCATTCATTGATTTGAACCAAGATGGTAAGTTTGAGCTCTGTAAGAAGAGATCTAACCGTCTAGAATGTCAAACCACTGCTCAGAGCAACCATTCTCCATTATTGCTTGAAAAAGTGACAAATGGTCTAGGACATATTTCTTCAGTATGGTTTGGCCCATACGGTAATCACACGCCTTCTGACTCTTTTAAGTCTGATGATTCTGGTCTTTTTAACTTACCAGGCTCTTTCCCTGTAGCTTATCGTCTTGAGACCGACAACGGACATGGAAAAAATAACTACTTATTCCAATATGGTCCTGCAAAGCGCTCTAAAGATGGTCTAAAACACAATGGTTTCGAATGGATTCGACAGCGAAGCTTTGTTAATGAAAAAAACACTCTCAACCAAGAGTTTCAATTTAATACAGAATTTCCTTACTCAGGCACATTGAAAAAGCAAACCGACTATTTTGCGAATGGACAAAAGTGGTTAAATGGTTGCGGTGATTGTAGATCGGATGACTTTTGGAACTTTAGAGAGCTTAGTAAAAGTTCCGAATCTGAATTTGAATTTAAGACGCTAAAAAAAGAGTTCAGTGCTACGCAAATCGTTAAAAGTTTCCAACAGCTGTCTTCTGCAGCAGATAAGCATTTAAAGGGTTATAAGCTTATCGAATACAAAGATCAAAAATACGCAGCAAGCGCTGACAAATTTGTTCCTGTTGGCGGTTCAACACTGATGCCAATCATGATTCCTGCCACAGAGTTTTCTTTGGTTGAGGAGCGAACAACGGTACTAGAAGATCAAATACCAGTGTGGCTCATGACGCCAGTATCGGATGATTTGAATCGCGAGCTATCTGCATTATCTGGTCAAGCTCGATTCGTGAAGGCGATCACAGCTACAGAATACGATGAAATCGTCGAATGGGTTGAAACTCCAACAGTCGGTAACACCTTTGCATTTTATACCTCAGAACGAAAGGACTACCAATACTCTGAAAGTGGTGAACTTCTTAGTACAGTTACCGTAGAGCAGAGTGATGTCGATACATTTCTGAATGTTGGTAAAATTACAACGACAACAACCGGACTTAATCCGGTCACCGGTTATAGTGACACGTTTGTTGAAATTACCCAAAACGCGTATGTAAATAAGGTAGATTCTTGGTTAATCGGGTTGCTCGATTCGACTAAAACAACTTACATTCACAGCGATGGTAGCAGGATCTCTCAAGAGGCTACTTTTAAATATGACAATGAAACCGGTTTGTTGCGTGAGCACACGACGCTACCAAATACGCCATATTCCATGGTTACCATCAAAGAGCGAGATGGAAACGGTATTGTTACTAAAGAAAGCGTTACTGCGACTAACGGGGGGAGATTAGAAACTCGCTCTACTTCCTTTAAACATTCCTACGTAGGGAATAGTGTTGTAACCGAGGTGACAAACCCTGCTGGACACGTCTCGTCTCAAACTGTTGATCTATTGTCAGGGCTAATTGTAAAAGTTGATGAAAACGGTCTTTCTACTTCGACAAAACTCGATGGTTTTGGGAGAGAAGCCGAGGTGTCTGTTGTAAACACTTCTGTAAAATCTGAGATCAGTCGCTTTCCTGCGGGAGACAGTCGTTGCTTATTCAATGTTAACAATGCGAGTTACTGTGTTATCAATCAATCGAAAAACTCAGGCAAGAAGATCAGCTTTTTTGACTTTTTAGAAAGAGAAGTGAGAAGAGCCTCTTTATCGGTAAACGGTAAGTGGGTTTTCGTTGATTCTGGCTATGATGCATTTGGCAATTTAGTCTCTGCTTCAAAACCTTATTACCAAGGTGATATTCCTCAGTATATTGTCACTCAGTACGACAAATTAGGAAGAGTCATTTCGATAAAAGAACCTGGTCCTGCAGGTAAAGAAGACAGCTGGATTTCTTATTCTTACGGTCCTTTCACAGTAACCAAAACGGACGCCAAAGGTCGAGTTTCTAAAACTTTTACCAACGTATTAGGTTGGGAGATTGAGAAACAGGAGCCGAATGGTGGCAAAGTTATCTACGACTTCTATGCCAATGGAATGTTGAAATCTGCTATTGCGTCAGAAGGAGAAACAGTTCGTACCGAGTACAATATTCAAGGCAATAAATCTTTAGTAGATGATCCAGATCTAGGTTTGTGGACTTATGAATATGACGGTTTTGGTCAACTCATTAATCAAACTGATGCTAAAGGTCAAAGTACTCATTTCGCTTACGACAACTTAGGTCGCAAAGTCGCTGAGAAAGTAGAATCCAAAGTTAAGCAAAGTGAGAAAGAAGTAACACACATCACCACAAAGGCATGGTTTTACGACAAAGTGGATGGACGCGTCTGGTTAGGAGGGCTACTAAAAGCAACTGTAGATGGAGAACTGGTTAAGAACTACTTCTACAACGGTCTGGGTTTACTGAGACGCGAAGAGACGATTACTCCAGAGCACACATTCGCACGAGATTTAGAGTATGACTCTAACGGGCAACTAATTCGAGAACATAGACCTAACAAGTTTACTCTAAACTACACCCGAGATGCTTTAACGGGTATTAATACGGAAGTCTGGGGAGATATTTCTCAAGCTCAAGTTAATTACACTGCAGCTGAATATCGCAACGTGATTGAGCCTCTAATCAATGAAGCCCTAAATAAAGCGAAAGATTATTTAGTTAAAGTAAAAGATTTACAAGAGCAGCAATTCTTCTACAAGCGACGCAAGGAAGAGTATCAGAAGCTTAAAGATCAGCTTATCTCATTTGACGGAGTGGCTGAAAATGAGGCATTTGCGCGCCAAATGAGGGCGGAGCTACATACTAGACCATTACATATGTACACAAATGAATATGGCGAGCGTTATTTCAAAGTTTCCCCAAGGACAGTGGTGGTCTCTGGAAATGGTTTGATACCTGTAGTTCAGCAACCTAACTTCCATCTTAAGATTGAAGGTAACTTACTAAGAGAGGTAAGCCTTGATGAATGGGCTGCTTTTGAAGCAGGTTTGATCAATCAAAACCAAACTGCGTACTACGGCAACTATTCTGATGGCGGAAGTATAAGTTTAGCGACATTTGATTTGGAAAGGGACGATCCGCTATATGATCAAAGAATGCGTCAAATGTTTGATGAACTCAATTCACTCTCAAAAGAAGTAGATAGGCTTGAATATGTGCAAGATACAACGGAATTACGTGTAAATAGCTATCTTTTAGCTGCAGAACAACTAGTAAAATTAGTTAAGCAAGTCAAGCTTGTTTCACAGAAGTACAATAACCTAGCTGTGGAATCTGAAAATGAGTCAGATGCACTACGTTCCCTCAAAGATGATAACCCAGCTGATGGACGGATTTCGTACTGGAAGCTCAACGATATGGACGCCGAAGGTCGAATTACATCAGAGGTTTTAGGAAATGGCTTAGTTAATAGTTTCGATTATCATGAGAGTAATGGTCAACTACTCAATATATACACTAGGCAAGGTTCCAAGCTGCTGCGTGGCGTTCATTACACCTACGACAGAATGGATAATGTGCAGAGTCGCCGAGATCTTGTTAATGATATACAAGAAAATTTCTACTACGACGATCAAGACCGACTAACAGACTACCATTTGTCTGGTATTGGTGCAGCACATGCTGAGAATCCGTTATTTAACAAAAAGTATTCCATGTCTTATGCTGCGAATGGCAATATCAAATATAAGTCTGACGTTGGTCATTATATCTACGCAGATCCGTTACACAAGCATGCGGTAACTCAAGCTGGGGATAATACATATCGCTACGATGAAAACGGAAATATGCTATCTGGCGGAGGGAGAACAATTGAATGGACAGGCTTCAACAAGCCTTCACGTATTCAGCAAGAACAAGGCTGGGTTGACTTTAAATATGATGAGTCGAATCAGCGAGTCAGCAAGCGTAGTAGCGATGGAAGCAGAACTTGGTACCTCGGTAAGTCCTACGAGTTAAAAGAGCTAGCATCCGGGGACATTCAACAAACTCAGTACATTTATGCTGGGAATGGTCTGGTAGCTATAAATGTGAACTCATTGAAGACTGATGGACAAGGAAGCTATGCATCTGTAGATCGCCAAATTCGTTATAGCCATACAGATGCGCTTAAATCGGTTGATATGGTAAGTGATATGTGGGGGAATATTGTTGACCGTAAGCTATATGACCCTTGGGGCAAAGAGAGAGCGTTTACTTGGAAAGCTGACAATGTGTTGTTGCCTCAACCTGTATTGTTGAATCGTGCATTTACAGGGCATGAGATGCTTAATGAAGTTGACTTAATCCATATGAACGGTCGTTTATATGATGCAACATTAGCACGATTTATCAGCGCTGACGTTTACATACAAGCTCCTGATAATAGTCAATCATTCAATCGATACAGCTACGTTCTCAATAATCCTCTTAAATACAACGATCCTTCTGGCCATTTCTTTAAGAGAATTAAAAAAGAACTTAAACGTCAATGGAACGACGTACGAGAGTTCACCTCTCGTTACTCGAGAGAAATCGTCGGTATCGTTGTGGGGATCGTCGTCACTGTCGCCAGTGGTGGTACGTACAGTGTGTTGCTAGCCGATGCTGGTGCAAGTTTCTTCTCTGCAGGGTCTCTTACTAATGCCATTGCTGCCGGTGCACTTGGTGGCGCCACTGGTGGGGCTGTAACCGGTGGGATCATTAGTGAAAGCTGGAACGGAGTTGGCAAAGGGGCTGCGATTGGTGCAATTACAGGCGCTATCGGAGGTTACAATAGCTTTAAGCCAACGAGAGGATTTGCACATGCAGCCACGAAAGTAAGTGTCGCAGCAGCTGGTGGTTGTGCTACAGGTGAGATCGCGGGTGGTTCATGTGAAAAAGGTGCAAAATTTGCCGCATTATCACAAGTTGTTGTGCTTAGCTTTGAGTACATGAAAAATGTTACAGATCGCTATAAGATTAGGTCTTGTGAAGTTGCTAACTCAGGCTCAGTCTGTAAGAACAATGTTGATGGTGAGCTATTGACTGACGGTACTCGTGGTAGCAAGCCTATGTGGAACGAGAAACCGACGCAAACTTTGTTCACGGAAGGAGGTATGGCGCGAGAGGCTTCTGGCGCACATCTTTACAATGAGAATGGGCTCATAGGACGTTTCGTTAACAAAGTATCTAAAGTTCATGATTACTTTAACTCTGATGTTTCGAGATTGTTTGGCTTCCATGGATATGACCAGATAACTGGATTTTGGTTAGAAGGAGGGACAATGTATAACCACTTGTTTCAAGCTTATAGTTTCTCTGGGATGCTGCCTGCTGCAATATATACAGGTGGTGCACTAGTCGCACCATATCCTATTTATCCTTATTCGCAGTTAGGGGATTAGGTAAAAGACAAAAGCCGCTGAATTCAGCGGCTTTTTTGATTTTGGGAGTTGGGAACGATTAATCGTTCGATTCTTTACCAAGAAGATTTTTGTAGATAACTGCACCAAGTACGCCACCCAAAATAGGCGCAACCCAGAACAGCCATAATTGAGAAACTGCCCAGTCGCCCACATATATCGCGACTGCTGTACTACGAGCCGGGTTTACTGAGGTATTTGTGACAGGAATGCTGATCAGGTGAATAAGAGTCAGACACAAACCAATCGCAATAGGTGCAAAACCTTGAGGTGCACGTTTGTCTGTCGCCCCCATGATCACGATAAGGAACATCATCGTCATCACGACTTCAGAAACTAGCGCAGCAAGCATGGAGTACTGACCCGGCGAGTGTTCACCATAACCGTTGGCGGCAAAGCCAGAACCCACAACATCGAATCCAGCTTGTCCTGTCGCGATGACATAAAGAATGCCACCAGCGATAAGCCCACCGAGCACTTGTGCGATGATGTAAGGCGCAACGTCTTTTGTATCAAAACGACCGCCAGCCCAAAGACCAACCGTCACTGCCGGGTTCAAGTGGCAACCTGAAATATGACCGATTGCAAATGCCATGGTTAAAACGGTTAAACCAAAGGCCAGAGCAACGCCCAGCAGACCAATACCCACGTCTGGGAAACCTGCAGCCAACACTGCGCTACCGCAACCGCCTAATACTAGCCAGAACGTACCAAAAGCCTCTGCTAAATACTTGTTCATGTTATTTCCTAATTTCTACTTAAATGACCCGCTGAACATAGTCGAGAATTGTCAATTAAGTGTGAGGGAGATCGCGTAAAGACTGCAAATAGGACGGTATGTGGCAAGAGTTCTCAAGGATGAGAGAAAGCAGGGAGAGGAGAGGTTGAATTTTAAGGTTGCCTTGGCCATCACTACCTGAGTAACAGCCAAGGCAACGTAGGTTTTAGCTAAATGCGACGAAAGGTGATACGCACAACAAAATACCAGTCGCAATAATCAAGTAAAGCGACGCGCCTTTGTATTTGTGTAAAGAAGGCACTTGGTAGACAAGGTAAGCTGGAATCAAACAGCCAATCAAACCAAAGATAGGGCTACATACTGATGTGAAGCTCAGAACTGGTAGATTCAATACAATCGCACCCCACGCCATGAGAATCGCAAAGAGAATGATTCCCTTGGTGACTAAGTCTTTATTGATTTTCTCTTCAGGCATGACCTTTTTTAGAGCCAGCATCGCTAGACCTTGGCAAGAATCGCGGAAACCTAAGTACACGCCAAAAAACGCAGTCATTACTGAGAAAATATTCAGCATCAAACTCATTAGTTTTAGCGTCGTGCCGTCCATACCTTGCGCAACCATCGCAAGAGCAGAGATGTTCTCTTCTGCTGCTTTAACCGCTTGTTCATGTGACATCGCAAGCGTAAAGGAAATCGCGTAGAAGAAGACGGTCACAAACAAGATACCGAAAGCAATTTTCATTGCGCGCATGGCTTTAAAGCGAGCAACCTCAATCGATTTTTCTTTTGATCGGTATGAGATCACCATTGGGCTCAAGCTTTGAATAAAGAGAATAGACGTTAGAGTAAACGGCAGTAGCTCAATTGCATCTTTCAAACCAGCGCCTGTTTCTGGAATTGCACCGACATTCGCTACATCCCATTTTTCGATCATCATGACGCCAAGTAATGCAACGGTACAAAGTTTAATCAGTACAAGACCAGTACTGACCTTAAACAAAATCTTTTCACCACGAGATGCAATAGCGACCAGCGCGCACACTAAAGCCAGACCATATAGCGGGTTTTCAGACAATAAACCTTCCGTGATGCCAAAACTATGTAGGAAAGATGCCGAGTCATTGTTGATAGCTGTTGAGTAAACAAAGACCCAAATCACCAACATGATGAAGTAGAGCACACCTAATAACGCCCCCCATTTGTTACCAAGGTAGCCGGAAATGACGCCAGCGTAATCTTGGCACTTTGGTGAACTTGAGAGAGTGTTGATGAAAAGGCGTTGGAATAAGTACATTGCTGGGTAGCCGATCACGGCAGAGGCCAAGAATACCCAAAGGCCCAATACGCCTACTTTTACTGGTAAAAAGACAATACCGGCACCGATTGCCATGCCGATACTCATGATCACCCATCCCCAGTCTGTGCTATCAAACTTGATCGCGGCTTTCCACTCGTCTAGGGCCATGCCTGCTTTTACGTGCGGAGGCTCTTTACCGATAGGTAAGGTTTGTGTAGGTGCTGTCACGCTCATTTTATTGTTTCTCTTGTTAGTATGAATTTTTCTCAAATTTAATTGAGAAAGTGTATATCACCAATTTTTTTGTGGAAAATTCAGATAAATTTGAGATCTTGGCGAAGAAGTTCAAATAAATTGGAGTTTTTAACGGATTTTGTGATCTGATCTAGTTGTTTGATTCATATTTAATTGAAAAAATAACGCCAATACGGAAGTTGAATTAGAAACTTCTTAATAAAAAATAAAATTTATGTGAGGATTTAAAAATGAAAAAATTGATTTCATCTGAACACGCGCCTGCTGCTATCGGACCTTATTCACATGGCACTAGCTATGGCGATTTGATTTTTACTTCTGGCCAATTACCCATTGATAAGGCAACAGGAAAAGTCGTTGAAGGTGGCATCAGTGCACAAAGTCATCAATCTCTTACTAACTTGAAGCACGTTTTAGAGGCTGGTGGTGGCAGTATCGATACTGTTTTAAAAACAACGTGTTACCTATCGAATATTAATGACTTTGCCGAGTTTAACAAGGTCTACGCAGAGTTTTTCCAACAAGATTGTCCAGCACGCAGTTGCTTCGCAGTGAAAGATTTACCTCTTGGCGTGTTAATTGAAGTCGAAGCGATTGCTCATAAAAAGTAATACGGAGAACAGAGCATGAACCAGCAATGGACACAATATATCCAAATCATTAAGCAAGTCGTGAAACCTGCATTAGGATGTACAGAACCCATTGCTGCTGCGTACGCGGCAGCAGTTGCTAGAAAAGAGTTGGGCGCATCCGATATTGATGCGATAGAGGTGCGTGTTTCAGACAACCTATTTAAAAACTCGATGGGTGTTTTCGTACCCGGAACGGGCAAGATAGGCCTCAAAATTGCCGCCTCAGTTGGTGCATTAGCCGGTGACCCAACAGCAGAACTGGAAGTGTTGGCTCGGATTAATGAGCAGGATGTCGCTGCTGCGCAAAAATTGATAGATGAAGAGCGAGTAACCGTAGCGCGCATGGATACGCAAGAATTCATTTATTGCAACGTAACGCTCTCCTCTGGTGACGATGTTGTTTCGGTCACGATCAGTGGCGGTCACACCAACATTCTTCAGATCATGCGTAATGGCGACGTGATTTTTGATGCCCCATCACAGCAACGCGTTGCGACCGCTTCCGTTTGTGAAGGTGTAGATATTTCGATCAAACAAATCTATGAGTTTGCCACTCAAGCACCTTTTGAAGAGATCAAATTCATTCTCCAAGCTGCAGAGCTTAATACCTTGCTGGCTCAAGAGGGTATCGACCGAGGTTACGGCCTAGAAATTGGACGCACGCTAAAAGGCAACATCGAGCAAGGCTTATTGGGCAATGACTTAATGAGTCGTATACAGATGATGACATCAGCGGCGTCTGATGCTCGCATGGGAGGGGCAACGTTGCCAGCCATGAGCAATTTCGGCAGTGGGAACCAAGGTATTGCCGCTACAATGCCAGTTGTAGTTGCCGCAGAAGCATTTCAAAACGACGAAGAACAGCTGGCTCGCGCGTTGATCATGAGTCATTTAGGGGCTATTTACATCAAATCTTATTACCCACCGTTATCCGCATTTTGTGGCAACACTGTTACCAGTGCGGCGGCATCTATGGCGCTGGTGTATTTAGCTGGTGGTACATTCGAGCAATCATGCTACGCCATTCAAAACGTCATCAGCGACAGTTCAGGTATGGTGTGCGATGGTGCGAAGTCCTCTTGTGCGATGAAAGTGTGTACTTCGTCGACAACGGCGGTGCGCTCATATTTGATGGCGATGGGTAACCACAGTGTTAAGAATCAAGGTATAGTAGGCGAAGAAGTTGAGCAAACGATAAGAAATGTTGGCTCAATGGTTCGTTTCGGTATGCCGTATACTGACAAATCTATTATCGATATTATGTCGGCCTAACCTCCAGTTTTTGCTAAGGGAAGTAACATTGCTACTAAAGAAACTCACCAAGAGTGATCTCGATATTTTGAACTCTATGAAAAACGTCGTGGATGGCATTGCACGTATGTATGGTGAACACACTGAAGTGGTTCTCCACAGCTTAGATGCCGAAGCGCCGGAAATCATCAAAATCGCAAATGGGCACGTGACGGAACGCAGTGAAGGTGCCCCAATTACCAACTTAGCGAGAATGAAGTTAAGAGAGGGCAAGGACGTTTCTGATTCGTACTTGACGAAAACGTCGAACGGAAAGACCTTGCACTCCATTACGACCATTGTCAGAAATCCAAAAAACAAACCGATTGGTTTGCTGTGTATCAACGTGGATATGGATGCACCGATGCAGGCATTTTTAAAGGCAATGCTGCCTCAGCAACACACCGAGTGTTGTGTTGGTGGCGCTCGATCACCAGAAACGTTTGCGCGTAATATCGATGAAACCATCATCAGTACGATAGAAACCGTGCAAACAGAAGTGTGGGAAAATGAAGCCATTGCGCCTTCTAAACGTAACCGTGAACTGGTGACGCGACTGCACGGCTTAGGCATTTTTAAATACAAAGATGCTGTTTTAATGGTTGCAAACCATCTTGGCATTTCGCGCGATACCATCTACTTGTACTTACGAGAGCTTGGTAACGACTAAACGGGGTCTCTGAATAGATTAAGTAAGTTGCTCTAGCTCAGTGATGTTGTCGAGCGCTTCTTGGTTGGTTTTACCACACACAACCGGACACGGTTTAAAATCGTGACAAACGTTAGGGCGCTCAGGCTTACCAAACAGCTTACACAAATTATCATCGTTGAGTTGTACGCAACGAACACCTGCTGGTTTGCCCTTGCGCATTCCAGGTATCGGTGAAGAGATACTTGGCGCAATACAGCAAGCTCCGCATCCTAGTCGACAATCCATAATGTAAACCTCTTAAAAATTGAGGAGGCAATTATGGTCATTTTGACGTAGATTGGAAGAGTCGCCTAAGAAAAAATAAAAAGGAGCACTCAATAGAGTGCTCCTTTTGGCTTTTAAACCGTTGTGATCATCTCAAGAAGCGGTTGTAAACAAACAGCAGAATAAATGCGCCTAGCGTTGCGGTGATGATGCTACCGATATTTACGCCAGTTGCCCCGCCGAAACCCAGAATACCGCCAAGAAAGCCGCCGACAAAGGCACCGGCAATACCGAGTAGCATTGTTGCAATCCAGCCACCCCCATCTTTTCCTGGCATGAGCCATTTTGCGAGTGCACCGGCGATTAAGCCCAAAATAATCCAAGAAATAATACCCATGAAAACTCCTTAATGCCTTCTTGATTAATTGAGTGTAATGGAAACTCGTTTAAGGATAGAACAGTAAAGCGAAAGTAGTTGAATATCTCTACTGTTATGTGTGAATGATTCGAGATCTTCTCAAAACTTGAACTTTTGCGTCGAGAGGGGTATAAATCGCCCCCTAAATTCCCTTGGTGAGACCTGAAGTATGAGCACTCCATTTTGGCAAAGTAAATCGTTAGAGCAGATGACAGAAGAGGAATGGGAATCTCTCTGTGATGGTTGTGGTAAATGTTGCCTGCATAAGCTAATGGACGAAGATACCGACGAAATCTATTATACCAATGTGGCCTGTAGCTGGTTAAATAGCAAAACGTGTTCTTGTAAGGATTACCCAAATCGTTTTACTTCGGGTGAAGAGTGCACCAAGCTGACGCGCGAAGACATTGACGATTTTACTTGGCTGCCGCATACGTGCGCTTACCGCCTGTTGGCTGAAAAACAGCCTTTACCAGAATGGCATCCGTTGATTACGGGCTCGAAATCTGCGATGCACGCGGCGGGCGAAAGTGTCCGCAATAAAGTGGTATACGAGATTGATGTAGTGGATTGGGAAGACCACATTCTGAATCACCCCAATCGCCCTAGTTAAATGTACACAAGCCTTTCATCTAATAATGAAAGGCTTGTTTGTTATTGGGTTTCTCAACTTTGACGCCCAACTAACGAAATGCTGCTCAGTTTATTATTTAGTGTTGTAAACTTAGGTATATAATTTCAAGGCTTTACACTTCTATTCTTGGTCGTTTTGATCAGAACTGTTCCCTAAGAGGTAAACATGACGTTTCATTTCCCCCAGAAAATACGCCTGACATCTTGGGTGGCATTATTCACGCTTATCCTCGGTATGATGGCCCCTATGGTCATCAATGCGAAAGATATTCAGGATACGCCAGAGCCCTCTGCTGCCGAAACTTCTATTGATAACTTGAATCGAGAAATTGTGGATTTATCCCAAGGTCTCTCGCAAGCGAGTGGTGATGAGCGCGACGCGCTTCAACTGCAGCTGTTCCAAAAAAATGAAGAGTTAAGAAGTCAGTTAGCATCAGCAATTGAACGTGAAACTATCCCTCGCGACAAATTGATCTCCTTGGTTAAAAAGCAGGAAAAATACTCTGAGGACGCCACGAACTATCTGTCGGAAAAAATAAAGAAAGTCGTTGAAGATTTAAATAAAGCCAAGGATGAAGAGAAGCTTGCTCTTGTTAATGATTACCGAGAGTTACAGCATTACCTCGATGTCAGCTTCGATTCAAGTTGGCAAAACCTTGCTTGGCTGAAAGAGTTAGGGGCTCAAAATGAGCGCGCAGAAGCGGAACTAAAGGATAAAGTTGATAAACGCATGCGTTTGCTGTCTGCCTCAATTGAGTACTTGAGTCAGCAAAGTGAGATCATCGGCTCTCAACTTTCGTCAAGCCCTGAATCGGAAAAAGCGTCACTGCAGTTAAGTCAGCTTATTACCAAGCAAAGACTGAATATTGCGACAGAAAGCCTACGCAATTTAATTTCGATTGGCGATAAAGTCGGTTTAGAAACGTCCGAATACAAACGCCAAATTTTCGAAGTGACAGGGAATATCACCCACGACTTGCTGAATACCAAAGTAGTGTGGTCAATACTGAGCCATTGGTCCAACTCTGCACTAGACTGGTTTGCCGAAAATGCGCCGCAGCACATTTTCCAGTTGTTTGTATTTGCGTTGATTTTATTGATCGCTCGTGGGCTCGCGAAGTTAACGCGCAAAGTGGTCAGCAAGGCGGTTTCATCGAAAAACTTAAAACTCTCACACTTGATGCAGGATTTCTTTATCTCAATGTCCGGCAAGTTCGTGTGGGTGATTGGTATCATGGTAGGCCTATCTCAGCTCGGATTGAACCTAGCACCGATCCTAACCGGTTTTGGTATTGCCGGTGTGATTATCGGCTTCGCCTTACAAGACACCTTGTCCAATTTCGCGGCGGGTATGATGTTGCTTATTTATCGCCCATTTGATGTTGGTGACTTTGTGTATGCTGGTGGTGTGGATGGTAAGGTAAGCCATATGAGTTTGGTGAACACCACAATCCGTACGTTTGATAACCAAATTATTATTGTACCTAACAGTAAAATTTGGGGAGATGTGATTAAGAACGTCACACACGAGCGCATTCGCCGTGTGGATATGGTGTTTGGCATTGGCTATGCGGATGACTTGCTGAAAGCCGAGTCAGTGCTGTCTGATATCATTACTTCTCACCCTGCAGTACTTCGTACACCCGAGCCGATGATCAAAGTGCATACGTTAAACACATCATCTGTAGACTTTATTGTTCGTCCTTGGGTAAAAACTGATGATTATTGGGACGTGTATTGGGATGTGACAAAAGAAGTGAAACTGCGCTTTGACCGAGAAGGCATTTCGATTCCTTTCCCACAACAAGATGTGCATTTGCACATGGTAGAGAAACAAGACGCGTAATCACAGCCACAACAGTACGAAAAGGCACTCTAGAAAGAGTGCCTTTTTATTTGCATTAAGCGGTGTTTTTACAGTTCGTTAAAGAACACCAATTTCGGTTCGCATTCTAACAAGTTGTCGATTTGGCTAATCAAAAGAGCAAAGTGTTCTGTTTTACCATGAAGATCGAACGCTTGTTGGTCTTTAAATTGCTCTTGAAAAACGAAGTGGCACGCATTGTCTTTATCTTGGAATAATTGATAACGAACACAACCTTCTTCATTGCGAGTGGGTTCAAGTGCTCGGGTGAGCACTGCTTTCAGTTCCTGTTCTTTTCCCGGTTGTGCGTGAAAGGTAGCAGTCAAGTGAATCATGATGTTTACTCTTTTTGTTATAGGTAACGCCCTTGGCGTTGTAAAAACTCAATTTTGTAACCATCAGGATCAGTCACAAAAAAGAACGTTGCCAAATGTTTTTGTTGGTGATCAAAGGCTTTGATGTCACCCGCTTCAATACCGAGAGATTTAATGCGCTTGTGAGTTTGTTCGATGTCCTCTACGCTGACAGCAAGGTGACCGTAGCCTGAGCCGTGAGTGTAAGGCTCAGTTTGATCGTGATTGTGTGTTAGCTCTAATTCAAAGCCAGTTTCTTCGTTGGCTAGATAGGTCAGAGAAAAACCATCAAAGATGTATTGGTCTTTGATTTCTAGCTCAAGTACGTCGCGGTAAAATTGTAGAGAACGGTCCAGATCGCAGACTCGGATCATGGTGTGAATCATTTTTGTCATGGGTACTCCTTGATAGTCCGCATAGGTTAGCGAGTTCAAAAGGAGTCTGGGTAGTACTCTAGTACGACAAATTAGAACATGCTCAATGGCTTACAACTCTGTTGCATAGCCTATGAGGGTTATTGGTAGGTTGGTCAGAGGTTGGTTGTTATTAAGTGTTTAGTTGTGTCAGTGCTTGACGAATCGTCTCTTTAGGCTGGCGAGCGTAAGTGAGACAGGCGCAGCGGAGTAGGGAGGCAAAGTTGTTTACTTCACCATTGTATTCGAGCGCTTCTTGATAGACCGTACTAATAAACTTAGGAACAGTCATGTTTTGAGCGTTAGCAATTTCCTCAAGAATCGTCCAAAAGCTCGCTTCAAGTTTTACACTTGTGGCGTGACCATCAATACGGATAGAGCGGGTGATGAACTGATAGTTGTCTTGGGGCTGCTTAGCAAATATTTCGCACATTTTCTTCATTCATATAATCAAAGACCTATAATTATTGAGGTTTATTGTTTAAAACGTCAACTATTTTCATGCATAAAAAAACGCTCCCTTACGAGAGCGTTTGAACATCACGAGTCGTGAAGTAAGTGCAAGCCGATTATTTGATTTGTTGCTTTAAGTACTCGCCTAACTGAGAGTGGTGCATGATTTTTGATACCGGAAGGATAGTTTCTGCCGGTCCCCAAGCAAATACGTTGACTGGGGTATGCGTATGAGTACCCGTTCCCCATACTGTGTTTTGCTTTGTTGCATGCTCACGCGCTAGCAAGTTGCCACGGTCGTTGTAAGGAAAGAACGTATCAAAGTCATTGATTGTAGGAACGTTCTCTTCGCTTAAGTATTTGTGTCCAGCGAGTCGGTATGGATTTGGTTTACTTGCTAATACGCGTTCAGCTTGCTCAGGCGTAATCGAAAAATCGCTATTTGCGTTCACGACTTCTGCAAACTTCGTTGGGGTTTGCTCTTTCTTATCAAGCGCTTGGAATTCGCTGATCATGCCGTAGTAACTTTTCTTTTGGTTGTATAAACCATCAAGGATCTCGAACTGACCAAAGTTGAAGTTTGGCGCGTAATCTTGATTTTTGAATGCTTCGCCGTCGCGTTTTTGCGGTTTAGGCAAGTTTGCTGATGAGTAACTAAAGCCGAAAGAACCGGTCTCGTGGTCAGCGGTAACAATGATCAGTGTGTCATCACGGCCTTTTGCCCACTCATAAACCGAGTCTACCGCTTCGTCGAATTTGATCATTTCATGCAGCATCGTACCCGCATCGTTACTGTGGCCAGCCCAGTCAATTTGACCGCCTTCAACCATTAAGAAAAAGCCGTCTTTGTCTTTTGAAAGGATGTCGATCGCTTTGGTGGTCATTTCTTTCAGTGATGGCTGCGTACGTTTTGGATCGTTTTTGCTTTGACTGTAGGCAATACCATCGTTCATGCCCGAGTAAGCAAAAAGTCCAAGTAATTTGTCACCTTTAGCTTGTGTGAGCATATCGCGGCTGAAAGCCAGGTTGTAACCTTGGTCTTGCGCCTCAGTAAGCAAGTTGCGCTCATCTTTACGTTTCGACTTTAGGTAGACATTACCTTCAGTGAGCTTTTCAAGTTGCTCGTATGTCTCTCCCTTGTCGTTTGTCGACTTTGGAATCCAATGACGAAGTCCGCCAGACATCATCACGTCAACGCCAGTTTCTAGCATGTCCGCCGCAATACTGTTTTCTAGAGAACGGTGTGGTTGATGAGCGGCAAATGCGGCTGGCGTTGCATGAGTCATACGTGTATCAGAGACGAGACCCGTAGCCTTACCTTTGCTTTTGGCTTTTTCCAAAATGGTTTCAACGTGGTTGCCTTGGCTATCAATGCCAATGACTTCAGAAGCGGTAGGTATTCCTGTTGCTAGCATCGTTGCGGAGCACGCAGAGTCGACGACAATCGCGTCTTCTGGATTAGTCAGTGATGATCCAATCACACCTTCTTGAGCGAGTTTATACAAAGCGGTAGTTTCGCCTTGGTAAATCGAGTTAGGTGCGTGTTTGGCGTAGGTCTCTAGTAGACCAACTTGTTGAGGCCCCATGCCATCGCCGATCATCAAAATAACGTTTTTGATTTCGGCCGAGAGTGCATTAAAAGAGAGGGTTGATGCTGCCACTGCGGTAACGATTGGAGATACTAAGCGCTTCATTATATTTTCCTTGTTTATTAAAAGCGCTGGCATTAAAACAATGATTTATGACGATTTTGTGTCGGTAATAAAAGTTTAACTAAATTGTCGTCTTTGCTTGGGTTTGTAGAAAAAGTGAATCAACCTCTAACGTTTGTGAATTTAGAAAGAAGAAAGCCCACAAACGTGGGCTTGGATTACGCTTAGGAGTTGAAAGCATGGACTAAAGTTATCCATTCAGTGCCTTCACAAGAAACCTAGTTTAGGGAGCAATAAACGAGTATGCGTTTTAAGGTCATAAGAGCGGTCGAATTGAGGAGTATATAACCTACGTTTACGACATATCGTTCTTTGACGTATCAAATTATGGGCTGCAGTTAGTGATTTATTCAAATAGGATTTATTGTCGTAACGATTATTAGACCAACGCTAATATGATGCCACCGACAGTGAGGGCCGCAGAAAGGTATTGACCCGCAGAGTATGAGCCGTCTTCTTCTTCCTCGATTTTGTCAGGGTGAGCCATGCCAAGTGCGCCATGTGTAAAGGACTCCACTTTTTCACCAACAGATTTATCTTCTGCTTCTACTCTCTTACTGTCGTGTTCGATTTGCTGCAGAGCGGCGAGGAGCGCTTTGCCCTCCGTGGACAGTGTCACCTTATTGTGTTCGACTTTTAGCGGCGAAGCGTTGCCTTCCTCTTGTGCAATACTTGTTTGCTTAGAGGCGACAGATTGTTTGGCATAGTTATTAACAGAAGTGCTTCCTACTGGATTCATCGAATACTCCTTGGAACATCGACACTCGGTCACTGAGTGCGGTAAAAAGCAGTTATATTACTATCGGCGGCAAAGTCTATTTCTGAAGCTATTTGGATAAAAATAGGTCTGCTTTTGCCGCTTCTGGTTTCTATTCGTGATCATTAGCAAAAAATAGACCAGCAGTAAGCAGACCGTTGTCACTCTATGAACTCGGAGCAGTGTGATGATGCAACGCAACGACAAGGTAGTAACTTAAATTGGAGACCAGCTACTTACATTGAAGATCGCTATTGCGCTTAGTGAGGTGTTGATATGCCGCCATGCGGTGAGCATCTTGTACATACCGTACTGGTGGTGCAAGAACCTCTAACTGATAATCAGTATGATCAGCAAGCACATTATCTGTTGGGCTAATTACAACCACTTTTAAGCTCGGGTTGCGGCTTAAGATTGATGCTGCCGTACCCAACCCTTGCTCGGTGTGAAACTTGCCCGCAACATGGACAACCTGAGCGCCTGGGTTGTCGTCTAGGTAGCTAACGATAGATTCCGCCATAGTTTCATCCCAAGTAACTTGAGCTGCAAACTGTTTTTCCGTCTGATCTGGCTTACCGTGATGCATGGATGCCATGAACTTTTCTTTGTACGGACTACTACCAGTGTTGATGGCTTGTGCAATAAACGTTCGCTGCTCATCATCGAGCTTGTTAACGTAGTCTATCCCCTGACGACCAATACATCGGACAATGCCCTTTGGTGCATTCGCTGCAATCACCGGGAGATTTTTCTGCTTAGCAAACTCAACGAGAGGGCGATAGTCGCTCTCATAATTGGGCCAAGCATTGGCTTGTTTCATCAAGTACTGTTCACCGATTTCCCCACGCAGGTAAGCGTCAACAACAGGTTGTTTGTCGCGGGTAAATTGTTCCATTGATAACGCGAGTGGGCGGCCATAAGATGAAAGTTGTTTGAGCATATCGGTTTGAAAGCGATGAACGCCAGCATGTGTGTGCCATTCACCAATAAGAATGACATCTGCTTGTTGCAGCTCTTTTGGTAGTTCGCTTAGAGCGATGTGCTCGCCAGAAGGGGTGTAAAGTTGGTAGTCGTAAAAAGTAGTGACTTCCGCAGAGGTAGGGTGAGAGTTGGTTGATGGAACAGAAGAACAACCAGTAAGTAAGCCAGCAAAGAGCAAGCTTAAAATAGAAAAGCGCATTGAAAAGCCTCCAAAAATGTCCGGATGATATTAATGGAGGCTGAGCAATGAATCAATATAAATGATAACTATTTGCGTTTGTTGCCTGCCACTATTATTACTGAGTGGACTTTTTGCGATATACGCGTAGCATAAAATCAGCCTCACATTGATAGAGTGTAGCGGACTTCAACTCTTCACGAAGTGCATCGGTTGCTTTCCATGCGAATGGCGTCATTTGCAATAAATCGAATGCGGCCCCGTCCTTCAAATTCATAACATAGTTAAGATGTTGTTGATGCTCTAATTCATATCCTTCAATATGTTCTGGCTCTTCACTGTGAAGACGAACATCTTGATAAATGCGTTCACGTAGTTGATATAAGTGACGGCTTGCAGGTGTCACCGTGATGACCACACCGTTCTCTTTTACAACGCGCTGAAGCTCTTCTGCCTTGCAAGGGGCATAAATGCGCAAAATAGCATCTAAGGATTCATTCGCGAAAGGAAGCCGATGGCTAGAAGCGACGCTAAAGTGACACTGTGTGTAGCGCTTCGCCGCATAACGAATCGCAACTTTTGAAATGTCCAATCCATATATCGTCGCATCGTCCGTTTGCGTTTGTATCGTTTTCTGCACTTGACCCGTGTAGTAACCCTCGCCGCAACCAATATCTAATAATTGATGATCGGTTCCCTCTGTGTATTTCGCACACAGCTGCGCAACCTCTTGGCGCATTGGGTTGTAGTAATTCCCCTCAAGGAATCGACGACGAGCTTGCATCATCTCTTTATTGTCACCAGGATCTTTAGAACGTTTGTGGTGCGCTGGCATCAAGTTAACGTAGCCTTCTTTTGCTAAGTCAAACTGATGATTGTTTTCGCACTTAAACGTTTTTTCATTTAACGCTAGAGCTTGGTGGCATAAAGGGCATTGATAGTTCATGACGATCTCGAACAGAAAGTAGGGCGGCAAATTCTATCAAAAAGCGTGGTCTCAAGTGAAACAAAAAGAGCCGATGGAATCGGCTCATATTCAGTATTAGTGGAAGAAGTCGACTTGCTCTTTCAAGTTCCGAGCTTGTTGTTGCAGTTCAATGGCACTTTGCGAGGTTTTCGCGCTGGTGTCGCGGCTTTCTCGGTTTAGCTCACTGATAGAATGGGCATTTGCAGCAATTTCTTGGGATACTTGCGCTTGCTCTTCTGAGGTCGCAGCAATGGCGTCGGCTTGAGACGCTATCGACTGGACTTGTACTGCAATAGCTTCTAATGCTGTACCCGCGTCTTGTGCTTTGTCTAAGACCTGATTGGCACTGCGTTGGCTGTCAGTCATCATATTAACTGCATTATGAGTAGAGCCTTTTAGCTTCTCAATAATTTCAACTACATCCTGAACTGAGCTTTGTGTACGGTGCGCAAGTGTGCGCACTTCATCTGCTACAACTGCGAAGCCACGACCTTGCTCACCTGCTCGTGCGGCTTCAATGGCTGCATTCAACGCAAGTAGGTTGGTTTGCTCTGCAATCTCATCAATCATCTTCGTGACGGTTTGAATACTCTCACTATCGCGATTGACTTGCTCGATAGCCGCTGCTGATTGATCCAACTGATCGTTAAGTTGAGCAACATCGATACATACGCCTTCCACAATCGCGAGACCAGATTGACTATCGGTATTCGCTGAGCGTACGTTTTCCGCAATACTTTCGACTTGTTGGGCAACCGATTGAGCAGAAGAGGCCATCTCTTCGATAGCTGTTACCACTTGTTCTACTTCTTCTTGTTGGCGGTCAGCTTGGGTTAAATTGCTATGGGCATCATTGGCAACGCTGTTGGAGTTGCTCTCTACTAAGTCGCTTGTGGAACGGATCTTACCAACAAGTTCATTGAGTTGACTTGCCATACTGGCGACACCCGTATTCAGGTTCGTAATTTCATTTTTTGATGCCTTACGAGACGATGGGACGTTCAAGCTGACCTCGCCTCCCGCCAAGCGAGTCATATAGGAGTTTAGAACGGTCAGAGGTTTTAAGCTGCGATTCAAGAAAAGTGTCAGTACAACAAAAGTAATGATTGCTGCTACCGAAGAAATGATGGCGATAAGTTTGAGTAGTGTATCACTGCCTTTGGTCACTTCTTTGATGAACGTACCACCCAGTAGTTTCCAGTTCCAGCCTGGTACTTCGGTAAACACTAAGTACTTTTCGCCGACTGTTGAGCCGAATTGGTAAGGGTAGAGAATTAATCCGCTCTTTTGTTCAAAAATTTTATGGAAAGGCTTATTACCCTCGTAGTCACGAACTTCTGTGATTGAAGGGTCGGTTGCACTTTTAGTCGGATGGAGTAGGTACTTACCAAGATTGTTGTCGTCGTTGTCGACAATGATGGTATAGCCAGTATCGCCCCATTTAATCTCCTCTAGCGCATCGAATAGCGTTTGTGTTGCTTGATCTACGGGCAAACCAATAAACGATAACCCTGCAACTTTTCCTGTAGCATCTTTAATTGGAGAGTAATAGGTAATGTAGCGTTCGCCGTACAACTTTATTTGAGCGTAATATGGCTGACCAGCTTTTAGTTGCTGATAACCTGGGTGGTCGAGACCTAGTGTGGTTCCCACTGCTCGTTGACCTTGTGGATCTTTTAGTGAGGTAGATACACGGATAAAGTCATCTCCCAAAGGCGCGAATAAAGTCGCGATAGCACCGGTATCACGTGTGAAGCTATCGACCAGCTTTGTGTCGTTAATTAAGCTTTCACTGTATTGAGTGATGTTTGGTATTTCATGCCCCATGAAATCAACCGTATAGTTTTCGACATAAACACCGGCAAGGTAGCCATTACGAAAAGTGGACTCGAGCACTTTAGCGGTATGCAGATAAGCATCGAATTGGCCAGCAATGGTTTTAGCCATCGACTCTACTTTAGATTGGTGCTCTTTAAGGGTGCTTTCCAATAGAACATCGGAAGCGTTACGGTAAACAAGCGCAGCAATACTGCTGAAAGCAATGAATAGACACAAAGTGATAACCAGCTTTAACTGGAATCCGACACTTTGATTTCGGTATCTCTCTAACATAGATCAGTTCCTGATATTTTTATTATTTATGAGTTTTGTATCGGCATGCTATCGGTTTATATGATCGAATTTTTTGATATTTATTAATGAAATAGTCAAAAGTGACTGATAACCAATAAGTTAGTTGAGAGAGGACCATCTAGGTGGGGCTTTTATTACAAAAAAGGTCGGGTATTCCCGACCTTTGATCTGGTTATAACTACTGCACTGAAATTACAGTGACAAGTTCATGAGTCTCACCTGGCTGGAGCGTTTTACCTTGCTCGATACTTGGAGCGTGAACAGTAGATTCAACACAGAGCATGGTTTGGTAACCATCGTCAGCCATATCAGCCATACCTTGTGCACCTTCTGCCCAAGGGTTCCAAAGTACCGCGGAGTTATGACCATGGTTTTCCACGCTTAATGTACGATTCAGTTCCGGATCTTTTACCAAAATTTTCGCTTCTGGCTGAGTGTAAACACGGTCAATCGTATCAGTTAGTTGAAGGACGTCACCACCTTGGCAGATTTCACCTTCTTTTAAGCTGTCGATGTACTCAGGCCCCATACCTGTTGTTTGTGTTTGTTTGATATCACCAACGTTTAGATATGTGTGTAGTGCACCTGAGAATGTCCACTCTGCATCATCAATGTTGGTGACTTTCAATGTCACCTTTAGCTCGTCGCTGATTTCTACAACAAGACGAGCATCAAACATATGTGGCCAGATGTCGTGAGTTTCTTCAGTTGGGAAGAGAGCAAGTTCGACGATCACGCCGTTGTCGTTCTCGCGATGTTCAACCAGCTCCCATTCAGCAGTACGTGCGAAACCATGAGCCGGTGCTGCAATACGCCCAAACCATGGCCAGCAAACGGGAATGCCGCCTCGCAGAGCTTTTTTCCCGTCGAAAATTGCCTTCTCGCTCATCCAAATCAAATCTTCATGACCAGCAGGAGTGAACGAAACAACGTGACCACCATGTAAGGAGATGCCTGCTGTCGCTTTCTCATGAATAACACGTACTACTTTGACCTGATCAATTTCAACGACAGTAACGTTATCAGATAACACGGTTAGAGCTGGGAGAGTTTTTAAATCCATGTGCTGTTTCCTATCATTGGGGAAAGTAGGGTTTCGACATCCGTCGCAAATACAATGCAACAGCGCCGAGGTATTCTCTCAAATTCCAGATACAAAAAAGGCGACTCTAGAGCCGCCTTTTCTTTAACGAAGTTATTCGCTAATTGCTAACTATCTAATTACTTAGAGATGTGAGCGATTAGGTCTAGAACTTTGTTTGAGTAACCGATTTCGTTGTCGTACCAAGATACAACTTTAACGAAGTTATCAGTTAGAGCGATACCAGCTTTAGCATCGAATACAGAAGTTTGAACTTCACCGATGAAGTCTTGAGATACTACTGCATCTTCAGTGTAACCTAGAACACCTTTTAGCTCGCCTTCAGAAGCTTCTTTCATTGCTGCACAGATAGCTTCGTAAGATGCGCCTTCTTTTAGGTTAACTGTTAGGTCAACTACAGAAACGTTAGCTGTTGGTACGCGGAAAGCCATACCAGTTAGTTTGCCGTTTAGTTCTGGAAGAACAACGCCTACAGCTTTAGCAGCACCAGTTGAAGATGGGATGATGTTTTGAGAAGCACCACGACCACCGCGCCAGTCTTTAGCAGAAGGACCGTCTACAGTTTTTTGAGTTGCTGTAGTAGCGTGAACTGTAGTCATAAGACCAGATTCGATACCGAACTTGTCGTTAAGAACTTTAGCGATAGGCGCTAGACAGTTAGTAGTACAAGAAGCGTTAGAAACGATGTCTTGACCAGCGTAAGTAGCGTGGTTAACGCCCATTACGAACATTGGAGTAGCGTCTTTTGAAGGACCAGTTAGAACAACTTTCTTCGCGCCAGCTTCGATGTGCTTACGTGCAGTCTCGTCTGTTAGGAAAAGACCAGTTGCTTCTGCAACAACGTCAACACCGATTTCGTCCCACTTAAGGTCCGCTGGGTTGCGCTCTGCAGTAACACGTACAGTTTTACCGTTAACGATTAGGTTACCGCCTTCAACTTCAACAGTACCGTTGAAACGGCCATGAGTTGAGTCGTACTTAAGCATGTATGCCATGTAATCTACGTCGATAAGGTCGTTGATACCTACAACTTCGATGTCAGCACGCTCTTGCGCTGCACGGAATACGAAACGACCGATACGGCCAAAACCGTTAATACCTACTTTGATAGTCATTATAGTTGCTCCACAACTTAATTTCTGATTAAAGATAACTGGTAGTAAAATTACAGAATCCAGTAAACATCTGCAAGTGATAATCGGACTTAACTTGTTTAAAGTCAAAAAAAAGCGACGCTTTTTTTAACAATTCTTCGCAAATGTTCGTTTTTTAAACTTTTAACTGATTCTTCTGTAGTCCAGTTGGCGTAATATAACTGGTGAGATAAGTGCTCTTATCAAATTAATTACGCATGGTGTCCTGGTGAGAAAGTATGTGCTACAACTGTTAAGAGAAGCAAGTTTTTTGCTAAAAAAGTCAATACCAAAAACAGTAGAGAAGGAGCAGAAAGTCGTGGAACAAAACGGGAAAAAAGTGGCGAAGTCAGATGAGCAGTGGCGTGAGCAACTTTCTGAAGAAGAGTTTCGTGTCTGCCGAGAGCAAGGTACAGAACCGCCTTTCAGCGGTAAACTACTGCATAATAAAGAGACGGGTGTTTATGCTTGTACCTGTTGCAATGCCCCTCTCTTTGTCTCTGATAACAAGTATGACTCTGGCTGTGGTTGGCCAAGTTTTGATGCGCCCATCAATGATCAAGCGGTGCGCTATTTAGAAGATCTGAGTCACGGAATGGTACGTACAGAGATTCGTTGTGCCGCATGTGATAGCCATCTAGGGCACGTTTTTGAAGATGGCCCACAGACCACGGGTGAGCGTTTTTGTGTTAATTCAGTGTCGTTAATTTTCAACAAATCAGAACAATAACGACAAAATTGTGCTCGATAGTGTTTTATCCTTTCAATACGATTTGTTGTAAGTAGAAAACAGAGTGTAGTTTGACCCAAAGAAAAACTCCCGCCAATTGCGGGAGTTCTTTCGTTTATATCTCTTTGGGTATCATTGTTGGAGAGTAGTTCCCTTTCTCTATGGCTTTTGCCACCGATTCAGCTAATTCATCTAGCTGCTGATATTGCTCTGCATGACTAAAATTAAACATACGCTTGAGCTGCTTTTCATCAGCAAGCGGGACGTCGAATCTTTTTGCAATCATTGCCCACAGATACGCGCGTTCTTTTTCTCCAAGCCCTTGATGAATGCTTGCCATTGATTTGAGAATGATCGGATTAAGGTTGTCTTCATCCGATAAAGACAACGCTTTATTCAGCAGTATTAACGTTTTCTTGGCATCTCGATTAGTATAGAAAGTAGCTAATGCATATTGCATCTCAGCAGTATTTAACTTGGGTGAGCCTTCCATTTGTAAAAATGCGCGACGAGCTTGGATGTCACCCGTTTGAGACCACAAAAAATACAAAGTAGCCGGGTCTTCTGAGCCTTTTAACTCGTTTACGATGCGTTCTAGCTCATCAATACTGTGTACCAAAGCGTTAAAACGCTGTCTCTTGAGAGCACTTTGATCAATAGGTGTGATCTGAGAGGCGAGTTCTAAGCATTTTCTATATTCAGCGACCAGACCGTATTCGATGATTTGGTTGGCTTCTGATGGTTTTTTCAATTGCTCAAACCGATGCCATACTAAGTTTGTTCTGGGAACTCGACATTGCCCGTCATCCATATTGAGCTGTTTGCAGCGCAGCTCTGGTGTTTTTTGGCACAACTCTTCGGTTGTCACGTTACCTTCGAAACAGCCCGTTAGTGCGAGACTTGTGAGGCTGAGAAGTAACCAGTGTGTTCTTTTCATGGTTTTGCTTGTGATCCGTTACACCAATTCATTTTCGTATTCTTGACTCAGTTTCTTAACCCGTTATGTTCTGTAAATAGAATGTAATAAGAAGGTACATTATGGACGCAGAACAACTATTACAAGCGATGACTCCAGAAGTTTATGATCGCTTAGTCTATGCAGTAGAAACGGGAAGATGGCCTGAGGGTACAACACTTTCTAAAGAGCAGCGAGATTCGTGTATGCAAGCTGTGATGTTGTATCAATCAAAACATAATACTGATGCGCAGCATATGACGGTTGCGGCAGGTGGTGAAATCAGCTTTAAATCGAAGCAAGAACTTAAAAAACAATTTAGCGGAGAAGAGAGCGACATTGTTCGTGTCAATCCGAACATTGATTAAGTGAACCTTTGATTTTTATAGGGTTCCCTTTACCGCTACTACTTTGACTTTAAAAGAAAAAAGCCCAATCTCTATTGGGCTTTTTAGATCGTAGTAAGCTTGAATTTACAGGCTCATCTCACCACGCAGTACTTGCTGCATTCTCTCTTTCACTTCTTCGTAAGAAAGGTTTTGGCTTAGAAGGTAATGCAGTTTTGCTAGTGCCGCTTCTGGCGTCATGTCAAAGCCGCTGATAACTCCAGAGTCTGCCAGTGCACAACCCGTGGCGTAGCCGCCCATATTCACTTTGCCTGCCAAACATTGAGTTAGGTTCACGACAATAACGCCGCGCTCAGAGGCCTCTTTAAGGTGACCCAGTAGCTCAGGGTTTTGAGGCGCGTTGCCCACACCAAAAGTCAACAGAATCATCGCATTTACAGGCTGACGAAGCGTATTACGAATAACTTCATGTGATATACCAGGATACATAGTGATCACGCCGATTGGCTGTGGTGTAATGTTGTGAACCTTAAATTCACCTTCTGGTTGTGCACCAACGGTTACGCTGTTACTTACTTGAATATTGATCCCAGCTTCCAGTAGTGGAGGAAGGTTTGGTGAAGTAAAGGCATTAAAACCGTCAGCATGAGATTTTGTGCTGCGGTTACCACGCATCAACTGATTATTGAAGAACAAAGTCACTTCGTTGATCGGGTAGTTTGCGGCAATATGCAGAGCATTCAATAGGTTTGCTTGACCGTCAGAACGCAGCTCCGCAAGAGGGATCTGTGAACCCGTAACAATCACTGGCTTGCCAAGGTTTTCAAGCATGAAAGACAATGCAGATGCTGTGTATGCCATGGTGTCAGTACCATGTAGGATGACGAAACCATCGTATTTGTCATAGTTGTCACGAATATCATCCGCAATCTGCTGCCAGTCGGCAGGCGTCATATCTGATGAGTCAATCAGAGGATCGTATTCGTGGATAGTGTAATCCGGCATTTCAGGACGGTGAAACTCTGGCATGCTTGCTAGTTGCTTTTCCATAAAGCCAGCAACAGGCACATAGCCGTGATCCGATTTTTGCATTCCGATGGTGCCACCGGTGTAAGCGATGTAGATGTGTTTTCTAGTCATCGTTTTTTTCTTTCATGTAGGGGAACAGAGGCGGGGATTATATACCTAAATAACCTTGAGATGCGAGGCTATGCGCACAGCATCAGAAAGTCATCTGAGGAGATGTTGAGCGTAATAAAAAGGGCACCTCAAGTAGAGGTACCCTTTGTAATATTAATGAAAAAGCTACTGCACTTGGCAGTTCAAACAAAATGCGTATTGACCTTTAGGATCGTTAAAGCTTTGTAGCAAGCTTGCGTCTTGTTCAAACTGTTGAGCTACGGGGTGAAGACTTTTTGGTAGCAAGCTGGTTGCATCAATACCTAGAGAGAATTTCACCTGTTTCATGAACTCTTGTAAAAATAGTTCAGTGGGAGAAAGCGGTTCTTCTACCCAGTAAATGCCGTAATCGGTCACATTCGCCAGTTTCGCCGCTAGTTCTACGGCATCATCAAAGTCACCCATTTGGTCAACAAGACCAAAGGATAGGGCGTCTTGTCCTGTCCAAACTCGACCTTGAGCGACGTTGTCGACTTCCTCTAGAGACATATCGCGATTCTCGCCAACCAAAGAAATAAAGCGCTTATAACCGTGCTCGATACCTAATTGGAATACTTGAGACGCGCCGTCAGAAAGGCCAGTGGTAATACCGTCACCAGAGAACGGCGATGTGCCAACGCCATCAGTATTAATGCCTAACTTGCTAAAGCCTTTTTCAAACGTGGTGATGACACTAAAAATACCAATGGAACCCGTCAGTGTTGTTGGCTGAGCAACGATCTTGTCTGCGCTCATTGAAATCCAATAACCACCAGAAGCGGCTAAACTCGACATGGATACAACAACTGGCTTGCCTGCTTGTTTCAGTGCTTCTACTTCGTTGCGAATCACTTCAGAGGCAAAGGCACTACCCCCAGGGCTATCTACTCGCAACACGACCGCTTTCACCTTTTCATCATTGCGTGCTTGACGCAACAAGCTTGCGACGGTGTCACCTCCGACAGTACCACGAGGTTGTTGACCATCCATAATCGCGCCACTGGCTAGAACAACGGCGATATCGTGCTGAGGTAGTGTGTAATCAGGGCGAATCGTTGCAAGGTAGTCGTAGTAACCAATCGCGTTGTAGCTGTCTTTGCCGTCACTACCAAACTGCTTTGCAAATAGAGTGCGAATGTCTTGGCGTGTCGCGAGTTCATCAACCAAGCCCAGTTTAACCGCGAGCTGAGCAAGATCACCGTCCACTGACTTCATTTCGTCAATCAGCTCATCCATGGTTGGGTTAAGCACTTTCGCATCAATATTTCGGTTTGTCGTTACGTCATCAACAAAAGCACTCCACAATTGAGTAACCCAGCGTGTTGCAGACTCTTTCGCCGCATCGGACATGTCATCACGAATAAACGGTTCGATAGCGGATTTATAAGTACCTACGCGAAAAACATGAGTAGAAACGTCAAGCTTTTCAAGTAACGTTTTGTAGTACATTGAATAGGCACTGTAACCTTTAATCAATACACCACCATCAGGTGCCAGGTAAACTTTATCAGCGTAACTTGCCAAGTAATATTGGCTTTGGTTGTAGAAATCACCTACGGCGTAAACGGGTTTACCTGACGCTTTAAATTCGTTCAACGCTTTCGCGATGTAACGTAATTTCGTGAGATTTGTTTCTGGCATGTCTCGCAGTGCTAGCACTAATCCAGACACTTTAGGATCGTCTTTCGCGTAGCGAATAGTATCAACGATATCGAAAAGAACGTTTTCTTTCGGTAACTCATTGCCCAAAAGGGAACCAGCAAAAGAGTCCATTGGATTTACATAGCGTCTTTGTTCGACAATCGGACCTGAAAGGTTCATCACCAATGCCGACTCTTTTTCGACGACGGGTTGACCGTCTCCGGTATAAGTAAAAGCAAAGTAGAAAACGGCAATCATCAGCAAGAAGATCAGGTTTGCCAGTGCGAGTCTGATAAAGGTGATGCTCTTCCATATCCCTTTAAATATCAAACCAATAAATTTGAAGAGTTTTTTCATCTTGTCTCCATAACGAGATAGTTACGCCGAGTCTAACAAAGTATGGGTTCTTATCTCTAAGATCTCAAAAGATAACATTTTTTTAGCTTATCACGACCACTCAACAATTGGCATATTTTCACGCGAGATTGATCGGTGTTACAAAAATGTAAACGCTTGTTTGATTTTTTGGTTGAGCGGGCTTAATCTGGTCAGACCATGATAATAACAATGGATGTTAAGTGATGTCTGCCATGTACCCAAACCTATTAAAGCCACTGGATCTCGGTTTTACACAATTACGAAACCGAGTCCTGATGGGATCAATGCACACGGGCTTAGAAGAGCACAAAGAAGGATTACAGAAGCTCGCCGCTTTCTATGAAGAACGCGTGAAAGGCGGTGTTGGACTGATTGTAACCGGAGGTTTTTCTCCTAACTTACGCGGTCGTTTGCACCCATTGAGTGCTGAGTTCAGCAAGCCAAAGCATGCCAAGGCCCACAAAGTTGTGACAGAAGCGGTGCACAAGCACGGTGGCAAAATTGCCCTACAAATTCTCCATGCTGGGCGTTATGCCATGCATCCATTCTCGCAAAGTGCGTCTGGCATTAAAGCGCCAATTGCAAAGTTTGCTCCGAGTGAAATGAGCGACCGCCAGATTAAGAAAACCATTGATGCCTTTGCGAACAGCGCTGAGTTAGCCCAGCTTGCTGGTTATGATGGCGTCGAGTTAATGGGCTCGGAAGGTTACCTGATAAACCAATTCTTATGTAAGCGCACGAACATGCGTTACGACGAATGGGGTGGCAGTTACAAAAAACGTATGCGTTTTCCGCTAGAAATTGTCAAAGCGGTTCGTAAGGCGGTGGGTGACAAGTTCATCATCATTTTCCGTCTCTCTATGCTGGATCTTGTCGAGCAGGGCAGCACATTTGAAGACGTTATCGAATTGGCGAAAGCGCTTGAAGAGGCTGGCGTCACGATTATTAACACTGGCATTGGTTGGCACGAGGCTCGAATTCCGACCATTGCGACTCAAGTACCACGCGGTGCGTTTACGTGGGTTACGGAAAAAGTTAAACCTCACGTTTCGGTTCCTATTATCACTTGCAACCGTATAAATACGCCAGACGAAGCAGAACGTATTTTATCTTCAGGTCATGCCGACATGGTATCGATGGCGCGCCCATTCTTGGCCGATCCTTACTTTGTTGCTAAAGCCGAACAGGAAAAAGCGCAGCTTATTAATACGTGTATTGGTTGTAATCAGGCGTGTCTAGATAACGTGTTTAAAGGTAAGCGCGCCAGTTGCTTAGTGAACCCACTTGCGTGCTATGAAACCGAAATTGTTGTTGAACCAGCCTTTAAGAAGAAAAACATTGCCGTTGTTGGTGCAGGCCCTGCGGGCTTGGCTTGTGCGACTACACTGGCTGAACGTGGCCATAAGGTTGATTTGTTCGAGAAGAACGACCGCATCGGTGGTCAGTTCCGTCTCGCGATGCAGATCCCTGGTAAGGAAGAGTTTCGAGAGACGATAAGATATTTCGCTAATCGTATTGATGAAACAGGCGTGAATCTGCACTTATCGACGGAAGCGAATTATGACCTACTAACAGAATACGATGAGATCGTGATGGCGTCGGGTGTCGAGCCACGCAAAGTCAATATTGATGGAATTGAGAACCCAGAAAAAGTCGTCGACTATCAAACTCTCATTCGAGACAAAACGCCAGTCGGTGAGAAAGTGGCTATCGTTGGTGCTGGTGGTATTGGCGTAGATGTCGCGACCATGCTCACTGAGCCGGTTGGACAAACGTTGGATGACTGGTTGCATGAATGGGGAATAGACAAAGAGATGTCTCAACCGGGTGGTTTATACCCTTACCCTGATGCGGTCAGCGATAAAGAAGTCTGGGTGCTTCAGCGTCGTAAAGGTCGTGTAGGTAAAGGTCCGGGTAAAACGACAGGTTGGATCCATAAACGTACACTTGAAAAACGGGGCGTACATTTAGTCGGTGGCGTGTCTTACGATAAAATTGATGCTCAAGGTTTGCACATTCATGTAGATGGAAAAGAACAATTATTGAACGCGGACAAAGTCGTCATTTGTGCGGGGCAAGAGTCAGTTCGTCCATTTGAAGATAAATGGTCTGAACTCGGAGAGAAGATTCATATCATTGGCGGAGCTGACCATGCAGGTGAACTTGATGCTGTGCGTGCGATTCGTCAAGGTGTTAAATTGGCGGTAAAACTCTAGCTTTTTAATGTGTGTTTACCATGAAAGCTGCGCTTTGAGCGCAGCTTTTTTTGTATAGAACTAGTCACTGATATCTGGCAGTTGTTTGGCCATTACTACGCCAGCAAGAGTAATAAAAGAGAACACTAACACCACTGCTGAAAGGCTCAAAAAGTTCGACATAACACCAAGAGAACTCATTAGAAGCAGCATTATTCCAACCACCGTGTTACTCACGGCTACATAGCTTGTCCGCTTGTCACCTTCTGCGATATCAACTAAGTAGGTTTTTCGTCCGACTCGTATTCCGTCGTGGGCAATACACACACAAAAGTAGAGCAGAGGAATCACGAATAGCAAGCTTTGGCTAGCGGTGACCCACGTATCGTAAACAAATAAAACAACGCCAAGTAGCGCGCTCATCGTTGCGCCGATGACCATAACACTGCGGCTAGAGCGATCGGACATTCTTCCCCAGAAAGGACCTGACACAAAGGAAGCCAAGCCACTCGCAAACATAAAGAGAGCTAGAACCCAGAGCTGTCCACCGAGAGATTGCTGTGCCAGCACAACGTAGTACGGTGCACTCAGCGCAGAACATAAAAATAGTGTCCGCGTGATAACGAATCGACGAAAGGTCACGTCTGTTTTAAGTAACGCGAGTTGTTTAAATGCCTCAAGGACGCCATTTCGACCACCGTCTACCTCACCGGCATACTCATTAATTCGTGCATAAACTAATGCTGCAATAAGCCATATGGCGCCCGCTAACCCTAAACTCAGACTGTAAAAGCGCTCCGTCGGCTCTACGTCCCATAACCAGGCTAGTGCCAGAAGGCTAGCGAAAAGTAGTGTAACAAGGCCAGCAGCGCTTGAAGACCAGCCGTTGACTTGACCTCGTTGGTTTTTAGGGATGGTTTTGCCCAATACATCTTTTGATGCGACGGAATTTAAACCGCGTGAGAGGCTGAAGATCATAAGACATGCAATCACACCATAACCCGCAGCTGCTCCTGTTAGAGTTAATGCGACCAATCCGATTGCAAATATGGAAAGAGCCTGCAAGATGCTGCCAATTACCCAGACCCATTTTCTTACTGGAATGCGTCGGATGTAGTGCGCGATGCTAAGTTGTGGGATAAGGGATCCTGACTCACGAATAGGAACCAGCCAACCAATTAAGTAAACCGGTGCCCCAAGACTTTGTAGTATCCACGGCAACGTGACTTTAGGGTTGATTAACGCATCGCCGACCTTCGTTAAAAACTGAGCAAGAATGATTTTAAGAAAGTTGCCGGGAACTTGATGACAAGCTGATTCAGGAATCGCCTTACAGGCACGGGCATCTTCGTCATTAACGATCTTTTCGTAAATGCTGTTTTGTTTGTCCTTGTTCATCAACCTGCCTATGTTCAACTTATTCATTTCGCGAATAAATTAACATTAAATCCAGTTTGATGTTAAGTGAAGCACGTTATCAAGCCCACAGAAAACCGGTTGTTATTCGTAGGAACAGATTGTGCTAAAGTGGCGTAAACAAAATAACAACGATATTCGATAAGGATTCTTTCATGGACGCTCTCGATCTTTTGCTCAATCGCCGATCTATCGCGAAGTTATCTGCGCCTGCACCAGAAGGTAAAGCGCTTGAGAACATCATTCGTGCAGGCCTTCGTGCGCCTGACCATGCGGGATTAACCCCTTGGCGTTTCGTTATCGCACAGGGCGATGGTTTGAAAAAACTGTCAGATATCTTGGTAAAAGCGGCAGAAGCTGAAAATAGTGATGAAGCGGTGGTCGAAAAGGTGAAAAATGCGCCATTTCGTGCGCCAATGGTGATCACGGTGATTGCTAAAGTAACGGAACATGAGAAAGTGCCTGCACTAGAGCAACACTTATCTGCGGGATGTGCCGTACAATCCATGCAGATGGCAGCGGTAGCGCAAGGCTTTCAAGGGTTTTGGCGCTCAGGTAAGTGGATGTTCCATCCAGAAGTTCATCAAGCGTTTGGTTTAGAAGGCGACGATGAGATTGTTGGTTTCTTGTACCTAGGTACGCCTGGTTGTACACCGATGAAAGTTCCTGAGCGTGACCTCTCTCAGTTTGTTGAATTTCTATAACTGAAAACTTAAACAAACTTGACTGTTTATTTATACAGTTTTTCTTGATTTATTAGGGCTACATTCGTTAATGTGGCCCTAATTATATTTATTTCCAAAACGTTATGTCTCGTCTGTTTATTGCTGAAAAACCAAGCTTAGGCCGTGCGATTGCCGCTGCACTGCCAAACCCTCAAAAGAAAGATCAAGGATTCATCCGCTGTGGGAACGGGGATATCGTTACTTGGTGTATCGGCCATTTGCTCGAACAAGTCGAACCTGACGCTTATGATGAGCGTTATAAAAAGTGGAATATGGCAGATTTACCAATTGTTCCGCAGCAATGGCAGCTCAGACCGAGGAAAAGCGCAAGTAAGCAATTAACAGTGATTCGTAAATTGCTCAAAGAAGCTAACGAAGTCATTCATGCAGGAGACCCAGACCGAGAGGGTCAGCTGTTAGTTGATGAAGTTCTCGACTATTGCAAGTTATCTAAAACCAAGAAGGAATCCACACAGCGTTTGCTGATTTCCGACTTGAACTTACCTGCGGTGAAACGCGCACTCAGTTCTATGCGCAGTAATCGCGAGTTTATCCCACTTTCAGTTTCTGCATTGGCTCGCTCTCGGGCTGATTGGTTGTATGGCATGAACATGTCTCGTGCTTATACCTTGCTTGGTCAAAAAGCAGGGTATCAAGGTGTTCTCTCGGTAGGGCGAGTGCAAACGCCAGTTCTTGGCTTAGTGGTGCGTCGTGATGAGGAAATCGAAAACTTTGTCCCGAAGGACTATTTTACCCTACATGCTCTGATCCCATATCAAGATGCCAATGGTACTTTTGATATTCGTGCTCGTTGGAAGCCAAGTGAGGCATGCAAGCCTTGGCAGGATGAAGAAGGGCGAGTGTTAAACCGTAAGTTAGTGGAAAACGTTGCAAACCGTATTGCAAATCAACCCGCGAAAGTGACGGAGTCGGAACAAAAGCAAACCAAGCAATCAGCACCATTACCTTATTCATTATCTGCTTTACAGATCGATGCAGCGAAGCGCTATGGTATGAGTGCGCAACAAGTACTAGATACTTGTCAGGCATTGTATGAAAAGCACAAGCTAATCACTTATCCTCGTTCAGATTGTCGCTATTTACCGATGGAACACTACTCACAAGCAGAGATGGTGACAACAGCTATTGCGAATAACGCAAAAGAGCTGCAAGGTGCCGTTCAGGGAGCAGACTTAACATTAAAGTCCAAAGCCTGGAACGATAAAAAAGTGGATGCGCACCATGCGATTATCCCTACACCAAAACAAGCTAATGTGAATGCGCTTTCGGGCAATGAGATGAAAGTGTATCAATTGATTGCGCGCCAGTATCTCATGCAGTTTTATCCGGCGGCGGTTTACGCAGAAGCGAAATTAGTTTTCGATATCGCTGGTGGTACGTTTATCGCGAAAGGTCGTCAGTTAGTTTCGCCGGGTTGGAAAGCGCTAATGGGCAAAACTGACAAGGAAGATGAAGGTATTGATGCCGTACCACCGTTACCAGAAGGCACCGTGTTAACTTGTCGTGAAGGGGAAATAAAAGACCGAAAAACCGAGCCACCAAAGCACTTTACCGAAGCATCGCTGTTGCAAGCGATGACCGGGATCGCCCGTTACGTTGCGGATAAAGAACTGAAAAAAATCCTTCGTGATACTGATGGGCTAGGTACGGAAGCGACTCGCGCTGGTATTTTGGACACGCTGTTCAAACGCCAACTGCTCACGCGTCAAGGTAAATCAATTCTCAGCTCTCCTGCGGGAAGAGGTCTCATTCATGCCTTGCCACAGGATTCAACGTACCCAGATATGACGGCTCATTGGGAGCACCAGTTACAAGGTATGGCAGAGAGAAATCAAGCATATCAGCCGTTCATGCAAGCACTCGAACAACGCATTGATAGCTTGATGGCACAAGTAAAAGCAGGGCCTATCCCTGATTCATTACGTCATCTACCCAAGGTGGAACGTCCTGCGTTTAAACGTAAAAAGCGCAGTTATTCAAAGAATGGTGGCGCGACTAAATCTCGTGCAACCAAAGGTAAGCAGGCATAGGACAAGCGCGGTGTAATTAAACACCGCGCATGCTTGAAAATAGATTACTCGAACAGGTCGCCGTGGTTTTGGATCGCGCCTCTTACTTCACCTTGAGTTAACACGCGTTTGTCCAGTACCTCTTTCACCTGGTTGCCCAAGTCAACTAATGTATCTCGATTCGCTTGAGTTTGGCGTTTACCAGCACTTCTCAAGCAGTAGTTTAGCTCGTGCTCTTCGCTAAAATTAACCAAATCCCTATCTGCTGCCATCGTGCCTTCTCCTTAATTGTTCTACTTTTTCATAAGTCTGGATTGGATATAGATAAATTCAAGTTAGATTGCGCGAATTATGCTGGTAGATCGCCGATGAACATTATGTTTGCCAACCAAGTCACGATTATGAAGCCTAGCTTAGGTGTTATTTGGTTTATTGATGGTTGTTTCTTAACGCCGCTACCAAGGTAGCTCAGTACCATCGTAGTTAATAAATCGACCTGAAAGTTGCGGTGTACTCAGCTCTATCGCGTTCGCTAGGCCCTGCGCGGAGGCTTGCGTATCTATCAATGCATTTGGCCCGCCCATTGCCGTTTTTACCCAACCAGGATGAAGCGCTAAAACGGTAAATCCTTCAGGTGTTAAATCATTGCTCAAGCTTTTAACAACCGAGTTTAGCGCCGCTTTCGATGAACGATAAATATAACCGCCACCGGACGTATTTTCCGTCATGCTCCCCACTTTTGATGAGATACAAGCAATCTTTTTCATCTTGCCTTGTTGTAAGCGAGGGTAACAGTGCTCAACCAGTTTTAACGGTGCAATGGTGTTTACTTCGAAGACTTTACGCCATTCTTGTACGTCAGTGTCTCCAAAGCCATATCCCTTGGGGCCGTAATATCCTGCATTATTGATGAGTAAGTCGATGGCAGGGAGTTTATCGGCAAGCAGAGCGACTTGTTCGTAGTGAGTGACATCCAGTTCGTGCAAAACTAGATTGCTGTAATGTGAGGCTAGAGTTTGTAGTTCTGAACTGTTCTCCAAGGAACGACTGGTAGCGTGTACTTGATGGCCTTGCTTTAGGTACAGCTCAGTTAAGCTAAGGCCAATGCCGCGATTTGCTCCGGTAATAAAGACGGTTTGACTCATACAAACACCTATATTTTTTGATTTCAGTTGAAAGTCATTGTGTTAGCTAAGCGCAATAAAATCAACCAGCCACCACGCACCAACAACGAGAGATGAAAATAGGGACAGAGCATAAAGAGAGCCAAACAGTGCGCCGAGAATAGCAAAGAAAGTAGAATTCATATGTATATTAAATTTAATTGATATTGAAAATCATTATCAATTAAATTGCATTTTATTCAACCCTTGAAGTTGATACTATTTCGTTACCATTGTTATTAAGAATTTCTCATGCTGCCATTTATCTACCACCCGATTTATTCTCAACTTGAGTTGCCAGAGGGGCATCGTTACCCAATTATGAAGTACCAGTACCTCTATGAATCGGTATTGGTACATATGGAGAAAGATAACTGGAAAGAACACGTGCAGTTTTTCCAGCCAGAAGCATTAACTGTTGAGGAAGTAAAACGTGTTCATGACCAGGAATACGTCGACTTACTTGTGAATGGAAACATGCCAGCTGCGAAGATGCGCCGAATAGGTTTTCCTTGGAGTGAGTCTCTCATTACCAGAACGCTAACTTCAGCAGCGGGCACGGCTTTGACCGCAAATAAAGCACTTGAGTATGGTGTTGCCATTCATTTGAGTGGCGGGTATCACCACGCACACAAAGAGTTTGGCAGTGGTTTTTGTTTATTTAATGACTTAGTGATCGCGGCCAGGCAAGCGCTCGAAGTCGAACATGTCGATAAAGTATTGATCATTGATAGTGATGTTCATCATGGGGATGGAACAGCAACTTTGTGTCACGATGAGCCAGATATCATCACGCTTTCTTTTCACTGTGACAAAAACTTCCCGGCTAGAAAGCCTCAGTCTGACCTAGATGTGCCTTTGGTGCGAGGAACAGGTGAAGAGGATTTTTTAATGGCGTTTAAGGAAGTGGTCGATATGGCGCTTAATCTTCATCGTCCTGATTTGGTTATCTACGATGCTGGTGTTGATATACATCAAGACGATGAGTTGGGATATTTTGATGTTTCGACGCAAGGGATTTTAGAACGTGATAGATTTTTAATGCAAACAATGAAATCGCGAGGTATCCCTGTCGCAGCTGTCGTCGGAGGTGGATATCGAACGAATCATGCAGACCTTGTCCCAATCCATTTGCAGCTCATTAATGCCGCTAAAGAAGCCTTTGTTGGTAAGTAAATACAACTAGACGTGAGTATCAACCTGATTCAAAACGGGACACTGAAACGAAAAGGTCGTTAATTTCTAAGCGTGCTCTTTCTGAATGTTGCGGAGTGCTTAGTTGTGTTCAAAGAAGGGATTTGTACAAATCTTTTCAAATCTGGATATACGAAAAAGCCCGCTAATTTCTTAGCGGGCTTTTTCTAAATGTGGCGGAGAGATAGGGATTTGAACCCTAGATACGCTATTAACGTATGCCGGTTTTCAAGACCGGTGCTTTCAACCACTCAGCCATCTCTCCGTTGTTGAGGCGCATAATATAAGGCTTTGAAAATGTTGTAAACCCCTAGTTGAACTGATTGGATGTTTACTGCGCAAATTTGTGGTTTGTGTTGTTTAAATAAACAAAAACTCCCCAAAAAGGGGAGTTTGAATAGTATATGGATTGCTAGGTATTAATCGTTTTTAGAATAAAAACGCTGTAACTCAGTTAAACCTTGCATCAAAACTGGCAACTTCGGTGCATCATCTCGAAGTCGTTTGTAATTTCTGTCATACAACTTGTAGTTGCCAAACTTATCGATCACTGTGGTTTGTGAGCTAGTAATTAAGGCAAGCTCACGAGTGTCACCCGCTAGGATCCAACGGCGACGACTTTCGTCAAATAGGTTACGACCACTACTGTAATCATATGGGTTGGAAGATACACCGAGCATATCCTGCAACAACGTGACCGAAAGGTCCAAGTGGCTTGTGCTGTGATTAAATTCACCAGCCAACATTCCTGGCCATTGGATTACCATAGGAACTTGTAACTGATAACGACTGTAGTTGCTGTTTGCGCCCCAGCTGTTCGTATTGGTTTCGTTAAACTCACTACCGTGATTAGAAGTGATAATCACGATGGTGTTTGTCAATAGTCCATTTTTTTCAAGCTCATCAATAATACTAGCGACGGTTTTATCCGCTGATTTCACCGCATATTCATAAGCTTTTTTGAAGCGATCACTTGCGGACATTTCTTCGTCATTATTTGAAGGGATCGATTCAAAATTATCAACGGCGGTGACTTCGATGTAACTAAACCATGGTTGACTCGCTTTCTCTGTTAACCATGTATTCCAGTTCGCGATAGATTGCTTATCGGTATGAGCTTGTGTGCCATCGAGGTCTTCCGCTAGTTTTAAGCCGCGGAAAATAATCTCTGAGTAGAGATCATCTTCAAACCCGCTGCCACTGAATAGGCCGAAGTTGTAACCCTGATCTTTCAGTACATCGAGTAACACTGGCGAAGCACCTTGCGCCTTGATGCTTGAGGCGTAACTGGTTGGTAAGCCGTAGAACAAACCGAAAGCCCCGTAAGTATCATTACTTGAACTGTAATGATTACGGAAGTTCTGATTGTTTTCGGCAAACTCATAGAGGTTAGGCATCTCTTCTGGATTCAGCGCGTCTGCACGCAGGTTATTTACGCTGATCATCAACACGTTGAGCTTATTGACTCGACGGTTAAACTCTAGCTTTTCTAGAGGGTAATTGACTAACTCTACGTTGCCTTCATTTTCCGCTAAGCGTTTTAGGTATTCCTCACGGTCAAGTAGACCATGTTTTTCCATAAAGCTCTTCGCCGTCATCGGATAAGACAATGGGAAGTTTGAACGCTGACTGGTAATTGGATTGTAGAAGTATGCATCTGCCCAAATATAAACCAAATGGCTGGTCATAAAGCTGAGGAAAAATACAGCTGCTAGAGGACGTCCTACGTGCTTATGAGATAGTTTGCGCTGTTTTCGCCATACCCATTCGGATAGAGCGAGCTGAATAAGGAAGATCAGCGGCATTACAACAAACAGATGTTGTAGATCAGTGCTGAGTGCACTTTTATCTTCGCTGAATAGTAACTCCCAAACGACAGGAGTTAAGTGCAAATTGATCGACTGATACGCTTGGGTATCAATCAATAATATGGTTTGCCCAACGGTCGCGAAAATCACTGCCACCAAACGGAACAATTTCCGCGATGGCAGGATAAACGTTAACGGGAATAGAACGAGCAAGTAAAGCGCGAAAACTAGAAAGCCAAAGTGACCAACCCAAGAAACCGCCAGATAAAACTGACCAAGTAACGTCTCGGGCCAAGGAGACTGAACAATGTAGCGTGTGCCTATCAACATCGATGCAACGATATTGAAGAATGCAAACCAGTGACCCCAACCAACCAGTCGAGATACACGTTCGCCGTATGAGTTTCCGCTGTCTACCATGTATGTGTTCTATTGTCCGTTATTAGTGTGTTTTTGGTGTTTCTAAAGAAGACATCAGCGCCTGAGCAAATTTTTCAGCAATCGCTTTGCGTTGTGAAGCAGCAACACGTTGATTTAAGACATTGGTTGCGATATTTCCGGCAATCATTAGCGTCAACTCAGGAGAAGCAGCGTGTTTTTCAAGAACTGTTGCTACTTCAGCAAGAATTTTCTCTACTTGCTCGTCAGTATATTTAGATGTAATCGGCATAAAGACTCTAATAATGATAGTAAAAGCGGCTTATGATAACCTACAATGCCCATCAACTAAAACCTTGTAGCAAGATAAAATCACTATGAGCCTTCATCTTTCAAACGTTATTCTGCATCAACTGTGCAAAAACGATCAGGACGAGCTAGTTGTAAACTTTCGTCCAGCATCATTAGAGAACGATGCATCTACTGAAAACTTAGTCGCTGAGCTTCACCGAGTATTCCATTCTAAAGCTGGTAAAGGTTTTGGCTCTTTCCAGTCAGACAGCGAATTTCAATTTTGGCTTCAAGAAATGCGCAAAGGAGAGCGAGATTTTTACGACTTCTCACAAATTAGTGCAAATCGCTTGAAAGAAGAGTTGATTAAGTACCCATTTGCGGATGAAGGTATTTTGGTTTTCGCTGAGTATCAGAGTTTAGCAACGGACTACTTGTTCATCGGTATCTTACCAATGAACCAAAGTTTAAAAGTGACCGAAGGTTTGGACATCAGTGCGACGGATTACCTAGATATCACCAAAATGGATATTGCGGCCCGCATTGACTTGTCGAGCTACGACACTGACAAGGAATCTAATCGTTACTTGCAATACATCAAGGGACGCGTCGGCCGTAAAGTGGCGGATTTCTTCCTAGATTTCCTGCAAGCGGACATCGGCTTAGATACTAAACAACAAAACTTAGTGTTGATGCAGGCAGTGGATGATTTTTGTGCTGACTCGAAGCTAGAAAAGCAAGAAGTGAACGAGTACAAGAAACAAGTTTACGATTACTGCAATGAGCAAATTAAATCCGGTGATGAGGTTCAAATCTCAGAGCTTTCTGGAGAGCTTCCTCCAAGCCAAGATGGCACAAGCTTTATGGATTTCACCAAAGAGCAAGGGTACGAACTTGAAGAATCTTTCCCAGGTGACCGTGCGACGGTTCGCAAACTGACTAAATTTGTTGGCGCTGGCGGTGGCTTGAATATTAGCTTTGATAGCCTATTGCTTGGCGAGCGTATTTTTTATGACCCAGAGACGGATACCTTAACGATTAAAGGTACGCCACCAAATCTAAAAGATCAGTTGAGTCGCAACTAAAACCATATCGTCAAATTAAGAGAGCCAATGGCTCTCTTTTTTATGTGAATAAGAAACATCCATAGTATATGCTTGTAATTAATGGAGATATGCGAGGGGCGAGTGTTGCTGAAGCTAAAAGAAGGAATGAGGCGGTTTGTTTGGTTCTGGTTCGTTTTATGGTGTGTTTTAGCGCTAGGGATTTGGTTGCAAGCCAAACAAACGATTCAAACCATTTCAACAGTGAATGAGCTAGGAAGCAAAGTCGAAGAAGTCAGACATTTTTTTAACTTTGATCTGCCTTATCGTGTTAAGCACGTCGACCAAGTTTCACTAAAACTTCAGTTAGCCTATGCAGTTCGCTTACAGCTTGAAAGTGAGTTTTCTGAAGGAAAAATCACACCAGATATTACTCAATTGCTTTATGCGACCGATCGATTTTTAGAAAGTGCTCGAGCCTTTGTAGGGAGTGACAGTGAGCTTGTATCATTGGCTGAACAGTTGCGAAGGAGCCGTGCCCGAGCTGAGAACTCTGAGCAAATTCAATCAATGTACTATCGCTTAGGCGCACTTGTTTTGGAGTCTATTTTTAGTGACTCAGCAACGAATAGCGATACTTATCGTGATTTAGACCGACTCTTTATCGAGTCGGACACGCTTTCTCCTCAAGAGCGAAGTGCTTTTCAGCGTCAACTTGCCCAGACTTCAAGCGCGCTATCTGCCAAGGCGCAAGGCAGCTATCTAGTTAATCAACTGCTTAATCCTGATTTCCCGAACCAGTTAACTTCGATAAATGACCAGTTGGAACAAAAGTTGATGACCTTTGTTACTTGGTTGTCAGTAATCAGTGGTTTATTTCTTTCTCTTATTTCATGGGGGCTTTTCTCCCAAAGAACCGTTCAGCCGCTAACACCATCAAGAGCAGAAGATAAAGAGTCTGAGCAAGCTGGTGGGTCTTACGTTGTTTTTTCTGCTCAGTCCGAAAGCGCTCAAAACGGCCAAGTTAACGAACAGAGTCATAATGAGCCGAACACATCACAAGTGGCAGTCGTGGAACGTGAGCCGTATATAGATATCAATAAGATGCTGGACTCGCTATCGGGAGATGAAAGCGCGGTGCGAATGTTACTTGAAGTCTTTATTCAGGATCACTCTGGCGATGGTTCAAAAATGCATCGGCTATTAGAAGAGGATAAAGAGCAAGCGCAAAGAGCGGCTCATAGTCTTAAAGGGGTCTCGGGAAGTTTAGGGGCAATGCCATTGCACTGCATTTCGAGTGATATTGAGCTGTTGATTAAACAAGGGCAACAAGTGCCGGAAGAGAAACTGACACGTTTAGATGATGTCCTAAAGCAAACCATACTTTTCGCTAACCACGTTCTCAATAGTGAAAAGATACAAGAAGCGCTAACAGATTGATATTGCTCTGACTTACAATCATCAGAGTTGGGGTATTAAAGGCCCGAACTATATGACTTAGTTCGCTTTATTCCTGTTCCATACAATTTGTTAAGGGTACTTTCATGTCCGTTCGTCGATTGTCTTCAATGATGTTGATAGGGTTGGTTGTGATGCTTTCAGGGTGCTCCCTGTTAGAAGTGAAAATCGAGAGTCAAACCGTCCCTCTTACCAAACAAGAGCTTAATATGCGTCTCCTGACTCGTGAGTATGCGCAACAGTTTTTTGCTCAGGTAGAGCAAGCTGCTGATGCATTGCACGATCAATATGAGCCGCATGATAAAGTCCATCAATCTTATATTTTGCTTTGGAAGATAAATGCTGAAGAAGGTCTTCAAGCAGCAGCATACCAAGTCTCGCCAATGGCAGCACTGATTGATACTTGGACTTTTACGCTACAGATGGATCAATTCTTTACGACTGGCCTTGGTCATGAACTGTTTGCGACAGAGGAGGCAAAGTTAGTTTCTGCTCACTTAGCGAAAGAGGTGGATAAACTGGCTCAATCTCTGTTGAAACAAGAAGCGTACATCAAGACACAAGCGTTTGTTGCAGAGTTCGTTAAGCAACATCCATTCGCGGACTTAAGTATGATCAGGACGCCAGCTTACCGTGGGTGGTTAGATGCGAATCAAATTAGCGAGGAAGAGGCAGTGACTACGCTAGGTACAATGCCAGAAGCATTAGGTGATGTCTCGGATCGTCTAAGCCTTGTATCAGAACAGACCCCCAAAATTATGACTTGGAAGGCGCAGTTATTAGCATTAAATAGCTCTGCCAGCATCGAAAAAGTTAATGCTGCGCTAAATAGCTTACAAGTTACGGCGGATTCGATGAAGGACTTTATTGATAACAATCCAGAGTACATGCGCTATTTGGCAGAGCAAATGGCGGTAGAGTTACAACCTTTGGTTGACGATATTGACCAAAAAACGCAAGCGCGTTTATCTCAATTGGGTGAGGAGCGCCAAGCTTTAGAGTTGATGGTAGCCAGAGAGCGCCAAGAGATCGCGCAGATCATTACCCATGAGCGTGAGAAGTTTGCTCAAGATATGGACCGAGTCTCGCAGGAAGTGGTCAGTTTAGCGATGACCAAGCTGATTGAGCTCGTTAAAAGTACCATTATCTACTTCATCTTGTTCATTGCCGTTATATTCTTTGCACCACTTGGCTTGGGCTATTGGTTTGGTAAGCGTGCAGCAGTGAAAGCGCAAGTCAAACAAAGTTAACGTTTGGTTGAGATATAAAAAAGAGCGCTCATGCGCTCTTTTTCTTTGTCTCTCACTCGGAAGAGAGATTCTTCCTATCTATGCGAACTTAAGCGGTTTGCTGCTTCAGTTCGCCTTCTGCTTGTTCAACTGCTTCCGCCGTTGGCTCGCATTTATCAACAAACCAACCCATGTAGGAACTGATGATGGTCACAATGATACATACAAAACTTAGCCACATGAACGGTGCATAAGACAGTGTCGCAACACCCAGAATACTTGCCATGTAGATACCGTTGTCACTCCATGGAACCATACCAGATGTTAATGTGCCGCCGAACTCTGCGTTACGAGACAAGTTCTTACGTTTGTAGCCTAGGCGATCGTAGTTCTTCGCACAGATTTTTGGTGTCAGGATAAGTGAAACGTACATCGCTGAACCAAATACGTTCCCCATAAAGGCTGTACCGATTGTACTTGTTGCCAGTGAACCTGCACTTTGAACGCGTTTTTCAAACAGCTTAGCGATAGTTTCTAACACACCCACTTTATCTAGTAGACCACCAAAACCAAGGCCGAATACGATAACTGCTACCGAGCCAAGCATTGAAGACATGCCGCCACGGTTAAGAATTGAGTCAATGAAATCTACGCCTGAAGAAATCGCAAACGGAGCCCAAGCGGTGTTGAACGCGGTTAGGAAGTCCACATCTTGAATCATTACTGCCCAAATAATACCGAGCAGAGAACCAAAACTGATCACTGGGAATGAAGGCATACGCATTGCTAGAAGTGACAATACGATGATCACAGGAACAAATGAGTAAGGCGTGATGTAGAATTGCTGCTCCATCGCTTTAATTACAGAGTCTACCTGGCTCATGTCAACTTGACCTGCGTAGTGGAAACCAAATGCAGTAAACATAATGCCTGTAATAATGTAGCTAATGAGTGCGATCGGCAGCATGCCTTTAATATGTTCCATTACTTCAACGTTAGACATAGATGAAGCAAGGATGACGGAGTCCGATAGAGGCGACATTTTGTCACCAAAGTAACAACCTGAAAGCACCGCACCAGCTGTAATTGGTGCAGGAACGCCAAGGCCTTGGCCAATACCCATCATCGCAATACCAGCAGTACCAGCAGCGCCCCAAGAGGTGCCAGTCGCTAGCGCAGTCAATGAACAGATGATCATGGTTGCGAGCAAAAAGATAGAAGGGTGAATTGCTTTAAGGCCGTAGTAAATAATGGTTGGAACAATACCACCAGAGATCCACGTACCAACAAGCGCGCCAACGGCAAGAAGAATTAAGACGGCTCCAAGTCCATTGGAAATGCCATTTAGTGCAGCTTTTTCCAGATCTTTGTACTGATGACCAAGCTTAATGCCTAATATCATGATAATGAACCAACCGATGTACAGCGCTAGCTGGATCGGTAGGTCTAGCTTGGCAGTGAACGAAAATGCTAGCAGTAGAAATAAACCGAGCGAGATAAATACCTGTATCAAGCTTGGTAGGCGTGGTGTAACTTGCTTCATATGTGCCTCTGTCAATCTTGGAGCAATAGAGGAAGGCGCTCCTTGTTGTAATCGCGCATAACATACATTAACAAAAATTATATTTCGAATATTTGGTGTTTTATCTTGATGTTCGTCGGCAAAAACGTTTGCTTGTGAAATTAACTGTTAGTTTGTTTTAACTTTTTTGGTTTTAAATGTTGTGTAATGTGAAATTATTGTGCTTCATGTGTTATTTTATCACTGAGTGGTAAGACCAATTTGGAGTAACAGGGCTTTCCCTACTTGAAAAATGGCCGAAATCGCAAACCAAACACTAAAAAATCTCGTTTAACACGAATTTTCATAGGAAAAGGTTAAAAAATAGGCTTATTTACAAAATAGGGGTTGAGATTTTGATGCGAAAAATTAACTATGGGGTAGGTTTTTTAATACATGGAGAGTTAATACGATGAGAGTTGGTTTAGTTGGTTGGCGCGGTATGGTTGGTTCAGTCCTTATGCAGCGTATGGTTGAAGAGAAAGACTTCGACCTAATCGAACCAGTATTCTACAGTACTTCTCAAGTTGGTATTCCTGCTCCTAACTTAGGAAAAGACGCAGGCTTACTGCAAGACGCGTATGATATTGAAAGCTTAAAACAGCTTGATGCGGTAATTACATGTCAAGGTGGTAGCTACACAGAAAAAGTTTACCCAGCACTTCGACAAGCCGGTTGGAAAGGCTACTGGATTGACGCAGCATCTACGTTACGTATGGCGGAAGATTCCATCATCACGCTTGATCCTGTGAACTTAAAGCAAATCCAACAAGGCATCCACGGTGGCACGAACACATTTGTTGGTGGTAACTGTACGGTTAGTTTAATGCTAATGGGTCTAGGTGGCTTATTCGAGAAAGGCCTTGTTGAGTGGACAAGCGCAATGACATACCAAGCCGCTTCCGGTGCTGGCGCGCAAAACATGCGTGAACTGATCTCGCAAATGGGCGTTATCAATGACTCTGTAAGTTCCGAACTTGCAAACCCATCAAGCTCTATCCTAGATATTGATAAAAAAGTTGCAGACACAATGCGCAGCGGTTCCTTCCCTACCGATAAATTCGGTGTACCACTAGCTGGCTCGCTTATTCCGTGGATCGATGTGAAACGTGATAACGGTCAGAGTAAAGAAGAGTGGAAAGCGGGCGCAGAGGCAAACAAAATTTTGGGCTCACAAAGCTCGCCTGTACCAATTGATGGTACTTGTGTCCGTATTGGTGCGATGCGCTGTCACTCTCAAGCACTCACTATCAAGCTTAAGCAAAATGTCCCAATGGACGAAATCGAAGAAATCATCGCCACTCATAACGACTGGGTTAAAGTGATTCCTAACGATCGTGACATTACTGCGCAAGAACTTACACCTGCAAAAGTAACGGGCACTATGTCCGTACCAGTGGGTCGTCTACGTAAGATGGCAATGGGTGATGACTTCCTAAATGCTTTCACTGTTGGTGACCAACTACTTTGGGGCGCAGCAGAACCATTGCGTCGTACGTTACGCATTATTCTTTCTGAGAAAGCATAATCACATCAATCTTTGTTTGATGACAAAATAAAAGAGCTCCCTAGGGAGCTCTTTTTTATGCTTCGTCTTCTCCACGAACAACGCGTTTGTCAGGATCGGCCAGCTCACTACCACAGTGTTTACAGTAAGTCGCATCAGAGTCGTGCCCGGCGTGAGAACAGTTAGGACACTTCACTAATACTTTGTGCGATTGCATTTCTTGGTGAAGCTCTGCTGTGAAAATACCAGTAGGGACCGCCAAAATTGAATAACCCAACAACATGGTGAGTGAGGCAAGTCCTTTTCCGAGATCTGTTTGAGGTACCAAGTCACCATATCCAACCGTTGTGATGGTCACAATAGCCCAATAAATACTTTTCGGAATGCTAGTAAATCCGTTTTCAGGCCCCTCAATGACAAAAATCAGTGACCCAAAGATCGTGACCATAATGGCGACAGAGCTAAAGAAGATAAAAATCTTTCTGCGCGCCATCAGTAGAGAGCGTAAGAGGATGTTGGACTCTTGAAGATAGCGGACCAACTTGAGTATGCGGAATATTCGCATGACTCGTAGTGCTCTTATTACGCCCATAAAGGAGGCAGAAGGGAAAAACAGTGCTAAGTAAGTAGGTAAAATCGCGAGTAAATCAACGACGCCATAAAAGCTTTTCGCATAGGCGGCTGGTTTTGGAGAGCAATAAAGCCGGAGAAAATACTCAATAGTGAATAAACCGGTAAAAGTGTACTCCAAGTATTTCAGCTCTTTTGCCCACTCGGCGCGTACGGATGGTATTGAGTCTAATACCAGCACGATTAGAGAACTGATAATCGCGATAATGAGTGCAATATCGAAGGTTCGACCAGCTTTGGTATGAGTACCAAAAATGGTGACATAAAGAGTATGTTTGAGAGAGTCAGTCGTCATGACAAAGCGATCCATTGTTGAATCGCTCTATCATACAATTTTATAGAAACTCAGGCTAATCCTGGAAATAAGTTGCGTAAACCATTGGCGATAAACTCAATACCCAATGCGCCTAATATCAAACCCATGATACGGGTAATGACGTTGATACCAGTTTGGCCCAAAAATCGCACGATCAGTGGGGCAGAGCGGAACAACAGCCACGAGCATAGACAGAACAAGCCAATTGTAATGCTGATGCCTACCGTATCAAACATGCTTGGGTAGCGTGCACCGTAAACAATAGTCGAACTGATTGCGCCTGGTCCTGCCATTAGCGGCATCGCAAGAGGAACAACACCGATCTGCTCGCGACTCACGTATTCTGATTTTTCCTGTTTGTTTTGTTTATCTTCCCCCAGTTTACCGCTCATCATCGAGAACGCGATGCTAAGCAGCAGTAGCCCACCTGCAACACGAAACGAATCCAGAGAAATGCTGAACATATCTAATAGTAACTGGCCAGCAAAGAGCGAAATGATCAGAATGATAGCAACAGCCACGTTCGCTGTGGTTGCCGTATTGCGCTTTTCGTCTGGTGTCATATGTCCGGTTAGTGACACAAACACAGGCATGATACCAACAGGGTTTACTGCGGCGACCAAACCAAGAAAAAACTGCAAGAAGATAGCAAGTTCAAAAGTTTGCATGTTGCGTACTCATTAAAGTTCACATTAGTGAAAAGGCGAAGGGGTAATTTGGGCGTAATGTAAGGCAAAAGTTGGGTTGGAAGAAATGAAAAAAACTAACGCATTTCCTACTGTTTTAGTGAGAAAAACTAATTCTTTAATAAACTGTATCTAATCTGGAAAAGAATTGTTGCGTATAAAGTTGCTGTCAAAGCGTGCTGTTTTACATAAACGTTAACATTCGCACACTTTTGATAAAAACTAAGGTGGTTTGTAGAGAGATGTATTCGGTTCGATATACTCTCAGTAGCACAAGGAATTGGGCCTACATGTAATTTTGTTGGCTAAAAATGAAACTTTTTTACAGGTTGTTGTAGTTTCTTTTATTTATTTGTCTATTTGCTTCTTTTTTGTTCAATAAAAATTGAAGATTAATTTATTTGTTTATCAGTGAGTTATGTCGTTTTAGTGTGATGGAGCACCACTTTGGTGGTATTTAGGTCGTGAGAACTGATCCAAGTCAATTTTTTTCACACTCTGAAATATTATACTCAGTCCTGAAAGCAATTTACTAAGACGTTTGTTTTCTAAGTGACTGATAAACAGTAAAAACGATAAGTAATAGCCTTAGTAAAAAGTTTTTAATATTTGTTAATTTTAGGAGATTCCCTATGCCTGTAACTAATATGGCTGAACTAGATGCAATGGTCGCTCGCGTTAAGAAAGCGCAAGAAGAGTTCGCTACTTACTCTCAAGAGCAAGTAGACAAAATCTTCCGTGCAGCGTCTCTTGCAGCTAACCAAGCTCGTATCCCTCTAGCGCAACAAGCGGTAGAAGAATCTGGTATGGGTATTGTTGAAGATAAAGTAATCAAGAACCACTTCGCTTCTGAGTTTATCTACAACAAATACAAAGACGAACAAACGTGTGGCATCCTAGAAGAGGATGACAACCTAGGCACTATGACTATCGCTGAGCCTGTAGGTATCATCTGCGGTATCGTACCAACAACTAACCCAACATCTACAGCGATCTTCAAATCTCTAATCTCTCTGAAGACTCGTAACGGTATTATCTTCTCACCACACCCACGTGCGAAAAACTCGACCAACGACGCAGCGAAACTTGTTTTAGATGCAGCGGTAGCAGCAGGTGCACCAAAAGACATCATCGGTTGGATCGACCAGCCTTCAGTTGAGCTATCAAACGCTCTAATGAAACACGATGACATCGCTCTTATCCTTGCAACTGGTGGCCCAGGCATGGTTAAAGCAGCTTACTCTTCTGGTAAACCAGCAATCGGTGTAGGTGCAGGTAACGTTCCTGTTGTTATCGACGAAACTGCTGACATCAAACGTGCAGTGGCTTCTATCCTGATGTCTAAGACTTTCGACAACGGCGTAGTATGTGCTTCTGAGCAGGCTGCAATCGTAGTTGACGAAGTTTACGACGAAGTGAAAGAGCGTTTTGCTTCTCACAAAGCTTACGTACTAAGCAAAGCAGAAGCGGAAAAAGTTCGTAAAGTACTGCTTATCGATGGCGCGCTAAACGCGAAAATCGTAGGCCAACCAGCAGCAGCAATCGCTGAAATGGCAGGCGTTAAAGTTCCAGCAGATACTAAAGTTCTTGTTGGTGAAGGTCTGGGTAAAGTTTCTTACGATGACGCATTTGCTCACGAGAAATTATCTCCAACTCTAGGTCTATTCCGTGCTGACAACTTCGAAGACGCGGTTGCTCAAGCGGTAACTATGGTTGAGATCGGTGGTATCGGCCACACATCTGGTCTTTACACTAACCAAGATACTAACGCTGACCGTATCCGTTACTTCGGTGACAAGATGAAGACAGCTCGTATCCTAATCAACATCCCGACTACTCACGGTGGTATCGGTGACTTGTACAACTTCAACGTTGCGCCTTCTCTAACTCTAGGTTGTGGTTCATGGGGTGGTAACTCTATCTCTGAGAACGTAGGTCCTAAACACCTAATCAACAAGAAAACTGTAGCGAAGCGAGCTGAAAACATGTTGTGGCATAAACTACCTAAGTCAATCTACTTCCGTCGTGGTAGCCTTCCAATTGCTCTAGGCGACCTAGAAGGTAAGAAGCGCGCATTCTTAGTAACTGACCGTTTCCTATTCAACAACGGTTACGCAGATGACGTAGTAAGCCTACTTAAAGCTCAAGGCATGGAAGTTCAAACATTCTTCGATGTTGAAGCTGACCCAACGCTTTCTGTAGTAGAGAAAGGTGCGGCTCAAATGGCTAGTTACCAACCAGACGTTATCCTAGCGCTAGGTGGTGGTTCACCAATGGATGCTGCGAAGATCATGTGGGTAATGTACGAGCACCCAGAAACTCACTTCGAAGAACTAGCAATGCGCTTTATGGACATCCGTAAACGTATTTACAAGTTCCCTAAAATGGGTCAAAAAGCTGAGCTTGTATGTATCACTACAACTTCAGGTACTGGTTCAGAAGTTACACCATTTGCGGTTGTTACTGACGACAAGACTGGTGCTAAATACCCACTAGCTGACTACGAAATCACGCCAAACATGGCTATCGTTGATGCTAACCTAGTGATGAACATGCCTAAGTCTCTAACAGCATTTGGTGGTTACGATGCAGTAACTCACGCTCTAGAAGCTTACGTATCTGTTCTTGCGAACGAATACTCAGATGGTCAGGCTCTACAAGCACTTAAGATGCTAAAAGAATACTTACCTTCAAGCTACGCGAACGGCGCTAACGACCCAATCGCTCGTGAGAAAGTACACAACGCCGCAACTATCGCTGGTGTGGCATTTGCTAACGCATTCCTAGGTGTTTGTCACTCAATGGCGCACAAACTAGGTGCTGAGTTCCACATTCCACATGGCCTAGCAAACGCACTACTTATCTCTAACGTTGTACGTTACAACGCGAACGATAACCCAACTAAACAAACAGCGTTCTCTCAATACGACCGCCCACAAGCACGTCGTCGTTACGCTGAAGTTGCTGACCACTTAGGTCTAAGCCAAGCTGGTGACCGTACTGCTCAGAAAATTGAACGTCTACTAGCATGGTTGGATGAGCTAAAAGTGAACCTAGACATCCCAATGTCTATCCAAGCGGCAGGCGTAGCTGAAGCAGACTTTATCGCGAAACTTGATGAGCTAGCAGTTGAAGCGTTCGATGACCAATGTACTGGTGCGAACCCTCGCTACCCACTAATTAGCGAACTTAAAGATGTGTTAATGGCTTCTTACTACGGTAAAGCATTCGTTGAAGGTGAAACTTTCGAAGGTACAACAGTTATCAAGAAGAAAGCGGACCAAGAAGCAGCGAAAGCGGCGCCTAAAGCAAAGAAAGAAAAAGCTGACGCGTAATTAAGAGTCGTGTGAGTAAGGTTTTCGCTAGCACGAAACCTTAACCGGGAAAAAGTAAAGCCCCAGTCATTTGACTGGGGCTTTTTTTGTTGAAAGAGTTGAGTAATAGCGATCCGTTTACGCAACAAACACGTTGTCCATTCATACTTCTGTAGCAACCACTCTGCCACTAAAATACTCATTTGATACGATATATGCGGTATTGCGAACCAGTTCATCTTGGATCTCTGCCCAGTGCCTTTCGTTAAGTTCTTCTCTTGTATGGTTTACCGAAGGAATGACGCCACCCACCCGAATATTAAATGGAGTGAGCTCTTTTGCCCAACTGTGAGTAAAACCTGACACCAAAGCAGCCATGCTTTCGACTCCCGTTAAATCTTCATGGCTGTCATGGGAAATGACGTTAACAATTACCCCTTTCTTATTTCTAGCGCGAAATCGTTCGGCTCCCACCTGGCCATAGGTGTAGAGGAAACGTGCTGCAGAAGACAAGTGATCAATGTAAGTACTCATAGGTTCGGGAGCCATCAAGCCTGGCATGGGAGAGCTCGTCCAGCAGTTGACTATTACGTCTGGTGTCGCACGCAGCTGCGATTCTATTTGATCAAACAGTAAGTTAATGGACGTTGTGTTATCACTGCACACATTCATCGCATAGACTTTATCTGTGAAGGCACTAATCTGCTCATAGCTCGCTTTTAGAGCGCTAGAGTTTTGGTCACAAAGAATCAACGTCGCTCCAAGGTGAGCAAAGTGACTAGCACAAGTCCTTCCTATAACAGAACCTGCAGACGTGACGAGAATAATTGATTCTTTAATATCCATAACACCTTCACTGTATCCCTGTGTGAAAAAAATACACCAGTGGTTTGTGCTATTAGCATGGTTGAAATTAGAAAGGCTCAGTGTGAAAGACTTCAAACTAACGCTTTTGGATGAGGACTATTGTGCGGTAATTTGTAAGGCGTCACATTTCTGACTGTGGATACTGCAAGCTGTTGGTTGAACAATGATCTCTATACTTGCAGTTGAATTTGATACTGACGTTGAGCCGTCACTAGTTGATTGTATAGCCCTGCATCTGGGATGAGGTTTTTGTTGCGCTCGCCCAATTTACGTCGCTCATGACCGGATAGGTTGTGATAAACGTCTTCAGGAAGATTAAACGTATCTTCCGGCAAGTAGGTCAGGGCGTCTGGTTTCAAGTAGTGACTCAGTTTCGCTGAGGGTAGACCTGCACCGTGGAATTGTTTTGCTTGTTGTGCTGCTAGCTCATAGCTGCTGCTATCAGAACGAAGAGCTTGAGGCGTTGACAATTCAAGTTGTTGGCGGAGTATATCATCGCTAGTGGCTACTTCTTTGATTTCCTCTACAGGTACAACGTCGCGTACATCGTTAGAAAACATCGACAAAATCAGTGCAAAATCGGCACGACGTCCTTCGTGGACTGCATGGTTGATACCATTGCCGAACTGAAGTTCGTTAATAATTGCCGCTTTGTCTAAAGTATGAATTTGCATGATGTTCCTCGCTCGATGCCATTTTAACGGCGTGTCTGAGAAGAACTTTAGGAAAAAGAAGAGATTAAATTGGAGTTTTAAGCGAAAAATAAAAAGCTCGCTGGTTCAGCGAGCTTTTAAAATAAGACTAAATTGAACTTAGGGGGGGAAGTAAAATTACTTCGCTAGGTTCTCAGCTACGAAGTCCCAGTTTACAAGTGCCCAGAAGCCGTTCATGTAGTCAGGACGTACGTTGCGGTAATCAATGTAGTATGCGTGTTCCCACAGGTCAACAGTTAGAAGTGGTGTTGTACCTTCTTCTGTTAGAGGAGTAGCAGCGTTAGAAGTGTTAACGATCTCTAGAGAGCCGTCAGCTTTCTTAACAAGCCAAGTCCATGAAGAACCGAAGTTGTTGATTGCTGAATCAGTAAACTTCGCTTTGAATTCTTCGAAAGAACCGAATGCTGCGTTGATTGCGTCAGCAACTGCGCCAGTTGGTTCGCCGCCCGCGTTTGGAGCAAGACAGTGCCAGTAGAACGTGTGGTTCCAGATTTGCGCTGCGTTGTTGAATACGCCACCAGTAGAAGTCTTGATGATCTCTTCTAGAGTTTTGCCTTCGAACTCAGTGCCAGGGATAAGACCATTTAGCTTAACAACGTATGTGTTGTGGTGCTTACCGTGGTGGTAGTCTAGAGTCTCTGCTGAGATGTGTGGTTCTAGTGCGTCTTTCGCGTAAGGAAGAGCTGGTAGTTCAAATGCCATTACTCGATTCTCCATTGATTTGAAAGGATGACCTTTCGATTGCTTCCAGTGTTTTTTTATAGCTATGTAGCCTTTAAGGCTGACTTGCTAAGTATTTTAGCAAGTTTTTACTTTATTAAAACCCCGATATGAAAATATTTTAAGGGGTTAGCGGCTGTGAAGTGCTGAATTGTTCGCCATCAAGCAACCTGAATTTAAGCCTTATTAATTATATGGTTTTTATTCTGTCGTTATTGAGTAGAATGTGGCAAATAAACAAAGTTCAAACCCATGAATGAGGAAGCGATGGAAACTATCGACAAAATCAAACAGCAGATCTCTGAAAACTCAATCCTGCTGTACATGAAAGGATCACCGAAACTGCCAAGCTGTGGTTTCTCTTCTCAAGCGTCACAGGCTCTAATGGCATGTGGTGAGAAGTTCGCTTACGTAGACATTCTGCAAAACCCAGATATCCGTGCTGAGCTACCAAAGTACGCACAATGGCCAACATTCCCTCAACTATGGGTTGAAGGCGAGCTTATCGGCGGTTGCGACATCATTCTAGAAATGTTCCAAAAAGGTGAACTTCAGCCTCTAATCAAAGAAGCTGCAGCGCGCGCTGAAGATCAAGCTGAGTAATTCGTAAATACTCACATTTAGCGATAGAATACGAAGGAGCCGTACTGGCTCCTTTTTCTTTTTAGGTTAGTGGAATGAACATAAAGCTTTATTATGTTCCAATAACTTGCCTAACCTTCCTAATCGTTGCTATCCCTTGCTATATATAGAGTGTGAATAACTCATTAATCCGAAGGTGACCTATGAATAACGAAGTAAGCTGACCTTTGTCGCCACTTTGTCGCCATTTGTGTGGATTGTTAGTGTAGCGTTGCTAGGCTGGCTATGGCTTTAACTTATAACTATATAAAGACAGACTATCAAGAGGCGTAACGTTTAATGGTGTCGTTCAGTAAGTGTGATTAACTAGGAAGGTACATGAGATATTGGTTAAGAATGAAAAACAGCAATAATAGAGCATCGTTTTACGATTGGTGCAAAATATTATTCCCAGTTATCAGTGCTGCCATGGTAGCAGCAACAGGCGCATACTATACATACCAATCTGCGTTTAATAATACTGCGAAAGATTATGTAAAAATAGGTGTGGATATTCTTACTTCATCAGATGATAAGTATGATGCAGAAATTAAGCAGTGGGCAGCTCAGTTAGTAGATCACTACTCCCCTGTAAAATGGGGGGATGTTGTAGAGTCCAAAATCATTTCAGGCTTTGCTTTGAAGTCAAAAGAACCGGGAATATTTGCCTCAGAGTTTGAAAAAAACCTTTCAAAGAAGTTTAGTTCTTATGAATTGAATTGGGAACAAAGTGGTAATTTCGGGTATAAGGTGGAAGTAGAAGAATCCGATGGAGAAGAGTGGGTTCTATTCAATGCTCTATCTACAGCAAATAATAGCATTAATATCTTAGTACCTAAAGGAACCAAAATTCGTTGGCGTGTTGTTACTTATGCATTGAATGGAAGTGACGAGAAAACAACTAGATGGAAGTATATTAAGTAGTGGTGCTGGTATGAATTAAGCTCGTCGAAGAATAAGTTCAACTCCTTACAAACAAGAAAGCGACAAATCCGTCTGATGCTTTAGGACAATCGCTAGTTAACTTAATGTATTGAGAGGATTAAACTTAACCGCATCACTTAGATGGTTTGGTGAAAAATGAGCGTAAATCATCGTGTGATCGATATGTTGATGGCCGAGGATTTCCTTTAATACAAGAATGTTACCTCCATTGGTCATAAAGTGACTCGCGAAAGTATGACGTAAAACGTGAGTCGCTTGTCCTTCTGGTAAATGGGGTAGAGCTTTAGTCAACCATTTATACGCTACGCCGTAACCGCAGGTGAAAAGGCGGTCATTGGTTGGTTTATAGATTTGGTTATACAACTCTTCAGAAATCGGTACCGTTCTATTGCGTTTGCCTTTGGTGTTGCTGTAAGTAATACGGTATTTCGTCAGGTTGGAACCCTTCAGGTAAATCGCTTCCCTGATACGCGCACCAGTCGCTAGGCAAACTTTATATATCTTCGTTAACTCATCGCCAACCGGGCTTTGCTGCGTTATTTCGAACAGGTGACGAATTTCCTGTTCGGTCAGGAACGCCAGTTCGGATTCCGGCTTTTTGATTGCCTCAATACCATCAACTGGGTTCGGTAATTGCCACTCACCAAGCTTGATTAACTTGTTGAACATTGCTTTAAGCAAACCAAAGTCCACGTTGTTTGAAGAGATGGAAAGCTCTTTATGTTCTTGCCCTCTGCCTTTGTTGAAACGACTTGAACGATATATAGCGAGTTGTTTCGCGTTAAGCTGCGAACCGATAGGGTTACCTAAATCTAAAACCATGCTTTCTAGGCGAAGACGTGTATGTTCACCGGACTTTAGGTTTTTGCCATGAAGTCTAAACCACAATTCGACTAAATCAGATAATCGGCGGTGGTCAGGTTTCGAACCAAGCCATGGCTTGTCATCCACCTCTTTCATTAAGTGCAGTTCAAACGCAGTAGCTTCACCTTTGGTCGCGAAGCGTTTACGGACTCGTTTACCAACTCGGCCTTGCGGGTAGCACTCACAAAGCCAAGGTTTTTTACTGCCGTCTTTAAGGTTTCGGATAGACATAGCTGAATAAAATTACTGTTTTTATATACAGTAACTGTGTTGGGTGAATTTCTCAATGTTTATGTTGATGGAGAACGAACAAGAATGACAATAATATTGTTGGTACTATCTACAGTGATTACAGTTGCTGCAATGGTTTGGCAGGAAGTGCGGTTAAATAACTGCGTGATCTATCAACTGATAGCGATGATTCCCTTCAATACAAGAATGTTTCCGCCAATCGTAATTAAGTGGCTCGCGAAGGTATGACGTAAAACGTGAGTTGCTTGCTCTTCTAGTTAATAAAGAAGGGGTTTAGTCTGCCATTTTTATACTAAACTGTAACCGAAAGTGAATCTTAGTGCATCCAAAAGACTCTTGCAGCAAGCCGGCTTATGGATATGCACTATGTGGCGAATGGTCGACTTTTTTGATTGTTAACCTATTGATTATCAATTGAAAGTACCATATTAAAAAATGCATCTTAGATGTATAGAAGTGCCTTAATGTCGTTTAATCAGCGTTATAGATTACAAGGGTGTTTGTGGCTGTAAGATATTGTCTTTTATTTGGAGTAGGGTGGGGGCTTAATGCCCTCACAAGCTAAGCTTTATGCTTACTTGTAATAAATTGCTTAAGAGTAATTCCAGTGTTGAAGTGACAAGTGATGGTTTGAGCATTGTATGATTCTTGCCTAAGCAAAGCGTAGTGCTCAGGAGAGTTTGAGACTATGAAACCTATAGTTATAAAAGACAGAAGCTTAGATGGTTACATCTTCCTTATGGGTTGTAAGTATTATCGTGCCGCGCACTATATTCCAGAATCAGACCGGGGAGCTCCGTACTACACGAATTTGTCTTTCGCAATTGAATTGTTTATCAAGTGTTTCGATGTAACTACCGAACGCCATTTTAAACCAGAGCCCCCATACCCCCTTATAAAATGGGAGCAAAAGATTCACGCCCGTACTCGAGGTCATTCCCTTCTAGAAATGTTTAAAAGATTGCCTGAGCCGCTGAAAACCAAAATTAACATACAGTATTGCGATCTGTATGGTTTAACGTTTGTCGATGAGTTAGGTTGTATTGAAAATGTGTTCGTAGAGTGGCGTTATGTTTTTGAAAAACAAGAAGCCACCTTATCTCTAACGTCATTGGAAAGAGCGGCAGATTTTTTAAAAGAGTTCATCGAACAACACATGCTAAGTACGACCTAAACTTTAGCGGGCTAAAATACTAGATATCTAGCCTAAAACTGCATGTTCCAGTATCCTAACCCTATGTTTTTCCTGCAGAAAAACAAACGATGGAATAAAAAATAATCCATTTATATCAGTGTCTTATGTTTTTTAATTATAGGATTGGAATTTTCTATGTGATATATTTAAGAAAATAACTTCTGCAGATCTAAAATGAATCAACTTAACTCCCATAACCTATCCCTTCGTGACTACCTTGAGCTAGATGATAACTCAAGGGATTCCGATGCTTTACGCGAAATGGTGGACTTAGACCTAATCGACGCTGTTTTGAGAAAGTGCTTAACGATAGAAGATATGCGAGAGGCTGGGAGTTTTTTCACGGGTTCAACTTTAGCTAAAACAGCTTTGGATCGCTTTACTATTCCGGTCAACAGTGAAGCTGTGGTGTTAGATCCTACATGTGGTGCAGGGAATTTACTCATCGTTTGTTCGCGCGAGCTTGAAGTGAAGGCAACGTTATCTGCAACGCTTGAAATTTGGGGCAAGGTGCTTTGGGGTTTTGATATCCACGAGTCCTTTATTGAAGCTACAAAATTAAGATTAATCGTGGAGGCTCTTTATCGAGGAGCCCGCAAAGACTGCAGCATAGAACATGCATTTAATTTGCTAAATCATATTTTGTGCAAGGATGCTATGTTAGTTGAAGCTGACGAACTTAAGCAAGTTACGCATGTTATCATGAACCCTCCATTTTCTGACTGGGCTTCACCACGAGACAACTATTGGAAAAAAGGAAAAGTTAACGCTGCTGGAGTTATCTTTGACAAGTACTTGCGAATTCTACCTAAAGGTTGCCTCGTTAGCGCTATTTTGCCTGATGTACTTCGCTCTGGCTCTAGATATGAAGGCTTCAGAAACTTTGTGGATAGTAAGCTAGTTGCTTACTGTGAGATTTGGGGGCGTTTTAACACCAAGACTGATGTCGATGTTTTTTTATTGATTGGTTCGATTTCAGAGTTAAGTACAAGTGAAATACAGTGGCATGAAGAGTTAACAGAATACCTCAAGTTATCTGATAAATATGATGTTCGTATTGGTCCTTTAGTTGCGTACCGTGATCCTGAAGAAGGAAATGAATACCCGTACTTTCATCCTAAAAACTGTCCGACCTGGGGAAGAATAGACAGCAAAGATGTTAAAGAGAGGAGAAGGTTCGAAGGTACTGTGTGTAATCCACCTTTTGTGGTGATTAAGCGCACGTCTAGTCCATCGGATCGGTTCAGAGCTGCTGCAACGGTAATAAATACGAAAGAGCTGACAGCAGTAGAAAATCATATGATTGTTGTAACCCCAAAAAGTGGAAATTTACGGGATTGCACATCTTTGTTAAAGATACTTAAATCATCGAAAACTAATAACTTCTTAAATGATAGAGCTCGAATGAGGCATTTGACAGTTGGAGTTATAAAGGATCTTCCAATAGAGTAGTTCTATGAACTACTCTATATTCAATTATCAGTTTTAATTAAAGAGTTGTTCCATCTTTATTTTTAAAGTAGTCGTGCTTTCGCCATTCCTAGCCTCAACCTTATTTTTATTTTTGATGAGATAAAGCTCATTTTCAGCAAAAAAAGTTATTTCTTCTTGGATATGCTCCATAATCAAAAGAGCAAAGTCTCTAAGTTGATGAATGTCATCTAAGTCTAAAGAGAATTCTGTAGAGTTCTCATCTATTTTACTACCATGACTTATGACATTTCTTTGATTTAGAAGGATTTCGTCTATATATTTTTCCTTTCCTTCTATCATGGATATATCACTTATGCCTATAATTTTACAAAAATTATTTAGAGTCTTTAGATTAAGATTATCATGAGTATTAATGAAATCTTTATTTTTCTCATCCCTTATAACTGCTGGAACCTTGAATTTTTTACTTCCGGGGTTGTCAAACTTATGGATTAAATCGATTTCTTTACTTAAGGTTAAATTAGATCCCTGCTTTAGAATATCACCTATCATCCCTTTTAATGAAATGGCTTTGAAACTTTCGCAGAGTTCACTTAGTTTTATATTCTTATCGGAGATATGAATTAAATATTGTTTACATGCATTTTTTATATAACCTTCCCAGTGAGAGTATATAAGTAATATCATAGCCTTAGATTTAAGCTCATCATTAACGTTTTCCATGAAACTGAGCTTAGTTAATTCGGTTTTTCGCCAACCTAAATCGTCATCTAAGTGATCAAGTAGCTTATCTAAAGTTAAGTTATGCATTTATGAAAAAAAATCTCTAGCTATATCAGTTGACTCTTGGAAACGTTTTATTGCTCGAGTTCCTCTACCCAGAACTTTCTGAATTGCTTCATCGCGATAAAGATTCTTGATTTTTTCTTTCAATTCATCATTGCCCATCTGTTCGATTATGTCGATGTTTGACGATATTCCGACTGTAAGCATTTCGAAAGCTGAAATGTTGAACCCACCTCGAAACTTACCTTCATCTATGTTAAATTTCTTAAATGAATCAGTTCCCAAACAGTTTTTTAATTTATCAAATGTTTTCTTAAAATCAATTTCGAATGCAGTTCTGTCTGCATTGTTAATCAATCGTATCGTTTCTTTATCTAAGAAGTCACTAATTATAATTTTATTTATTGAATTGTGTTCTTCGTAGTTAACACTATTATGATAACCGATAAACATTCTGAGGATATATTCCATGTGTACTTCTTTGTCATACTCTTCAGGCTTAAGTTTTATACAGTCTTTGTAGTTTGGATACTCTTTTAGATCATTAATTAAATCAAAGAAATTAGGGTCAACCATAAGAATTAAGCAGTTTCTAACTTCTTGATCGGATAATGGTGTACCACCTGTATTGAGTCTTTGGAAAAGTTCGTACTGGGCTTCATCACTATCCTGAGTCAGGATAATGCTCAGTTTTAATTTGGACCTCTTCATCAAACGTTGAACTTCAGTGGGGATTGTAGCCCAAGTTTGTTCTTCTAAAGACGGAATATATTTGCAAGAGCTAAAGGTTAACGGCTCATACCCTTGTAATACGCCTGCTGCTTGAAGAATCGTTGATAATCGTTGAACTCCATCAACAACATGCCATGTTCCATCGGCCTTCTGTGCGACAAATATTTCTGGAATTGGAATACCAATTAAGATGGACTCTATAAGTTTGGTTTTTTGTTCATCTTCCCAGCGAAATAGGCGTTGAAAGGCTGGGTCTAGTATAATATCCCCATCACGGTATAGGTTTATTAACTCGCCAATCGACATTGGATAGCCGTCAGTTTTAATTGATTGCTTGGCATCATTTATTTCACTAATGATTTTGCCTTGTGTTTCTTTTAATTTAGACATACGGTTCTCTTAATATTCAATATTGGTGGCTACAAATTTATTTCTGTATCCAATTTTAAGTTAGTGCTCAAAGCAACTAATTACCTCAAAAGGTTATAAAGTAACAGGTCATCTATCTCTAAACAAACGCCTCGCCAGTCTCTACGCTGCAAATACCAGTGATTCGGTCTGCTCTGAACGTGCGAATGGAGTTTCTCATCAAACAGAAAGCTTTGACGTATGTATCGCCACTGGCGTTTTGCTCAATTTTTCTCAAAACAATCTCGCGGTCAGATACTTTCCCTGCGGAATCTTTGTAGCTCATGAAATACTGAGCATCCAATTCCAGCTCATTAAGAAACGATAAGTTGGACGACGTTGCGACATTGATTCGCTTTCCGGATTTAGGAGCTGGCTTCTTCTTATTCTTAGGTTTTTGGTTGGCTTGTTCGCGTTCCTCGAACCCATCACAGAAATCGGTTAGAAGGGCGAAGAGATGAAGAGCTTCATCGTTGTCGAGTACTTTGTCTTCTAAGTAAAGTTCAACTGTTGCTGCCAGCTCTTTGGTTTTAGGGTCTTCTTTCGATTCAGGGTAACGCTTAAACCATGCGCGAAGCTTCTTTGATTCTTCTAAATCAACAACGTCATCTTCTAGAATCTTATTGGCTAGGTTGTAGAGCGCTTTTTCTCTGCGTGGTGTTAGTATTTCAACTTCAGAGCTTTCAGACGTGATTGATTTTTGAGGTGCTACTTTTGTAGTAGGCGTTGGTGAAACCTTTCTGCTAGGTGTTACCGCGACCTTTTCGTAATCAATACCAAGTCGTTTGCAGAAGTCTTTTTGTTGTTCGACGTCGTAACCTTTGCTATTAACATACTCCCGAAATTTTTCGGGGTCTCTCATCGCTTTTTTAGACGACTGAACGAAATAAACACCTATTGCAATAATTGCTACTAAACCTAAGCCAATGAATTCCATTGTGTTCTCCTAGACAACCAATTTAATAATTATTCTTTTCTTAATGTCACCGCCACGCGGCCAATTACTTTTATATCTTGTTCTGATACTTCAACCGTCGAGTTGCCAAACACGACTGCTAATTTGTTTGGTAATCGTTGAATGTGGTTGATGGACAGACGCCCATTCATATCAATCAAATACTCGCCACTCACTGCATCGTTCTGTTTTTTATCTACCAGAAAGCGGCCTTCGTTCGTTTCGATTTCAATGGTGTTGCTGGCTTCTAAATCCCAAGAGTTAAACATGCGTTGTGCATATGGAATCTCTCCAGTTGGCACAAGCTGGCCGTTCGTGAGGCAGAAGCTCTTAATTGCGACGATGGCTAACTGAGGGTTCTGTAACTCAGGACTAGATGAAGTCACCTCTGCTTCAGGCGCTTTTTTATTGCCCCAGAAAGAGTGGTGTAGTTCGGTCTCAGGGTAGTCATTGGGAAGAATCAGCTCTTTAACTGGGATGCCTGTACGTAAATGAGTTCTAACAACCAGTTCGTGTGAGTTTCTGTTGTGTGAGTTCCAAGTACTAAAAGTGGTTTTAGGTACACCGTATATATGCGCCAGTTCTCCAAGAGAATTCACACCATTGATTTCTTTTAGTTTGTCAGTGAATGCCTCGCCTTTGATGTAATCAAAAATAGCCAATTCTGCACTCATAATCGTTCACCATTATGTGATTGATTTCAATTTTTTGTACGAAAATACGTTGACCGTACGAAAAATAGGATCAATACTAAACTTGTTTTCGGATGTCACGCCGACCAAAGCAAGAGACAACCGAAGAAGATAGACATAAATACAAGGATATCACCATGTTAACGTACAAGATACCTCCACTAAGTCCATATGTGACTTACGAAGAATACTCTCGCCTTACTGGTTTACCTATGGGCACCATCAAACAATACGTGACTGAAGGTCGCGTCATCATCAAGCCCAAAGACAAACGCCGCGATAAACCACTGATTAACATGGTTGCTATGCACGAAATGGCGGCACGTGAAGCCATTGCTGCACTTGGGTAAGTAATGGGCCTTTGCTCTCTTGTTCTAGCTAAAACGCACAGCCTAATGTGGCTAAATGTGTTTACGTTGGTTGTCATTCTCGTACCGCCTTTCATGTAAGAGTGTGGATCATGGACTCAAATATCGCTATGTGCGGATTCCGCGAACGCAAACAGCAATCTTTTAACGCTGCATGTTGCGACTTCGCCATCAATCACAATATGGAAAAGCTGGCTCCACGCATTGGCCTGACTGGGAGAATGCTGCGTAACAAGCTAAACCCAGAACAGCCTCACAAACTGGACCCTGTGGATTTGGCATTGCTGAGTAAAGAATCCGGCGATTACACCATTGTGAACACACTCTTTGCTGATCTAGGTGTCGTGACGGTTCAGTTACCTCAAGACGGGGAAGATAAGAACCTTTTAGAGCGCACGTTACTTAACAACCAATATTCAGGTGAGCTGTCTAGCGATGCAATGCACATGTGCAGCGCAGACCGTTTACCCCGCAGTCAAAAGCGCAAAACCATTGCCAAGGTTCAAGCGGCCATCGGCAACTTAGTTTTGTTCGTCAACGATTTAGAAAACCGCACCACCGGCTTTCAGCCACTCATACAAATGGGCACAGATTTCCTCGCCAACGGTGCGCCACTTCCGGGCTTAGCCTAAGGAGAGCCAATGAGTCAGTTAGCTATTCAACAGGAACAACAAAAGCAAATACCCAACGCCAACGAGAGCATTGCCGCTTGTAAAGCTTTGTTCAATGGTTCCGCTACACGCGGCAAGTTGAAGCAGTTGTGGAACGCGATGCCACCACGCTTTCGCGGTATGGTTTTAGTCGCCGGTGATCTGAAAGCCTCGGAGCATGTGCGAGAGTTTGAAAGCTTCAATGATTTGGAGCTTCAAAAAATCCGTAACGGCATGCAACAGATTAAAGAAATCGCGACGTTGTTCGATCGCAATCTTGGTGACGTTCGACGCCTCAAGAATTACCAATTCAGTAGTACCCATTAATTCTCCAAGCCTTTGCTCCTGTAATAGGGGGCTTTTTTCGTCTTAGCGTAGGAGCATAAAAGATGAATCTAAATGAAGTTGCAAACAAACTAACTATCCAAACAACCATCAATAGTCTGTTCGCTTTGGCGTTGGATAGCTCAGACGTCATAAGTATTCGTATCGAGTACTCATCAAAAATGAGCCTTCTCAACGTGATTGTGTTCGACGAAAACACAACGAATCACGCTCACAACGTTGTGTTGATTGATAAAGAGCGTGCGCTTGAAGAACTACTGAACATTGAAGATTACCTGATTGAACGCGTTGCCGTTCGTCGCGATGAGAAAGAACTGGAGCCAGTCTTATGCAATATGCCGCAATAATGCTTTGTCCAGCTGGCGGTGTTATCCGCCATGAAGAAACTCAAGAAGTTGCCAATGTAATAGTTGGTGATTTCGACTCATTAGACCAAGCCATCGAACAAGCGTGTGTTTCCCTTGGTTGTACTCATCTAAGCAAAGGTGTATTGAGCAAAGGCAACATGAAAGGTGGTTTCATGCTAGTGACTACTCAGGAATTGGAGGCGGTATGACGCACCAAAAGTTTACCGTTTTCTCAGTAGGTAAGGACAAACTACGGATAGATTATGAATCAGTCTGATCTTCTATATATCGGCGGGGCAGTGATGCCCCTGGACCGAATCAAAAATAATGACGCCAGCTATAATGCTGGTTTTTTAGGTTCCAAAATTTACTCAGACCAAGAACAAGCACTTCTAGATAGTGGAATGGTCAAAAAAATAGCGATATATGACCGCGTTCCCAACCGAAAGTCCAAGCGCGAACGAGATCTTCAAGAGCGAACTGACTTTTATAAATCTGTAAATTATCTCTCGGAATACGACCGCGAAGCGGCGGCGAGAATCGCCGAAGAGTATAGGCTAGTCAAAGGGCGCAAAAGTCCGACAGAGAAATTTCGCCACAGAAAAGACAAGCAAATTAAGCAATTGATGAGTCTGAGCAAGTCTCTACGCCCTAAAAGTATCATCAGCAATGCCGACGCCAACTTCAGCCATGATGCTTTGTATGAAACGAACGAGCGCTCCAAACCTGCCATTCTCAATCAGAATGGAAAACGAGGACAAGGCGAACCTAAAAAGATTCCTATTTCAATGCAGCTAATGCACCGGTCTTGGAATGAAACTTATAAGTTTCAGGCGGTAACCGAAACGCCATCTAGTGCTGCGCCTTCGGAAAACAGTGGTGAGAGATTCTCGGAAAAGTTGACGTCCCGTTCTGTTTCTAAAATCTTTGAGGCTGGGGCTTACACTGCAGCTTGCCATGGTGGTTTCTCTACTTTTCTCACGCTGACTTTCACCAAGGCACAACGAATGGCCATATTCGGTGGAATGTTGGATGGAAGTGAGTGTGTCAGCATGGGGTCGCATCATCCAATAATCTATAAGCGCAACATGGTGACAGTACATCCTAAGCGTGGTGAAAAGAAAGTTGACCAACCAATCACGGATATTGGTGGAGAATACTGGCTGTTTCCAACCTTAGATAGTAAGCGTGTTAAAGCTATGAACCAGGGCAGTGTCATAGCCGGGCCGTATTGCGATCTTAAACAAAAGCCCAAGCAAGAGTTCTCGATGGAAAAAACCTTAGAGACAACGATAGGTAAAGAAGTCTCTCGTTTTCTTGATGGCGCAAAGAAAATGTATCAACGCGGCTGGGTTGCGGATCATACCATCCAAGTTGACAAAGATAGTGGACGAAAGTACTGCGACTTATCCCAGGAGAAGGTTGCTAAACATTCTCAACCCAGCGATGTTGGGCCGACTAACTTACCTGCTGATTTCCATTACATATGGGTAGCCGAGTGTCCAGCCAATGAAGATGGAGAGCCTAATCCACACGTTCATATTTTGCTACGTTGGACAGTACCAGAGCATCTCTTTAGTCCTTGGGCCAAGCGACTTGAAAAGATATGGGGGCATGGGTTTGCGAAATTAGAGCGAATCAAAAAGCCAAAAGCCGCCGGTTCTTACATTATCAAAGCAGTCGGTTATGCCGCTAAAGGTGAAAATGCTGACCAAGGGCTAATCAAGGGAAATCGATACAATATCGCGAAGTGCTCAAGAGCTCCTGCCTGGGAAACTCTTGCTTCGTTTGAAGCTGGCAATATGACCGCAATAATTAAGGAGTTAGGCTACAAACTTGAGCAATGGAAAAAGCCAATTAAGCGGCAAATCCGCAAGCTACGAAATGCCAAAGAGCAAACCATCAAGGCCAAAGCGATCGCCAAAAAGCAGCAGAAATCTGAGGAATATCAGAACAAGCTTTATCAGAGAATCATCCGTTTGGAAAAGCAGGCCGAAAAGCTGAGTCAGAACTTACATAGCAGGGGAGTGCACGTGAATACGAGCAATCGCTTCTGCATTACGTTTGAAGGAGAACTGGCTAAGGATAAAGTAGACAAGTTTATGGTTTGGGCTGCTGGTGCAAGAGGGTGGTCATTGAATTGTAGAGATCTGGACCTGAGCGATATAAAACAAGACGCGAGCCACTTCTATCAATCTGAATATCAGCGATTTAAAGAGAATCAGTCCTATTGGCAATCACTATTACATGAACCTGTACCACATATGGAAGTTGATGAAAGTGAGCTTTCTTATTGGTATAGCATTACGGCAGATTATCTCGAAGGGCGGCTTTTTCCAGTGTGTCAATGGGTCAATGTGAACTCATAGTACAGTTCCTAAAATATGCAAGTTAATGCAAACCTGAAATATTTTATATGACCGAGTTCTAGAATAACGTGTTGATAATTCGCTCGCTTCTACTCTAAGTGATATCCAATCACATTTTAAAACAATGACTAGGTTGGCAGCCATGAAGAATAGTTTGAGTCGTGTTGGGAAAAAATCTAATCGTCCTAGTAACCCAACAGCAGCAGAGTTAGCTTTTGATCGTTTTGACCAATTAGTGACGGACTTTTACGATAAGTATCGTAAGTCTCCGCCAGCAGGAGAAACTAAAGAGCAAAAAACAAAAAGGTTTTTCCATGAACAGAGAGATTATGACTTCTTGAAGCTTAAAAGAAGAGAGCTTATAGCTCATGCGCAAGTTAGAGACCTTGAAGAGAAGCTTAAGAGCTACACAGATAAGAACTTAAATAAGAAACCGTCGGAACTATTGTCAGAGAAGCACCACCCGACTAAAAAGCTTGCGAATAATCTAACAGCTGCAGGAGAGCCTCAACCTACCTTAAGCCATGAAGCTCACCATATCATACCTGGTAAAGGGCGACATCGTCAGGCTGATATAGAAACAGCAAGAATCAATATGCATATGCACAGGATAGGTATTAATGCTCCCCAAAATGGTGTTTGGTTGATGAATTATGCTAAAAACGTAGAGCTAAACTGGGAAAGCCCTGACTCTCCAGCGCATCGTTCAATACATACTTATAACTATGAATCTTGGATCGCGTCAAAATTTTCATTAACCCCCCTTAATAAGCAGCTTTTTGAAGCCTCTCTCCTTCAAGTAAAAAACCATTTGAAAAAAGGAACATACCCTAAGACCATACTTGAAAGTAAAAATGAGGACTGGAGAGGTTAATGACGGTTTATAAAATTTTCGACTGTCACAATGAATATAAAATCGTGAGCACTACGCCTAGTTCTGTAGCTAGGCAGTTAGGTGACATAGATTTAATAGAAAAAATCGTTGTGCAGCCATTAGAAAACTTTTCTTTAAAAAGTATATGGGGTGAAGTAGATATTGAGTTTGAAGATGTTCTCAAGAAAGACTCATTACTTCCTGATATCAGTTTATGGTTACGGGTTTTCTTAGTGCTTTCCCCTAAAGCTTATGCATCTTTAAAAGAGCCATTGAGCAAAGTAGGCGAGTTCTTATCGATTCGCTATAAAGGAGAGGAATGGTACCTGTATACACCATTGGAGTTTGGGCAAGAAGATGAAGATAAGTGCGTCCAAAAAATTGAATATGGCAGCTTAGCAGGTGTAGAGGTGTTAGTATTTAATGAAAGCGACGTTGCAGAAAAGGTTGTTTTTAAGTCAAAGATGCTAGGAGCGAGCTTTCTGTATTGTACTGAACATTTTAAGAGTTTGTGCGAACAAAATGAGCTAGGTGGCGTTGTATTCTCATCTAATCTGACAGATCCATTCAGTTAACAGCAGTTACATAATATAAGTAGAATTACGAAAATGAGAGTGGGGCCATTTTAGAGCGCTCTTTTGGGAGAGCTTTAGTCTCTACTTCATCCAATAATTTAGTACAACTACGCATGTATTATCAGTAGCAACCGTCATTTCATCATTTGGTTTGTTGTTTTCGCTTGTGCAGATCGGAATTATATAAACCAAAGAGTTTTTTGTTGGGTGTTGTGATTGCCCAAACTTGACGATGTGTCCTCCAAGAGCATTTTGAGGGCACATTGCACCCGTAGCACTTCTGTGCCCTGGGTCTATGCCACACTTGTCTCGGTATAGGGCTATCCAAGACTTATTATCCACTTTGGGGTCCTTAGTTGATCCAATTACGTTTAAAAACTTCTGCCCTTTGTTCCAAGTAGCTGTACTGTTAAAAGTTGACTTAATGACGATATCACTAGGTTGCTGAGTTATGGCTTCTGGTGAACTGCAGCCAACCAAAGTTAGTACACTTATTAATACACTTAATAAAGTTTTCATTTACACAAATTCCTTTATAAAAGTAGTTGGAGCTTTAGTTTTAAGAAGCCCACGTGATGTGGGCTTCTTATCAGTAATACATAGTAAAACTAGGATTATCTATCTTCTAGACAGAGTGCTCTTATAGTGCTGCCTTCTTTCACTGGGGTTGTCATATCTTTAATCCAGTCCTCAACGGTGACTTTATACTCTTTGGCAAAAAGCTCTTTAACCGAGTCCCAGTTGGATGGTGACAAAGAATACATCGCTTGCGACAGTTCGTATTTAGAGTGGAAAGTAATTGTGCCTTTATGTTCTTCAACTGAAATTTGGAAAGTGCTGCAATATAGACAAAACTCAACATTGCCCGAAGAGTCAACTTGTAAAAGATTTTGAGCAAAATTAGATAGCTTCTGTGTCTTACTAGAATAAGATAATGCTGCGCGAACTAGATTTTTCACAGAGTCGACTATCTGCTCTTTATCTCCTTGTTCGATACCCTGAAAACCATCAACAAAGGAGTTTATTAAGTCATCTGCATTGTGACTTTTTTGTTCGATCTCTGTTGTATTGGCCCATTCTAAAGTCACAAAAGGCATTGAGCTTATGTTCTGAGTAAACTCTATGAAGTGTGCTTTGTTACCTTTGCCCTCAGGATCTAAAGGATTGTATTGAGCCTTCGTTCGGCACATGTTAACGGCTGTCTGCATACCGTCAAACACGCTCTGTGGAGCAGTACCTGGTGTTGATGCTTTTTCAGCTTGGGCTCTGTAGTCACCAACAGCCTCTGAATTAGCAGGGTTTTCTATCAGGCTATCGCTTTCTAACATAGCCAGAGATTTAGGCCTCATAAAAATAGTTTGCGGCAACAAAATGTTCTCCGCACTATTGATGTACTCTAGCCAAGTATTAGTTCTTTCTAATAGATTAGACATTTCCATATTTCCTATCGTTAGGTGAATATCAAGACAACCCGCTAGCTGGAGAACTAATACTTCAAACTGCACCCCAACAATTTGGGTATGCAAACAGGTTCGTATTGAGTTGGAGATTAATCCATTAGTAGTTTTATTTTTGTGGTTATTTTTTGCACAAGAGTGATCTGGTTATCATTGTTTTGTTATTGTCGCATGCTCGTTTCACTGCATTGGTGATTAATGCCGCATTTTTATCACGAATATGCTTAAAATTTTGTTTGAACATGAGTACTGACGTCAGTACGAGTGCTGTAATTCTTATTACTGAAAAAGATATTTAAGAATCAGAAATCTATACTGCAGCATTTCATATGCTAAATTTAAGCCAATTTTTTAGTCAGCTATTGAGTGTGCTAATAGAGCTATTTTGACGCTGGTCGATGATGATTTTTTCTGGTTTTGATTAAAGCTTTGCATATGCCTATTGATACAAAGTTTTTTAATGAGTGAATTGTATCTAAAAACCACTGTGGAAAACTGTATGGATATACAGTATATTTCACTGATGATTGGTAAGGGTGTTGATATGTCGAATAAAAATCAAAACGATATCTTGTTGTCTGCTTTAGAAATCGTCATTGATGGTGTGGCTAATAGTGAGGCAACAGAGAGGACTAGAGCGGCAGGTGCATATATTGCTGGCTTAATACTGGCTGATACAAAAGGGCAGTTGGACTCCGAAAAACAAAAAGCCATCTTGAGCATTGTCGAGATGGCTTCTGAAGTAGATAGCACGGCGTTTATACAAGATTCACTATAGTATCGAGAGTTGATGTTTGAGCTGTTGTCGTGCCTCTGGCGGCAACGCCTTACATAAATCAAAAGCCATTTGACTAGTTGTTTTTGCCGATGGGCTTAAAGTATGACTATAAGACAAGTTCATCACAAAACTATGCCCGCATTCTGGGTCACTACAACTGCAATATAAATCGGCATGACTATTGGATAGTCGATTGGATTTTTGAATTCGGCTTTTACAACCACACTCCGGACACAATACTCTCATACAAGCACCTAACTTATTGACTGACCAAATAATGATACGTCAAAGGGCTGTGTTTTTGTACAGGTTTATGGGCTTTCTCCAAACGTAGTATCAAATTTTAAATGTAGATTTTTGATATTTTTTATCTCGGGATCGTTGTTAACTTCATCCATAATTAGTTCGCATACGGGGATGATTTCGTCTTTGGCATACTCACTGCCAATTTTGACGGGGTCACCCAGATTAGTCGTTCCCTGGGGAATGATTCCTGCTTTTCCTATAGGGAAGCGATGCCCTACGAGAATGTCTTGCGCAGTGATGTTTTTGATTCGCTCAAATTCATCTTTTGTTGCTATATCGCCCACCGGGATTAGCTGAATCCCTTTTTCTGCACCGCCTGGAATATTAACAAACATACTTCTAAAGTTACCCACCCCTTTGGAGCTCGCGATTTTTTCCTTCAGCATTTGTTCGTCGTCATCACTAAGGTTTGGATCCGTGGCGTAAAAAATGAATCCCATGTGTGCACCGTTCTTGTAATAGCGACGACGAAATAGCGTTGCATCACGGTTTAGTAAGCTACTTTGTAAACTACCTAGATAGTCAGGTAGTCCATAAACTTGCTGCTGCAGATCTTCTTGAGGCAAAAAAATGATTTCATTCTCTTTGTATACTCGTTGCTTGTTGTCTCGCTCTAGCAAAACGAAGTCCCCATTTTTACGTCTACGTAGATACATGGTCGGTAGAGGAAACAAGCGCACAACACGTTTGAAGTGGTCGCGGATTTTTAAAAATGCGGCATCACCAAACGTGAAGTAGTTATTACAAAAAGATTGAATCTGCCGACGTCTTGAACCGCCACCTGAAATAAAACGGGCAGCAACATAATTTGCTCGAGCTTTAAGTAAAGACCCGTGATAGGCGTTTGCACGTGAAGTTTCTGCTAAGCCTTGGCGTGAGATTGGAGGCTCCCAGTAACCATCAGTGTCGTTATAGAAAAGCTCGGAATATGAAGTCATCCAACTGGTTGAGTCAATTGCCTCAGGCGTTGAGTCAATGTGATAAACAGATTCCGCATGTTGCTCCTGTTGTACTAGTTTGTCTTTTTGATTGATCATGCTGCAGTCGCCCAGGTTGATTTAGTTGGTGTGTTGTGGTCTAGCGGTTCATTGATAATGGCGTGTGAAATGGCCCAAAACGCATCGGCGTGGCCTGTTGTTTCGCTTCGTTCTGCTTTAAAGGTCATCGCGTTACCGCTATTGGTCGGCACTCGTTTAATCGCCATAAATGCCATCGCAATGTCTTTGTGTTCGGCATCAAACTGCAGTCGTTTTGCTTCTACGATATCGATCATCTTCATTACTAGGCGATTCTTGTTTTCGTTGCTGTAATGTATGGCGTGGGCCTCACGAGGGTGCTTTTTCTTAATTAAGTCCCAAACACCGCCACCAATGCCTGTAGTATCAACGCCTATGTAAGTGACTTTGTAGCGTTGAAATACCTTTTCAATTTCACTCACGTGGTATTGGAAGTTAAGCCCTTTCCAGTAGTGCTTCTCTAAGACACGAAACTTTTCACCTTCAACTGCCGGTGGAGCTATTACTACTAAGCAAGCATTGTCTCGCGTTCGGCTAGGGTCATAACCCAGCCATACTTCACGCCCGGCAAACGGTGATTTTGTTTTCGGCTTGAAGTCCTGCCAGTGGGCAGAGTCAATCATGCCTTTTTCGAGGTCAGAGAATTTGAATACAGACAAAGAGCCGTCGACGAAGATACACATAAACAGGTTATCGAAATCGTCTTTACTGTATTCGTCCTTCAGCTCTTCAATATCAAATAGTTCACAGCCGCCTGCTGCAGCGTCTTCAATAGTGACGACATATCGCCACTGCTTATCAGGGCAAAGTACACCACCATCGCGATATTCATCGAACGTTGGAAACTCAATTTTGGCGCGTGAGTCTCTGCCTTTTCTCCATTGGTCGCCCGTCCAAAACGGATATGCCTGGTGCATTTTCGATGATGGTGTCGAAAAGTAGGTTTTACGCCATTTTTTATGGGTAGCCATTGCCGAAGCGAGTTTGTTTAGTTCGTCAAACTTCGGTATCCAGAAATACTCATCAACATAAACATGGCCGTGGTAACTTTGCGCGGTTTTGCTATTGGTAGATAAAAAACGAAGTTCAGCACCATTGGAGAGAATGATCGGGTTTCCAGTTAGCTCTATGTCTAAGAACTCTTTTGCAATAGCAATGATGTAGCTGCGGAAAACTTCCGCTTGAGCTCGTGATGCTGACAAAAAGATCTGGTTATCGCCGGTCAGAATCGCATCTTCTAACGCTTCACCACTGAAGTAGTAAGTTGCGCCAATCTGGCGGGACTTAAGAATGTTTCGAATACGCTGTTTTATGTTGTTGCGCATTACATGCTGATAGGCAAACAGGGAGTCATGCCATGTGACAAAGTCATCTTCACTCAGTTCGCTGATGTCATTCTTTTTACTTTTACGTTTCTTGGTAGATTTTGAATTACTGCTAGATTTCTGGCTGTTACGGCTATTTGTACCGTCGTGCTTTTTATTCCCTGTATTTAAAGGTTGCTCACCTTGCTGCTTTTCTTGTGCCCTTTGTTTCTTTAATGCAGCGTGATGCTTGATAAGCCGATCGAGCATGTCTAGTTGGTTTTTACTGGGGTCAACAAGTTCAAGCAGTGTTTGAATTCGATTTGCTATCGCTTCATCAATGGTTTGTTCACGCAACATATCGCGCCAACCGAATTTGTCTGCCCAGTAATAAATGATGCGCTCATTATTCAGGTTCAGTTCGGTAGCGATTTCACGTGGCGTCCAAGCTTTCAAATAGAGTGCTCGGGCGGCTTGTCGTATTTCGGGAGAATATGCCATAAGCGCATCATACGCGCCGAAAACTTGCAGATGACTAAGCAAAGTTCGGATGAATTCGGATAGTAAATGTATCCGAATTACAAGGAACTGAAGTAGCTGAAACGACACATTCAAAGGCGTATTGTTTGCTCGAACCGATATGTGATTGACAAGTTTGAGTACAAAAATGCCAAAGATTAGTGAGTGGAAAATCATCGCGACAGAAGGGCCGACCGTAGACGGGCGTAAAATAACCCGTGATTGGATTGAGCAAATGGCCGCTAGTTATTCGATGGATGAGTACACCGCACTAATTTGGCCTGAGCATCGTCGATTTTATGGTTACGGTGAAAACTGGGGCCGAGTGGTTGAAGTAAAAGCGGAAGAACAAGGCGGGAAATTACGTCTGTTCGCCAAGCTAGAGCCGAATGACTATCTGCTAGAAGCTAACCGTAAAAAGCAAAAACTATTCACATCTATTGAGCCAAATCCCGATTACAAAGGGGAAGGGCGTTGCTATCTAATGGGCCTAGCTGCGACTGACTCCCCAGCCTCCACAGGAACATCGCTCCTTCAATTCTCTCGTGTTCATGGGGAAACCACTGAGATCCAAGCAAGCCATTTAGAAGAGGTGGACTTTTCAGATTGCTTTACTCGCAAAGACCGCTTTTTTGCGGCATTCAATGAATTTTTCTCTTCTGACGATGAAGAGCCAGAAACGCTATCAACAGCAGAGGGCACCAACGTGACCGAAGAACAATTAAAAGTCGCACTAAAAGAGCAGTTTTCTGCTTTCAAAGGTGAGTTTAAGCAAGAACTAAAAGAAGAGTTCAATTTGCAAAACACACCCGAACAACCAGAAGTAGCAAGCAAAGATGCGACGGTCGAGCAGTTTTCCGCTGCGCTGGAAGAAAAGCTAAATCCGTTGTTTGAGAAAGTGAACGGACTAGAAACTAAGTTTGCTGAACTATCACAAGAAGTCCCTGACCAGGAACCAGATCCATCAGGTGCTAGTGAATCTTTCTCATCTAAGGAGATGTTTTAATGCTGAACGCACTATCTACCAGTTATTTACAAGAGTTTTGTACAGCGACGTTATCCGCCGCAAATGCTCCGCAAGGTACACAGTCGTTTAACTTGACGCCCCCAATGGAAACTAAGCTACGTCAAGCAATTATGGAATCGGATGCTTTCCTAGGCATGGTTTCATTGCTGCCAGTTCAGCAAATCAAAGGTCAGGTTGTTGATGTTGGTGATGATGGCCTTTCGACCGGTCGCTCTGGTTCGGGACGTTTTAGCGTGGAAGTGGGCCAAAGTAGTAATACCTACGAGCTTACAAAGACAGATTCAGGAGCACACATCCTTTGGGAAACTATGACTCAATGGGCAAACTCTGGCTCTAAAGGTCACTGGTTGAGCATGATGAAAAGCGCGATTTCTCGTCGTTTTGCATTGGATATGTTGCGTGTCGGTTTTAACGGTACGTCTATCGCAACTAATACGGATCCGATTAAAAATCCATTAGGCCAGGATGTAAATAAAGGCTGGCTCACGATTGTTAAAGAGAAGAGATCTAGCCAGGTACTCGCATCAGCAAAGCTTGACCCAACAGGCACTGCGACTGATTCATACAAGAATCTTGATTCACTTACGCAAGATCTAATCAACACGACGATTGCTCCCGAACATCGTCAAGACCCAGATCTCGTTGTTTTAGTTGGGTCGAATCTAGTCGCGGCTGAGCAGCACCGCTTACTTGAGGCTGCCGATAGTCCAACAGAGCATAAAGCAGCCCAAAGCCTAGCCAAGACAATTGCTGGCAAAAAGGCTTACACACCACCATTTTTCCCGGCTGATCAACTTTGGGTTACCAATACCAAGAACCTACAGATTCTGACGCAAGAAGGCACTCAGTGGCGTAAGCAGAAAAACGATGAAGATGAGCTTCGTTTCAAGCAAAACCATATCCGTATGGAAGGTTACGCTGTGGGAAATCTTAAAAAGTTCGCTGCTATCGAATCTGTTTCAGTCGTCGAATCAGCCGTTGCAGAGGTGATGAATGGCTAGTCCTTTAGCAAGGCAGCGTCGTCAGCTTCTAGAAAATCAAGTCAGTCATTCTGCATCGAAGTTGAGTGCTAGTGCAAATACCGAAAGCCTGCACATCAAGCTGATCGATTTTGAAGAAGACCGCAAGTATCTAAAACAGCTCAATGCTATCGAAGACAAGGTGAAACATAAGCGTGATGTTTTGGTGCCCAAGTACAAACCGTACGTGGAAGCTTACCTAGCAAAAGGCGAAGTATTCGAGAACCCAATTTTCACCAATATGGTTATCTGGTTGTTCGATGTCAACGACATGGAAACCGCGATTGATTGGTGCTTGAAAGCCATAGCGCTTGATTTACCTACACCAGATAACTTCCGACGTGACTGGCCAACCGTGTGCGCCGATGAAGTTTTAGCTTGGGCGGAAAAAGAGTCTGGCAGAGGACATTCTATTGAGCCTTATTTCAGCGCGGTTTTTGAAAAGGTTGAGAGCGAATGGCGACTACACGAAGAAGTGCATGCTAAGTGGTATCGATTTGCTGGGGTGCACTTACTTCGAAATGACGAAGGACAACCGCAACCGACGTCTATCGGTTGTTTAGATACCTTGGAAAAGGCCTTGTTGCTACTGCAGTGTGCTCATGAGAAGTACGCCAAAATTGGGGTGAAAACCAAAATTGGTCAGGTAGAACAACGTATTCGAGCGATTAAAGACAACAAAAACTTGTAACAGCTCCTACGCCGCCGAGCCTCGGCTGGTGAGGTAAGAGTGCCAATAGGCTAACTCAATACCGTCGACCCAGTGGCTAGAGGCTCACTTATTAAAAGAGGAATAACGATGTTTACGGGATCTTCCGGTTCGGATTATCAAGCGACAGAAATCACTAATGACGGTTTTTGGCCGAATATTAATGCCGGTGATTTTGAAAAGCGTCGCGGTATTCCTGCTGCTCAAGACTCAGAACGTATTGCTATCGCTCTAGTTAATGCTGTTTCGGAAGTTAATCAGCAACTCGAAGACTTAAAAGTTAAGTATCAGGAAGAGGGGCATGCAACTGCTGGCGATGTTCCTACATTTCCGAAAATGAATGATAAAAACCGTGTTGTATATCAATACGAATCAGCAGTATTTGCGAGAGCCAAAGCTGATTTGCTGCCGGACATTGCAACTGTTCATACCAAGGACAAGGGCGATCACATCGCAGACAGAAGCGTAGAGGTGCGCACTGAATTACTTTCAGAAAGCCAGCGCATTATTAGAAATATGAAAGGGCTGAACCGTTCATCGGTGGATTTGCTATGAGAACGCAATACCAAGCAGGTTACAAGCTGCGTGACCTAAACGCATTTTTAATCAGCGTTGTGGGCGACAAGATAGCCAAGCGCATGGAATGTGAAATGGGCAAGGTTGAGTTGAAACTAGAAACCAAGCACATGGGTCATGGTTTTGACCTGCTGTATCAGCGTTATGTTGCTGACTTCTACTTCGACAAATTCCCTTTCAAAGAATACGACCCAGCGGTGCTGTTCGCTAATGTTGGAGCGTGGTTGATGGACAACGATTCTGACCGTTTCCGCATCGAAGACTTAGACGACCCATACGTAGACGTAGTACTGGAAGATGAGAAAAACGCCGAAGTGTTGGTCTCAGTCATGTTTGAAGAACCCGTCAAAGTGGCTGCAGACCCCGACGGGTCAATCTATTGGAATGGTCAACGCTGGAAGATTGAAGAGTACGAGATTTGGCAGGCGGAAAGGCTATCACATGTAGTTCTCCGCAATGTATGAGATACGGGCCGATAAGCGCAGTTATTTGCGAGTTAAAGAGCAATTCGAGCTGCTAAAGCTTGAGAAAAAAGCCAGAGCCCGAGTGCTGAAAGAGCTTGGTAAATACATCACCAAAACGACCAAAAAAAATATTCGAGCACAGCGTGACCCAGACGGTAAAGCGTGGTCAAAGCGCAAAAACGGCAGGCGAAAAATGCTTAGAGGTTTCACTAAGAAGCTAAAGCATTTTCAAAAAGACAATAACCGGGTTTTGGTTGTTGGTTGGCCATCAAGACGAGGAACCGTTGCACTGGCTCACCATACAGGTGAAGCAGAGGAAAGCGGATTGCAGCAGCGATTCAAGCAAGCCAAGAAAGCGAAAGAACCAAAGAAAACCGACCCGGCAACGAGAGAGCAAGCGAAAGAGTTACGCGACTTAGGTTACAGACTTCCGCCCCAAGGCAGGCAGAAGAGAGGCAAAAAGCCAACGCTCAAATTCATTACTCAGAATATGACCGTCGCTGAAGCCGCAAAACTGATTAGTGATCTGGAAAATAAAACGCCATCACGTAAGTGGGAAGTAGATCGCCCAGAACGCCGATTGATAGGCATTAGTCCGAAACGGGCAGCAATGATTATCAAGCGGGAAATGAATCGAAATAGGAGCAACTAAACATGGCATGGCCTACCGTCATTATTAACATTCTGAACATGATGCGCGGACCGATCCCGGGCGTTGAATTTCACTTTCTGTTTGTTGTGTACGGCACAGTTGCAGGAACAGAGCGCAACCTAATTATGGTGGATAACACCACGGATTTTTCAGACAGCACGTTCGATAACATCGACCCTGTACACATGCTCACGCTAAAAGCTGCTCAGTTAAATGGGAAACAGAACTGGACTGCTGGTGTGATCGTTTTAAACCCATCAGATAGTTGGCAGGCTGCGGTTTTTAAAGCCAATGAGACATCAAGCTTTGAAGCTGTTGTGTTGGATAAGCCAAATACTGGAGCGTCCACTCTTGAAGATGCAGTCGCATTTCGCCATGAACTTAAAGCCAAGCTTGGCCGAGAAGTTTTCATGATCTGTTCGTTACCAGGAATTAATGATTCCGAGGACGGTGAAACATGGGCCGAGTGGTTAGCGCAAACGGTGAATGTGCCAAAGAGCATTGCAAGTGAATACATCACCGTAGTGCCACAAGTACACGAAGGAAACTCTACAGTTGGCATTTATGCAGGTCGGTTGGCCAATCAAGAAGTATCTATTGCTGATTCACCGGCACGAGTAAAAACAGGCAGCATTCTGGGCAGTATGAAATTAGCAAAAGATAAGGATGGAAAGCCATTAGAGCTAGCAACACTTAAAGCACTAGAAGCTGCTCGAATCGCTGTGCCGATGTGGTATCCAGACTATCCGGGACAATATTGGACAACTGGACGTACGCTAGATGTCCCTGGTGGTGATTATCAAGATATTCGTCACATTCGCGTCGCCATGAAAGCAGCACGTAAAGTGCGGGTACGAGCAATTGCACGAATTGCTGATCGAGAATTCAATTCCACACCAGGCAGTGAAGCCAGCGCAAAACTGTATTTTACTCAAGACCTCCGTGAAATGGCGGTAGTGAAAAAAATTGGTGATTACGAGTTCCCTGGTGAAATCAAACCACCTCAAGACGATGACATCACCATTACATGGGTTAATAGTGAAGAAGTTGAAATTCTACTCGCTGTGACACCTTACGAGTGCCCAGTGAAAATCACCATCGGCATCATGCTCAATCAACGACTAGGGGAGTAAACAATGAATTCTCGTTATACAGGGCGAAGCTTCGACATAAACATGCTGGGGATTTTGGTTCATGTGGAGTCGGCTACAGCAACCATCAATGATGAGTCTGCTGTTGATAAAGAGCGCGGCATTCCCACTGGATTTACTCATGGGGCTGTGAGTTGTGATGTTGAGTATGAGCTGGACTTGAACAACTTCCGTAAGCTTCAGCAAAAAGCTCGCGAAGCTGGCAGTTGGCGCGGTATTAAGCCACACGACTGTATGTTCTATGCAAATACTGGCGATGATGAAGACAAAGTAGAGCTGTTTGGTGTGAAGCTTCAAATCTCAGATTTACTTAGTGTTGATCCAAACAGCAGTGATAAAACCAAGCGCAAGCTTAAAGGCTTTGTGACGAGCCCTCACTTTGTTCGCATTAATGGCATCTCATACCTAAGTAATGATGATACCCGCGGTTTGCTTTAAGCCTATCAGAGAGAGAACGAATGCCTGACTTTATCGACCATGCTAGTAGTAACGAAACCAAGTTTACTGAAATGGCAATCGCAAACCAGCTTAAACAGTCTATGAAGACAAGCGAACGAGAGAGTGCAAAAGAATGTCTTGAGTGTGGTGACCCTATCCCTGAAGGGCGTCAGATAGCTATAGCGGGGTGCCAGTTTTGCGCCCCTTGCCAGGCTAATTTGGAGTAACGATATGAAAGATTGGTTCGACAAATTAACCAGTGGAGTTGCTTACCTTGTGTCATTGGCAGGAATGACTTTCAGCAAGCTGACATTTGAACAGTGGTATTTCATTTTATCACTAGTGATTGGCCTTGCAGCACTGGGATTGAACTATTGGCACAAGCGAGCAATGCAACGTATTGCTAGCGAAAAAGGAGTAGCACTGAGTGAAACTGACTAAGCGCATCATTTGTTCTGTAGTCGCTGTGATCGGCTTGGTAACAGGTGGTACGGCTGTTTATGGACCAGAATTGACGCAGCCCATTGGGCAAGTTGTGGTATCGGAACGAGACTTAGGAACGCTGCGCATCACCCCTAAAGGACTGAAGTTGATTGGTGATGCAGAGGGATGCCGGCAGAACCCTTACGTTTGTCCGGGAGGTATTCCGACGAATGGAATTGGGAATACTCATGGTGTGCCAGATACGCCAATCACATTGGAGCAAGTCGCGATCGACTGGGTAAAAAACATTCAATCGGCCGAACGATGTGTGACCAATGCAGAAAGGATTTCAGGAGCGAAAATGAGCACGGGTCAATTTGACGCATTTACCAGCTTTGTTTTCAACTTCGGGTGTACCAAGTTTCGCAAAAATAAGGACGGCTCTGACACTCGGATTTACGAAGCAATCAAACATGGCAATTATCCCAAAGCCTGCGGTCACATTACGGAGTGGGTAAAGAGTCAGGGCGTTGTACTTAAAGGACTCGTCACTCGAAGAGGATTAGAACGTGATCGCTGCATGGAAATGGATTAAGTGGATTGGTATTGCGGTGTTGGTGACGACCATCGCGGTGCTGAAGCTGCAGCTTCATACCGTCAAAGCAGAGAAAACCACATTAAGTGAAAAGCTCACCAAGGCAGAAGCAGACAACCAAATCAACTTAACCACCATTGAATTTTTGAAGGGTGAAAGTGAGCAAGCTAACAACATGTTAGTTCAGCGGCAACGGCAACACATAGCAGCAAAGGAAAAACTCAATGCAGACCTGGCAGCACTTAAAACAGAGCTGGCAAACGTTCAGTGCCATATCCCTGCCACTGTTACTGACCGCCTGCGCGACCCCTACTGAAACCGTCGCAATGCAGGTGTTCATGAAATTACCACCTGCTGGAATGTTGGTGCCCTGTTCAAAACCACAAGTTCAAGGGACATGGCCGGAAGTGGTTACCGACGACATTCCCAAGCTGAAAAACGCACTGACTGAGTGTGATAACCAGATTGAAGATTATTTGCAATGGCGTGCTAAGCACGAAAACAAGAAGAGAAGTAAAAATGACTAAACCTACCTTCACATCAAAACCTGTCGTAGTCGCTATCGGTGGCACTGACTTCGTATTTACGCCAACGGTACAGGATGCAAATAACTATACCAATGACATGATGCCTAACAACAAAGTCGCGCCTGCCTATACGTACTTAACGCGTACCGTGAACCCAGAACAAAAAGATGAGCTCACTGAGTTACTTGATAGCGTTCCTGGCTTAACTATCGAGCTTTATGCCACGGTAAGTAACGCTTCTAAAGGTGGTATCGAAATCACACTAAAAAAATAACAGATAGGGCAAAGAGGATTGAAGACAATCCTTTGGAACAAGCCTTTGCCCTTCGTCGTCATTTTTTGCCGAGTGAGCCAGACGATGAAAGAAGTTTAAGTCGCGCTATCTGGCTGGACAAACACCAGTTCGAACGCGAAGAAAGAGCAGTAATGAGTGCTATCAGCCGACTGTTTAGTCATTAACAGACATAAAGAGCGAGTGAGTATTACGCGATGAGCATGGAAAAACTGTTGATGCACATAGCGTTGGTTGATCAAGTCACCAAGCCGCTGCAGGGGATTACTAAAGAAGTACAAGCTTCGATGGATGCTGGTAAGCAAGGCATGCAAAACATGGCGGCAGGTGGTGCGGGTTTAGTTGCCACGGGCTTTGCTATTCAAAATGCGCTGATGCCAGCGATTGAAATGGATAGAAAGTTAGGCGAGGTGAAGTCGTTAGGGGTTCTGGATGAGGATCTCGCGAAGCTTTCAAAGACCGCACTTTGGACATCGGCACAGTACGGGAAGTCCGCCACAGATATTGTCGGCGCCTCATATGATATCAAGTCAGCATTTGGTGATATTGATGGAGATAGCCTTTCTGAAATCACCAAAAGCTCTGCCGTTTTAGCCGCTGCGACTAAGGCTGATACTGCAACCATTACGGATTATATGGGCACTATGTATGGTGTTTTTAAAAATCAAGCTGATGAAATTGGGGTTGGTATTTGGTCCAAACAAATTGCTGGCATGACCGCGCAGTCTGTTGAAATGTTTAAGACTACAGGCGCAGGCATGAGTAGTGCTTTTACTAGCATCGGAGCGAATGCGACCATTGCAGGAGTTGCTATCGAAGAGCAGATGGCGATTTTAGGCACTCTTCAATCAACCATGAGTGGCAGCGAAGCGGGTACCAAATACAAAGCATTCTTAGCGGGTGTGGCCAACGCTCAAGATAAGCTCAATTTGTCGTTTACCGATAGCCAAGGTCAGATGCTGCCTATGCTAGATATTCTTGAACAATTGAAAGGTAAATATGGTGACACCTTAAGTGTTGCTGAAGCGGCTGATTTGAAAAAGGCATTCGGCTCAGAAGAAGCCGTTAGCATGATTAAGTTATTAATGGCTGATACCGAAGGACTCGCAGGCAGTATTGACCAACTTGGTCAAATCGAGGGAATGTCGAAGGCCGAGCAAATGGCCAGCACCATGACAGATCAGTGGGAACGGTTAGAAGCTGCATGGTTTGCGGTTCGTGCAGCGGTATTTGGTGCGATTCTTCCTTCAATCAATTCGGTTGTAGGCACCATGGCTGACGGCTTAATGGTGCTTGTTGGTTGGACGGACCAATTTCCTTGGCTTGCTGAAATTTTTGGCTATGTCGCCATCGCAGGCCTGTCTCTTGGCGGGGTGATTGCAACATTGTCGCTTGCTATGGGGATCGGGCAAATGATGTCTGCTGGTTGGACGGTTACCATGACGAGTTTAAATAGCATCATGAAACTACTGCGTATTAGTACGCTGGCGAGTACTGCTGCTGCATGGCTATTTAACGCCGCGCTTTGGGCCAACCCGTTAACTTGGGTTGTCGCTGGTATAGCGCTGCTTATAGGTGGTATTGCTGCGGCAATCTATTGGTGGGACAACTTAACCTCCGCGTTTAAAGATACGGCTTGGTTTGATGTTATTGCTCATGCTATCGAAGGGCTCGTTGATTTACTCAATATGATCCCAGGTGTTGATATTGAACTGGGGAGCCAAATTGAAACGCCAGAGATGACAACGGCCGTCCAAGCTGAACACAGTACTCCTATATCACAGAACCTAACTCCGGGTGATGCGTCAGAAGTTAAGCAATTAGAACTACTTCAACCTCAAATGAGTTACGAGTCTGCGATAGCGACGAACCAAGACGTTTATGGATATAAGCCAGAGCAAATGGCGCCATTCAAAATTGCAGAAAGCCAGGTTATTTCTCAGCCAAGCATCAACGTTGAAGCTCCAAATCTAGATACTCAATCGCCTCAACCGTTTATCGAATATAAAGGGAAGAGCAACGAGCCACGATTGCCTCCTCAAGTGGTGAACAATATGAAAACAACCAATCACAGTGATGCTAGTCGAGTTAGCTCTTTTGGCGACGTGTATATCACTGCCCCTAACGGAATAACACCAGACCAATTAGCCGAGTGGGATGAGCTCAATGTGGGGTAACGACTTAACAGAACGCAAGCGCTACAACGATATCAAAGTGGTCGAGGGTGGCTGGGATATGGACGCAGGCCAACAGCCTAAAGAGTGCAGTGATTTATACAGCATCGCGCAGGACATTAAGCACGCGATCATGGAATCAGGATTGGCTCGCCAATTGGTTGCAGAAAGAAACCCAGCGTTACGCGCTGATGTAATGGTGCAAATTGAGCAACTTGCTGAGAGAGATGTAAGAGTGGTACCGGGTTCAGCGACAGCAAGAGAAACAGAAACTGGTGATATCACCTTAACCGCTAAGGCTTATGAATATGGGGAACTTGAGGTGAAAGCATGAGTAAACGACCAAGTACGGATTTTGTTCAGGTGCTAAGTGAATCGGGTGTTCCAGTTACCGAAAAGGACTTTGAAACCAAACTAAAACAAGAAGTCGTGGGGGCTGGTAGTAAGGTTTCGAATGACTCCGAAATGTCACCGTTTTGGCGTTGGGTTCGCGCTGCAGTGGTCACGCCATGTGTTTGGCTGATTAGACATCTATTGGCTCAGCACGTTATGCCCAATATGTTCGTGGCAACCGCTGAGCGTTGGGCTCTGGACCTAAAAGCATGGGAGCACAATATCGCGCCGAAAGTAGCTCAAAGAGCACAAGGCTACATCACACTAACTAAAGCAAATGCTGCTGATGCGGTGACGATTGAGAAAGGGGCGGTTATTCAAACGCTACCTATAGATGGCGTTATGTATAAAGTTCAAGTTATTGAGCCCGGAATCATCGAGGCTGGTCACTTAAAGGGTAAGGTGCTTGTCGAAGCACTTGAAGCGGGCTCCGCGTTTAACTTGCCGGCGGGGTATTTCAACATTATTCCTGAAGCGATACCGGGCATTGTTGATGCGGTGAATGAACCTGACTGGCTCTCTATACCCGGTGCTGACGCAGAGACTGATGAAGAGTTAGCGCTTCGTATTCAAAATGCCTTTACTAGCTCTGGTGAATGGCACATCGATGATGTGTATCGCTCTATCATCGCCAGCGTAGCGGGGATCCGAAGTGATAACATCTATTTTAGAAATACAGGGGACATAACCCCTGGTTCAGCAGAAGCATTGATTTTGATGGAAGTGGGGCCAACCCCGCTGACCGTTCTTGAACAGCTAAATGAGCACATAATGTCTAAAGGGCATCACGGTCACGGTGATGTACTTACCTGTAAAGCCATTCCCGATACGAAACATGAGATCACGGCGGATGTCGTCTTAGCTGAGAACTTAGACAGCGCCACCAAAGTGAATGAACTTCTTGAAGTGGAAGAGAGGATTAGAGCGGCTTTTCGAGAAACAGCAGCTTACCCAGAAATGACACGCGCGAAACCTGAGCATCGTTTTAGCTTATCTTTGCTTGGTACTGAGATACATACCAACATGACGGAAGTTGAATCGGTAAGGTTTACCGTAGACGGAAAAGGCCAAAAAGACATTATCAGCAAGCTAGAACAGCCTCGATTGAAATCACTCGCAGTTAGGGAACTCGTGGATGTCTGAGTCTCGAAATTACGACCAAAGCCGACATTCCCCTCGCTTACCAGAAATTGTGATCCCATGGTGGCAGGACGGAAGAACGACGGCGGATGAAGTCAAAGAACCTCACTTTTTATCTAAAGGCGTTTTTTCATTCTTCCGGATAGTTTGGAGCAGCCTACTATTTCCGCTTCGCCAAATGGATGCGTTGACCTGTAACGAAAAAGCATTGGAATTAATGGCATGGGATAGAGATATCAAAAGGTTTGAGAGTGAGCCACTTTCACTGTTTCGAAAGCGAGTGAAATACGCAGAAGTGAACGCCAAAGACGCAGGTAGCGTAGCGGGGTTCAAGCGGATTTTTGAAAGGCTAGGCATTGGCATCGTTAAGTTCAAAGAGCGTCAAAACGAAGCTCAGTGGGACGTTTGTACTATTGAGCTAAGTGATGGCGATATCTCGCAAAACAGCAAGTTGGTTCAAGTGCTCATAGAGCAATATGGGAGAACTTGCCGTCGATATCGATTTGAAGTTGTTTATCCCATTCAGGTGCACATTCGTACGGCCTGTTTCAGCCAAAGTCAGCAGCTATTTAGTGCAAAACTAGAGGAATAATACAGTATGAGCCAAACCATTATCCCTGCTCAGTTTGAGCGCTATTTAGTGGATAAAATTACATCGGGTAGTACGACAGACATGAACGAGTTTGTGTTTGCTCATATTCCTAACTTAGACGCTGAATCACCGATTGACCGTGCCCTAGGTCTGCCTAGTGAAGCGTATATCGTGCATCGTCAAAAAGTGGACCAGGCTGCGCGACTTAATAGTAATACGTTGGTGTATTCCGTCATTCTTCAGTCAACCACACCGAGTTTTAAGTTCAATGCGATTTACCTCCATGACAAGCATGTTGAGAACTCCTGTGGCTTGATCGTGTATAAGAACACGGAAACTAAAGAAGAAAACATGACTACTATTAAGTCCGTCGCGCAGGAGTACAGTGGCGCTGCAGCGATAGCAAATATTCATGTTGAACCAGGAACTTGGCAGATAGACTTTCATGGGCGCTTAATGGGCATTGATGATGATTTACGTTTGGCGAACCTTGACCATTATGGCGGTTCGGCCTTTGTACGTGGCTGCTCGGTTGTCGCTAAAGGAAAGTCAAACACATTTGTTGTTAGTCCCGGAGTTGTTTATGTCTCAGGGTTACGTGTTGAGCTCTCAAAAAAAGAGGTGGTGGTCAGTGATGGCATCCCATGTGGCTTGTACTTAGATGTGGTACGCCAAGGCAGCGCACTCTCTCGTTGGGAAAACATAGCGACAGTAAGAAGCTCAAAAACAGAACTCAGTAATTACGTTGATGAAAATGGTCAACAGCATTACATCGCTCGACTTGCTGGCATTGACTCCCATGGCAATGTTACTGATTGGCGCGTGTGGGATGTTATCACTCAGCAACAAGCTGAAGCTGGTGAGGATGAATACCGTAGCCTATGGAGTGCAAAGCGAGTCTTTCAGTCTGTCGCGTCATACATCAACAAGAATGTTAAGAATGCCACTAAAACAGCCTCCGGTTGGATGAGTGCAAGCGATAAGAAAAAATTAGACGGGATTCAGAGTGGGGCTCAAGTCAATGTAGCAACTAACTTGAGCGTGTCTCGCAACACCAATTCTCAAACGGTTAATAGCTCTACGGGTAAAGATGCCACTTTAAGTGCCGCAACAACATCTAGCGCTGGGGTTATGACCGCAGCAGACAAGAAGAAGCTGGATGGCATACAAGCTGGAGCACAAGCGAATATCGCAACCAACTTGACGGCATCTCGCAATGCCACAACTCAAACGATCAAGAGTTCTACGGGTAAAGATGCGGTTTTAAGTGCGGTGACGACATCTCATGCAGGGGTAATGACGGCAGCAGATAAGAAAAAGCTCGATGGAGTTGCCACTCAAGCTACGAAAAATCAAACAGACGCACATTTAAAGAACCGAGCTAATCATACGGGCACTCAAGCGATTTCTACTATTAGAGGTTTACAAGAAGCACTCAGTAGTAAATCAAATACAAAGCGGTCAATTTTGTGGAATGGACGAGCGCCAGGTAATACGAAGCTAAAAACGTCAGAGCCTATTACAAACTTCGATTTCTTAATAGTGACAGCCGAAGGTGGTTATGCAGGTGCGTCAGGGCTAAGCCTGAGTGCAATTGTTGATGTGCAATTAGCGATGGAGCTGGGCCAGTTTTATATCATCTTGCAGAGTGATGGCAAGTACGGGTTTACCTTGACATGTAAAGAAGTTCAATCGGTTAGAGGTGGTACTTCTCTAAAATACGATGGCGTGACCGCCTATTCAGGTGAGCATTATTTGAGAAAGATTGTGGGCGTTAAGGTGTAAGGCATGGATAAAGAGAAAATATATGGATTAGTGGGAACGGGGTGTTTTCAAGTTATCGGAGGTACCCCTCCGCATGGATGGATAGAGATCCCTTCACCACCCGAGAAGCTGCCCGCTGTCTTACAATCAAATGGCATATGGACATATCCAGATGCAGTTCCTGGTCAAGAAGAGCCAGCCATTTTTGCTGAAGCAGAAAATCAATGGGTGGCACATGAAATGGTTTATGTGGATAGACAAGTCACATTACATGAAGACTCCGATCCTCGTTCTACGCTAACTGCTTCAGTTTGGAGAAGCTACCGGAGAGCGCTGCGCGACTATGTAAAGGATGGTGTAGTAACGATGACCATTCGACCACAACGCCCTACGGAGAAGTCCATGACAATTGAAGGCCGCTTATGACTTGGCACTTATCCCAATTAAACTGGCCAAGTTACTCGCAGAACATTCAAACCAAGGCTGAGTCAGTGACAGACGCAGTCGGCGCCGTAATGAATGAAGCGATTAACCGGTTAACCAACCATACAAGTGACGCCAATTACGGGCGTCACTCTTTAAGTGAAGAGGCGAGCGCTTTGCTTAAGCTGCGTAGTGAACTTCAATCCTTACTTGTCTCAGGAACCGTACTTACAGTGTCGCCATATCAGTTTCAAGTGGGGACCCATTTGGACTCGGGGTGTTACCTCAATCCTAGTACTGCAATTAAAACGTTATCTAATAAGCTGCGGGATTACGCTGATAGGTACCGACCAAATGGCCATCTTCACGGTATTGCGATAATGGTAACGGCCTCTCAATTGAATCAATTCTCTCGGCAGCTCATTGAGCTTACATCATTGTTTCCAATGCCTGAGTGGTGCCAAGTAGCTAGGCAAAGTCATGCTTTAAATACCAATGACGTTGATAAGTTCCATCAACCTGCAGCGATCGCTCTACCACGATTTAAGCCGATGGCTTTACTCAACGCTAACCCATTACATGATGCTTTACATTGGCAAGGTGCCCAAGTAGCTACGCTAGAGTCATTAGCAGACGATGACCATCACGTAATTGACAAGTTGCAGTTACTAGCAGCGAAACGCAATAAAAAGATGGAAGAAATCAAGGCTCAGCTCAACGCCCTGAAGAACTTGAAAGGAAGTATCTATGTGTTCTCCGTGGAGGGCAATGCGGAAAGTATAGCGACACGATTGAATCAAGCGGGAACGCCCAACAATCATCAATTTACATTAGCAAGCTTATTGCTTAGCTATGAACCTATGACGTTTTTTGAGGAGCTATTATGCTAGCTCTAGATGGTGTGCCAATTAACTTAGACTCGATGACCGTTGAAATGTCTATGGAGTTTAAAGACCAGGACATGAGTGGGCAGTCTTCTGGTACCGAGGTGGCAGAGCAAGGTGACAAAGGCAAAAAGCTTACCTTTAGTGGTCGTGTTCCATTCATTCGTATAGAAACACTGACCCAACTTTATGCGTTTGCTTCAGATAAAGATGAGTCGAATGCTAGACGTATTTATCGAATCGGCAATGACATTGCGCTCGCACTTAAAATTCGCAATGTGAAGTTCACTGGGCGTATTCAAGTAAGAGAACATGAAACTCTACAGGCTTGGAATGTTTCCTTTGAGCTTCGGGAGTACAACAGTGTCGCCGAGCAAAAAGAGCAGCGGATTAAAGCGCAAAGCAAGCCAGAGCAGCGAGAGAATACTCGGTTAAAACAGGCTCTCATCACCGCAGAGGAGGCGACTCAATGAAGTTAGAGAAGCGTTTGTATATAAGCGGCGAAGAAGTCAAATTGGCAAGTAACATGGTGAGCTTAAAGCTTTCTTTAGGTAGTGTGGCCATCTTTGAAATTGAAGCAACACAACCCCTGAAATTATTCGAGCCAGTGCGTTTTGATATTGGATATGAAAACAAAACGTCGCCTTGGTTTGAGGGCTATGTTGATAAAATCCAATCTACAGTCAATGGCTACCAAAAAATCACAGTAAAAGAACTGACAGGTATTTTGAGTAAACGTTGGTCTCTCAGTTTAGAGCATCCAAATGCCGAGCAGGTTATTGATGAGCTCTCTCACCTTACTGGTCTCGAGTTTAATCTACCTAATAAAGAATACATGAAGACCGCGATCCCAAACTTTGTTTGCCAGGGAACGGGTTATCAATGTTTAGATCAGGTCGCTAAGGCTTTTTCTATTCCTGACTGTGTTTGGTTTCAACATACTGACCAGGTAGTTTACTTCGGCTCCTATCAAGATAGCCATTTCAACGGCAAACCAATGCCACTACCTGAAGAGTTTACGAGTCGTCAAAATGGTAACAGTGTCACCTTTGTTCCGTTTCCTATGCTTAGGCCAGGTCGTGTTGTGAATGGTAAGCGAGTCAATCGGGTTGACTTAATACAGGATGATATGACGGCGTATTGGAAAGCTGAGCAGTCTGAAGTCATACCTAAAAAGCGAGAAACACTACAGCATTTTCCTGAATTAGCAGCAGGCTTTCACTTGCCAAAGTTCGGGCGAGTCGAATCGGTCAGAGACAGTGCGACGGCGGGTAAAGTATCTGACCCATTTCGGCCAAGACTCTCTGTTGATGTGCAAGTCCTAGATGATAATTTGCAACCAGATAGTAACGTACCAGTTTATCGCTCGATTCCATTGCCGGTTAACATGAGCGGACATGAGTCTGGATTGTTAGCGTATCCATTAGAAGGGACACTGGTTGAAATTGCTTTCGCTTATGGTCGAAGCGATAGACCCATCATACGTGGCGTTTATGGACGTGAATATGCGCTTCCCTCAATAGAGCCTGGTGAACAACTACAACAGCAACGTGAAGAAGTGAGTTATCGAGTCGATGCCGCAGGAAATACAACACTGCAGACTGACCAAACTCAAAATCAGAGAGCGTTTGATAAGTTAGACCAATTTGAACGGTATAAAGGTGAGTTTGGCCAGCATCAGCTTTTTGTAAATGAGCACAGCACTGAAGAAGTGAATGGTAAGAAGCTCATTGAAGCGCTTGGTGCTATTAATTTGTTGTCAGGAGATGATCTGGTGTTAGGAAACTTGGGCAACATGCAAACGGCTACCGCTGGCGAACTGATTGAGACCATCGGAAAATTTCGCCGAAGTATTGCCGCTGAGCACCAATGGCTGCAATCACCTAAGACTTGGATAGGCTCTAAGCAAGAGAATGTGTTGATTCTGTTATCGGAGTTAATGCAGGTGGTTAAAGAATTGGCCGACACTTTAGCAACGCATACACACAGCGGTGTAGCACCAGGACGAGCAAGCACCAAAACACCAGTGCAAGCGAATAATATTACTAGTCATGGGGAGGATAGTGAGAAGTTGAAGGGCAGGCTCGAACCGATAACACAAACAAGTTAACCTTTTACCGGAGAGATACTTATAAACTAGTTGTACGAGTAAGGGGAGTATAAAAATATAGTCATACCGTAAGTCCCACCTTACTGGTTTCCTGACCGGTAAGGTCATCAATATACCTTCATAACCTACTCCAAAATTTATTTATCTCAGATTCAAGTGCTGAATGATTTTTGAACTAATATTTACTTGGTTGCATAGTAATTGAATAAATACTCTAGGCTAAACTAGGTAAGGATTAGTAAATGAAATATTTATATTCAATATCCATATTAGTTTTACTTCTCAGTGGATGTTCTTCCACTCCTCACAATCAAATTGGCGCATTCGCCCTAGCGACACAGGGGATAACCGATCAAGTAGATCAAGTCCTCGTTGATATTAATCAGGGTGAGGTCTCCAAGCAGATAAAAGATAAAGCGGCGAAATTTGGCGGCGGAATAGAGCCACTTACACGCTCTGAAATTGAGGAAATCGCACCTATTTTTGATAAAAAGTTAACGAAAAACCTTGCTTTATATCAAGCGAATGATGCGTTGACTAAATACGCGAAAGGCCTGCAAAACCTAGCGGGAGCTGTTACTCAAGCAGAAATTGACTTTGCTGCGGCGAATCTAGCGGCTTCAATGAACTCGGCAAATACAAGCTATGTTGAATTAACGGGTAAACCTAATCTCTATACTAATGATGATATATCTATTATCTCTACAGCCATCGCTGCGATTGGAACTACCTATGTAGAGAAAAAGCGCCAAGAAGCATTGAAAACGGTCATCATACAAGCTGACCCCAAAATAAAAATCATCACAGATGAGATCGTTGACCAACTAAAAGAAACGTACTTCCAAGATGTTTTGGTTTCTCAGCGTAGCACTTTTTTAAAACATCTAATAAGAGACTTTAATGTGAATGCTAATGCAAAACCGTTAGCTTTCTCTGAGAGTGAAAAACGCATGAAGGAAATTTTTGATGCTCATACACTAATGGCCACGACTCGTATTAATTTATCGAAAACGCAGAAATCACTTTTAGGTATACAGAAAGCTCATGCAGCCTTAGCTAAGGAAGTGGCAAAAGATCAATTTGATGGCCCAAGCATTATCGCCATTATCGGCGAGTTAAAAGAGCAATGGAAACACTATGGCGATTATCGCGATTTAGTTGACGGATGTAATGGTTCTTACGCGATAGAAGACGCTTCACCAGCAACGAACGAAGAGGTTACTGCAACAGAAGCTCAAATAATCGTCTGTAAAGAAAACACCTAAGCTATACCATTTCAGTAATACCAGTAAGGAAGTCTTATGAACACGTTACCTGAAAAAAATAAATTAGTACGCGGTGCGCTTTTATCATCTATTTTAGAGATTGATAAACTATATGAAGTAGAGCTAGATAATCAAAAAGCCAATCAGTTATTAGACGCAAGTGAAAAGCTTCACGAAAACTTAGTCACAGTGATGAAAAATCAGTTGATCGGTACTTCTGATGAACTTATCGAGGCTTTAACTAGCCTAAATTCCCTGACAACTTATTGTAAGCAAGCTCAACAGGACCTAGAAAAAGTACTGCTTGTGATAAACAAAGTTACCGATACTTTGGATAAAGTGTCAAAAGTTGTGAGTAAAGCAGCGGATGTACTGTCCTAGATATTTGCATAGCATTGCTCTCATTTACAGGGCTATTCATATAATGAATAGCCCACTTAACCTGCAATCCTAGCCATGCCCGCCAGCGTAATCTAAAGTTCATACTCACGCATTCTGCATAACTTGAGTACTTAATCAAAGTGCAAACAATATCTATATAACCGTGGAAGGCTTGGAGCTGATGACAAAATCCGCACTCTCCTCACCCGCCTGCGAGGTTTTTCGATCAGTTTTTTTTTCAGTTTTTGTGTACTGAAATTTAGTGGGGAGAGTTCCTAGAGTGTCTCGTGGGAAACCATATATATAGCGGGGCTTGCGAGAGAATAGAGCTACTTAGAGCCTAGACTGAGAGTGTTTTGAAAATTTCAAAGATTGAAAATATTTTCAGTAAATTCCAATTTTAATGATCTGGAAAGATCAAGATGACATTTTTAAGTGTATGAAAAATAAGTGTTGTTCAGAATTTTGTGAGAAATATAGATGATCAGGTGAGCGAAGATAAGATCTGATTAAGAGGGCATAGAGCCTTACTCTATAAGGCTTTAGAGCGAATTATTAAGATAAAGCAGTTTTTCAATTTATGAGACGGTATAATTAAACTCAGATGTCAAAATCACTGTGCAGTTAACGGGACAAAACCGCTGTTTACGTGTTGATGAAGAAGAGGGGAACGAGTGAGTGCTGGACCTATATTGTTATCAGGGTTACAAGCAAAACTCGTTAACTCTTAAGCAGAAACCAAGCAATAAGATTTAAATGTGTCGCCACTTTATCGCCATTTATTATTCTTGTTTCATTTAACTAATTGATTTTATAGGTTAAAAAATTAAAGTGGATATAAAGCTTTACTACGTGCATGACCCAATGTGCAGTTGGTGTTGGGGTTACAAACCGACGCTTGATAAATTGAAACAGCAACTGCCAGGCGTTATTCAGTTTGAGTATGTGGTGGGTGGTCTTGCGCCAGATACTAGTTTGCCGATGCCACCAGAGATGCAACAAAAACTCGAAGGTATTTGGAAGCAGATTGAGCGTCAGTTGGGCACCAAGTTTAACTACGATTTCTGGAAGCTTTGTACGCCAGTAAGAAGCACTTACCAATCTTGTCGCGCAGTTATCGCAGCGGGCTTTCAAGATTCTTATGAGCAGATGCTAGAAGCGATTCAACATGCGTATTACTTACGTGCGATGCCTCCTCATGAAGAAGCGACTCACTTGCAGCTAGCTAAAGAAATTGGTTTGAATGTTCAGCAGTTCAAGAACGATATGGACGGCTCTTTCTTAGAAGGTGTGTTCCAAGATCAACTGAGTCTTGCAAAGAGCCTAGGCGTGGATTCTTACCCTAGCTTGGTTCTTCAAATTAACGACGCTTATTTCCCGATTGCCGTAGATTATCTGTCAACAGAGCCTACCTTGAAACTGATACGTGAACGTATTATTGACAATATGCCAGCGCAATAATCGCGATTTCAAATAACAAAAAGCCGCTCAATGAGCGGCTTTTTCGTAACTAAGTATATCCATCAAACAAAGGTACTAAAGCACCATTGCAGCAATCCAACCAAAGATGATCAGTGGAATGTTGTAGTGGATAAAGGTTGGAACAACCGTTTCCCAAATGTGCTCATGCTGACCGTCGGCATTTAGACCAGATGTAGGGCCTAATGTCGAGTCGGACGCTGGAGAACCAGCATCACCCAAAGCGGCAGCAGTACCAACTAGCGCGATTGTTGCCATTGGCGAAAAACCAAATGCCAACGCGAGTGGAACGTAGATTGTCGCCAAGATTGGAATGGTTGAAAACGATGAACCAATGCCCATTGTTACTAGCAGGCCAACGATCAGCATCAGTAGTGCTGCAAGCGGCTTATTATCACCAATGCTGGTAGAGAGAGACTGTACTAATGTCTCAACGCCACCTGTTTGCTTCATTACCGCAGCAAAACCTGCGGCAGCGATCATGATGAAACCAATCATAGCCATCATATGCACGCCTTTTGTGAAGACATCGTGCGTTTCTTTCCAAGCAATCACACCGCCAAAAGTAAACACCATAAAGCCAGCTAGAGCACCAATAATCATTGAGCCAGTGTAAAGCTGAACACCCAATGCGGCGACAATACCAAGAGCGGCCACCAAGATGTGCTTTTTATTGATAGCATGATCTGTCTCGTGAACGACAGTCAACTCCGTTTCTTCGTAGATGCGTGGTTTACGGTAGCTAACAAAGATTGCCAGCAATAGACCAAACAACATACCAGCACCTGGCAGTAACATTGCAGTTGGAACTTGGCTTGCAACCACGTTTTCCAAACCGTTGTCATGTAGGTTCTTTAATAGAATGTTATTTAAGAAAATACCGCCGAAACCAACAGGTAAGATCATGTAAGGTGTGATCAAACCAAAGGTAAGAACACACGCGACCAAACGTCGATCGAGCTTAAGTTTCGCAAATACGCCCAAAAGAGGTGGAATCAAAATTGGAATAAAGGCGATATGGACCGGAATTACGTTCTGAGATGACATAGTGACAAGAACGAGCGCGACTAACACCGCGTACTTTAACCCGGTAGTTGACGCCGAGTTTTCTTTACCATTTAAGCGCTTGATAACACTTTTAGCCAGTAGGTCCGTGATGCCAGATTTAGAGATAGCAACGGCGAAAGTGCCTAACATTGCGTAGCTCAGAGCGATAGTCGCACCGCCACCTAAACCACTTTCGAACGCGGCAACTGTGTCTCCAAGGCTCATGCCTGCGACAAGGCCACCAACGATGGCACTAAACGTGAGGGCAACCACCACGTTTACGCGCATCAATGCTAACACGAGCATGACGCACACTGATATAACGACAGGATTCATACTTTTCCTAATATGTTGTGTTTACTTATTATTCTTCGTCAGCAAGCGGCCAACCGCCGAGGGCCTTCCATTTGTTGACAATACCGCAGAATAATTCTGCTGTTTTTTGTGTATCGTAAAGCGCTGAGTGTGCTTCACGATTATCGAATTCCATCCCGGCCGTTTTGCATGCTTTCGCGAGAACCGTTTGACCATAAGCAAGGCCACTCAATGTTGCCGTGTCAAAAGTAGCAAAGGGATGAAAAGGGACTCTTTTTAGTTTACAGCGCTCATTGGCTGCATTTACAAAACCTAAGTCGAATGCTGCGTTATGGGCAACCATAATTGCGCGCGAGCAATCTGCGGCTTTTTGTTCTTTGCGAATAAGTTTATAAATCTCTTTTAACGCTTCTTGCTCAGAAACTGCACCACGAAGAGGGCTATATGGGTCACGAATACCATTGAATTCTAGCGCTTCTTTTTCTAAGTTAGCGCCCTCAAATGGCTCAACATGAAAATGAATGGTGGAGGCCGGATGCAACACGCCATCTTCGTCCATTTTTAACGTAACGGCGCAAATTTCTAAAAGTGCATCAGTTTGAGCATTGAAACCTGCGGTCTCAACGTCTACTACCACAGGGAAATAACCACGAAAGCGTTTTTTCAAGGTCAGAGCTTCATTTTCTATTGTCATGTCGGCTTATTTTTGTGTGACGAAGGCTGCATTATTGCAGATTATACCGACGAGAAAAACCGCAATTTAGGAGAAAAACGGAATTCTATTTTGCATCTCATCAATACGCTCGATCGCATTTCGGGTGATTGAGTTACCATGATTAACGTTAATCGTAATATCAGGATATTTCGCACGTTGGCGAGGTTTTTGCATGCCAGGTGAAGTGGTTTTATTGATTCAAATTGACGGCAACAGACTGCCGTTTAAGAGACAGTACTTAGATGAAGAAATGGCTGATTACTAGTGGCGTTGTATTTTCGTTGTTTAGCACAAGCAGTTTTGCTGTGATGGGCAAACGTTATGTTGCCACTCCACAGCAATCTCAATGGGAAATGGTGGTCAACACACCGTTAGAATGCCAACTTGTTCACCCTATTCCAAGTTTTGGAGATGCGGTATTTTCATCTCGTGCGAATAAAAAAATCAATTTAGACTTTGAGTTAAAAATGCGTCGTCCGATGGGAGAAACACGTAACGTCAGTCTCATCTCTATGCCGCCACCTTGGCGACCAGGTGAACACGCCGATCGAATTACAAACCTAAAGTTTTTTAAACAGTTTGATGGTTATGTCGGAGGGCAAACAGCATGGGGCATTTTGTCTGAGCTGGAAAAAGGGCGTTATCCGACCTTTAGTTATCAGGATTGGCAGAGCCGAGATCAGAGAATTGAAGTCGCATTGTCATCCGTGCTGTTTCAAAATAAGTACAACGCGTTTAGCGACTGTATTTCCAATTTATTGAAATACAGTTTTGAAGACATTGCCTTTACGATTTTGCACTACGAAAGACAAGGCGATCAGTTAACCAAGGCTTCCAAAAAGCGTTTATCACAAATTGCAGATTATATCCGACATAATCAAGATATCGATCTCGTGCTGGTGGCGACGTACACCGATTCAACCGATGGCAAAAGTGCGAGCCAAAGTTTATCTGAGCGACGTGCAGAGTCACTTCGTGATTATTTTCAGTCTCTAGGGCTACCGGAAGATCGAATTCAAGTGCAAGGGTACGGCAAGCGTCGTCCTATTGCAGATAATGGCTTGCCAATAGGAAAAGACAAAAACCGCCGAGTCGTAATATCACTCGGGCGAACCCAAGTGTAACGAATATAAAAACGCCGAAGCTGAAAGCTTCGGCGTTTTTAATTTACTGACGTTGTTAATAATATTTTAATGGGATTTTGCTAAGTACCTTTCGGTGATTCCGGCTGTATAATTTGAATGTTAGTTTAAGCGGAATTTGGCAATGACTTCGCAATTTGTTGCGGTATCGATTTTTTCAACCTGTTTGGCAATAGCCGGATTAGGGTGACGTTTCATGAAGTCTATTAATGCTTTAGTGCAACATCCTATTGAGTCGATAAAGCTTGCACATTCTTTATTTGGGCATTGTGGGATGAGTGTTAAGACTTTCTCTGAAGCCAGCTGAAGGTATTTGAGTTCATAGTCAGTGTCTCCGGCCCAACGCCAGAACTGAGCTAAGTTATGACAAGAAATCACAGAAATTAATAATCGCTCGTCTGCTTCAATTTCCACACATTCGCTAATATCTTCACTCAGGCTTAGGGCTTGCTGGTAATGAAGAATGCTGCGAACAGGGTCATCTAGTTGAAGTGCCGTATCGGCTAGAAGTGTGTGTTTTTCCCATTCACTGATCATTATCGTAATCCCGCATATCGAAGTTGCGAACAAATCTAAACGATAATTATTATCAAGTAAAGTGTTTTGTTTATAAAAGGACAGGCAGATCGCAGACCTGCCTGTAATCGATTTTCAACTTGCAGTACAAGTGATTATTAGAAGTACCGCTTAGCCTTCCAGACCTGCTGAAGCTTGCTTGTTTTGGATAAGCTCAATCATATAGCCATCTGGGTCTTTTACGAATGCAATGTGCGTGCTTCCGCCTTTTACTGGACCTGGTTCACGCGTCACATTACCGCCCGCCGCTTTGATAGCGTCGCAAGTTGTGTAGATATCATCAACACCAATGGCGATATGACCAAAAGCAGTACCTAGGTCATATTCAGTTTTACCCCAGTTGTTAGTTAGCTCGATCACAGCACCTTGGGATTCGTCACCGTAGCCAAGAAACGCCAGTGTGTATTCGTACTCTTTATTCTCGTTCGTACGAAGCAACTGCATGCCCATAACTTCAGTGTAAAACTTGATGGATTTGTCTAGATCACCTACGCGAAGCATAGTGTGGAGAATTCGACCATTTGACATTTTTTGCTCCTAGCTTTGATTTTCAAATAGCGTTAGCTATCTGGATATACTTTCTCTTTATATTCGCACAAATCTTCAATAATGCAGCTACCGCAGCGAGGCTTTCTCGCCAAGCACGTGTAGCGGCCATGAAGAATGAGCCAGTGGTGCACATCGAGTTTGAACTCTTTTGGCACAACTTTTAATAGCTTTTGCTCGACATCATCAACCGTTTTGCCCATTGCAAACTTAGTACGATTCGACACGCGATAAATGTGCGTATCGACGGCAATGGTTGGCCAACCAAAAGCGGTGTTGAGCACGACGTTTGCGGTCTTGCGACCTACGCCTGGTAGCGCTTCTAACGCTGCACGATCTTCAGGAACTTCACCATTGTGTTTTTCCAACAAGATCTTACAAGTCTTGATAGTGTTTTCTGCTTTTGAGTTAAATAAACCGATGGTCTTTATGTATTTTTTTAAGCCATCAACTCCCAAATCGAGAATACTTTGCGGTGTATTAGCGACAGGGAAAAGCTTGTCGGTGGCTTTATTGACACTTACATCGGTTGCTTGCGCTGATAATAATACCGCGATTAGCAGTTCAAAAGGGGAGCTCCAGTTAAGCTCAGTTTGAGGATTCGGATTGTTTTCTCGTAATCGCTCAAGAATTTCGATTCTTTTTATTTTGTTCATTGCTGACTTCCAATACCGTCTCTGCGGTTTATGAAAAAGGCTCCTATGACAGAGCCTTATCTTGTTATGCGTTAGTGACGCGAGCACGTTCTATGGTTGGTTTTTCTTCTTTTGGTTGACGTGCCTGGACTGAATTATCGATGACATTTTTAAGCGCTATCAACAGACCAACACCGATAAATGCACCGGGTGGAAGAAGCGCTAGCAGAAAGCTGTTGTCAAATTGGAAAACTTGAATGCGGAGAGCGGATGCCCAGTCTCCTAATAGCAGATCTGCCCCGTCGAATAGTGTGCCATTACCAATTAACTCACGCATGGCACCTAGCACGACCAAAACGCTTGTCATACCAAGACCCATCCATAAACCGTCTAATGCTGCAGGCGCAACATCATTTTTTGAAGCGTATGCTTCAGCTCGACCAATAATGATGCAGTTCGTTACAATCAGAGGAATAAAGATACCAAGAGACAGGTATAAACCATACGCATAGGCATTCATCAATAACTGAACGCAGGTAACAAGTGAGGCAATAATCATCACGAATACAGGAATGCGGATCTCTTTTGGTACGTAATTACGAATAAGAGAAACCGTGACGTTGGAGCCGACCAGCACTAATAAGGTTGCAATACCAAGACCTAAGGCATTGGTTATTGTGGAAGAAACCGCTAGTAGTGGACACAGACCCAGCAGCTGTACGAGAGCAGGGTTATTGCTCCACATACCGTTTTTCATCAGCAATTTATTTTCACTCATTACTGCTCTCCTTCACAGCCTAACGGTTGGCTAAGAATGTCTTCACGAGATTGGTTTACGTAGTTAACGGTATTTCGCACCACTTTTACGACGGCTCTAGGTGTGATCGTTGCACCAGTAAATTGATCGAAATCACCACCATCTTTACGAACTTTCCATGAGTTCCAGTTACTTTCCGTGACTTGTTTGCCCGTAAAGCTCAGGATCCAGTCGGTGACACGAAGATCAATTTTGTCGCCCAGGCCAGGGGTTTCTTGATGGCTTAAGACGCGTGTCCCCAAAATATTGCCCTGATTGTCAATCCCAGTAATAACTTTTATCTCACCATTGTAGCCATCTGGCGCGATGGATTCTATTGCGATTGCTGTCGGTTCACCATTCTTCGTGGCGAGGTAGGCTGGCATTGCACGCAATGTCCCCAGTTCTGGTGACGTGACCATAGTGCAGGCTTGCGTGAGTGCGTTGTCATGCATGTTTTCTGGAATGACTTGATTCAAAACAGAAAGCAATTGTTGTTGTTCTTGTATCTTGATTTGGTCTTTTGTTAGGTACTGAGTAAAGGCGACTAATCCGGTTGTTGCACAGGCAAAGATCGCAAGTGTCAGACCATTTTTTCTAATAGCGGTTAACATGTTTACCTCAGTGACCGTAAGTTCTAGGTTTGGTGTAGTAATCGATCAGTGGCACACACATATTTGCAAGTAACACTGCGAATGCAACACCATCAGGGAAGCCGCCCCAACTGCGAATGATAAAGACCAAAGCACCAATAAGCGCGCCAAAGATCAAACGTCCTTTAACGGTGGTAGACGCCGACACGGGATCGGTTGCAATAAAGAATGCGCCAAGCATGGTTGCACCTGATAACAAGTGGAAGATTGGCGACGCAGTTTCCCCTGGGGTCAGCAAGCTGAACACGACGCTAAATAGCGTCAGGCTCGCTAGGAAACCTACGGGGATATACCATTGGATGATGCGTTTTTTGATCATCACTAAACCACCAAGTAAGTAGGCAAGATTTACCCATTGCCAACCAATGCCAGCTAAGCCATCGAATATTGGCTGCGACAGTACTTCGCTTGGGGTTGCACCTGTATGAATGCCGGTCTTAAATGCATCAAGTGGCGTCGCCATTGTCACACCGTCAACCCCCGTTCGAACTTGCTGAAGCGATAAGCCGTCGTAATCATAGCCCGTAAAAATTAAAGAGAGTGTATCTGCAAAATTTACGTGATCAGGTATGAGTGACGTCGGGGCACTCCAACTCGTCATTTGCACTGGGAATGAGATCAACAAGACCACATAAGCGACCATGGCAGGATTGAATAAGTTTTGACCAAGGCCACCATATAGGTGTTTAGCGATTACGATCGCGAAAATAAGTCCGATCACCATAATCCACCACGGAGACCATGGTGGGATAGCCACGGCTAATAACCAAGCGGTAACGATCGCACTGTTATCACGTAGTGCTCGCATCGGCGAACGTTTACGGAAGACCATAACTAAGGCTTCAAGTGATACAGCGACTGCGATGGCAAAAATCAGCTGAATAAGCGTTCCCCACCCAAAGAAGTAGGTCTGAGCCGCTAAACCTGGGAGAGCACAAAGTGCCACCCATTTCATTAAGTCAGGTGTACTACGACGGCTGTGGGTATGCGGTGAACTGGCAATAAAAAACGACACTACTCGTTCTCCTCAGTATTATTTTTATTAGCTTCTTGCTGCGCTTTGCGAGCTTTCGCGCGCGCAATAGCAGCAGCGACAGCCGCTTTTTTCGGATCTTCAGTTTGTTCAGCAGGCGTTTCAGCTTCTACCGTTTCGGCTGGTTCTTCTTGCTTAGCTTTACGCGCTTTGGCACGCGCAATAGCCGCAGCGACAGCCGCTTTTTTCGGATCTTCTGCTTGTTCAGCAGGCGTTTCAGCTTCTACCGTTTCGGCTGGTTCTTCTTGCTTAGCTTTACGCGCTTTGGCACGCGCAATGGCAGCAGCAACCGCGGCTTTTTTCGGGTCTGCAGCTTGCTCAGTAGGCGCTTCAGCTTCTTCGGTTTCAGTTGAGTCTGCTTGTTTCGCTTTTCGGGCCTTAGCGCGTGCAATGGCAGCAGCAACCGCGGCTTTCTTCGGATCTTCAGTTTGTTCATCAGGCGCTTCAGCTTCTTCGGTTTCAGTTGAGTCTGCTTGTTTCGCTTTTCGGGCCTTAGCGCGTGCAATGGCAGCAGCAACCGCGGCTTTTTTCGGATCTTCAGCTTGCTCAGCGGGCGCTTCAGCTTCTTCCGTTTCGGTTGGGTCTGCTTGTTTCGCTTTACGAGCCTTAGCGCGCGCAATGGCAGCAGAAACGGCTGCCTTCTTCGGATCGTCGGTTGGCTCAGTACACGTTTCAGCTTCTTCGGTTTCAGTTGAGTCTGCTTGTTTCGCTTTACGCGCTTTGGCACGCGCAATGGCAGCAGCAACGGCGGCTTTCTTCGGATCTTCGGTTTTCTCAGCAGATGCTTGAGCTTCCATTGTTTCGGTTGATTCTTCTTGTTGAGCTTTTTTCGCTTTAGCTCGGGCGATGGCTGCTGCAACTGCCGATTTCTTATCATCAGCGTTGTTGTCTGGCGTTTCGCCTTGTTCTTTTTGTGCTTTACGTTCGCGGGCTAGACGTTTGCGTTCTTCGCGCAGTTTTGCCATTTCTGAGTTATCAGGTTCACTAGAGCCTGCTTTAGCGGCTGCGGCCTGTTTTGCCTTCGCTTTGGCAATGGCTGCAGCGACGGCAGGTTTCACGGCTGGCTCTGCTTTTTCTGTTGTTTCTGTCTTCTGAGCTTTCACTCGTGCGATCGCTGCTGCAATCGCATCATCACCACCAGAAGATTTCATGTCTTTACGGCGCTGATCGGCTGCTTTCTTAAAGCGATTTTCACGTTCTGCTTTTTCGCGTTCCATACGCGCTTTCTTCTCTTCAAAACGCAGCTTCGCTCGCTCCGCAGCTTCCGCTTCTTGTGTTCTGGTGCGAATTTCCGCTTTTGCTTGGCGGTAATACTGTACGAGAGGAATTTCACTTGGACACACAAACGCACAAGCACCGCACTCGATACAATCCTTTAAGTTTAGTTCTTCGAGTTTGTCATACTCTTCAGCTTTTGCATGCCATTGCAGTTGCTGAGGTAGCAGTGAAGCAGGGCAAGCTTCAGCACATTGGCTACAGCGAATACATTCCATCTCATGTTGGTGCGGAGAGATCTCACGACGAGTCGGAGCAAGGATGCAGTTTGCTGTCTTGGTAATCGGCACTTGAGAGTGGGGAAGGGTGAAGCCCATCATTGGTCCACCCATGATTAAACGTTGTAACTTCTTATCGGCTTTATAGCCAAACTCATCCAATAACGCCTGTACTGGTGTACCTAATAATGCCCAAACATTACGTGGTTGTTTGAATGTTTTGCCAGTGAGGGTCACCACGCGTTTTATCATCGGTTCACCATCGATGATTGCGCGTTTGATTGAGTAAAGAGAACCGACATTTTGAACCAAAATACCAATATCGGCTGGAATTGCGCCGCTTGGTACTTCTTTATTGGTCAAAATTTTGATCAGCTGTTTTTCACCACCAGAAGGGTATTTAGTCGGGATAACGCGAATGACGATATCTTTGTTTAGAGCCGCAGCTTCTAACGCTTTAATTGCCTCTGGTTTGTTATCTTCAATACCAATAATCGTGAGCTTTGGTGTCAGGATATGTTCGACAATCTCGATACCTTGGATGAGCTCTTCGGCATGCTCTTGCATGAGCTTGTCATCTGATGTGATGTATGGCTCACACTCAGCTGCGTTGACGATAAGAATCTCTGTGCGAGCAAAACCTGATTGGATTTTTTTTGCGGTAGGGAAACCTGCGCCACCCATACCTGAAATGCCTGCGAGACGAATAATATCGATCAGTGCGTCAGGTGTTTCTTGTTTGTAATCCGCGACGGGTTTTCTGTCACACCATGTATCGTTACCATCAGGGGTAATGACCGCACAGAGTTCACTCAGACCTGAAGGGTGAGCAACGGTTCTAGGCTCAATTGCGGTGATCGTACCCGATGTAGGAGCATGCACTGGAACGGTAAAACCAGTTTCGGATTGCGTTAATGGCTGACCTTTTAATACGTGGTCACCTTCGGCAACCAATAAGTTACCAGCCTTACCAATGTGCTGTTTTAGCGGTAATACAATTTCTGATGGGATAGCCGCGTGAACGAGCTCAGTTTTGTTGGACTGCTTTTTGTTTTCTGCCGGATGCACACCACCAGGGAAATCCCAAAGCGAGCCTGTACGAATTTGTTCAATCAAAGACAACATGCGAAACCTTACTTAATTGAATCTTTCACGTTCGCTGCATCGTCGGCAGCATCCGTAATGTTGAGTACTGGAATGGAGTTAAGTTGCCACTTCCAGCTTTCCGTGGTGGTTGCCACAGGAATCATTTCAATACAATCAGTTGGACATGGTGCAACACATAAATCACACCCCGTACATTCGTCTTTAATTACGGTATGAACCGCTTTTGTACCGCCTACAATTGCATCCACTGGACACGCTTGAATACACTTAGTACAGCCAATGCACATATCTTCATGGATAAACGCAACGGTTGGAATTTTGCTGTCGAGATCGTGCGCAGATTCTTCTGGCTCAACACCCATTAAGTCGGCGAGCTTTTCGATTGTTGCCTGACCGCCTGGCGGACATTTGTTGATGTGGTCGCCATTTGCAATCGCTTCAGCATAAGGGCGGCAACCAGGGTAGCCACATTGACCGCATTGAGTTTGAGGTAAGATTGCGTCGATTTGATCCACAATTGGGTCTGCCTCGACTTTGAAGCGAATAGAAGCAAAACCAAGTATCGCGCCGAAAATCGCAGCAAGAACCGCTAACGCGATGATCGCAATTAAAATCGTACTCATTGTTTACTTCACCAAACCTGTAAAGCCCATAAAGGCTAGTGACATTAAACCCGCTGTAATCATTGCAATCGATGCACCTTTAAAAGGCACTGGTACGTCGGCGGCAGCTATGCGCTCACGCATGGATGCAAAAAGTATCAACACCAATGAGAAACCAACAGCGGCGCCGAAGCCGTAGATAATCGATTCGATAAAGTTATGGTTCTCATTAATATTAAGAAGCGCGACGCCTAATACCGCGCAGTTTGTAGTGATCAGCGGTAAGAAAATACCAAGCAAGCGATAAAGTGTTGGACTTGTTTTGTGCACAACCATTTCGGTGAACTGCACCACAACGGCTATCACCAAAATAAAACTCATGGTTCGAAGGTACTCAATACCCAGTGGACGAAGAATGTAGCTTTCCACTAAATACGCACACACTGACGCGAGCGTTAGCACAAAAGTTGTCGCTAAGCCCATACCTATTGCTGTTTCCAGTTTTTTGGACACACCCATGAAAGGACATAGGCCCAAAAACTTCACCAGTACAAAGTTGTTCACCAGCACAGTGCCGACCAACAACAAAACATATTCGGTCATAGTTATTACGTTCTTAAAATCCGATCTTGATATTATCGTGTTTTGTGACACCAATAACAACCAGTGAACGATGTGGTTTTACATACACGATGGAAAAATAGTCGTCTATGTGAGGTATTTTGATGAATCAATAAGAAATTGAACAGCTTGCTGAATGGATTTTACAAAGACGCTGGTGCTGTCTTTCCTCAAAGAATCTTTTGCTCAGAAGGTGGGAATTACACTTAGCGAGTAATTTTAAGTCGTCACTTGAGATATTGATGGTGAAAGAAGTTTTTGATTTCAAAACGAAAAAAGCCGTGTCTTGCGACACGACTTTTCTGGAATTTGGCTCCTCCTGCTGGGCTCGAACCAGCGACCTGCGGATTAACAGTCCGTCGCTCTACCAACTGAGCTAAGGAGGAATTGCTTTGCTTGAAAGCGGAACGAATCTTACCGAGCAGCCAAACTACTGTCAACAGTAAAAAAATACATTTTTAGCAAAAAATATTGGGGGAAGGGCTTTACTTTTCTGTACTGCTTGTCTGTAAAGGGGTGAGGTTAGTTATCCACTAATTTTGTGGATAACTATGTTGATGAGATCTGAGTAAAGATTTTTTATATGCAACCTGGTTTTTATTTAGTGAATTTTTAATCAGAGCTATACAGAGAATATGCAATTAAAACATAGATTTATTGATGTTAAGCAAAATGTATTCAAGGTGGATAAAAATATAGCTTTTGGGGATAAAGAGTGTTTAGGTCAATTTTTGGGGAAAAGTTGTGGAAACTGCAATGTGAAGAATGGGTGTGGCTCTTCAACTAGGGCGAAGCACTATATCAGAGTAGGTTTTGTATGGCTATAGCATTCTAGACAAACAAGAAAATTTATTAACAATGGTGGGTAAATTTTCAATAGACGTAGATTTCATTGGCTAAGGTGTATATATATACAGCCAAAGCGCAGTAAAGTTGAGGAAGGGTATGAGTAAAGTCTATGAATTGGTCTCCGATTATCAGCCATCGGGTGACCAGCCGGGAGCGATCAAGCAGCTGCTTGAGGGGCTCGATGCTGGACTGGCACATCAAACACTATTGGGGGTAACGGGATCGGGTAAAACGTTCACACTAGCGAATGTTATCGCTCAAGCCCAGCGACCTGCAATATTACTTGCGCCAAACAAAACGCTCGCAGCGCAATTATATGGCGAGATGAAATCATTCTTTCCCAATAATGCGGTGGAGTACTTTGTTTCCTACTACGATTACTACCAGCCTGAAGCTTATGTCCCGACGACGGATACTTTCATTGAAAAAGACGCATCGGTTAACGCTCACATAGAGCAAATGCGCCTTTCCGCAACGAAAGCACTATTGGAACGTAAAGACGCGATTATCGTTGCGTCTGTTTCTGCTATCTATGGTTTGGGTGACCCAGAATCTTACTTGCAAATGATGTTGCATTTACGTCGTGGTGACGTGATTGATCAACGGGACATGCTACGACGTCTGGCAGAGCTACAATATTCGAGAAATGACGTGGCATTTGAGCGAGGACAGTTTCGGGTTCGTGGCGAAGTGATTGATATCTTTCCAGCGGAATCTGACCAAGACGCAGTTCGTGTCGAAATGTTTGATGATGAAATTGACTGCATCAGTGTTTTTGATCCATTGACTGGTGTGGTGAAACAGCGAGATTTACCACGCTACACTATTTACCCTAAGACGCACTACGTGACACCAAGAGATCGCATTCTTGAAGCGATCGAAAATATTAAGGTTGAATTAGAAGTACGCAAAAAACAGCTTCTAGACAACAACAAGCTACTGGAAGAACAGCGTATTAGCCAGCGGACTCAATTCGATATCGAGATGATGAATGAGTTAGGTTTTTGCTCAGGTATCGAAAACTATTCTCGCTATCTCAGCGGACGCTCGGAAGGCGAGCCGCCACCGACATTGTTTGATTACTTGCCTCATGACGGTTTGTTGATCATCGATGAATCCCACGTGACTGTGCCGCAGATTGGTGCCATGTATAAAGGTGACCGCTCTCGTAAAGAAACGCTAGTGGAGTTTGGTTTTCGCTTACCTTCTGCGTTAGATAATCGTCCGCTCAAGTTTGAAGAGTTTGAAGCGTTAGCACCGCAGACGATTTTTGTCTCTGCGACGCCAGGAAATTATGAACTAGAAAAATCTTCAGGCGATGTAGCGGATCAAGTTGTTCGTCCAACAGGCTTGCTTGACCCAGAATTGGAAGTTCGCCCAGTAGCGACCCAAGTAGACGACTTGTTGTCTGAAATTCGCCTCCGTTCTGCTAAAGATGAGCGAGTTCTAGTGACAACATTGACCAAACGGATGGCCGAAGATCTCACCGAGTACTTGCACGAACATGATGTTAGGGTACGTTACTTACACTCAGATATTGACACCGTAGAACGTGTGGAGATCATCCGTGATCTTCGTCTTGGCGAGTTTGACGTGCTGGTGGGAATTAACTTGCTACGAGAAGGCTTGGACATGCCTGAAGTTTCGCTGGTTGCAATATTGGATGCAGATAAAGAGGGCTTTTTGCGCTCCGAGCGTTCACTGATTCAGACCATTGGTCGTGCTGCGCGAAATCTTGAAGGTAAGGCGATCTTGTATGCTGACCGAATCACCAACTCCATGAAAAAGGCGATGGATGAAACCAACCGCCGCCGCGAGAAGCAGAAAGCGTACAACGAAGAAATGGGCATTTCGCCGCAAGCACTCAAACGAAATATCAAAGATATTATGGAATTGGGCGATATTACCAAGTCTAAACGTCAGCGTAATACTAAACAGGTACCGTTGTCGAAAGTGGCGGAGCCTTCGCAAATATACGAGGTCATGTCTCCTCAACAGTTGGAAAAAGAAATCAGTCGACTTGAGGCGGCAATGTATCAGCACGCGCAAGATTTAGAGTTTGAATTGGCGGCGCAAAAGCGTGACGAGATTGAAAAACTAAGAGCGCAGTTCATCGCAAATAGTTAAAAATAAGCTTAATGATCTAGCTTAGCCAAGAGTTTTAGATTGCTTGCAAAAAAAGAAGCCAATAGGCAGTCGGGTCTATTGGCTTGTTTTGTGAACATCTCGTTCACTAACAACGTCAGTTGGCTAGGTGACCCGAGGGGTCACTAAACTATCAGCATGGTTTATGCCATTTTTTAAATAATTGATATTATTTTTGAATCCTTTCTCTTACCCATAATTTAGCTAATGTTATTTGCAAAATGCAAAGCGTAATGCGATTATTGTTTAAAACACAACAAAATATTAGCTAGGTTATGCAACAAAAATCTGAAGGTCCTAAATCTCGTTACCTTTTAATGGTTGAGGATACCGCATCTGTTGCGGCACTGTACCGCTCATACCTGACACCGCTTGGTATAGATATCAATATTGTCGGTACAGGTAGGGATGCCATTGAAAGTCTCAACCATAGAATTCCAGATCTTATTCTGCTCGATCTTCGTCTGCCAGATATGACGGGGATGGACGTTTTACACGCTGTAAAAAAGAGTCATCCAGACGTACCTATTATTTTTATGACCGCTCACGGTTCTATCGATACCGCGGTAGAAGCAATGCGTCATGGCTCTCAAGACTTTTTGATCAAACCGTGTGAAGCAGACCGTTTACGTGTCACGGTTAACAATGCGATTCGTAAAGCGACTAAGTTAAAAAACGAGGCTGATAACCCGGGCAATCAAAGTTATCAAGGCTTTATTGGCAGCAGCCAAACTATGCAACAGGTTTACCGCACGATTGATTCAGCAGCGAGCAGTAAAGCGAGTATCTTCATCACTGGTGAAAGTGGTACGGGTAAAGAGGTATGTGCCGAGGCAATCCATGCGGCAAGCAAGCGTGGTGACAAGCCTTTTATTGCGATTAACTGTGCTGCAATTCCAAAAGATTTGATTGAGAGTGAGCTGTTTGGTCACGTGAAAGGTGCTTTTACTGGCGCAGCAAATGATCGTCAGGGTGCAGCGGAATTAGCGGATGGTGGCACACTTTTCCTTGATGAACTGTGTGAGATGGACTTAGATTTGCAAACCAAATTGCTGCGATTTATTCAAACCGGCACGTTCCAAAAAGTGGGCTCATCAAAAATGAAGAGCGTGGATGTTCGCTTTGTTTGTGCAACTAACCGTGACCCATGGAAAGAGGTACAAGAAGGTCGATTCCGTGAAGATTTGTACTATCGTTTGTATGTCATTCCTTTGCATTTGCCACCTTTACGTGAACGAGGTGAAGATGTCATTGAAATTGCATACTCACTGTTAGGCTATATGTCGCACGAAGAAGGAAAAAGCTTCGTGCGTTTTGCGCCTGATGTAATCGACCGATTTAATAGCTATGAGTGGCCAGGCAACGTTCGTCAGTTACAAAACGTGCTGCGCAATATCGTTGTTCTAAACAACGGTAAAGAAATCACGTTGGATATGTTACCGCCACCGCTGAATCAACCGCTTGACCGTCCGTCTTCTGTGGCGAAATTCATTGAGCCGAAAGTGATGACTGCGTCTGAGATTATGCCGTTGTGGATGACAGAAAAAATGGCGATAGAGCAAGCGATTGAAGCGTGTGATGGCAATATCCCCCGAGCGGCGGGATACCTTGATGTCAGTCCGTCGACGATTTACCGCAAGTTACAGGCTTGGAATGGCAAGGAAGAGCGGCAAAAAGTATGAGTGTGAATGTATTAAATCAGCAAAAAATCGATGAACTGTCGATGGAGATTGGCAGTGATAATGTTCCTGTTTTACTCGATATTTTCTTAGGGGAGATGGATACCTACATCGAGAATTTATCTCAGTTTCAAGGGACAGAGCGATTGCGTTACCTCAAAGAAATCAGTCACGCGTTAAAAAGCAGTGCAGCGAGCTTTGGAGCAGACCGTCTTTGTCAATTGGCGATGTCGATAGATAAAAAAGCCAAAGCAGGTGAGTTAGCTGAAGAGTCAGACGAGTTAAAAACGATGTTCGATCTTTTGCACGAAACACGCGACGCTTATCGTGATTGGCAGCAGTAATGCGTTGTTCTGATGAGGCTCTTACACAAAACCCTTCACGTAAGTGAAGGGTTTTTTCATTGCTGACAGCGAGTAAACTTGAAGCCATCCCCTAGCTTTAGAGGGCGTTTTTTTAAATTGAAAGCCTTAGCTGGCTTTCAATAGCGAGCTTGAGTTTATCTCGGTCGTGACGCCAATCTCGGTTCGACGAAGCTAACGATTCCGTCACTACATTCCACTGGCTCAAGACTTCTTGCTCGGTTTCCTCTGCTAGAACCACGTCTATCTTCCTACCTTGGCAGGCACGTTCACACCATTCTAATTTTTGTGCCATGGTCATTCGTCCGGCTGGGCCGTACTCCGGGCTCAAGTTGGCAACGAAAATGACTTTTGCTTTCTCATTGGCGGCAATGGCTTTGCCGAGCTCAGGCAACAGCAAAGGAGGCATGATGCTGGTTAAAAAGCTGCCAGGACCAAGAATAATAGCGTCTGCTTCTGCCAGTGCAGTCACTGCTTCTTTAGTTGCAGGAACTTCTGGTGATAGATCGAGACGACGTAAATCGGTGTCCATCTCGTCTACATTCGTTTCTCCCGTGACCCATTTTCCATCCACAGATAACGCGGAAAGATCGGAAGGGTGTTCAGACATAGGAAGAATGTTAACGTCGACTTTTAACATGTTTCGAATCAGATTGATGGCATCTAACGGTCTGACCGATAAGTTATCGAGCGCCGTAAGCATCAAGTTACCGAGGTTATGACCATCAAGCTCGCCAGTACCTTTGAAGCGATATTCAAACATCATTGAACTGATCGACGGCTCTGTGATCAGCTGATTAATGCAGTTCCGTGTGTCGCCCCAGGCGATTCCACCTTGGCAGTGACGAATTCTTCCTGTTGAGCCACCATTGTCTGTTGTGGCGACAATGCCAGTTGCATTGCCGCCAAAATCCCGTAGTGCGGCCAACATTCGACCTAAGCCATGACCACCGCCAACAGCGACCACTTTTTTATCCGTGTAGATATTCATTACGTTCTTCTAATAATCTTGTAAAAAACGGCTACAATTTATCTTAAGGAGTGCTTGAAAGGTACTCACTTAGCGGTAAATTGTGTCTCTAGAGAGTTTTTTATCACTCAAGTCTGGATTCCAGTACAAATATTAAGTATTTTACACCGCAAAGCTATCAGAGGTTTCATATCTCTGGTTGCCATAACTCCGAGCTCACTATTGCTAAGTCCGAGGATAAGCGTTTTGAGCCAGTGGCGTACTGTCACAAGGGCATGATTGGAAATGGCCATGCCTCCCGTGTTTGGAAAGGTGTTCCGTGGCGCAACAATTCGAAGACAAATTTCATCGTAAGTTCTATTACTTGCGTCTGTCTGTGACCGACGTATGTAATTTCAAATGTACCTATTGCCTTCCTGATGGCTATAAGCCTTCGGGCAATAAAAACTCGTCTTTTTTATCTCTTCCTGAAATCAAACGGGTCGTAAAAGCGTTTGCTGATTGTGGCACGTCAAAAGTGCGCATCACTGGCGGTGAACCAAGTTTACGCAAAGATTTTACCGACATTATCCACTCAGTGGCGACGACGCCTGGTATCCAAAAAGTTGCAACTACGACCAATGGTTACCGCATGGCAAAGCAAGTCGCAGACTGGCGTGAAGCGGGCTTAACTCACATCAACGTTAGCGTGGACAGCCTTGATCCGCGCATGTTCCATCAAATCACGGGTGAAAATAAGTTCACTGAGGTGATGAATGGTATCGAGCGTGCGTTTGAAGTTGGTTATGAGCAAGTCAAAGTTAATGTGGTTTTGATGAAAGATCTTAACCATCAAGAACTGCCAGCGTTTCTCAACTGGATAAAAGATCGTCCAATCCAACTGCGCTTCATCGAATTGATGCAAACGGGTGAGATGGATGATTTATTCAATAAGCATCATGTGTCAGGCGTAGCAATTCGTAATCAGTTGATTGCAAACGGTTGGCTGCTTAAAGTGCGCTCTCATAATGACGGCCCCGCGCAAGTGTTTGTTCATCCAGATTACAAGGGTGAAATTGGCCTGATCATGCCTTATGAAAAAGACTTTTGTGAGAGCTGCAACCGACTACGCGTCTCTGCGATGGGTAAGCTGCATCTGTGTTTGTTTGGAGATCACGGTGTAGAACTGCGTGATCTACTGGAATGTGATGAGCAAGAAAGTGAGCTTATTGAACGCATCCAAGCGCAGTTACAAACTAAGTCGGTGAGCCACTTCTTGCACGATGGTAATACGGGTATGACGCCACATCTGGCGTCTATCGGCGGCTAAATCAACTCAAATTTTGTAGGGAAAGCTTATTTATAGGCTAGCTTTCCCTCGCTTTTCTAGAATCGATACCAAACGTATCAAAGTTAAAAGAGAATAGGTGAACACATGGGTCACGCTGAAAGCAAATTTCAACCTGCAAATATTGCCGTTCTAACGGTATCTGACACTCGTACCGAAGAAAACGATACCTCTGGTCGCTACCTTGTTGAACACGCTCAAGAAGCGGGTCACAATGTTGTTGATAAGCAAATTGTTATTGATGACATGTACAAAATTCGCGCAATTGTTTCTCAGTGGATTGCGGACGACAATGTTCAAGCGATCATGATTACTGGTGGTACAGGGTTCACGTCACGTGACAGCACGCCAGAAGCGCTGAAGCCTCTGTTTGATAAAGAAGTAGAAGGTTTTGGTGAGTTATTCCGCATGGTGTCTTACGAAGAAATTGGTACGTCAACGATCCAATCGCGTGCAATTGCAGGTTTTGCTAACCATACAGTTATCTTCGCAATGCCTGGTTCAACAGGCGCGTGCCGCACTGGCTGGACGAAGATCATCAAGCAGCAGTTAGATGCAAGCCATCGCCCTTGTAACTTCATGCCGCACCTATCTGTATAACCTTTCCTAAAAGCGAAGGAAAAACAATGACTCAATTTACCCATATCAATGCGTCTGGCGAAGCTAACATGGTCGACGTGTCTGCAAAAGCTGAAACGGTTCGTGAAGCACGTGCAGAAGCATTTGTTCACATGGCCCCAGAAACCTTGCAACTGATTGTTTCCGGGCAGCATCACAAAGGTGATGTGTTCGCGACGGCTCGAATTGCTGGTATCCAAGCTGCAAAGAAAACGTGGGATTTGATTCCACTTTGTCATCCTCTGTTGCTTTCTAAAGTCGAAGTTCAGTTGGAGGCTATTGAGTCAGAAAACAAAGTTCGTATTGAATCTGTTTGTAAGCTTGCAGGTAAAACGGGCGTAGAAATGGAAGCGCTCACGGCGGCTTCTGTTGCTGCACTGACGATTTACGATATGTGTAAAGCGGTGCAAAAAGACATGGTTATCGGTCAAGTTCGTCTCCTAGAAAAGACGGGTGGAAAATCTGGACACTTCAAGGCGGAATCATGATTAAAGTACTTTTTTTTGCTCAGACTCGTGAGCTGATTGGTATCGACAGTGTCGAATTAGATGATCAATTTGAAACGGTTGAAGCGATTCGCGCACATCTCGTGGAAGAGGGCGCTGATAACAATGGTAAGTGGGATTTGGCTTTAGAGCCAGGAAAGCTACTTGCTGCTGTTAATCAATCTATTGTCCCACTTGATACCGAAGTAAAAGCGGGGGATGAAGTTGCATTTTTCCCACCGGTAACCGGAGGTTAAGATGGACCCACGCGTCTCTGTACAAGTTGAAGACTTTTCCGTTGATCACGAATATCAACGTTTATCCGAAGGTACGGCTGCTGGTGCTGTCGTAACATTCATTGGTAAAGTTCGAGATATGAACCTTGGCGATAATGTTGTTGGTTTGCACTTGGAACACTACCCAGGCATGACTGAGAAGAGCTTGAGCGACATTTGCGATCAAGCTGAATCACGTTGGCCATTATTGGGCGTACGCGTGATTCATCGCGTTGGTGACATGGATAGCGGTGATCAAATCGTCTTTGTTGGTGTTTCAAGTGCACACCGCGGAGCAGCATTTGATGCTTGCGAGTTCATTATGGACTACTTGAAAACCAAAGCACCATTTTGGAAGAAAGAACGCACGACGAATGAAGATCGTTGGATTGAGTCGCGCGACACCGATCATCAAGCTGCACAGCGTTGGGAAAAATAGAACCCACTCCTCATTCTAGTGAAAAAAGCTAAGTGTCAACGGCACTTAGCTTTTTTTGTACTTATCTTCATAGTTCTGCTCATTTGACTTCAACACAACCCGTACTCGCTCTGGTGATATTCTTCACAATAAAAGTTTTTAGCCCAATATATAAACAATTATTTGTTAGACTTCATTTGTCATAAATGTTAAATAATATGTAAATATCTAGCATAAGATGCTATCAAATGGTTTAAATGTAGATTAATCGAAAGTTTTGTCTGTGGAATGTCGCTTCTGGTCTCCATTTGGCTGGTGAATACTTTTTGATTAGAGTTTACTGCTAGATATGTGTGGTTTAGTCAGGATTATTGGTTTTTTTGCTACATTTTTATGGCAAATTACTTCAATGATTGCTAATGTGTGCCGCAGTCTTTGTAAGGTTTTAGGCTTTTGTGCTCAGAAAATGCACTAAAAAAATCTAAAACTCTGACCGTTCCAGGCCCTTACAAAGAAGTCATGGATGCTAACGAAAAAATTTGGAGTTTTACGCATGTATAAGAATAAAATCACGCGCGCTTTATTTATTGGTGCTGGTCTTTCTCTCGCTTTAGCTGGTTGTGGCGAAAAGCCTGCAGAGAAACAAGCTGCAGAGCCTGCTCCGGCTCCAGCCCCTGAAGCTAAATCTGATTCTAAAGAGCCAAAACTTGCTGCTGTTCAAGAATTGGTGCGTGGTAACGGTACAGAAGTTGCGACAATAGACCCTCATAAATCTCAAGGTGTTCCAGAATCCCACGTGATTCGCGATCTTCTTGAAGGCCTAGTAAACCAAGATGCGGACGGTAACACTATCCCTGGTGTTGCAGAGTCTTGGGAAACTGAAGACAACAAAACATACACTTTCCACCTACGTGAAGACGCAAAATGGTCTAACGGTGATCCTGTTACTGCAGGTGATTTTGTATACAGCTTCCAACGCGCAGTCGACCCAGCAACCGCTTCTCCATACGCTTGGTACATGGAATACACCAAGATGAAGAACGCAAAAGACATTGTTGCGGGTAAAAAAGACAAGAGTGAGTTGGGTGTTAAAGCGGTTGACGACCACACTTTGGTGGTTGAGCTAGACACTGCTGTACCATACTTTGTGATGATGATGGGCCACACAACAGTGAAGCCTGTTCACCAAGCAACCGTTGAAAAGTTCGGCGATCAATGGACGAAGCCTGAGAACTTTGTAGGTAACGGTGCTTATGTTGTTGACAACTGGGTTGTAAACGAGCGTTTAGTTCTAAAACGTAACGAACAATACTGGGACAACGAAAACACGACGCTTGATCAAGTTACTTTCCTACCAATCGAAAACCAAGTAGCGGAAATGAACCGCTTCCTAGCAGGTGAAATCGACTTCACGAATGAACTGCCTACAGAGCACTTCAAGCGTTTGAAGCAAGAGCATCCAGAAGACGTGTCTGTGTCGGGTAACTTGTGTACTTACTACTACATCTTCAACACGAAGAAAAAGCCGTTTGATGATGTTCGCGTACGTAAAGCGATTTCTTATGCGATTGACCGTAATATCGTGACTGATGCGATCCTAGCACAAGGTCAAAAGCCAGCTTATTTCCTAACGCCTGAAATCACGGCGGGTTTCAACCCAGAAATCCCTGCATACGGCAAAATGACGCAAGAAGAGCGTAATGCTGAAGCGGCGCGTCTACTGGAAGAGGCGGGTTACGGTGCAGACAACCCTCTTGAATTTAACCTTCTATACAACACGTCAGAGAATCACAAGAAACTTGCGGTTGCACTGGGTTCAATGTGGAAGAAGACGCTTGGTCTAGACGTTACGCTAGAAAACCAAGAGTGGAAAACTTACCTATCTACCAAAGATTCTGGCAACTTTGAGGTTGCTCGTGCAGGTTGGTGTGGCGACTACAACGAAGCTTCATCTTTCCTAACGCTGATGATGAGTAATAACACTACTGGTGGTATTCACTACGACAGCAAAGAGTACGATGCAATCATGAACAAAGCATTTGCTTCAACTTCTGACGAAGAGCGTCAAGCGCTTTACCTAGAAGCAGAGAAGTTGATGGCAAAAGATATGCCAATCGCACCTATCTACCAGTACGTGAAATCACGTCTACTATCACCGAAAGTTGGTGGCTTCCCAGTCAATAACGCGGAAGACAAGATTTACTCTAAAGATCTCTACATCACAGAGTAATTCGTAACTCGATAGAACTATAAAAATGAGGCTCTACATGTGAGAAATTGCATGTAGCGCCTATCTTTAGTCCAAAAGAATTGGACGACTTCTTTAATTTAACTGTCACAGACTGAAAGAGTGAGTTTATGCTTAAATTCATCGCAAAAAGGATATTTGAGGCGATCCCAACAATGTTGGTTTTGATCACCGTATCTTTCTTTCTTATGCGCTTTGCACCGGGAAACCCTTTCTCGACAGAGCGTCCATTGCCACCCGAAGTAATGGCAAATATCGAAGCTAAATATGGCTTAGATAAACCTGTATTTGAACAATACACCACGTATTTGACCAATGTTATCCAAGGGGATTTCGGGCCGTCATTTAAATACCTTGATTACTCGGTTAACGAGCTGATCGCAGTTGCCTTACCTGTTTCGGCTAAAGTAGGCTTTATCGCCTTTATCTTTACCCTGATTATGGGGGTTACCGTCGGCACAATTGCTGCGCTCAAGCAGAATACTTGGATTGATTACACCATCATGTCGACAGCGATGCTCGGCGTGGTAATGCCTTCTTTTGTATTGGCACCTGCTCTTATCTATCTGTTCTCGCTTCACTGGAATATCTTCCCTGCGGGCGGTTGGCAAGATGGTAGCTGGCAGTATTTAGTGCTTCCTGTCATTGGTATGTCACTACTGTATGTTGCAACCTTCGCTCGTATTACGCGTGGTTCGATGATCGAGACACTGAACAGTAACTTTATTCGTACGGCTCGTGCTAAAGGTCTAAGCTACCGTTACATTATCATCAAGCACGCTCTTAAGCCGGCACTTCTCCCTGTTGTTTCTTACATGGGTCCTGCTTTCGTAGGTATCATCACTGGTTCTGTTGTTATCGAAACCATTTTTGGTCTACCAGGTATTGGTAAGCTATTCGTTAACGCTGCGTTTAACCGTGACTACTCGCTAGTAATGGGTGTAACCATCCTGATTGGTTTCCTATTCATTTTATTCAACGCGATTGTCGATATTCTACTTGCAATGATTGACCCGAAAATTCGCTACTAACAGGGACGTTTGGTTATGTTAACGAAAAAAGAAAACCTAGAAGCGATTGAGAAGTTCTCCGAAAACTTGGAGATTGAAGGTCGCAGTCTTTGGCAAGATGCTCGTATCCGTTTTATGCGCAACAAAGCGGCAATGGTGAGCTTATTCCTTCTTGTTCTAATGACGTTGGCGGTGATTATTCTGCCAATGATCGCACCGCACACCTTTGATGATACTGACTGGTACGCGATGCACGTTGCACCGAATGCTGACCATTGGTTTGGTACCGACAGCTTAGGCCGTGACTTATACGTGCGTACGTTAATCGGTGGCCGTATTTCTTTGATGGTGGGAGTCATGGGTGCATTTGTAGCCGTACTGATTGGTACGCTCTATGGCGCAGCATCTGGTTTTATCGGCGGTAAAGTTGACCGTGTGATGATGCGTATTCTAGAGATTTTGTACGCGGTACCGTTTATGTTCCTAGTTATCGTACTTGTGACATTCTTCGGTCGTAACATCATGCTGATCTTTGTCGCGATTGGTGCTATCGCATGGCTAGATATGGCGCGTATTGTACGTGGTCAGACACTCAGCTTACGTAGCAAGGAGTTCATCGAAGCTGCACACGTGTGTGGTGTTAGCAACTGGAAAATTATCACTCGTCATATCGTGCCGAACGTACTGGGTATCGTAGCGGTTTACTCTACGCTACTTATCCCGAGCATGATCCTGACGGAGTCATTCCTATCATTCCTTGGTCTTGGTGTTCAGGAACCGATGACAAGTTGGGGCGCGCTTCTACAAGAAGGTGCACAGACAATGGAAGTGGCAATCTGGCAGCTGGCATTCCCAGCCGTGTTCATGGTTGTGACGCTATTCTGCTTCAACTACGTTGGTGACGGCCTGCGCGATGCGCTGGATCCAAAAGACAGATAATTAAAAGATAAGATTAAGGAAGCAATGATGAGCTTATTAGATGTCAAAGATCTGCGCGTCGAATTCACCACGCAAGATGGTATCGTAACCGCAGTAAACGATTTGAACTTCTCTCTCAACCAAGGCGAAACCTTAGGCATCGTTGGAGAGTCGGGGTCAGGTAAATCTCAAACCGTATTCGCAATCATGGGCCTTTTGGCTAAGAACGGTATTATTTCTGGTAGCGCAAAGTTTGAAGGCAAAGAAATCTTAAACTTACCAGAAAAAGAACTGAACAAAGTTCGCGCTGAACAGATCGCAATGATCTTCCAAGACCCAATGACGTCACTGAACCCTTACATGAAAGTCAGTGACCAGTTGATGGAAGTGCTAATGTTGCACAAAGGCATGGGCAAAGCAGAAGCGTTTGAAGAATCAGTACGCATGTTGGAAGCGGTGAAAATCCCTGAAGCGCGTAAGCGTATCACGATGTACCCGCATGAGTTTTCAGGCGGTATGCGTCAGCGTGTAATGATCGCGATGGCGTTGTTATGTCGCCCTAAACTGCTTATTGCCGATGAGCCAACAACAGCACTTGATGTGACGGTTCAAGCACAGATCATGGACCTGCTTAATGAGCTTAAAGACGAGTTCAACACGGCGATCATCATGATCACGCACGACCTTGGTGTTGTTGCAGGTTCGTGTGACAAAGTGCTGGTGATGTATGCTGGTCGTACGATGGAGTACGGCAACGTAAACGAAATCTTCTATAATCCAAGCCACCCTTATGCAGAGGGTCTGCTGAAGGCGATTCCTCGCCTTGATACGGAAGGTGAAATTCTGCCAACCATTCCTGGTAATCCACCAAACTTGCTTCGTCTACCACCGGGCTGCCCTTATCAAGAGCGTTGTCACCGAGTGATGGATCGTTGTAAGCGTGAAGCGCCAATTCTGACTCCATTTGGTGATGGCCGTCAGCGCGCATGTTTTTCTGAATGGGAGGCTTGGAACAAATGAACGCAGTAGATAAAAAGCTAATTCTGGACATTTCAGAGCTGAAAGTTCACTTCAGCATTGCGTCAAAATCGGCATGGCCGTGGTCAAAGCCTTCAAGCCTAAAAGCGGTTGATGGGGTGAACGTTCGACTATACGAAGGGGAAACACTTGGTGTAGTAGGCGAGTCAGGTTGTGGTAAATCGACGTTTGCGCGCGCCATCATCGGTCTTGTTGAAGCGACGGATGGCGAAGTAGTTTGGTTGGGTCAAGATCTAACTAAGATGAAAGACGTCCAACGTCGTGAAACGCGTAAAGAAATCCAAATGATTTTCCAAGATCCTTTGGCATCTCTTAACCCACGTATGACGGTTGGCGACATTATTGCTGAGCCTCTTGAAACGTTCTACCCAGAACTGTCTAAGCAGGAAGTGAAAGACCGCGTTAAAGAAATGATGGCGAAAGTGGGTCTACTACCAAATGTGATCAACCGTTATCCGCATGAATTCTCGGGTGGTCAATGCCAGCGTATCGGTATTGCGCGTGCGCTTATCCTTAAGCCTAAGATGATCATCTGTGATGAACCCGTATCGGCGCTTGATGTATCTATTCAAGCTCAGGTTGTTAACCTGCTTAAAGAGATTCAAAAAGAACTAGGCCTCTCTCTGGTATTCATTGCGCATGATTTGTCAGTGGTTAAACACATCTCAGATCGTGTTTTGGTCATGTACTTGGGTAATGCTGTCGAGCTCGGTGAGGCGGAGGCGCTGTTTGCTGATCCTAAGCACCCATATACACGCGCATTGATGTCAGCGGTTCCGATTCCGGACCCGAACATTGAGCGCAGTAAGAAAATCCAAATGCTGGAAGGCGACCTTCCTTCGCCGATCAGTCCACCATCGGGTTGTGTGTTCCGCACTCGTTGCCCACAAGCAACCGAAGAGTGTGCGAAGACGAAGCCAACGATTCAAGGCAACGACGTTCACGCGGTATCTTGTTTGCACGTTAGTGTATAAATTCAGCCTGTGACGGGCTTAAGCGCGACACCTTCATCGGGTCGCGCTTTTTTTATGCATCTGATTTATACATTCGAATTTCTTGAACATGATGTCCTAAGTTCAGTGATTTTCTGTTTGATAGGAAACGCTAATATAGACATAAACAGAATGAGAGGAGCGCAATCATGGGTAAGTTGGTCGAAGGTGTTTGGCATGACGTCTGGTATGACACAAAATCAAATGGTGGCAAATTTGTGCGTGAAGATGCCGGATTCCGTAACTGGGTTAAAAACGAACCTGATGCGGAGTTTAAACCAGAGTCTGGTCGATACCATTTGTATGTCTCTCTTGCTTGTCCTTGGGCACACCGAACGCTCATCTTCCGCAAGCTGAAAGGCTTAGAACCCCATATTGATGTCACGGTTGTTTGCCCGGATATGTTAAGCCAAGGCTGGCAAATGGGGCTTCCTGAGCCACTATTTGGTCACACTCGTATGCACCAAATCTACACGCAGGCCAAACCAGATTACACAGGCCGTGTAACTGTGCCTGTGCTTTGGGATAAAAAGACCAATACGATCGTGTCGAATGAGTCGTCAGAAATTATTCGTATGTTTAACACGGAGTTCAATGAGTTAACAGGAAACCACGATGACTATTATCCAGAACAGCTAAAGCATGTTATTGACGAGTGGAACGATTTTGTTTATCCAAACGTCAACAATGGAGTGTATCGCTGTGGTTTTGCGACCACGCAAGAGGCATATGAAGAAGCATTCGATTCTTTATTCGCTGCGCTAGATAAAATCGATTCGCACCTAGCGACGCATCGTTATTTAGCGGGGAATACTATTACTGAGGCTGATTGGCGTTTGTTTACGACTCTGATCCGTTTCGATGCCGTGTATGTGGGCCACTTCAAATGTAATAAGCAGCGCATCGCAGACTACGAAAATATTCAAGGATACTTAAAAGAGCTGTATCAAGTCGAAGGCGTCGAAGAAACCACGGATTTCTACCATATTAAACGTCACTACTATTTCAGCCACACTGGGATTAACCCGACGCAAGTCGTACCCAAAGGGCCTGATTTAGACTTAAACTCTCCTCATGGAAGAGAAATAATTAGCTAGTTTGCTACCTCCATCAGAAATGAAAAAGTACTTAACGGTTAGCAATATCGTTAAGTACTTTGATGCCAACTAAATACTAGGAGCAGGAGAGTGACTCTTAAGTGTGCGCTCGTCTACTTAGCGCGTACGACGTCCATCACTAATTTTCCGTCGACTTTTACAGGGCCATCTTCTTTGGCTCCGAGTGTATATTCAAATACGCCAGTCTTCATTCCCCCTTTTTCTCCGTGGACCATTAGCATCAGCATGTCGCCAGACTCAACCGGTTCCATCAAAATTGCATTCACGTTCTCATTCTGTCCCATCTTTAGTGGGGCATAGCCGATAACAGGGCCAGGCTTCATTGATTCGTCTGTTCGGTGGACTACCATCCATCCGTTGTCGTCAGCATGAGCCATTTTTGCGGTTACCGTTCCTCCGGACATATCTTGATCAACGCCTTTAATGCTTGGGGCTGAAAAGCTGAATGAAGAAAAACTGAACAGAATTGCAGCTAAACCAAGCTTTAGCAGTGAGTTGTTGATGGAGTTGTTCATATGTATTCCTTACTTATGTGTGAGTTTGCGTAATTGCAGTCCATCTTCGTTACGTAGTTCTAGTAAGAAAGTTCAGTTGAAATGTAAATAATGCTGATAAATTGAACAGGGAGGATCGCTTCGTTCTATTACGTTTTGGTGGTAGGTAAAAGAATAATGAAATTATAAGACGCAATGGTAAGCCAGGTGCCGGGGCCATTTTCTGATTATCCTCTCATCGTCACAGCTTCTTACCCATATTCAAATAAACTAATGATATAACAACCGCTTTTTAACGGGGTGATGCATGGATATCAATGAGTTTGTCAGTGGCGAGCATCTAATTTGGAATCTGCTTATTGCTCTATTACTAGGGGCAATTGTTGGCACCCAACGTGGCTGGGTGATGCGCAATAGCGTAGAAGGCAGTCGTGTCGCGGGCATTCGTACTTTTTCTTTAGTCGGTTTACTCGGTGGTTTAGTTGGCATTCTCGCCAACATCTATACACCTTTACTCATTGGTTTTGCGCTTATCGCTTTAGTCATCCTCACTTGCATCGCTTTTGTTATACAGCAGAAAAAGAGCGGAGATGTGAGCATCACTGGCGTGGTTAGTATCATGGTGGTGTTTGTTCTGGGTAACCTTGCCGTGTCGGGTGAGGCTGTTTTAGCTGCAGCAGCGGCCGTCATAACCGCTGTGGTGCTCGATAACAAAAGAGAGCTACATCAAGCACTACAAAAACTGCAAGAGTATGAGTTAGACGCAGCACTGCGTTTATTACTTATCTCGATAGTCATGTTACCCCTGTTACCAAATCAATCTTACGGCCCTTGGAATGCACTTAACCCGTATGAGATTTGGTGGATGGTTGTGCTGATCGCTAGTATCTCTTTTGTCGGTTATTTTGCGATAAAGATCGGCGGGGCGAAGCGAGGTATTTTGTTTACGTCTGTATTTGCGGGGCTTAGCTCTTCGACAGCATTAACATTGCAGTTTTCCCATCTTTCTCGTGAGCAAGCGAGCATCAGCCCGTTACTCGCTAGTGGTATTCTTTTGAGCTGCGGAACCATGTTCCCTCGTTTACTTATCGTACTGTCTGTTATCAATCCACAATTAGTGAAACTGCTTTGGCCAATTGTGATGGCGATGATGGTTGCGCTGTACATTCCGGCATGGTGGATTTGGCGCAGAAGTGAAGTTGAGCAGATTGAGCAATCAAATAAGCAAACGAACCCTCTTGCTTTGCAGTCGGCACTGTTCTTTGGCCTCGTGTTGGCGGTGATTATGCTGCTTGCTCATGCTTTGTCTGACTGGTTCGGCAACGCGGGGGTGTTGATCCTTTCTGCTTTATCAGGGATTACTGACGTTGATGCGATCTCGTTAACCCTCGGACGTCAAAGTACGCAAACATTGAGCGTGACCACTGCTGCGTTAGGCATTTTGATTGCCGCTTCGGTTAATACCATTGTGAAAATGGGGATGGTCATCGCGATAGGGGATAAGAAGCTTTGGCGCCGAATCGCACCCGTGATGACAGGTTGTGTTGTGGTTGGGGCTGGGGTATTTATGGCGCTGTATTCGTAAGAGCGTATTAGTGCTATTGCTAATAGCCTCTTTGCTGTGTGGCCAACAATAGAAAAAGCCCTCGACGAATCGAGGGCTTTGGATAGTTGTCCAACTAGATGTCAGAAGCGATTATTTAGCTTCTTGGTCTGCTTGGATTGCTGTTAGAGCGATTGTGTACACGATATCGTCTACTAGCGCGCCACGAGACAAGTCGTTTACAGGCTTGCGCATACCTTGCAGCATTGGACCGATAGAAACTAGGTCAGCTGAACGTTGTACCGCTTTGTAAGTCGTGTTACCCGTGTTTAGGTCTGGGAATACGAATACTGTCGCTTTACCTGCTACTGGAGAGTTAGGCGCTTTAGACGCTGCCACGTTTTCCATGATAGCTGCGTCGTACTGTAGAGGACCGTCGATCACTAGATCAGGACGCTTCTCTTTCGCGATGCGAGTTGCTTCACGTACTTTATCAACGTCTGCACCCTTACCAGATTCACCAGTAGAGTAAGAGATCATAGCAACGCGAGGGTCGATACCGAATGCTGCTGCAGAGTCAGCAGATTGGATAGCGATTTCAGCAAGCTGTTCAGCGGTTGGATCTGGGTTGATCGCACAGTCACCGTAAACCAGTACTTGATCAGGCAGAAGCATGAAGAATACTGAAGATACGATAGACGCATTTGGTGCAGTCTTGATGATTTGGAACGGAGGAACGATAGTGTTCGCCGTAGTATGAACAGCACCAGAAACTAGGCCGTCAACTTCGTCGTTCTCAAGCATCATTGTGCCTAGGAATACTGAATCTTGTAGCTTCTCACGAGCCACAACTTCAGTCATGCCTTTCGCACCGCGCAGCTCAACTAGACGAGCAACGTAGTTTTCACGAACAGCATCGGCATCGATGATGGTTACGCCAGTACCTAGCTCAACGCCTTGTTGAGCTGCTACGCGACGGATTTCATCTGGGTTACCTAGAAGCACACAGTCTGCAATACCGCGTTCAGCACAGATTGCTGCCGCTTTAACAGTACGAGGTTCGTCACCTTCTGGAAGAACGATACGCTTGCCTGCTTTACGAGCAAGTTCAGTTAGCTGGTAACGGAACGCTGGTGGGCTTAGACGACGAGACTTCTGAGTGCCTTCAGTCATTGACTCGATCCAGTTACCGTCGATGTGACCAGCAACGTGCTCGTTGATGAACTCGATACGCTCTTTATCGTCTGCAGGTACTTCGATGCTGAAGCTCTGTAGGTTTAGAGATGTCTGCCAAGTGTTACCTTGTGCTTTGAAGATAGGTAGACCAGTGTCGAACGCTGGTTTACATAGACCTTCGATTTCGCGAGGGATGTCGTAACCGCCAGTTAGCAGTACAGCACCAATATCCACACCGTTCATTGCAGCAAGAGAAGCAGCAACGATAACATCAGGACGGTCTGCAGAAGTAACAAGTAGAGAGCCAGGTTTGAAATGCTCAATCATGTTTGGCAGAGAACGTGCACAGAAAGTGATGCTCTTGATGCGACGAGTGTTGATGTCACCTTCGTTGATGATATCTGCTTTCAGGTGCTTAGCCATGTCGATTGCACGAGTCGCAATCAGATCAATGCTCCATGGCACGCAACCTAGTACACGAATTGGAGAAGTGTTGAAGATTTCCATCACTTTCAATTCGTTTTGTTTCGCGCTATCTGCATCGTCAAAGATTTCAGATAGGTCAGGGCGAGTACGGCCAGCTTCGTCAACAGGAGCGTTTAGCTTGTTGATGATAACGCCAGAGATGTTTTTGTTCTTAGTGCCGCCGAAGTTAGAACATGCTACTTCGATACGCTCTTTCAGTTGCGCTGGGTTATCAGTACCTGGAGTCGCAACTAGCACGATTTCTGCACCAAGTGTTGCCGCGATTTCCGCGTTTACTTGGTTTGCAAATGGGTGCTTACGAGTAGGTACAAGACCTTCGATTAGCGTAACGTCTGCGTCTTTGTTGATTTGGTTGTAACGTTCAACAACGGTTTCTAGCAGCTCGTCCATGTTGTCGTTACCGATTAGGCTTTCAGCAACAGACATCGCCATTGGTTCACCGATCTTCATATCGCTGTTGTGGCCAACGATAGTTGAAGTCAGATCTGGCTGATCACCACCTGAACGTGGCTGACAGATTGGCTTGTAGAAAGAAACTTTAACGCCTTTACGCTCCATAGCGCGAAGAACACCCATGCTAACGCTTGTTAGGCCAACGCCTGCGCTAGTAGGGATAAGCATAATAGTACGAGACATTCGTAGAGTACCTTTAGCTATTTGGGGGATAAAAGCTCAACTCTTATTCCATGAAGCTCGAAGAATAGGAGTTGAGCCCCTAAGAAATTCGTTTGAATGAAAATCTGGCTAGCCGAGTGGCTAGCCAGTAATTCAATTAAAGACCTGTCAGGCGTGCAGTGTCTTCAGCGATGACTAGCTCTTCGTTAGTAGAGATAACCATTGCAGGGATACGGCTGTTTTCAGTCGTGATAACGCCTTCGCCGCCGAAGCGAGCTTTAAGGTTAGCTTCGCTATCTACTTCGATACCGAAGATGCCAAGACGGTTTAGAACCATTTCACGGATAGGGCCAGAGTTCTCGCCGATACCGCCAGTGAAAGTGATTGCGTCTAGACGGCCGTCCATTGAAGCAGTGTAGCCAGCTACGTACTTAGCTAGACGGTGGCAGAACACGTCCATTGCGCGTGTTGCTTCTTCTTTCTCACCGTAGTTGTCTTCAACGAAACGACAATCAGAAGTCACTTCAGTTAGACCTTGAAGACCAGACTCTTTAGTTAGCATCGTGTTGATTTGATCAACAGAGTAACCTAGAGCGTCGTGTAGGTGGAAGATGATCGCAGGGTCGATGTCGCCACAGCGAGTACCCATTACTAGACCTTCAAGTGGAGTAAGACCCATAGAAGTGTCTACAGATTGACCGTTCTTGATTGCACATACAGACGCGCCGTTACCTAGGTGACAGTTGATGATGTTTACTTCTTCAACTGGTTTGTTTAGTAGGCCAGCAACTTCACGAGTGATGAACAAGTGAGAAGTACCGTGCATACCGTAACGACGGATACCGTGTTCTTTGTATAGGTTGTATGGAAGAGCGTATAGGTAAGACTCTTCAGGCATAGTTTGGTGGAACGCAGTGTCAAATACAGCAACGTTTTTCAGCTCTGGGAAGTTTTTCTTAGCCGCTTCGATACCGATGATGTGGGCAGGGTTATGAAGAGGTGCAAATGTTGCAGCGTCTTGAATACCTTTTAGAACTTCATCAGTGATTAGTGCAGATTGAGTGAACTGCTCGCCGCCGTGAACGATACGGTGACCGATTGCGCCTAGGTTAGCTTTAAGCTCTGGCTTAGAAGCAAGAATAGTTTCTACCATAAACGCTAGTGCTTCTTCGTGAGCTGCACCATTGCCTAGTTGAGCTTCGTGCTTGCCATCAAGTTTCCACTTGATGCGAGCTTCAGGAAGGTGAAGACACTCAGCAAGACCTGATAAGTGCTCGTCGCCGTTCTCGGCATCAACAACGGCAAATTTAAGAGAAGAACTACCGCAGTTTAAAACTAAAACTAGCTTAGACATGTATGACTACCTGTTATTCGTCTGATAAAAAATCAGTTAAAGAATGAAAAATTAATCACAAGAATAGCCGATACCCAGAAGGCTGCGTACTAATCCTGGTCAAAAATTGTTCTAATTCCATATAAAGAAATAGTGATGAACCCATCCATCACTATGATGCGCTCCGTGCAGATAGATATCTCGGAGTTGCTTAAATTGTAAATAACAGCAACAATGAGATTGAGGGTCTGCAAAGGATAGCGATAATAAGCAATGATAACAAAAAAAATTTGAAAGAATATTAACTTTCATCAATTTTTTGTACCTTCAGTTGAAATGTTCAACTATTTTTTAGTGAGAGAGCGGTATGAGTAATAAAGTCGGATTGATCCATAGCCTGAAAGATGGCCAGAATTACATGGAGATCTGGCCGGTTCGTAAAGAGCTAAGCGCCATATTTCCGGAACAGCGTATCATTAAGGCGACTCGCTTTGGCATTAAAGTCATGCCAGCCGTTGCTGCGATCAGCGTACTCACTCAAATGGCATTCAACAATTACCACGCGTTACCTCAGTCTATTGTTGTCGCCTTGTTTGCGATTAGCTTGCCACTCCAAGGGATTTGGTGGCTTGGTGCTCGATCCAACACGAAATTGCCGCCTTCTCTGGCGTCTTGGTATCGGGAACTGCATCAAAAAATTGTGGAAACAGGTTTTGCACTAGAGCCTGTTAAAGCTCGCCCTCGTTATAAAGAGCTTGCGATAATACTGAACCGAGCGTTTCGCCAGCTCGATAAGTCGTCACTAGAGCGTTGGTTCTAATTTAAATTGTTTGAAATGGAGTGTGCACTAGCCGCTCCATTTTTGATCCTGCCTCTATTACCTACTTTGACGGTCGTTGATGAAGCGAGCGAAGCTTTGTTTACCAAAGATTCTTTCCGGATGAAGAAGTCCCCCGATCACAAATGTTGCTTTAGTGTTAAATCTTTCTTTTCTTTACTAAGACTTAGTAGTAATAATAAAAACAAGATGCGCAAGAAGTGCACAGTTATACGAACACAACATTACCCCCTTCAAACATTTGAATTCACGAGTCGATATTCATGTTGAATGCTCGCGAAACAAGGACGAAGTCACATCAAGGAGTTATGATGAAAACGAAACGTTTATTAGCCACTGCCGTTCTATCTGCTACTGCTATTTTCTCTTCTGCCAATGTACTGGCCGCCACTGCAACCGTTGCAGTTTCACAAATTGTCGAACACCCGGCGTTAGACGCGACGCGCCAAGGATTGCTTGATGGTTTGAAAGCGAAAGGCTACGAAGAAGGCAAAAATCTAGAATTTGATTATAAGACCGCACAGGGTAATCCAGCGATTGCGGTGCAAATTGCCCGTCAGTACGTCGGCGAAAATCCTGATGTGTTAGTGGGTATCGCGACGCCTTCGGCACAAGCCTTGGTGTCGGCAACGCGCTCTATTCCTGTTGTCTTTACTGCGGTAACAGACCCGGTCGGTGCGAAATTGGTTAAGTCGATGGAACAACCAGGCAAAAACGTAACTGGCCTGTCTGATCTTTCACCCGTTGCTCAGCATGTCGATCTCATCCAAGAAATTCTCCCTCAGGTGAAAAGCATCGGGGTTGTATTTAATCCCGGTGAAGCTAATGCCGTGACTTTGGTTGAACTGCTAAAAGAAAGCGCAGAAGCAAAAGGCATACAAGTGGTTGAAGCGACCGCACTAAAAAGTGCTGATGTTCAGTCTGCGACTCAAGCGATTGCAGCGAAATCAGACATTCTTTACGCCCCAACAGACAATACAGTTGCAAGTGCGATTGAAGGGATGATTGTGGCAGCGAATCAAGCGAAGAAACCTGTATTTGGTGGCGCGACGTCGTATGTCGAAAAGGGTGCAATTGCAGGCTTAGGTTTTGACTACTACCAGGTTGGTGTACAAACCGCGGATTACGTGGCGGCGATTCTTGATGGTCAAGAACCAGGCAAGCTGGATGTAAAAGTCGCGACGGGCTCTGACCTTGTAATTAATGAAAGCGCAGCATCTAAGCTCGGTATCAAGCTGCCAAGTTCTGTGGTTGAACGTGCGACAAGCATGCAATAAGTAACGCTTTTTGGGGTTAAGCCTGTCACGTTGGTTGGTAGAGGCTTGCCCCAAAATTGATACTCGCCGGACTTCTCGTGTAGAGCATTCTGCTAGAGAAGAAGGGGAGTATACGTTAGAAGTCTTAAGTTCAGGTTGGTATTAGCCAGCCTGAGCATGCAGAAAGGAGCAGTTATGTCTGCATTTGCTTTTTTTGGCGCACTCGAAATTGGCTTAATTTATGGCCTAGTCGCTCTGGGTGTGTATCTTACGTTCCGTGTTCTCGATTTTCCCGATTTGAGTGTGGATGGCAGCTTTCCAATGGGAGCTGCGGTGGCTGCAACGGCGATTGTCGCAGGTATTAATCCTTGGCTTGCGACAATAATGGCGATGATAGCTGGTAGTATGACGGGGTGGGTAACCGCTTTTCTGGCTGTTCGGTGTGGTATTTTGCACCTGTTAGCTTCCATTCTTACCATGATCGCGGCATTTTCAATCAATATTCGTATTATGGGCAAACCTAATATGGCGTTGCTTGGAGAGGATACGATTCTCACTCCGTTTGAAGCCTTGGGCGATCCGATGTTCATTCGCCCTCTGGTTGTTGGGGTCTTAGTTCTTTTGTCCGCTTTCTTTGTCATTCGCCTGCTGAACAGCGACTTTGGTCTTGGTTTACGGGCCACGGGCGTTAATGCGCGTATGGTTTCTGCTCAAGGGGCGAGCACTGGTTTTTATACCTACTTTGGGTTGGCTTTATCTAACGGTTTTGTCGGATTCGCAGGCGCGTTGTTTGCACAAACGAACAGCTTTGCGGATGTGACCTCTGGTGTGGGCACCATTGTGGTTGGTTTGGCTGCTGTGATTTTGGGCCAGACCCTTATTCCCGGGCGAAAAATTTGGGTTGCGGTATTTGCTGTCATCATCGGTTCGGTACTTTATCGTCTTGCAGTGGCTTTCGCTTTGAGCTCTGGCATGTTTGGTTTACAAGCTTCAGACCTCAACCTTGTTACCGCAGTATTGGTGGCTGTGGCGCTTATTGCTCCAAAGCTAAAACAGAGCATGAGAGCGAAACAACGCGTTACTGATGCTAAACAAGCGGCATCAAAAAATGGTTCTGGGGAGGCGTTATGATTGAACTTAATAATATTCAGGTCACGTTCAACCCAGGGACGATTTTAGAAAATCGTGCATTGAAAGGCGTCTCTTTAGAGGTTCCAGAGCATCAATTTCTTACCGTGATTGGATCTAATGGCGCAGGAAAATCGACGTTGCTTGGCGCGGTAACAGGCGAGACGCCGATGATAGGTGGTCAGGTGATCATTGATGGCAAAGACGTCACCAAGCAGACGGTTGCCCAGCGTGCGACGCAATGCGCACGAGTGTTTCAAGATCCATTGGCCGGAACCTGTGGAGAGCTAACGATAGAAGAGAACATGGCTTTAGCGTACATGCGTGGTAAAAAACGCAGCTGGGGGTTGGCGCTCTCTACTAAACGTCGCAAGCTGTTCCAAGAGCGAATTAGCATCCTAGGGCTTGGTTTAGAAGACCGCTTGGGCGATAGCATTGGGTTGCTGTCTGGTGGGCAACGACAAGCCGTTAGCCTTGTGATGGCGACGTTATCGGAGAGTAAGTTGTTACTGCTTGATGAACACACGGCTGCGCTTGATCCCCGTATGGCGGCGTTTGTTATCGACTTAACTAAGCGTATTGTCGATGAGTTCGATTTAACCGTGATGATGGTGACGCATTCGATGAAAGACGCATTAGCATGTGGCGATAGGACCGTAATGCTTCACCAAGGTGAAATTGTGCTAGATGTGGCTGGAGAGCAGCGCGCTAACATGCAAGTACCAGACTTGTTGGATATGTTCTCCAAAGTGCGTGGTGAAGAGCTTGCAGATGACAGTCTCTTGTTGAACTAAGCAGTATCCTACTAGTTACTACGCCTACTAAGTGTGATCCTCCTTGGGAAAATTGGCTGATATGTCAACTCGCAAGGAGGATTTCTTGTTTCTCATTCTTCAATAACATAGTGGCATATCCGATGACGAGGAGTGCCCATAATGAACCTGCCATTTATTTTTCATAGTCAAACTATTGATGGTTTAGCTTTTAATCAAGAGCAAGTCACAGTCAGACTGAAAACCGAGACATTGGATTTTGATTCCGTATATGTGCGTCTTGAGCCGGACAATGAAGAATATCTGGTCGACATGGCTCAAATTGGAACAGCTGGGGAATTGTTACTATGGGAAGCATCGTTCCGACCAAATCGAGATCGAGATGTCACACATTATGTGTTTAAGCTTCTCAAAGACGGACAACAATACTGGCTCGATGCACGAGGCGTACAAAAGCGTATTCCACCCAAAGAGTTCCACTTTAAGTTGAATGTAAACCATCAACCACCAAGCTGGGTCCAAGAGCAAGTGTTCTATCAAATCTTTCCTGACCGTTTTTCTGCTAGTAAAAGTGAATCTGACATTCGTAAAGCTTATGTTCAGCATGATTCAGAAGCGATCATTAAATCGTGGGGAGAAGCGGTAGGCTCTCACCAAAATACCGGGGCACGTGAATTCTTTGGCGGCGACCTCAAAGGTGTGGAACAAAAGTTGGACTATCTTGAACAGCTCGGCGTTACTGCGCTTTATTTTAATCCGATCTTTTCTTCACCAAGTAATCATAAATACGACACCACTGATTACTTCACTGTTGACCCTATGTTCGGCACCAATGATCAGTTTGCTGAACTGTGTGAGAAAATCCGTGGTAAGAATATGAAGATTGTCTTAGACGCGGTGTTTAACCACACGTCAGTGCATCATCCTTGGTTTGATATCCAACAAAAAGGAGAAGGGGCGTATGGCAATCCGCAGTCAAAGTTCCGCGATTACTACTTTTTCGAAGACGAAACCAATCATTATATCGGTTGGAAGGGTATTGGAAACTTACCGGTTCTGAACTTTGAAAATGAACAGGTGCGCGACTACATCTACCAAAGTGAAGAGTCTGTCATTAAGTATTGGCTGAAGCCACCGTGCTTGGTTGATGGCTGGCGATTTGATGTTATCCATATGCTTGGCGAAGGAGAGGGAGCGAAAAACAATGCTCATTATGTTGAAGCGTTTCGCCATGCGACGAAGTCAGTCAATCCGAATGCCTATGTGCTAGGTGAGCACTTTTTTGAAGCAACGCAGTGGTTGCAAGGTGATCAAGAGGATGGGGCGATGAACTACTACGGTTTTGCTCATCCAGTTCGAGCTTTTATCGCGCAGCAAGATATTATGTATGAACCAATCAACATTGATGGTTTGGAGTTTAAAGCATGGTTGGACGAAGCCAGAGCAAAAATTCCATTTTCGAATCAGCTATCGCAGCTAAATCAACTCGATAGTCATGATACTGCTCGTTTTATCACACTGGTTGATGGTGATAAGCGTAAAATGAACATCGCACTTGCTCTGCTCATGACATACGTCGGTACACCTTGTATTTACTATGGGAGTGAAGTCGGACTAGAGGGAGGGCTGGACCCGGATAATCGTCGCTGTTTCCCTTGGAATGAAATCGAAAACTCAGCATGGCTGTCGATTTACAAGCAATGGATTTCGATACGTAAACAGTACAAGTCTTTACAGTCTGGTAGTATTCAATGGCTGCATTGCGATACCAACGAGCTGGCTTATGCGCGCGTACTTGGAAGTGAAGCGATCGTTGTTGTGATGAATCTAAGTGGCGATGAGTGTTCAATTGACATGCCTCTGTGGCAACTTGGTTTGGAGGCTACCCATCTTTCGTCACTTCTGGATGGACGCGAACTTATTGATTATAAGGGTCATCTTTCTGTCAATATACCTGCACAGAGCTTCAAATTGTGGCAACTGAAGTGACACTACATTCTATATTGATTAAACTTCTTTAATATATAAACAGTCTCCTACAATGCGTACACATTTGTTGGTTATCTGATTATCTGGCGATGCGCACTACGCATTGCCAGTTGATAAGACAGCGTAATCCCATTGTTTGATAAGAGACGATCTACCTTTCACATACATGGTACTCAATGGTTAACCAAAGGCGATTTAGTCTCTCATTTGTCATCTTTTTCCCCCTCGCATTATTTGTAGTGGTTTTGCTTGTTACGACAAAAAACTACTACGATGCGGTCAATCGCTATATTGATTCTGAGTATGCACGTATTGATCGTGCCATGTCCCGTGGTATTAAAGTCCTCACCGCCTTAGATTATAGTTTTACTAACTATACGAATTACGCTAACCCATTGTTTGAAGAGCACAATTCTTTAGTCAAAAAGGGGCTTTGTTATATTTGGCCGATAGACGTCTTATTGCTAGAGAGTGTCTACAGTGAGGGGTTACCTGCGGTTGATCTTGATTACATGATTGTGGGCGATGAAAGCTTATGTCAGCAAGGTTCAACGATTAACCAATTAGCTGAACAAAAGGCGGGTTTTGCGCCGTCATTGTCTTTTCTGCACGATATTGAATCCCATATCGTTGGTATTCATTACATCGATAAACGTGGTTACGTCATTTCGTCTCCTGACACGTACGCGAAAAACTTCACTAGAGAGCTTTGGTCAACGCTAAAAGCGCGCCCATTTTGGCAAAAAACCGCACAAGATAAAGTGAACATCACCTTGGCCGGACCTGGGCCGATGTTGGATTCGATGGAAGGTCAAATCATTAGTATGACGGTGCCTGTTTACGAAAAAGGGAGGCATCAAGGTGTGCTGTCCATTGATTTTGATGTCAATGCGTTGATGGCTTCGTCGCTAGGTCTTGCTGGTAAGTTTCATTTGGTTTCCAATTTACAATCCATTCCTTCAAACAGTACACGTATCAAACCAGTCGAGTTAGATCGATTGAGTGCGAATCACAGCATGTACTACGAGTACAACCTTTGGGATGAAGCTAAGAACCTAGCGGTTTTCGAAAAATACAGCCTTATTGTTGCGATCTCTATTTACGTTTTGAGCACAGTCGTATTGTTCTATGTGAATATGCATAGTGAGAGACGTTATTTTAAAGATCTCGCCGCCAGAGATCCGATGACGAGCTTGTTGAACCGTCGAGGAATGCAAACCGTGTGGCGCAATAAGATGACGAAAAAACAGGTTGCATTAGCAGTGTTCGATATTGATAACTTCAAGAAGATCAATGATACCTATGGTCATGATGTAGGCGACTCTGCGATTCAGCTAGTTGCAAAATGTATACGTGAAAATATTCGCCACACCGATGTCGCCTCAAGATTTGGTGGCGAAGAGTTCGTGTTGGCGATTTACGACGAAGACTCGGAAGGCATTAAGCTGATTCTAGAGCGGGTAAAAAAAGCCATAGACGAACGCTCGACACGCGTGACTAAAGAAGGTTTTACGATCTCTGGCGGTGTGGTGTTCAGTAAAGAGAACCGAGTGGAAAGCTTTGATGAGTTATTTAAAGCGGCAGATGAAAAGTTATATCAAGCCAAGAGTACAGGCAAAAATAAGATTTGCTACGAAGATCTAAGCGCTTAAAGGGCGAGCAGTTCGCCCTTTGCAATGCTCAGGTTTTATGCAACCTGAGAATTTAACTCATCACGATAACGTTGAATATGCTCAACAATCGGCGCGGCTTTGTTAAACGTTCGAATTTCTCTGAATAGATCTTTTGCTTCAGGATAGGCCTGACGTAAGTAAGAGAACCATTGTTTTACGCGGTTTGGATAGTACAAGCCTTTGTCGCCTTTCATCTCAAACTTGGAGTAGTAGATCAGTAGCTCAACCACCTCGGGCCATGACATTGGCTGGTGGTTGTGTTTTACCATGTTGCCCAAGTTAGGGATATTGAAAGCGCCGCGGCACACCATCAAAGAGTCAACGCCAGTCGTTTCAATGCAACGTTGACCATCTTCATAATTCCAAATTTCGCCATTCGCAATAAGCGGAATATCAAAACGTTCGCGAATTTGGTTGATGTAATCCCATTTTATCTCAGACGCTTTGTAACCACCCTGCTTAGTCCGAGCGTGAACGGTGAGTTCATTTGCACCAGCAGATTGAATGGCATCAACAATTTCAAAGCAATCTTCAGGGTTTTCCCAGCCAAGACGAATTTTTGCGGTCACAGGAATAGCCTCTGGAACGGCTTCTCGACATGCCTTAACCACACGGTGAATTAGCTCAGGGTGCTGAAGTAGAGCAGCACCGCCCTTACTTTTATTGACCATTTTGGCTGGGCAACCAAAATTTATATCGATGCCTCTAGCGCCAAGGCTTGCCGCTTTAATTGCGTTCTCAGCCATCCAGTTTGGTTCTTGTCCTAATAATTGCACATGTACTGGCACACCTGATGCGGTTTGAGAACCTTGCAACAGCTCCGGGCATAAACGGTGAAATACATGATCGGGCAATAACTGGTCGATGACTCGAACAAATTCCGTAACACATAGGTCATAGTCGTTTATCTCGGTCAGGATTTGGCGCATCAAATGATCTAAAACGCCTTCCATTGGGCCTAGTACAACTCGCATAGTTTGCCTAATACAGTTTGGTGATAAAAAGGAGGGCGATTGTAGCGATGTAAGCTAAGTTTGTCATTAAAAGACTCAAAGCACTCAATACAGTCAAACTCGCAACTCCCGGTTACGTGCTTTTATGCTCTGAGGTATAATGCCGCCAAATTTATGGGAAACCAGATGTCATGCAATACACATTGATTGAGAAAGGCGAAATTCACATCGATGAATCTTGCCTATTTATCGAAGGCGCAGTGCTCGCTGCTAATCTGACGACAAAACCACTCGCTCCTGAAAAGTGGTTAGAGCCGCTATTAGGTGAAGGATTCAAAGCGATTCAACCGGCAGTAGAAGAGCAAATTCACAAGCAGCACAACCGAATTCAACGAAACGAATATTCCGTGCTAGAGCTAACAGGCAAAGAACCTGAACAACTTGCTGATTTTGCCGAAGGCTTTATGTCTGTTTGGCCAATGATTGAAGAACAATGGCAAGACGTTGAGCTCAATGATGGATTGCAGCGTATGCTACAAGCATTACTGACCACTTTGATGCTGGCTATCGATGAGTCGGCAACGCAGCAACAGATGCGCGACGCCGGTATTGAAACGCCTCCAGCTCTTGCAGACTTGATCGACCAGCTTGATTTGATGGTCGGTGAAGTGGCGTTAGGTGCGGATGAGTTGATGGTAGGCAATAAGGCTCAAAGCCTAAACCCATTCAAAGGTATCGGGCGCAATGATCCTTGTCCTTGTGAGAGCGGCAAAAAGTTCAAGCAGTGTTGTGGTCAATCACGTGGTTGAGTTAACGTGGTTAAGTTAAATAGCCGCGATGTTTACTCAGTAAAAAGCCGACCATCTGGTCGGCTTTTTTCGTTATCATTTCTCTGAAGGATTAACGAATCGGATTAGTGCGTCTTGCTGGGAAGAATTGTGCGATCACAATTAATGCTAAAGCAATTAAATTGCCAGCGAAAATAACTACTAACCATTGTGGCATTGATAAATCGAGGAATTGCCAAACAATCTTCGAGCAATCGCCGTATGCTTCGAACATCCAAGGAACCCACTGATTAAGCGGAGCCCAACTAGGGAATGTTACGAATAAATCACAAGTCGCGAATGGTGATGGGTTAAACTGATAATCAACGTGCTGCTGAGCAAGCAACAGTCCTTTGTAAGAGCTTAATCCCCAGCCAATCAAACCTAGCCAACGGAAAACTGGGTTATTTGGTGCCATAAGACCAACGATTGCAGCGACACCCACTCCCATCATCGCGACTCGTTCGTAGATACACATGACACATGGTGCAAGCATCATGACGTGCTGAAAATAGAGGGCACATGCTTCAAAGAAAACGACGAATAGCAGAAGCAGCAGCCACGATAAGCGTCCCTTCGAAAACTGGTTAAGTGAATTTAAAATAGTCACGTTTTTGTTCCTGTCTGAAATAGAAAAAGCTCTGAATACTCAGAGCTTTTTAACGTGGATAAGTTTCCTAATCAACTCAAATTTTAGTGACCGCCAGAGACTACGGGAGTCAGATCACCACTATGAGGTAAAATCCAGCCTGCATCGTAGAAAGAAGCCGTTGCAGGCTCTAGGAAGAACATAATGCCCATTAGCCCGACAATCGCAAGAACGATGGTGTAAGGCAGCGCCATGATAACCATTCGACCGTAAGACAGACGAATTAATGGAGCGAGAGCCGAGGTGAGTAGGAATAGGAATGCTGCTTGACCGTTTGGCGTAGCAACAGATGGTAGGTTAGTACCAGTGTTGATAGCAACTGCCAGTAAGTCGAACTGCTCGCGAGTAATGAGACCCTCAATGAGTGCTGTTTTTACTTCATTGATGTAAACCGTACCGACGAATACGTTATCCGACACCATTGATAGTAAGCCATTCGCGACATAGAACAAAGCTAACTGAGTGCCTTTATCTTCAACGGCAAGCACCGCGTCGATAACTGGTTTAAACAACTCTTGGTCGATGATTACCGCAACGATCGAGAAAAATACCGCAAGTAGTGCAGTGAAAGGCAGAGCCTCTTCAAACGCTTTACCCATGGAATGCTCTTCAATGACGCCAGTGAAAGCCGTCGCTAAGATGATCACTGAAAGACCAATTAAGCCTACCGCTGCCAAATGCAAGGCTAATGCCACGATCAACCAAACAGCAATAAGCCCTTGAACCCATAGCTTTGCAACGTCTTGATTGGTACGCGTTTTGCGCTCTTCATTGTCAAAGTCAACGAGGATTTGACGAACGTTGTTAGGAAGTTTTGCACCGTAGCCAAACACTTTAAGCTTTTCGACTAGAGCACAAGTGATGAGACCGCAGAAAAATACGGGTAGCGTCACTGGAGACATACGGATTAGGAATTCACCAAATAACCAACCCGCTTGGTCTGCAATAATTAAGTTCTGAGGTTCACCCACCATAGTGGTTACGCCACCTAACGCAGTACCTACACCAGCGTGCATCAACAATGAGCGTAAAAAGGCGCGGTAATTTTCTAAGTCATCACGCGTTAGCTCAGTGATCGTGTCATCTTGTGTGTGGTCATGGTCACCAATCGGGTTACCTGACGCCACTTTGTGGTAGATAGAGTAGAAACCGATCGCCACACTGATAACAACGGCGATAACCGTCAAAGCATCCAAAAACGCCGATAAAAATGCAGCGGCAAAGCAAAACGCAAGTGATAGAAGGGTTTTGGAGCGAATACCAAGTAAAATTTTGGTAAAAATGAACAGCAATAAATGCTTCATGAAGTAGATGCCCGCAACCATAAATACCAGAAGCAGTAATACTTCAATATTTGCCACCAACTCGTGCTTAACTTGCGCAGGGCTAGTCATGCCGATAGCGATGGCTTCAATAGCAAGTAAACCACCAGGTTGTAATGGGTAGCATTTTAATGCCATTGCAAGCGTGAAAATAAATTCAGCAACCAGCAACCACCCAGCAACAAATGGGTTTATTAGGAAGAATACAATCGGGTTAATTATTAAGAAGGCTATAATGGCAACTTTGTACCAATCAGGCGCTTTACCAAGAAAGTTCTTGATAAAAGCGTTTCCGAGCGATATCGGCATGATAATTCTCTTTATAACAAAATTATGAATAGACACTACAATAGTGCTTAAGTATCTGTTTGTTAGACTTATTAACTAGTCTTTTAAAACAATAACTTAGTAAAACAACAATCCTTTGTTTATTGCAGTCTTGCCAAGTTACTTCCCCTGAACTCAAGCACCGCTCACTTTCGACCGCAAACTCTACACTCAGGCATTTATTAGTCAATAACAAAACGTGATGCTACCGACTAAAATGACTTTTTAAATGTAATAACGCGATCAAAACGGCGTTACTATATCATGAAAGGCTCAAAAAAATCCTCTTGGATTTTAAATGACGGTCAGTGACGAGAAAAGGCAAATTAAGAAAGAATATTAACTGTGATATACAAAGTAATTTTTCATATTTTGAATATAAAATTGTGACGCAGTAGTCTTTATTTCTCCGCAATTTGTGAGCTGTTTAATTAAACGAAAATTAAGATTTTACCGCTTTCACTCGCACGTCAGACCGTCCTAGATTGACATAACATATAGAGTATTAACTCTATATTGTGGAATCGTTTCAATTATTGATCGTAAATTTTCTCAAACCGTTAAGTAGTGGTATGATGAGTAGTATCGACCCTCAGAAATCAATATTGGATAAAAAGTAGAATGGTCATAAAGGCGAAAAGCCCTGCGGGATTCGCAGAAAAATATATTATCGAGAGCATTTGGAACGGCCGTTTTCCTCCTGGCTCTATTTTACCTGCTGAACGCGAGCTGTCTGAGCTAATTGGTGTTACTCGAACGACTTTACGAGAGGTTCTTCAACGACTAGCCCGTGATGGTTGGTTAACAATCCAACACGGTAAACCAACGAAGGTAAACCAATTTATGGAGACCTCTGGTCTGCATATTTTGGATACGTTGATGACGTTGGACGTAGATAACGCAACAAACATTGTAGAAGATTTGCTTGCAGCACGTACCAACATCAGCCCTATCTTTATGCGTTATGCATTTAAAGCAAATAAAGAGAACTCTGAGCGCACGATCAAGAATGTAATTGAATCTTGTGAAGCTTTAATGAATGCTGCTTCTTGGGACGATTTCATCACTTCTTCACCTTATGCTGAGAAAGTCTTACAGAACGTGAAAGAAGACAACGAGAAAGATGAAGCGAAGCGTCAAGAAATCTTGATTGCTAAAACGTTCAACTTTTACGACTACATGTTGTTCCAACGCCTAGCATTCCATTCAGGGAATCAGATTTACGGTTTGATTTTTAATGGCTTGAAGAAGCTCTATGATCGCGTTGGTAGCTATTACTTCTCAAACCCAGCTTCTCGTGAGCTAGCGCTGAAGTTTTACCATCAGTTGCTAGAAACTTGTGAAAGTGGTCAGCGTGAACAACTGCCAGTTGTGATTCGTCACTATGGTATGGAAAGCGCGCTAATCTGGAACGAGATGAAAAAGCAATTACCAACGAACTTCACAGAAGATGACAGCTAAGCGCTGAGAAGTTAGATGAATGAAAAACCGCAGAACCTAAGGTCTGCGGTTTTTTTGTTTTTACCAATAGATACCAGTTACGTTCCTGTTGTGACAATTGGCACGGTACTGTATAGAGCTTATCTTGCTACAGAGAGTTTGGGCAACGGTAGATACAATGCTTCAACGATGTCTGAAAGGACGTGGTCGTAAGTATTGAAGATGGTCAACGATAAGTCTGATGTGACTCCATAAAGCTCAGCTTCTGTTAAATCGACATGACTTCCTGTCACATAGTTATTTAATATCTGTATTGAGCGTGTGGAAGCAGGAGAAACGATACTAAGCGGAGCGATAACTGCTAATTGATTTAGCTTACGTGTCATAACCGATGCGTAATTTTTGAAACGCTCATTCCCCCCTTGCTCTCCCAAGTCTTGAATGCTAATTCTCAATTGAGTCAGGGTTTCTAAGCTATCCATGATGTTTTGCCAGTTCATGTGGTACTCATTATGTAGATCATCTCGTTGTTCTACCGCTAACCAAGCAATCGTGACTTCATCCATCAAGAACAAGCAATGACGAATTAACTTACCATGCTCCATCTGGTTCCTTGCAACACTGTGATCGTTCCATTGTTCAAGCAGTTTTCCTACTTTGATCTGCAGCACGCGATACATGGGTTTATTTTCAAAGCGTGAGGTTTCGACCAAAAGATGCAGTTTGTTGGTGAGATCGTTATGAAGGACTTCTAATTCTTGTTCGTTATTTTGTTGAAATTGAAGTGAGTAGTGCGTCGCAGCTCGATGGCGTCTCAGCAGATGAACAACATCTCGCAATAATGTTAACAGCTGATATTTACGCGCGTGTTGCTGCTCTCGTTTAGAAGATAAGTGATATATTCCGGCTAAAATAGCGATGGACAATAGTGTGGAAATCAAAACAAACATAACCCACTCCTTGTTAGTGTTTGGACCTAACAAGGAAGGTTTGCAGTTTTGATGCCAAACAAAAATTAAATTAAAACAATTAGTTATATTAAATGTTCTTTTGGGACGGTCGTTATTGGTGCATGGATTCACCAAAGTTGTGAATATGATCAAAAAATCCCTGCCAAATTGGCAGGGATTTTATAGTGTTATATTTGGAATGCGACTTACATTACTCGCATGCCAGGCTGAGCGCCTTCGTGCGGTTCAAGAATCCATAGGTCGCTACCACCAGGGCCAGCGGCTAGGATCATGCCTTCTGACATACCAAACTTCATCTTACGAGGTTTTAGGTTTGCTACCATTACCGTTAGTTTGCCTTCTAGCTCTTCAGGTTTGTACGCTGACTTGATGCCAGAGAACACTTGACGAGTTTCACCACCGATGTCCAGTTGGAACTTAAGCAGTTTGTTTGCTTTTGGCACTTCTTCACAAGAGATGATACGAGCGATACGCATATCTACTGCTGCAAAAGCGTCGAACTCAATCTCTTCAGCGATTGGCTCTTTGTCTAGCTCAGTTTGGCTAGCCTTGTTCTTTTCCGCTTCTGCTTTCTCTTTCGCCGCCATTTCTGCCGCCGCATCTTCTTTAGATGCTTCGATCATCGCTTCAACATTCTTCGGATCGATACGGTTGAACAGTGCTTTGAACTTAGTGATCTCGTGGCCTGTTAGTGGCGCAGCGATGTTTTCCCAAGTCAGCTCTTGGTTTAGGAATGCTTCAGTACGTGCAGCTAGAGCAGGCATTACTGGTTTCAGGTAAGTCATCAGTACACGGAACAGGTTGATACCGACAGAACAGATGTCTTGTAGCTCCTGATCTTTGTCTTCTTCTTTTGCTACAACCCACGGTGCTTTTTCATCAACGTATTGGTTAGCTTTGTCTGCCAATGCCGTGATTTCACGGATTGCACGACCAAACTCACGCGTTTCGTAAAGCTCAGCGATACGGTCAGCTGCAGCAACAAATTCGTTGTAAAGTTCAGGCTCTGCAAAGTTGTCAGACAGTTTGCCTTCAAAACGTTTTGCGATGAAACCTGCGTTACGAGATGCCAGGTTAACGATCTTGTTAACAACGTCAGCGTTTACACGCTGAGTGAAGTCTTCAAGGTTAAGATCTAGATCGTCGATACGGCTGTTTAGCTTCGCAGCGTAGTAGTAACGTAGACACTCAGGGTCTAGGTGCTCTAGGTAAGTGCTTGCTTTTACGAAAGTACCTTTAGACTTCGACATTTTCGCGCCGTTTACGGTTACGTAACCGTGTACGAATACGTTGTTAGGCTTGCGGAAGCCAGAACCTTCTAGCATTGCTGGCCAGAATAGGCTGTGGAAGTAAACGATGTCTTTACCGATGAAGTGGTACAGTTCTGCTGAGCTGTCTTTCTTCCAGTACTCATCGAAGTCTAGGTCGTCGCGCTTGTCACATAGGTTTTTGAAAGAACCCATGTAGCCGATAGGCGCGTCTAGCCATACGTAGAAGAACTTGTTCTTCTCACCTGGGATCTCGAAACCAAAGTAAGGCGCATCACGCGAGATGTCCCACTGTTGCAGACCAGATTCAAACCACTCTTGCATCTTGTTCGCGGTTTCAGCTTGTAGCGAGCCAGAGCGAGTCCACTCTTTTAGCATGCTTTCAAACTGAGGCAGGTCGAAGAAGAAGTGCTCAGAATCTTTCATTACTGGCGTCGCACCAGAAACCGCAGATTTAGGATTGATCAGTTCTGTTGGGCTGTAAGTCTCGCCACAGTTGTCACAGTTGTCACCGTACTGGTCTTCTGACTTACATTTTGGACACGTACCTTTTACGAAACGGTCCGGTAGGAACATCTCTTTTTCTGGGTCGAACAACTGAGAAATTGTGCGGCTAGAGATAAAGCCGTTTTTCTTCAGCTCAAGATAAATGTGTGACGCTAGCTCACGGTTCTCATCTGAGTGTGTGCTGTGGTAGTTATCAAAGCTGATATCAAAGCCAGCAAAGTCTTTCTGGTGCTCTTCGCTAACTGCGGCAATCATTTCTTCAGGAGTAATACCCATCTGTTGCGCTTTAAGCATGATTGGCGTGCCGTGAGCATCGTCAGCACAGATGAAGTTTACAGTGTTGCCGCGTAGGCGTTGGTAACGAACCCAAATGTCCGCTTGGATATGCTCAAGCATATGACCAAGGTGGATCGAACCGTTAGCGTACGGAAGGGCACAAGTTACCAGCATTTTCCTTGACGGAAAGTTTCTTGGATCGTTTGCCATACTTAATATTCGCTTTTCTTGATAGGTATAAATAAATTTTGATGGATAATACTACCCCATGAACTCACTAACTCCAAGGTGTCAAACTGCGGAATGCCTTAGTTTTTTTGGGGTTCTGGTTGAGGCAGGACGGTGTTAGCATGACATCTAAAAGGAGGACTTATGCATCAGTTCACTTCAAAACAAGATTTTTGTCACTGGTTTAACCAATTCCAGCATCCACAGTTGGTGGAAAATTGGGCAGATATTCATGGCGCAATTTCGATTACGGCACAAGGTTCTGTTGAGATAACGTTGCCATTCGCAAGTAATGAGCTTCAAACCATATTGCATGACTGGATTAAACAGCAACAAACCGCAAATAAAGTGGCTGAATTCCCATTCAATATTCGCCTTGGAGTTAAAGCATTAGAAACTCAAGTGGCCAATCCGGTTAAAGGTGTTAAGAACATCATTGCCGTTAGTTCTGCGAAAGGTGGGGTCGGTAAATCAACGACTGCGGTTAACTTAGCGTTGGCGATTGCTCAATCTGGGGCGAAAGTGGGATTGTTGGATGCGGATATTTATGGCCCGTCTGTACCTATGATGTTGGGGCAAGAAGATGCAAAACCAGAAGTTCGTGATGGCAAGTGGATGGAGCCCATTTTTGCTCACGGCATCTATACTCATTCTATCGGCTATCTAGTGGACAAATCAGAAGCGGCAATATGGCGCGGGCCAATGGCTTCAAAAGCGTTGTCGCAGTTATTAACGGAGACAGACTGGCCAGATTTAGATTATTTGGTGATTGATATGCCGCCAGGCACGGGTGATATACAGTTGACGTTGTCACAACAGATTCCGGTGACAGGTAGTGTGTTAGTCACTACACCGCAAGACCTAGCCCTTGCCGATGCAAGGAAGGGAGCGGCAATGTTTAACAAAGTCCATGTCCCGGTTATTGGTGTTGTGGAAAACATGAGTTATCACATTTGTAGCCAATGTGGCGCGAAAGAGCATATTTTTGGCATGGGTGGTGCAGAAAAAATGTCGCAAGAGTTTGGCTTAGCACTGCTAGGACAAATTCCGCTTCATATCTCTATGCGAGAAGATATTGACGCTGGCGTGCCAACAGTAGCAAGGCGCCCAGAAAGTGAGCATGCAGGGTATTACAAGCAGCTTGCCGATCGCGTATGTAGCACGATGTTTTGGCAAGGCAAAGCAAAACCAGATGCGATTAGCTTTACAATGGTGAACTAAGTTTACTATGCCTGTTGGTTGATAATTGCACATTTTAACGTTTGCTCGGAGGTTAATCCTCTGAGTAGGCAGAAACTTATGACTAAACCCTAATTCCAGCTAGTAACTATGGGGTGAACTCCCTATAATCAGGCAGTTTATCTTTTTATGTGACTAGAAATCATCATCGGGTGCAAACTAATGTCTGATAATAATCAATGCGTCATCGTAGGTATTGCTGGCGCTTCTGCTTCTGGAAAAAGTCTGATCGCGAGCACTATTTATAATGAGCTTCGCGCGAAAGTAGGCGATCATCAAATCGGTGTCATCACGGAAGATTGCTACTACAACGACCAAAGCCACCTAAGCATGGAAGAGCGAGTAAAGACGAACTACGATCACCCGAGTGCGTTGGACCACGACCTACTGTGTGAGCACCTTGAAAAATTGGTACGTGGTGAAGCAGTAGAAGTACCTGAGTACAGCTACACTGAGCACACAAGAACAAGTAACACGACCACAATGACGCCTAAAAAGGTGATCATTCTAGAAGGCATCCTTCTTCTTACTGACCCTCGTCTTCGTGATTTGATGCACGCGACAGTATTTATGGATACACCGTTAGATATTTGCTTGCTTCGTCGTGTTAAGCGTGACGTGGAAGAACGAGGCCGAACTATGGAATCTGTTCTCAAGCAGTATCAACAAACAGTACGTCCGATGTTCATGCAGTTTATCGAACCTTCTAAGCAATATGCGGACATTATTGTTCCTCGCGGTGGTAAAAACCGTATCGCAATCGATGTATTAAAAGCTCACATTGCAAGACTTTTGAAAGCTTAAGCCTTTAGACGGCTATATCGCTTTATTTTTAAGAGAAGAAGTGGCACCTTAAGTGCCACTTCTTTTTTTGTTTTTAAATTAGTCAGTTGCAGGTTAAAACCAGACATTTTTCACGCTTTTGTGGAACTGTCAGCGGTAAATGGAGTCTGCGCTTATAATTGTAAAAACACTCGAGCAAGGAAAAACAAATGAAGAAACTGCTCTTAATTCTAGCAATACCGATTGTGGTCATTTTGGTCGCAATTTTAGCGTTAACCATCTTCGTCAATCCTAACCAGTTTAAGCCCCTTATTGTTGAGCAAGCGCAAAAGCAAACCGGTTTAGAACTAGTGATTGAAGGAGATATCAGTTGGCAATTTTTCCCATCGATCGGCTTTGAGTTGGGACATACAGAATTGCGAAACCCACAAGGCTTTAGTAAACCCAATTTATTCAAAGTTGATACCGTTGGTGTAGATATCTCTGTCATGCCACTTTTTAGTCAACAGCTTGAAATTGGAAACGTCACGCTTGATGGGGCTGAGTTCTATATCGAAACCAAGAAAGATGGCAGCAAGAATATTGATGCATTGACGAAAGCCCAAACACAACAAGCAGAGCAAGCGAGCGATACTGCGCCTACGCAAAATGGTGAAACGCAGCCTTCTGGCTCTGATTGGAGCATTAATCTTGCTGGTGTTACGGTTTCTAATGGCTCATTAGAAATGCAGGATAAGCAAGCCGGTAGTTACACCAAACTTTATGATATCTCATTAAACCTTTCCGAATTCGCTTTTGACAACTGGACAACGGCTGATTTTGGCGTGAAGGGCGAAATGAATGACCAAAAGTTCACAGCGAAAGGTCAGGCCGACTTTAAGCTAGAAAAAGGTTTGGCAAACTACGCGCTAAAGAACATCAACTTTGATGCGACATACTCTGACCCTGCCAATAAGATTGAATCGGCAACGATCGGTTTAGATACTTTTGAATTCGATAAAGTAAATAACCTGACTTATGCCATGAAAGGCGACGCTGGTGGTATGAAGTTAGATATGCAGGGTGCTGGTCAACTTAGCGTGGACAAGGCTATCAGCAAAGTGCAGTTGGATAAGTTAACTCTTAAATCGACTTTTGAGGGGGATGCTTTACCTCAGTCACCGATGAAAGTCGACATGGTGTCTGATCTGTCTTTCGACCTAACGAAAAACCACCTGAGTTTTGTCCTAGAGAAGTTAACAGCGAATGCTATCGCCTTAGATGGTAAGGCAGATGTGACACTTGGCGATATTCCTAAAGTACGATTTGCTCTCCACAGCCCAAATATCGATCTTGATGAATTCTTAGGATTAGATCAGCAAGATTCCGAAGGTAATAAGCCTGCTTCTGGTGGCGAGAGTGCTCCAGCTGGGTCTGAGGTTGAGCCTGATTTGTCTGCGTTGAAAACGTTAGATGTAAAGGGTGACATTACCATCGACAAATTCAAAGCGGCAAATGCGAAGATGGAAGCGGTAAAAACGAGCTTCACTGTAAATCGTGGCGTATTTGAGCTTACTTCATTTAGTTCGAAGCTGTACCAAGGCACAATCTCAGCGACAGCGAAGTTAGATGCACGCAAGTCACCAGCGACTTACAGTGTGAAAAAGTCAATCAAAGGCGTGAAAGTTCAACCGTTACTTATTGATGTCGCTGATAACGACAAGCTTGAAGGGACGGGTAACATTGATGTGAATGTTACCGGTAAGAGTCTAACGCCTACCGGTATCAAGAAGAATCTTTCTGGTACGGTTGTTATCAATTTTGCTGACGGTGCGGTAAATGGCATCAACGTTGCTCAATTGATTCGTGAAAACTACGCGAAATTTAAAGGGCAAAAAGTCGAAGGCACCAATGAAGTTAAGAAAACAGATTTTAGTGCGATGACGGCGACATTGAAGCTCAATAAAGGTGTCGTATCAACGGATAATATGCAAGCTCAGTCTCCATTGCTCCGTGTTCGTGGTAAAGGCACCGCAAACTACATCAATGAAACTGTTAACTTTACTATCAGCACATCAGTCGTAGGTAGCCTAGAAGGCCAAGGCGGCAAAGATATAGATGAGCTGAAAGATATCACGATTCCAATCAATGTGTCTGGTAAGTGGGCGGATCCTAAATTCAAGCTCGTATTTGATGATGTTCTGAAGCAGAAAGCTCAGAAAGAAATCGATCGTGGCGTAGAGAAGCTAACGGACAAGATCAAAGACGAAAAAACCAAAGAAGCAGTCGATGGTTTGATAAAGAATCTATTCAATTAGATTCGAGCCAAAGCAAAAAGGGTTGGCATTAGCCAACCCTTTTTTAATTCTGCTGGTGAGCTTTACCAGTCGACACCTTTCAGCGCTTTGACGCCTGACTCAAATGCATGCTTTACATTCTTCACTTCAGAAACGGTATCAGCCATTTCAATCAGAGTGCGATGAGCGCCACGACCAGTAATGACAACCGACTGCATTTTAGGGCGGTTGTTCAGCGCTTCAACGACCTCGTCTAAATCAATGTAGCCGTAGCTCACCATGTACGTCAGCTCGTCAAAAAGAACCACATCGATAGATTCATCTTTGAGCATGCGCTTACATTCTTGCCATACGCCTTGCGCTGCTTCGGTATCAGCGGCTTTGTTTTGAGTTTCCCATGTAAAGCCGGTCGCCATTACTTGGAATTCAACGCCGAGTTTCTCAAGTAGGTTGCGCTCACCATTATCCCAAGTACCTTTAATAAACTGCGCGACAGCACAATTCAAACCATGACCTACTGCGCGTGCTATCGTACCGAACCCTGATGTCGATTTACCTTTACCATTTCCGGTAATGATCAGTAGCAGACCTTTTTCCTCTTGAGCAGCAGCAATTTTTGCGTCTACCTGTTCTTTGACTTTTTGTTGGCGAGCCTTATGGCGTGCTTCTTTATTTTCTTCGATAGACATAATACTTCCTCAATTCCTTTTCGTGCTGTGCCCAAGCTAATTTGGGTTCATTGATTTATCTCGCTATGATAGACCAACATATCGTGAAGAAAAACCACCGATAATTCAGGGAATAAAATGAAGAAAATACTTGTTGTTTGTATGGGAAACATTTGTCGGTCACCAACCGGAGAAGCAGTGTTAAGAGCGAAAGCTCAAGAGTTGGGTATTGCCGTGGAGGTTGATTCGGCAGGTACGATTGGCTACCACGCAGGAAACCCACCGGATTCAAGGGCAATGGCCGCAGGAAAGCAGCGAGGTTACTCTTTTAAAGGAATGCGTGCGCGTCAAGTTACCATTGATGACTTTGAAAAGTTTGACCTGATATTAGCCGCAGATAAAGCAAATTTAGCCGATTTATTGGATATTTGTCCGTTGAAGTATCGACACAAAGTATCGTTATTTTTAAGTCATTCTGGGTCAGATTACGATGAAGTCCCAGACCCATATTACGGTGGAAAAGATGGCTTTGAACTGGTGCTTGATTTAATCGAAGAGGCATCAGACGCGATTTTGAAGAAGCTATAATCGCCGGGCTTGAAGACAATAGAAAAAGGGATGAGCTGAGCTCATCCCTTTTTATTCGTGTTAACCCGCTAGTATGTCGGTTGCGACTTTGTAGCTTGGGTCTTCCTTCACATTGATTTCAACCAAGCTGCCAGCTTTGTCCAAAAGTTTACGACAATCTGGACTTAGGTGGCGAAGGTGTAGTGTTTTACCTTGAGAGTTGTAACGCTCTGCTAGTGTTTCAATCGCTTCAATTGCGGAGTGATCCGTCACGCGAGAGTCTGCAAAATCGACAATCACATCTTTTGGATCTTCAGGCGCGTTAAACAACTCCAAGAAGTTAGCGGCAGAACCAAAGAAAATAGGACCGTGAATCTTGTACTCTTTTGAACCTTCCTCGTTTAAGCATGTGTCGGCATAGATGTGCTTAGCGTGTTGCCATGCAAACATTAATGCAGAAACAATAACACCAACCGCTACGGCAACGGCTAGGTCAGTAAGAACAGTAACAACGGTCACAAGAACAATAACGAAGAAGTCTTGCTTCGGTACGCGACGCGCTAGTTTAAATGTTGCCCATTCGAATGTACCAATTACAACCATGAACATCACACCAACCAGAGCAGCGAGTGGGATCATTTCAATTAACGAAGAAGCGAATAAGATAAACATCAATAGAGCGATAGCAGCAACGATACCAGATAGACGACCGCGACCACCTGAGTTTACGTTGATCATCGACTGACCAATCATTGCACAACCACCCATAGCACCAAACACAGAACAGGTCATGTTTGCCATACCTTGACCGATACATTCGCGGTTAGATTGACCACGAGTGTTCGTCATCTCATCTAAAACTGTCAGCGTTAGCAGAGATTCAATTAGACCAATGGCCGCTAGAATGATCGCGTATGGAAGAATGATTTGTAGAGTTTCTAGCGTAAATGGCACCGCCGGAATAGAGAAGGTCGGCAGTGAACCTGCGAGAGTTGCCGCTTCATCACCAGACATTGTACGCAAGAAGTCAACAACAGTGCGAGTTTCCAGATCCAAACCAACCACTAAAGCGGTCACCGTTACGATTGCAACAAGTGAAGAGGGTACAGCTGTTGTGATTTTTGGTAGAAAGTGAATGATTGCCATAGTTAGCGCAACCAAACCAAGCATTAGCAGCATTTGGTCTTGTGGTAGCCAAGTAAGCATGCCGTTGATATCTGGCGCTTTAAACTGACCCAACTGAGCTAGGAAGATAACAATAGCCAGACCGTTCACAAAACCAATCATCACAGGGTGAGGCACGATACGGATGAACTTACCCAATTTAAACATACCAGCGGCAATTTGAAGTATACCAGCGAGCATGATGGCTGCGAATAGGTACTGGACACCGTGAGTCGCGACAAGCGAAACCATTACGACTGCCATGGCACCTGTTGCACCAGAGATCATGCCAGGACGACCACCGAAAATGGAAGTAATAAGACCAACGATGAATGCAGCGTAAAGACCGACCATTGGGTCTACGCCAGCAACGAACGCAAATGCGACAGCTTCAGGAACCAATGCAAGCGCAACGGTTAAGCCTGATAGCACATCATTTTTTACGGAGTGCTTAGAAAATTGGGGAAATTCGAACATGTTTGTTTTTAAGTTCTCTTTGCAATGAGTTAAACCCGACACATATTCGTATTTGCACAAGCCACTGAGTGATTGATTTCTAATCAAACATTGCAGTGTAAACCGTAGTATTAAAAGAGCAGCATCAGAATGGTGTCGAAAACTTGAGTCGGCGCATGCTACCGAAAAGTGTGATTAAGTTCAAGAATGATACGAATAATGGCGTACAAATGTGATCACGAATTGGTATTTATATGAACAATTTATTGGGGAAATATGAAGATAAAAAAGGCTACCAGATGGTAGCCTTTAATTTATTTATGCCGTTAAGCTGTTGAACGTAATGATTTAGCCTAGTTAAAGTTAGGCTTTGTCATCTCTGCCGATGCGCGGTTTTTAGCCACTTGGCTACCCGCACCTTTAGCTTGGTAACGTTCGGTTTTGAACGGTGCCGCTGCAACAGTGATTTCGCGTAGCTCTTGAGGGCCAGGTGCTTTCGTCATCGGTGCGCTAGCGTTTAGCTTAGCCGCAACTTTAATGGCTTCGACTTTAGGCTCTGGTTTAGCTACTGGCGCTTCGGCTGCAACCTCTTTTGCCGCTTCAACCACAGGCTCTTCAGCAGGTGCCGTTTCTACAATGGCATCAACCGGTTCAGTCGCAGGAGTTTCAACGATAGGCTCTACCGAAGCTGTTTCTACTACTGCCGATTCAGTTTTTTCTGCGATTACTGCTTCCACAACAGGTGCTTCTACTACTGGAGCTTCCACTTTCGCTTCAACTGTTTCTTGAATCTTTGATTCAACAACTGGCGCTTCTGTTACAACAGGTTGCTCGCGGCGAATAATCACTTTACCCATAGCCATCTCTGGACAAGCAAAACCACCTTGCATTGTAGGTACTGCTGCTACTGTTTCTTCCTTAACTTGCTCTTCTTTCTTAGGTGCTGGTTTCGGAATATAGCGTGGCATTACTTTACCCATAGCCATCTCAGGAGAAGCTACACCACCTTTACGCAGGCGGAACGGGTTAGGACGGCGATCGCGACCACGGCGACGGCGCTGGCCGCTTGCACGCAGGTGACGTGGCGAACGACGGTTACGACGTTGCTTAGACTCTGCTTGCTTGTTGTCTTGTTGTGCTTCTACCGCTGCTTCTGTTGGCTTCTCAACTTTGGTTTCAACCGTTTCTTGAGTCTTAACCGCCGTTTCTTCTGCTTTCTTCTCAACCGCTTCTTGGTCTTTAACGCGTACAGACTTGTTCAGTTTGCGACGTTGGCGACGCTCCTTCACTTTTTCTGCTTTCGCGTTTTGTTGCTTTGGTTTGCTCTCTTCTGGTTTTGTTTCAGTTCGAGCTTCCGCCGCTAGCTGCAGGCCTTTTTCCGCTACTTTTGCATTTGCTTTTTGCTCTTGGGCTTTGTCTGCTTGTTGAGCTTTAGGCTTACGCTTTTGGTTGCGGTTTTGCTGTTTATTGGTTTGTTGTTGAGCTTCGTTTTGTTCATTCGCTTGCTCATCACGAGGCTTACGACGACGTCGGTTATCACGGTTATCACGGTTATCACGATTGTCGCGGTTCTCACGATTATCGCGTTGGTTGTTATTGCGACGACGATCATTGCGATCACGTTTGTTGCGTCGATTATCGCGATTTGGCTTTTTCTCTTCCTGAGGTTTCGGTTCTTCTTTTACTTCTTCAGAACCGCCGAATAGGAAACTACCAAGTGCTTTAAACAAACGGCTGAACAGTCCAGGTTTTTCTTCTTGTTCAACTTTCTGTTCTTTCTTCTTCGCCTCAGGGGCAGGTTTAGCTGCTGGTGCAGGTGCCGTTTGAGAAGGAGCCGCAAAGCCTTTAAGAACAGGTTCTTCGATTCGTTTAGGTTTTACGTCAACTTCCGCTGGCTCTTTACCTTCCGCTTCTTTCATTGCTTCCAGTTTTTTAGGAAGTAGGTAAGAAATCAGATCGAACTCTTCACCTTCACGAACACGGATAACTTCGAAGTGCGGCGTTTCCATGTCAGAGTTTGGAACAACCGTAATCTTCACTTCTTGAATGCGTTCGATATGGTTAACTGAACGACGTTTTTCGTTCAACAAGTAAGAAGCGATTGGCACAGGTACAACTGCGAGAACTTGCGCTGTATTGTCTTTCAGTGCTTCCTCTTCGATTAAACGAAGTACAGAAAGTGCTAGAGATTCGTTGTCGCGAACGACTCCAGTACCGCTACAGCGAGGACAGATGTGGTGGCTTGCTTCTGCTAGAGAAGGGCTTAAACGTTGACGTGACATCTCCAACAAACCAAAGCGAGAAATACGACCGATTTGTACACGAGCGCGATCAAGACGAACGGCTTCACGTAGACGGTTTTCTACTTCTCGTTGGTGGCGAACAGGTGTCATATCGATAAAGTCGATAACCACTAAGCCACCCAAGTCACGTAGACGTAACTGGCGAGCAATTTCGTCGGCTGCTTCTAGGTTCGTGTTTAGAGCTGTTTCTTCAATATCGCCGCCCTTGGTTGCACGAGCAGAGTTGATATCGATAGACGTTAGTGCTTCGGTTGGGTCAATAACAATAGAACCACCAGATGGCAGACGCACTTCACGTTGGAAAGCTGATTCAATTTGGCTTTCGATTTGGTAGTGGCTGAATAGTGGAACTTCGCCTTCATATTTCTTAACGCGGTTAAGGAAATCAGGGCGCACCAATTGAATGTGCTCTTTTGCACGTTCGTAGATGGTGTTGCTGTCAATTAAGATTTCGCCAATATCACGACGTAAATAGTCACGGATTGCACGAACGATAACGTTACTTTCTTGGTGGATTAAGAATGGAGCAGGGTTCGAGTCCGCTGCACCTTTGATTGCACCCCAGTGGTTAAGTAGTACATTCAAATCCCACTCAAGTTCTTCAGCACTCTTGCCAACGCCAGCAGTACGTACGATTAGGCCCATGCCCTGAGGCAGTTCCAAAGTACTTAATGCGGCTTTTAGTTGAGTACGCTCGTCACCTTCGATTCGACGAGAAATACCGCCTGCGCGAGGGTTGTTAGGCATCAGAACAAGGTAACTACCAGCAAGAGAAATGAAAGTAGTAAGAGCTGCGCCCTTGCTTCCACGTTCTTCTTTTTCCACTTGAACGATAACTTCTTGGCCTTCCGTTAGCACTTCTTTGATGCTTGGACGACCTTGGTAGGTGTAACCTTCAGGGAAATATTCGCGGGCAATTTCTTTGAGAGGGAGGAAACCGTGACGCTCGGCGCCGTAATCAACAAATGCGGCTTCTAAGCTTGGTTCGATACGTGTGATACGTCCTTTGTAGATATTCGCTTTTTTAGATTCATGACCTGGACTCTCGATATCAAGATCGAAAAGTCGCTGGCCATCAACCAGAGCGACACGCAACTCTTCTTTTTGAGTTGCGTTAATTAACATTCTTTTCATTGAAAATTCTCGTTGTCTTTTCTTTTATATCTTTCTTGTCGACTTGCCACTGTTTTTTCGCTCTTTCACGGTGCCTGATCCCATGGCTTGTATTTTGCAGCCTCCCGGCTGGAAGGGGATGCTCTCGGGCACTTCAGTCATCACAAGCCTCTTGCGGTTTCTGTTGGAAACGTAGACTTGTGACCCGCTATTTGGGCGGTAGGTACTCAACGTGAATATGCGAGGAGTAGGGTGGCAAGAGTGTTGAATTCGATGTGTCTCACGCCAATGCTGCACTCGACCTTCAACGATCTACTCACATTGCTTGAGGATAAATGATTGGTAATGAATAAAATGTAACCAAACCTTCCTTAGCAGCTGTGAACTATAGCAGTGCGCGTGGCTATCAGCAATCTGCTTTCACGCAAACGATAGAAAATTTGCCGTTAAACTCAAAATTTCTATTTTATAACTGGCTGTTTCATAAGCAATTGAGATGTGCAAACTGTTCAAGACAGAAAACAAATTGAGAACTTGATTGAGAGTTTTAATAATTTAAACAAAAGCTTGGCGAAATTTAGACCATTATGTGCCACCAAGTGTTTCTTTTACGATAAGAATAATGTGAAGTCGCACGAAATTGAGTTTACAATACGGCCCATGAACGAAATAAGAACAAAAGTCCAGTTCGTCGACATTGACGAAGATATGGCGGGTCAGCGCATTGATAATTTTTTGCGCAACCAATTAAAAGACATCCCTAAAAGCATGATTTACCGAATCGTGCGTAAGGGTGAAGTACGTGTAAATAAAAAGCGTATAAAAGCAGAGTACAAGTTAAAAGCAGGCGATCTCGTTCGTATTCCACCGGTGACAGTCGAGAAAAAAGATGACGATGTCGCGCCAAGTACGAAACTAAACAAAGTCGCAGAGTTGGAAGATATGATCATCTTCGAAGATGATCATATGTTAATTCTAAACAAACCATCTGGCACCGCTGTGCATGGTGGCAGTGGCTTAAAGTTTGGCGCTATTGAAGCGCTTAGAGCTCTGCGTCCTCAAGCTCGCTTTCTTGAACTTGTGCATCGTATTGACCGTGATACTTCAGGTATCTTGCTGGTTGCTAAGAAGCGTTCTGCACTTCGTCACTTGCAAGCCCAGTTTCGTGAAAAGACTGTGAAGAAGTTTTACTTAGCTCTTGTCATGGGACAATGGAAAAGCAGTTGTAAGGTTGTGAACGCGCCACTGCTTAAAAACGAAGTGAACAGTATTGTTCGTGTTAACCCTAATGGTAAGCCGTCTGAAACGCGTTTTAAGATTTTGGAAAAGTTTGAACAAGCAACATTGATTCAAGCGAGTCCGATTACTGGTCGAACTCACCAAATCCGAGTTCATACACAATACACGGGCCACCCAATCGCTTGGGATGATCGCTACGGTGACCGTCGCTTTGATGCTTACACAGGTCAAGTTGGTTTAGACCGTTTGTTCCTACACGCGGCAAACATCAAGTTCCAACACCCATCAAATGATGAGTGGATGGAAATCAACGCACCGATGGAACCGAAGCTAGAAAAAGTGTTGGCGGGTTTAAGAAACGCGTAACCATGTTTTCCTCGTGGACACGAAAAGGGAGCCTGTGGTTCCCTTTTATAGTATTTGGATCAAAGGACATCGAGTCCTTGAACATGCAACATATCAATCAAATCAATCAATGGTAGTCCGACAAGTGTGTTCGGGTCTTTCCCCACCAATTTGTTAAACAAACAAATTCCCATTCCTTCGCTTTTAAAGCTGCCTGCGCAGTAAAAAGGTTCTTCCCTGTCGACGTAGCGTTCGATTTGTTCAAGCGTCAAATCTCTAAAGTGTACTTCGAAAGAATCAAAGCCGACTTCTGTATGGTTTGTGACGGTGTTATGTACCGCAAGACCGGTATAGAAAGTGATGACTTTTCCACTTTGAGACAAAAGTTGATTTATTGCGTTGTCTCTATTTAAAGGTTTGCCAACGATTTCACCATTAATGACACAAACCTGGTCACTGCCGATAACTAAACTTGCTTTATCCGTCTGGCAAGATGTTGCTTTCTCTTGGGCCAATCTTTGCACCAGTTCAAGAGGCGTTTCCTGGTCAAACGGTGTTTCATCGCAATCAGGTGATAAACAAATGAACGGTAGTGAAAGCTTTTCAAGCAGTTGTTTACGAAAAGGGGAGGTTGAGGCTAAAACCAGTTGGTAATTTTTCATTTTGAATTACAATTCGTGGGAGCATTTCCGATAGGATAATCGATCAAAAATGATTCTGGCTAATGCTCTGTATGTTAAGCGTAAAAAAGTACAACTTTTTTGCCTTTTTCTTTGACTAATTTTGATTTGGAAGATAATATTCGCGCCCTATGCAAAAGGTAAAAATACCGCGAACGGTTGACCCAGCAAAAGCTGCACAGAAACGATTAGATTACGATGGCATCATCCAAGCTAGTCTTTTCAAGCGCTTAGCGGAAACAACTGAAGGCGTAAAACGCGACGCAGAAGTCTCATTGTCATTTGGGATGGATGAACAGCGACTCGTTGTTATCTCTGGTAAAGCTAACATCGAAGTCGATTTAGAGTGTCAGCGTTGTAATGAGGTATTCGCACATGAGTGCGAAGTTGAATTCCTTTCTACTCCTTACTACGGTGAGAAAACGGAACAGGAAGCACCAGAAATTTATGATTTGGTAGATCTAAATGAATATGGTGAATTAGACCTTATACAACTGGTTGAAGACGAGTTCATCTTAGCATTACCTCAAATTGCGATGCACGATGAAGCGGATTGTAGCGTTGATTCAAATAACATGGTTTTTGGTGAGATTCCTGAAGAAATTGAGGAAGAAAAACCGAATCCATTCGACGTTTTGAAAAGTCTGAAAAAGTAATAGGTGTGGTAACCGATTCTTCTTCAGGTTTTTAACCCAATAGTATAGGAGTAGGGTCAATGGCCGTACAGAAAAACCGTAAAACTCGTTCTAAGCGCGGTATGCGTCGTTCACACGATGCGCTAACTACAGCTGCTCTATCTGTAGACGCGACTTCTGGTGAAACTCACCTACGCCACAACGTAACTGCTGAAGGTTACTACCGTGGTCAAAAGGTTATCAACAAGTAAGGTTGAACCTTTGCAAAGTATTACCGTTGCACTTGATGCAATGGGCGGGGATTTCGGTCCACGCGTAACAGTGCCTGCCGCCGTGCAGGCACTGTCTCATTTCCCAGAGCTAAAAGTGATTCTTATAGGTGATCAATCTCTGATCACGTCTCAATTATCTCAACTCGGTACCTCGACCAGTTCCCGCTTGACTATTCTTCATAGTGAGAAAGTTATCTCGAACTCAGAAAAACCTTCATTGGCACTACGTAATAGCCAAAATAGTTCCATGCGTATGGCTATCGATTTGGTTTCTGAGCAGAAGGCGGATGCTTGTGTTAGTGGTGGCAACACCGGTGCATTAATGGCACTATCGCGTTTCATTCTTAAGTTACTTCCTGGTATTGAACGTCCTGCTTTAGTTTCAGCTTTACCGACGATTACTGGAAAGCGTACTTGGATGCTAGATCTAGGTGCGAATGTATCGTGCGATGCTGATAGTTTGTTCCAATTTGCTGTAATGGGCAGTGCACTAGCAGAAGAACACTTAGGTTGTCCTCCTCGCGTTGCTGTACTCAATATTGGCGCAGAAGAGATTAAAGGTAACGATTTAGTCAAACGTTGCGCAGAAATGCTTTCTCAGACCGACGCGATTAACTTTGTTGGTTATATTGAAGGTAATCAAATTTTGCATGATGTTGCAGACGTCATTGTATGTGATGGGTTTGTCGGCAACGTATGCTTAAAAGCCAGTGAGGGAACAGCTCAACTTTTTATCGAAAAAATTAAAACCAGTATGATGGCGTCAACGATAAAGGGTTGGATTGCTAGAAAGTTGTTTTCTCGGCTATTTAATGAACTAAAAACACTGAACCCCGACCAGTATAACGGCGCAAGTTTGCTAGGATTGCGCGGCATTGTCATAAAAAGCCATGGAAGTGCGGATGTATCTGCGATTGTCAATGCACTTGGCGAGGCAGTACACGAGGTCAAACGACAAGTACCAAGCCGTATTAGCGATCGTTTGGAAGCGGTTTTACTCGAGAGGCATTATTAGTCTTCATGTATAGCAAAATTTTAGGTACTGGCAGCTACCTGCCATCTCAGGTGCGTACAAACGCAGATCTAGAGAAAATGGTAGATACAAGTGATGAGTGGATCGTTGCTCGCACGGGTATTAAAGAGCGTCGAATTGCTGCAGAAAATGAGACTGTAGCGGACATGGCATTCTACGCAGCTGAAAACGCTATCGATATGGCGGGTATTGATAAAAACGATATCGACCTGATTATCGTAGCCACAACGAGCAGTAGCCATACTTTCCCTTCATCTGCGTGTCAGGTGCAGGCAAAGCTTGGCATTAAAGGTTGTCCAGCTTTTGACTTAGCCGCTGCTTGTTCTGGTTTTGTGTACGCATTATCCGTTGCAGACCAACATATTAAATCGGGTATGTGTAAAAACGTACTTGTTATTGGTTCAGATGCTTTGTCTAAAACGTGTGATCCGACAGACCGTTCAACCATTATCCTATTTGGTGATGGTGCTGGAGCCGTTGTCGTAGGCGCTAGCCAAGAGCCAGGTATTATTTCTACCCACATATACTCGGATGGTCAATTCGGTGAGCTACTAAGCCTACCTGTACCTGAGCGTGGTCAAGATGCTGACAAATGGCTTCATATGGCAGGTAACGAAGTATTCAAAGTCGCTGTCACTCAGTTATCGAAACTAGTAAAAGATACGCTTGAAGCCAACAACATGCATAAGTCTGAACTAGACTGGCTAGTACCGCATCAAGCGAACTATCGAATTATTTCGGCAACAGCGAAAAAGCTTTCAATGTCTTTAGACCAAGTCGTAGTGACATTAGACCGACACGGGAACACTTCTGCGGCGACAGTACCGTCTGCGCTGGATGAAGCTGTGCGCGATGGTCGCATTAAACGCGGGCAGACTTTATTGCTAGAGGCGTTTGGTGGCGGTTTCACTTGGGGCTCTGCTCTGGTGAAGTTCTAAGTTTCACGAGAATTCAAAATTTAAGGTGCACTTGGTGCATCTTATTTCTTTTTACTTTGCTTAAAGGAAAACAACATGAGCAAGTTTGCTATCGTATTTCCAGGTCAAGGTTCTCAAGCTGTAGGTATGCTTGCAGAACTAGGCGAACAATATGACGTAGTAAAACAAACATTTGCAGAAGCATCTGACGCACTAGGTTACGATCTATGGGCGCTTGTTCAAAATGGACCTGCAGAAGATTTAAACGAGACTTTCCGCACTCAACCAGCTTTGCTAGCTTCATCTGTTGCAATCTGGCGTGTATGGCAGGAGCTCGGTTTAGAGCAACCAGCAAACCTAGCCGGTCACAGCCTAGGTGAGTATTCAGCACTTGTATGTGCGGGTGTGATTGACTTTAAAGAAGCAATCAAGCTGGTTGAATTACGCGGTAAGCTAATGCAAGAGGCGGTACCAGCAGGTACTGGCGCTATGTACGCGATTATCGGTTTGGTTGATGATGCGATTGCAAAAGCGTGTGAAGACGCAGCGCAAGGTGAAGTGGTCTCTCCAGTAAACTTTAACTCGCCTGGTCAGGTAGTTATCGCGGGTAGCAAAGATGCAGTAGAGCGTGCGGGAGCACTATGTAAAGAAGCTGGTGCGAAACGTGCGCTTCCTCTTCCTGTTTCAGTGCCATCACACTGTGCGCTTATGAAGCCAGCAGCGGAAAAACTTGCAGTAGCTCTTGAGTCTATCGAATTTAACTCACCACAGCTTCCAGTTATCAACAACGTTGATGTGGTCGCTGAGACAGATCCTGCAAAAATCAAAGATGCGCTTGTTCGTCAGCTACATAGCCCAGTTCGCTGGACTGAAACAGTCGAGCTTATGCACGAGCAAGGGGTAGAACAGCTTCTTGAGCTTGGTCCTGGTAAGGTTTTAACAGGTCTAACAAAACGTATCGTGAAAACGCTAACTGCAGCAGCAGTGAATGATGTTGCGTCGCTAGACGCGGCGAAGTAATCCATCAAGCGATAAAACTTGCGATAAGAAAAGGAAACACAACATGATGAATCTAGAAGGTAAGATCGCGCTAGTTACCGGCGCAAGCCGTGGTATTGGCCGCGCGATCGCGGAACTTCTTGTAGAGCGCGGTGCGACGGTTATCGGTACGGCTACTTCTGAAAATGGAGCGGCTGCTATCAGCGAGTATCTTGGTGATAACGGTAAAGGTCTAGCTCTTAACGTGACCGATGTCGAGTCTATCGAAGCGACACTAAAAACGATCAACGAAGAATTTGGTGTGATCGATATTCTGGTGAATAACGCTGGTATTACTCGTGACAACCTATTGATGCGTATGAAAGATGATGAGTGGAACGACATCATCGATACCAACCTAACGCCTATCTACCGCATGTCTAAAGCGGTTTTACGCGGCATGATGAAAAAACGTGCGGGTCGTATCATCAACGTAGGCTCGGTTGTTGGTACCATGGGTAACGCAGGTCAAACTAACTACGCAGCAGCGAAAGCGGGCGTGATTGGTTTTACTAAATCAATGGCTCGTGAAGTTGCGTCTCGTGGTGTAACAGTGAACACTGTTGCCCCTGGTTTCATCGAAACTGACATGACAAAGGCACTAAATGATGAGCAACGTGCGGCAACGTTGTCGAACGTGCCAGCTGGTCGTTTAGGTGACCCACGTGAAATTGCATCAGCAGTAGTTTTCCTTGCTTCTCCTGAAGCAGCGTACATTACTGGTGAAACTTTGCATGTAAATGGTGGCATGTACATGGTTTAATGAGACAGTTTGTGCAAAATAAGCTATTTTACATTGTGAAAAATAGCCTATAGTTGCAGTTAACTGTCATGAACTTGTCATGCTTATGCGCAAGATTTGTGCATGATTTAAGTCAAAAATGTATTGAAATTCGGTTAAATTCGCTAATTTTGTGGTTTGACCAGCAAGGACCCCCTTGCAACTTTCAATAGTTCGAATAAACTACGGAATCATCGCATTAGGCGAAATCTGTAAAGGAAAAGAAAAATGAGCAACATCGAAGAACGCGTAAAGAAAATCATTGTTGAACAGCTAGGTGTAGACGAAGCAGAAGTTAAAAACGAAGCTTCTTTCGTTGACGATCTAGGTGCTGATTCTCTAGACACTGTAGAACTAGTTATGGCTCTAGAAGAGGAATTCGACACTGAGATTCCTGACGAAGAAGCTGAGAAGATCACTACTGTTCAAGCTGCAATCGACTACGTAAACAGCGCTCAGTAATTAGCTCTCCCAGGCGGTCTCCTAGACCGCCTGTGTTCTTTCTAACTTCTTCTATCCTCTCATAGAAATATTCAATTCCCGGAGAATTATATCGTGTCCAAGCGTCGTGTAGTTGTCACTGGCATGGGTATGTTGTCACCGGTAGGCAACACAGTAGAATCATCTTGGAAAGCCCTGCTAGAAGGTCAAAGTGGTATCGTGAATATCGAGCACTTTGATGCTACGAACTTCTCAACTCGTTTTGCAGGTCTTGTTAAAGATTTCGATTGCACAGAGTACATGTCTAAAAAAGATGCTCGTAAGATGGATCTTTTCATCCAGTACGGCATTGCAGCGGGTATTCAAGCTCTTGATAACTCTGGCTTACAAATTACCGAAGAAAATGCGGCTCGAGTTGGTGTTGCTATCGGCTCAGGCATTGGCGGTCTAGATCTGATTGAAACAGGTCACACTGCATTAGTAGAAAAAGGCCCTCGCAAAGTTAGCCCATTTTTTGTTCCTTCGACCATCGTAAATATGGTTGCAGGTAACCTATCTATCATGCGTGGTCTTCGTGGTCCAAATATCGCGATTTCTACAGCATGTACTACTGGCCTACATAACATCGGTCATGCTGCACGAATGATTGCGTACGGCGATGCAGATGCGATGGTTGCTGGTGGCGCAGAAAAAGCGTCTACGCCTCTTGGCATGGCTGGCTTCGGTGCAGCTAAAGCGCTATCTACTCGTAATGACGAACCTCAAAAAGCGTCTCGTCCATGGGATAAAGGCCGTGATGGCTTCGTTCTAGGCGATGGTGCTGGCATGATGGTGCTTGAAGAGTACGAACACGCGAAAGCACGTGGCGCGAAGATTTACGCAGAACTGGTTGGTTTTGGTATGTCTGGTGATGCTTACCACATGACTTCTCCAAGCGAAGATGGCTCGGGTGGTGCACTTGCGATGGAAGCGGCAATGCGTGACGCCAACATCACAGGCACCCAAGTAGGTTATGTGAATGCTCACGGTACATCTACTCCTGCTGGCGACGTTGCAGAAATCAAGGGCGTGAAACGTGCTCTTGGTGAAGAAGGTGCGAAGCAAGTACTTGTATCATCAACTAAGTCTATGACTGGTCACCTATTAGGTGCAGCAGGCTCTGTTGAAGCAATTATCACGGTTATGTCTTTGGTTGACCAAATCGTTCCACCAACGATTAACCTTGATGATCCAGAAGAAGGTCTAGACATCGACCTTGTGCCGCACACTGCGCGCAAAGTTGAAGGTATGGAATACGCTATCTGTAACTCGTTTGGCTTTGGTGGTACAAACGGTTCTTTGATCTTCAAAAAGTTCGCTGAGTAACACTATCTAACCTTATTTAGATAAGCGAAACTTGTATTCTAACGGCTCGATGCTTAGCATTGAGCCGTTTTGTTTTATTTGTTGTCTGCTAATTTGAAGGTACGCGAATGTTTTGGGTAAATGGAGTTCCACAAACGCATGTAGAACTGGGTGATCGCTCATTCCAATACGGTGATGGAGGTTTTACCACCATCCTGACCCAAAACGGAGAGTTGGTTTACTGGCAAGAACACATTGAGCGTATGAAGTCCTGCCTTGACGTATTGAAGATCTCTTCCCCTGACTGGCAAGTTGTGCGTGATTGGGCAAGCAAAGCGGCTTTATCTGATGCACAAGCTGGGGTGAAAATTCACGTTAGCCGTGGTATTGGTGGGCGAGGGTATAGTCCTAATGGGATTGAAGGGCCTATCGTGACTATCTCCAATTTTGCGTTTCCTTCTCATTACTCTTCTTGGCAAGAAAAAGGCGTGGATTTGGGCGTTTGTGAGACTCGTCTCGGGATTCAACCTTTACTCGCTGGACACAAGCACAACAACCGTTTAGAGCAGATTCTCGCCAAGGCTGAAATCGACGATACCGAGTTTGCAGATGCAATAACGTTAAATGTGCAAAACCATGTCATTGAAACTACAATGGCCAACCTTTTTTGGGTTAAACGTAATAAAGTATTTACACCGGAGCTGACCTTATCTGGCGTTGCGGGTGTAATGCGTCGTAAGGTGCTCGAGCTACTAAAAGTAAGTCATATTGAAGTCATCGAGGGGCGTTTTATACTTTCAGATTTGCAGAGCGCAGACGAGGCTTTCATGTGTAACTCAATATTAGGTGTCGCACCAATTCGCAGCATAGTGGCATCTAACTCTAAGACTATATTTCCGATAGGAAAATTGACTCAACGACTGCAAGGGAATTTAACTACGTGATTAAAAAACTGTTGGCTTTTGTTGTGCTGATCGCAGTGATAGGCGCAGCAGCTGTTTTTTATATAATTTCACAGGCTAAACAATACGTTGAAAAGCCTATTCTATTGGAACAACCTCAGCTGTTTACTGTAGAAAGTGGTACAAGCTTTCATCATGTCATGCGTGCCTTAGTTGAAGATGAGGTAATTGAAACGTCGGAGTACATCCGTTTAATACCTCACTTATATCCAGAACTGTTGCAAGTGCGAGCGGGTACTTATCAACTAGAGCCTGGTATGTCGCTTTCGCAAGCATTGGAGCACCTGAATGCCGGAAAAGAATACCAGTTTGCGATCACTTTTGTTGAAGGCAGCCGCTTTTCTGAGTGGGTAGAGCAATTGAAAAGTGCTCCTTATTTAGAGCATGACTTATCCGATCTCTCAGAAAAAGACATGGCAGCAAAGTTGGGTATTGAGCGAGAAAAGCTGGAAGGACTGTTTTTAGCAGAAACCTACCATTACACGGCGGGTGCAAGTGAAAGCCAGTTATTAAAACGAGCGCATCGAAAACTCAATAAAATACTGGATGCTAACTGGGAAGCTCGTCAAGAAAAGCTGCCATTGCAAGACAAATATGAAGCCTTGATTCTGGCGTCTATCATCGAGAAAGAGACGGCCATTGACTCTGAGCGTGAGCGCGTCGCTTCTGTGTTTATCAACCGATTGAACAAACGCATGCGTTTACAAACGGATCCGACGGTTATTTATGGTATGGGTGATGCTTACGACGGAAATATTCGTAAGAAAGATTTGCGCACGCCGACACCATATAACACCTATACCATCAATGGCTTACCTCCAACCCCAATCGCGATGGCAGGTGAAGCCTCTATTGAAGCGGCTTTGAATCCAGAAAGCAGCAACTATTTATATTTCGTAGCAAGTGGAAAGGGCGGACACGTATTTTCGAAATCCCTTGCAGAGCACAATCGTGCTGTTCGAGCCTATTTAAGAGAACTAAGAAAGAACAAATGATGAAAGCAAACTTTATTGTCGTTGAAGGCCTAGAAGGCGCGGGTAAAAGCACTGCGATTAAAACCGTTTTAGATACGCTAAAAGCGGCAGGTATTGAAAATATCGTAAATACTCGTGAGCCAGGAGGCACGCCGCTAGCAGAAAAGATGCGCGCTCTGGTGAAAGAAGAGCATGAAGGCGAAGAACTTAAAGACATGACGGAGTTGCTTCTTCTATATGCTGCACGTGTCCAGTTGGTTGAGAACGTGATCAAACCAGCTTTGGCGAACGGTCAGTGGGTGGTGGGTGACCGCCACGATATGTCGTCGCAGGCTTATCAAGGTGGTGGCCGTCAGATTGACGCGTCGCTAATGAAAAACCTTCGAGACACAACGCTTGGTGATTTTAAACCTGCTTTCACTCTCTATATGGATATCGACCCTCGCGTTGGGCTTGAGCGTGCGCGTGGGCGTGGTGAGCTCGATCGTATCGAGAAGATGGATATCAGCTTCTTTGAACGTACACGAGAGCGTTATTTGGAGATTGCTCATGCTGATCCTTCTGTCATTATCATTAACGCTGAGCAGGCGATCGAAGACGTGTCGCGTGATATTCGGGACGCTCTTAACGAGTGGTTAGTTCGTCAATAATAAGTGAAACTTAAATTTAGGTGACTCATGTTAAATGATTATCCATGGTTGCAGCCAGTATGGGATAAGCTCAAAGTAGGGCTAGAGTCGGACAGAATACCAGGTGCGCTTTTATTGCAAAGCGAGCAAGGCTTAGGCATCGAAAAACTTATCGAGTTTTTTAGCCAAGCACTTCTTTGCCAAAATTACGCCAGTGAAGCGTGCGGTTTTTGTCATAGCTGTCAATTAAATCAATCACACAACCACCCAGATTTACACTGGATCAAACCAGAAAAAGAAGGAAAAGCGATAACGGTGGACCAAGTTCGAGCTTGCAACCGTCTTGCTCAGGAATCATCACAGCTTAATGGTTATCGCCTATTTGTTATAGAGCCAGCGGACTCTATGAATGAATCGGCATCGAATGCATTGTTAAAAACGCTAGAAGAGCCTGGGGCAAAGTGCTTGTTTTTGCTCGTTACCCACAATCAGGAGCGCCTGCTTCCAACGATTCGTAGCCGTTGCCAACACTGGGTTGTTGCGCCGCCGTCAACGGAACAAGCGATGCAATGGATGCGCGAACAAGGGGCGCAGCAAGTTCCTGCTTACGCCTTAAAACTGAATATGGGCTCTCCGATAAAAACATTGGATGCGTTAAATAATGGCGATCTCGATGCTTACGTGGCTTTTGAGCGCACTTTTATTAAGGCGATGTCTTCTCCTGCCTCAGACATTTCTGAGTGCGCTTCTTTAATGGCTAAACACTCGGAGCAATCACTAGACTGGGCGTGGTATTTACTGACAGACGCTCAGAAAGCGCAGTTTGGTGTATCAGAAGCACAAATGCTTCCTGGCGCTATAAAGTTTCAGCCTAACAACTACAACGGTTTGTACTCATCAGCGAAGGCGCTGATGGACCTCAAAGCTCAGGTGCAAGCCTTTCCTGGTCTAAACCTTGAGCTACTATCAATGAACTGGTTAATTGAATCACGAGAGGCATTATGTTCGTAGATTCTCATTGTCATTTAGACAAATTGAATTACGACGATCTCCACATCAATGTGGAAGACGTTATTAACAAAGCTAAACAAGCAAAGGTAACCGAGCTGCTTTCTGTGGGAGTTACGCTGGATTCTTTCCCTAAAATGATGGAAATGATTGAGCCTTATGAGAATGTTTATGCTTCGTGCGGTGTACACCCACTTGATGTTGAAAGCGACTTTTCGATGGACGTGCTACGTCACCACGCATCGAATGAAAAAGTCGTTGCCATTGGTGAAACAGGCTTGGATTATCATTATAAGCCAGAAACGGCAGCGTTACAGAAAGAGCGTTTTGAGCAACACGTTGATCTTGCGGTGGAGCTTAACAAACCTTTAATTATCCATACCAGAAACGCACGTGCGGATACTCTAGATATTTTGCGTAAGGGTGGGGCGGAGAAATGTGGTGGTGTTATCCACTGTTTTACAGAAGATCTTCCATTTGCTGAAGCTGCACTTGAGCTGGGGTTTTATATTTCTATCTCGGGGATTGTCACTTTCCGTCAAGCTACAGAGTTGAAAGAAGTGGTGAAGACTCTACCTCTAGAGAAGCTTCTCATTGAGACAGATTCTCCTTACTTGGCTCCAGTCCCTCACCGAGGTAAAGAGAATCAACCTGCTTATGCTGTCGAGGTGGCTTCTTATATTGCGCAACTCAAATCGTGCTCTCTTTCTGAAGTGGCACAAAAAACCACCGAAAATTTCCGAAATCTTTTTTTGCGATGAAAAATCAATAAGAGCATAAAAAAGGAGCGTATGCTCCTTTTTTGTTGATAAAAACAACAGATATACTCATGAGTTTAATGTTTACTAAAAATGTTGATTTAATAACATTCAAAAATCACAAATGTAATTTTGTTACTAAAAATAACATTGGAGCGTATTTTATTTACGCCTTAAAATTAATTATATAAATAATAAACTCTTTATAAAACAGTAATATAACTACAATGCAAACCTTTTCATCAGCTGTTTTTGGGTGTGATCCAAGACTTGTTTTGAAACTAAATTTCGTAACTGTGTGGAAAGTTTGAGGGTCATCAATATATATTTAGAGCCGGAAAATATAATGCAGTTGTGGTTACATTTTCATTGGGTGCTAACCTTTAGGCTACGGGGGTGTGCCGTTAGTGCCCAAATAATACTTATAAATTTATCAGGAGCATAAACATGTTTAAGAACCTTTTTGCTAACCTGCAAAAAGTTGGTAAGGCGCTGATGCTTCCAGTATCAGTTTTACCAGTTGCAGGTATTTTATTAGGTGTGGGTGCTGCCCATCTAAGCTTTATTCCAGAGATCGTTTCTAATCTTATGGAACAAGCTGGTGGTTCAGTATTCGGCCAAATGGCACTTCTATTTGCAGTAGGTGTAGCTCTAGGCTTCACTAATAACGACGGTGTTGCTGGTCTTGCAGCAATCGTTGGTTACGGCATCATGACGGCAACGCTAGGTGTAATGGCGGGTGTTATGGGTGTTGAGAAAATCGATACAGGTGTACTAGGTGGTATCCTTGTCGGTGGTGTGGCTGCTTGGGCATTCAACCGTTTCTTCAAAATTCAACTTCCAGAGTATCTTGGCTTCTTCGCTGGTAAGCGTGCAGTGCCTATCATCACTGGTTTTGCAGCGATCATCCTTGGTGTTATCCTTTCTGTAATTTGGCCACCAATTGGCGGTGCAATCTCTGCATTCTCTGATTGGGCTGCGCACCAAAACCCACAACTAGCATTCGGTATCTACGGTGTTGTAGAGCGTTCTCTAATCCCATTCGGCCTACACCACGTATGGAACGTACCGTTCTTCTTCGAAGCTGGTTCTTGTGTTAACGCTGCTGGTGAAGCTCAAAACGGCGTACTAACTTGTTACCTAGTTGCTGATGAAGCATCTCGTGCTGCTGGTAATGGCTTCGGTCAGCTAGCGGGTGGTTACATGTTCAAGATGTTTGGTCTACCAGCTGCAGCAATCGCAATTGCTCACTGTGCTAAACCAGAAAACCGCGCAAAAGTAATGGGTATCATGGCGTCAGCTGCACTGACTTCATTCCTAACTGGTATTACTGAGCCTATCGAATTCTCGTTCCTATTCGTTGCTCCACTACTATACGGTATCCACGCTCTACTAGCTGGTTCTGCATACATTGTTTCTAACACTCTAGGCTTTGTACACGGTACTTCTTTCTCTCACGGTCTGATCGACTTCCTAGTTCTATCTGGTAACGCTCAGAAGATGGGTCTAATGATTGCTGTTGGTCTAGTATACGCAGTGATTTACTACGTAGTGTTCCGTGGCGTAATCACAGCACTTGACCTAAAAACTCCTGGTCGTGAAGATGAAACAGAAAGTGCGGCAGCAACTTCTGGCTCTGACATGGGTGGTGAACTGGTTGCAGCGTTCGGTGGTAAAGCTAACATTACTGGTCTAGACGCATGTATCACTCGCCTACGTGTCGCGGTTGCAGATACAGCAGCTGTAGACCAAGACAAACTGAAACAACTTGGCGCTGCTGGTGTTGTAGTTGTTGCAGGTGGTGTACAGGCTATCTTCGGTACTAAGTCTGACAACCTAAAAACTGAAATGGATGAGTGGATCCGTAACCACGGCTAATCACCGTCATTCATAACAATGAATAAAAGGAGGCTTCGGCCTCCTTTTTTAGTTCCTCTCTCATTGCTAAAAGTGCTTTCTGAGTGTGATCCTAAACTCATCTTTACTTTTGCCAGTCTTTTCATACATCGCGCTTACTCATCGTTGACATATTGAAACACCACTATGTTTGAATAGCGCATGATGTTTTTTTAATAATTGATAACGTGTATGAAGAGCAAATTAATTTTATTAGCAGGACTAGTTTCTAGTACCGCAATTGCGGCAAATGAGCCAACGAACTTGTCTGTTGGTATGGCTGTCGATCAACAGTTGAGTGTTGTTGTTGAGTTAGATAATAAGTATCGCGGCATTATCGGTAACGATGGTATGGCGTTTGATTACATCGCTAAACGTGGAACATTCGATCAAAACATGCCTGTGACCTGGTATGTTGGCGTTGGTGGTTGGTATGAGTGGGATGATGAGTTTGGCGTGCGTGTGCCTCTCGGTGTGAACTGGGATTTATCACGCGGCTGGGATCTTTATGGTCAAATACACCCAGAGCTAGATCTTTACAAAGGTGCTGACTTACAACTTGGTGGTGCCGTTGGCATCAAATACAGTTTCTAGAATAAAAGAAACATAAAAAAACGCCGGTAAATACCGGCGTTTTTTGTTTGGAATGCAATACTGCTATTGTTTATCCATGGCTCGCTTGATACAAACGGCAGCGCCGCCCCAAGTGATACCTAAACCAATAACCATCATAATAATTGCGCTGATTGTCATTTCGCTGTCTCCTTGCGATTCACTGCGTTAATCACTAGACCAAAGATAAATAGTGCGGCGATAAGTGCCCAGCCTACAGTTAGATCATAACCACCGTAGCCTTCAGTAAATAAAGCATAAAGCTTAGTCGCTAAGATAATGGCGAGCATAATCGGTGTTACGAAGCGTAAACAGATCTCAAACCATTGACCAATAGAGAAATCAGAGCGCTCATTTACGTAATTACGTACTTCAGGCACGCGTTTCAATAGCCACGCCATCAATACAATCTCAACCAAGCCGCCTACCATAATGCCAACGTTGTTTGCAAAGTGGTCTACTAGGTCTAGCAGCAATAGACCGCCATTTGTTGCGAACGCCATAGAAACCACAAAACCAGTTCCAATTACAACGTTTGCAGCTTTTTTTCGGCTCCACTTTAGCTTATCGATGATGGCGGATGTTACGGCTTCCATGATAGAAATGTGCGAACTTAGACCAGCAACCACCAGTGCAAAGAAGAACAGAGGACCAAGAATATATGGTGCGGGTAATAAGTTAATTGCCGCAGGTAAAGTAACAAAAGCAAGGCCAACGCCTGCAGATACCACTTCTGTTAGCGGTTTACCTTGTTCTTGAGCCATGTAACCCAAGACAGAGAAGATCATAATACCAGCTAGGATGGAGAAGCCACAGTTGATCAACACGGTCATAAACGCGTTATTCGTGATGTCTGATTTTTCTGGCAGATAACTAGAGTAAGCCAGCATGATCGCGAAGCCGATGCTTAGGGTAAAGAAGATCTGACCGTACGCAGCTGCCCATACTTTCACATCCCAAATTTTGCTGAAATCGGGTTCAAACATGTAGTTAACGCCATCCAAAGCTCCTGGCAAGAAAACCATACGTCCGATTAAAAAAATCACCATCAAGAATAGTATTGGCATCATGATTTTAGATGCGCGCTCAATCCCTGATTTCACGCCTTTGGCAATGGCGGTATAAGTAATGGCCCAAGCAATCACCATAGATAAGGCTATCTTCCATTGAATACTGCCTAAGTCTGTTGGTGAGTTATCACCTAACTTTAGGTACTCGCTAAAGAAAAATGCGTTTGTATCGGTTCCCCAACCTTGAGTGAACGACAACCCAAAGTAAGAAATCGACCAACCGATAACTGCAACATAGTAAACGGCGATAACTGCTGCAACACCAACTTGGAACCAGCCAAGCCATTCAAATTTGGAGTGAATTTTCGCTAGCGTTTTGGGTGCCGAGCCTCGGTACTTTTGTCCCATGCTGAACTCAAGGATCATAAATGGAATACCGGCCGTGATCATGGCAAAAATGTAAGGAATAAAAAATGCGCCGCCACCGTTTTCATAGGCCATGTATGGAAAACGCCAAATGTTTCCCAAACCGATAGCAGAACCGACTGCTGCTAAGATGAATCCCGCTCGGGATCCCCATTGTTCTCGCTTCATATTTGACTCCTATACGACTCCCTGAGGAATGAAGCTCTCTCCGTAACATAGTAATATTTGCGCAAACCGTTGGAAGAAAGGACCGCTGTTATCTATCAGCTTTTCTATCCTTAATTCTAGCTTATTATAATTTTCTAGAGCTATATTCTGGTTACTGTGAGAGAAAGTAGATTATTAATCTTAAAGTTTTGATGTGTGTTTGATAAAACTGAAATATTTATCTGTTTTCACTGATCAGACTAACTTCTAATAATACTTAGCGCAATAGAATCTAAATGTTAACTCAGATGCGTTGTCTGGTTTTAATCTTGTTAAATTTGAGTTTGATTGTGGTTTTGTTTGGGGAATTGGTTGGTTGTATGGAATAAATGACTAGAATCCAATAATCTACTTGGTGTTTAAAACTATTTTGATGAACTAGGGCGTACGGCTATCTTTTGCGCACCCCGCTAGAGAATGCTTCGTTACTTTTCTAAGCGATGATGTTTAGATGATATTCTCTATCTGCTTTGTATAGGACTCGCCCAGCACTCTTTGTGGCGAGCCCTACGAAGTGAAGTGTACAAAAAATTAGAAACGGAAACTAAAACCAATATTTGATTGGAATTGGTTCATCCAATCGGTATCGAACTTAATGATGCAGTTTGAGCCGTCATTAGGTAGGGTACACGCTCCAGAGGTATCGTTATCAACGACCGTTCCCAACCATCTCAATTGGGCTGTCAACGCAAAGTTCTTTGAAAACTCATATTCCAGCCCTGCAAAAGCGCTAGCCGAAAATCCGTATTTTTTGTCTACCCAATCAACATCGGTGTAAGAGGCTCCCAAGCCAACACCAATATAGGTTTGCCAGTTTTCTGCAACAGGGTAGTACATGCTGCTTTGAAATTGCAGGTAATGGATGTCTGCCGAATTTGATAACTTTTCAAGTTCTGTTGATTGGTTGGAGTAAAATAATCCAATTCTTCCTTTCTCAAAAGGCGTCTCGATTGAAAGTGCGTAGTTCACTGCGGGATCGAGGTCGTATGTATTGCCACTTTCGTCTTCTACTTGACCGCCACCTGTATAGCCTATGAATGGAGTAACGATAATATTGGCTTGTGCACTTACCGCGGTGCTGAGCAGTATGCTTCCTATCAGCCAGCTGAGTTTTTGGTTCATGTCCTATCTCCTTATTATGACTAAGCTAATTGTGATGGGTTAGTCAAAATTGCGCGACTAAATTAAGCAAATCTTGAACATATTTCACACTGGTGTTATTAATTTGTTACATATTAAGGAGGTGTTTATGGAACACGATCTAAAATCCGCATTAATCATCGTGGTGACTGTTTTTGCAGTACTTTTGTCGTTTGGTATCATTGCGATTACAACGGCTTAAGATAACTACTTTTACCAAACGTTTTAACAAAATGGCGTGAGCCTATGATACGTAACAGCGGTATAATCACAGAAAGCCACACTGAGCTTGATGTCAAAGTTTATGAGCATTTCAGGCATGGAAAAACTGCTTTAGTCACGCAAGGTGGAGGGCAGAGAGGGATTTTTACCGCTGGCGTATTAGACGCATTTTTACTTTCCAACTTTGATCCTTTCGATGAATTCTACGGTACCTCTGCTGGGGCACTTAATTTATGCTCTTACTTATGTCGTCAACACGGTATGGGCAAAGCTTTTATTACCGAACTGACAACGTCTCCTGAGTTTTTTAATCTGTTTCGTTATATTCGAAAGCAGCAGTACTTGGGTTTAGAGTGGGCGTTAGAGCGGATTCAAGATTTCCCTTACAAGCTTGATCTTGATTTAGGCCGCAGTGCACTAGGAGGGCGAGGTGCGTTTGCAGCGGTAACAAATGTGGAGACGCTATCGGATCAATATTTACCAATCCTGGGTGAAACGTGGTTTAACACCATGTTAGCAACATGCGCGATTCCTAAGTTGTACCACGGACCTGTCGACGTTAATGGCAATAAGTTTGTTGATGGTGGTGTGTCGGCTTCTATCCCTGTTCAAGAAGCGTGGCGTCAGAATGCTCGCAACATTATTGTCATCCGAACAGAACCGTTCTCGGAGATTGAAGCGAGAGCGCAAAGTGAAGTAGGGGATGTGCCTGTCGAGTGGTATCGAGAGTCTATCAATTCGGTGCAGCAATCATGGCAGCAAAAAGTGAATCGATGGAAGTTGGATTGGGCTTCGTTCTTCCAACAAAAAATTAATGCCGCCCATCAGTCGAAGCTTGCCGGAAAAATGCTATTGAATGGAGGCCGTTGGTTGTTCGGTGCTGATAATTTGTATCGTTTAAGCCATTTAATCGGTGAGAATTTTGACTCAGGTTTAGCCGACATGCTGATGATTCACTATCAAACATTTGAGCTCACTCAGGCCTTTATATCTGCTCCACCTGACGACACTTTCATTTTACAAATCGCGCCTAAAGAGGGGCTTCGTTCTTCTTCTTTGTTAAGTGACCAAGAATCACTAGAGCATGATTATCAACTCGGACTTCAGGCGGGGTTTAATCTGGTTCAACTCTATGACCAACTGAATATTGAAATTGATGGCAGAGAGAGTGCATAACCTTTTGTATTGACGACATACGCTAAATACAAAGTGAAGTGTAAATAAATGAGGCTCAGTTTTCGGAGCCTCATTCGTGTGCGTACCTAATCTCTATGGTTAATAGGGTTAGGTATAAAGGTTATGCTTGCAGAATTCGCATGCAGTTGGTTGAACCAACGACATCCATTACATCGCCTTGAGTGATCATGACTAAATCACCCTTGTGCAAGAACCCTTGTTCTTTAAGGCTAGCAATCGCAGCTTGAGCTGTCGGTAAACCTGCATCACTTTTTGACTCGAAATATACCGGTGTCACGCCTCGGTATAATGCAGCTCGATTGAGCGTGGATTCATTGCGTGATAAGGCAAATATTGGTAAGCCAGAGCTTAAGCGAGACATCATCAACGCAGTCCTGCCGGACTCTGTTAACGAGATCATCGCTTTAATTCCTTCCATGTGATTCGCAGAGTACATGGTTGCCATTGCGATGGTTTCTTCAGCGGTTTCGAAGGTGCGATCTAAGCGATAAGTGGATAGGCTTGCCTCAGACATCTTTTCTGCGCCCACACATACCTCGGCCATGGATTTGACCGTTTCTACGGGGTATTTACCTGCTGCGGTCTCTCCAGACAGCATCACCGCGTCAGTGCCGTCAAGAACCGCATTGGCCACATCCATTACTTCGGCACGCGTTGGCATCGGGCTAGTAATCATGGACTCCATCATTTGTGTCGCAGTAATCACGATGCGGTTTAAGCTGCGTGCGCGGCGAATCAGTTTTTTCTGGACGCCAATAAGTTCAGGATCGCCGATTTCTACACCCAGATCGCCACGCGCAACCATCACCACATCGGATGCGAGAATAATATCGTCAATAGACTCATTAGTCGCGACGGTTTCTGCTCGTTCGACTTTAGCCACCAACATGGCTTCAAGGCCTGCATCTCTGGCTAGGCGTCGAGCGTAATGCATGTCTTCGCCGTTACGTGGGAACGAAATAGCAAGGTAGTCCACTTGAATTTCTGCGGCGGTAAGAATGTCGGCTTTATCTTTCTCTGTGAGCGCATCGGCTGACAATCCGCCGCCTTTTTTGTTGATCCCTTTATTATTAGATAGTGGGCCACCAACAATCACACGGGTATGAACTTTATTGCCTTCGACGCTGGTGACTTGCAGTTGAACGCGTCCATCATCGAGTAACAGAATGTCGTTTGGTGAAACATCTTGCGGCAGTTCTTTATAATCTAGCCCTACGGACTCTTGGTTGCCTTCACCTTTTGGTAAATCACTGTCTAATGTGAATTTATCGCCCACATTTAACATGACTTGGCCATCTTTAAAGGTCGATACGCGGATTTTAGGGCCTTGCAAGTCGCCGAGGATAGCAACTTGACGCCCAAGCTTTGCCGCAATGGTACGGACTTTTTTGGCGCGTTGAATGTGGTCTTCACTGGTTCCATGTGAGAAATTCATACGGACAACGTTTGCACCGGCTTTGATGATCTCCTCAAGTACATTGTCCTTATCCGTTGAAGGACCAAGCGTGGTGACAATTTTTGTTCGTCTTAGTTTGGAAGTCATAGATTCTCCGATGAATGTATGTGTAAAGGTAACTTGAACTCTATCCTTACTTTCCTCAATCGCTCTCAAGGTCTGCCTCGTTGCTGAGCCACACCTTAAAGCTGCTTGAGTATAAGTATATGCACAGAATGTTTACATTAAGAGTAATCCCGGTAAAACAGACAGATATTCCATAGGCTTCTGCCTCTATTGATGAGAATGCGCTGGTGTAACAGGAGTTACTTCATAATTTAGTGAATAAAAATAAGTTATTTTTCAAACAATTTAACAGGAGTAGATTCTTCGTTATTTGATTGAATACACAAACAAACAGGTTTATACGTGATGCTTGTCACGGGGATTTATTAATTCACTTCACAATTAGTTCGCAAAGTAAAAAAATTGTCTCGTTATAGAATTTCGGAGTGCAAGATGTACATGGCTCAACCGGGCCATATTGATCATATCAAACAGGTCAATGCTGGTCGTGTATATAAACTAATTGACCTAAAAGGTCCTATTTCTCGAATTGATTTGTCCAAGCAGAGTGAGCTTGCTCCTGCCAGTATCACCAAAATCACTCGAGAATTAATTGAAGCGCACTTGATTCATGAAACCACAGTACAAGAAGCGACGAGTCGTGGTCGACCTGCCGTCGGTTTGCAGGTCAACAACGAAGGGTGGCAATTTCTGTCAATGCGTTTGGGGCGAGGTTATTTAACTATTGCTCTGCATGAGCTAGGTGGCGATGTGTTGATCGATACTAAAATCGAGATACACGAACGTGACCAAGACGATGTGCTTGAGCGTCTGCTCTACGAAATTGATGAATTCTTCCAAACTTACGCGGATCAACTTGACCGTGTTACCAGTATTGCAATTACGCTGCCTGGCCTTGTGAATTCAGAGCAAGGTGTCGTGCTGCAAATGCCTCATTACAATGTCGAAAATCTTGCTCTTGGACCAGAGATATACAAAGCAACGGGCTTGCCAGTTTTCATTGCCAATGACACGCGAGCTTGGGCATTAGCAGAAAAGCTTTTCGGCCATTCTCAAGACAATGACAACTCCGTTCTTATCTCTATTCACCATGGTTTAGGTGCCGGCATCATTCTGGATGGGCGCGTTTTGCAAGGTCGTCACGGCAACATTGGTGAGCTTGGGCATATTCAAATCGATCCAAATGGAAAACGTTGTCATTGTGGCAACATTGGTTGTTTGGAAACCGTTGCCAGTTCTCAAGCCATTCGTGAAGAAGTCGTAAGACGAATTGCTGATGGCGAAGACTCTATTCTTGCTGAACAAGAAGAAATGAGTATTGAGAGCATTTGTGAAGCGGCAGCGAACGGTGATCCGTTGGCAGTTGATGTGATTGAAAAGCTTGGACGCTACTTAGGTTCCGCAATTGCTATTGTGATCAACTTATTTAACCCTGAGAAGATCTTGATCGGTGGTGTGATTAACCAAGCAAAAGATGTACTTTATCCTGCGGTGCGTCGCTGTATCGAAGAGCAGAGTTTACCGGTTTATCACCAAGATCTTGAGCTGGTGGAATCTCGTTTCTATAAGCAAGCCACAATGCCTGGTGCCGCGTTGATCAAGCAAGCGTTGTACGATGGTCAGTTATTGATGAAGGTTGTGGAAGGCTAATTGCTTCAAACATGATGAAGTGCTTAGGTGTCGAGCCTATACATTTTTAGATGATTTAGGGTGAGGCTTAACAGCTCACCCTTTTTGATCGCCTATTACTAGAAGGTGAATTTGAGTTGTGCTGCATTGCTATATCTGCGCCATTCATGTAATTTCCTAAAAAGCTCAAGTAAATAAACCCAAATGGCTTTCAATGTGTAGAGTGACTTTGTGTCTGATGCAAATAGAAGGGAAGTAATACGCTGAAACCGTTGTACTTTCAAGCCATGCTCGAAAAACAAATATCTTAAGGTTATTTGGGTTTAGAACCTTGATGTGTCTGTATTGATTTCGAGTAAAAATAAGAATTATCCATAATTTAGGTAGTAGTATGTCCGGAGTGTTAAATACGGTTGACCAGCGTACGAACTTGGTTGGTGAAAACCGACTAGAGCTTTTGCTGTTCACTTTAAATAGTCGCCAATTGTTTGCGATTAATGTGTTCAAAGTGAAAGAGGTCATCAAGCTGCCACCGTTAACCAAGCTCCCTGGCTCACACTACAACATTCGTGGGGTCGCTTCTTTACGAGGTGAAGCAGTGCCAGTGATTGATTTGCGTGGCGCGATAGGTTTCCCAGCTTTGCGTGGTGAAGCGGAAGAAGAAAATTTGATCGTGACAGAGTACAACCGCACGGTGCAGGGCTTCTTAGTCGGTCCGGTCAAGAATATTATTAATACGGCATGGACTGAAATTCAGCCGCCTCCTTCCACGTCTGGTCGCTCGAATTACCTCACGGCGATCACGCAAATCAAAGAGGGGGATGCCTCTCAAATTGTCGAAATTATTGACGTAGAAAAAGTTTTAGCAGAGATCGTGCATTACGATGTCACGATTTCAGCGGACATTCTTGATCAAGAACTTGCCCAAGCAATGGTCGGGCGTAATGTTCTGATTGTGGATGATTCCTCTACAGCTCGTAATCAAGTTCGCGATACGCTTTCTCAATTGGGTATGAATATCATCGAGTGTCGTGACGGACTAGAAGCGCTAACAGTTTTAAAGCGCTGGTGTGATGAAGGGAAAGACGTAGAAAAAGAGCTGTTGATGATGATTACGGATGCTGAAATGCCTGAAATGGACGGTTATAAACTGACTCATGAAGTGCGCCAAGATCCACGTATGTCTAAGTTGTTTATTACGTTGAACACTTCTCTGAGCGGCAGCTTTAATGAAGCCATGGTACAAAAAGTAGGTTGTGATCGTTTTATCTCTAAATTCCAACCAGATTTGTTGGTTGAAGTTGCTCAAGACCGATTACGCCAGATGCTTTCTAAAAGTGCATGATTAGATATAGTGAAATCAGAGGGGGAGCAGCTCTCCCTCTGATTTTTTAACGCCTCGCTTATTAATATCTCTGTACTAATGAAAGTCGCGAGATTTACTTTGTAGATTATTCAAATAGTGCGTGCAATCAATCAACTTGCCAGCAATAACGTGCGTGACTTCTCCCTCTCTTTCAAGAATGCCTTTCACCATTAATACTTTAGCGCCTAAATACGCTTGCTTTTGGGCTCGTGCTGTCGCTTGCCAAACAACCACATTAATGTTGCCTGTGTCATCTTCTAACGTAAAAAATGTCACGCCAGCGGCGGTGCCTGGAGATTGTCTTCCCGTTACCACGCCTACCACTGTGACCAATGACCTATGCGGTTTCTCTGCCAATTGCCTCATGCGGGTAAAATGAGGGAGTTTGCCCGTTTCTTCTAATAATTTAATCGGGTGGCGGCTAAGAGATAGTCCTGTGCTCGCGTAATCCTCAATTAAATTTTCATATTCAGAGGGCTGAGTTTGGTAGCTAACACCGGGTTCTTCGACCTTGTGAAACAATGGTAGGTCAGATAAGGAATCCATTGCTGCCCAGCGTGCGTTATAACGATTCCCCGATAAGGCCTGAAATGCATTGGCTGAAGCCAATAATTCAATGTCACTTCGGCTTCTTAATATCTGCTTTACTTCTTGAATCGATCGGTAACCATTAAGTGGTTTGCGCTCAATAAGCCTTTGTGCGCTTTCTGCGTTAAAGCCTTTCACCAAGCGAAAACCAAGTTGCACGCCGAGCCTGCCATTCGGACGTGAGACGAGATGATGTTGATATTTTGAATGATTGACGCACACCGGCAATACTTCGACGCCATGTCGGCGAGCATCTTGTACTAATTGCGATGGGCTATAAAATCCCATTGGTTGGCTGTTCAACAATGCAGTGTAAAATTCGGCTGGGTAATAATATTTTAACCATGCAGAACAATATGCCAGCACTGCGAAAGACGCTGAATGACTTTCAGGGAAGCCGTACTCACCAAAGCCGCAAATCTGATCGAAAATGCGCTCAGCAAACGCTAAGTCATAACCTCTCTCTTGCATACCATTGATCAGTTTTGGTCTGAATTTAGCGAGATCGCCATTCTTTTTCCATGATGCCATCGCTCGACGGAGTTGATCGGCCTCGCCGCCGCTAAACCCTGCGGCTACCATGGCTAGCTTGATGACTTGCTCTTGGAAAATAGGGACGCCCATAGTCCGCTCCAGAACGCTTTTTACTTCTTCCGATGGATAACTGACTGGCTCTTTTTGATCTCGTCGTTTTAAAAAAGGATGCACCATATCACCCTGAATAGGGCCTGGACGAACAATTGCAATTTGAATCACTAAGTCGTAATAACAAGCAGGCTTTAGGCGAGGGAGCATGCTCATTTGTGCACGAGATTCAATTTGGAATACGCCTATCGTGTCGGCTTTTTGGATCATGCGGTACACGTGTGGATCATCTTGTCGGCGAGTGATCTCAGAAATAGAGAGGGATCGCTGGTGGTGTTTCTCGACCAGTTGAAAGCACTTTCTGATGGCGTTTAACATGCCGAGTGCGAGCACATCGACTTTTAATAGCTTCAAGCTTTCTAAATCGTCTTTGTCCCATTGAATGATAGTGCGATCTTCCATCGAGGCATTTTCAACAGGTACTAACTCATATAAAGGGCCAGATGAAATTACAAAACCACCCACGTGCTGAGATAAGTGGCGTGGGAAGCCAATTATCTCGTTGACCAATTGGATAAACTGCTGCCCTTTGAGAGATTCTGGTTGTAAGCCAAGTTCAATAATTTGAGCTTGCCAGCCTTGGCTGCGATCTCGGCGATTAACGTTCTTAATGAAAAAATCTAATTGGGTCTCTTCAATCCCTAGCGCTTTACCGACTTCACGCACGGCACTTTTAAAGCGATAGCTGATCACTGTTGCAGAAAGTGCTGCACGCTCACGGCCATATTTTTTGTAAATATACTGGATAACTTCTTCACGGCGCTCGTGTTCAAAGTCCACATCAATATCCGGCGGTTCCTTACGTTCTTTACTGATGAATCGTTCGAATAAGACAGCGATTTGTCGAGGATCGACGGCGGTAATTTCCAGGCAATAACACACCACAGAGTTTGCAGCGGAACCTCGCCCTTGGTAAAGAATGCCTTGCTGTTTCGCGAACATTACGATGTCGTGGATGGTAAGGAAGTAGTAGTGGTATTTCAGCTCTTGAATAAGCGCAAGTTCATTCTCGATGGTTTGATTGACTTCTGCTGGCACGCCTTCAGGAAAACGCAGCTTTTTACCACGCTCGACTAACATACGTAAGTAAGAGTCGGGTGTATAACCATCTGGGATCAGCTCGGTAGGATATTCGTATTTTAAATCGGAGAGCTTAAACTCGCATAAATCGGCGATGTAGGTACTTTCTTCCAGCCATTCTGGTTTGTAAATCCGAACCAATTTTTTAAAAGGACGAAGCGCTCGTTCTGTATTCGAAATACGATCAAAACCGAGTTTATCGACGCTACACCGATGCTTTATAGCGGTAAGTACATGCTGTAATGGCAAGCGTTCAACATCATGCATGAGAACGCCTCCGCAGGCAGTTATAGGTAATTGAAATTCATGTGCTAACTGCTCGCAGTGCGCAATGTACTCAGTATCGTTGTTACTCAAATGGCGCTGAATCGCTACCCACAAACGATTAGCGTGGTGTTGATTGAGCCAGCGTCCCCAATAGTGGTCACTCTCTTGATGTGTGGGCAGCCACAATACCAAGCAATGTCGAATCGACATCAAATCCCATTCGAACAGTTGATAGTTGCCTTTTTCACTTCGTCTTCTTGCGTTTGTGATGATACGACACAACTCGGCATAAGCCTTGCGACAAGGGCAAAGCAGTACGATTTGGCATTCATCATTTAACCAAAACATACTTCCAACGATTTGTTTGATATCGAGTTTATGTTGTTCGATGGTCGCATGGGCTTTGACAACGCCCGCGACCGAACATTCATCAGTTATGGCTAGAGCTTGATAGCGATAGAAAGCAGCTTGGAGTACCAGCTCTTCTGCATGAGAAGCCCCAGTCAAAAAAGAGAAGTTAGACTGACAAAATAGTTCCGCGTAACTCATAATGACCCAACAAAAATAACTGTCGATTTAACAAAAATAGCCATGAAGAAACCAGTGCTTGTGCTGATCGCGAAATATCCATAACCAGCGGCCTTGCTTGGTGTGTGCAATGTAGTAATCACGCATGATCTCATCACCATCCCACCATCCAGAAACGATTCGCTCAGGTCCGTGGACCAAAGAGACTTGCTCTTGCAATGCAATGGGAGTGGGCAATTGCATTGCGGGGCGTAGTATGGATGGTATGGCGTGCTCCTTTTCATCTGGAGCATCAGCAGGGCGATACTGACTGGCCTTTTCTGGTCTAGGATCGCAAGCGATGTTGGGTTTTAACACGGCACTTTTCCCCAATTTAGCTTGCAGTAAAGAGAGCAGTTCTAAAGCATTCATGTTCCCTTTTTGCCCAGCAAAGAGATCGCGTGATGCACTAAGAGGCTCACCTTGACGGACGACTTTTAACGTTAGCCCTGTGACTGGGCCATTGAGCGAGAGTGACTCTAAGCTTAAACTCGCTAACTGCTGCCAACGCTGACATAGGTAATCACCTTGCGCAGAAGTGAGTTGAAGGTGTTGCTCTTGTTTCTCACGCTGGTGGAGTGTTAAACACAGCTCAAAAGCGACCTTATCTCTTAATTTAAGAAAGGTTTCGAGTTGACGAAGTAACTTGGCCAGCGGCTTTTCAATCCACTGGACGTTTTCGAGCTCAAATAACAGCTCTAAATAAACTTGGAAGGATTCGGTCGGGTGATAAAAGTCTACAGGATGCTTGAACTGCCCTGTCAGTCGACCAACGTAGTTCACCAAATCGATATCAAAGCGTCGTGCGATGTCTTGCAATGGCAGTTCAAGTAACCCTTTTAAGGAAGTAACGCCTACGCGGTGCAGCTTTTCAACCATAGAGATCGATAAATCGGTTAGAGGCAGAGGTAATGGGAATAACATTTGTTCGATAAGAGATTTGTCGTCACTAAGAACATTTGCTCCTGCCAATGCCATTAACTTGGCTGACAAAGGTGAAAAACCACAACCAAATTGAAAGCTTAACTGCAGTTTAGTTAAGTGAGCACTGACTTTATTCCAGTAATTGTCCAACCCTTCATATAGGGTGAGCATCGGTGTGGCACGCAGCAAAATGCCTTGGTTTGGCATCAACACAACGTCAGATGTGATCAAATACAACCACTGAGCTACCTCTTGTAATTTATTTAATTCGGTTTGTGGATGATAAGGATGCACTTGTAAATCTCGACACAAGGACGCAGCACTGCCTAAGCCCATACCAGGCTTAATGCCTTGTTGTTCGGCAATCTCGTTGTATTGAATGATCTGACAACGTTGGCTTTCGACAATCACCACGGGTTGATCTTGGTTATCACCAAAGAGTGCGTCTAGCTGTAGGCGAGGGAAGTGCAAGTAAATCCACAAAGCCATATCATTAACCTTGGTTCGCCAGTGGGAAATTGACCACAGTCGAGTGCAGAGTTTCAGATGATGGTTTCACCAGTTGCGGGTAATGGTGTTGGAAGCCGATACTAACACTACCTCTATTCCAGCCTCCTTTCCTTTTTAGTACTTCAACATTAATCCCTTGCTTGTCACCTTTCAGTTTTAAACTGAGTGACACAGGCAAAGACAAGCGGTTGATAGTCTCTTTTTTAAGCATAAAAAGAGGGCAAGTACCTTGTTCACTCGCTACCTGTAAGCGTTTCACTTGATGTATTTCAAGTTCTTCTTGCCATAATAAAACATTACTGCATACCCCACTTTTCAGACATTGCTCTGCAGCCCAAAGAGCATCTTTGGGGTGAGTTGGATTAACGACCCACACTTGGTTTATATCCAAACCGATGTAGTGTAAGAACAGAGAATTCACTAACGCGGGAGGTTGAATAAATGCAGTCACACCATTGGTCTGAGTGGCTTTTAAATAAGGAGCGAGCAAACGCAATTCACCAATACTACCAATAGATTCCATCTCCACTACGCCATGAGGTGGAAAGCCTCCGCCGAGCAAATCATCTAATTCAGAAAACCCGGAACTAGTCCGCAACTGCTGAGGATCTGTTTTCGTTAAATTTGCTTGCCAAACAAGGTGCTGGCTTTTTAAGTGCTGAATAATATCGTGCATAATAAATACCTGTATATATGTACAGTATATTTCTATGGCAGAAAGTCGCAAGATTTTTATGAAGAGAGAAATGAAAAAAGGCAGCGTTTGCTGCCTTTTCAATCGATTATGTGAGGTAACCTGAATTAGTTATTTACGCTTCGGTTGAGCGTCGATGCACTGACCATTCACATCGGTAATCGCTGGATCCATTAAGTGCAAATATAGCGGCATGATATCCAATGGCGTTTTGAGAGTATTTGCATCTTCACCCGGGTATGCTTTTTCACGCATGCGAGTACGAGTTGCTCCAGGGTTAATTGCGTTAACACGGATCGGCGTATCACTCAGCTCGTCAGCCAAAACTTGCATCATGCCTTCTACGGCAAATTTAGAGATAGCGTATGGCCCCCAGAAAGCGCGACCAGAGTGGCCGACGGTCGAAGAGGTAAAGATAATACGCCCAGCTTCTGATTTACGCATCACAGACAGTAGTGCTTGAGTCATTAACACTTCTGCTTTCACGTTGATCTGCATGATATCGTCGAAATCTTCCTCTTTGATTTGATCAAAGGGACACAGCGAACTTAAGACACCTGCGTTGTGTAATAGGCCATCCAAACGACCAAACTGTCCTTCGATTGTCTCTGCCATATCAATGTAATTTTGCTTAGTTGCGCCCTTGAGATCCAGAGGAATGATAGCAGCTTGTGGGTAGCCAGCTGCTTCAATCTCATCATAGATAGATTCAAGGTTTTGCACATTTCTACCCAAGAGAATAACAGTTGCACCGTGCTCGGCATAAGAAAGCGCGGCTTGACGGCCGATGCCATTACCAGCGCCAGTAACAAGAATGACTTTACCTTTTAGAGCATCAGCTGAAACGGAGTAGTTCACGGCGATAAATCCTTATTATTGTAAGAGGGTCCATGATAGTTAATTGACGCTAAAAAACGCCTGTTTCTCAATGGAAAATCTTGGTAATCGTGACAAGATGGTTACAATACACCAATTCATGTGTTATACCAATTCCAGAACTTTCGTTAGGTATGCTATCAATCAGAACAAGTGGTTACAAACCGCGCTGCCTTCTCGCTGATGTTTCTGCGTAACATACTAACGTCATCTGAAATGAGATAAAGGAGCTCTCGTTGGAATTTTTATTAGATTATGGTCTGTTTCTGGCCAAAATTATCACGGTGGTTGCTGCGATAATTGTTCTGCTCATTATTGCAAAATCGGCTGGTGGCAAATCGGGTGCGGCGAAAGGGGAGTTAGAGATTACCAACCTTTCAGAGCAACACAAACAATCTGTTGAGCAGTTAGAACATCATTTGCACGACGATGCTTTCATCAAGGCTCGAGATAAAGCGGTCAAGAAAGAAGAGAAAGAGAAAAACAAATCTCGTGAAAAAGAGATCAAACAAGCGAGCAAAGACGGTTCATTAGATAGCAAGCGTGAACCACACCTATTCGTTCTTGATTTCAACGGCAGCATAGACGCAAAAGAAGTCGCGTCTCTACGTGAAGAGATCACTGCTATTTTGGCTGTCGCACGTGAAGGTGATGAAGTATTACTTCGTTTAGAATCTGGCGGTGGTATGGTTCATGGCTACGGCCTTGCCTCTTCTCAACTGGACCGAATCAAAGCTGCGGGTCTTCCTCTGACTATCTCTGTAGACAAAGTTGCGGCAAGTGGCGGTTACATGATGGCATGTGTAGCAGATAAGATTGTTTCTGCACCATTTGCAATTGTGGGTTCTATTGGCGTTATCGCACAAATTCCTAACTTCAACAAACTGTTGAAGAAACATGACATTGAGTACGAACAACTAACCGCGGGTGAATATAAACGCACGCTAACGATGTTTGGTGAGAATACCGATAAAGCGCGCGATAAGTTTAAGCAAGAGCTTGAAGAAACGCATGTCTTGTTTAAAGACTTCATTCGCGAGCGTCGTCCTAGTTTGGACCTAGACAAAGTAGCCACTGGTGAGCACTGGTTCGGTACACAAGCGAAAGAGCTTGGTTTGGTGGATGATATTAGTACATCTGATGATATCGTTGTTGCGGCATGCAAAGATAAAACCGTACTTTCTGTGCATTATGTGCAGAAGAAAAAACTGGCAGACAAGCTAGCAGGTGTCGCGGGCAAAGTTGCTGACAGCGTGATCTTAAAGTTAGCTGAGCGTGGTCAAAAACCGATTGTTTAATCGAACCTAAGATCATGACATTTAAAACGGCGAGGGTGGAAGCTCTCGCCGTTTTTGTTGAACCTTATGTTTATTGATGAATCCAATTGCGCATTAGGTGTAATGCTTTACACGACATTTTTCCTCGCTCCAAAGGGCGATTACCCGTATAATGCGCGCCTCGAAAACCGAGCAAATTGCTGAAAAGAAACTATAGGTGGAGAAGAACATGTCCTCTCAAACTCCGGTTGTAACCGTAGATGGACCTAGTGGTGCAGGTAAAGGCACTTTATGTATGTTGCTGGCGAAAAAGTTGGGTTTCCAACTCTTAGATTCTGGCGCAATTTATCGTGTACTTGCACTCGCTGCGATTCACCACGGTGTCGACACAGAGTCAGAAGACGCACTTGTCCCACTGGCAACACACCTAGACGTTCAATTTATCGCAGAGGGTGACTTAGTTAAGGTCGTTCTAGAAGGCGAAGATGTGTCAGGGGAGCTTCGCAAAGAAGAAACGGGTATGGCAGCATCTAAAGTTGCGGCTCTGCCACGTGTTCGTGAAGCATTATTACGTCGTCAGCGTGCATTTGAAGCCGCTCCGGGCCTAGTGGCTGATGGTCGTGATATGGGCACAATTGTATTCCCAAGTGCACAAGCGAAAATCTTCCTTGATGCGAGCGCAGAAGAGCGTGCAAATCGACGCCTTAAACAGTTGCAAGAGAAAGGGTTAGATGTTAAATTTGCTGACCTTTTAAGCGAGATCCAAGAGCGTGACGACCGAGATCGTAACCGCCCAGTGGCGCCATTACGCCCTGCTGAGGATGCGCTTGTGCTAGATTCTACGTCGATGACTATCGACGAAGTAGTAGAAAAGGCACTACAATATATCGAATCGAAGCTAGCTGAGTAATGATACTCGGCTAGACTAAGAGCGTTGGTCGCAAGGATGATGACTGGCGAATTTAATAACCCCATGCGGTAGGATACCCGTGGAAGTTTAATTTATTGAAGATTAACTAAATGACTGAATCTTTTGCTCAACTCTTTGAAGAGTTTCTAAACGAAACAGAATTCCAACAAGGCAGCATCGTTAAAGGTACTGTAGTAGCTATCGAGAACGGTTTCGTTCTTGTTGACGCTGGTCTTAAGTCTGAATCTGCTATCCCTGCTGAACAGTTCAAGAACGCTGCTGGCGAACTTGAAGTTGAAGTTGGCGCTGAAGTAGACGTAGCTCTAGACGCTGTTGAAGATGGTTTCGGTGAAACTCAACTTTCTCGTGAGAAAGCTAAGCGTCACGAAGCTTGGATCGTACTTGAGAAAGCTTACGAAGAAGCTGAAACTGTTGTTGGTATCATCAACGGTAAAGTTAAAGGCGGTTTCACTGTTGAACTAAACGGTATCCGTGCTTTCCTTCCTGGCTCTCTAGTAGACGTACGTCCAATCCGCGACACTGCTCACCTAGAAAACAAAGAGCTAGAGTTCAAAGTTATCAAACTTGACCAAAAACGTAACAACGTAGTTGTTTCACGTCGTGCTGTTATCGAATCTGAAAACAGCGTTGAGCGTGACGAGCTTCTAGAAACTCTACAAGAAGGTTCTGAAGTTAAAGGTATCGTTAAGAACCTTACTGACTACGGTGCGTTCGTTGACCTAGGTGGCGTTGACGGTCTTCTACATATCACTGATATGGCTTGGAAGCGCGTTAAGCACCCATCTGAAATCGTTAACGTTGGTGACGAGATCCAAGTTAAAGTTCTTAAGTTCGACCGTGAGCGTACTCGCGTATCACTAGGTCTTAAGCAACTAGGCGAAGATCCATGGGTAGCAATCGCTAAGCGTTACCCAGAAGGTCACAAACTAACTGGTCGCGTAACTAACCTAACTGACTACGGCTGCTTCGTTGAAATCGAAGAAGGCGTTGAAGGTCTAGTTCACGTTTCAGAAATGGATTGGACTAACAAGAACATCCACCCTTCTAAAGTTGTTAATGTTGGCGACGAAGTTGAGGTTATGGTTCTTGAAATCGACGAAGAACGTCGTCGTATCTCTCTAGGTCTGAAACAGTGTAAAGCTAACCCATGGCAGTCATTCGCTGAAGCACAAGCTAAAGGCGACAAAGTTACTGGTAAGATCAAGTCTATCACTGACTTCGGTATCTTCATCGGTCTAGAAGGCGGCATCGACGGTCTAGTTCACCTATCTGACATTTCTTGGAATGTTGCTGGCGAAGAAGCTGTACGTGAGTACAAGAAAGGCGACGAGATCTCTGCAGTTGTTCTAGCAGTAGACGCTGAGCGTGAGCGCATCTCTCTAGGCATCAAGCAAATGGAAAACGACCCATTCAATGCTTACGTTGCTGACAACAAGAAAGGTGTTCTAGTTAACGCTACTGTAACTGCTGTTGACGCTAAAGGCGCTACTGTTGAAATCGCAGAAGGCGTTGAAGGTTACATCCGTGCTTCTGAAGTATCTCGCGATCGCGTAGAAGATGCTTCTCTAATCCTAAGCGCTGGTGATGTTGTTGAAGCGAAGTTCACAGGTGTAGACCGTAAGAACCGCGTAATCAACCTATCTATCAAAGCTAAAGACGAAGCTGACGAGCAAGAAGCAATGGCATCTATCAACAAGCAAGATGACAATGCATTCGGTAACGCAATGGCTGACGCTTTCAAAGCTGCTAAAGGCGAATAATATACTCGCTTAAGCAAAAAAGGAGCCGCAAGGCTCCTTTTTTATATTTGAGCATATTTAAGTAGTAATACTAATGACGGTAAACTATCTTAATAAAAGGCATTTCTTCATTGCGCATTTTGCATAAAATTTGTCTAGAATTGTCAGCAAGTGTTTGTTGGAATTAGTATTACTTACTATAATAAGTGATAAAGATACTCAAAGAGGGCAACTATGACTAAGTCTGAACTGATTGAAAGACTCTGCGCTGAGCAAACACACTTATCAGCGAAAGAGGTAGAGGATGCTGTAAAAGATATTTTAGAGCACATGGCCTCTACGCTAGAGAGCGGTGACCGTATCGAGATCCGTGGCTTTGGTAGTTTTTCTCTTCATTACCGCGAGCCTCGCGTAGGTCGTAACCCTAAAACGGGCGATAAAGTGGAATTGGAAGGTAAATACGTTCCACATTTCAAACCTGGTAAAGAGCTTCGTGAGCGTGTAAATATTGGCTAACGCACTCTTATTAGTTTGAAAAAAGCGGCATACGTTTGTGTATGCCGCTTTTTTGTAATGTATCCAAGCAGTTTACGAAGCGAGCTGTTGATTCTGGCTGTTTTCTTTGCAGCTTTCTACACCCAAGTAACTTTAACTTCTAGGCGTGTCTACAAACTAAGTATCTTGAGGTTACTTGGGTATAGATTATTGCTAATATACGTAGTCTGAAGAAGCATTTTCCTGCATAATCTTACCGACTTACTCCTAGAAGGGTGATGTAAATGAAAATTATAAAAATCGTTGCTGTTTTAGCTCTCTTTTTAATTGCATTGGCGTTAGGTTCACAAAACCAAGAGCTCGTGACTTTTAACTATCTTCTAGCCAAAGGAGAGTTCCACTTATCTACACTATTAGGTGTGGTATTTGTGGTTGGCTTTGCTTTAGCGTGGGTTATCTTTGGTAGTATCCAGCTGAAAACTCAGCTACAAGTTCGTCGTTTAAAGAAAAAACTGAAAAAGTACGAACCTACAGATGCAAACAAACCTGCTGATAAGCCAGCCATCGAAAAACAGGCATAAGGATAAGGCTTAACTTTAATGCTTGAACTACTCTTCTTGTTATTGCCTATAGCTGCTGCGTATGGCTGGTATATGGGGCATCGCAGCGCTCAGCAAGACAAGCAGAAGCAATCTCATCAAATCTCTCGTCAGTATATGACGGGTCTTAATCTGCTGCTCTCTGACCAATCAGATAAGGCTGTTGATCACTTTATTGAATTGCTCCAAGTTGATAACGAGACAATCGATACTCACCTTGCGTTGGGTAATTTGTTCCGGTCTCGTGGCGAAGTCGACCGCGCAATCCGAATTCACCAAAATCTCATTTCTCGCTCTGGCTTAACACTGGATCAAAAGAATCTTGCACTTCAACAGTTGGCGAAAGATTACATGGTCTCTGGTTTTCTCGATCGTGCAGAGAAAATCTTCGAACAGTTAGTCGAAGAGCCAGATTACAAAGAAGCGGCCCTTCAGCAATTGGTAACCATTTACCAACAAACACGTGAATGGGAAAAAGCAATTTATTACGCCAATCAATTGGCTAAGTTGGGTAATAAACGCTCCAGAATGCGTGCGAATATTGCTCATTTTTGGTGTGAAATTGCAATGCTCGACCAAGCCGATGGTAATACTAATAAGGCAATACAGCACTTTAAAAAAGCCCTAGCAGAAGACCCAAAGTGTGTTCGAGCGAGTATTGCTTTGGGACGAATTTATCTAGAGTCTGAAGATTATAAACACACGATAAAATACCTGACGGGTGTGCTTGAGCAAGACAAAGACTTTATCAGCGATGTCTTACCAACCATTGCAGAGTGCTACCATCATTTGGGCCAGGAAGATGAACTTGTAGAGTTTCTGCGAGCTTGTATTGATAAGAAAGCAGGCGTATCAGCCGAGTTAATGTTGGCTCAGTTGGTTGCTCACCACGAGAACGTCGGGGCTGCACAAGAGCTGCTGACCAAACAGCTGCTGAAAAATCCAACCATGAAGGGCTTTTATCGATTAATTGACTACCACATTGCTGAAGCAGAAGACGGTCGCGCGAAGGACAGTCTATCGACGCTACAAGCGATGGTGGGTGAACAGTTAAAAGTGAAACCACACTACCGATGCCGGAAGTGTGGGTTTTCTACTCATTCCCTTTATTGGCACTGCCCGTCCTGTAAAGGGTGGGGGACGATCAAGCCAATCCGCGGATTGGATGGTGAATAATTTTAATGCAGCTGACAGAGTTTCTGTCCGCTGCATTTTTTTAACTTTTTATTTAATAAGAACCAAAATAGTTAGGAGATGAAATGATCGACCAAAAAGTTATTGTCGCACTGGATTATGATAACCAAGCAGACGCACTTGCGTTTGTAGATAGAATTGATCCTGCGTCATGTCGCCTAAAAGTTGGCAAGGAAATGTTTACGCTATTTGGTCCTGATTTCGTACGTGAACTCCACAAACGTGGTTTCTCAGTCTTCTTGGATTTGAAATTTCACGATATTCCAAATACGTGTTCTAAGGCGGTCCGCGCAGCCGCGGAATTAGGGATTTGGATGGTGAATGTGCATGCGAGCGGTGGTGAGCGCATGATGACGGCATCACGTGAAATTCTTGAGCCATACGGTAAAGATCGCCCACTTCTGATTGGAGTAACGGTACTAACCAGTATGGAACAAAGTGATTTAGCGGGTATTGGTTTGAACATTGCGCCTCAGGATCAAGTTATTCGTCTGGCGACATTGACCAAAAACGCTGGTTTAGATGGTGTCGTATGTTCAGCTCAAGAGTCTTCATTACTTAAGAGCGAACTTGGTCAAGACTTTAAGTTAGTTACACCAGGAATCCGACCTGCTGGCTCTGAGCAAGGTGACCAGCGCCGTATCATGACACCAGTAGAGGCTATTCAGTCAGGCTCTGACTATCTTGTTATTGGGCGTCCAATTACTCAAGCTGTGGATCCTGCTGCAGTGTTAAAATCGATCAATGATAGCTTGTCTAGTATGTAAGCACAGTCTTGTATTGTATAAAGAAAGGTGAGGCTGTGATGCCTCACCTTTTTTGTATCTAATAAAAATACCAATCGTAGTAAGCAACTGCTCATTTTTACCAGTTATATCTGCTCGCTTACTTGCTTGCTTTAATTGGTGTAGGGGGGATCTTATTCGGATAAAGGTTCTACGGTTTATTATGAGTAAAGTAGGGCTTGGTACTATATCGATCACATTTTTGTAACATAACTCACTGTGATGCATAGAAAATGCGACCATGTATTATTGATGACTTGCGTTACAAAAGCCTAAAGAATACTATGGCGAAGATGCATTCACTGCGTTGTAAGGTCTAGGATGACCTAGTGAAACTCTTTGAAATTAATATAGAAGCTGGCAGGAAGTCACTTCATATTACGCTCCTATTATTTCCTATCTGCGTATTTTCTATTTGCAGCTTTCACACGCCGTCTTCCTTGCTACGACCTTAATCGCAAACACAACAAGGAAGAAACATGACTAAAAAACTGCCATTTTCAGTACTTGCAACACTGACCGCTGCCAGTTTTCAACTGAGTGCGGCAGAGCTACCTGCTGATATAGAATGGATTTCAAATAACAATGAACCTCTGTTCGCCTCTGAAGAAGCGGTACGAGGTGGTACTTATCGTACTTACATTCAGAGCTTTCCTCAGACATTACGAAGTGTTGGTCCAGATGCGAACTCCGGCTTGCGCCAATATTTAATGGATGGTTCACCAAAGCTTGCTCAGCGTCATCCAAATACTGGTAAATGGATCCCCCAACTTGCTAAGTCATGGGCATTTGGAGAGGACAACAAAACCGTATTCTTTAAGCTTGATGAAACGGCCGAGTGGTCAGATGGTGAAAAAATTACGGCAGATGATTACGTCTTTATGATGAAGTACTACACGTCAAAAGACATTATCGACCCGTGGTACAACGACTTCTTCACGAACAGCGTTGTCGGTGTTGAAAAAATTGACGACTACACGATCAAAGTCAATCTTGCTGTAGCTCAAAGTCATGACTCGCTCATGGTTATGATTAACATGCCGAGTAATGGTTTTCAGCCTCGTCCGGAACACTTCTTTGAAGGAGAAAAGGACGCAAATAACGATGGCATGCCTGATAACTTCGTCAGAAAGTTCAACTTTAAATCTGAGCCAACTGCGGCGCCTTACTACATTGATAAAGTGAAGAAAGGTAAGAGCGTGACATTCAAACACGTGGGCGAAGATTGGTGGGGGTATAACAACCGCTACTATAAAAACCGTTACAACGTAGAAAAAGTCCGCATTAAGGTGATTCGCGATCCTGATATTGCCATGAAGCACTTTGAGAAAGGCAACTTGGACTACTTTGAGATGGTGCTACCAAGCTTTTGGCATGACAAAACCGATAGTGATGTGTACAAAAAAGGCTATATCCAAAAGTACTGGGGCTTTAACGAAGCACCACAAGGCGCTGGTGGCCTTTGGATGAACACCGCGATGCCGATGTTGGATAACCTAGAAGTGCGCAAAGGCGTTATGGCAGCCACTGACTATGACGGCATGATTGAAAATATCATGCGTGGAGATTATTCACGTAAACCACATGGACTCGGCTTTGGTCATGGCGAATACGATGATCCTAACAATACACCGCCTAAGTTTGATGCCGATGCGGCGGTTAAACATTTCGAAAAAGCGGGCTTTGACAAAGTTGGCGCAGATGGTATTCGTGTCAATGACAAGGGCCAACGCTTGAGCTTTGCTATCACCTATGGATACAACTCTTGGACACCGCGTATTGCGTACTTGAAAGAGCAAGCGAAACTTGCTGGTCTTGAGTTCACGTTAAACTTGGTTGATGGTTCATCTGCGTTTAAATACATTCTTGAGAAAAAGCATCAGTTAGCGTTCTTGAATATGGGCTCTGGTGAGATTCCTGCGTATTGGGAATACCTGCACTCTGATAATGCGAATCGACCACAAACGAATGCTCACACCAACTACAGCAGCCCTGAGCTGGACAAGTTGATTGAAGCTTATGACTCTGAGTTTGATCAGGAGAAGCGTTACGATTTATCGCATCAAATCCAAAACTATGTCAGCAAAGCGAATATCATCGTTCCTGGATACATGGTGCCTTATTCTCGAGTTGCACATTGGCGCTGGGTTAAAATTCCTAAAGATGGCATGACAAAAGCGACAGAATGGGTGCTTCATCCAATGGATATTGGTAATTTCTGGATCGATAGCAAAGTAAAAGAAGAGACTGAGGAAGCGATGGACGAGGGTAAAACCTTCCCAGAGACAACGGTCATTGATGATCGCTACAAGTTGTAACTCCACAACTTAGCGGCGATAAAATGAAAGCCCCGGTAATTAAGTTACAGGGGCTTTTTTATTTTTACTTAACTAAGTAAGACGCTTCTAAAAGGTAGGTTTTCACATCACCAAGCAAAGAGAAGGCCTTGTCGATGGTTTTAAATCGCTCATCAAGTGAGTCACTAGATATAAGTTGGCTGAACGTTTTTACCGAGAAAGCTTCGTTTGCTTTAAAGAACTGATGCACATTTTCAAGCTGAACTTTATGAATATGCTCCACCTTATTTAGGGCGGTGGTTAAATCGGAAATGTTAATCGACATTGCTACTCAAGAACCTTATCAACAAGACCTCTACATAAGGTCATAGGATGGGGCTTTATATTTTGCCGTAGAGTAGCACCAAAGAACGGATTGCAGTCTGACTAAGATCAATTTGTCTCGCTTGATTATCTACATCTATTTCGATCGAAAAACTTCTCGCAGCACAAAAAAGGGAAGCAACTTGCTTCCCTGTAATTAACATCGATCTTAGATTTTTTTGGCAATGTCCGAAGTCAGTTCTTCCAACCCGACGGATAGTGCGTCGACAAGTGCTCCATAGCCTTCGTCCTGTAGAGGCTGAGAGATTTGTATTGGTGCACTCTTTTCTACCTTACCTTCAGCATTAATGAGTAACCATTCCCCCTCAATTTCGATATTGCCTTTGTAGCTACCATTAAATTTATTTAACGTAAGCTGTAGTTTGGCTTCACCATTTTGATCCAACAGGTTGATCATTTCAGTCGGCCAGTAATGAGTCTGTTTGTGGCGTAGTTCTGTGACGACTCTCTGAGTGATTTGCTCGGAAATACTATGCGCCCATTGATTGTTTCTTGCCTGGATAACTTGAGTCTCAGAGGTTCGGTAAACGATACCACTGTCGTTTAAATAACTTGCCAGTTTTACTGGACGAACAACTAAAGTAGGGCGCTGTGAGATATCAGAAGAGCTCAGCGTCACTGGTTCCGCCTTAGGTAGAAGGTACAAAGCCCCTTTAGTTTCTGGAGCGCTACTGCAACCCGTTAGACCGACAAATAGCGCGATAGACAAAAAGAATACTCGTTTCATTAGTTTTGGCCTTTAACTGGGATTGGGTCACTGATTTCATCTTCTCCAAACACGAGAGAGTTTGGCTTTTCGTTTAGCTGTTTAAGTACGGGTTTAAACTCTGTCATCACGCTTTCTAGTTCTTTGAGCGTGGCTTCCATTTCATTGTACATGGTTGAGTTTGGTCCATAACCATCGAGTGTTTTTTGCAACTGCTGCAAGCTTTGGCGAATATCTGTTGGGATCTCTTGCGTCTCTTTTTGATTTAAAAGTTTATCAATACTGTCCGCGACACGTTCTGCTGACGCCAACGTCTTTTCCGACGTTTTTAACGTTGAATTGAGAGAGTTAAGCGTTTCTTCCATTGGTAAGCTATTAATCTTATTTAGGAAGTCATTAACTTGGCGCTGAACTTGGGCAAAACCACCACGCATGGTTGGAAATACATCTAAACCTTCAAAGTCACTTGGAACGTACTGATCATCATTAGGATAAAAGTCTGCATCAATATAAAGCGCGCCAGTTAACAAGTTACCAGTCTTTAAGGTGCCACGGAGACCGCGAGCAAACTCTTCCTTCAACTTTTCTTTGAACATAGATAAAGATTGGGATTCTAAATCTCCGTACACTCGACCGAGCTCAACGCGCACCAAAACTGGAATTTTTTTCGCAGAGAAGTTTTCTTCTGGTGTTGGTAAACGCATCGGTACTCTCGTCACGGTACCGATACGAAGACCGCGGTACTCAACAGGCGCATTCGCTTTTAAGCCACGTACAGATTCATCAAATAACATGACGAACTCAATGTAGTCATCGTACATGCCTTCTCTCAGCTGCTTAATATCATCGTACAAGCGGAAGTTAACCATGTGTTCTGTGAGTGGTTCACCGGACTCAAGGCCTGGAACGGTATCGAAGGTAACGCCACCCGTTAGCATGCTCTCTAGCGAGCCAAACTTAACTTCAAACCCTTCGGCATTGAGCTGTAAATCAACACCAGAATTTAGCCAAAACTTAGTACGAGTGCGCACTAAGCTGTCATAAGGTTTGAAAATAAAGAGTTGATACAGCGCCTTGCGAGTATCAACATCAAAGCTGGTTTTCTCTACACGACCAACGGTAAAGCCTTTATAAATAACCGGGTCCCCAACACCTAGTTTGCCAGCTTCGCGGTGTGTTAACACAAGACGTAAACCTTCTGCATCAGGAGAAGCGACTGGTGGTACATCTAGTACTGTAAAGTGCTCCTTTTCTACTTTAGATTTACCCGGCTGAAGTTGGATATAAGCGCCAGAGAGCAAGGTCTCTAAACCTGAAACGCCATCACGGCCAATTCGAGGCTTCACCACCCAAAACATCGTGTCATCTCGCAGCATGCGCTCCGCGTCTTTATTCATCTGCGCCTTAGCGATGATGTGATCGTAGTTTTCACTGAGAGTGACTTCGGTAATCAGACCGACTTTAACATTCAATGCTCGGATCTCGGTTTTACCAACCTCAATCCCATCTGCGGTCGGCAGTTGGAGAGTAATTTGTGGGCCTGTACTGTTGATGTATTGGAACAGCATCCACGCTCCCATGGCTAGCGCAAGGATCGGGACAATCCAGATCGCAGAAATCTGCTTTTGCGGTTTTATTTGAGCGGTTACGTTGTTCTCATCACTCATATTTGGCTTTCTCGTTTAAGTTGTCAGAAATCGGCTCCTGCACTTCGTTTTGTGGCAACTGCCACAACAAACGTGAGTCAAATATCATTGCAGAAAGCATAGTGAAAATGACCACTGCCGCGAAAGAGAGCGCAGCAGGGCCTGGATAAATCGCCATTAAGTTTTGCAACTGAACCAGTGCAACTAAGATGGCAACGACAAAGATATCGATCATGGACCAACGACCAATAAACTCAGTTAAGCGGTATATCTTTAAGCGTGAAATACTTTCTTCAGGAGGAAGATATCGCGCTTTTTGCGCATTGTAATACAGCCACGCGAGTGCCAGCATTTTCGCCATTGGAATGAATACGCTAGCAAAGAAAATTACCATCGCAATAGGGTAAGAACCTAAATGCCAAAGCAGTATTACCCCTTCCATGATAGTCGAGCCTTCTGAATGTCCAAGGCTTACGGTATACATCATTGGATAAAGGTTCGCGGGGATATAGAAAATGACTGACGCAAACAAAAGCGCCCAAGCTTTTTGTAAATTATCTGCTGGGTTGTATTTATGAATAGGGCTTTTACAACGAATGCAGTATTGGTGCTTTTTCGCTTCAATTGGGTTGAGTTGGTGACACGTATGGCAACCAATATGGTTGTGGTTATGGTGCGTATCGCCCTCATTTACATCGGGCAGCACGATGGCTGGAATGAAGTGTCCCCAGAGCCAGCTTTTGTCAACCATAGAAATACATTTGACTACCAGTACGGTATAAACGCAGAACGCCCAGAATGAAGTCCCCATTCCAATGTCTGCCAGAGAAGCGATTTTAATTAAGCTGACTAATACGCCAATCAAGAATACATCTACCATCAGCCAGGGTTCGACTCGAAACAGAAGGCGACATAAAACTTTCGCCATTCGTTGCTGTTTTTTGGATGGCGTATGCTTACGCGCTTTTAATGCTTCGAGATGAAGAAAGAGAATGAGACCGACATAGATAGCAGGCAATACGACGACCGTTGCGAGAAGTAACACACCTAAAAGTACATTTTGAAATTCAGCCAGCATTTTGGCTGCATGCAATAAGGTGATTTCTTGCGATAGCCCTTGCACACTGAACGACATAAAAGGGAAAGAAATGCTTAACACCAACATGATCAAACATGCCGATGAAATGGCGATCACGCTTTGATAGGGTTTAGCATTCACTTTTGTCAGAGAATGCGCGCATCGAGGACATTGAGCTTTTTGCCCTTGATCGATATCGGGAATGCGGACGACAAGGCCGCATTCTTCGCATGAAATTAACTGACGGGAATTAGGTTGAATACTCATCGGGTAGGTTTTGGATTCATTTGTCCTAAGAATACTCTTTTTTCATTAGGCACGCTTGTTTTGATTCAGGAGTTTACGAGTTTCTTACTTTTGGCATCATAGTATATGGAAGCTCTAAGATATAAATAAAGTTGCGTTTGGCGCACTATTTTACTGAGAAGATGGGTATGTTGGAAGCCGAAAACCACTTAACGTTGCTGGTTTGGAGAGGGTAAGTGAATTGCTTCAGGAGAGTAAATCAACCCTGCCCAGAGAACCTGGGCAGGGAGGTGGGAGCACTGGTATTTAAGATGAACGGTTGTTTTTTACTCGACGGTTCCGCTCTTGAAAGCATTAGAGCCGACTTGCTTCCCACTAAGTGTTTTTCCGTAATAGCCTTGATGTTGGTGATATCTCTCTGCGTTTGCGCCTACGTTGCCTTTAAATCGAGGATCTTGTGGACGCTCGTGGCTATTGACATATGCCGCGACATCCCACGCTTCTTGTTTGCTTAACTGGACACTTTTCCCAAGCGGCATGTTTTCGTAAATAAAATAGGCCGCGGTGTTAATCCGGTGCATACCTGCACCCCAGTTATACGCATATTCACCCCAAAGTGGTGGAATGTATGAATGACCGTCGGTGCTTTTGATGCCTGAACCGTCGGCGCGATGACAAGCCTCACAGTTCTTTTTGTAGACCAGTGCGCCTCGCTCTGGTGATGGTTCTTGCTCAGGGGCGGCGATTTTTGGGTAGCCACGTCCAGAGAGATTACCTCGCTTTTCAATTGGTAATGCTTGTGCGATGGCTTCTGGCAACGGGAAGTCTTTTACTTTTCCACCTACTTGCAACGCTTTTGCGTCTAGCTCTGGAATGGGTTCATCCGCCATACCATGTTTGTCAAGCAAGCCGCCCATTGTTAACCAATAAGCGTAAGCGCTGAGGGCAACAATTTCGGGTGAGTCGTAAGCGGGGGCTTTGCCGTTCATGGAGTATTCGAAGCAACCTTGAATACGGTCTGCGTAGCTGTTTACGCGATCGTTTTTCTTACGATAAGCCGGGTAGGCCATGTACGCCGCCCACAGCGGTGCTGCATTGGCTTTTCGTCCTGCTTCCATATGGCAGTTCACACAGTTTTGCTCATTGCCAACGTATTTGCCGCGCATCTGTTGCGAGTTAACAAAGAGCGAGTAACCACGTTTTACTTGCTCACCAAATGCGGTGTTTGGAATTTTACTCAGATCGCGAGGCTGCAAATATTCACCGTGATTTTCTTTTTTCACAGCTGGCAGTTCAGTTTGACGATCCGGCAGTGGCTCGTTGGCCAAAGTAGCAGCAGAGATGAGAGGTAATGCGAACAAAGAATAGAAACGTTTCATGTCTGCTCCTAGTAACGTAATGAGGCAAAGTAGTAGGAAAGGTTTTCAATCTCTTCGTCAGTGAGATTTTTCGCGATAGTACCCATCATATTGAGCGGGTCACCACTGCGAGTGCCGTTTTTCCATGCCATCAATTGCGTTTTTAAGTAATCAGCATGTTGGCTTGCGAGGCGAGGGAATTTGTCGACGCCCATTCCGCTGGCTCCATGACAAGTCGCGCAAGCTGGAATGTTTCTATCCCAATCACCTTGGAAGATCAATTTACGATACGGGTTACGAATGTTGGCTTGGTCGCCGCGTTGCTCTGGGTTAGTGAACTCGTAGCTTGGAAGGTTAGCAAAGTAATCCATGACTTCTTTACGAACGGCAGGATCGCTAAGCTCTTTCGCCATGCCTTGCATGACTACGTTTTGTCGTTCGCCACTAAGGAAGAGTTCTATTTGGGTGTTGAGATAATTCGCGTTCAGACCGGCAATCATAGGCGCAATGTTTGGTTGACCCATACCATCTTGGCCGTGACAACCGCTGCATACGCTGGCTTTTTCAGGAATAGACGAGGCGCTTGCGCCCATTGTGGTTGCCAGCAAACAGGCCGTCACCACAGGTAGTATTTTTGACATGCTGACTCACTTTAATTGTTATTAATATCTCCAAGTGTCTACTGTGATAGTGACTTGGGTGCTGTATTGTCGGCTTTGTCAATAACTAAAGGTATTGTGGATTTCCACATATTTAGAGGATGTGAAGAGCCGCTAAATGGCAGCTCTTCAGGTTTGGTTGTCTACTAAGCTTTGCGGATTTTGGCTGGTAATGATTGGCGAGCCGCTGCGCCCACAACCCAATCCAACAACACGCCTTTGCCTTCTCGGGTTGGGTCGATTAAGCCAATGTCGTTAATGTTGACGCCATCTTGGCTGTGCGTTTTGACAGGTTGCTGTTTATCGCCAATCCAGTGCGAGCGTTGTCCTAGCTCGGTATGACCAAACCCATGTTCAAATCCGAGTGTGCCAGGGCGAATTCCGCTGACTATCATCGCAAGTGCTTTGGTGCTTGCAGATGGAGTCTCGATAACAAACTCATCACCCGTTTTAATGCCTGCGCGTTCGGCATCGATTGGATGGATGTACACTGGGTTTACGCCTTTAATCGAGTTCAACCTTGGCGATAGGTTGGACACCGCACTGTGAATGTTGGATTTAAAGTTAGTCAGGCTGAAAGGCCATTCTGAGCTTGGGAACTGGTCTTCCATTGGTGTGCCGTCGGCCAGCTTTTGTGGATGCCATGTTGGGCAACCGGTGTAGAAATCCCCCGTCATAGTGTTTCTTGCGCTGCCGACACGTTCATTCCATATCGCAACAGGTCGTGTCCATTTGTGCTTCATTTGCTCACCTTGATACGCTTCGCTGGCATTTTCAAAGCGTCCGCCGCGAGCAAAAATAAACGCCACACGTTTCATCTCATCTGCTGTCAGCGTCTTCTGCATGGCTGGCATTAAACGCTCTAGGCCGGACCACGCAATGTCTTCTGCCGAAACTTCAGGCACGCCGCCTTTCACATAAGCCAAGTTTGCCGCGGAACGTAAGTAGAAGTCTTCAGCGCTGTGGAGAGCGTGCCAATTCCCTTGTGCATCTTGAATTGCGTTGTCACCAAAGCCGCCTAGTTGCATTTTCTTAGCGACATCAATCAGAAAGTTCTCTAAGCAAATCGATCGACCGTCGGCGGTTTTCTCTGTTCGCGCTTCCACAATCGGCCAACGAGCGGTGACGGTTTTCACCGGAACGTCGTGCCAAGGCGTTGCCATACCCCAGCTTTCGTAGGTGACCGTGTCCGGCACAATATAATCCGACAATGCGGTGGTTTCGTTAATGAACGCATCAACAGACACAATCAAACCGAGTTGTTTTGGATCTTTAAGCTTGTCTTCCAGCAGCGTTTTCAAACCGGGCACACCATACATTGGGTTCGCCATGTGGTTGATCCACGCTTTTACGCGGTATGGATAACCATCAATAGCCGCAGACAGATGCTCCGTCAGCAGTGGCGCGGCGAACGGATACCAAGGCGCACGAGTAGGGTACGGAGATTCACCAGCCTCAACGCGACGTTTGTATTCGCTGGTTTTGTGGTATGGGAATTTACTGCGCGATAGGAAGACGCCTTTCGGGCCGACTTTGCCAGCAAACTTGGTGAAGTCGTAACGAGGACCCGCAGCGGAAGTTGGGTAGCCACCCGCTTTCGCCATCGCGCCGCCTTTCATGTTGATGTTACCAATCAACGCATTGAGCATCATGATGGTAAACGAGTTATAGAACCCATTGGTGTGCATGTTGCCACCGTGGGTATCGACCACCGCTTTTGTGCCATAGCTTGTGAAGCGTTTCGCTAGTTCTGCGATTTGCTCTACAGGGATCTCACATTGTTGACTGTAGAACGCAAGGCTGTATTTAAACGCCTCTTCTTTGAGCCTTTGCAGAGACGATTTTACGCGCACTTTGCCTGATGCAAGCGAAACCGTTTTATCGACAAACAGTGTCGCTTCCTCAGTTTGGGTATGAACACCAAATTGGCCACTTTGCTCTTCCACGATGACGTACGGGTCGGAATCAGACAACGCTTCGCCCTCGAATGGCAGATTCAGATCCGATGCGCGTAAAAACGTGCCGTTTCTCGGGTGCTGCTCATCGCTTATCACGAGATGTGTAGCATTACACCAGTGCGCGGTGCCTGCTCGTTTCATCGCGTTTGCCCCCGGCTGCGCCAAGAAGGTTTTGTTGTAGCGTTGGTTTTCGATGATCCATTGGATCATGCCAAGCACGAGGGCAGAGTCGGTGCCCGGTTTGATTGGTATCCAGCGGTTATTGTCACCTGCCGCCAAGCTCGATGAACCCGCAGGCAAACTTGGTGTGATGATGGTGTATTCCAAGCTGCCTTCTGTTCGCGCATTGGCGAGTTGGCGCGCCTGACGCTTAAAAGGGTTACCCGCTTGAGCTGGCGACATACCGATGAAGATGATGTATTCCGCATTATCAAAGTCTGGCTTTAAGTGTGCGTTCTTATCTAAATCGTTCATAAATGCGCCGCTGCCAGCACGAAATGCATAGCCGCAGTAAGAGCCATGATGCCCAAAGTTACGCGTACCATAGCTGTTGAACGCGAAGCGTTTGAATATGTCGTCTCGGCCTTCGTTACCAGCGTTGGTCATTAACAATTGGTTGGCTTTCGGTCCATATTCTGGGTTTTCAGGATCAACGGGCGTTGTTAAATCGCGAATGTCGCGCAAGCCATCAACATGGCCTTCACCAAATAAATCTCCGCCTTCTACGACTTCTTCTATCAATTGCTCGTAGCTGATCGGAATCCATTTCCCCTCGCCGCGTTTGCCTACTCGTTTCAGCGGCTGAGTAATGCGGTACGGACTGTTGCGAATTTCTAGCATCCCATTGCCACGAGCACAGGCGGTGGAGCGACCTTCAAGACCCGCTTCTCCTGCCAAACTTAAATAAGCATCTTTGACTGGAGTTTCGAACGGAATGTGTTGCTGATGAGACAATGGGTGATATGGGTTGCCAGTAATACGCAAAATCTCGTCGTTACGGTTATCAATGCGCACACGCAACCCGCACAGTGACCAACAGCCAAAGCACATGGATGGAGCGACGCGCTGATTTGGATTCGGGATTAAGTTGCCTTTGTTGTTGACCGTGTACTCTGGTTCAAGCGAGTTACCGTGGTGAATATCACGCGTTTTTTCTCCTGCGGTGCCTTCGAGCGCACCCTCGACCATATGTTTGGTAGTGGTGGCGTAACCCGCAGCGAATGCGCCAAGCCCACCCACTGCAATACCTGATTTCAAAAACTGACGGCGTTTGTTATCCATGATGAAATCCTCTTTGATTAGCGTTCAGTTAAGGTGAGTGATGAGGCTTTTGCTTCGATATTTTGTTTTGGTTGAACCAGCTCTGAGCCGAGCAGTGCCAGTGCAAGCCATAATCCGAGCATGCCGATAATGCCTATCCAACCATTTCCATCCATAGTGAGTTGGTATGGATAAAGCCCTGCATCAAATTTAGCGATGGTTTGTACTTCCATGATGGTAAACCAGCGAATCAGCCACGCGCTTGCCAACGTGATCAACGACAGGCACAACGAGCCCATGACACGATGTATACGAGACGTTGTTGACGATTTGGTGTCTCTCATCGTCATAAACGCGAAGGTAATGCTGCCCAAAATAACGAAAGTGAGCAGCGCTATGTTTTGTATCCATTGCTCACTGGAATAAAGTGAAAATGCGGAATTGTTAGATGCCCAAATCGGTAGCAGTATCAGCGTCAATACACCGCTGGTAACCACCGATTTCTTTAGTAGATTGGTATCGCCAGATGTCAGCGTTTTTGACTGACTAGGCAGCATGATCCAAATCAGCAGAGCGAAGCCGACTGCGCCCATAAAAGCAGTGACAAACCAAAGAATCGGCGATGCTGGTTGGTGCCATAATGAGCGTGATTTAACGACCGTAATTTCAGCGCCTGTGTAGACTGCAATGGTGATGCCTGATAGCACAGTGATGGCAGACACCATAAGCATGGCTCTACGAGAGAGCACCCACTCACCCAGTGATAGCTTTGAAATTAGAGGCAGTACTTTCCCTGGCTGATTACGTAAGTTGATCAGATCCTGGCGGAGATACAGCCATGCAGTCACTACCGCTAAACCTGAGAAAACAGGCAAGAAAAGCGACCCTAAAGACATCCATGACCACGGCGTGATGTGCGCGTAAAAATGCCAAGCGCGTCCCGGTTGGTGTAAATCACCAGTTAACGCCAATGGCCCCACGATGGCACCGATGGCCAGCGTCAGCACAAGTGCAGCGCGCAGTCTGTGGCTGGTGTGTTTTTCAAATAATAGGGCGATTAGGAATAAAATAGCGGCCGCATAAGCCGAACCGATGTAGAAGAAATACTGCACCGCCCACGGTAGCCATGCCATCGCTTGAGGTTGGACTAACACTTCGGTGATGTTCATGCGTGCTCTCCTTGTGGGTCGTAAATAGCTGGCTGCCCGTCGATATGGCTGGTAAAGCGTTCATCCATGCCGATATAAAATACATGTGGATTTGTACCTTCATTGGGTTTCAATACTTTGATGTCGTCCTGATGCTCTGTTATTAAGCGGCGAATCTCGCTTGTTGGGTCGTTTAAATCACCAATTACACGTGCACCGCCAACACAGGTCTCCACGCAGGCAGGTAATAGGCCTTGCTCTAGACGGTGAGCACAGAAGGTGCACTTATCTGCGGTGAGGGTGTCCTCATTGATAAAACGCGCATCGTAAGGGCAAGCTTGTACGCAATACGCACACGCTACGCAGCGACTGTTATCCACCATGACGATGCCATCTTCGCGCGGAAAGGTCGCTTGAACCGGACACACAGCCACGCAAGGTGGGTTTTCGCAGTGGTTACAAAGCCGAGGCAGCATAAAGGCCTTTGCTTCTCGCGTGGCTTTCGAACCGTCATCCAGTGTGACTTCGTATTGCTTTACGGTGGTCCGGAACTGGCCGATAGGCGCTTGGTTCTCAATGCTGCAACCCACGGTGCAAGCCTGGCAGCCGACGCATTTTCGCAAATCCACCACCATTGCATAACGTTTCCCCACTTGTCCTTTTCGGTCGGCGGACTGGTTATTTCGAATAATGTTTCCCGCGGTTGCCGTGCCAATGCCCGCGACTGGAATTAACGCGGCTCCGGCTGTGACCGCGCTGAGAAAGCGACGTTTGGTGGAATCCATAACTCACCTGCTTTTTTGTTGTATTTGAATTGACTGATTCCATTGTGAGAAATGCACCGCGAGGCTTATATTGTGGATTTCCACATACCCAGATCAAACTTGATCTAAAACAAATGTGGTTTAGGGAAGGTAGCTGTTATTCTTGTCGTACTCTCTTGAAGGAACGATTCGACTCATCATGAAAAAAGCACTGTGGCTTCAGCTTTGGATTCTTTGCTTAGTTGCCTTTGCATCTTTGGCTCAGGGCGCAGTTTCTGAACAAGCAGATCTGCAAGGAATGCAAGAGCAAAAAGCAGAGCAGCCACAGGCCAAGCAAAAAGTCGAAGTGGGCGTGTTAGCTATACGTGGTCATCTTTATGCCGAGCAGAGATGGCAACCGACCATTGATTGGCTCAATCAGCAAATTTCCGATGTGCATTTTGTCCTTCATCCCCTTAACTTGGATGAAATGGGCCAAGCGGTGAAGTTTCAGACCATGGATTTCATCTTAACTAACCCAGGTCAGGCAGTGCGGTTGGGTAGGCAATACGCACTGTCGTGGATGGCAACGCTAACCAGCAGAGCACCACAAAACTCGAATTACGGCATTGGTTCGGCGCTGGTGGTTCGAGCCAATTCAAGTTATCAAACGGTGCAAGATGTCTCAGGACGTCCTGTTGCGGCGGTATCAGAAAAAGCGTTTGGTGGTTATCTAACGATGCGCTATCAAATAGTCAAAATGGGGCTTAATCCAAACGATTTCTTTTCTGATGTCCGCTATCTTGGTTTTCCTATTGATGCCAACCTGTATCAATTACGTGATGGCAATGTGGAAGCGGCCGTTGTCCCTGCTTGTTTATTGGAACAGATGCTAAATGAAGGGCTTTTACAACCGAGTAATTACCGAGTTTTAAATCAACAGCCGAACGAGCGCTCGTTATGCGCTGTTTCCACACCGCTTTATCCTAACTGGTCATTTGCCAAAACAGAGCGCGGCTCAGCTCAGATCGCCAAACAGATTGCGCAAGTATTGTTAGCGATGCCACCTGAACACCCTGCGGTTATTGCGGCAGGCGCGTCAGGTTGGACGTCCCCCGTCAGCTTGCTGAGCATCGACAAACTTTATCAGGCGTTGGATCTCCATCCGTTGCAACAACCTTGGTGGAGTGAGGCTCTACGCTGGCTGCGTAGTCATCAAGAATGGGCATGGGCGCTGTCCATGTTTGTGATTGTATTGAACGCTTACCACTTTTGGCTTGAGTATCGATTTAGCAAGAGCAAGCAAGCGTTGGAGCAGACATCGTTACGCTTAAAAGAGAAAAGTGAACAACTAGAGCACTCGCAGAGAGTCGCGATTGTCGGAGAAATCGGTACTAGTCTTGCCCATGAACTCAATCAGCCATTGGCGGCTATTCGCAATTACAGTGAAGGCGGTTTACTTCGCTTGGCCAAAAAACGCCCTCATGAAGATATTGTTCCTGTGCTTGAGAAAATACAGGGGCAAGTTGAACGAGCCGATGCAATTATTCAGCGCTTAAGAACGTTGATCCGCAAGCGTGGTGTCGACAAAGCGCCGTGCGACCTTCAACTACTCATTGATGACACGATTGAGTTGCTCCATTTTCGAATGCAGAAGCAAAATATTTCGATTGTGACCAGTATAGAAGGGAACGTCCGTCCGGTACTTGTCGACGCTGTGGGCGTTCAACAGGTTTTAGTTAATGTGATCAGTAACGCGATTGATGCGTGTACTTTGTTCCAAGAGAAATATCACTCGTCAGGTTATCAAGGTAAAATTACCCTGCATAGTGACTACCAAGTCAATCAACTTTCCATTCGAGTATTGGACAACGGCACAGGGTTGCAGCAAGAGAATCCGACTCAAGCGTTTGTGAGTAGCAAAGAAGAGGGGCTCGGGCTGGGGTTAGCCATTTGTCGTGATGTAATGGAAATGCATAGTGGCGAGTTTCTCATCAGCTCGACAGCGCCACATGGCTGTTTGGTTGAGCTCGTGTTTCCATATCAAAACTAATCTGAACTAGGCATAGGAGCATTCAATGAGCAGCGGTGAAAAGCAGCTACCTGTTTTTGTAGTCGATGATGATGAATCGGTGCGTGACTCGCTCGCTTTTATGTTGGAAGAACATGACTTCAACGTCACCACTTTTGCTGATGGGCAGTCTTTCCTTGATGAGGTGGACGTTCAGCAAGCGGGGTGTATCATTCTTGATAGTCGAATGCCAAATCTTCGTGGTCAGCAAGTCCATCAAATTTTAAATCAAGCCAACAGTCCCTTGGCCGTTATTTACCTGACCGGACATGGTGATGTCCCGATGGCGGTCGATGCATTACAAGCTGGCGCGGTCAATTTTTTCCAAAAGCCAGTCAAAGGAGATGAGTTGGCACAAGCCATTTTGCAGGGGCAAGTGCAGTCGGCTGCAAACCTTGATATGGCGGCGGCAAAATCTGCGTATGAATCGCTCACTCCCAGAGAAAAAGACATTTTACGTTTGATCATTGCTGGTAAGCGCAACATTCGAATTGCTGACGAACTTTGCATTGCAATGCGCACGGTTGAAGTACACCGCGCCAACCTATTGAAAAAGTTCTCAGCGAAAACCGTCGCAGAGTTGGCATATATTTATGGCAAGCTAGATTAGAGCTTAGTGAGTGAAGCTTCTTAATGCTATTTTATGGATACAACTTGAGCTTTATGACGACTCGCGTATTATCTTCTTCGTTCCTACTTTATCTGAATTCTTATGAGTTTATTGACTAAACGACATCACACACCACATAAACGGGTGAAATGGCTACTAGCGATTATTGGCTGGGTGGTTGTCGTGTGTCTGATGCAAAATTCAGGTTTTGCATCGTCATGCTCTATGAAGTACGAGACGGTATCGCCTGCTGTTTCACTTACTGATGAGGGTTCGAGCGTCAAGTCGATTGATGCTAAAGAAACCAGCAAATGCGAATTGTCTGAAAAGTTAATTCAATTTTCTCAACATCAGATCGATGCATTTATTGTTGTTCTGTTTGTCGGTCTTTTGGCGTCGGCTATTTGGATGTGCTGCGCTTATATTCGCGCACAACATTGGACGGAGCCGATAGGTCGTAAGTATCGAGTCCATCTGACTTTCTGTGTATTCCAAGAATAAAAACGTGTTTTCTGACCAATAACGTCAGCGATTTAACACATTTTGTTTTTATTATTAGGAATTACTATGAATCAAATTACCAAACTGACTCAGTTCGCGTCTATGTTCTTTATGACGCTGGCTTTGAGTTTGTTCTCTCTGAATATTTCAGCACAAACTACCGATACCGGTTGGATGACCAACCCGCAACATCCTCCAGTGCAAACGCGCTTTGTATTAACGGGTCAACAAGATCCGCAAGCCAAAACACTTACAGGTTATTTGGATGTTAAGTTGAGCGGAGACTGGAAAACTTATTGGCGATCGCCGGGCGAGGGTGGTGTCGCGCCATCGATAGATTGGCAAAACTCGCAAAACCTGAGCAAGGTTGATTGGCAATGGCCATATCCGCAAAAGTTCGAGTTATTGGGCATTGAGACTCTCGGTTACAAAGGCGACACTTTGTTCCCAATGACGCTGCATATCGACGATATGTCGAAACCCGTCACGATTGATGCAGTGCTCACGCTTTCTTCCTGTACGACGATTTGTGTGCTGACGGACTACCAAATCCAATTGACGTTCTTACCTTCTGAGCTGAAAGTGGACGAAGACGTGATGTTCAGTTACGCCCAAGCGGTGAGTAATGTTCCTCAATCTTCTCCTTTTGTTGAGGTCATGCAAACAAACTGGGATGCGACTCAATCCAAATTACAAATCAAACTAAAGAACACGCAAGGTTGGCAAAATCCTCAAGTGTTGGTGGATGGTGTTGGTGATGCAATTCGTGACTACAGCTTCAAGCTTGAAGGTATACATCAAGAGGGAAATACCGTTACCGCGAGCTATTTGGTGGATACTTGGTTAGGCGATGTGGAGTTAAGTGATCAGTCGCTGTTTGTGACCATCAAAGACGCCAACTTGTTGGCAGAAGAAACCACTCAAGCAATAGCTGAGGCGATAGTAGACCCACTGCCGAGCACGTCTGTAGTGAGTATTTTTCTGTTCGCTTTGCTCGGTGGTTTGATTCTCAACATCATGCCTTGCGTTCTTCCGGTTTTGGGGATGAAGCTCAGTAGTATTGTTGCCGCTCAAGGTATCGAGCGTCGTCAAATCCGCGCTCAGTTTGTTGCTTCGTCACTTGGTATCTTAACGTCGTTCTGGATTCTCGCTGGCTTTATTTTTGCGCTCAAACTGACAGGTAATGCCATTGGCTGGGGCGTTCAGTTCCAAAGTCCTTGGTTTTTAGGGTTGATGGTTCTGGTCACAGGTTTGTTTGGCGCCAACATGCTAGGACTGTTTCAAATCCGTCTTTCGTCTGGCTCCAGTACATGGCTCGCGTCGAAAGGCGACAACTCGTTAGCTGGACACTATGTGCAAGGGATGTTTGCAACCTTGCTTGCTACGCCGTGTTCTGCGCCTTTCCTAGGAACAGCCGTGGCGTTTGCTTTGGGTGCGGATGTAGTTACGCTGTTTGCAATTTTCACCGCCTTAGCGTTGGGGATGGCGTTGCCTTGGATTATGGTGGCAATTTTCCCAAGCATTGCGCTTAAATTGCCGAAGCCGGGTCAGTGGATGAACGTGGTCAAAAACGTATTTGGTGTGATGATGTTGGCCACCAGCGTTTGGCTACTGTCTTTGATGGCCAATCACCTACCAGTGTTTTGGGTCATTCTCGCCGGTTTAGTCGCGTTTATTGTTCTGATGATTCGCGTTAAACGCGTTCATGGCGATAAAGCACTCGTGGTATCCGGCTCTGCATCGCTTATCTTAATTGCTGGCGGGCTGCTACTTGGCAGCGTCACCGCAAATCAATGGGCGACACCGCTTCCTGAGGACTTAGCATGGCAGAAGCTTTCCAACTCGGCGATCGAACAGCACGTCAATAATGGGCGAGTGGTGTTCGTGGATGTGACTGCGGATTGGTGTGTCACGTGTAAAGCGAACAAGATCGGCGTGATCTGGCAAGATCCTGTCTACTCATTGCTGCAAAGCCCTAATGTGGCGACATTAAAAGGGGATTGGACACATCCGGACGGCTCGGTAACGGACTTTTTACGAGCTCATGGGCGTTACGGTGTGCCGTTTAACATCGTCTATGGCCCGGCGGCGCCACAAGGTATCCCGTTACCTGTTATTCTGACTGATGATGTTGTTTTAAGCGCGGTGAAACAAGCGAGTGGGGGAACCATTCAATGAGTTCGACAAAGCAGCGTAGAACATTCCGATATTGGCTCGTTCAAATCGTACAGGTGGTGCTCATTGTAACCGCTATTTCTATCGCGATGGATTGGTATCGCACCAAAGATATTCCGAAACAGGAGGCACCACCATTGAGCTCAGTATTGAGCGATGGTGAATACTTCGATGCAATCGCGCAAAGTCATGAACAACCTGTCGTTGTTTACTTTTGGGCGACTTGGTGTCCCGCTTGTAAATTTGTAAGCCCAAGCGTGAGCTGGCTGAGTGATGACTATGCCGTAGTTGGCGTTTCTGGCTCATCGGGGCCGAATGAGCGCGTGGCGCAGTTTATGCAGGCAAAAGAATATCGTTTTGAAAACATAAACGATCCTTCAAGCGATATTATGCGTGAATGGAAAATTAGCGTGACTCCAACCATTTATATTTTAAGAAATGGTGAAGTGACCTCTATTACGACAGGCATCACAACGCCGATAGGAATATTGGCGAGAATTTGGTTGGCTCGATAATGAAATAAAAATCCGATATTCAAAATACTGAATATCGGATTTTTTCTTTTTATTTTCTCGCTCCAACGGGAATCATAATGTGTGCGTATGGCGTGCCTTTCCACATTACGTATGGGCCACCATAACTTGGGTCGGTTGGTAGAGAGTCGAGCAACGCTTGGTCTGGGGTAATAATCATCAAGTGTGGTCCTTCCACAATCCATTGATTATCGTCCGTCATCTCTTCTGCAAATGGGTCGGTGTTACTGGCACCGCCATCACCCGCTAACATGTAAGAAATGCCTAATGCTTTGGCTTGGAAAGGTTTTTTGTTCATCCAAGCGTCTGCCCATTCCATCCAAGGACCATCCATACACATTGGAGCAATGCCTTCCAATTGAGGTGGCGTTGGGAAGCAAGTGTATTGGCTAGAACCTTCTTGCAGAACATTATTGTTCCAGTCCATCACCGTTACTTTATCGCGAATAGTCGGTGGCGCTGCACTCAGTGCATCTTCTAAAAGTGCGTTTGAATCATCGGCTGCGAATGCGCCAAAAGCGCAGCTGACCGAAACAACAGCAGTTAAATAAGGAGTTAGTTTCATAAATTAAACCTCAAGTTAATACAACATGAGAATTTGAGCACTTTAATTATAGAATGATATTAAAAATAAGAATCATTATTTAAATGGAAAATAATAAGCGATAGGTTTGTTATGTTAATTTAAATATTGTTTTTATATACAGCGAATAGAATGATGGAAATAAGATTAGCTGAATAATCTAAGACAGATTATCAGGACATATTTTCTCTTTATGCACTTAAAAATTCCATCGGAATCACGGGCTAATACTTTCCAAAATTTCATCTATTTCTACTGGTTAGCGCTGAATAACCAGTCGGTTACGTTTCATAAAAAATTAGCCATTTAATAAGTGCTTAGGTGCGTATTGCGTGTTACATTCGAGCATCGTTCTGGTTATCAAGGAGGAAATGATGGATGTTTCAATACCACGCTCCGGATGGACAAGATTTGCCTCGAAATACTTATAGTGGATCGGTCGTGCATACGGCATATACCGAAAGTGAAGTTGAACAACTCTGTCAGCAGGCTGGGTTGGAAGTGGTTTCCCTAGAAAATGTGATTGGTTACGTATCTGGTGTTGGTTATGTGTGTCGATACTTGATGCTAGAGCTGAAAAAGTCACACCGCTGAAATAAGTAACAAACAAGGACTGTTTTTGAAAACACAAGATTTAACCGAGTTCGGATCGGGCATTGAATACGATGCCCAATACGAGCAGCATTACCATTACGACATTGCTTTCATCACAAGGTTAATCGAAGAAACCAATGCTCGAAGTGTACTGGATGTCTGTTGTGGTTCCGGCATTGTCACGATTCCAGTCTCTGAGCAACTCAACGAAGCCATTGGCATTGATATTTCTGAAGGGATGCTCAAACACGCAAAGGACAAAGCCAAAAGTAGGAGTAACTTACGTTTTCTTCATCTCGACGCAACCCAGTTTTCGTTAGGTAAGAAGTTTGACCTATCCATAATGACAGGGAATGCATTCCAAGCCTTTTTAAGTGACGACATGCTGGCAGGCGCACTGAGCTCAATATCAAAGCACCTAGAAAAAGGTGGGCGATTTGTCTTCGATACGCGTTTACCAACGCCAGAGAATCTAGAACTGGATCATGAGATGGCACTGTGGCAAACCTATGTTTCTCCAACTTATGGTGAAGTGAATTATTTAGGTATGAAGGCCGAGTATGACTTGCAAACGTCCATCATGTATTTGAAGAAAGAGCGCCATTTTGAAGGTGGAACGATTGAGTATTCCAGCATTGATTTAAAATATCGTCCGCTGGAAGACATAGAGGTTTTCCTTGAACAAACGGGATTCAGAATCATAGAGAAGTACCAGTCTTGGTCAGCGCAAGCATTTGAGGCGAATGCCAACTCGCTTGTCTGTGTGGCTGAGAAAATATAAATCAATGTTGAGGGATACAATGCAAGGGTTTCGAATTACCACGTCGTTAGATGACATGGATTTAGACGTTATCTACCAATTCATTTCAAACAGTTATTGGGGAAAGGGTATTCCAAGAGAACGCTTTGAGAAGTCTTTGCGCCATTCGTTCTGTTTCGCGGTTTTGGATGACGAAAATCAACTCGTTGCTTTTGCTCGGTTAATTACCGATCGCACCACGTTTGCGTATCTTGCCGATGTGTTTGTAGTGGAGGCACACCGTGGTAAAGGCATCAGTAAGTGGTTGATCTCAGAAATTGTTGCTCATCCAGAACTACAAGGCTTACGCCGTATGATGCTTGCAACCCGCGATGCTCATGGGTTGTACGAACAGTTTGGGTTCACTCCTATTGCTCCAGTAGAAAACTTCATGCAAATCTGGAAACCGAATGTTTATCAGAGCTAAATCATGATGAGAGTTGAAGCTCAACAAGTGGCAATCAGATACCTCAAAACAACAGACGCTGCTCCCCTGTTTGAAAACTATTTAGGCGATGAGCAAGCATGTCGCTTCCTCAATCGCCAAGCCCACCAAAATGCTAATCAAACCCTTGAAGCGATCGAAAGATGGCGCGCTCAATATGATCAAAAGTCTCCCAATCTATTAGTCTTCGCTATTGAAGAACTCACTTCTCAAACTCCTATTGGTTGTCTGGTGCTGATACCTGAGCAAGACAGCAGTGAAATCCATTTTGGTATTTCTGCTCGCTATCAGGGAAAAGGCTATGCAACCCAAGCCTGCAAACTTGGCGTTGTTTACCTGCAAAGCTTAGGTATAACGCGCATTCGCACTACCCCGCATATTGGCAACCACGCGAGTATTCGTGTGTTGGAGAAATGTGGCTTTATCAGCCAAGGCATTTTAAAAGCGCATGCGGTTTTTCCTGCTTTAGGACGTGAGGCGCAAGACTGTATGGATATGCGATTGAAGGATACAGAACTGCGCCATTTTGCACATTGTTCAGAATGAAAAGGGTGGCGGTTGAAACGAGCGGTTACAGAGCATGTTAGTCGCCATCGTAGACAGCGTCTTTGCTGAATGATTCGTCGAGATTTTTTAGTCTTTGATTGTCAGAGGCGACTGACAAAACCATACCAACTGTGACAACCAAACCGCTATTAAAGCAGGATATTATTCCTTCAACTTTGTGTTTTAGGAGTAGTCATTAGACTACCCAATAATTGTTGGAATAAATAATGACGAAACGTTGGCTTGTCTCCGCTGTGAGCATCGCGCTGCTCGGCGGTGGTACGTATTTCTATCTCCAATCTGCTGCTCAACCAGAATTGCTGCCTACATTGATTGTGGAAAAAGGCACGATTGAAAAACAAGCGGTGGCTGTTGGTAAAATTGTCCCTGCACACTCCGTGTCTATCAAGTCACAAATTGACGGTATCGTCGGTGAAATTTACGCGAAAGTTGGTGAAAAGGTGAAGCAAGGCCAGCCGCTGATCAAAGTGCGTCCAAACCCAACCCCCCAAGCATTAACGGATGCATCGGCAGAACTCATGCGTAGTGAAGCCGATCTGGAATCCGCCAAACAAAAACTGTCCAACTTAGAAAGCTTGGTCAAGCAGGACATTATTCCAAGTAACTACGACGAATACGTAAGTGCGCGCTCGGCAGTCAAATCTGCGCAAGCGGACGTATTGCAAAAGCGCCAGAATCTCGAACTCATCCGCAGTGGTGAGGCGTCTATCGGTGATGCGCGTTTAACGTCGACGATCTACGCGCCAATTGATGGCACGGTACTCAACCAGAAAGTTGAGGTCGGAGAGCCGATCATCTCGACTCAATCAAGCCAAGCCGCGACTGAAATGATGTCATTGGCCGACATGAACAGTCTGATTTTTAAAGGTAGCGTCAGTGAGCATGATGCTGCGCAGTTGTCTCCGGGAATGCCCGTTATGTTGACGGTGGCGCCTTATCCTGATGTGGCGATTTCTGGTGTGCTAACCAAAGTGGCGATTCAATCTGAGAACCTCAACTCACCAGAGGGCAATGCTTCTGCAAAAAGTTTTGATAACGGTTTTGAGGTTGAAGTGGGAGAACTCAAGATCCCACAAGATGTGTTGCTTCGTTCTGGTTTTTCATCGACGGCTCAAATCATTCTGAAGAAGTCTGAAAACGTGCTCACTCTACCGGAGCGCGCTCTGCAATTTGATGGTGACGCACCGAATGTTCTGATCCCCGACAGCTCAGAACAAGGGTTTCATAAACAACCTGTGAAACTCGGTCTGTCAGATGGCATCAATGTCGAAGTGCTTGACGGCGTGGAGCTTGATGAAGAGGTTATCGACAACAGCATGATGGGAGCGGCGCATGGTTAAGCTGCAACGATCAACAATCGCCTTTGCATTGTTGGCTGCCACGCTCAGTTTGCCGACCTACGCAATTTCTATTGAACAAGCTTGGCAACAAGCAAAGCAGAGCGATCCAAATTACGAAAAAGCGAAAATCGGCGTCCAGCTTGGCGAGGTTGGCGTACAGAGTAACCGCAGTGCGTTATTGCCGGGCTTAAGTGCCAGTGCGTCAGCGGATTGGAATGAGTCCTCAAGCCATTCCAACAGTTACGGCGCTACCTTAACTCAAACTATTTGGGATAGCAGTTTGTGGTCGGAACTGGATCAAGCGAATGCCAATTATCTCAAAGTACAGTTAGAGTTATCTCAAGCGCATAACGAGCTTGCGCAAAAGTTGCTCACCGCTTACCTAGATGTGGCAAGCGCACAGGGCGACCTCAAATTGGCGCAGTCCAAGCTGGAGGAGGGGAAAGAACTTCTCAACATCATCGAGAAACGCTATCGAGCAGGCAAAGTGAAGTCGGTTGATGTTGAAGAGATGCGAGCGAATCAAGTCTCTGAGCAAGCAAGTATCCTCAATGCAAAAGCCGATCTCGAAGTGAAAAAAGCAGAGCTTGCGGCGTTAATCAATCAAATGCCGGAGAGTGTCGACCAAATTCGAACGGATTCTTTGATTCAGCCGCCGATGCTGGTGGACTCTCAGGAGCAATGGCTAAAACTGGCGAAAGACAGCAGTCCAGAGCTGTTGGTGGCGGCGCAGATGGTGAAAGCGAGCGAGTTCGCGAAAGATTCAGCTAAAGGTGGATACTACCCGACCGTCAAAGGCAGTGTGGGCTACAGCGATGGTGACAATCGTTCAAACGGCGAGTTTAACGCTGGGATTAGTTTGAGTTTGCCGATTGACCTCAATGGTGCAGTGCGAGCGAAAGTGGACGAAGCATCGTTGAACATTTTAAGCGCCAAGCAAGATATGCGTAGAGTGGAAATTGATATTCAGAAACGAGTTATTCAGCAGTTTACGCAGGTCGATATCAATTGGAATCAAGTTTTAATAGCGAACGAGCTGGTTGAGTCGCGCGCCAGAGTGTTGCAAAGCAAAGAGAAACTTTACGACGCTGGTCTGCTTGAAGTGTCGGAAGTTATCAGTGCACACAACAGCTTGTTTGAGGCGAAAAACAGTCTGCAAACCAACTTGTACAGCTATTGGCGTAAGAGAATCGGCTTACTGCAAACCGCAGGAAAACTCGATGACGATACCATGGCGTTGATCTCTCGGGCTTTTCATTCATGAGCAGCCTGTTGCAACAAACTTGGCAAACGTTGATGGCGCACCGCATGAAGAGTGTGCTAGCCATTATCGCGATTGCTTGGGGCGTGATCTCTGTGGTGGTGTTAATCGCACTTGGCGAAGGCTTTTATCGCCATCAGACCCAGTCGTTTTCATTTATGATCAACAATGTGCAAGTGGTGTTTCCGTCGAGTACCAGTAAACCGTGGCAAGGGTTACCTTCAAGACGACAAATTGATATTCCACAAGAAAAAGTCGACATGATCAAACAGTCGGGCTTCGTGCAACAGGCGTCGAGCGTTTACGCCAAATGGGATGCGAATATCACCAATCTCAAAGGACAGAACTTATCGAGTACGGTCAGCGGTATTGATACGTCTTACTTTCCTTTAATGCAACGCAAGCTGAAATCCGGTTCGAGAAACCTGTCACCAAGTGATATGGACAACCACACTCGCGTGGCGGTGTTAGGCGATCAAATTGCGCAAATGGGCGGAATCCAAATCGGGGATAGGCTCAAAGTCAACGGCATTCCGTTTTTGGTGATTGGGATAACCGTCGGTGAGGACACTGGCATTTCATTCGGCGATAGCCGCACTGTTTTCATTCCTCAAACAACGTACCGCGATTTGTGGGATGCGAAACCTTGGATGGTATTGATGAAGCCGAGAGACGGGATGGATGCACCGTCGTTTCGACAAAATATCGTGAACTTTTTCGCCAAACAGCTTCATTTTGACCCAAGTGATAAAGATGCGATCGAATTACCCGATTTTAGTGAAGGTGCGGCGGTCATCAGTGGAATTTTACGTGGCATTCAGATTTTTCTCGGAGCGAGCGGTGCGATGACCATGGCGGTCGGTGCGCTTGGCGTTGCCAACATCATGTTTTTATCTGTCACGGAGCGCACGCGTGAAATCGGTGTGCGTTTGGCGATCGGGGCGACTCAAAAATCCATACTCAGTCAGTTTATTCTTGAAGGGCTTATTTTGGTAGCCGTGGGCACGGCATTAGGTCTGATGTTTTCGTATGCAGTGGTATCTGTCCTAAGCAGCATGGCATTACCGGAATGGATGGGTTTACCTGTGATCACGCCAGATTCCATTGCTTGGTCTTTACTTGTGACGCTTATCTTGGCATTGATGGCATCGTATTTCCCAGCAAGGCGAGCATCACGTCTCACACCAGTCATTGCTTTGAATGCGAGGGCCTAGTCATGTTGTTACCGATGAGACAAATTTTCCAAGAAATGGCCGCAGAAAAGTTGAGATTGGGTTTGACCATTCTGGCTGTAGCGTGGGCGACCCTCTGTATCGCTGCTATGTTGGCGGTAGGTGAGGGCATTCGTCAGGGCGTATTGAAAACCGCACAAAATGGTAACGGCAACTTGATCTATTTGACCGGAGGGATGGCCACCGTCGACCACGGTGCTTTTCACCAAGGCAAGTTTCTGACATTAAAAATGGACGATTCAGAGGTCGTTCGAGCGTTACCCGATGTAAAAAGCGTTGCGCCAACTGCGAAGTGGAAAGAGCGTATCACCGTTGGTGACAGAAGCTCGTGGCAAGAGCCCTTAGCGGTCACGAGCGAGTTTCAATCCATGACCAATCTGGTGCCGATGGCGGGGGGACGATGGTTAAATCCACTCGATCAAAAAGAGACGCGCAAAGTCGTTGTACTGGGTTATGAACTGGCAGCCGACTTATTCAACCCGAATGAGGACTTTAGTTGGTTTGCGACAGTCACATTGCAAGTCAACCCTGTGGGGCAAAAGGTAAAAATCGGCAATGAGGAGTTCACCGTTGTGGGCGTATTGGAGAAAAACAGCGCTCAAATAGAGCTGGGGGATCTTATCAACTATTCCAGCTTTGTGCCGTTAGCGACGTGGAAGCGATTTCATGTCAACGGTGAAATTGGTGGCATCAATGTGCAACCACAAGCCGATGTAGACCGAGAAGCCTTAGCAAAGACGATCAGGCAAGTGATTGCCCGTAAGCACGGGGCAAGTGTCAGCGATGAGCAGATCGTCCAAGTCGATGATATGTTCCTTAAGCAAAAGAGTATGCAGCAGTTTCTGATAGGTTTGCAGAGTTTTCTTGGCATTATCGGCTTCGTGACGTTAGCTGTTGCTGGCGTTGGCATCGCCAATGTGATGTATGCCACCGTAAAGCGATCTACGCGTGATATCGGCGTGCGCATGGCAGTCGGTGCAACTCCAACGGCCATTCGCATGCACTATTTAGTGCAGTCTTTATTGACAATGATGATGGGGGGCGCGCTTGGCTTAGGCGTGACGTACGCGCTGGTGTCTGCCATCAGTTCCATTCCTTTAGAGGGCAATGCCTTTTATGAACAACTGGGTAAACCTGTCCCTGAGTTGTCGTGGGTCGTTGTCGCGATTGTCATCCTCACCTTAGTGATCATTGGTGTGGCATCTGCATGGTTACCTGCAAACCGAGCCGCAAAAGTCAGCCCGTTGGAGGCGCTACAAAGTGAATAACAACAATAACTCTGGAGAGAACATGTCGAACAAGTCGCTTGTTGAGCTGACCAACATCTGTAAATACTACTCAAGCGGGGAGGCGGAAGTTCGCGCGCTAGACGGCGTTGACTTAACCATTAATCAAGGCGAGTTTCTTTCGATTCTTGGCCCGTCCGGTTCAGGCAAATCAACGTTGATGAACATGCTCGGCTGTTTAGATAAGCCCACCGATGGCGAGTACCAACTTGGCGGCCAAAACGTCGCAAGTTTAAGTGCGAATGAGCTGGCTGGCATTCGTAACCAAAAGATCGGATTTGTCTTCCAAAGCTTTAACTTATTGGAATACGCGACGGCGCTTGATAACGTGGCACTGCCGTTGGTTTACTCTGGTATCAAAGCCAAAGAACGTCGCCAGCGCGCAGCTAAATTGCTAGAGCAAGTCGGGCTAGGGGATCGTTTAGACCATAAACCAAACCAGCTTTCTGGTGGTCAAAAGCAGAGAGTTGCGATTGCAAGAGCCTTGGTCAACGATCCGCAAATCATCTTAGCGGATGAACCTACGGGGGCATTGGATTCAAAATCCGGCGCAGAGATTGAAGCCTTGTTCAATCAACTTCACGCTGAAGGCAGAACCTTGATCATCGTGACGCACGATAACGCCCTAGCAGAGCGCACCAAACGCATCATCACCATCAAAGATGGCAAGGTGATTTCGGATAGGGCTCCGGAGGGAAGATAAATGAATTTTTCTTGATTGAGACTGGAGTTACTTTAAGGAAGATAGCCATGGAATAGGAGAAGCTATCTTCCTTTATTTTTATTCGCGATATTCGCCTTGTCTCTCTTTTATCAAGTCATGCTTTTGTTCTTTAAGTAGAGTGATTGCGAGCTTAGTGTCCTCAATCAATTTACTGTTATCGTTGAGATCTTTGCTCTTTAAAGGCAAAACAAGATAATGAATGCTGCCATCTTCATTCTGCACTCCGGTAGCAATGATGACATCACCTTCTGACGCTGTGCCAAAATACTCTGATACGACTTTGGTTTCGCTGACACCGTAGCTATCCAAATAGGATGACTCCGTATTGTCAAACAAGATAGGAACCCCTTGCTTAGCTAATGTTCGCAATTGTTTTTGCTTTTGCTCGTCGAATGGATAGTCGGTCGTACTGATGTAACTTACCTGTTCTGCTTCAATAAAATCGTACAGTTCATTGCTCAGTTCATTTAATGGGGCAGATATCCAAGGTGTAGCTGGAATGACGTCGGAAGTATCATCATTGCCACTTTGTGGTGTTGGAGTGGTAACCACCTTTTGAGCAGCATCGCTCTCAGGAGGCGTTACACTTATTGTAGCAGCGTCTTCTGTCTTGATTTGCTCGTCAAGGCTTGCAACAGGTTCGGTCTGGGCATTCTTGTTATTTGAATTAATCAGAAATATGGCGAGTACTGCACCAAGTGCTAGCGCCGATCCAGTCAAGAGTTTTTTGTTACTTGTCATGTGTCATGTCTTACCGTTTATTTCATTAGTAAATACGGCGGCCACTTATTCATTCCGTGGCCGCAGGCTAATAAGTTAGTGGTAGAGCGCGTCATTCCAAGAGATAGTTACGGCTCGGCTAGTCTCTGTCCATTGACTGCTATCACGATTTTTCTTCCAGGTATTTTCTGGGGTGGTATACCAGCTACACCAGTCACGACCAAAGTAGTAATTGGTTTTTCGCCAACCTGCAACCAGCTTGACTTCTGATGTATCTAGGCCATCTTGAATATCATTTTTTCGATATACAACACCGACTTGCGGTTTAAAGTCAGAGCGCATCACGACAGGTAATTCGCTATAGTCAATTAGGTTGCCCATGTCACAGCTGGTCCAACGGTACAATAACCAGTCTTTAGGTGGAGTATTGTGGCGGATAGTCTGGTTTTCGATAAGCCAATTAATGCTCTCATTGGTCTGATCAAAATCAGCCACCGTCTGAAATTCTGGTTGATCGTAAGTTACGCGGTTGCTCCAGGAGATACCACCGCTAATATTTGGAGAATCAGAAGCACTGAAGCCAAGATTAAAGTCCAAAGACTCACTGACAGATGCAGTTGCAATAGTGTTTTCTGGAGCATGGCTCATATGACGTAAAGGGGCACCATTTAAATAACTCAGTGCCAGTTTAAAGGCTGTTGGGATTGTGTAACGGTAGTCTCCACCGGTGGCAAAACCATAGATCTGCTCTTTATTCGGTACATTAGTCATGTCGAAACCAGAGCCTCCGTTTAGAAGCAACTTGGCTTCCTTAGCTCCATTCGGCAGCAAAGATTGGTTCCAGACATTTTCTAATGAGTAAATTAAGCGGATTTTCTTCGAGCGTGCATCGCTATCATCGAGCTGTAGCAAGGTCGAAGTGTAAGCTTTTAATGTATCTTCAGCATGTGCTGGAGCTAGAGAACCAAGTAATGCGAGCGCGATAATACTCGCGGAAAGATGCTGTTTTTCCATTGTTGTTTCCTATTAGTCAGCCCATAAAGGTTATTATTGGTTTTTAACAATAACTCTATGGGTGTTTTATAATTATGGACTGGTTATTAATTGGTGCTCAATAATTGAGCGGTGAAATATTGCATCTTGTTTTTTAATAAAAAAAGGAAAAGTATAGATTCGTGGGATTAATGTCTCATAGTTTTTAAATTCATTACTCAACTATAATAAATAAGAATTTGGTTATTAAGTTTTACCTTTTTAAGTTATTACTTAATTTTTATCTTCTAATGTTATGTTTAAAATTCCTTATTGATAGAAGTGAGGTTTATAAGTATTAACCATGTTATCGTTGAGGTTTCTGTTATGCCAAACTAAGTAAAGTGTCGTTATGTGGTCATTACGGCTTCCTGAATTTAATTTAAATTAAAACAGTAGGTTATGTTTGTTTTATTATTGGTTATTTCGAGCTTCATGTAATAGTTGGGTGACAAAGCTTGTCAATGAAGTTGTCATATTCGTGTATGAAGTTATATGTGCTTTTACAACAGAAAAATGAAACTTTACGTTTGAGATGGTAAATATAGGAAAAGAAAGAAATAAGATAATTAAATAATAATTTTTCCGAAAATATTAAATGTAAGGTACTTCTGATTAAACGAATGCTTGAATAAATGATTGAATGTGAAAAGTACTATTTAAGCTACGCTGTCCTATATTCCAGTTAGCATCTTGTTTATATAATGCGTTTTCCAAGTTTAAAACTAGTTCACATACAGCTAATCCCTCGCGAGTCATCAGTTTCTTAATTACACATATTGGCACTATGCTCGCCAAGTTACGTGTATTGGTGTCAATGAATAACAGTATCTACGATAGTTCCCTCAGGGTCGGAACTCCCACTATGAATTTCTTTCATGTTCAATGTGAAACAATACCAATATTATTCAACTCGTGAAGCAAGTATAAAAAACGGACTGCTCTGGTGTTAGGCACTGCGACCACCGTTTTTAGTACGAACTGTTCGTCGTGAACGCTGCGCAACCTAACGATTGGGAAAACCAAAAAACAAAAATATCCCCATGCACAGAGTTAGGAAAAGTCTGCTTTATCTAAGGAAATAGGATACCAACTCACGATGAATAACGATTTCACATTTGCTATCAAAAGCATTCGCTTTGATGAGAATTACCAACCATCAGACAACACGCGAATCACTACCAACTTTGCTAATCTGGCTCGTGGAAACTACCGCCGAGAGAATCTGCGCAATGCACTCCGAATGATCGACAATCGTTTTAATGCGTTGGCACATTGGGATAATGCGCAAGGTGACCGCTACTCAGTAGAGCTTGAAATCATCTCTGTTGATATGGATATCCAAGGCAGTGGCGAAGCCTTCCCTTCGATTGAAGTGCTCAAAACTAATATTGTTGACCACAACACTAACGAGCGCATCGAAGGTATTGTGGGTAACAACTTCTCTTCATACGTTCGTGATTACGACTTTAGCGTTTTGCTGTTGGACCACAACAAAAACCAGCCACAGTTCAGCATCCCAGCGAACTTTGGTGATTTGCATGGCCAACTGTTCAAAGCTTTCGTTAATTCTGAGTCTTACAAACAGCATTTCAAAAAGCTGCCTGTGATTTGTCTGAGCGTATCGGACAACAAAGTATACCGACGTACCGAAAACCAACATCCTGTTTTGGGCTTTGAATATCAGCCGAACGAATCTTCGTTGACGGAGCAGTACTTCAAGAAGATGGGCTTACAGGTGCGCTACTTTATGCCGCCAAACAGTGTTGCTCCGTTGGCATTCTACTTCTTCGGTGACTTGTTGAACGACTATTCAAACCTAGAGCTTATCAGTACGATTAGCACGATGGAGACATTCCAGAAGATTTACCGGCCAGAGATTTACAATGCCAACGCGGTTGCCGGTAATTGCTACCAGCCAAACCTAAAAAACCTAGACCACTCGCTAACTCAAATTGTTTACGACCGAGAAGAGCGCAGCCAACTGGCGATTGAACAAGGGAAATTTGCCGAGGAGCATTTCATCAAACCTTATCAATCTGTGCTTGAACAATGGTCTGCAAACTACGCGTAATCGACCACGAGAATCTAGAAAGGAATGACGATGAAAACACTATTACCGACTTCAACGGCTGGCAGCTTACCGAAACCTTCTTGGCTGGCCGAACCAGAAAAACTTTGGTCACCGTGGAAACTGCAAGGTGAAGAACTGATCGATGGCAAACGCGATGCGCTACGTGTCGCTTTGCAAGAACAAGAACTGGCAGGCGTTGATATCGTCAGTGATGGCGAGCAAACTCGCCAACATTTTGTGACGACCTTTATTGAGCATTTAAGCGGCGTAGATTTTGAAAACCGTAAAACGGTGACCATTCGCAACCGTTATGAAGCAAGTGTTCCTACGGTGGTTGGCCCAGTAAGCCGCACAAAGCCCGTGTTTGTTGAAGATGCCAAGTTCTTACGTCAGCAAACTAAGCAGCCTATCAAGTGGGCGCTGCCGGGCCCTATGACGATGATCGACACACTTTATGATGATCATTACGGTAGCCGTGAAAAGCTGGCTTGGGAATTTGCAAAGATCCTCAACCAAGAAGCGAAAGAGCTTGAAGCGGCAGGTGTCGATATCATTCAGTTTGATGAGCCTGCGTTCAATGTGTTTTTCGATGATGTGAACGAGTGGGGCATTGCATGTTTAGAGCGTGCGATTGAAGGGCTGAAATGTGAAACGGCGGTGCATATCTGCTATGGCTACGGCATCAAAGCGAACACAGATTGGAAGCAAACGCTAGGCACTGAATGGCGACAATACGAAGAAGTATTCCCTAAACTGCAGCAGTCGAATATCGATATTATCTCGCTCGAATGTCATAACTCACGAGTGCCTATTGAGTTACTTGAGTTGATTCGCGGTAAGAAAGTGATGGTTGGTGCGATTGATGTTGCAACCAACGAAATTGAAACGCCAGAAGAAGTGGCGAACACACTGCGAGAGGCATTGAAATACGTTGATGCCGACAAGCTTTACCCATGTACCAACTGTGGTATGGCGCCTTTGTCTCGTGAAGTATCAACCGCTAAGCTCAATGCGCTAAGTGCGGGAGCGGAGATCATTCGTAAAGAGTTGGTGGGTTGATATTAAGACTTGGGCTCGACACCATAAACTAAAGTTAGGTTCATTCCAGCGAGTTTAAACGAGACTAGGAATCTGATTGCAGCTCGCTGGGAAATGGCGAGGCTTTCGCACTTCAAAGCACTCGGTGGGTAGATCCTGAATCACGCTCGTTCCTCGCTGTTCAGGATGACGGTTGTTGAGATATACGTTACTCATGTACACAACTATTTGGTTTGTATCCAAAGTTGGGTCATTCCAGCGAGTCTAAACGAGACTAGGAATCTACTAACAACTCACTGGAAAATGGCGATAACCTTAGAACTTCACAGCACTCGGTGGGTAGCTCCTGAATCACCTCGTCCCTCGTTGTTCAGGATGACGGATGTTGGGAGATACGTTACTCACATACCCAATTATTTGGTTTGTATCCAAGATTGGGTCATTCCAGCGAGTCTAAGCGAGACTAGGAATCTGCTAACAACTCACTGGAAAATGGCTATAACCTTAGAACTTCACAGCACTCGGTGGGTAGATCCTGAATCACCTCGTCCCTCGTTGTTCAGTATGACGGTTGTTAAGAGATACGTTACTCACGTACCCAACTATTTGGCTTGTATTCAAAGTTGGGTCATTCCAGCGAGTCTAGACGAGACTAGGAATCTGCTAACAACTCGCTGGGAGATGGCGATAAGCTAGGAACTTCAAAGCTCTCGGTGGGTAGATCCTGAATCACGCTCGTTCCTCGATGTTTAGGATGACCGTTTTAAATAAAAATGCCGCTCGCAGTAACCCGCAGTAAAGTGAGCGGCATAGTTTGTTTTCCGTTTTCCGTTTTCCGTTTTCCGTTTTCAGCCTCGGCCAAGGCTTAATTCAACTCCACGTTCCTCATCTCAGGATGCTTTAGCAACATCACACGAATCCAGTGATGCACCACCCACATCACCATCGCGGTGAGCAAAACCGCGACGAAAATCGAGCTAAAACGGTACAAGATCGAAAAGAACGCGTCTTTTTGTTCTGGCACCAATGAGGTCGTCAGCGGAACCGATAGGGCAGACATGGCAGAAAACGCGATAGCCGCTTTAATTTGCCCCTTGGTGAGCCACAAGCAGAATGGCCCCATGGCAATGGTAAAGGCGAGCCAAAAGAGTAGCCCATGCCCATACCAACTGCCCAATATCAGCTGAACAGCCATCCCTGCGATGCAGCCTAGTGCGGTGCCGATGATGCGAATTTTTGCCATGGCGAGCGAGCCCGCTAAAGTCATTGGGGTTAGGATGATCAAAATGGAAGCTTGTGCGGATAGCGAGTCATATAAGTCTGCTACTTGGAATACGATAAATGCCGCCATCGCCACTACCCAACCCATGGCAACTTGGCTGATGTAGTCAATATCGCTTTTCACTGGGGTCGACATCTCAATGTGCTCGGCGGAGGATTTTGGCTCAGGGAACAACCAATACGCGAATGCGCAAACAAAAATATTGCTGAACGCCATCACCCACATGTTGACGTTGAACTCTTCAATATCCATGAAGTTATAGCTGGCAAAGTTCAACACAATTGATCCCACCAACAACCCCATGTAACCAAACAAATAGGTTTTCTGGTTCATCATTGCAATGCACTTAAACAGCATCATGATTCCAACGGCTACGGTCATTAATGTTGGATGAAACTGCAAGTATTCCAGTAAAAATGTGGCTTGTATGGTTGTCCACACCGCAGAGAAAAACACGATCAATAAAGCCGCTAGGTTAAAGTGGTCCATTCTGCCCAAAATAAACAGCGGCATCATGATGGCAAAAAATCCGTAAGACCAACCGAAGATCATGCTTAGCGCGAGCCCTAAAGAGCAGCCGAACCAAATTCGTAAGATTTTCATTGTCGCCGCCTAGTAAATGAAGTGGAACCAGCTTGCGAGGTGAATCTGTGCTTGCGCCATCAACTGCCAGAAAATGCTGTTGTCTGGGTACAAAACAATGGTAGCGCGAGAGCCGACAAACAGTGCTGGTGGTAACTCTTCGCTGCTGGTTAGGTTCACTCGTGTACGCTGTGCATCACGTACCCAGCGGTTGTTCACTTCCACTTTGGTTAGTGCGCCATTAGGCGTTTGTTGTGCGGCTGCTACACCGTAATCGCGGCTAGCTAAATCAAAGTCGTACACCGAACCTGGGTTGGCATCAAATGTGACCAAGGCGTGGAAAGTCTTGTCTACGTTCGCGACGGACTTTTCACGAAAATCAGCGGCTACCCAGAGTGATCCTGTTGGTACAAATGTCAGCAATGGCATGTTGGTGTTTGCCATCGTGCCAACTTCTAGTTGCAGGTTGGTCACGACACCATCACTGGGAGCGAGTACCGCGGTATTTGCCAAATCAAGTTGCGCCTTTTCGATGCCGTTTTTGGCAATTCGAACGGCGGTGCTTTGACCTTTTTGATCGCCTAATTGCGCCTCAATGACTTTTAAGTTTTGTCGTTCCGCTTTAAGCGCTGCACGTGATACCTGATTTTGGGCAAAGGCATTATCGAGTGTCGATTGAGAGATGACTTTCTGCTTCGATAACGTCAGTAAGCGGTTGTATTCGCGGTGTGCATTATCAAATGTCGCTTGTGCGCGGGCAATATTGGCAAGAGCGGCTTCGCGTTGAGAATACAGCGTTGCTTCTTTTTCATAAGCGGATTGCAGAGACAGCTCCGCCTGTTCAAGTGCTATCTTGTATTTACGATCATCAATCGTAAACAACACATCGCCTTTTTGAACGGACTGGTTATTCTCGATGAGAACGTCGGTCACTTTACCAGATACCTCGGGCGCGACTTGGACAACGTATCCTTGCACTCTTCCTTCGGTCGTTAAGGGGGCGTGGCGGTCAGCAATGATAATGTACAAAAATAGTACGATGAACAGGACAATCAAAGTTCGCATCCAGTGTTTGAATTTTTGGTCAGCCGTCATTACAAGTTCCGTTAAACATATTGGATAGCGGATTATAGAGAAGTCACTCACAATTCAGTAGAATGATAATACGAACATAAATGACCTAAAAATAGGACAATGAACGTTAGTTTTGATGATATTTACCTATTCACTCAGACGGTGGTTCACGGCGGTATAAGTGCAGCGGCAGAGGCGAATCAACTACAACGCTCAAAAGTGAGTCGTCGCCTGCAAGAATTAGAGAAATCGCTCGGGGTACAGCTTTTGATCCGCACAACACGCAGCATTGAGTTGACGGAGCACGGGAAACGCTTGTTTGAGTTGGTGGGGCAGCCTATTGACCATATTCAGCAAGGTTTAAATGCCATGCACGAATATCAACAAGAGCTGACGGGCAAGGTGCGTTTAGCCATTCCTTCCGCATTGATGAGCTCTGCCGCGTTTAACGCGATCATCACCGAGTACACAACGCGGTATCCGGATATTTCGGTCGAGATTGAAAACCATCAAGAGAGTGTCGATCTCAAGCGTCAATCGTTTGATTTGCAGCTTCTTCCGAGCGTGGTCAAAGTCACCGATGACAGCTATGTGCAGTTCAGTCTTTTGCCTTATCGTAGTCACTTTGTTGCGTCAAAAGCCTATCTAGAATCGCATCCGCCAGTAAAAACGGTGGGAGATCTTAAGCAGCATCGCCTTTTAACTAATCGTTACAATGCCGATTTGCTCGATTCAGATTTGCATGTGGCGTTGCGCTCGGACGACCTCAACTTGCTGCGCTCGATGGCGATAGCAGGAAACGGCATCGCGTTTATTCCTCAAATTCATTCCAAGCCTGCACTGAGAGACGGTTTGTTGGTCGAGGTGCTGCCTCAATTCGCGCATCCGAAGCAGCATCTTACTCTGATTTATCCCTCGGCCTTATTTCTGCCCAATAAAGTCAAAGCCTTGATTGAACTAATTCGAGAGAAATTTAAATAGTCAGTTCAAACCACCCTTAACTAAGGGCAAATGTGTGAGCGAAGATCGTCTTTCTAGGTTTTATTGCTCTAACATGAAAGGGTTCTGATACATTAACTGTTACTCAACTTATTGAGTATGGTTTGTGGTCGCACAAGATAGGAGATGGAAATGTTGTCGAAAGGAAACACGGGCCTGATTGTGGTGGATGTTCAGGGCAAACTCGCTACATTAATGCATGAAAGCGACGCACTGATTGAAAATATCACGAAACTGGTAAAGGGTGCCAAAGCACTAGATTTGCCTATTCTGTGGCTAGAACAGAATCCAGAAAGGTTGGGCCCAACCGCGGAGCCGATTCGTGAAGTGCTTGAAAGCACGCATTTACCTATTACCAAGTACACGTTTGATGGTTGCAAAGAGGCGACGTTTAAGGTCGCGGTGGAGAATGCGAAAGTTGATACCTGGTTGGTTTGCGGTATTGAATCCCACATTTGCGTCTATCAAACCGCGGTTTCTCTGCGCCAGTCCGGTTATCGCGTTGAATTAGTCACGGATTGTGTATCTTCCCGAACCGCTGCCAATAAGGCGCTCGCTCTTGCGAAGTTAACCGCTAACGGTGTGGTGCTCACTGGGCTAGAAATGTGTTTGTATGAAATGGTCGAAGATTGCCGAGCACCTGAATTCAAAGAAATTCTGGCGCTCATCAAATAGTGGAATCACTGTAATCAGCAACAACTTTATTTGAACACGCTATTCAAATTCTCGTTGATATCTTGGCAACATCGACTCGTTGCCAAGTAACCCGCCTTGGTGAATGTAAATCACCGTTTTATCTGTGTTCTCTTCCAACCAAGGGGTGAGGCATTGCCACATATACGGGTCGTATAACAGGTCAAATTCGAGGTCGGTTTGCTCAAAGAGTGCTTTCCATGTGAAGTAATCTTCTTCGTACAAGCGACCAAAATGGTGTTTGTTGCGCACGGTTAAAATGGTTGGGTGGCTGTTTTCACCGAGCTGGTTGAACTGTTCAGTTAAGTAATCTGCATCGCCTACGCAAGGGCAAGTTAGCACTTCTATGCCGTGTGGGCTTAAATGTTTATGAAGATATAAAGCCGTCGTGCCAGTACCTGATGGCAGGGCGACCGTAAACTGCTCTTTACCTCTCAATCGCGTCCAATCAAGAATTTCTCGTGCTAACTGTTTGATGCCAGCTTCAGCGAGGTGGGAACGTCCACCCTCGGGAATAAGCAATGTCGACTCATCTAATCTTCGTACCTGGTGGATGTATTCACTAGGGTGGAGTTCGCTACCGATGTCTTGCATGGCGGTGATTTTCATACCCAAATCGAGAGCGCCGCGATAGTTTCCGATGGGGGAGCTTTTTAGCCAAGATGGAATGTGATGAACATAAAACTCAAATGCCCAACCTTTAATCTGGGCGAGAGCCGCTAGCGAGTACATGGCATTAGATTGAGCGGAGCCAAAGCTTATTAACGTGGTGATGTCGGGATTTTGCTCTTCCATTAACGTCATAAACTTACGTGCTTTGTTCCCAGAAAAGTGGGAGTGGAGCATGTCGTCACGTTTAAGGAAAAATTTGTGCCCATTAAAGCTATGTTGGGTGATAGGACTTTCTAAGAGTTTCATGTCGATGCTGACGGAATAAACCGTGTCACCTTTGCCATTTAAAAAGGGCGCGTAGTGTAACGCCATTAAACCCAGATAAAAAGTCTGTGTTTCAGTACAACCATTTCGGTTATTCCTGATGTTTTGACTCGCACTCACCGGTGCTGTAATACCATTTCAATGGTTTCACTTCTATCCTTTGGTTGTTTTGATTCCATGGTATTCCATCCCATGACTCGCCTTTCTACCTCAAGCCACGTACACTACGTCGCTTATTTCCATTCAATCAGAAGGCTTGGTTTTGCAGACTCTAGAACAATTAAAAACAGGACAATTAGTAGGACTTAAACAACTGAAGTTGGCGGAAGGGCTAACTGAGTTCCCTATGGAAATTTTAGAGCTTGCAGACTCGCTTGAAGTGTTAGATTTATCCGGCAACGTACTGTCAGATTTGCCACAAGAACTGGAACAGCTGACCAAACTAAAAATCATTTTTGCTTCCAATAATCAGTTCACCCATTTACCAGAGGTATTGGGCAAGCTGCCAAACCTTGAGATGGTTGGGTTTAAAACCAACAAGATCAAAGTGGTGAGTGAAGCCTCACTACCAAGTCAGTTACGTTGGCTGATCCTGACTGACAATGAGATTGAAACGCTACCAAACAGTCTGGGTGAAAGACCGCGCTTAAGAAAGCTTGCGCTGGCGGGGAATCGCATCAAACGACTGCCATGTAGCATGGAAAACTTAGTTAATTTGGAACTGATTCGTCTCTCGGCGAACCAGCTAGAGCACTTTCCGGATGTGTTGATGAAGCTACCTAAATTGGCATGGTTTGCTTTTGCAGGTAATCCATTCTGCAAACACCCATCTTCTCTAGACAGTGTGCCGAAAGTGACCACAAACAGTTACTCGCTTAACCATGTTCTCGGCCAAGGGGCAAGTGGCGTGATTTCTCACGCTAACTGGACTGACGCTCAATACAACTTCCCGAGTGAAGTTGCGGTAAAAGTGTTCAAGGGCGAGGTCACCAGTGATGGTTACCCTCATGATGAACTTGAAGCGTGTTTGCAAGCTGGGTATCACAACAACTTAGTGAAATCCATCGCGCAAGTGAATGACGGTAAAGAGCTTGCGTTGGTGATGGAGCTGATTCCAAACAGTTACTACAACTTAGGTTTGCCGCCAACGTTGGAAACCTGCACCCGAGATACGTTCCCACAAGGGTTTACGCTGACAGTCGAGCAAATGAATTCTATTGTTGAGCAGATGGTGGACGTATTTAATCACCTACACGACAACAAGGTGTGTCATGGTGATTTGTATGCGCACAATACGTTGGTGAACGAGCAAGGGGAGATGATCTTCGGTGACTTTGGCGCGGCGAGCATTTACGGCTATTTATCGGACGAGCAGCAAGCTGCAATCAGAGCCATTGAATCCAGAGCGTTGAAGTACTTTATCGAAGATGTGTTTTCTGTGTGCGAAGCGTCGGAATCGGCATCGCAAGCATTCGAACGACTAGTTGCGCTTGCGGCATAAGATTTCATTCAATCGAATAAGAAAGAGGTATCGAACCGCCCGTTTTGATACTGAGCAAATGAGATACCTCTTGATTGAATCTAGTGCTGAGGAAGTTACTCTGAGCAAGCCTCATGATGCTCTGACGAAAGGTCAATCACTGCCTCACATCCACCCTCAGAATGTGTATCAATAGTGAATTGCCAGCCATAGCGTCGGCATAAGTCGTCCACAATCATGAGCCCCAAACCATGGCCTTCGGCATCTGGCACGGAAGAGAAGCCTTCGCCTTCATCTCTCACCGACAGTGTGGTATCGGTCATGGTGATATGAATCGTTCCCGCTGACGTGGCTGCAATGCCGTTGCGAATTAAGTTACTCAACGTAATGTTAAGAACTGCAGTGGTCGCTTTGGTTTGCGGATGCCCCAATATTTGTACATTAAATTCCAGCGATTTTTCATCGGCTTGCGCTTGGCTAAGAGCCACGATGTTGTGGAGCTCTTGCTCTGAGATGGTTCGAACGGGGCTGTCGTCGGTGTTGCGTTCATATCGAACCAAACCTAACAAAGCATCAACCATGGTCGACATCTGCAAAGTGGCATCTTGAATACGGCCAATCTGACGTTCTTGAAATGACGTACTTGGGCTTCTGGCTAGCAAGCAGCTTGAGCCTTTCATCACTGTGAGCGGTGTTCTCAGTTCATGGCTGGCATATCGTGCAAAAGCTTGTTCACGTTTAATCACTTGATTGATTTGATGTCGATATTCATTAAGCTGATTTGCGAGCGTTTGGAATTCATTTGCAGAGCCTTTAGGGACAACAAATTTTTGTGTAGTGTCACCTTGATGGCGGTCCAGTTGTGTTTTTAGGGCACTGACAGGTTCAATGAGACGCAGAGAAAGTCTCGATAATAGGCTGCCAAAAATCAAAAGTAACCCGATGACAACCGCCAGCACCATAACGAGAACAAACATGAACTCGTTAGATGTAATTTCTATCTCATCAATCAGAGAGATCAGAATAATAGGATGTTCCTCTCCATCTTGCGTGTAGGTGCTCATGTAAATCATGCGAGTGTCTGGTTCGTCAGCAACTTCAGCGAGAAAGTACTTTTTATCTTGAATGAAGGGTTGATAGAGCTCAGGGACGAGATTGATGTCGTTGTATGCCGTTGTCAGTAAATCGAGTTTGATGATTCCGCTATCAGGATGGTTTCGAAAGTGCTCAATCGCCTCTTTTTTATCGATCATAATGCGTCGTTCACCGACGCGATCTTCCGACCATAATAGCGCTCCGCTAACCAATGCGAAGCATAGCAAGCCAATCACAACCGACACTAGAAGGAAGAAGAGTTCAAGGCGTCCGGTTAAGCTTTGTGTATTGTTAAATAAGCGGCGAATCATGCCCCGGGCTCCAATCGGAAGCCGACTTTTGGAATGGTTTTCAAAACGTGCTCTTTGAATGGTTTGTCGAGCTGCCCACGCAATTGATAAATATGGCTACGCAACACATCGTTATTTGGCTCATCTTCTTGCCATAATCGGAAAGCAATCTCCTCACGTGTGACCACTTCTGGCGCGTTTTTCACCAGCATTTCTAGAATCGTGTACGTGGTTGGATTCAACGCCAACAGCTTATCTTGACGGTAGGCTTGATGCGTTTTTTGATCGATAGACACTTCGCCATACTGGAGTTTGGTTGATGCAACCGTACCGCGGTAGCGTTTAATCAATGCAGTCATGCGTGCTTCAAGAATATCGAGATCAAACGGTTTGGTGAGGTAGTCGTCGGCGCCGTGTTGGAAGCCTTTGAGCATGTCGTCTCGGCTATCAAGTGCTGTCAGCATCAACACCGGAGTGTTATTACCTGCATCGCGTAGCTTGTTGCACAGTGTTAGGCCATCCATGCGCGGCAGCATGAGGTCGAGCAAAATGATGTCAAACGCATTATCCATCGCCAGTTTTAAGCCTAGCTCACCGTTGTCGGCATAATCCAGCTGCATGCCAGCACACTCAAAATAATCAAACAACATTCCCGCTATTTCACGATTATCTTCTACCAAAAGTACACGCTTCATTTATTCTTATCCAATCTCGATAAATTCGAATGTTGATCTTAACGAACATTATTCACTATAGGTGTGAAAAAGTTGTCGACGATGATTTTCTCACCTTTGTGTCGGTTTTCAATGTCTAGCTTGAATACCGTCTTATTATCCAAGTAAATCTACGATCTTTTGTTCATATCTATCAATTTCTCTTGATGTATAAATGGGGTAGATTATTTGATTCTGTTAACTCTATATAAAACATGAAGATACTAAATTATTTATGTGACCTTGAGCACATTGTTAGTAATTACTGATTTTTACTGACTCACTCATAGAAAAAGTTCTTACTTCTCTTAAGTCCCTTTTTTAATTATGGTTATTGCTTTTAAATACAAACGCTTAGATTCTCCTTTTTGAGATAATTCAATTAAATCAATGGCTTCATGTATAAGCGAAAATCTGCATTATTTTATTTTTATTAATAAAACTACATTTTCTGTTCTTGCTCTGTTCATAAATGAAAGCCTTCCATTAACTTTACTTGTTTAAAATCCATGATCCTTCCAATGCTTAATGCCAGATAAAAATCAATTTGTGAGGCGATCATGTTTAACAGTATACGCACTCGAATTGCTGTCAGTGCGGGTGGGGCAATGGCCTTCACTCTATTGATTGCAATGGGTATGACAACCAATGCGTTCACGCAAGTGAATGAACAAATCACTACAAAAGTAAAATCTCAACTGACCGAAGCCACCACGACCGACCTGAGCAATACGGCGATTCAGCAAGGGCTGAATATTTCCAACCAGTTAGAGCCAGTGTTGGCGAACTTAAAGCAAGCGCGTTCAATTATCGAATTAAGCGCAGAGACGGCCGCAACGCCAGACATTATTGTTAAACAGTTTATTGCGTCGCTAGAAGCTCAGAACAAAGCTGTGTTTGCTGGTTACATGGTATGGGAAAAGCCATCGTGGGTTGAGCCAACGATTCAAGACAAAAGCCTTGGCTTTAATAGCGAAGGCTACTTAGCGCCATTCTTTTCGCCAAATTCGCACAACAGTTTTGATGTCGTGGCGATGGATAGCTTTAGCAATACTGAATTAAACAACAACGGTGAGCGTAAAGACGATTGGCACTTGATGCCTTACGAAACGGGCAAAACGTTCGTGATGGAACCGTACATGTATCCGGTTCGCGGCAAACAAGAACTGATCACGACCATCAGCCAACCAATCAAGTTACGTGGCGAGATCATCGGCTCTCTCGGTTTTGATTTGTCATTGAACGAGTTACAAAGCCAAAGTGAAGATTACGCGAGCGACTTGTTTGATGGACAAGGCCGAATTCTGATTTCTTCGTGGAAAGGCATCACACTGGCGAACAGCAGCCAAGCGGATCAAGTGGGCAAGAAAGTTTCTCATGAGTTGGCGTCTCAATGGGCTCGTATTCAATCCATTGCGAAACAAAAAGGCGCAGGCCTTGTGACGTTTGGCGGGGATGAGTATGCGATTACTGCAATTGACACCAGCGATGCGCCTTGGATCGTTATGGTGTCGGTTCCCAGTAGCTTCCTTAAAAAGAACGTGGATGACTACGAGCGATGGAGTGAAGAACAAAGTGCAGAAGCTCTTGAAAAGGGAGTGTGGGCAGGGATTATTGCGGCTCTGATTGGTATTGTTGCGATGACGATGATCGCGACCTCGTTGGGCAAAGTGTTAACTAACTTAGTGGAGCGTTTTAAAGACGCAGCACAAGGCGAGGGCGACCTAACTTACCGCATTGAGGTGAAAGGTAAGGACGAAACCGCCCAACTGGCGCACTGGTTTAATACCTTCCTCGCTCGCATTCAGGAAATGCTTTTAACTGTAATGGCGACGGCAGACCAAGTTGATAGAAACGCAAGTGAAGGCCAAGCTCGCGCGGCGGCTTCGAGAGATCAACTGAACGTTCAAGTGAACGAAGTCAACTCGCTAGCAACGGCGATTAATGAGATGAGCGCAACCGCACAAGAAGTGGCAAATTCTGCGGTACAAGCAGCAGCGGCGGCAAGCCAAGTTCAAAGCAATAGCGCGAATGGCATGTCGCGTATGGATAATGCTACAAGCGCAGTGGATAACCTCGCTTCGCAAGTGAATGATGCACAGCACCAGACGCAGAATTTGGTGGCTTCAAGCACGGCGATTCAGGGGATTCTGAGTGAGATTGGTGGCATTGCCGATCAAACCAACTTGTTGGCTCTGAACGCTGCGATTGAAGCTGCGCGTGCTGGTGAAGCGGGTCGTGGTTTTGCTGTGGTAGCCGATGAAGTCCGCAACCTTGCAACGCGCACACAAGGCTCGACAGAAGAAATTCGTGCAATGTTGGCTCGTTTGGAGCAAGAAACGCAATCAATCGTTGTGTTGATGGAGCAAAGCCAGAAGCAAGCGGTGGATACCAAAGAAGAAACACAAGCAGCGCAATTGGCGTTGGCCGAAATCAACCAAGCTATTGAAGTGATTAATGATATGAACAATCAAATCGCTTCAGCGGCAGAAGAGCAAAGTTCTGTATCAGAAGAGATCAACCGTAATGTGGTTGTGATTAATGATACGGCGATGGAAGTGATGGATACTATGTCATCTTCGGTAGCGATCAGTAATGAACTGACAGTAAAAGCCAGCGATCTTCACAGTGAGTTGAGTAAGTTCAAGTTGTCTTAATCAAGCGAGTGAGAGAGTTTAACCCGACTTAAAACGTTTACTGATCACAAAACAAAAGGGCTCCAGAGTAATCTCTGGAGCCCTTTTTAATGCTTGTTTTGAACTATGAAGCGGGAGTGGCTTGCTGTTCACCAGTTGCTTTTAAGCGTTCGATTTCTGATTCAGTTTGCCACTTACCGTTGTAAAGGTATTCACGCTCAGGAAGCGGGGCATTTGACGCCCTTAAATCAAATACCTCATCGGTTTGATATTCTTTACTACAAACAGGAATACTAAAGAGCCTTGATTCTGGCTTTGCTTCAAACAACTTTTTATGGTCATCGACCTCGGTACAATTCAGTTTGTAGACCTTTGACAGTTGCGCGACCATGGATTCTAAATCCCCTTCAGTTTTAAAGAAAACATAACAATCGAATCGATCTTGTGAGCGAAAGATAGTCTTATGAGCAGTATCTCGATATCTGCATATGTCATGCTTAAAATAGAACTGGATCACTTTCCTTTTCTTGTTGTAGTCCGCAAAAAGCCAATCTTCTCGTTCGCCCACTTTAACTTCTGTTCGTTCATCAGGCTGGCGTTTTAACATACCAAATGAAAGCAAAATGAAGGCACCTGCTCCAGCTAATGCCATCGGACCAACCAGTGCTACCATAATCACACACACCACTGCACCTATCCAGCCAACAGCTTGCGTAGCGGTATTTACCCATTTAGGCATATTGCGACGCTTTTTCATCACAAAGCCTTTATCTGAAAAAATGTAGTCATATCGATAATCGAGGCCAATCGTAAGGTAAAAAGCTCCAGACACCATCACCGACAAAATAAAAGAAAAAATAGTTACGCCAACCGTGTCACTCGTGTGTATAAACAAAGTTAATAGGAATGGGGCGATCACAAATGGAAACGCAAAAAGTTTAAAGTAATAGCGAAATGGTTCCTCTACATCATACTTATGCCAAGTTGTTACATTATCACCTGCGAGTATTTCCTGCTCTTGCGCCTCTTGATAAACTGCTAATTCTTCTGGGGTGACGTAAAATGGTGAATATGCCAAGGGTTACTCCTTAAAACCTAATGTGCCAACAACTGAGGTGAGTGACTTTTTAATGATGTTTTGTTTGGTATTGTCTGAAATTACGCTATGAGTTGCACTCTGTTTTACGCTATTTTGGAACCAATACTCACGCTTTGATGGGGCATCATCTTCCACATCATACGCTACTTGCATGGCAAGGTATTGATCGGTCTCTTTAATCGGCAATGTTACCTTATACACCAGTAACTCTTTGCTAGCTTGGCTCTGTGTTTGTAGCGTGACTAAATCTGCGTTTTGATACCAAGAGCCGGACGTCAAATCATCTTCTGTTGCCTTGGTGTTGGTACTCACTGTAACACCATTCGTTGCAGCACGATGTGGCAGCTGAATATGCACTTCCAAGCCAACTAGCTCATGATGCGTATAGCCTGGATAAGCCTGTATTTTTTCAATAGGCTGATGGTATACCGTTGGCTGTTGAATAATAGATTGTAAGTCAAACAGTGCTTGTTGCACCAATGCTGAATTGTGCTTCTCTCTTGCGGGCAAGCTTGCAGATTGGCTCCACTGAGTACGACTCGGGTGATAACCCCAAGGCAGTTTATCTAACCATTTTTGGAAATCATCTTGTTTCAGTTTGTTGAGTTTATAATTGATGGCTAGGTATGTAACTGTAAGAATAACTAAAGCTGCCGTTATTGGGCCTCCAAAAAGTAAGTTAGTCGAAAAAGTACCAGTAGAGGCTCCTACGAACTGAAACGCACCAATCGCACCAGTTAAACCAAGCGTTACGGTATTTGCTAAATACAATTTGCTTTCGAGACCATAAACGTCATCTACACTCTGCCAAGAACGGTAAGCCTCAATACCTGAAGCCAGCGCTCCTAAAGCACCTGTAATCGCGAGCCATTTATTAAAAACTTTTAAGTCATCTAGAATCAGGTTTTCAAAGCCTTTTGTATTTCTGTCTACTAAATTTTTAAGAGTTTTTAGCGAATGCTCTCTGAGCTCGTCACTGCCCTTAACCTTATCCCATAGTTTCCCAGTACGAATGCCCGTCCAAGCTCCGGCAGTGTAAAAAAGCTTTTGTTGAATATCTAAGAAATCATCTTGAGACATGAGCCCTGTTTCTTGAATACTGTTCATTGCATCAGCAAGTGCGAGGCAGTTAAAAATCAGAGCTAAGAAGCCTAAACCACCCACATCTTCAAACCGTTTCTTAAGGTTGTTTAATCTGTTATCCCATATGTCTTTACGCATTTGAATTGTTGCCTCAAGTACGTCATCTGGAAGTTCTATATACTGTGGGTATTCCAACGTCGCAACGGCTAAACTTTTTTGAAGGTGCCGCTGTTGCTGGAGAGCCTTCTTATACTGCGTGTTTGATATAGTTTTATCACCCTTGTTGAAGGCTGCTAAGACTTCCTTGTTTTGGTTAGATGCGACGAGTTTTTTATCATGATTGGATTTCCAGGTACCAAAATTTTGAGCGTAGCCTTTATTGACATTGATTGGAGTATCTATCGACAAACGTTCTACAACGGCAGCTCTTAGGTAAAAACTTGTTCGGGTGAGCGGTCTTGACAATAGAGATATCATTAAGATAGACGCTTGGGCTGTTAGGCTAACGCCAACCTCTATTACCCCCTTCAATAAAGCGCTGTTAGTCGCTTTGAATATGCTATCTAGCTCATCGAATCCTTTTGCTATATCTCTTAGAAACTCGGTTTCTGCAGTATTTGGGTTAGAAATAAAGTCCATTACTTTTGCATACATACCCACACGGTTACTTGCTGCCGAAACGTAGTCCATGAACTGTTTGTCTGAGCTTTCAGTGTCTGGAGCATTTTTGGCGACGTCTACTTCACCTACCTGATTTGAAACTTGTTCAGGAATTAATTTCTCCACTTGTTTAAAGAGACTACGACTAAACCCGGAAGTGTAGAGTGCGAGTAAACTGGTTGGTTTCTCCCATTGGCTTTCAGCCCATTGGCGGTCTTCTTCTTGCATCACCAGAGTAAATGACTCAACGGCTTGCTTATGGAGTTGATACAAGCTGTACTGCGTGTCTTCGCTGTATAGGTCGAAGGTTCTTTCGAGATGATGAGGTGTCAAAGATTCCATTACAGCAATAAAGTCGCTTTTTACCGAGACAACTTCGGCAAGCATGGTTTCTTTTTGCTCTGACAGCTCTTGCATTTCGCTCAGCATTTGCTTCCAGTTGAGCTGCTTGCGCCAGCGTTCAGTCGCTATCCATTGTTCGTATTTACCAAATCGACTCGCGGAAATTCGATATTTGTCCTGTATTGCTTTGGCAATGTCACTTTGGGTATGTTGGTGTGATTCAATCGCTCCAGCGGAAAATTTAGCAGGATAGCCTGATTGAACTGAGCTTTTATTCTGCTCTGCCAAATCGAGTTGACTGGATGAGTCATAATATTCTGCCATGTCGGTATAAAACGACAGCTCTTCACTGTTACGTTTAACGCTAGCTGGCATGTCTATATTGTCGCTTGCCCCGAACATGCACAGCTGCATGGCGGTCTGCATTAAGTTCCACTGGTTTGAAAACTGGTCAATGAAAAGGCGGTAGGGACTTGCAGCGCCAACAAAATGCAGCGACATATCTTGAATGTCTGCGGCGTAATCTTTTATCGCGACGAAGTAGCCCGATTCTTCTTCTGGAATTGAAGAGGTTAAATCACTCTCGGCTGCGACAGGTTTAAAGATAGAACCATCTTCATCAGCTTTGGTAGTGATGCCGGAATCCGCAAAACGCCCATCATCAACGGCGGAAGATTCAATATCAGCCACTTGAGTTAACTTATCGATTGGTGCAATGTTGGGCTGATTATCGTTTGCAGACAGGACAACAGTCTGCATTCGATCGATATGATTACTCGGATTGTTAAGGACGCGCATGAACATGTTCCATGTCCAACGGTGTTCTGAGTAACAAATCGACAGCACACTCCCGTCTTCGTAAGTAAGGAAAGGTTTTGCACCTTCTGGTGTGCCACGCTGTTCGGACTCTGGGCTTTCCGACTCTCCTAGCTTGTAGAGTGTGAATTGCGTTCCTTTGATTTCATATTCGTCTAGGCTTTTGTTGATTGCATCATAGACATACAACCAACCATCGCGAAGCTGACGAAGGGTATAGCCAACGGTATTGAGTTTGGCTGGGCCTTGGCCTTTCCATTCTTCAGGCAAACCAAAAGATTGTGTTTCTTCCGTTTCTAGCTGATCGATGGCGTAGCGAACAGGGATGAAGTGTGCCGGTAAAGCCTCTGTTGGTTCTTTCTCGTTTTTTAAATTGAGAGGTTCTGGTTCTGACGGCGGTGGCGGATCGATTTTTTTTGTTTCTCCCTCCCAAAACATACTGCGCTCTGGGGGTGAGCCAGCAAGATCATCGGATTCCGTGGTTGGAACGATATTCAGCGATTTCAGCGTACCATCGCTTTCAAATGCCTGAACGGCCTCCTCATAGGTATAGCTGTTGTCGTGCCAGAACATCGAAGTTTTTGGAGGAAGTGGATTACTCATCGTTAGCCCATGTTTAAGAGTTTTACTCTATTACGCAAATATCGCACCAAAATAAAGTAATTAAAAATCAATGGGTTAGTTTTGTATTGTTTTTCTTCAATCAAATAATTGTTTGTTTTTCCAATAAGTTGGTTGGTGTTTACCATTTTTTGTATTGATTGAATCAAAGTTTGAGTTGTGAGTGATACCTCAATGAACCGACAAAACAAAAGGGCTCCAGAGTTACCTCTGGAGCCCTTTCTAGTATTTAAGTGCTAAAGAATTAACGACGCTTTGGTTTACGTTGACCAGCTGGTTTGCCTTGTCCTTGTGGGCGACCTTGACCTTGTGGCTTGCTACCTGCCGGGCGGTTTGCACCGTTGCCGCTAGGACGTTGGCCGTTGCTTGCAGGGCGTTGACCACCTTTTGCTTTGTCAGAGCCGTTACGGTTGCCAGATGGTTTACCATCTTTTGAACCGCCTTCAGAGCGTTTGTTCAAATGACCACCGAAGCCCGGTTGGTTTTTGGTATGTTTCGTAGCAAAGCGGTTTGCCCCGTGACGACCAGATTTACGACGTTGTGCAGGTGTTTGTGCTTCAATGTCTTCCGCAGGAACGAGACAGCCTTGTTTGTCACCAATCAGATGTTTTTTACCCATGCTGATTAGGGCTTCTCGGATCATTGGCCAGTTTGCTGGATCGTGGTAACGCAACAGCGCTTTATGTAGGCGACGTTGACGCTCACCTTTTGCTACAGGTACATCTTCACGTTTTTTATACTTCACTCGTTTCAGAGGGTTTGTCTCTGAGTAGTACATCGACGTTGCGTTACACATTGGCGAAGGGTAGAAGTTTTGTACTTGGTCACACTCGAAGTTGTTTTTCTTCAGCCACAGAGCAAGGTTCAGCATGTCTTCGTCTTCTGTGCCTGGGTGCGCAGAGATAAAGTAAGGGATTAAGTACTGCTTCTTACCCGCTTCTGCGCTGTACTTCTCGAACATCTCTTTAAAGCGATCATACGTGCCCATGCCAGGTTTCATCATCAGATCAAGAGGGCCTTTCTCTGTATGTTCCGGTGCAATCTTCAAGTAACCACCTACGTGATGAGTTACGAGCTCTTTCACGTATTCTGGTGATTCAATCGCAAGGTCGTAACGTACGCCAGATGCGACCATCACTTTCTTCACGCCTTCAACTTTACGCGCTTCGCGGTATAGATCGATGGTGTGTTTATGGTCTGTATTTAACTTGTTACAGATGCCCGGGAATACACAGGATGGACGACGACAGTTCGCTTCCGCTTTTGGATCTTTACAGCCCAGACGGTACATGTTTGCAGTCGGCCCACCAAGATCGGAAATTGTGCCAGTAAAGCCCGGAACTTTGTCGCGAATTTCTTCAATCTCGTTAATGATTGACTCTTTCGAGCGGTTTTGAATGATTCGGCCTTCGTGCTCGGTAATCGAACAGAAAGAACAGCCACCAAAACAACCACGCATGATGTTCACAGACGTTTTGATCATGTCATACGCTGGAATTTTCGCTTTGCCGTACATAGGATGAGGAACACGCGCGTAAGGCAAGCCAAACACAAAGTCCATCTCTTCGGTCGTCAATGGGATTGGGGCTTGGTTTACCCAAAGTTCACGATCACCATGGCTTTGAAGTAACGCTCGGCCAGAGTACGGGTTTGTTTCTAAATGCAATACACGACTTGCATGAGCATAAAGAATGCGATCGTTTCTTAGTTTTTCAAACGAAGGTAAGCGAACCGCAGTTGTCGCAGCATCGTGGCGTGATGGGCGAATCGTGATTGGTTGTGCAACTGGCTCATCTTTTTTAGTTTCACACTGAGTTTCTACTTCGTATGGGTTCTTTGGTACGAACGCTTCTTTACGAGGTTTTTCAATGCGAGAAGAATCGATAACCGTGTAGCCTTCTGGCGCGGCTGGCAAGTTCACGGCAGTACCACGAATATTGGTCATGGTGCTGATGTCTTCACCATTTGCGATGCGATGCGCCACTTCTACAAGTGCGCGTTCTGCGTTACCGAAAAGTAGGATGTCTGCTTTTGCATCAAACAGTACCGAACGGCGAACTTTGTCTGACCAGTAATCGTAGTGCGCAACACGGCGTAGGCTGGCTTCGATACCACCTAAAACAATAGGCACTTCTTTATAGGCTTCACGACAACGCTGAGAGTAAACCAAAGTCGCGCGGTCTGGGCGTTTGCCACCTTCGTTATTGGGGGTGTACGCGTCATCGTGACGAAGTTTTTTATCCGCGGTGTAACGGTTGATCATGGAGTCCATGTTACCCGCAGTGATCCCGAAGAACAGATTTGGCTTACCTAGCTGCATGAACGCATCTTTGTTTTGCCATTCTGGTTGAGCAATGATACCGACACGGAAACCCTGCGCTTCTAGCAGACGGCCAATGATAGCCATACCAAAGCTCGGGTGATCTACGTAAGCGTCACCGGTTACGATGATAATGTCACAGCTATCCCATCCTAGGGCGTCCATTTCTTTGCGACTGGTCGGCAAGAAAGGTGCCGTACCAAAACACTCTGCCCAGTATTTTTTGTACTCATGAATAGGAGTGATGTTATTGGTCATATTTTGCTCTCTGTTCCAGGGAGCGCGAATTATAGCGATTTGAGGATCAGGTATCTATACCAAACTCATCTATTCAAGCTTAGTTCATCGAGTTTTATTTGGTTTGCAAAAATATCAAGGCTATATCGGCGATTTTATGTCTAATATCACCTTGAAAGCCTCATGGTTATAGGTCGAGTCGTGAAAAATGTCGCAATGTTAATACAACCAATAAGCAATGGTGTGCTTATTAAAAACAACGCCTATAATCAAATTAATGCATAGGAAAATGCAAAAAGCCGAACAAGCTCTGAAAAGGTTCTAAGTCGATTGGCTTACGTTGCCAGAATCTATTTTACAAGAGGATCAGCAGGTCCCAAATGGAATAAGGCACGTTGACTACGAACCCTGAGCATGAGGCTAATTAAAAAGGGGGCTAGGGAATGAGTGACTCAACAACAATAGCACATGAAAAAGTGCAACCGACATCCAATCCGACTCCAGTGATTGAATGGTCTTACAAGATTGATACTCGCGAGTTCGAATGCGACCAGCTAGGAATGGCAAATGCTTTTGGGTTAAATACGCCAGTCACCTGCTTAGATGATTTGTTTGAGCACATGCTGATGGGGCAACAGGAAACACTAAGACAACGAATTTTAGAAGTGGAGCTCCTAGGTGGGCAAGGTCGTTTTTCTTGTTGCATGATGCTTAATGAAGCTCGCTTAATACATGTCACAATTAGCTTTGAAAAGCTCAATGAGCGTATTGTTCAAGGCTCTATCATCCCGCAATTGACGATCACTGGCTGCGAAGAGTTAGCGAAAATTCTCGAAACGATTTTTGATTTACCGAATGTAGGGGTTTTAGTCGCGGACGAAGACACCCGAATCTTGGGTTGTAACCGCGCCTTTGAATTGCAAATGGGTTATCAAAACCGTGATTTGGTTGGACTTAAAACCTATATCTTTAGCACATCTCACCATAGTCAGGCGTTTTACGACCAACTCTGGCAACATATTGATGATGAAGGATACTGGAGCGGTAATTTATTGAGTAGAACTGCAAATGGTAGTAATCAGGCACATCATCTTTGTATCTATCGGCTAACGTTTCATTCTGGACGGATTCTTTATCTCGGCTTCTCTACTGACATTTCGGCTTCCTTGTTGTGGATGAAAAATCGCTGTGAACAACAACATGATTGGTCAGCGTTTTTGCCTTCTAGAGAAGAGTTCGAACTGCAATTAGCTAATTTGGCGAACGAAAGTGGGAGTAAAGAACTCAATATCGTCATGACTCTCAGACCAAATTTTTCTGAAAAATGCTTACTTGAACAGCAATTAGGCTTCGCCGATTTTATTATGCGAAGCCGCTACACCAGTATAGCGGGTCAACTTTCTAGGGATGTGTTTGTTGTCTGTTTACAAACTCCTCACTGTCAATGGCTAAGTCCTTTACGTTTGATTCAAATTGCAATGAAAGGGTTCTTCACTGAGCTTAGGAATGAAATGGGAACAAAAATGCATACCACTATCGTCGAGGGACAAACGGGTGTGTCAATCCTCGGCTATGATACAAACAGGCCAAAGCAAGCGTTAGCGCATGCAGCCCAGGCGATGTTGTCCTCACTTTCTGGAGAAGGTGGCTATTTTAATTTTTATAATAGTGAGCTTCATTCTGAGTTAGTCAAACGCCAGCATTTAGAGGCGTTTTTGGAAGCGCAAATCGACAGTGGGCTGGTGGATGTTCATTTTCAACCAATCATTGATAGCCGAACTGGTAAAGTCGTTAAGTTCGAGGCCTTAGCGCGCTTTTATCATGAAAGTGATGCCTATAGCACTCAAGAGATGATTACTGTTATTGAAGACTTAGAGTTGATTGCGGCTCTAGATGATGAGGTTTGTCAAGCCGCGCTCAAACACTTTCCGCGCTTGCAAGACATATATGGCGAGGAAATAGGGTTAACCATCAATCGCTCACTGAATACTAAATTGGATTCGCTCCAGGTTCTTCAGCGTTCGCATGACCTAATTAAAGCCAGTGGTGTCGATCCTAAACGAGTCACGATTGAGCTGACGGAAACAGCGTATTTTGAGCAAGACGAAGAGCATACGCAAGCGCTAGAGCAAGTGCGCAAAGAGGGCATTAAAATTGCGATTGATGACTTCGGTACAGGGTATTCTTCTTTTTCTTACCTAGAGAAAGGGCAGTTTGATTTACTGAAAATCGACCGAAAATTCGTTAAGAACATTCAGCATGGCAATACCAGTTATAATATTGTCAAAATGGTCACTGATCTTGCTCAGCAAATGAATGTAAAAGTGGTTGCCGAGGGCGTGGAGTCAGAACAGGAGCTTCAAACATTGGCTGAAATAGGTGTGGATTACATGCAAGGCTTTTTGTTCTCTCGTGCTCGGCCTGTCGATTTGATGGAGAAAGCGGAAAGTTACGAACATTTGTTTTCAGGTGTTGCTGTCAAACCAAAACAAGATGATGTATTGCAATCACTGAGCCATGAAGAGGTCAGGCACCTTGATCCCGGGGAGCCATTATCGTTGGCGGTGGAATATATGAATTTAAGTCCAAGTTCGCCGTTGGTTGTCATTAACGAAAAGCGCTGTGTTGGCTTAGTTACCAAAGAGCAAGTTAACTTACACCTAACGCCTTCCATGGGGACAGAATTAGAGACTGAGCGAGAAAATTGGATTTGGAAACGCCCGGTTAACCAGATAATGAGCACGGAGTTTGTGCTCGTCAATGCGCATTTGTCCGTCGCTGCTATTCGAGAGCTAATCAAAACAGGCATTCGCTTCCCGTGGGTTTTATGTGATGAAAAAGAAGAATACAGAGGCGTGTTAACTCAAGAAGATGCGTTGAAGTATCTCGCTTCTTGTTGAATAAAAAGTCTCGCTGTTCTAGTACATTTGGGGATAGACTTTCGGTGGTTTGACGATAGGTGATTTGCTATTATCGCACCCCAAAATGACTTTTGAGCGTGCATTTAACATGATTCAACAATTGCTGGTTACTTTTCCTCCGATGCTATTTGGCGCGCAAGCGCTACTGACTTTGCTTCTCATCAAGGGCGATATTTGTCCGGGTCAGAGAGGCCGTCTTCATAAAATGTTGCCAGCAGTGGCGTTATTGTGGCTTGCGGTTGCTTCTCTTCGTATTGAAGCATTTATGATCGTGTTCGCTATTTTCTATTTCTACTCTCAGGTTCAAACCAAGAAAACGCGTGAAAAAGGCCCTCTTTGGGCGATGCATTTAGCGAATGGTTTGGCTTTTGCGTATGTAAGTATTCAAGCATTTGAACAGCCAAGTTGGCCTGCGTCTATTGCGATGGCAATAATGATATTTTTCCTTGGGGCGTCATTTTCTCAATTGCTTCTGACTATCGCTCGTAGCAGATTACAGGCATTTCACCGCATTTTGCCAGTTATGGGCATTGTGTCTGGAATGCTGCTGGTGATCGCAACGCTATTTGCTTCTTACCAGTTAAATGAAGCGACATTGAGTGCAGCAACACAACCAATTTTATTATCTTTAGCCATGCTAGTTTCTTCAATCATTGTTTGGTGCTGGCATATCTTCACACATAAAAAACCAGAAAAGGTTCAACTGAGCGTCGCCCTGTTGCTCGCGCTCGCGTCAATGACGAGCCTACAAGGTTTATTCTCTCTGGCGGCTTAATCTCGAGTCGAGAAACAGATCAATACTGCTTGTACTCAAGTCCTTTCTAGGTTGCTTGAGTATAAGGCACTCACGTTTTGGATCGCGCTCACTTTAAATTCACGTGATTACGTCTACGCTTGTTTATATACCTTGTCGAAGAGGAGAGTCGCGATGGATTTAAGCAATGTAGGTAATTTGGACAGCATTATTTTGCTAGGTATCGTCAATGAAAAGCTACGTTTAGAGTGCGACAGTTTTGACGAGTTAGTATCGGTGTATGAAATGGATGTAGAGTCCGTAGTAGGCAAGCTTGATATGCTTGGTTATCAGTACGATCCATTGACCAACCAATTTAAAGCATATCAACGTTAAACCTTCTTAATCCATATCCCTAAGCCATCTTGATTCCGTCAAGGTGGCTTTTACATTGTAGCCTTGCGGTTGCGAAAAAGGCTTGTAAGTAACGTTTATCTTTCTCTGAGTGACGCGTTGCAGCAAATAAGCGACGCCATAAGCCTTGGCCAAAAGGTTTACTGGTAATAAGGCCTTGGCGAGAAAATTCAGAAATCGCCCAATTTGGCAGTGCTGCAACCCCTAAACCTGCGGAAACCATTTGCACTAACATCAGAGTATTGTCGGCTTGCTTCCATTTGGCTGGTTCTACCCCCGCTGGCTGCAAGAAGTGTTTTACGACGTCTAGCCTTTGTTTTTGAACCGGATAAGAGAGCATGGTTTGATCTGCGAGATCTTGCGGATCAATAACTTCTTTTTCCGCCAATGGGTGGTTGGTCGCGGTAATTAAGCGCATTTCAAAGTCGAATAAAGGTTCATAATGCACTTCAGAACGAGGTTGAATATCCGACGTGATAACGAGATCTAACTCGCCAGCCAACAATGCGGGTAGGGGCTCAAACCCAAAGCCGGACGAAAAATCCAACGTGACGCTTGGCCACGCCAATTGATATTCCCTTAGAGCAGGCATGAGCCATTGGAAACATGAGTGACATTCAATCGCCATATGCAACCGACCATTGACGTCTTCTTTCAAGCTTGCCAAATCATTTTCTGCTCTTGCGAGTTTGGGAAGAATATCTTCTGCAAGACGCAATAGGATTTCTCCCTCTGAAGTGAACTTCACCGGACGAGTTTTTCTAAGGAATAATTGTCCCCCAATCCGCGCCTCTAAATCTTTGATCTGGTGAGACAAGGCCGATTGAGTGAGATGCAACGCGGTCGCGGTCGCGGTTAGAGAGCCGGTGTCTCGAAGCGAAGTGAGTGTCCGCAAATGTTTTAGCTCTATCATGAATTCCTTTCATCCTTTGTTGCTCGCTATGAACAGAATAGCAATCGTATAAATAACTTAACGACAAAAAATGGATATGTAAACGTCTAGACGTCTATTTATTGTGTTTATTTGCGAATCATGTCGCCTCATGATGAATTTTTTTAATAAACAAGTTGAATAAATGGACGTTGTTCAAACCGCTGATGAGAGCGATAGTTTAGCCATCCAGACATCTTTTATGACGAAAGATACTCTGACCCAAACAAATTGAACAAGATTGAAAAAGGAATAGGGACATGGCTACAACAACGCACGTACTAGGTTATCCACGCATCGGTGAAAAACGAGAATTAAAATTCGCTCAGGAAAAATACTGGCGCGGAGAAATTGATCAAGCAGAGCTTAAAAAGGTTGGGGCAGATCTGCGCGCTAAAAACTGGCAAACACAAACAGATGCTGGCTTGAGTTTTACCATCGCTGGCGATTTCGCTTGGTACGATCATGTACTGACGACCACGTTGTTACTGGGTCACGTGCCAAAACGTCACGCAGACGGTTTCCCTGATTTGGATACGCTATTCAAAGTGGGTCGCGGTCAATCTCAAGCGGGTTGCGGCTGTGCGGGCGCTGCAGCATCGGATATGACTAAATGGTTCAACACAAACTACCACTACATCGTACCTGAATTTAGCAAGGACGATACATTTGAAGTGAGCTGGCCTCAACTGTTTGAAGAAGTCAACGAAGCAACCCAAGCTGGGCATAAAGTGAAGCCAGTTTTGCTTGGCCCAGTCAGTTATCTTTACTTAGGTAAAGAGGTAGAAGAAGGGTTCGATCGCCTGACGCTACTGCCTCGATTGCTTACGGCTTACCAAGCTATTTTGGCAAAGCTCGCGAGTCAAGGTGTTGAGTGGGTTCAGATTGATGAGCCAATTTTGTCACTAGAGCTTGAAAGTCAGTGGGCTGATGCGTTCAAGCTAGCGTACCAAGTGATTCGAAGCGATGTAAAAGTGCTGCTAACGACGTACTTTGACTCTATAAGCGATACGCTAGACAAAATTGTAAAGCTACCAGTGGATGGTTTACATATCGATTTATCTGCCGCGCCTCAGCAGCTTGACGACGTGGTTGCCAAACTACCGGAGGGTTGGGTGCTGTCTGCTGGCGTGGTCAACGGTCGTAACGTGTGGCGCTCGGATTTGAGTGCGCAACTTGAACGCCTACAGCCAGTAAAAGAAAAACTGGGCGACAACCTTTGGGTGGCGAGCTCATGCTCTTTGCTACATAGCCCGGTTGATCTGGAACTGGAAACAGAACTCAGTGAGGAAGTGAAAAGCTGGTTTGCGTTCGCAAAACAAAAAGTAACAGAAGTCGCCTTGCTTGGCCGCGCACTCGATGGTGATCAAGATGCGATTCTCGCTTGTGATACCTACAGCCAGCCAATCAAAGCACGTAAAACGGCAACGCATGTGAATAAGCCACAAGTTCAAGCACGTTTAAACAGTATTACTGCGTCACTTGCCGAGCGCAGCGCACCTTACGCGGAGCGTGCTGCGCATCAAGCTGAAGTATTGGGCTTGCCTCTGTTGCCAACCACGACAATCGGTTCTTTCCCTCAAACGGGTGAAATTCGTGTTCAGCGCAGTGCTTATCGCACTGGCCAGTTATCTGAGTCCGACTATATCCAAGCACTAAAAGGACATATTGCGGATGCCGTAAAACGTCAAGAAGCCCTTGACCTAGATGTGCTTGTTCACGGTGAAGCTGAGCGGAACGACATGGTGGAATACTTCGCGGAGAACTTGGCGGGCTTCCAAACGACGAAATTTGGTTGGGTACAGAGTTATGGCTCTCGCTGTGTGAAACCAGCCATTGTGGTTGCTGACATTGAGCGTGAAAAGCCGATTACGGTGGAGTGGTCGACGTACGCACAATCGCTAACCAGCAAGCAGATGAAAGGTATGCTGACGGGCCCGGTAACGATTTTATGTTGGACATTCCCGCGTGAAGACATCACACGTCAAGAAATCGCCCAGCAACTGGCACTGGCACTGCGTGATGAGGTTTCTGATCTGCAAGATGCTGGCATCAATATCATTCAAATCGATGAGCCTGCGATTCGTGAAGGTCTGCCGTTGAAAAAGCGCGATCACAAAGCGTATTTAGAATGGGCGGTGGATGCATTTAAGATCTCGGCAGCGAGTGCAAAACCAGAGACTCAGATTCACACTCACATGTGTTACAGCGAGTTCAATGAAATCATCGATTCAGTCGCGGCGCTCGATGCGGATGTGATTACCATTGAAACGTCACGCTCAAATATGGAACTGCTTAAAGCGTTTGAAGAGTTCAATTACCCGAACGAAATCGGTCCAGGTGTTTATGACATTCACTCTCCAAACATTCCGACGGAAGAGTGGATTGAAGGCTTAATCAAGAAAGCGGCAGAAAAGATTCCGGTACAACGTTTGTGGGTGAACCCAGACTGTGGTCTGAAAACACGTAACTGGGCAGAGACAGAAGCGGCATTGGCGAACCTCGTGTCAGCGGCGAAGAAACTTCGTGCTGAGCTTGAGTAAGGCACCTTTTTAGCAAATAAAAACGGAGACCGTTGTCTCCGTTTTTCTATTCTTAGCCGTTCATTTTCGTCGTTATACTATCCCGCAATAGCGGATGAATTGCTCGTATCGAAAACAACGCACTCACTGTGACTATTTCATTTGAGTACAAGTTTGCTCGGAAACCAACTCATCTGCCATCAACTGGCCGCGAGAGTTACGCACTTTAATACGGTACATTAAGCCCATATCAATTTGCTTACGAATTTCCGGGTTACTGCAATAGGTGTAGATACTGGTATTCAGTACTTGATTTAACGGCTTTGCACCGAGTGCGTCATCGTTATAAATCATCATCATTTCAACAACATTTTTGTTGGATGAGACACGCATTATCTGCAGTGGACCGTATTCCAAAGGGAGACCTGCGGACAAGACTCCCGCTCGGTTTGATGCCAATAGCTCAAGCTGGCGTTGATTATCATCGGTAGATGAACAGCCCGCTAACGCACCAAATGCCAAGAAAAGACACAGTAATTTTTTCATAAATTAAAACACTTTTTTGAACGGTTTCACGATTACATTATCGTAAACACCAGCCGCTACGTAAGGATCGGCTTCTGCCCACGCTTTAGCGTCTTCTAGAGAGGCGAACTCAGCGATGACAGTCGAGCCCGTAAATCCAGCTTCTCCTGGGTTGTCAGAGTCTATCGCAGGCATAGGGCCAGCAGTAAGAAGGCGACCTTCGTCTTGAAGCTTTTGTAAGCGCTCCAAGTGTTGCGGGCGAACGCTCATGCGTTTTTCCAGCGAGTTCTCGACGTCCTGAGAAAAGATGACATACCACATAGCATAGTTCCTTAATTGGTAGGGTAAAGTGTTAATTTAACGCCTTTTTTGTGTCTCTCACAAGTGAACAACAGAAAATGTGAGATCCTTTCTAACAGTTAGCGCTGTAGGTTGACTAATTCTGAACCGGGCGTGGTTTGCCTTCACTGTCAATGGCTACGTAGTTGAAAGTCGCATCACAAACCATGAAGCGCTCGCCGACACCGTGTGCTTTTACCGGCTTGACCCATACTTCCAGATCGACACTCATTGAGGTGCGACCAATCTTAGTGCATTCGCCATAGCAGCAAACGACATCGCCAACACCTACAGGCTTCTTGAAGGTAATGCTTGACACTGAAACGGTAACAACGCGACCAGAAGAGATCTCTTTGGCCAGAATCGCACCTGCTAGGTCGAGCTGAGACATAATCCAACCACCAAAAATATCGCCATTGGCATTAGTATCGGCAGGCATTGCAAGGGTACGAAGCAGCAGTTGACCTCTCGGAGAGCTAATTTCTTGACTCATTGTGACATCCTAAATCTTAAAGGCGCTCAAACTAAGCGCCAACATAGTAAATACCTAGAACCAAAGGTCCTTAAAAAACCGCAGACACCGGACCAGAGAAAGTTGGTTTACAGCAGCAAGAATGGTCTGAATCCGGTATGCCGTTTGATCGGTTTAGTGATACATGGAGCAAAACAGCGACCCGAAGGTCGCTGCGAAGTGCGCGGATTATAGCAAAACTGAGTTTTTAATCATCAGTCGACACATCGGATGAGTTATTTTTTTGTTCTTTTGGCATGTGTTTGTAAATGTAGAAGCCAGTCGCAATCATGTAGGCAAATGTCGCAATCAACATTCCGAATACTTTGAAGTTGACCCAAACATCCAGTGGTAGCTCGTAAGCGATATAAATGTTCAGACCAGCAAAGAATGAGAAGAAGCCGACCCAAGCCCAGTTGATCTTCGCCCAAATAGCATCAGGTAGCGAAATTTCTTTGCCCAACATGCCTTTGATGGCTGATTTTCCCATTGCGTGACTCGCTGCTAAACCGATAGCTAGAATCACATAAATGATGGTGACTTTCCATTTTATGAAATTGTCGTCGTGGAAGAAAAGGGTCATGCTGCCGAATATCGTCACGATAACGAACGTAATTAGCTGCATTTTCTCGACTTTTTTATACAGAGCATAGGTGACGACAAGCTGAATTGCCGTTGCAACGATCAGCGCTCCTGTTGCTGCGTAGATGTCGTATATCTTGTACAAAGCGAAGAAGACGATGAGTGGGATAAAATCTAGGATTTGCTTCATGGTGGCAAAATCTACCTAATTAGTGAATTGAAGACAGTCTAACGGAATCTGACAAGATGTGAATACCGTCAAGGTTAGAGGTAAGAGAAGTAATCCCCTGACTGAATGATACAACAAGCAACATTTCGCAAAGATGAAGTAGTAAATCGAAGGCATAAAAATTGCCGCGATAGAGCGGCAATTGAGTTGATAGAATTTAAGATTTAAGCAACACGTTGATATTGAGAAATAAGCGTTTTGACATCTTCTAAATAGCCTTCACGTAACAGATTATCAACGGTTGCTTCAAGCTCTTCGAGAGACATCGTAAAGCAAGTGGATTTGCCGGTCATTAGGCTCAGATACTGATGGTATTCTTCTTCTGTATAGTGGCCTAAGCGATCGAGTAGTAGTGCTTTGATTCCATGATGAATCAAGCCGTAGTATGTGTGTCGATGAAGTAACATGGCGATCTCCTTATCAAGCTCATCCGCTAACCATTTGCAGCTTGCTTGACCCTCTGGATAATTCGATTTACTTCAGTAATGCACATCTAGTGCCAGTTTTATCTTCGCAAATTAGAAAGTGTTGGAAGTAGCAAAACTCTCATGTTGCAACCAGCGCTTGATGACGGTTTGGAGCGCATTTAACGTGGTTGGCTTTTCAAGTCTGTCATCCATGAGTTTCGCAATGAGCTCCAGCTCTTTGGCTCCAGACTCTCCAGATAGTGCGATGATCGGAACGGAAGACGCAATTTGCTTAATTCGTTGGCTTGCGTCAAATCCATTCATCACTGGCATCTGTACATCCATAAGCACCAAATCAATCTTGTGCGACTGAAATAGCTCCACCGCAGAAGCGCCATTATTTGCTTGTAAGCTGTTGACTCCCAGCCTTTTTAAGTACATTTGAACCAAAGTACGCTGCACCTCTTTGTCATCAACAATGAGCACTGTTGGTGCATCGTTACTTACTTGTACGTGTTGGGCTGTGCGAGGTTCAGAATGTGGTGCATTTACTTTCCAGCCATTGAAGTCCGGTGTTCTCAACGTCTCTGGTTTGGGTGCGTTTGGGACGACCGGGAAATACAAGTAGAACTCAGTAAATTCGCCCAATTCAGACTGGCACTCAATTCGTCCGCCAAAAGAGCGCATAACGCGTTGACAGTAGCCCAAGCCAAGGCCGCTGCCGCCACTTTTTTGATACGAGAAGAAGTCGTCAAATATCTTGTGTAAGATACTGCTATCTATGCCAGGGCCACTATCTCGGAAGACCAGAATGTTTTCGTAGGCCCCCGTTTGGCTACGAATCTCAATTTGACTATCGGGATAAGAATCAAAATAGTAGATAGCATTGCGAATCAAATTGAAAATGACAAAGTTAAACAGAGTTTCGTTTAATTTCGCGACAAAATCGTGCTCTTGGGGCAGATTGATCCTTTCAATTATTTGATCGTTTTCAAAGCCATAACGGCTGACCGCTTGATCGACAGCTTTATGTATAGACGTAATAGTTAAGGGTTCGTGCTCAGGTGAGCTGTCGCTGACTTCTCGCAAAATAATGTCGATGAGTTGGCGACCACGCTGAATCGCTGCTTCTCCTTTATCAATCTCACTCTTTAACGTCTCAAGTGAAGCGTTTGATTCGATATGCTGTTTTAAAGCTTCAAATCGTAATTGAACTTGAGCGAGAGGGTTACGCATTTCATGCGCAATAGAGTTAGCGAGCGCACGGCTTTGGCGTACTTTTCTATCGGCCTCGATGGTGCTCTGGATGCGAACTAATAAGGTTTGCAATGCTGAAATTTCTTCATTAGAAAACAGCTTATTATCCATTTTGTGTGAAGAAATCAGTAAGTGCGTAACGGACTTTCCACGACCAAAAAGAGGCATTACGAGCGCCGTATTGCTGGATCGCATACGTTCGTAGAGCTTGCGCATTGAGCCTTTAGACGAGGAGGCATAATCAATTTCTTCAGACAGTTCATCAAGCACGAGAACAGACTTGCTTGACGGCAGATAATCTTCATAAAACGTTTCGGTGTAACTGCTGGTGACGAGCTGCAATTTATTATTTGGTATATTCAGTAACGCTGCTAACTGGCGCATAGCATCATCTATTGAGCGTTTAAACTCTTCTTCTAATCCAAGAATTTGTTGAACGGGTGTATGTCGTTTCCCATAAATAAAATAGGACGCGAAACGACTGACGCGTTTGTAAAGCAAGTGCCAAGTGATACCGATGAGTGCGCATAAAGGCACCGCTACAAGCCATTGGTTATCTTCCGAGATAGGAATAAATATTGCGCCCAGCGGGAGGACGAAAATGGCACAGACAAACAGTGCGCTAACGGTTAAGTATGTGAGGTATTTAGCGCTATAAAAGCGAGAGGTAAGCAGGGCATAGCCTACAAACAACATTTCACTAATTGAAAGTGCTGGTGGTAACCAGGTTAAGGAAAAGTCACCAAGGAAGTAAGTCATTCCAAGGTGTATCACTGCAGTTGATAACATGAAGACCAAAATGCCGGCGATCATATAGTTACTTTTTGCCAGCGTGAGTTTGCTGCTGTTCGCTCGCATGGTAATCAAGTTCAGCAGTGTTAATACCACAAATGTCAGCAAACTAATAAAGAAATATGAGGTATGGGGACCAAACTCGATCACGAACTGGCTTGGACCGCTAATGGTGACATTTTCGACAGTAAGGTTTGGTACTAAGTTGATGTAAAGTGAGTACGTTGCTAGTGCCACAAAGACGATTTTTTGCCAGGCTTTGACCGCAGTTTTTTTGATATCAGCCGCTAGCTGGCAAGAAAAATAGAACGCGAATGCAAAGGCAAAGAATGACGCCAAGTTCGCCAACTTAGCCATAAAAATACCGCCAGCGGAGCCCAACTCCGGCAATAAGTCGGTATGGAAGTATGCGTTGCTGCTGATCCAAACGATGATGCAACTAGAATAAGCAATGTACGGCGCATGATGCGAGCCTAAAATCGTTTCACTCTTCTGTTTTAGGCGATAGCAGTAATATAACAACCAAGCGAACACCACCAGTACAGTGGCGTATAGCGTCATTGCTTTTGGATAAAAAAGGCCGTGAAGATGAATATCAAGCATGTTCATTCACCTTTTCATCAATTCTTTTTGTTCGTACGCGGTGTTTGTAGTCGCGAAACTGTATGTCTTGAAATGCTTCAACCATCATACCTAAATTCCAGAAACCGCGGTATGTCTTGGTACCGTCACCGTTAATGTCGCGGTATCCTGAGTGAAAGTAGGCCTCTAAATCAATAGATTGATAGAAATTTAACATAAATATTTGTTCAATAATGGTAAAGCTGAGCTTATAGCCTGCTTTATATAGCTCACTCATCAATGTTTTTTGTGCCAAATACAAAAAGTACAGTTTTTGTTGGATGTTGCCACCCACTGTCAGACGCAGCACTTCGCAAACCGCTTCAGTGTTTTTCAAGTGAGATTGGAACTGCGCATCAAATTCAATAAGAGTCCGTTGGCGAGTTAGATCGTTACCTCCAAAAAGGCCTAATTGATTAAGAGTAATGTAGCCATAATCAGGAAGGCAAAACTGCCATTGCTCACTACTAAATGGTGATGAATAGCTGAGCCAGGTATTTCTTTGGTGCCAGTTTTGCACCAAAGCGGAGGAGACCATGATTGGTGTAGATGACTGCTTGAACAATAGCACAAAGTGTTGACCTTTCTGCGAGAGTGATAATAGAGGCAATATCTCAAACCATTGTTCAGTTTGGACGAAGAGCTCAAGATTGCTCAGTGTGATTGCTGCGGAAATCGGCATTAATGCAGCGTGATTTGGCAGTGTTACCTTTAGGTCGCATTCGGCAATATCTTCGATCAATATGCTTGAATAGTCGCGGTCGTCAAACGAGAGCTGAGTTGGTCTTGTCGCTTCATTTAAAGGGTGCTTTTGCTTGATCGCAGCAATCTCACATTCACACCAGAAAACCATCCAATGCGGGTAACAATCTGCGGCAACTTGTTCAAGTAAGAGCGCCTCTTCGGAGAAAGGCGTTGGATACTGCTGTACTAAATTTCGATAATCCATTAATTCAAACAGTACGGACAGACTCTTAGATGCGTATTTAGGAAAGAGGGACTTGAGAAGCTTTATTCTATACAAAGCAACTTGTTGAAAAAGAGAAGACCTTTCTTGCGGTGTAAGAGTAAGAAGAACCGTGTCAACCAGCGCCTGTTGTTTTGACTCGATCGGCAAATCTGTACTGGCGAGGGGCTCCAAAGACAGCTTAAGACTCATGATATAACCTAGTTCTGACGTTTTTTATATTTTGTAATGGTTTATATCATTTTGATAAATTTATGCTATTGGTTTCTATTTGTATAGTTACGTAATGCAAGAAAAGACAAAAAAACCGCTCATAGTGAGCGGTTTTTAGTTCATTCGAAAAAGGGCTAAGCTTCTTGCTTTTTAAGCTCAGCTTCTGCCGCTTCCTCTTCTATTAGCGCATCAACGATAACTGCACATGCTGCATCACCAGTGATGTTTAGTGCTGTACGAATCATATCGAAAATACGGTCAAGAGCGAATAGCAGTGGTAGACCTTCAATTGGAATGCCAGCGGCAAGAAGTACGGCAACCACTAGGAAAGAAGGACCAGGAACACCCGCTTGACCAACCGCACCCAATGTAGACGTTACGATAATTGCAATGTAAGCGCCCATACCTAGGTCGATATTGAACAGTTGAGCAAAGAAGATAGCAACCAAGCCATAGTAAATCGCATTACCTGACATGTTGATCGTTGCGCCTAGAGGCAGAACAAATGACGCGGTTGAATTTTTTACGCCCAGTTCTTTTTCACAGGTGTCCATTGTGACAGGCAGTGTTGCCATAGAAGAGGCCGTTGAAAGCGCAACAGCTTGTGGCTTTTTCATTGAAGACAGGAACTTCTTCGCTGATGTCTTGGTGAAAATATGCACCATTGCTGGGTAAACAACGAAACCGAAGATTAGGATTGCGGCAACGTAAACAACGAACAGTTTGAATACCACCATTAGTGCGCCAAAACCGAATGTACCGACTGCTTCTGCCATTAGACCGAACACGCCGATAGGGGCAATGATCATCACTTTGTTGATCATCCAAACCATTGCGTCAACGATGCAGTTAACACCATTAATGATTGGCTCACGACGCTCTTTTGCTTGCTTAGAAATTGCAATACCAAAGAACATACAGAAAACGAGGATCTGTAGGATGTTTGCTTCATTTAGTGATTGGAAAACGTTGGTTGGGATCATACCAGTGATGGTTGCCCAGAAAGTAGGTAGTTCACCTTTTGAAGCGTATTCTGCTGAGAACATGCCTTCAACGCCAGAGACGTCGATCCCCATGCCTGGTTGGAATACTTCGCCCATAAATAGTGCAAGCGCAACGGCTAGGGCGGATGTTAAACCGAAATAACCTAGAGTGACGATGCCAACTTTGCCTGCTGACTGGCTGTTCCCAAGACCAGCTGCGCCAGAAATCAAGGCTACAGCGACCAAAGGAATAACCAACATTTTGATTAAGTTGATAAAGATAGCACCTAAAGGAGCGAACAATGTCGCATCATGACCCATCATGGCACCAACGGCTGTGCCCACGATCATGGCGATTACGACTTGTACGCCAATGTTGTTTAGCAAACTCTTTTCTTTTAACACTTCCATAACCTCTGTGCTAATAAAATGTAAAATCCTAAAATTACCCACTAACCATAAATGGTTTTATGGATAATTATCTCGCCTTGCTTTTTACACTTATCGTTTACAATTGGCAATATGCAGCAAGGTATTATTGATGGATTAATCGATATTTTATTGACGAACGATAAAGTTTTGTTCAATAGCAAACGTTTGCTATTGATTTTTGTTATGCCTATTAGCTGTGTAATTGTTTTTGTTTATTTCTTTTTCTTGTTTATTTTTTGTTAACTGAGATGGATTTTGTGTTTGCGAGCGTAGTCTGCGTCTTGCGTGACTTGGATTGATATTTATAACAATTAATTTCTTTCAAGCTCACACTTTTACCAATTAGCTTTGTGAAATGTTAATTGTTTTACATTCTTAGTTTTGATTGCATTGTAAACATAATGTTAATCAGAAATGGGCGAGACAAATATTAAGTACCAACATTTTAGTGTAGGGGAGTGCTCTCTCTGTTAATGCTCCCGAGCCGATAAAACGAAAATCAACAAGTAAGAGGTGAAGCGATTATGATGAATCTTGCTGCTGCATTACAAAGAAATGCTGCGAGTAAACCAGGTAAGACGGCGTTGATATGTGGTGATGTCGAGATAACTTATGCGCAGTTTGATGCGATTACCGGAAAGATCGCGGTATCTTTAATCAACAAAGGGGTCGTTCCGGGCGATCGTATTGCGCTCTCATGCCCAAACATTCCTTTTTTCGCGTTTGTTTATTATGCGATACAAAAAGCTGGCGCGGTTGCTGTCCCATTAAATGTGCTTTTGAAAGCGCGAGAAATTAAGTATCACTTAGAAGATTCAAAAGCGAAGTTTTACTTCTGTTTTGAAGGGACAGCAGAACTGCCAATGGCAAAAGAGGGGGTTAAAGCGTTTGAGCAGGCTGATATATGTGAAAATATGGTCGTGATGACTCAATCTCAAAGTGAAAACGAATGGAATGGTGTGCCAACTCTCAATGCTTTTATAGCGAATGCAGAACCATTGTCAGATTATGTACCGCGTAATGCAGATGATACTTGTGTTATTTTGTATACATCAGGGACGACGGGCTTACCAAAAGGAGCCGAACTGACGCAGCAGAACATCATAATGAATGCTCTGGTGGCACAAAACATTATGGGCAGCCAGGCCGATGATATTCACTTAGTAACTTTGCCTTTATTTCATACCTTTGGTCAAACCGTCCACTTAAATGCTAGTGTTTTGGGCGGGGCAACCTTGGTGTTAGTGCCTAGGTTTGAGCCTAAACATGTTCTTGAGCTGATGGAAAAACACAAAGTGACGTTGTTTGCTGGAGTGCCAACGATGTATATCGGTTTGCTTCATGTTCAGCACCAATTTGATACATCCTCACTACGTGTTGCTATCAGCGGTGGAGCCCCGTTGCCAACCGAAATCTTTAGATCCTTTGAGGAACAATTTAATGTCCCAATTCTTGAAGGATACGGGTTATCAGAAACAAGTCCTATTGCATGTTTTAATCATTTAGATCAGGAACGTATACCAGGATCGGTAGGTCAACCGATTCAAGGCGTTGAAGTAAAAGTTGTCGACATTGAAGGCAATGCGCTACCGATCGGTGAAGAAGGTGAGATTGTTGTGCGTGGGCATAATGTTATGAAGGGATACCTTGACCGCCCGGAAGTTACTGAATCCGCGCTACAAAATGGCTGGTTCCATACTGGTGATGTTGGCCGTTTTGACAGTTCAGGTAATCTATTTATCGTCGATAGAATGAAAGATCTGATCATTCGAGGTGGATTTAACGTTTACCCTAGAGAAATTGAAGAAGTGTTTATGACTCATCCTGCAATCTCAATGGTAGCGGTGATAGGGATTCCAAATGAAGAGTATGGCGAAGAGATAAAGGCTTACGTTGTGCTTAAACCGGGAGAGTACATTGACGCGGAAACATTACAAAAGTGGGGCAAAGAGCAGTTAGCCTCTTTTAAATATCCTCGTTATGTTGAAATTCGTGAGCATCTCCCGATGAGTGCGACAGGAAAGATTTTAAAGCGTGAATTGAAATCTGAATTGAATGTGGCTTAGTCAATTCAATGAACTTTGGGTTACAGCGCCACTTGTCTGGAGCGAGTGGTGTTGTGCACGTTACTCAAGAATAGAAGATGGCAATCTCTCGCTAGCGTGTACACATGAACTATCTGTTTACTCTATTGTTCGAGTTGTTTTATGTGCGCTTCTAAGCGTTTTGGATTGGTAATGGTCACTGAACCATATTTCAGTTCTAGCATCCCAATACTCTCCAAATTTTTTAGTACTTTATGAACACTTTGACGAGTTAGCCCCATCATGTTGGCGATATGCTCTCTAGTCACTCTCACGACACACGGCTGAGTATTGATAGCTTGGTTGTGTTGGTATTCAGCAAGCAACAGCAATCTTCTTGCAATCCGCTCTTCGATTCCTCTAATCGCATCATCTTCGATAACAGAAATGGCAGACCATAAGCGGCGGCTAAGTAAGTCGAGAATCGTAGGGTAACTTTGAGGATATTTGGCGAGTAATTGGCGAAATTTATCACCAGGTAGTTCCAGTAAGGTCACGCCCGAATGCGCGGTTGCGCCAAAAATACGGGGCATGCCGGGAGAAAAAACATTGTCTCCAAACCAGCCTCCTGCCTCGAAAATCATTAATGTGACTTCTTTGCCTTTTGAACTCATCGAATTAATTCGTACGGCACCCTGTGCAATGACCATAAGAGAAGATTGAGGTTCCCCTTTATTGCAAATCAGTGCTTTTTCGTCGAAACAGCGAACTTTAGCTATTTGTGCTGCTTCACTAAGTCCTTTCTCGGGCAGCCCTGATAATACAGGACATTTGGCTAATAATGCTTTGACTTCTTCCATGTGCAACCTTACTGCATCCTGCTCTAGCTATTATTTGTGCTGGTTAAGTGGCAAAGTTTATCACTCTTTGATTGCTATGCTTTAGATTGGTTTGGAAAGTGCGGGCGTTGAATAAAAAATGATATGGTATAAACGCCATACAAGAAAACGCCCGCTAAACAGAATGTTAAGCGGGCGCTATAGCGTTCCATCAAATGGAAATTATTTCTGAGTGGCGGCTTTCATCGCTGACACAAAATCACCAAGTTTATCGAGCATAATTTGTGGCTGCTCGACATTCGCTTCAATGATTTTCACCACAGCTGAGCCGGAGATGGCTCCTGCTGCGCCAGACTCTATTGCTTGTTTCACCTGTGCTGGTTCAGAAATACCGAAGCCAAGCAGCGCTGGTGGTGCATCGAACTGGTTTAATCTATCTAACATGTGACCAACTGGCATGTTTGCTTTGGTTTCTGCACCAGTGACGCCAGCACGAGAGAGTAGATAAGTATATCCACCGCCAAGCTCTGATACTTGTTTAAGCGTTTCATCACTGGCTGTAGGTGGCGCGATAAAGATTGGGTGAATACCAAACTTCTCTGCTGCTGCAACAAACTCTGCACTTTCATTGGTTGGTACGTCTGCAATCAGAACAGAATCGATGCCTGCTTTTGCACAGCGCTCGTAGAAGTTTTCGACACCGCGTGAGTAAACTAGGTTCGCGTACATCAGAAGGCCAATAGGCAGATCTGGGTATTTAGCACGAATCTTACCAATTTGTTCAAAGCAGATATCTGGTGTAGCGCCTGAATCTAGCGCACGAATGTTAGCGCCTTGGATGGTTGGGCCATCTGCAAGCGGATCTGAAAATGGAATACCAAGTTCAAGGGCGTCTGCGCCAGACTCAACTAGGGTTTCCATGATCTTGTAAGATTGTTCTGCGTTTGGATCGCAAACCGTTACGAACGGTACAAATGCGCCTTGGTTTTTTTCGTTTAGACGCGCAAACATCTTCTCATAACGGCTCATTAAATCACTCCTTTTTCTTCTAGGATGGCGTGTACGGTGAAGATGTCTTTGTCACCACGACCAGATAGGTTTACGACCAATAGTTGTTCTTTCTCAGGATTCTCACGAGCCATGCGCAATGCATGAGCTAGAGCGTGAGAAGACTCTAGAGCTGGGATGATCCCTTCGCTGCGAGCCAGTTCTTGGAATGCCTCGAGCGCTTCGTCGTCCGTTACGTTGTCGTATTCCGCACGGCCAATTGCATTTAGGTGTGCGTGCTGTGGTCCTACAGAAGGGAAATCAAGACCCGCAGATACAGAGTAAGACTCCTCAACTTGGCCGTTAGGATCTTGCATCAATGGCGCTTTCATACCAAAGAAGATGCCCGTTTTGCCATGTTTAAGTGGAGCACCGTGTTGGTCGGTATCGATACCTTTACCTGCTGGCTCAACCCCAATTAGGCGAACGCTTTCTTCTTCGATGAAGTCAGCAAACATACCGATAGCGTTTGAACCACCGCCCACACACGCGATAACGGCATCAGGAAGACGACCTTCACGTGCCAAAATCTGATTCTTAGTTTCTTCACCGATCATTCGTTGGAAATCACGCACGATGGTTGGGAATGGGTGAGGACCTGCCGCTGTACCTAGTAGGTAGTGCGCGTCTTCATAAGTTGCAGACCAGTCGCGTAGCGCTTCGTTACATGCGTCTTTAAGTGTTGCTGAACCTGAGTGAACCGGAATTACTTCTGCACCCATGAGTTTCATACGGAATACGTTAGGGCTTTGACGTTCAACGTCTTTTGCACCCATGTAAACGCGACACTTAAGACCAAGCAGTGCACATGCTAGTGCAGTTGCAACACCGTGTTGGCCAGCACCTGTTTCTGCGATGATTTCGTTTTTACCCATGCGTTTCGCAAGCAGAGCTTGACCTAACACTTGGTTGGTCTTGTGTGCGCCACCGTGAAGCAGGTCTTCACGTTTTAGGTACAGTTTGGTTTTCGTACCTTTAGTTAGGTTACGAGTTAGAGTTAAAGCCGTTGGGCGGCCCGCATACTCTTGAAGAAGCGTCATGAATTCGCTGCGGAATTCTGGATCTTCTTGCGCGTCGATAAACGCTTGCTCTAGTTGCTCCAATGCAGGAACTAGAATTTGCGGAACGTACTGACCGCCGTATTCGCCAAAGTAGGCATTCAGTTTTGCCATCGTTATATTCCTTCTCGTATTTTTCGCTACGAATAGCTTTAAATTTTTTAGCTGAAATACAGCTTTAGTAGTTGCGAATGGCGGTGAATGCCGCGAGCAACTTCTGTGAATCTTTTTTGCCTGGTGCACTTTCTACACCAGAGTTTAAATCTAATCCCAAGCAACCTAGTGTCGCTGCTTGTTGAGCATTTTCTGGCGACAGTCCGCCTGCTAGCATAATTTGACTTGGGTCACCGATCAGTGACCAGTCGAACACTTGACCAGTTCCGCCAGTTTGGGTGCCAACTTGAGCATCTAATAGATGGCGGTCAATGTGGTCTGCAAGTAGTTCTGGCTTCGCATCAGTCACGCCATAAGCTTTCCAAATTTCTACCGCTGTTGGCAGTTCGGCTTTGAGTTGGTTTACGTAAGCTTGGTCTTCTTGACCGTGCAGTTGCACCGCTTTTAAACCCAAAGAGGTCACGACAGAAGCAACAAAATCGATATCGTGATTTTGGAAAACGCCAACGTAATTCAGTGGAGCACCGCTCATGGTTAAGCGAGCACTTTCAAGGTCAACTGCACGCTTCGACTTCTCGACAAAAATCAGGCCACCAAATACTGCACCAGCTTGATATGCTTTTGCTGCGTCATCTGGATGCGTTAAGCCACACACTTTGTTTTCGCCTAACGTCACTTTACGTACAGCAAGTTCTAAGTTGTCTTCCGCCATCAGTGAACTACCAATCAAGAAGCCGTCTGCGTATTCCGCTAAATCACGAACTTGTTGATGCGTATAAATGCCAGATTCTGAGATTACTGTTGCGTTAGGAGCCAGTTCGCGAATTGTCGGTGCCAGTTCTTTCGTACGATTCAAATCAGTACTTAGGTCGCGAAGGTTACGGTTATTGATGCCGATAACGCGTGCGCCTAGCTTAACGGCTCGATGAAGCTCTTCTTCGTTGCTGACTTCGGTCAGAATGCCCATGTTCAGGCTGTGTGCTGCTTCTTCTAGGGCTTTGTACTCTTCATCATTGAGGACAGACAGCATTAGCAAGACAGCATCAGCACTGTAATGACGCGCTAGGTAAACTTGGTAGGTATCTACCATGAAGTCTTTGCACAGAACTGGCTGTTTGACTTGACCACGCACTTGAGGAAGAAAGTCAAAGTTACCTTGGAAGTATTTCTCGTCTGTTAATACTGAAATTGCATCAGCATGGTTGTTGTAAACCGATGCAATGTAATCCAAGTCGAAGTGATCACGAATCAAACCTTTGGAAGGAGACGCCTTCTTACATTCGGTGATGAATGCTGTCTTTTCGCCACTCAGTGCATCGTAGAAGCTGCGGTCCGATGGCAGCAGATCAGACTGAAATGTGCTTAGCGGTTGAGACACCTTACGGTCTGCTACCCACTGATATTTGTCGCGGACAATTTTTGCCAGTACTTCTGCCATTTCTGCTTCTTTCTTAGAAACGTGTTCAGACAGGTTGTCAGCTTGCTGAGTGTTGAAGTCAGTCATCTTCTTCAATTCCTTAAGCGTGTGCGGCAAGTTGTTGTACCAATTGGTACGCCTTGCCTGAATTCATTGCCTCAATCGCTTGTTGCGTGTTGGCTTTTAAATCTTCGTGGCCGAATAGACGCATTAGCAAGGCAACGTTCACCGCCACTGCGCCCAATTGTGCGTCTGTACCTTTACCCGTCAGGATATTGGTAATGATCGCCTTGTTTTCTTCAGGAACGCCACCTTTGATTGCTTCTAACGGGTGCGCTTCTAGACCGAAGTCTGCTGGTGTTAGCGTGTACTCAGTGATCTTGCCGTCTTTGATTTCTGCAACCGTTGTTTCGCCATGAATCGCGACTTCGTCCAAACCACTTCCGTGTACCACTGCGGCGCGCTTCATACCCATTTGTAGCATGGTTTCCGCGATAGGACGAACCAGTTCTTCACTGTAAACACCCATCAATTCGATGTTTGGACGAGCTGGGTTAATCAGTGGACCAAGAATGTTAAAGATGGTGCGTGTTTTCATAGTTTGACGCACAGGCATCGCATGGCGCACACCACCGTGGTATTGAGGTGCAAATAGGAAAGCAACACCGATATCGTCGACCGCTTTGCGCGTATCTTCTGCGCTCATGGCTAGGTTGATACCAAATGAATCAAGAAGGTCAGAAGAACCCGATTTGCTTGAAACGCTGCGGTTGCCGTGCTTTGCCACTTTTAGCCCACATGCAGCAGCAACAAACGCCGCAGTGGTTGAAATGTTGATGGTGTTGTGACCGTCGCCGCCCGTACCTACGATATCTGCGAAATCGTAATCTGGGCGAGGGAATGGGTTTGCATTTGCCAGCAGTGCTTTGGCCGCGCCTGCAATTTCATCTGGCGTTTCGCCTTTGATTTTTAGTGCAGTCAGTGCTGATGCCATCAAAATTGGGTCTAGTTCACCACGGATGATGATGTCAAACAGCTGTTGGCTCTCTTCCTGAGTAAGCGATTCTTGCTCGTACAGTTTGGTAATAATAGGGTTGATGATTGCTTCCATATTTCCTCTCCTAAATTTCTTATGTGCCAAGTGCTTTTTAAGCAGTGAGTGGGTTCACTGAAGTTGATTCTTCAAGCGCCCATTCAATGGCATTGGCCAACAGTGTTGCTCCGTAGGTCGTCATAATAGATTCCGGGTGGAACTGGAACCCGCAAACTTTATCTTCTTCATGTACAACAGACATCACCAAGTCATCCACTTCTGCCGTGATGGTTAGACTCTCAGGAACCTTGGTCGCAACCAGCGAGTGGTAACGTGCAATCGCAAGTGGTGATGGTAGGTTTTGGTAAATCGCATGGTTTTGGTGCTCCATCATAGACACCTTACCGTGAATGATTTCGCCTGCACCAGCAACAGTGCCGCCGTACGCTTCAACAATCGCTTGGTGACCAAGACAAATGCCGATCATCGGCACTTTGCCTTTCATGCGTTGGATAAGCTCTGGCATTGAGCCTGCTTCTGAAGGAGCACCAGGGCCTGGCGATAGCAGAACCACTGGGTTTTCAAGCTCGTTTACCGCTTGTTCGATGGTTTCTGCTGGGATGTTGTTTCGGTAAATCTTGACTGAGTGACCTAGCGAGCGGAACTGATCCACAAGGTTGTAGGTGAACGAGTCAAAGTTATCGATGAATACGATGTTCGCCATGTCTGCTACTCCTTGTTCGTAGGTTGAGAATGCGCTGCTTGAATAGCAGAGATTACCGCTTGTGCTTTACCGCGCGTTTCGTCTGCTTCCGCTTGTGGATCAGAGTCGAACACAACGCCTGCGCCTGCTTGAACTTGAGCAATGCCGTTCTCAACGTAAGCTGAGCGAATTACGATACATGTGTCGAGTGTACCGTCGCCGGTAAGGTAACCCACAGCACCGCCGTAGCTACCGCGTCGTGCGCCTTCGACATCACGAATCAACTGCATTGCACGAATCTTTGGTGCACCAGTGAGCGTGCCCATGTTCATACAAGCTTGGTATGCGTGCAGCGCGTCTAGGTCTTCACGCAGTTGACCAACCACACGAGATACTAGGTGCATTACGTGACTGTAGCGGTCGACTTTTAGTAGGTCTGCTACGTGGCGAGTGCCAGCTTGAGCAATACGAGCGACGTCGTTACGTGCTAAGTCAACCAACATCATGTGTTCTGCGTTTTCTTTCATGTCGGTACGCAGTTCAAGTTCGATGCGGCTATCTAGGTCGAAATCAATCTCGCCGTTAGGGTGCTTGCCACGGCGACGTGTGCCTGCAATTGGGTAGATTTCAATTTGGTTGGTGTCGGTTTCATACTTAAGCGCGCTTTCTGGTGATGCGCCAAACAAAGTGAACAGCTCATCTTGCATGTAGAACATGTAAGGGCTTGGGTTACTTTGTTTCAGTTCTTTGTAAGCAGCGAGTGGAGAAGGGCAAGGTAGAGTGAATCGGCGAGATGGTACGACTTGGAACACATCGCCTTTCACTACGAACTCTTTTAAGTCGCGAACGATTTGACAGAAGTCTGAATCAGATACGCTAGGTTCTACCGTTACGTCGGCGATTTGCTCTGCATTTGGAAGTAACTTTGGCGCCGCACATTGAGCGCTGATTTCTGCGATGCGAGTCTCTAGCGCTAGTTTTTCTGAATCATCCACAAACAATGTAGCTTGAAGCTGGCAAGATTCCGTTTGATGGTCGACAACAAGCAATGTTTCCGCTACGTAGAAAACGTAATCTGGACATTGATTGGTTGCTTTTGCATTTCCAAGCGGCTCGAAGTTTGCGACTAAGTCGTAGGCAAACAGACCGCCAAGGAAAATCGCGTGTTTGTCTTGCAGTGAAACATCGAAGCTGTGTTGCACTAAACGTAGCGCGTCAAAAGAAGAAGCTTCACGTAGTCGAGAGTCTTCATCTAACGTGTCGCATGGCTGATCAAATTCTAAAGTTAGCGTTTCGCCATCGAACTTACTCTCAACGTCACCACGGATGTTCTGGTTTAGGTGAGAAAGTAGTTTTTTACCGTTGTTGGTTAACGCCTGCATGTTTACAGTGTGGCCGTAACAAACGATGCGCACCGCTGAATCGACGATTAAAAGTGATTTTAGATTCTGTTTCGAATCAATTTCAGCGGATTCGAGCAGTAAGCTATCTCTTTTGTTCTCACAAATGGTATGGAACAAACGTGTTGGGTCTTGAGTGTAAGGAACCGAAGTCTTTAATACTTCTAGGCATCCAAGTTTCTTGATTTCTATGGCCTTATTCACAAGACCTCCTTGTAGCTGGCTAAATCTTCCTGCCGTACATAGTCGCATAAAGCAAACGTTCTCCCAATCTAGAGTTAGCCATATTCGATTAATGTTTAGGCAGTTGAATGTGAAATGAGCAACAAAACAAAAAAGCCCGCTTAAGTAGCGGGCTTTACAACGTTTGGTTCTATAAACTAGAAGTATACGTTTGCCCACCAAGAACTAGTCCAAGTGCGCCACCAAGCAAGATCTGATGAGTTTGTCTTATTAAGACAAACCGCAACTTTCGCTTTTTGGTTTTGGTTAAATTCTTGTAACATGGTGAACCTTAAATTACGTACTTTGTATTTGTGTACTAGTTAACTAGTGCGAGAGTAAAAAGTCAACCCCAAAACAGCATTAAAACGATAAAAATATGAGAATTGATTTACATAGCCACACCACTGCATCGGACGGTCGGTTAGAGCCTAAAGATTTAGTGGAAAGGGCGCTGAGTTTTGATATCGAGGTTTTGGCGATCACTGATCACGATACGGTTGACGGCTTGGCGTTAGCCAAGCAACACGTTCAAGACAATAATTTGCCGATCAAAATCATCAACGGCATTGAGATATCGACTGTCTGGCAAAACAAAGACATTCATATTGTCGGTTTGAATATCGATCCGGAAAATGAACAATTATCCGTCCTCATCGAGCAGCAGAAGCAGCACCGCATAACAAGGTCAGAGTTGATTGCAGAGCGACTACAAAAAGCAACTCGGGAAGGTGTGCTCGAAGAAGTAAGGCAGATCGCCGGTGATGCGCCTGTTACGAGAGCGCACTTCGCGAAATGGTTGGTGGATAATGGTTACGCAAAAACCATGCAAATGGTGTTTAAAAAATACCTAACGCGTAATAACCCAGGTTATGTACCACCGAATTGGTGTTCGATGAAAGATGCGGTTGATGCTATCCATGCTGCTGGTGGTTTGGCGGTATTAGCGCATCCTGGAAGATATAAGTTGACAGCGAAGTGGATTAAGCGTCTTCTAGCAGCGTTTGTAGAAGCAAACGGCGATGCGATGGAAGTTGCACAGCCACAGCAAGCGCAACAAGAAAGGCGCAACTTGGCTGATTATGCTATACAATACAAACTATTAGCGTCTCAAGGCAGTGATTTTCACTACCCATCCCCTTGGATGGAGCTAGGAAGGAACCTTTGGTTGCCCGCAGGCGTCGAACCAGTTTGGAAAGATTGGGGTATTGATCCTTCGTTGGATATATCAAAGTAACCTCAAAGCGTGGGTTTCAGCATCAAATAACTGGAAAGTGTATATTGGGTATTAATGTGGCTTTCCTTGTCGTTGGAACTGAACAACACTTTGAATCTTGAAGTCACTTGATAAAGCACAACAAGGCGGCATTCAAGCTCCACATAAGAATATAGAGCCGAGAGGCTCGATAATGAGGAATTACAATGAGCCAGTTTTTTTACGTTCACCCAGAAAACCCACAGGCTCGCTTGATTAATCAAGCAGTAGCAATCATTCGTAACGGCGGAGTTGTGGTGTACCCTACCGATTCAGGGTACGCACTTGGCTGTCAGTTGGAGAACAAACAGGCACTGGAACGAATCTGTCAGATCCGTCGTCTGGATGATAAGCATAACTTTACATTACTGTGTCGTGATTTGTCGGAACTTTCTCTATATGCGCGAGTGGATAACTCTGCATTCCGACTACTGAAAAACAACACACCAGGTCCTTACACCTTCATCTTCAAAGGCACGAAAGAAGTGCCGCGTCGTTTGATGAACGCGAAACGTAAGACCATCGGTATCCGTGTTCCAGACAATCAAATTGCCTTGGACTTGTTGGAAGCATTAGGTGAACCGATGATGTCTACGTCGTTGATTCTACCTGGCAGTGACGTAACAGAGTCTGATCCGGAAGATATTCGCGATAAACTAGAACATGCGGTTGATGTGATTCTTAATGGCGGTTACTTAGGTGAACAGCCTACGACCGTCATTGATTTTAGCGAAGGTGAACCTGTTGTGGTGCGTTTGGGATCAGGTGACCCGGCACCATTCGAATAATTCGACGAATAGTCGTACACCACCGTCAAACAAAATAGGAGGCATCGCGCCTCCTATTTTAGTTGTCATATCGAATATCTCATTGAACTTAACTGTTTGAGATTAAGCGAAATCGAAAATGTCGATACCATTTTGTTCAGCATAGTTGATGTATGCAGAGCTCACGCCGTTTAATGTTACTTCGACATTGTATTCATCACTAGAGAATACTGCCCAGCCACACTCATTATAAGATAAAGTCAGATCATCCGCTGAATCCAAGAACGTATCTCGAATGCCATCATTGTCGGTGTCTCTGCCCATATCGAAGACAAGTTTGTCATGAAAAATATTAAAATCGACAATATCGGCTTTAATATCAATATCGTTGGAGGATACAGGTTGATCCGGTACACCAATAGCCAGGCGGTTTGTAAGCACGAAAGTGTCGTCTCCACAGCCGCCGCTCAGTACTGATTCACCATCGCCAACGACGAGCGTGTCGTTACCCCAACCCCCACTCAAGTAGTTGTTGCCTGAGTAATCAAAAATTGTATCATCGCCACAACCACCAAAGAGCTTGTCATTTCCTAATCCGCCCGATAGGAAGTCGTTGCCAAAGCCGCCAGAAACAAAGTCGTTCCCTCGGCCACCGAGCAAGGTATCGTCTCCCCAGCCCCCGAAGACAACATCATTGCCTCCGTATCCTACGAACTTATCATCACCACAGAAGCCGAAGAAAATATCGGTTGTTTCAGACCCTTTTGTACCGGTCATATCGTCATCTTGAGATGTCCCAAAAATCCAATTTAGGTCTAGATTTAGCATAGACATTGTTCTATTCCTTTTTGTCTGATTTATGCCAATCGCCGAAAATGCAGAGCTAATCTAGCTAGTTAAAATACACGATAACGTTAGTGTCATTTTTAATAGTAAATAGTGACTTACCGATGCTTCTTGTCTTGCTATGAGTGCTCATTTATCCACGATGATTGGTATTACTTAGCAGCAAACAGGGACGGCTTATTCTTCGTTGCTTTTAAAGCAACACGAACAGTAAACACACCCCAAGTGGTTATCGTTGTAACCCTGACAATTTTATCAGGTACTGCACGGTTAAAGTGGCTCGGGAAGACCGATATTAGTGGGATTCTCGCTGGGCTATATCAGCATTAAGTAGGAAAAAAGTTGCAGAATAGAGTAAATATTTTCGACGTTTTAAAGTGAATTTTTGGTGTGGAGAATGGCGCCGATTTAGCTTACATTAACTGAGAAAGTTACGTATAATGTCGGACCGAAAAATCCCACTGAAATGGGTAATCAGAAAAATACAGACCAATCCTGGTCTAGACGTCTGTGAAGACGACACATAGGTAGATAAATGAGCGAAAAGTTACAAAAAGTATTAGCACGTGCTGGTCACGGTTCTCGTCGTGAGATTGAATCGTTAATTAAATCTGGTCGCGTTAGCGTGAACGGTGTAGTCGCTAAGCTTGGTGAAAGACTTGAAGACGAGAGCAGCGTAGTTCGTATCGATGGTCACATTGTCTCTGCAAAGATTCAAGAAGAAGTGATTTGTCGTGTACTTGCGTACTACAAACCCGAGGGTGAACTGTGTACTCGTCACGATCCAGAAGGTCGTCGTACTGTTTTTGATCGTCTGCCAAAAATTCGTGGCTCTCGTTGGATTTCAGTTGGTCGTCTGGATGCGAACACTTCTGGTCTTCTGCTTTTCACAACGGATGGTGAACTGGCGAACCGCTTAATGCACCCAAGCCGCCAAGTTGAACGTGAATACCTAGTACGTGTGTTCGGTGAAGTAACTGAACAGAAAGTTCGTAATCTAGTAAAAGGTGTTGAACTGGAAGACGGTTTAGCTCGCTTTGAAGATGTTGTTTACGCGGGTGGTGAAGGCATGAACCACACGTTTTACGTTGTTATCAACGAAGGTCGTAACCGCGAAGTTCGTCGACTATGGGAATCGCAAGAGTGTACCGTTAGTCGTCTGAAACGTGTTCGTTACGGCGACATCTTCTTAGACAAGAAACTGCCTCGTGGTGGTTGGATGGAGCTTGACCTGAAAGAAGTCAACTACTTGCGTGAGCTTGTAGAGCTTCGTCCAGAGAAAGAAACCATGCTTGATCTGAACAAAGACAACACATCACGCAAACGTGAGCGTGCACGCAGCCAAAAAATTCGTCGCGCAGTTAAGCGCCATGAAGAGCGTGTTAACACGCCAAAAGGCCGCAGCAACAACCCTTCTCGTCGTAAGCCGAAGAAGACTGCTGGTGACCAAGGCGCACGTAACAAGCATCGTTAATCGATAGCAAAACATCAGAAAGGCTTGCCAATTCGGCAAGCCTTTTTCTTATCTGTTACATAACAAAAGGATCTAAAGCCGATATAGAGCAGGGGACTTTGGATAAACAAATATCTCAGCTAAACAAAAACAACAGATAAAAAATACCAGCACTAGGCTGGTATTTTTGTTCATGATGAAGAAACGTTAATCGCGTTTCCAAAGCATATGGCAGAACTTATGTTCTGGGTCTCGGCTGATTAGCATACGAGCAAATACGTCATCAAGAACGTCATTTTCCTCATTTACTAGGCCGATACGAACCTCTGCATATACTTCTTTGTCGATCTCGAAGCCAACATGTTCAACCCAGTCATCACCAGTTTCAACAAGTTCTGCGGCACCACGATCTTCAAATTGCGCAGTAAACAGAATCACGTCAGCAGGCTCTAGATTATCTGGAGCCATTTCAAGGAAAATGTCGTACGCTGCGTCGATGACGTCGTCGTAAGAAATCAAATCAGACATGCTTATGCTCGGCTCATGTATTTACGTTCAGCTGTGTTAATGATAACACGGTCACCAGTTGCAATGTACTCAGGAACCTGGATGACAAGACCTGAAGCGAAGCGTGCTGGTTTAGTACGAGCAGATGCAGAAGCACCTTTGATTGAAGGGTCAGTTTCTTCAATCACTAGCTCAACAGAAGATGGTAGTTCAATACCCACAGCAGCACCGTTAACAAGGATAATGTGGATACCTTGTGTATCTTCGTTGATGAACAGCATGTCGTCTTCAACTTCATTGTGCTTGAATGTGTATTGTGAGTAGTCTTCGTTATCCATGAAGATGTGCTCATCGCCGTCAGCGTATGAGTACACAACTGCACGTTTGTTCATTTCTACCGTTTCAACAACGTCATCAGACTTGTAACGCTCATCTACACGTGCGCCCGTGTTTAGATCTGTACAACGCATTTTGTAGATTTTAGCGCCGCCACGACCGCCAGGAGTCGTTACTTCGATGTCTTTAACTAGAAGAGTTTTACCATTAGACTCGATTGCGAAGCCTTTTTTGATTTCACTTGCCTTTGGCATTGTATATTCCTATTCATACTTATTAAGCAAAACTCGGTGATTATAGCGCTAAGTTAGCCGCCTAGCATTAAAATTCATTGCAGAAATTTGTTGTTACTCCCATGACTAAACACCTGAATGGACTTGATTCAGTGAGTCGGCTAAGAGAACATATAGCTCAACTTCTTGAACCATCTGAGATCACGTTTTAAGTCATGTCTCTGCCTGTTATCGATCCTAAACAACCATTTCAACCAGAGTTTGCGCCTGTAATTAGAGAAGTCACCGCTTGTCTCAAAGGTGGACTGGGGCAAAACTTACACAGCGTTTATGTGTATGGTAGCGTCGCTCGCAAAACAGCGGTCGCTGGGAGGTCGAACTTAGACCTGGTTGTCGTTACTCAATCATCCTTTGAGCACAATCGCGCGACTTTGCTCAACACAATTAAGTGGCGTGCGCAGCAGAGTTACCCTCAAGTTAATGGTGTATCGGTCCGTACAGCCTTAGTGAGTGAAGTAGCTAATTTAGATAGTATTTTCACTTGGGGCTTTATGCTTAAGCATTGCTGTGTCTGTGTTTATGGTGATGATCTAGCAGACTGTTTTGGTGATTACGTCCCAAGTTGGGAAATTGCTAAGCACTGGAATATGGATGTGGAAGATTGGATTACGGTGTATCGCAAAAAAATCGTACAAGCGAAGACGATAGAAGAGCAGGTGGCCGCCCAGCGCGTGATTGCTAAAAAGTTACTAAGAGCGTCATACTCTTTGGTGATGTATCGAGATAAACGTTGGTTTGATGACCCTATACAATGTGGCAAGGTATTCTTAACTTATCATCCTGAAAAGCAGCTTGAGATCGAGCGGCTAGAAATTTTACTTTCTGGCCGGGGTATTCCCAAGCGTTCTGTTATCGGGCTAATTGATGCGTTTGGTGATTGGTTAGTCAAACAGTACCAGAAAACAGAGTTTCGTATCGGTTAAAACAACCCCATTTGAGGTGCTGAAAGCCTGTCAAAATCCGTCCCAATGAAAGGGAGAATCGCATCTGCAACGGGTTTGAGTTGTTTATCAATGTAATGTTGATAATCAATCGGGCTATTGAGGTACTCATAAGGTTCAGGACCGTTCACGGTTATAATGTATTCAATTCTTCCTTTGTTTTGATACTGTAATGGGCGTCCAAGCTTGGCATTTATCTCATCCGCTAAACGAGCTGCACGCACTTGTGGCGGGACGTTCTTCTGATACTCATGCAGTTTTCTGCGCAGTCGCTTTTGATACACTAACTGTTCATCAAATTCACCGTTGTTAGTTTTCTCAACCATCTCTCGGACATAGTCGCTTGGGTCTTCACCATGGAAAATCATGCTATAGAGTGTATTTTGAAATTTCTGTGCTAATGAGGTCCAGTCAGTACGGGCGCTTTCTAACCCTTTAAATACAATCCGCTCTTGCTCTCCTTCACCGATTAAACCCGCATAGCGCTTTTTCGAGCCAGTTTCTGCGCCACGAATCGTTGGCATAAGGAATTTGCGATAATGGGTTTCATATTCGATTTCCAACATAGATGTTAGGTTGTACTCAGAACGCAGATGTTCCTGCCACCAAGAGTTGATGTAATCAACTAATTGATTTCCAACAGCGTCAGCTTCTACTTGACTGTATGGTCGATTCAACGACACGAATGTGGAATCCGTATCGCCGTAAATCACTTGATAGCCTTGTTCCTCAATCAGTACTTTAGTTTGCTTCATGATCTCATGTCCGCGCATGGTAATACTAGAAGCTAATCGAGTATCAAAGAAACGACATCCCGATGAACCCAGTACGCCATAAAAGGAGTTCATGATGATTTTGATTGCCTGAGAAAAAGCTTTTTCATTGTTCTTTTTCGCGACATCACGTGCTGCCCAAAGCTTTTCAATCATTTCTGGTAAAAAGTGTTTCGTACGATGGAACTGTCCACCGCGAAAGCCAGGAACAGCTTGATTATCTTCTTTTCCAATATCGAGTAATAACCCCTCAACCAAACCCATAGGATCAATCAAGAAAGAGCGAATAATCGATGGATATAGACTCTTAAAGTCCAATACTAAAACGGAATCATATAGGTTAGGGATGGAGTCCATCACGTAACCGCCGGGGCTCGCAATCCAATTTTCTGGGTGTAGGTTCGGGGCAACATAGCCTGCGCGGTGTATTTGCGGCATGTATAAGTTAGTGAATGCCGCTACCGAGCCACCGACACGATCCAGTTCTACACCAGTGAGGCGAGAGCGTTCAATTGCAAAGTCGAGCAGGTGAGTGTGATTGAAAATCTTGTTCACCAACACGCAGTCTTGTAAGTTATATTTAGCCAGCGATGGTTTGTCGGAGCGGTACATACGATTGATCTCATCCATACGGTCATGAACGTTGTGGATTTCTTTACCTTCCCCCAAGAGTTCTTGAGATACAGACTCTAATGACCAAGATCGAAAGTGGTAAGTAGCCGTTTTTAGCGTATCGATACCATCCATCACAACTCGCCCGGGAATGGAGATAAACCCTTGTTGGCTTTGAGATGAACTTCTAAAAAAGCTGGCTTGGTCTGCTCTGCCAAGCATTAGCTTCATGTTGTGCCATTCTGCTCGTTTGTGTAGCAGGCGAAAGTCAAAATCAATGACGTTCCAACCGACAATGACATCGGGGTCGAATTTTTTAAACCAATCGATGAGTGCTTCTAGAAGCGCCTTTTCATCCTGGACCCATTGTATCGGTGTATCCGAAGGTTCTGGTTCTCCGATCATGATAACGCGGGAATCCATGACGCTGTCTAATCCGATGGAGTAAAGAATGCCTTTCTCAGAGCATTCTAGATCTAACGAGACAACGTTTAACTTCGGCTCATATTGCCCCGTACGGCATTTTGCGTTCTGGACGCGTTGGTAGCCATTGGTACGAGTCACATTGCCTGTAAACTCAATACTGCCTTTAATAAAACGCTCCATGAGGTAGCGATCGGCGAGGCGAATATCACTTTCGTAAGTGGTGATATCATTTTGAGCGAACGTGTCTTTAAGTGTGAGAGCGTCTCTGGTTACGTTGGTATAGCATGCAGAAAGAGGCGTATGTTCAAACGTTTTGAGATCCAAAAGGCGGATGTCGACGGGTATGTTTTTTTCTCGCGCGAGTGTTTTTGCTTGCTCTGAGTGTTTCTGAGCGATGAAAAATACTGGCTTCTCACCATTAATAATTAACTGAGTAGGACCTGCTTCTGTCGAAAGCCACAGCTCGATTTGAGTTTGACCTTTGATGTCTCGTGCCTGTCGAGTAAGCAGAAAGCCTTGTTGGATATTCAAATGTGAGAAACCTTAGAAAACTTGAAGAACGCTAGTTTAACATTAAGAACTGTAAAAATAACCAGTAAAGAAAACGGTTCAAATTTTTGCTGGAATTAGTGATTACAAGTTAGCCTCTGGTGCAAGAGGGATAGTGTCATTTTAAGTTATAGCGTGTTTCTCTGGGCAATATGAAACCTAGTTACTTGATTTATTGTACTTAATGTTGTTAATTGTCTTTTCTTAGATTTCGGTTCTGCTCATCACGCTCTAAAATAATAGAGTGGTTTATGAATAAGTTCTTGCTAAAGTTTGCGTTTCAGCACATATTCATAGAAAGCAATTTTTTGTCGATTACGTTAGTATATAGGCAGGCATACTGATATCCACATTTAACAAATAATGGTTATGTGGGTGCAGAACCAATACAAAGTGTGGAGATACAAGTTTGATAAATGTTTTCCTTGTAGATGATCACGAGCTGGTTCGCACAGGGATACGACGTATTATTGAAGACGTCCGTGGAATGAACGTAGCAGGAGAAGCTGACAGCGGTGAAGATGCAGTAAAATGGTGTCGCAGTAATCATGCTGACGTCGTTTTAATGGACATGAACATGCCAGGAATTGGTGGCTTGGAAGCCACTAAAAAAATTCTTCGCGTGAATCCTGATGTGAAAATCATCGTACTTACCGTTCATACAGAAAACCCGTTTCCAACCAAGGTGATGCAGGCTGGTGCGTCTGGTTATTTAACCAAAGGTGCTGGCCCTGATGAAATGGTGAATGCGATTCGTGTAGTTAATAGTGGGCAGCGTTACATCTCACCAGAGATTGCGCAGCAGATGGCATTGAGTCAATTTTCTCCAGCCTCTGAGAACCCTTTTAAAGACTTATCCGAACGTGAATTGCAGATCATGCTTATGATCACCAAAGGTCAAAAGGTAACGGATATTTCTGAGCAACTTAATTTAAGTCCAAAGACAGTCAACAGCTATCGCTACCGACTCTTTAGTAAATTGGACATTAATGGTGACGTTGAGTTAACTCACTTAGCGATTCGCCACGGAATGCTGGACACCGAGACCCTTTAGTGTGAATCCTCCCTTCGATTCGGCTTCCTTTCTCAAGACAGTAACTCATCAGCCCGGCGTTTACAGAATGTACAACGCCGAAGCTGTTGTAATCTACGTAGGTAAAGCCAAAGACCTAAAAAAGCGCCTTTCAAGCTACTTTCGAAAAAAAGTAGACAGTGAGAAAACTCGCGCGCTTGTCAGTAATATCGCCAAAATTGACGTCACAGTGACTCACACTGAGACAGAAGCGCTCATCTTAGAGCATAACTACATCAAGCAGTATTTACCGAAATACAATGTTTTGCTGCGAGATGATAAGTCTTACCCTTATATCTTTATTAGCGGTCATAAGCACCCACGGCTTTCTATCCACCGTGGCGCCAAGAAGCGCAAAGGTGAATATTTTGGCCCCTACCCAGATTCTGGTGCAGTAAGAGAAACATTGCATTTGCTGCAAAAGATATTTCCTGTGCGCCAGTGTGAAGACACTGTCTATTCCAACCGAACGCGTCCATGTTTGATGTACCAAATTGGCCGTTGTGCAGGGCCATGCGTTGATACCATCATTTCTGATGAAGAATACGCAGAGTTGGTTGGCTTTGTGCGCATGTTTTTGCAAGGCAAAGACCAGCAAGTACTCAAACAACTGATCGAGAAAATGGAAGTTGCCAGTCAGCAATTGCGCTTTGAAGATGCCGCTAAATTCCGCGATCAAATTCAAGCGATTAGACGTGTTCAAGAGCAGCAGTACGTCTCAGAAGACAGCATGGATGATATGGATGTACTCGGGTTTGCTCAGGAGAATGGTATCGCGTGTATCCATATCCTGATGATACGCCAAGGCAAAGTGCTTGGTAGCCGTAGCCATTTTCCGAAAATCCCACAAAATACAAGCCAGCAGGAAGTGTTCGATAGTTTTCTGACTCAATACTATTTGAGCCATAACGAAGCACGCACGATTCCTTCTCGTATTATTTTGAATCAAGAGTTGGCAGAAGATATCGCGCCAATACAGAAAGCGTTAAGTGAAGTTGCAGGTCGTAAGGTTCATTTCCATACCTCGCCAACTGGCTCTCGAGCAAGGTATCTCAAGCTTTCGAACACGAATGCACTAACGGCGATTACCACCAAAATCAATCACAAGATGACGATTAATCAGCGTTTTCATGCGCTTCGCGAAACATTGAAGTTGGAGTCTATTGCTCGAATGGAGTGTTTTGATATCTCTCATACCATGGGGGAAAGTACGATTGCATCGTGTGTGGTGTTCAACAATGAAGGCCCCGTTAAGCAGGAGTATCGTCGCTATAACATCACTGGGATTACCGGTGGTGACGATTACGCTGCAATGGGACAAGCGTTGGAGCGCCGCTATTCGAAGCAATTGGATGTAGAGAAAATTCCCGACATCATCTTTATCGATGGTGGTAAAGGTCAGTTAAATCGTGCGCATGATATTATTTCGCAATATTGGGGTGATTGGCCAAAGCGTCCCATCATGATTGGTATTGCGAAAGGGGTCACTCGCAAACCAGGCTTAGAAACGCTGATTACAGTCGATGGGGACGAGTTTCATTTACCAAGCGATGCTCCAGCGCTGCACCTTATTCAACATATTCGTGATGAAAGCCATAACCATGCTATAGCGGGGCATCGTGCTAAGCGAGGTAAAACCAGACGTACTAGTGCACTTGAAGGGATTGAGGGAATCGGCCCTAAACGACGTCAGGCGTTACTCAAGTACATGGGTGGGTTACAAGAACTTAAACGTGCAAGTGTCGAAGAAATCGCCAAAGTACCGGGAATAAGTCACTCTTTAGCAGAAATTATTTTCCAAGCATTGAAACAATAAGGAAAATCGCGCAACATTAAGCCGCAATGTGTAAGAGAATAATAAAATGCGTTTGAATATCCCGAACATTCTGTCTCTTCTTAGACTGTTCCTAATCCCTGTTTTTGTGGTTGTCTTTTATCTGCCTTATTCATGGGCACCGTTTGCAGCAGCAATGGTGTTTTGGGTAGCGGGTTTTACTGACTGGCTTGACGGTATGTTGGCCCGTAAACTTGGCCAAACTTCTCGTTTTGGTGCGTTTATTGATCCTGTTGCTGATAAAGTGCTAGTGGCAACGGCATTGATTTTAATCACGGAACATTACCATTCAATTTGGGTGACCATTCCAGCGGTAACGATGATCGCGCGAGAAATCATTATCTCAGCATTGCGAGAGTGGATGGCTGAAATCGGTAAGCGAGCGAGTGTTGCGGTATCTTGGGTTGGCAAAGTAAAAACTGTTTCGCAAATGTTCGCCTTATGGGTGTTGATATGGCGTTACGATGAATGGATGGTTTGGCTAGGCTTTGCGGCCTTGTATGTGGCAACTTTCTTGACATATTGGTCAATGATTCAATATTTAGCTGCTGCGAAAGACGATCTGTTGAATGAAGAGCACCATTAAATTCTGATGTTAGAAAGCAGGCTTAATAGCCTGCTTTTTTGTATCTAAGATAATCTACAGCATTTCTTTGCTTCTCACGTTTTTCAATGCTTGCTAACGGCCATGCTTGAAATTTGTATCTGGGGCTTTTGCTTCGATAGAGTTCCATATGTGATCTAAGTCTTGTTTTCACCCTTGGAGAGTCTCAGAGAAGCGAGCCTCCTGATTATTAACGCTTCAATACACGTAACGCACGGCCATCAGTGTAAGGCGTAGCCAAAGTTTTATGATAAACAAGTGTATTTAAGCGATTTTTAGTATTAAAACTAAGCAATCTACCGTCTTTCGCACAAATTCTAGTCAAACGATTTAAAAAAATAAAAATAGTATTGACTCGATCGCTCGAATCCGTAGAATGCATCCCGTACCCAAGAGAGCACAGCTCAGTAGGGTGGTGAAAGAAGCTTAGCTTTATTCACAGATGAGGCGCCTTGGCAGAGTGGCTATGCAGCGGATTGCAAATCCGTGGACCTCGGTTCGACTCCGGGAGGCGCCTCCATTATTCTTTTGAGAGTGAATGGCTTTCGAGAATAAATGCGACACTAGCTCAGTTGGTAGAGCGCAACCTTGCCAAGGTTGAGGTCACGAGTTCGAACCTCGTGTGTCGCTCCAAATTTTATTGATATGGCGTTAGCGGTATCAGATGGTGTTTTACTTTTCTGTAAAGGCCCCACAAAGAATATTTGTGTGCCCTGGTGGTGGAATTGGTAGACACAAGGGATTTAAAATCCCTCGACGTTCGCGTTGTGCCGGTTCAAGTCCGGCCCGGGGCACCATCTTATATTAAATGCGACACTAGCTCAGTTGGTAGAGCGCAACCTTGCCAAGGTTGAGGTCACGAGTTCGAACCTCGTGTGTCGCTCCAGGTTTAAGGCCCAGCATCAAAATGCTGGGCCTTTTTTGTATTTCTTAAAATCTTAAATTTCTTCTTCGCGATGTATTTCTTTAAGCACTGAGCTCCTTCAGCTTACTAACTTAACTCCTTGTTAATTTTAGCCATAGCAACGTCACTTCATGGCCATACCTATCCGACTAGTTTAAGTTTAGTCAATCAAAGTTCTGTGAATAAAGACTCATCGATTTAGGCTGAGCAGTAACGTAAATACTAGCTCTGTTAAATGCCTTGGATACTGAAAATAATGTTCTACGATTAAAGAGTGGTATGTTCATAAACCGTTTTGGTTCATGGCGCTGATATTGTAAGGATATTTGTTTAAATAACAGGTATTTGAGAAAAGAAGAAAAGCGTTGTAGATGAGTATGAATGTACAAATATCACTAGGGGGAACTTTGTTGTGATTTGCGTCACTGTTACTAATATGAAAAATCGTTGCCAGAAGATTTTATTTTGTGATAAATTCGCGCGCAATCTCGGAGCGTAATTAACAACGTTTGATCTCTGGGGGATACGCGTAGTGACCATTCAAGCTGATTGTGACACTGCGTAGGGTAGGTATCGGCAAAGCCTTTTGTCGATAGACGGGATACTAATGCTGTAAAAGCGGCATATTAATGGGAAACCCAACATTGAAACCTTTGAATAAACACACACTAATCAGCTTCATACTGCCGAAATGTCCTGTTTTACAAAACGGGTGCATTACGGAACCTTGATTAATCCCTTTTACATATAAAGTCACGAATATCGTGGCAGATGATCTGTATTTGTCATTTTGCACTGACAAATGCGGAGGGGTATACACACCTCCTGTAACTTCATTCCAATGATTATTAATACAGGATATAGAATTATTATAATTCAAGGGATTATGTAGTATGAGCACTGCCTTTGAAGTCGATAGCAATATCGCAAACATTTTTTCGTCTCAGGTTCCTATCGTTGAGGGAACGTATGACTTAACGCCAGATCAAGTATTGATTGATCAGGCTGAGCATGAATCTGAAGTGCGTTCTTATCCACGTCGCTTGCCAATCGCAATCAAACAAGCTTTTGGTTGCTTGGTTGAAGATACACGTGGACAGATCTTTTTAGACTGCCTTGCGGGGGCGGGCACTCTAGCTTTGGGGTATAACCATCCTGAAATAAACCAAGCTCTGAAAGAGCAATTAGATTCGGGTCTGCCATATCAGACGCTAGATATTGCAACATCAGCAAAAACGACGTTTATTCAATCTGTTAAATCTTTTCTTCCTCAAGAGTTAAGTGAGAACAGCGTTATCCAATTTTGTGGTCCGTCTGGAGCCGATGCAGTTGAAGCCGCGATCAAACTCGCGAAGCAGACTACTGGTCGCAACACCATGTTTGCTTTTCGTGGCGCATATCATGGTATGACTAACGGCACAATGGGCATGATGGGCAACCTAGGTACGAAAGCGCGTCGAACTGGTTTAATGTCAGACGTGCACTTTATGCCTTTCCCATACAATTTGCGTTGTCCATTTGGACTTGGCGGTGATGAAGGTGCGAAAGCAAGCATTCGCTATATCGATCGTCTTTTAAACGATGATGAATCGGGCATTATGAAGCCTGCTGCGATCATCGTTGAGCCAGTGCAAGGTGAGGGTGGTGTTGTTCCTGCGCCAGCATTCTGGCTGCGAGAGTTACGTCGTATTTGTGATGAACACGGTATCTTACTGATCTTCGATGAGATCCAGTGTGGTGTTGGTAAAACTGGCTACAATTTCGCATTTGAAGAGTCGGGCATTGTTCCAGATATCCTGTGTTTATCAAAAGCTATTGGCGGTGGCTTACCAATGTCGCTATTGGTTATCAACAAGCAGCATGATACTTGGAAGCCGGGCGAACACACAGGTACGTTTCGTGGCAATCAGTTAGCCATGGTCTCTGGTGCGAAAGCATTAGAAATCATCCAGCGTGACAATCTGGTTGAGCATGCCAATATTGCGGGCCAGTATTTGCGCTATGGTCTTGAAAGCATTCAAAAGCGCGTGAACTGTATCGCAGAAGTACGTGGCAAAGGTTTGATGCTTGGTGTGGAGATTAAAAATCCAAACGGCGAGCTCAATAAATTTGGCGAACCTCAAGCGGATAGTGAACTCACTCTTTCCATTCAACGCGCAGCACTTGAGCGTGGCTTGATCGTTGAGAAAGGCGGACGTGAAGGTGCAGTAATTCGCTTCCTTCCTCCTCTTATCATCTCGTTTGAGCAAATCGACTTTGCTTTACGTGTATTTGAAGACGCGATTTTAGCCGCCGGCGGTAGTCACATCGGCACTCAGCCACAAGATGAATGGAAGAAGCATTTCATCCACACTGGAGAGTTGGGCAGCAATGAGTTTGCTTCGGTGATGAATCACACTACGACAGCAATGAAATCAGTGTTTGAACAGGTTGCTGCACCATACTCAGGTATGGATCCAAAAGCATTGGAAGCAGCGATCCATGCTGTTGATCTTGACAATAAAAATGCGCCTCTCAAAACGGTTATTGATGATGCTGCCGAGTTGGTCGCAAAAAACGCGATTTTTACTCAACATCCAGATTGTATTGCTCACCTTCATACTCCACCGTTGATGCCTGCTATTGCCGCAGAGGCAATGATTGCGGCTTTGAACCAGTCAATGGACTCATGGGATCAAGCTTCATCAGCGACTTATGTTGAACAGAAAGTTGTGAACTGGCTATGCGATAAATACGAGTTAGGTGAAAAAGCGGACGGTATCTTCACGAGCGGCGGCACGCAAAGTAATCAAATGGGTTTGATGCTTGCGCGTGATTGGATTGCTGACAAACTCAGTGCGCACTCAATTCAAAAGCTTGGCCTTCCTGAATACGCAGACAAGCTGCGTATAGTGTGTTCGAAAAAATCCCACTTCACGGTTCAAAAATCAGCGTCTTGGATGGGATTGGGTGAAAAAGCGGTTATGACCGTCGATGCTAATGCCGATGGAACGATGGATGTCACTAAGTTAGACGAAGTTCTAAATCAGGCAAAAGCAGAAGGTTTGATCCCATTTGCAATTGTCGGCACAGCGGGTACTACGGATCACGGTGCTATTGATGACCTAGACTTTATCGCCGATATGGCAGCGAAACATGACATGTGGATGCACGTCGACGGTGCATACGGGGGAGCTCTGATTCTAAGTAGCCAAAAAGCCCGTTTGAAAGGTTGTGAGCGTGCACACTCCATCAGCGTAGACTTCCACAAGTTATTTTACCAAACCATCAGTTGTGGTGCGCTGTTGGTGAATGACAAGTCTAACTTTAAGTTCCTGCTTCATCATGCAGACTACTTGAACCGCGAGCACGACGAACTACCGAACTTGGTGGATAAGTCTATTGCGACAACTAAGCGTTTTGATGCGCTAAAAGTGTTTATGACGATGCAAAGCGTGGGGCCAAAAGCCCTAGGCGATATGTACGATCATTTGCTTGATCAGACGCTTGAAGTTGCGGACATGATTCGAGATAACAAACACTTTGAGTTGTTGGCTGAACCATCGCTATCTACGGTTCTGTTCCGCGCGACACATGAATCAGCGGATCTTGATGAACTGAATAAAACGTTGCGCTTAGAAGCGTTAACACGCGGTATCGCGATATTGGGTGAAACCATTGTCGACGGTAAAACTGCATTGAAATTTACGATTTTGAACCCGTGTCTGACGACGGCGGACTTTGAATCTTTGCTCTCAAAAATCAATACGCTAGCGGCAGAGCTAGTTTAACAAAGGTAACGGAAAACTATGGCAATTCTACAGATTGGTGCAGGCGGCGTTGGCTGGGTAGTTGCACATAAAGCAGCACAAAACAACGACGTTCTGGGTGATATCACAATCGCATCACGTACCGTAGGTAAGTGTGAGAAAATCATCGAATCGATTCAGAAGAAAAACAATCTGAAAGATTCAACTAAGAAACTAGAAGCTCGTGCGGTAAACGCGGACGACGTAGATTCTTTAGTTGCTTTAATTAAAGAAGTGCAGCCTGACTTAGTGATCAACGCGGGTCCTCCTTGGGTGAACATGTCTATTATGGAAGCATGTTACCAAGCTAAAGTGTCATACCTTGATACATCTGTTGCGGTTGATTTGTGCTCTGAAGGCCAACAAGTACCTCAAGCTTACGATTGGCAGTGGGGCTACCGTGAGAAGTTTGAAGAGGCGGGTATCACAGGTATTCTTGGTGCCGGTTTCGATCCGGGCGTAGTATCGGTGTTTGCTGCATACGCGGTGAAACATCTGTTCGATGAAATCGATACTATCGACGTAATGGATGTAAACGCAGGTGACCACGGTAAGAAGTTCGCAACTAACTTTGACCCAGAAACGAACATGCTTGAGATTCAAGGTGATTCCTTCTACTGGGAAAACGGCGAGTGGAAACAAGTACCTTGTCACTCACGTATGCTTGAGTTTGAATTCCCGAACTGTGGTTCACATAAAGTGTACTCAATGGCGCACGACGAAGTTCGATCTATGCAAGAGTTCATCCCGGCGAAACGTATCGAATTCTGGATGGGCTTTGGTGACCGTTACCTGAACTACTTCAATGTGATGCGTGATATTGGTCTGTTGAGCCCAGATCCACTAACACTGCACGACGGCACGGTAGTCCAACCTTTGCACGTGCTTAAAGCGTTGCTGCCAGATCCAACGTCACTAGCTCCTGGTTACACTGGCCTAACGTGTATCGGTACTTGGGTTCAAGGTAAGAAAGACGGTAAAGAGCGCAGTGTGTTCATCTACAACAACGCAGATCACGAAGTTGCATACGAAGATGTTGAACACCAAGCGATCTCTTATACTACTGGCGTACCTGCGATCACCGCGGCTTTGCAGTTTTTCCGTGGTAAGTGGGCAGACAAAGGCGTGTTCAACATGGAGCAGCTAGATCCAGACCCATTCCTAGAAACCATGCCATCGATTGGTCTAGATTGGCATGTTCAAGAACTGGAGCCAGGACAACCTGTTATCCATAAATTGAAGTAAGAATTTAGCGACTCTTATTTGTACGTTTAAGCCGATGCACTTGCGTCGGCTTTGTTCGATTTTATAGTGCCTTTGCTAAGGCGAAGGGACGTAAGGTATCAAAATGCAACAAAACGAACTAAAAACGCCATACTTCATGATCAATGAAGACAAGCTGATTGAGAACCTAGAGAAAGCAAAACAGCTAAAAGACATCTCTGGTGTGAAGCTTGTATTAGCACTGAAGTGCTTCTCAACATGGGGTGTATTCGACATCATCAAGCCTTACCTAGACGGAACAACCAGCTCTGGCCCGTTTGAAGTGAAGCTTGGCTACGAAACGTTCGGTGGTGAGACACACGCATACAGTGTGGGTTACAGCGAAGATGACGTTCGCGACGTGGCGGACATCTGTGACAAGATGATCTTTAACTCTCAGTCACAGCTAGCGGCTTATCGTCATATTGTCGAAGGTAAAGCATCGATTGGCTTGCGACTAAACCCAGGTGTGAGCTACGCAGGGCAAGACTTAGCAAACCCAGCTCGTCAATTCTCTCGTCTTGGTGTTCAGGCTGATCACATCAAACCGGAAATTTTTGATGGTATTGATGGCGTAATGTTCCACATGAACTGTGAGAACAAAGACGTGGATGCGTTTATCGGCTTACTCGATGCTATTTCAGAGCAGTTTGGCGAGTACCTAGATAAGCTGGACTGGGTAAGCATGGGTGGCGGCGTGTTCTTCACATGGCCGGGGTACGACATCGAGAAGTTGGGTTTAGCGCTTAAAGCATTCTCAGAGAAACACGGCGTACAAATGTATCTAGAGCCGGGTGAAGCGATCATCACTAAGACAACCGATCTTGTTGTAACAGTGGTTGATATTGTGGAGAACGTGAAGAAGACGGCGATTGTCGATTCAGCAACAGAAGCCCACCGTTTGGATACACTTATCTACAACGAGCCAGCGTCCATTCTTGAAGCATCTGAAAACGGTGAACATGAATACGTGATTGGGTCGTGCTCTTGTTTAGCTGGTGACCAGTTTTGCGTGGCGAACTTCGAACAGCCTCTCGAGATCGGACAGCGTCTGCATATTCTAGATAGTGCAGGTTACACCATGGTGAAACTGAACTGGTTTAACGGTCTACGTATGCCTTCGGTTTACTGTGAACGCTCGAATGGTGACATTCAAAAACTGAATGAATTTGACTACTCTGATTTCAAACGTTCACTGTCTCAGTGGTCAGTGAAATAAAACGTATTGAGTATTAGAACGACAAAGAGCAGCTGAATTGCTGCTCTTTTTCATTGGAGAAGCGTTAAAGGTATGCAGTTAGCTTTCTACAATTACACGAGTGTCTTCACTCAGAGATTCTAACTCATTAGCCACGTCCTCTATCTCTAGCTCGCTAGGCAATTTAATCGCCATTTTTGCGCTGAATAAGCTGGAGCTTACCCCACCGCCGCCTGCAATGAATACGCGTTGGCAATCCATATCTAGAATTGAAATGCCTTGATTATCGAGAACGTGAGTAATTTCATTCACAATACCTGCTCTATCGTTGGCATCTAAGCGAAGCTGAAAGATGGTGTCTTCACGATGCGAGTGAGGATCTGAGTCAACGAACCTAACCACAAGAGTTTGACATGAAGAGAACGCCTCTTTAACGATGTCGGCATTTTCTCTTGGAAGCTCTACTTTGATGACACCAGCAACTTGATCTTCGATAAAGTTTACTTTGCTTATCAGCCATTTACCGCCATTTTCATGAGTAATTGCTGCGAGCTCTTTGATGGTTGCGGGTGACGCTTGTCCGACAAAATTAACAATAAATACGGTGTTCATAATGTCCCCTCCTGGAATAAGGTTTGGACGCAGTACGAATAAACGTGCTACTTAAGTTATTGGAATAAATCCTTTTATTTAGTGTAGGTGCTAGGAGAGGGTTATGTTTGATGAAAGTCAATTTTTGACACTAATTCGTGAAGCAAATAATTAAAACGATGTTTAGGGCACAAAAAAGCAGCCATCATAAGGCTGCTTTTCTACTGAGTATCAACTCAAGTCAAGGCTAAAATGTTACTTTTAGTTCGACACCGTAAAATTGGCTATCGTAGTTGGCGCCTGCGTCCATTGCGAATTTTGCGACGTCTTGATTACCAAACCAAGGTGATGAATTAAATTGTAGTTCTGCACTACCGCCCCATGCATCGGTTACCCAATAATGGATATGCCCAACAGGGTTTAGGAAGAAGAGTGATACATCACCGACGGTTTCAGAGCCCATGACTTCGCCGCCGTTTGCTACAATATCTTGCTCAGCAGTGAGCATCATTTCGCCAACCACAGCACCAAAGAACGGCGTGATAAAAATATCCTGCCAAGATGGCACTTCTGCAAATGCCTCTACTCCGTACTCCCAAAAGAACGTTGACATGGTTGCGGAGTACAAGAATGACTGAAACTCGTTATAGCCAGCGTGGCGTGCGGCTGTGTAGTAAACGCCGCCAAAATAAGGGTGCATGATGTAGTTGAGGACATGTTCATCACGATCCCAAACAGGCCCGTCAGAGACATTATCTTTCCATTTTTGACCCAGCTTACTCATGTCTCGGTCTTCTTCGTCCCACTTAGTGATACTTTCTGGAAGGAAAGTCATCATACCAACGGTTGCGATACTCAGGCCAAGAATGGTGTATGTTTGACCCATGAGGTAATCCCAGTCTTTATCTTGAGGGATTATGAGATGTTTAGGCTGAAGCCCTGCATCAAGATTTAATGAATCATCATTATTCTGTTCAAACATAAGACCGCGATTTTGAGACTCGAAGGTGTACAGAGTCGTCGTTTCGCAGTAACCTGACAAGCAATCAGGTGTGTAAGAAAACTCCGTATGACTGGTCATATCGTACTGACTTGCGTGCGCAAGCGCTGACGAAGTCAAGCAAAGGCCAGTTAGAGTTTTCTTGAACATGGATGATTTTGACACAAAGGTCTCCGAGTTGATGGTGTGATGATCGGGCTCGCAATTATCCCTCAAAACATCAACCATTTAAATACTTGATCCTTATTTAGTCCCAATATATCTCGTCGAGATTCGTCCAAATAAAAAGAAAAATAAGCACTATAACGAATAATAGGATTGTGCTTATGTTCAGGAGTCAGTTGTGAAAATAGCAATGCTTAGTACCGGTGAGGAAGTGCTCCACGGTGATATTGTTGATACTAATGCGGCATGGTTATCTAGCCTGTTTTATCAACATGGATTTGGCTTAACAAAGCGCTCAACGGTTGGTGATAGCCTGTCGAGCTTGGTTGAAGAGTTTTTAATGTTGAGCTTCAACAATGACGTGGTGATCGTGAATGGTGGTTTAGGGCCAACGACCGATGATATGAGTGCGGCCGCCGCAGCGAGAGCTGCTGAGTGTAAACTCGTGCTTTTCAAAGAGTGGTTGCAGCATCTAGAAAGTTTGTATGCTCGACGTGGCATCCCAATGCCAGACAGTAACTTAAAACAAGCCATGCTACCAGAAACGGCTGAGATTCTGGATAACCCGATAGGCACGGCCTGTGGTTTCAAGATGCTGATTAATGATGCCATTTTTTATTTTACGCCGGGTGTGCCAAGTGAATTTAAGCTTATGGCAGAGACGCAAATTTTGCCTGATCTGAGAAGAGCTTTTCCAGAGGTGCAAGGTTCATGTTGTAGTCGAATCTATACGTTCGGCCTTTCCGAATCCGGCATCTCGGACAAGCTTGATCAGCTAAAACTTCCTCAAGGGTATGAGCTTGGTTATCGCTCTTACTTACCTTTTATTGAAGTGAAACTCTTTGGCCCTTCTGACCAGCTTGAACAGCGTTTGAAGTTGGTACAGATGATCAATAAGCATCTTGAAAGTAATACCGTTAGTATTGATTTACCTATGGTTGAAAATGTCGGCCAGCTGTTGGTGGATAAAGAGTTAACCGTGTCGGTTTCCGAAAAAAGCAGTGGTGGATACTTAACTTATTGGTTAAATAGTGATGAAAACGCTGAAAGGCAACTTGGACATGGTTGGGTACTACCAAGCCAGACTCAAGCGATGAGCAACAGCGGAGACCCATTAGCAGAAACGTTTGCTCTGGCAGGAGCGACGCGAGAGAAGTGTGGGACGGATTTATCACTCGTCACTGGCGATATTGAAGAGGGTGTTTTTTCCGTCGCTTTATCGACACCGTCAGGCGAGTGGGGAGCGTTATATAAACTCTCGAAAAAGTATCCGCGCAATGATCAAGTTAAAGTGATCAGCACGGCAGCACTAGACTTGTTGCGTCGTTACCTAGAACGTAAACCGATGTTTGCACATTATGCATTTTTAGAGAAAGTTAAAGAGATGCATCTCCCAGGTAGTGCTTTATAACCAGAGACCTATAACAGCCTGAGAGATAAAACACGTAGATACAAAAAAGCCAAGGTAATCACCTTGGCTTTTGCGTTTTATACCGTCGAGTCACGTTATGCGCGCTGCTTTTCTTTCATCGCGTAGTTAACGCCACTGAGTGACAAATCCGATTTTGCTTTACAGATACAAGGTAATATCTCATCACTTTGCGTGTAAGCCATGGCAAAACCAACATACTCCACTTCACCAGATTCCAACTTGCAGCGACAAGCACCACAGTGTCCATCACGACAGTTGTATTCTGGTAATAAGCCAGCTTGCTCCATTGTTTCCAAAATTGTATTGGAAGGATTGGATTCAATACTGATGAGTTTGTTGATTTTGAGTGTTGCCATTACAGCTCGAATCCTTCGAAGTCGTCTGCACGAACTTCATTGTCAATTTGACCCACAAGGTAAGAAGAAATTTCCGCTTCTTGAGGCGCAACTTGAACATTATCTGAAGACAACCAAGCGTTAATCCATGGGATTGGGTTGGTTGTTGCTTCTGGATACGCTGCAGGTAGACCTACTGCTTGCATACGGATGTTAGTGATGTATTCAACATATTGGCTTAGAATGTCTTTGTTTAGACCGATCATCGAGCCATCTTTGAATAGATACTCTGCCCACTCTTTTTCTTGCTCAGCCGCTTCTTTGAATAGGTCAAAACAGTCTTGTTTTGCTTCTTCTGCGATTTGCATGAAAGTGAAATCATCCTGACCGTTACGTAGCAGGTTGATCATGTGTTGCGTACCGTTCAGGTGAAGTGCTTCATCACGTGCAATCAGTTTGATGATTTTCGCGTTACCTTCCATTAGTTCGCGTTCTGCGAAAGCGAAAGAACATGCGAAACTTACGTAAAAACGAATCGCTTCTAGAGCGTTCACAGACATCAGACAGATGTACAGTTTCTTCTTAAGGTCGTACAGACTAACCTTAACCGTTTCACCGTTAAGGACATGCTCACCTTCACCGTAGCGATGGTAATCATTCGTCGCTTGAATCAAATCGTCGTAGTAGTGCGCGATGTCTTTTGCACGCTTCAGGATGTGCTCGTTCTCAACGATATCATCAAATACCACAGCAGGGTCGTTCACGATGTTACGAATAATGTGCGTGTAAGAACGAGAGTGAATCGTTTCAGAGAAAGACCAAGTCTCAATCCAAGTCTCTAGTTCCGGCAGAGACACAAGCGGCAGCAGTGCCACGTTAGGGCTACGACCTTGGATAGAGTCTAGAAGCGTTTGGTACTTCAAGTTAGAGATGAAGATGTGCTTCTCGTGATCTGGCAGTTTGTTGTAATCGATACGGTCGCTAGATACGTCTACTTCTTCTGGACGCCAGAAGAAAGAAAGTTGTTTCTCGATAAGCTTTTCGAAAATCTCAAACTTTTGTTGGTCGTAGCGTGCAACGTTTACTGATTGACCTAGGAACATTGGTTCCTTCAATTGGTCATTCTTTTTTTGGTTAAAAGTACTGTAAGCCATAATGCCTCAATTCCTTTTAAACCTCCCCATAAGGGGAGGTTATCGATAGTCTGTCTTTACGGAGTGTTAGGTGCGGGTAGATTAAATCTTACAACCGCCGCCAGCACAATCGTCATCTTGTGGTTGAACAGCGTCTTTCTGTTCATCTTTTGCGCCATCACGAGTGTTATGGTAGTAAAGCGTTTTCACACCAAACTTGTACGCTGTTAGCAGGTCTTGAAGTAGTTTCTTCATTGGTACCTTGCCAGTCTCGTAACGTGACGGGTCGTAGTTAGTATTAGCAGAGATAGCTTGGTCAACAAACTTCTGCATAATACCCACAAGATGTAGGTAACCGTCGTTCGAACCGATGTTCCAAAGCAGTTCATAGTTGTCTTTAAGTTCAGTGAACTCAGGTACAACTTGCTTCAGAATACCGTCTTTCGAAGCTTTTACTGAAACATAACCACGTGGTGGCTCAATACCGTTAGTTGCGTTTGAAATCTGAGAAGAGGTCTCAGAAGGCATTAGCGCAGTCAGTGTTGAGTTACGTAGGCCGTGCTCCATAATTTCTTTACGTAGGCTGTCCCAGTCGTAGTGCAGCGCTTCGTCACAAATTAGGTCGATATCTTTCTTGTACGTATCAATCGGCAGTAAGCCTTTCGCGTAGTTCGTTTCGTCGAATGAAGGGCACTTGCCTTGCTCTTTCGCCAGTTCTACCGATGCTTTTAGTAGGTAGTACTGCATTGCTTCGAACGTACGGTGAGTCAGGCCATTTGCGCTACCGTCAGAGTATTTCACGCCATGCTTCGCTAAGTAGTAAGCGAAGTTGATCACACCAACACCTAGCGTACGACGGTTCATCGTCGATTTGTATGCCGCTGGTAGAGGGTAATCTTGATAATCAAGCAGTGCATCTAGCGCACGAACAACAAGATCAGATAGCTCTTCGAAATCATCTAGAGACTTGATAGCACCAAGGTTGAAGGCAGAAAGCGTACATAGTGCGATCTCGCCCGAGTCATCTTCAACGTTAGTTAATGGCTTCGTTGGCAGCGCGATTTCTAGACATAGGTTCGATTGACGAACTGGCGCTACTTCAGAATCGAATGGGCTGTGAGTATTACAGTGGTCCACGTTCTGAATGTAGATACGACCTGTTGATGCACGCTCTTGCATTAGCAGAGTGAACATTTCAATCGCTTTAACCGTTTCTTTCTTGATTGAAGGATCGTTCTCGTACTTCACGTATAGACGCTCAAACTCTTCTTGGTTTTCGAAGAATGCGTCGTATAGACCCGGTACGTCTGAAGGTGAGAATAGTGTGATGTTGCCACCCTCAACCAAGCGTTGGTACATCAGTTTGTTCAGCTGTACACCGTAGTCCATGTGACGAACACGGTTCTCTTCAACACCACGGTTGTTTTTAAGCACCATTAGAGAGCGAGCTTCGCCGTGCCACATTGGGTAGAATACAGTCGCTGCGCCACCACGAACACCACCTTGCGAACAACATTTTACTGCGGTTTGGAAGTATTTGTAGAACGGGATACAACCAGTGTGGAATGCTTCACCACCGCGAATCTCTGAACCTAATGCACGGATACGACCAGCGTTGATACCAATACCAGCGCGCTGAGATACGTAACGAACAATCGAGCTTGCTGTTGCGTTGATAGAATCAAGACTGTCGCCACACTCAATCAGAACACATGAGCTGAACTGGCGAGTAGGGGTACGCACGCCAGACATAATTGGCGTAGGTAGAGAAATCTTAAATGTCGATGTCGCATCGTAGAAACGCTTGATGTAATCAAGACGCGTTGCTTTTGGATATTTCGCAAATAGGCACGCTGCTACAAGGATGTATAAGAACTGAGCACTTTCGTAAATTTGGCCCGTTACACGGTTTTGTACGAAGTACTTGCCCTCTAGCTGCTTAACTGCCGCGTATGAGAAGTTTAGGTCGCGTTTATGGTCGATGTACGCATCAAGTTCGTCGAGTTCTGCTTTTGTGTAGTCTTCTAGAATATGTTGATCGTACTTACCCATATCGACGAGGCGAGACACGTGATCATAAAGCGTTGGTGGCTCGTATTGGCCATACGCTTTTTTACGCAGATGGAATACCGCTAGGCGAGCAGCTAGGTATTGGTAATCCGGAGTCTCTTCAGAGATCAGGTCTGCCGCAGACTTGATGATTGTCTCGTGAATATCTGTCGTTGTGATGCCGTCGTAAAACTGGATGTGAGCGCGAAGTTCTACTTGAGAAACCGAAACATTATCTAGACCTTCTGCAGCCCAAGTGATAACGCGGTGGATTTTATCCAGATCGATACTTTCTTTACGGCCATCACGCTTGGTGACGGTAAGTTGTTGGTTCATTCTGCTTTATTTCCCTAAGAAAACTGATAAAAGCCGTATTTTTGTTTGTTTATGTGCAATATGAGTAAAGCTTGCGGCGGCTTTGTGATCAAAGTCTATCTATATATTGTCGCTTAAACACAACATATAGGGGTTCAATTGTTTGCGGGTTACAAGATAGTGCTATTACACTGATTTATCAAGGTACAGATCGGGGATGACTTGTGGATAACTGACAAAATGAAAAAAATCAGTAAGTGAACACTAACCGATGAGAAAAGGGCAGACTTGAATGGTTAAAAGCACGGTTTTGAGATCGGTTTAGAAATAACCGCATGCAAAAATATTTTCCTTGATCTTTGGCCGTTTTTATCTACGAAAAATAGGTTGGTTAAAATGGAATCTAGAGCACGAATTTTAGGCATAAAAAGACAAAAAAAGCGGCAACTTTGTGCTACCGCTTTCGATTCATTTTCTACAAAAAATGTCAATCACAAAACGCATTTTTTAACATAACGGCGTTCAGTATTTTTTAGTATGAACGATGTAGTTTACATCTACATTACGGCCGAGTTTGTAACTGTCATTAAGAGGGTTGTAATGCAGGCCTGTAATGCCCATTTCTGTTAGGTCTGTTTGGTCTATCATCTTCATCATTTCGGCAGGCTTGATAAACTTCTCGTGCTCGTGAGTCCCCTCAGGAACAATCTTAAGAAGCTTCTCTGCACCGACAATAGCAAACAAGTATGACTTGATGTTTCGGTTCAAGGTTGAGAAAAACACGTGACCACCAGGTTTTACTAGCGCAGCACAAGAGCGGATAACGGAGAGAGGATCTGGAACGTGTTCAAGCATCTCCATACAAGTCACGACATCGTAAGTCCCCGCGTTTTCTAATGCGTGGTCTTCTATTGTGCTCTGAATGTAGGTCAGTTGAGTACCGGTTTCTAGTGCGTGGAGTCGTGCGACTTCTAAAGGTTCTTTGCCCATATCAAGTCCAGTCACAATAGCGCCTTCTTTCGCCATGCTTTCAGCAAGAATGCCACCACCACAGCCGACATCAAGTGCACGCTTGCCAAACAAGCCATTTGCTTTTTCAAGTACATAGTTCAAACGAAGTGGGTTAATTTGGTGAAGCGGCTTAAACTCGCCTTCTAAATCCCACCATCGAGAAGCCATGTCCTCGAATTTCTTAATTTCACTTGGGTCGACGTTTTGTGCTTTAGTCATAATTGGTTTTATTGCATTCAATCTGAGTCCTTTAGAGGGCGTCAGTATACTCCAACGTTTTATCCCCAAACAACCTCGATGTGCTTAGTGAAGGGACAATGACAGAGTTCACTGGCGCGGCAAACGCGACAGGTTCCTGTAATTTTGAAAGCACTAGCTATTGTTTTTGGTTCATCCTTGAACTAGTGCCAGTGACAATACTCTAAAACCGGCATTTTCGCGTTGTGTGGTTAAAGGAATTTATCTCGCTTTTCCGCGTAAAAAGTCCGATTTTGCTCAATGTTGACCGAAATATAACCACTAATCAGAAAGATATGGGATGAGTGTGCAAATTCTCGACATTTGATTCATAACCAAGCTCACAACCTGATAAAAGGAGAGGGAAAGTGATGCCGAAGTGATGAATTGTGTGTTATATTTTTGCACCTTACACGTATCGTAATTACGATCAGATAATAGAGGGATAATGGCTCTATGAGCGATTTAGCTAAAGAGATCACGCCCGTAAACATTGAAGATGAGCTTAGAGGTTCATATCTAGACTATGCGATGTCAGTCATCGTAGGTCGTGCTCTTCCAGATGTGCGTGATGGCCTAAAACCAGTACACCGCCGCGTTTTATTCGCGATGAACGTACTAGGCAACGATTGGAACAAACCATATAAAAAATCAGCCCGTGTTGTCGGCGACGTAATCGGTAAATATCACCCGCACGGTGATAGTGCTGTGTACGACACAATCGTACGTATGGCTCAGCCGTTCTCGCTTCGTTACATGCTGGTCGATGGTCAAGGTAACTTTGGCTCGATCGATGGCGACTCTGCTGCGGCAATGCGTTACACCGAAGTTCGAATGGCAAAAATTGCCCATGAACTATTGGCTGACCTAGACAAAGAAACCGTAGACTACGTACCAAACTACGACGGTACTGAGCAGATCCCAGCGGTTCTTCCAACTAAAATTCCAAACCTATTGGTTAACGGTGCTTCTGGTATCGCAGTAGGTATGGCAACCAACATCCCGCCTCATAACCTTGGCGAAGTGATCGATGGCTGTCTTGCATACATCAATAATGAAGAAATCACTATTGATGAACTAATGGATTACATTCCTGGTCCTGATTTCCCAACGGCGGCGCTGATCAGCGGTCGTAAAGGCATTGTAGACGCGTATAAAACAGGTCGCGGCAAAATCTACATGCGTTCGAAAGCGGACATCGAAGTGGAGAAGAATGGTAAAGAAACCATCATCGTCACTGAGATCCCATACCAGGTAAACAAAGCTCGCTTGATCGAAAAGATCGCTGAGCTAGTTAAAGATAAGAAAGTTGAAGGCATCAGTGCACTACGCGACGAGTCAGATAAAGACGGTATGCGTATTGTTATTGAATGTAAGCGCGACGCTGTGGGCGAAGTGGTTCTAAACAACCTATACGCTCAGACTCAGTTGCAAACCACTTTCGGTATCAACATGGTGGCCCTAAACAATGGCCAACCACAGCTATTCAACCTGAAAGATATGTTGAAGTGCTTCGTTGATCACCGTCGTGAAGTTGTGACTCGTCGTACTATTTTCGAACTACGTAAAGCGCGTGAACGTGCCCACATCCTTGAAGGTTTAGCGCTAGCGCTTGCCAACATTGATGAAATCATTGAGCTTATCCGTAAGGCGCCAACACCGGCTGAAGCAAAAGCGGGCCTTATTGCTCGTGGTTGGGATTTAGGCAACGTTTCAGCAATGCTAGAGCGTGCAGGTACTGATGCAGCACGCCCTGAGTGGCTAGAGCCTCAATATGGTATCCGCGATGGTCAGTACTTCCTGACTGAGCAACAAGCACAAGCTATCCTAGATCTTCGTCTACACAAACTAACAGGTCTAGAACACGAGAAGATTCTTGGCGAATACAAAACACTTCTAGAAGAAATCGCTGAACTCATGCATATCCTTGCAAGCACTGAGCGTTTGATGGAAGTGATCCGCGAAGAACTTGAAGCCGTTCGCGACGGCTTTGGTGACGCTCGTCGTACAGAAATCACAGCTGCGAGCCATGATATCGACATGGAAGAGCTGATCGCGCGTGAAGACGTTGTGGTTACTCTATCGCACGGTGGTTACGTTAAGTACCAAGTACTGAGCGACTACGAGTCACAGCGCCGTGGTGGTAAAGGTAAGAGTGCGACCAAGATGAAAGATGAAGACCATATCGAGCGTCTTCTAGTGGCGAATACCCACGATAACATCTTGTGTTTCTCTACTCGCGGTAAAACATACCGTCTGAAAGTTTACCAATTGCCTCTAGCGAGCCGCACTGCTCGTGGTAAGCCAATTGTGAACATCCTTCCACTAGAAGAAGGTGAGCGTATTACCGCGATTCTGCGTGTTGATGAATTCTCTGAAGACAAATTCATCTTCATGGCAACAGGTGACGGTACGGTTAAGAAAACGCCGTTGAACCAATTTGCAAATGTTCGTTCAAATGGCCTGATTGCGGTAAACCTACGTGAAGACGATTCGTTAATCGGTGTGGATATCACTAACGGCGAAAACGAAATCATGCTGTTCTCTAAAGCGGGTAAAGTGGTTCGCTTTAAAGAAGCAGAAGAAATTCCAGTACTTGACGAAAATGGTAAGCCAGTTCTTGATGAGAACGGTCAGCCAGAGATCAAGTTTAAAGGTGTTCGTCCTATGGGTCGTACCGCCTCTGGTGTTCGTGGTATGAAACTGGCTGAAAATGACCAAGTTGTATCACTTATCGTTCCTTCACACGAAGGCGACATCCTAACGGTTACAGAAAACGGTTATGGTAAACGTACAGCGCTGAGCGAGTACCCGACAAAAGGTCGTGGCACTCAAGGTGTAGTTTCTATCAAAGTTTCTGAGCGAAACGGCCCGGTAGTTGGTGCTATCCAGGTTGTTGAAGGTGATGAAATGATGATGATCACCGACGCTGGTACGCTAGTACGTACTCGTGTTGGTGAAGTTAGCCAGGTTGGTCGTAACACGCAAGGTGTAACGCTTATCCGTACTGCGGAAGACGAATCTGTTGTTGGTTTGCAACGTATCGAAGAAGTTGATGACGAAGAGCTGCCTGCTGGTGAAGAAGCAGAAGCGTTAGAGTCAACAGACGAAAATACGCAGCAAGATACTCCAGAAGCGCCAGCCGCTGATGATGCAGAGGAAGGTAACGAAGAGTAATCTTTCGTCACTATTCTAATGTAAAAAGCCGAGCCTCAGTTGCTCGGCTTTTTTGTACCTCTATCAACGCAATACAAGCATTAAACCAGTACACTAATACTCAGTTTGTCTAGGGAGCGCGTTATGTCTGTTTGGTTTTTCATTGCCATCACTTTGATGGGATTATTCGTCGTCGTATTATCGCTCAGCGCTTCAAGAGTAAGAGCGGCACAATGGTTCGGTTTTTGTGCTTTGGTACTAGTGTTAACCAGCGCTAGCTTCTTATTGTTGCGTCAATCTCCTCCACAACCTATTCAAGCTGAAGTCTCTCGAATGATGACTGCTCGCGATATCATGCAGGAAATTCAAGACCAATTGCGTGAAGACCCAAACAATGCCGAATTGTGGTTTCAGCTAGGGCAGGGCTACCTGCTAGAGGGAGAATTGGATGGCGCACTGATTTGTTTTGATTACGCCATCCAACTAACTGAGCCAGTCGGTGCCACGCAACTTGCTGCGAAAGCGACGACCTTATACTACATTCATCAGCAATCAATGACGCAAGAAGTCAGTTTGCTTCTAGAACAAGCTTTGCAGATAGAACCGCATAATGAAGCGGCTTTGTCGTTGATCGCCAATGATCATTTTCTGTCATTCCGCTTTCAGGAAGCCATTGATACTTGGGTGCTATTACTCGACTCGAACGATCCAAGCTTAGATCGAGTACAAATTATTAACTCGATCAATAAAGCGAAAGAGCTGTTGTAGGCGTAGACTCTAATAATTAGTAGAAGAAAGGTGGGGGACGAATGAAGAATAAAGCGTTCGGAATATTGGTGGTGCTGTGCGGCTCCGTGTTAGTGGGTTGTAGCTCTTCCGAACATTCTGGCACCTCATCTACGGTTTATTACTCTTCCGGTTATTACGACCCTTGGTGGTACGATCATGACGACTACTGGATTTATTACTATCCGGGTTGTTGCGACAACGACGATGAATACAAAGAGAAACTAGAAGAGTGGTGGAATGGCTTGGATGAAGAGCAACAGCAATCCATCAAAGACAAAGTCGAAGATTGGAAAGACGATGATATGTCCGCCAATATCGATAACATGAAGCGACAGCTTGACGATCATTGGCAATCGCTGCCTGACGAGCAAAAGCAGGAGATTCAACCCAAGTGGGAGAACCGCCCCGAGCGCATCGAGCCTACGGCTTTACAAGACAAAGCCGTGGCAGAAAAGCTTCAACAAAGAAAAGCATTGCCGGAAACGAAGATCCAGCGCCCAGTTACACGCCCAAATGTGCAGATGCCTAAAACACGTCCACATATTCAGCCTAGGCCGAGACTTCCTCGTCGCTAATCTGTTTTCCTCTGCCTTCTATCAAACAAAAAGGGCGCAACGTGCGCCCTTCGTTTTATCCATTTAACCTAGTGTAATCGATACTGATCAGTACGTTGCTTCGCGCTCAGCAGCTGCTTTATCCCATTCTGGTGCCACCGTTTCTAAGAAGTGCTTCTTATCTGCGTTCATCTTTTCCATATCCATACCTAGTGCTTGTTGCGCTTTTGCTTTGGTCGAGATATCTGGAATTTGAACTGGGTCAGTAATGCCTTTTGTTGCCAGTAAACGAACTAGCTTAGTACGAGCGTCAGCAGCGCGATCAACTGCGGTACCGAGTACTTCAAGTGCTACCTCAGGAGCATGCATGTGAACACCGTGAGAAGCAATCGCGTAGTCCCAACGCCATTGTGCATGGCGAATATCTTGTAGGATAGGTTGCATCTCTGCTTCTGTTGCTCCTGCTTCCCATGCTGCACCAGCTTCAAAGTGCGCTGCCACAATTTGCTTCTCGGCGGTTAGCTTCATGTTTAGTACTTGCGCTTTGCGAGTCGAAACGATGCCTTGTAGCTGCTCTTTGGTTTGAGTATGGCATTGCGCACAGGTGTCTTCAAAACGATCAAACGGGTTACCCACTTTGTGGTCAGTGTATACCGTACCGTCTTCTTTGGTTACTTTAGGCATGTGACAGTCCACACACACCACTTTGTTTTTGCCATGAATACCCGCTCTCCAAGTTTCGAAACCTGGGTGTTGCGCCTTAAGCATTGGTGCTTTAGAAACGGCGTGCGTCCAATCTTTAAAGTTTAACGCGTCGTAGTATTTCTCCATATCCGCGACGTTGGTCCCCATGTCCCATGGGAATTTGACTGCTTTAGTCGGACCTGTGAAGTAGTACTCGACATGACATTGAGCGCAGACTGACGCTTGTTTATCTAAGCGAGATTGTTGGTCAAAATTTTTGCCGATGGTGTCAAAAGCACGCTCGACGTATGGGCGAGTCAGTGCCAGTGCGGGTTCGCCCTTCTTGAAGGCTTCAGAACCCGTATTGTGACAGTCGGAACAACCGATAGGGTTGACGATTTCTGAGCCCAAGCGCGCCCATTTACCTTCAAAATAGCCGTCTTCACCGCGCTCTTCAATTACGCGGGCGACATCTGGGCTTTTACAACTCCAACAAGCCATCGGCATTGGCCCGGAGTTTTCGTCTGCTGGTGCGCCAGTTCTGAGGGTTTGCCTCACATCATCAAGCGCGTAAAAGTGACCGCGCGCTTTGTTGTAGTCTTTAGCAAAACCATAACCGGCCCACAAGATCACCATGTTTGGGTCTTCACTTAAGGCATCTTCAATATGCTCGCTTTCCGATGTGGCTTTCCAAGAGTGATATTGGTCAGGATGGTTTTGTTCAAAGGTATCATTGCGAGGCTCTATGAGACCAGTATCCTCTGCCGCCAAAGGAGCACCAACCAAAAATAATTGGCTGGCGAATAAGGTCGCAACCGCGATAGGTGCGCTCATCCAGTGTTTTATGCTCACGGTGTTATCTCCATATTCGTTTTTATTAGCAGCGTTGTGAGGAGCTATTCCAAATAAGAATCGGAGATCTATCGTTAATATTAATAGTGAATTGAATAGATGAAATAGTGACCGAAATTGGCCTTGTTTTAGATCAATTTATGCTAGTGATCTTAATCATGTTTAAGTTCATATACCCCTAAAGTGGTATGTTGTAATCCCCTTTAATCACAGCGTGTTATGGGCATAACCACTCTAAAAATAAGGTGATTAAGGTCGCTTTTTGAACATGTGATTCTACCTCTTAGGAATTATAGAGGTATTATAAATACAGGTTTAGCGTTGTGGCTTTCCAAAATAAGAATTGATGTCATTTGAAGGTGTAAAAATATCTTCAGAGGAAATTAATTGTTGCTCAAATAATAGTTGATAAGAGTTATCAATTATTAGCGAGCTAAGGAAAGAAAAATATGGGCAATATAAAATTGACCATAGAGACAATGCTGAAATTTCTCTTCATCTTTGCCATCTATGGTTTTTTCACCGCCGCCCATGCGACTTCTTCAGAGCCAGTTGAAGGTGCTCAAGCTGAGCGTCATCAAGTCGAGTTGATCCGTGACCGAGACTATAAATGTCTTCAATGTCATAAGGATGCTAAAGATACTCTGAATCTATCGCATGATTCGCAAGCGTTATTGAGTCAAGGTAAGCAACTTAATTGCACCAATTGCCATAGCAACATTGGTCCCGATCATCGTGAAGGTGCGCCTGATGTGATTAAGTTTTCTGCCGCGCAATCGAAAGAGGCACACGACAAAGTGTTCCTTGAGCCAAGCATGATTCTTAAAGCTAACAGCCAATGTGTGGATTGCCATGCACCGACACAGCTAAGAGAAAGCCACTGGACGCACGATGTGCACGCCAAAAACCTCACTTGTTCAAATTGCCACGATGTACACGCAGCGAAAACCAAAGCGTTGTCGTACGACAGAAAACAACTGATCAAGCAGTGTGTGGATTGTCACTCTGAATTTGCCGTCGAACCTGAACTTGCCAAAGAAGAGGAGAGATAGCATGAAATGTTCGAGAAGAAACTTTTTAGCTAGCAGCGGTGCGTTGATTTTAACTACAGGCGTTGCGGGCACTTCCGTTGTTAGCTCCTCTCTTTATGCCAGCAACAGTGAACAAGCGAAGCGCATGGGTATGGTTCATGATGAAAATGCCTGTATTGGCTGTACCGCTTGTACCGATGCTTGTCGCGAAGTAAATAAAGTCCCTGAAGGCGTGACGCGACTTAAAATTCATCGCAGTGAACCGATTGGCGAATTCCCAGATGTGGAATACCAGTTTACTCGCGAATCCTGTCAGCACTGTGATAATCCACCATGTGTCTATGTGTGCCCAACAGGCGCAGCATACAAAGATGAAGCGACGGGCATTGTGGATGTACACAAAGAGAAATGTGTCGGATGTGGTTATTGCCTTGCTGCTTGTCCTTATCAAGTGCGCTTCTTTAATCCAGTCGATCACTCTGCGGATAAATGTAACTTCTGCCGCGATACCAACCTGGCGCAAGGTAAGCAGCCAGCTTGCGTGGAATCTTGCCCAACAAAAGCACTCATCTTTGGTGATTTAAATGACCCAGCTAGCGAGGTGAGCAAAGCTATCGAAAGCCATGTTGTCTATCGCGATAAATCGCATTTAGGTACGCAGCCTAAACTGTACAAAATTCCGCATAGTAAAGGGGAGGTGTCATCATGAACGGCTTCGAAAGTGCATTCCACTTTGACTCGTTAGTCTGGGATTGGATTATTGCGATTTACTTATTCCTCGCTGGGATGTCAGCAGGTGCGGTGATGATTTCTATCTATTTAAAACGCAAAGTGATTGAAGGTGATCCCGCAAACAATGGCATTATAAAAGCAATGGCTTGGCTAGCGCCATTTGGCATTATTTCTGGCTTAGTGATTTTGATTTTCCACTTAACTAAACCGCTTGAGTTTTGGAAGATCATGATTTACTACAACCCGACTTCCGTGATGTCGATGGGCGTTGTCTTGTTCCAAGTGTACATGCTAGTGCTGTTTGTTTGGATCGGCGTTATCTTCCGTCATCAAATCATCAGCTTCTGCGAAGGAAAGTTGCCGAGTAAATTATTGGATTTTGCCGATGGCATCTTGATTAAAGCAGGGAAAGCCAACAACGCAATTGAATTATTCTTGGGCTTCTTAGCCATCGTGCTTGCGGCATACACCGGCTTTTTATTGTCTGCATTGAAGACTTACCCAATGCTAAACAATCCAGTACTGCCAATCTTGTTCCTGTTCTCTAGTCTGTCATCTGGCGCAGCAGCATGCTTGATGTTCGGCATCTTGGTATTTAAAGAGTCGACCAGCAGCCCAAGTGTGTCTTGGGTACACGGATTTGAACGCCCAGTAGTATTGTTTGAGCTGTTTGTCTTAGTGACATTCTTTACTGGGCTTATCTTTAGTGGCGGGCAAAATGAAGCCGCGGCTTGGAATGCCATTTCGAGTGGGTTCTGGGCTCAGTGGTTCTGGGTTGGGGTGGTGCTCATCGGAATGATCACACCGTTGACACTAAACTGGCTAACGCCTTCAGAAGTTCGTCATAGGGGAAGTTACGTTTTTGCGGTCACAACGTTGAGCTTGGTTGGCGTACTCATGCTGCGTACTTTCATTCTCTATGCTGGTCAAATGACCATCGTGTAAGGAGGCAAAATGGAGGCTGAGCTCGGTTTCTTTTTGTTGATATTGGTGGCTGTCGCATCGACATGTGCGACGCTGCTGCATTGGGTTTGCTTTACGCTGAGGAAGAAGGGAGTGTTGCCACACCAAACCGCAACGTCTCATATTATCAGCTTAGCCTCCTTAGTTTGTTTGGCGCTTTTGATAGTCTGTTTTATTCAGGATAATTTTGCGCTTGAGTATGTGGTTACACACTCGAACAGCCAGTTACCTATCGCGTTTAAGATTGCAGCTGCTTGGGGCGGCCATCAAGGGTCTATGTTGTTTTGGGTGGTTACGTTGAGCTTATGGGCCTCTTTTATTGCTATCAAGTCGCCAGTTTGCACTCAATATACAGGCGATTGCTTGGGTATCATGAACTTAATTATTGCTATTTTCGCTTGGTTTACCCTCACCACGTCTAATCCTTTTGAGTATGCTCAGACGCTAGCGTTGGAGGGACGAGATCTCAATCCGATGTTGCAAGATATCGGGCTTATTATTCATCCGCCGCTGTTGTATTTGGGTTACGTTGGTTATGCCGCGATACTGGCGTTCGCTTTAGCTGCGTTATTAGCGAAACGACCTATAAATGAATGGTATGGTGTTGCCCGTAGTGCCGCTTTCTTTGCTTGGGGTACGCTAACAATTGGAATTTTGATCGGTGCTTGGTGGGCATACAATGAATTAGGTTGGGGCGGGTGGTGGTTTTGGGACCCGGTAGAAAACGCGTCTTTGCTGCCTTGGTTAATGGGTACTGCATTACTGCATAGTGGTGTGTTGTCGAAGCGTAATAAAGGAGTAATTTGGAGCACCTACGCATTGGCTTTTGCGACGTTCAGTTTGAGTATTCTCGGCACATTTGTGGTGAGATCAGGTGTATTAACCTCAGTACACGCGTTTGCGGTTGATCCAACCAAAGGTGTAGTACTTCTTGCTGTTCTCAGCGTTTTGGTGGTTGTCACCTTTGGTGTGCTTATTGTGCGAGGGCTACATATTCCTCGTTTTACGCTCGATTCGTTAATAAGTCGTGCCTACATGGTATACATCGCTATTGGACTTCTCGTTGTTTGTATGGCGATTGTTTTCCTCGGTACCTTTTACCCAATGCTCTATCAACTGCTTGGCTTGGGTAATATATCCGTTGGGGCACCTTACTTTAACAGCCTCGTTTTTCCCCTTACATTACTTGCTCTGACCTTTCTCGCCTTTATGCCCGTGTTGAAGTGGACGAAAGGAGCCAGTCCTCATGCCGTTAAAACCATTGGGTTTGTCGGTATTCATGTTATTGCGGTTAGTACTATTTTCGTTTTTACTACAAAAGAGCTTCATATAACGACTTTGATTACTCTGGTATTAGCGACGTGGGTAGTGGTTTCTCATTTGCTTTTGCTGTTTTATGCAGAAAACAAGAGCAAATTAATGCCTATGCTTCTTGCTCATATTGGCTTTGCGTTGGCTGCAAGCGGAGCAGTATTTAATAGTGACTATTCGTATGAATACAACTTACGGGCAGAGCCTGGTAGCTCGTATCAAAAAGCGGGTATCACCGTTGATTATCATGGAATTGAATGGTTAGTTGGGCCGAACTACACCGCAGAACAGGGAAGTGTTGTTCTTTATTTGGAGAGCGGTAAGGCGCTGAACTTTCAACCCGAGAAACGGCATTACCCTGTACGCGTGATGAATATGACCGAGCCCGCTATTCGATCACTATGGCATGGAGACTACTACATCACTTTGGGTGACAAGCTCGACAACAGCGCCTACGCAATTAAAGTGCAATATCGCGCGGGCATATGGTGGATATGGTTTGGTGGCGCTTTAATCGTAATAAGTGCTTTGGGGAGTATGATGAATCTAAGGGGAAAAGGTAATGAGATCGAAAAATACGCTTAAACTGATCGTTCTCATATTGCTAGTTGCGATTTTTTTTGTCACCGCGACAATGGCATTATCCGATAGACCAAACGTAGAAATACAACAAAATCGTATGTTATCTATCCCAGATTTTACCGCTTACTCACTCATTTCAGACAATCGAATCACCGATGCAGTACTAGAAAATCAAGGTTATGTGCTATTGAATGTTTGGGCGTCTTGGTGCGGGGTTTGTAAACAAGAACATGATGATTTGCTCAACTTAGCTCGACAAGGTGTGCCCATCGTTGGTCTTAACTATCGAGATAAAGAGAGCGTGGCTAAACGCTATTTGAGCTCTTCACACAATCCATATACCGAAGTTATATCCGATCCTAATGGGCAACTGGCGGTTGAACTTGGTGTAATAGGAACGCCAGAAACTTACTTAATTGATCAAAATGGCAATGTTTTGATCAAATATAGAGGTAAGTTAACAATAGACAAATGGAACTCGTTATTTTCGGGGTATTTTAATGTCTCACTTTAAATATGCTTACTTCATTATTGTTTTGTTTTCTTTGTGTTCTTCTTGGGTCAAAGCAGAGCAAATTACGCAGCATGTTGATCTGTTTGAATTTCATTCCGTTGAACTGCAACAAAGAGCAAATGCATTAGCCAAGGCTTTGCGATGCCCACAATGTCAAAACCAAAACCTTGTTGAATCTAATGCACAAGCCGCTAAAGATTTAAGATTGAAAGTGTACTCGATGGTAAACGAAGGAAGCACGGATCAAGAGGTAAAAGATTATTTGGTTCAGAGATATGGGAATATCGTTTTGTATCAGCCACCATTTAATTATTCGACAGCGGCGTTGTGGATCTTTCCTCTATTACTTTTGATCTTTTTTATCCTATTTTCGATCAAAATGATAAAGCGTCAATAATGTGACCACTATTCCACTATGGGAAATAAATCGTGCAGATAACAAACAGAATGTTATCATTTTTCCGAATTTATGAAGATTCCAGTATAAAGAAAATCAACGATTTGAGCTGGAGAAGTAATAAAAGAACTAAGTAGGTGCACGCAGTGGATTCAGTTATATTACAGTTAAAAAAAGACTTTTATTCGCAGATTCGTGCATTGCAAACCTCGAAACTGCCTCAAGTTACATCGTCTCTTGCCGTATTAACCGAAGAAGAAATTCAAGAACTCGAAGCGGTATGGATAGAGCTTACTGTTTGGAAACGTAGCCAAACACATTAAATCATCACCCCTACATGCAACTCATTATCAACCCCAGACAAAATTTGTCTGGGGTTTTTTATTGTAGTTTTTCAAAATTGTTATACTATAACAATTCGTCAGCGCGGGGAGTTGTTCTCTTTGGCTGTCTTTAGGGGATAACTGCTCTCAATTGTGATCTCTATATTGAAAAATGCGGTATCAATCCCCATAGTTGAAGAGCAATGAGTGAATCCCATGAATGCAATAACGAAAACGCATCAAGCGCATCAAGCAATAAATCGAGTGAGTATAGATATGGCGGAAGTACGTGCCAGAGTAGATTTTAAAGTCGGGGCTAAAAGTAATATCGATGCTGAAATCCTGTCTTTTCGTGGCCTGAAGACAGATAAAGAGCATGTGGCAGTTATCTTTAGGCAAGCGGATCAAACGCAAGAAACGCCTTTGGTGCGTATGCATTCAGAATGTCTTACTGGTGATGTTTTTCACTCATCCCGCTGTGATTGCGGCGAGCAATTAGAAGAAACCATTCAACGCATGGGCGAATCTGGCGGTATTATTTTATACCTACGTCAGGAAGGTCGTGGTATTGGTCTATACAATAAGATTGATGCGTACCGTTTGCAAAGCCAAGGTATGAACACCTATGAAGCAAACAACCATTTGGGTTTTGACGATGACCTTCGTGATTTCACTGAAGCAGCGCAAATGCTCGAAGCATTAGGTGTAAGTAAAATTCGCCTTGTGACCAACAACCCTAAGAAAATCCGTGAATTAGCAGAATACGGCATCGAGATTGTTGAGGTTGTCAATACCTCTGCACATATTAAAGATGGTAATGAAAGCTACCTAAAAGCAAAAGTTTCTCATGGTAAGCACAATCTAAAATTCTGATTTTATTTATTAAATTATCAGTTTTGCATGTTAAAAGCCTCACAATGATGAGGCTTTTTTTGTATCTAGAGTTGAAAATAAATTGTAAATTTGTATTATCTTGTGACTAATAGTGCAAATAAGAATAATTAGCACTACGAATAAAACAAATAAATTGCTCAACAAGGATGCTTCAGATGAATGCAAAAACAGTTTTAGTCCAATCTATTGCTGCATCACTCCTCATTGCCAGTGGTTCTACCGTTGCTGCCCAAGTAACGAAACAACAAGTCGTTGAACATTATGCAGACGTTGCACATGCAGTCTTTGCTGACTCAGTGACAACGGCGAAAACGCTCGACGTAAAAATCGACGAATTTCTAAAATCGCCATCAGCAGATAAGCTTGAAGAAGTAAAACAAGCGTGGCTAGACTCTCGCGTTCCGTACCAACAATCTGAAGTATTCCGTTTTGGTAACGCGATTGTTGATGACTGGGAAGGGCAGTTAAATGCATGGCCACTTGATGAAGGCCTAATTGACTACGTAGCGACAGATTACCAATATGAACTCGGTAACGAAGGCGCTGCTGCAAACATCATCGCAAACACCAGTTTACAGATTGGTGCTTCTAAACTAGACGTTTCAAAAATTACTCCAGAATTGCTAGCGGATCTCAACGAAGTAGGTGGTTCTGAGGCAAACGTTGCGTCAGGTTACCACGCGATTGAATTCTTACTTTGGGGTCAAGACCTCAACGGCACAAACGCAGGCGCAGGTCAGCGCGCTTACACAGACTTCGTTGTCGGTTCTGAGTGTACGAATGGTCACTGTGACCGTCGTGGTGAGTACCTAAAAGCGGCAGCCGATCTACTGGTTCAAGACCTTGAATGGATGGAAAAACAGTGGTCTGCGGAAGTGAAAGGCAACTACCGTGAAACGCTTCTTAATGATTCTGCGGATAATGGCCTACGTAAAATGTTGTTCGGTATGGGTTCATTGTCTTTAGGTGAGCTTGCTGGTGAGCGTATGAAGGTGGCGTTGGAAGCAAACTCGACAGAAGATGAGCACGATTGTTTCTCAGACAATACGCACAACTCTCATTACTACAACGAGCAGGGCATCTATAACGTTTACACAGGTCTTTACAAGCGTGAAGACGGCACATTGCTTTCTGGTCCGAGTATTGCTGACCTAGTGGCTCAAAAAGACAAACAAGCAGCTAAAGAGATCCAGAAGCAGTTTGATACAACACGTAGCCAAGTTGGTAAATTGGTTACGTCTGCGGAGAAGAACAACCAACACTTCGACCAGTTAATTGCAGCGGGTAATGCACAAGGCAACACGTTAGTGAATGACACCATCATGTCATTGGTTGCTCAAACCGGTTCAATTGAACGTGCTGCGGGTATCATTGGCATTGATAGCCTAAGCCCTGATACTGCAGACCACGAGTTTTAATCAAAGTACAAAAAATAATTGAAAGGGCTCGTTTGAGCCCTTTACCGTTTTAACTCGCTGTTATCCCACCCCTCTTGTTGTGTTTTAGAGCAATGATATGAAGCCTTACTTAATTTCGGCCTTGGCCGTGATCTTTTCTTCTACTGCTATCGCGTATGATGTGAAATCTGGTGGACAAACGAGCGTCAAAAAAGAAGGCGCCAACGCGTATTCTCTTCCTGCCGCGAACCTTCCTATGAGTAAACGTCTTGATTTTAGCGTGGGCAATAGTTTTTTCCGCAACCCTTGGGTACAAGCGCCAGCGTCTACCGATGCCAGAGATGGTTTGGGACCTCTTTTCAATACAAATGGTTGTCAAAACTGCCACATCAAAGATGGTCGTGGTCATCCTCCAGAGCAAAATGATTTGCATGCGGTGTCCATGTTAGTGCGTTTGAGCATCCCTGCGATGACGTCAGAACAAAAAACAGCGTACATCAGAGACGGCGTTATACCTGAGCCGACTTATGGCGGCCAGCTCCAAGACTTTGCCCTGCAAGATCAAACGCCAGAAGGAAAAATCGAAATCACGTACACCGATGTGCCAGTGAAGTTTAAAGACGGCACGACGGTGACACTAAGAAAACCTCATTTGAATATTACCGATCTAGGTTACGGCGATATGCACCCTGATACAGAATTTTCAGCGCGTGTTGCACCGCCAATGATCGGCCTTGGTTTGTTAGAGAGTATTCCTGACGAAACGCTACTTGCATGGGCTGATGCACAAGATGCAAATAAAGACGGTATCTCAGGTAAAGTAAACAAGGTTTGGGATATTGAGAAGGACGACTTCTCGATTGGTCGTTTTGGCTGGAAAGCCGGGCAACCGACGTTAATGCAGCAAAATGCAGCAGCATTCAATGGTGATGTGGGTCTGACGAGCCATTTATTCCCCAATGAAAACTGTACCTCGAAACAAAGTATTTGTGACGACATGCCAAATGGCGGCAAACCAGAAGTGAGTGAAAATATTCTCGACTTCGTTGAGTTTTACAGCCAGCACTTAGCCGTACCTATTCGCCGAAATGTGAACGATCCTAGCGTGAAACTCGGTCAGAAAATCTTTGCTGCAGCTGGCTGTGAAAGCTGCCATAAGACCAGTGTCAAAACGGCGAAGCGACCAGAGTTACCAGCGCTTTCTGAGCAGCTTATCCATCCATATACAGACATGCTTCTGCACGATATGGGTGAAGGTTTAGCCGATAACCGTCCTGAGTACTTAGCAAACGGCCGTGAATGGCGAACGGCACCCCTATGGGGCATTGGTTATACCGAAGAAGTAAACGGGCATACTTACTTCTTACATGATGGCCGCGCCCGTAATCTGATGGAAGCGGTACTGTGGCACGGCGGCGAAGCTGAAACGGCGAAACAAAACGTCTTAGCACTGAATAAAAAAGAACGTGACGCATTGATTGCGTTTCTGAATTCTCTATAAGGAACCAACCATGAAAATAACACGATTAGTGAGTGTGGTTGCCGCAACGTTAAGTTTGGTTGGTTGCCAATCGACAGTCGGTTCTCGCTCTGCCAAGCCTGAGAGTACAAGTCATATTTCTCAAGCGGTCTACGAAGTTGAGTTTCAATCTGCGCAGACGTTTTTAGCGCAAACCACAGAACTTGAACAAAGCTTCGCGGATTACTGCACATCAGAGACGAAAGATGATGCGCAAGTAAAACAGCAATGGCACCAAACTATGCTGACGTGGATGGCATTACAAGGTCAAGAGCGTGGCCCTGCTACGGCGTTGGAGCAAAGTTGGAATGTCCAGTTTTGGCCAGATAAAAAGAACACCACTGGCCGAAAAATGTCTGTGCTGACGAAATCTGACCAAGTTTGGAGTGCGGAAGAGATCTCCACGCAAAGCGTCACTGTGCAAGGTTTAGGTGCGCTCGAATGGCTGCTTTACGATAAAGCGTCGACCTTATCTAGCAACAGCAATACCTGTGCGACAGGTGTTGCAATTGCTGAAAACCTAGAGAACAAAGCGCAGATCATCGCAGATTCTTGGGCACAAAATCCCTGGAAGTCGTTAGAGATGACGGAATGGAAATCCGAGTACATTTCGCTGCTCTCTAATCAGCTTGACTACAGCATGAAAAAGCTGAGCAGACCGTTAGCTAAAATTGGTCAGCCTCGTCCTTACTTCTCTGAATCTTGGCGTTCAGAGACGTCACTTTCAAACTTAAAAGCAAACCTTGAAGCAATGGAAGCGCTGTATCTTGCCAACGGTAATGGTCTAGATACTTTACTAAGAGAGCAAGGCCATGTAGATCTCGCAGACCGTGTTGTTCATCAGTTTGAAATGGCGTTAGAAACTTGGCCAGAAGATAAGAGCTTGTTTGCTGCACTACAAACAAAAGAAGGCTATCGCATGGTGCTTGCTCAATACAATAAGCTAGAGCAATTGAAGTACCTGATTCACGAAGAAGTGGCGATCGAGCTTGGCGTAGTTATAGGATTTAATGCAACCGATGGTGACTGATCAAACCCGCCGAACCTTACTGAAAGCCGCACTCTTTGGTGCGGCCGCACCTATGATGCCATTTGGTTGTGCTTCAACACGTTCACGTCAACCAGCGTTGATTGGCTGCTCAATCATCGGCCGAGATAAATACGCAGCGGTAGTGGCCGATGAGCATGGTATGCCGCTATCTTCGTTGCCGATTCCTGAGCGTGGTCATGGTGTGGCGACCAACCCACAAGGTCACGCAGTGGTCTTTGGTCGTCGACCAGGAACTTTCTTCATGGTGTTTGATTATCGCTCAGAGCAGATGATCAAGCTGCAGCTAGCAAAACCGGATCGCCATTTCTATGGTCATGGTGTTTACTCCCATGACGGTATGTTGCTATTTGCTACAGAAGGGGAAAGGGGCACAAGCCGTGGGATCATCGGTGTTTATGATGTGCAAAAGCAATATCAAAAGATCGATGAGTTAACAGGTTTTGGCCTCGGCCCTCATGAAGTGATCATGATGCCTGATGGCGCATTAGCGATTGGCGTCGGTGGCGTACACACCAACGGCCGTGAACCGCTCAATCTAGATAGCATGAGACCAAGCCTGAGTTACCTTTCACAAGAAGGTGAGCTGTTGGATCAAGTCTCTTTACCAGATCATAAGTTGAGCATCCGTCATTTAGCGCATGATGGTGCAGAGACGGTACTGTGTGGTCAGCAATATCGTGGAGAGCCGGATGAATACCCAGCTTTACTTGCGATGCACACTCGTGGAGGTGTGATGCAATCTTTGCATGCGGAACCCGAAGAGTGGGCGAGGTTTAATCACTATGTCGCGAGTATCGCGGCGACGGATGAATGGATCCTTGCGACTTCTCCTCCAGGCAGTTGTTATGGGATATGGTCTAAATCTACAGGAAAATTGGTAGAACTAAGTGCGTTACCAGACGCCTCTGGTGTTGTGGTCTATGGCGATGAGTTCCGAGTCAGCTCTGGTGCTGGCAAAGTGGTTGAGCAAAGGCCAACGACACATAAAAGCGCTTCTTTTAGTGGTGTTCAATGGGATAACCATTGGTCAAAGATTGTTTGAACCCAAATAGATAAAGAAACTTGATGTTAATTTCAACATCAGATTCTTAATTTTAAACCTGCAAGCTGTGAGATATTTGCCATACTTTTCATTATGGCAAGTAGCGCAAGGATCGTTTCAGTGTTTGCTAGGGTTTTAATCATGACGGCACTTATGGTGCCGTTTTTCAGCTTTTCTACCGTCGTTTCTCTCGAAGCTTCTGCACAAACAGAGCAAGAGGGAGCGGTACAAAAGCTGTCTGTCGAAAAAATGATCCATTATCCAGAGGTGATTGACCAGCTTTATCAAAGTACCAATTACCGTTTGAACTGGGAAAATGAAAGCGATATTGAGCAGTTTCTTTTTCAAGTAAACCTGGTTGCTCTTGCAGGCGTCACGGACGAATTCGAGAATCAACTCCATCGTATAAACCAAGTTCGATGGCAGGGAGATAACCTCGACTTTGATTTGGTGATGACAGATTCACTGTTGATGTATCTCAGCTATCTCGAGCAGCTCCCTGAAGAAGGTATCAACTGGTTATTTGCTAACAAAGCCCACGTGATTTTACCTGCTCCTAGCATCGATACTTTGTCCGTACTGAGTAACGAAATTACGGTTGGCAAACTTGGTCAATTCTTAGCAAGCCTTCGCTCTCCTTTACAAACGGACGAAGCTTTTTATTCCGCTTACTCCTCTTTATCCGAGCACGCTCAGTATCAATATCCAATCTATGAACAAGCGGGCCTTGCCCGTGTCGGTGACCAATTAGAAAATAAACCGCTTCTGATTGAGCGTATGGAAGTGGTTGGTGTAGATGTATCGTATTTAGATATCACGACCCAACAGTATGATGAAGAATTAGAGTTAGCGGTGAAAGAGTTTCAGCGTATTCATGGCTTGAAAGAGGATGGGGTGATTGGCCCGAATACCATTCGATGGATCAACTTTTCTCCTCAAGAACGATTGCATCTATTGGCGCTGAACTCAGAACGTTCAAGGATTTGGTCCAAAGACAGAGATAATGTTGTCTTTGTAAATGTACCTGGATACGAAGTAACGTATTGGCACGATGGTCAACCGTTGTTCGAGTCTAAAGTTGTGGTTGGCAGAGCCTCAAGAAAAACACCAATCATGTCGGGGACTCTTGACTCCGTCATTCTCAACCCCACATGGAATGTGCCATGGACCATAATGGTGAAAGACATCATTCCTAAAGTGAAACGTAATCCGATGTATTTGATTAACCATAACATTCAAATCATCCGGTCTTGGACTTCAAACGAAATTATTGACCCTACAACCATCAATTGGGCGACGGTGAATCCGAGAACATTTCCTTATCGTATGCGACAGGCATCGGGCTTACACAATGCATTGGGATTGTATAAGTTTAATATGCCAAACCCCCAAGCTATCTATTTGCATGATACGCCAAGTAAAAACTTGTTCGAACGAGATAGACGCGCATTCAGTTCCGGGTGTGTCCGCGTTGAACATGCCGACCAACTGGCGGAGCTCTTATTCAAAACTCAGGGATTAGAAGAACGCCTAGCGAAAAAACGGGAAAGTACGCGTCGCTCTAACACGTCGGTCCCTTTAGGAGAACGCATCCAAGTGCACATTATTTATCAAACCGCATGGCTAGAAGAGGGAACACTTTACTACCGAGATGATATCTATAAATACGATCACCGTAGTTGAAATCTTTAAGTAAAATTTACAAAACTAAGAATCTTCTGTTTGTTCAATAATTAAGCGTTAATCGCCACATCTTAAAATTAGGGTGGATCGATTTATGCATTTGACGTGACAAATGTGTTTGGGTAATGTCCGCGACTTGTTTAGTTGTTGAGCATTGTTTTTTGAAATGGTAAGTCGTAATTTTTCCCGCCGAGATTTCCTTAAAATGACCGCTGGTGGCGTAGTATTGGCATCTGCCTTGCCATCGATTTCATGGGCTTCATTCCCTGACGAGCCACGTGAGTTGGCGATGAACAACCTTAATACTGGAGAGCTCCTCGAAACATGCTATTTCGATGGTAGACGCTATCTTGATGATGAACTAAAAAAGCTGAATGAGTTTTGTCGTGATCACCGTCGAAACGAAGTTCATCCGATGGATCGACGCTTGTTCGATCAAATCAGCCAGATTCAAAAGCTGATCGGTACAGATGCAGAAGTCATTGTAATTTCTGGTTACCGTTCGCCTTTGACCAATGCGTCCCTGCGTAAAGGGGCTAGCGGAGTGGCGAAGAAAAGTCTTCATATGGAAGGTAAGGCCATAGACTTCCGTCTTGATGGAGTGAAATTGTCTACTGTACGCGATGCAGCAATTAGCTTGAAAGCTGGTGGTGTTGGGTATTATCCAAGTAGTAACTTTGTCCATATCGATACAGGTGCTGTGCGTTCTTGGTAAGTCAATAGCAAGCCTCAGCAGGTCTTGAAGTCGCATGGGGTTAGTGTCATAGTTGCGCCAGTTTTAACGCAAATTTGTTTGGTAATAGGTTTTCTATGGCTCTGAAATACCAAGTTGTCCCAGTGACATCTTTTTCTCAAAACTGTTCTATCGTGTGGTGTGATGAAACGATGAAAGGCATCGTTATTGACCCAGGCGGTGACGAAAAGCAACTTGCTATGCTCATTAAAGAGCTTGGCATCGAGATCGTCAACTTGGTGCTAACTCATGGTCACCTAGATCATGTTGGCGGAACAGAGCCGCTGGCTGCAATGCTTGGTGGTACTGAGATCATTGGTCCTCATAAAGCGGATAATTTTTGGTTACAAGGTCTAGAAGGGCAAAGCCAAATGTTTGGTTTCCCATTGACTGAAGCCTTTGAACCGCATCAATGGTTAAATGAGGGTGACACTGTCACGTTTGGTAATCAAGTATTAAAGGTATTCCACACACCAGGTCATACCCCTGGTCACGTTGTTCTTTATAGTGAAGAAGCGCGATTGGCGTTTGTGGGCGACGTATTGTTTAACGGTAGCATTGGCCGAACTGACTTCCCACAAGGTGATTTCAATACCTTGATTAGCTCTATCAAAGAGAAATTGTGGCCTTTAGGCAATGATGTCACGTTTGTCCCTGGTCACGGCCCTCAATCGACTTTCGGTCACGAACGTAAAACTAACCCGTTCGTTGCTGACGAGATGCCGCTTTACTAAAAGCGCGTGTAGTAAGCATTATTCTGGCTCGGCGGCAGCTAAGTATCGCCGAGTCAGTCCCACAAAATCCTCTGCTTCACGATCTAGGTCACTGGCTGATATAAACAGATCGTAGCCGTAAAATCCTCTTTGATATTTCATACGGTTGGCGAGCATCGCCAGTAAGCCTTTATACTCAATCCCATTGCTGTTTATGTATGGCTTAGGATCAAGCACCATATCTTCAAACTTATCTTCACACTGATTTTGCTTCGCACCTAAATAAAGTAGTGCGCGTTGGCTAAGGAGAATTTCTGTCGCTATACGAGGGCAGATCGAATCCAAATAAGGTGAGTAGTGTTTTAGACGAATACCAATCCAAGGTAGCGGCTGATGCCACCCTTCCTGCTGGTAGCTACAAATCCCTATTGACTCAATATTTCGCCATCGGACGACCCATCCGCCTTTAAAAAGGTGTTGTTGGAAGTGAGAAGCTGTCAGCGTAAAAGTGACTTGGCTTTTTTTGATCATCAAGATGGCGAAACCAACAATTGCAGACATCAAAATGACCGACAACATGGCTTGCTTCCATCCCGGAGAAATGACAACCAAAAACAGGGTTATCAGTGCAACGAGCAACAAAAGTATTCTGTTGATAGGGGAGTCGGGTTTGAAATGTGAATTTGTTAGGTGCAGCGTTTCCATGCTTATAACCTCTTCGAATACTTGATCAAAAATGCGTGGATGACTAAATGTGCATTGACTTGCATTTGAAATAAAAGAAACCTCTGTTTTTATACCCAGTATTCAATAAATCCGTTCATAAAATATCTGATTAAATAGTAGACGTTCTATGCTTTGAGCGCATTTTTCATCGCGTTTCGCCGCTAAAACCTACAAATTGCTTGTGAATTTTGGTATAAAACGCGCTTCAAATTTTCATCCCTGCTGAGATGCAGTGAACTGGAGAAATATTCAATGAGACTTGCTCATAAGCGTAAAGTGCAGATGAAACTGCAAAAACGCATTAAAGCGACAGTAGCAAACTTAGCTGCAGCACCTAAAGCAGTGAAGCCTGTTGCCGAAAAAGCAGTAGCACCTTCTGTTGCTGAAAAAGCTGTTGCGGAGAAAGTAGTAGCTGAGAAAAAAGTAGCTGCAGTGAAAACAGTTGATGTTGCCCTTACTCCTAAGCAACAACAAGTATTAGACATCGTTGTAGCAAATGCTGAAGGTATCAACCCTAAAGGCATTGGTCTAGCTGCAGGTCAAGAAGATACTAAAGCGGCATCATGGGCTACTGGCGCACTGAAGAAGCTTCTTGAAGAAAACCTAGTTCAAAAAGAGCAGTTAGCAGGTAACAAAGTTATCTACAAAGCAGTTTAATTACCGCTACCGTTCTAGCTTGAATACCTCGGCCAATGCCGGGGTATTTTTTTATCTTCGTATTGAAAATAATCTATTAGGAATTGATTTTAACGCTGCCAATAAGTGCTTTGTCACATTTTCTTAAATACTATGTAAATTTTTTGGCAGAGAAGTACGTACGTATCATTTTTCTTTTTGCCTCGTTACAGGAAAAGTAACTCATTAATTTTATGATAGTTAAACTTGTCGCATAACGGCTGTCCTACGTAGTTATACGTAATACCTAAGGCTAATGTCTTATTGATGAATTACTCGCTTCCGTGTTCATGCCCATTTCGCATTCGACAACATTGTTACATCTTTTATACCGAATACAGCCAATCCTAATGAAATGGATGACAACAATAACCTTGGTGATAAAGGACGTGAACGATGAGTCTAATCCAAAAATCTTTAAAACGAGTGCTCAAAACAACCGCTGTCGTTGCCGCGATGACATTCGTTGTGACTTCTGCAAATGCTGCTGAAAAAGTCTATCGTTTAAAGCTTGCTGAAACTTGGGGACCTAACTTCCCTATTTTTGGTGATGCGACAAAAAACATGGCAAAAATGGCAGAGGAGATGTCCAACGGGCGTCTGCAAATCCGTATTGATTCCGCAAACAAGCACAAAGCGCCTTTTGGGGTGTTTGATATGGTTAAGTCTGGTCAATACGACATGGGCCACTCGGCGTCTTACTACTGGAAGGGCAAGGTTCCAAACACACTTTACTTCACTTCTATGCCTTTCGGTATGTTACCAACTGAGCAGTATGCGTGGTTTTACTACGGCGGTGGTATGGAGCTGATGGAGAAGGTGTACTCTCCACATAATTTGATGTCTTTCCCTGGCGGTAATACCGATACTCAGATGGGCGGGTGGTTCCAGAAAGAGATCAAGTCCGTCGAGGATTTGCAGGGTTTGAAAATGCGTATCCCAGGTTTTGCTGGTGAGATCTTGGCAGAGCTAGGTGCAAAACCAACGAATATCGCCCCTGGTGAACTATATACCTCTCTAGAGCGTCGCACAATTGATGCCTTGGAGTGGGTTGGTCCATCATTGGACTTGCGCATGGGCTTCCACAAAATCGCGCCATACTACTACACAGGTTGGCATGAGCCAGCAACTGAGCTTCAGTTCCTTGTTAATAAGCGTACTTGGAACCGTCTACCTGATGATCTAAAAGCGATTTTACAAGTAGCAATGAAAACCGCCGCTTACGATATGTACACGCAATCGAAACACGAAAGTGGCAAAAACTGGGCATCTATCAAATCTGAATACCCAAATGTTGAAGTCAAAGACTTCCCGCCTGAAGTAGTGGCTGCGTTGCGAGAAGCAAACGATCGTTTGTTGAAAGAGCACGCAGAAAAAGATGCTTTGGCGAAAGAGATTCAAGAGTCGCAAGCGAACTACATGAATCAAGTTCGACCTTGGTCAGACATTTCACACCGAGCTTACTTAAACAGTCAAGCTCAACAATAACGTTATGACGCAGGCGACGCCGAGAGGTTTAGCCTGCGAACGAAGCCCAAGAAAACTTCATAATGAATGCTCCGCACCATAGCGGAGCGTATCCAAACGTTCCACGGAGTTCGGAATGAGAAGTCTTATTTATATTGAGCGATTATTTAACCGCTTTAGCGATTTTCTCGGATGGTTGTCCAGCATCCTGTTTATTTTATTGTTGGTGAATGTGGTTTACGACGTTGTGATGCGATATGTATTCAACGATGTATCCATTGCATTCCAAGAAATGGAATGGCATCTATTCTCCGCCGTATTTCTGCTTGGTGTGCCTTACGCGATTAAGTCTGGTGGCCATGTTCGCGTCGACATTTTCTATGAACGCTTATCATACAAAGCACAATCCATCATCGACATCATAGGCACGCTATTTTTCTTATTCCCTTTTTGCCTACTGGTGGCTTGGTTTGGTATCGATTTCGCCAAAGAAAGTTACGCGCTAGGCGAGACGTCTGGTGATCCAGGCGGATTGCCATATCGTTGGATCATCAAAGCGATGATTCCGCTGTCATTTTTCTTTATGGCAGTCAGTGGCATTGGACTGCTGCTGCATTCGATCAACAAGATTGTTAACCCTCATCTTATCTATGCCGGTAATAACGGTAAGTCGTAAAAGGAAGTCATTATGATCGGTATAGTGATGTTTTTTGTCGCGCTCTTTGCGCTTTTATTGGGATTCCCCGTTGCCTTTACTTTTGGCGGTATTGCACTGATTTTTGGTGTTTGGGCTGAAGGCATCGAGATGTTTGCTTTCATGCCATATCGTATTCAATCCATTATGGAAAATACGGTGCTAATGGCCGTACCATTGTTTGTCTTCATGGGACTAGTACTTCAGAAGACGAAGCTTGCAGAGCAACTGCTTGAGTCGATGGGACGTCTGTTTGGCGGCGTCCGTGGTGGTATTGCTATTTCGACAGTATTAGTTGGCGCACTACTTGCCGCGTCAACGGGCGTAGTCGGCGCATCGGTTGTTGCGATGGGGCTGATCTCACTCCCTGTGATGCTTAAATACAATTACGACAAAGGCTTGGCGTGCGGGACTATTTGTGCGTCTGGTACCTTGGGACAAATTATTCCACCTTCTATCGTGTTGATCTTGTTAGGGGATGTACTCGGCGTTCCGGTCGGGGACTTATTCCAAGCTGCGATTTGGCCCGGTATTACACTTGTTGGCGCCTATGTGATCTACATTCTTATTTACGCAAAGTTGAACCCTCAAGCCGCACAGGCGATAGAGCGCGATGAGTCGATCAGTCGAAAGCAAGAAGTGTTCACCGCGCTGAAAGCCGTTTTACCGCCACTGGCACTGATCATTGTGGTATTGGGCTCCATCTTTGCAGGGATTGCAACGCCAACAGAGTCAGCGGCTCTGGGCGGCGCTGGTGCGATAGTTCTGTCGTTACTGTATAAGCAGTTTAGTTGGTCGATGATTTATGATGCATCGAAAGAAACCGTTAAAGTAACCGCAATGGTCTTTGCTATTTTGCTAGGGGCAACCGCCTTCTCAATGGCATTTACCTACACTGGCGGTGATTATCTAGTCGAAGAGTGGATGTTAGAACTGCCGGGTGAAAAGTGGGGCTTCCTCATCATTACCATGGTGGTGATTCTGATTTTAGGCTTCTTTATCGACTTCGTTGAAATCTGCTTTATCATCGTGCCAATTATTGCGCCGGTCGCTGAGTTGATGGGTATCAACATGACGTGGTTTGCGATTCTTATCGCAATGAACTTACAGACATCATTCCTAACACCGCCATTTGGTTTTAGTTTGTTCTATCTAAAAGGCGTCGCACCAGCAGGTGTCACTACGCGAGATATTTACAAAGGTGTGATGCCGTTTATCGCGATTCAAATTGTCGTGTTGGCTTCTTTGCTGTTTTTCCCAGGCTTTTATGGCATGAGTTGATCACTCGATAATAAAAGAGATTTTGTGAACTGAGAGTTTTTACCTTTTGAGACAAGTTGTTAAGCTGCTATTTATGTCTAGGCGGACGAAGTCGAGTTATTTGTGCTGCTAAGATAGTGAGCTGTAAAGCAGCGTTTCATGGAGGAAAGGGATGCCTCTCAAAGCAAAGTTAATTCTGCTGACATTGATACCCGTGGTATTGGTGTCAGCGAGTATCAGTTGGATTTCTATCTATCAAACCAAGACTCTTGGCAAAAGGGAGGTAGAGATCTTTCATCAAAACCTGATCCAATCAAAAGAGGCGGCGCTCAAAGACACGGTCGACGTCGCCTTTGACTCCATTTCTTATATCTACAACGATCCAACCTTAGAAGAGAGCGTTGCTAAAACACGCGTGAAAGCGATTTTAAACCGTTTAAGCTACGGAGCAGACGGCTACTTTTTTGCTTACGATAAATACGGCACCAACCTTGTACATCCTGTTCTTCCAGAGCTAGTCGGGGAGAACTTACTCTATCTTAAAGACGAGAATGGCGATCGTCTAATTGAAGCTTTGTTGTATCAAGCTCAATCAGGTGGCGGATTTCATCAGTACCTGTGGCAAAAGCCATCTACGGGTGAAGTCGTCCCAAAGCTTAGCTACGCCGCATGGCTCGATAAGTGGGAATGGATGATAGGGACAGGGCTCTATATTGAGGACGTCAGTCAAGAAGTCGCCAATATGCGTGCTGCGGTGAACAAAAATATCGAAACGACTTTTTTCTCGGTCGTCGTGATCTTAGCGGTGACCGTTGCTGTAATTATCGTTCTCACTTTGGCGATCAATCTGCATGAACACCGTCTTGCCGATAAAAACCTTAAAGAGCTGGCACATAAAACCGTCATGTTTCAAGAGGATGAGAAAAAACATCTAGCGAGAGAGTTGCATGATGGAATCAACCAGTTGTTAGTTTCTAGTAAATGTCATTTGGATTTAATGAGTCATAGACTGGAAGACGAAAAACTCAAATCCCACTTAGACAAATCGCAACGCTCATTGGTCACCGCGATAAATGAAGTAAGGCATATTTCTCATCAACTTCGCCCTAGCGCCCTTGATGATATCGGCTTAGAGGCGGCACTGACCACTTTACTGCAAGACTTTCACTCTCACTCTGGGATTGATATAGAAAGTAATTTTGATACTCAGCAGTACAAACTGACGTCGGAGGTCGCGACGACCTTGTATCGTGTTGCTCAAGAGTCTTTGAACAACATCGAAAAACACGCAAGAGCGAAAAAAGTGACGGTTACTTTGCAAAAAATGGGCAATATGCTGCAATTACTCATACGTGACGACGGTGTTGGCTTTGTGGTTAACCAAGCAGTGCACCAACAAGGGATTGGGTTAAGGAACATGCAAGAGCGTGTAGAGTTCATTGGTGGTGAGTTTGAACTGATGAGTGAGCTTGGTTTAGGAACAGAGATTACCGTGCTGCTTAATTTGGATGAATTAGTTTATGGATAAACCGATTAGTGTGGTGATTGTTGATGATCATCAAGTGGTCTTAGATGGCTTCATGGCTCGCTTGGAGTTAGAGCCTGATATTGAAGTGGTCGGTACGGCAAGCAATGGGCTGGAAGCGATTGAAGTCGCAAAGCACCTTCAGCCTGATGTCATCTTGATGGACATTAGCATGCCGATAATGAACGGTATTGAAGCGACAGGGGTAATTAAAGAAGAGCGACCAGAAAGCAAAATACTTATGCTGACCATGCACGATAACCGTGAATACATCATGAAGGTCATGCAAGCTGGCGCAGTAGGGTACATGCTCAAGGAAATCTCGGCCGAGAAAATGGTGCAAGCAATAAAAACGGTGAATCAAGGTTCAACGTATTTCTGCGAGTCTGTCACACAAACGCTTTTTACCCAAGAGGTGGTGCCAGCCACTCAAAAAACGAATCCACTTAGCCGCAGGGAAGAAGCGGTGCTTAAATTAGTCGCTCAAGGAAACAGCAGTAAGAAAATCGCCACACTACTTAACATTAGCTACCGAACGGTAGAGACGCATCGCCACAACATTAAGCACAAGTTGGATTTACATTCGACGGCGGAGCTAGCGAAATATGCGTTTGAAACAGGGTTAACGGAGTAGGAGAGTAGTGCCCGCAAAAAGCGAGCACGTGAGAGCGAAATTAATCGACTTTTGTAATGCTGCCAAGCTCGAGCATTGGAGCGACATCGATATCCTCTGCATTCATCATTGTTGAGATGCGTTGAACGGAAGATAGCAGCAGAGACTGCTCCCATTCTTCCAATTTTTGGAATCGATTAATGAAGTGTTCCTGCAATGGCGTTGGTGCTTGCTTTAGGGCTTCTTGGCCTTTGCTCGTAAGTACTGCATGCACTTTACGCTTGTCTTGAACACTGCGTTGACGCTCAACAAACTGGCCTCGTTCTAGTCTATCTAGAATGGTCGTTGCGGTCGCTTGGCTCATGTTAGTGTGGCTAGACAACTGTTTAATCGTTACGTTATCTAACTCATTGATAGCACGCATCAAAATCAACTGTGGAGCGGTCAATCCAGACTCTTTGCTCAGCTTTTTAGAATGTAAATCAATAGCGCGGATGATCTGACGAATCGAGACCAATACTTCTTCGTACTTTTCCAATTTATTCATCCAGTCTGTAGGGAACATTTATCGAGGCGACACTAACTTAAATGCGCCCTTATTTAAAGGGGTGGAATCAAAAATTACCACTACAATTTTAAGTAGTGTCTCCAATTTCATTTTGTCGCGTCGTGTAGACAAAATAAGAAGACCTAAAATTATTATAGCAATAAATGTTTGTGGTCTAACTATTGCGCTAGTGGTTTATCCTTTTAAAGGCGGAAATTGCTGAGTGAAAAGTAAGTTATTGGATTTTTTCATAGCAAAAAGATAGACAAAAACGTGTCAAATGATAGGATCTTGCGCCTTCACGGAATGTAAAACGTATCGTGTTCGAAAGATTTTTTTGTTTGGTACGTAAAAACAGTACAAAAATAGAGAGGAACGATGACAAAGGGTATAGATAAGTACAGTATCGATAGTACCGACTATACGGTAGGTCAAGACAACGTTCAAAAATGGGGTTTTGATGTTCATAACCCAGTTTTTGGTATTAGTGCAGGTTTAATTGCGCTGTTTCTTGTCGCTGCATTAGTTCTAGATGCACATACCGCAAAGACGGCACTTGATGGGCTGAAATGGAAGATCATTGGTTCATTCGATTGGTTGTTCATTATTGCAGGTAATATTTTCGTTATTTTCTGTTTGGCACTTATCGTTTCGCCAATGGGTAAAATCCGCTTAGGTGGTAAAGACGCTGTTGCCGATTACTCGTTCATGTCATGGCTTGCAATGCTATTTGCGGCTGGTATGGGTATCGGTTTAATGTTCTGGAGTGTCGCAGAACCTGTCGCTTACTTCACTGGTTGGTATGAAACGCCACTCGGTGTTGAAGCAAATACACCAGAAGCAGCGAGATTGGCACTGGGTGCGACGATGTTCCACTGGGGTCTTCACCCATGGGCAATTTACGGTGTTGTAGCACTTTCTTTAGCATTCTTTGCCTACAACAAAGGATTACCGCTGTCTATGCGCTCGATCTTCTACCCACTTCTGGGTGATCGCGCGTGGGGCTGGGCTGGTCATATCGTGGATATCTTGGCCGTTCTTGCGACCTTGTTTGGTCTTGCAACGTCACTGGGCTTAGGTGCACAACAAGCGGCAAGTGGTATTCATCACGTATTTGGTGTTGAGCCAGGCCTTGGCCTACAAATCGTCGTCATTACCGTTGTAACTTTGCTTGCTGTTGTTTCAGTGGTACGTGGTATTGATGGTGGCGTTAAGGTCATTAGTAACATCAACATGGTTGTGGCGTTCTTGCTACTGATTCTTGTTGGTCTTATCGGTTGGGCGGCGAGTTTAGGCTCGATTCCAACCACACTTATGGCATACGTAGAGAATATTATTCCGCTAAGTAACCCGTTTGGTCGTACAGATGAGGCATGGTTCCAAGGCTGGACAGTATTCTACTGGGCTTGGTGGATTTCATGGTCACCATTCGTAGGTATGTTCATTGCGCGTGTTTCTCGCGGTCGTACCGTTCGCGAATTCATTACTGCCGTTCTACTGGTTCCAACCGCTGTTACGGTTGTTTGGATGTCAGTATTTGGTGGTCTAGCGATCGAGCAAGTTGTTGATAAAGTAGGTGAGTTGGGCACGAATGGTTTGACTGACGTTTCACTTGCTATGTTCCAAATGTTCGATGTTCTTCCATTTGGTAGCATGCTTTCAATCATTGCTGTTGTGTTGGTACTTGTGTTCTTCATCACGTCTTCTGACTCTGGTTCACTTGTTATCGACAGCATCACAGCGGGCGGTAAAGTCGACGCTCCTGTACTTCAACGTGTTTTCTGGGCATTTATGGAAGGTGCAATTGCGGTTGCTCTACTGTGGATTGGTGGCTCAGAAGCAGTTCAAGCGCTTCAGGCAGGTGCAATTTCTACAGCACTACCGTTTACCTTCATTCTGCTTGCAATGTGTGTGAGCTTATTGATGGGTATGAGAACAGAACGTCAATAATTCAGGCATTTTATAAATCTGTCTGAGTAACAAGTAATCAAAAGGCCAGCATTTTGCTGGCTTTTTTTGTGCGGTTTTTATGACGGTGAGACAAAAAAATGACACATGAAAGTTCATATTTTACAAAGAGTTAATGTGCTATTTTGTTTTTTAAAAATTAGTGAATAGTCGTGAAAAAGTGTGTAATATTCACACACCTTAACTGTTCTCCCAACTCAAAAACTATAAATATGAAATTATCATTAAAACAAAAGCTTATTGGCGCAAGCCTTTCTGCTGTTGTTGTGATGGCAACAGCACTTACTTGGTTGTCGGCTGGTCAATTATTTGATCAGACTCGTTCAGGTGTCTATTCACGTGCGCAAAGTCTAAGTACTACTGCGTCAGAAGGAATTTCTGATTGGGTCAATATCCGTAAAGATATTGCTACCGCATTCAACGACTACTCGACAGAGCAAGACGTTGTCCCTTTCCTACAACAAGCTCGCAAGGCTGGTGGCTTTGATGACATCTTCCTTGGTACACCAAACGGTGATATGTATCGCTCTCACCCTGAACGTAACCGTGCTGATTACGACCCTCGTACTCGTCCTTGGTACAAAGATGCTAACGCCGCAGGTAAGCAGATCATCACAGCTGCATATCAAGATGCAATCACTAACGCGCTGCTTGTAACCATTGCTGAGCCAGTAATGAAAAATGGTCAGTTTGTTGGTGTTGTTGGTGCAGATGTACTGATCGATCAGCTCATCAGCGACGTGATTAACCTAGATGCAGGTGAAAACGCGCATGCGATGTTAATCGATATGAACGAAGGTACGTTCCTAGCGCATCCTGATAAAAGCTTAACGCTTAAGCCTATCACCAGTGTTCTAAAAGACTTTTCAGAAGAGGCAATCGAGCGCGCTGCAGATGAAGGTCGTATCGAAGATACGGTAATCAAAGGCAAAGAGAAGCTTTACTACTTTAATAAAGTACCTGGCACGCATTGGATGTTCGCGATTGAAATGGATCGCGCAACGGAAGAAGCAGGGCATGCGGTATTGCTACGTGACCTATTGATCACTGCAGTGATGATCACCATTGTGGTTATTCTTGCGGTATCTTGGTTGGTTGGTTTCTTGTTCCGTGACTTGAGCCGCGTATCAAATGCACTTGAGGAAATTGCATCTGGTGAAGGTGACTTAACGCAACGACTAGAACCACGCAGTGATGATGAAGTCGGTAAACTGGCTGAAAACTTCAACCGCTTTGTTGGCAACATGCACACGATGGTGACCAAGCTTAGCCACGTATCATCTGCGCTTTCAGAGCAAGCACGCACGACGGCACAGCAAGCTGAAGAGCGTAGTCAGCGTATCTCTTACCAGCAAGATGAGATCAACATGGTGGCGACGGCTGTGAACGAAATGGCTGCAGCGACACAAGAAATTGCAGGTAATGCAGATAGCACGGCAAGTAACTCAGAGGAAGCGGTTCAAGCTTGTTCACACGGTTCTAGCCAAGTGACTCAGACGCAAGGTTCTATCCAGAACTTGGCGCAAGAAGTTCAAGTTGCCACTGATGTGATTCAAGAGCTAGAAGCACACGGAAATAGTATCAATACGATTCTATCAACGATTCAAGGTATTGCTGAGCAAACTAACCTACTTGCACTTAACGCGGCAATTGAAGCAGCACGTGCAGGTGAACAAGGCCGTGGCTTTGCTGTGGTTGCGGATGAAGTTCGCGTATTGAGCCAACGCACTCATGCTTCAACGCAAGAGATTCAAGAAACTATCGAGATGCTACAGGGCACAACAGCGAAAGCGGTTGGCATCATGGGTGATAGCCGTCGTCTGGCTGACACCAGTGTTGATGATGCAAACGCGGCTGCAGCGAGCTTGACGCAAATCCATACTGCTGTTGAGCGTATCAGTGACATGGCAACGCAGATTGCATCGGCGGCAGAAGAGCAAGCATCGGTAACAACCGAGATCACGCGTAATACTGAAGGCATTCGTGACGTTTCTAACGAGCTGTCGGTAGAAGCTCATCAAGCAGCAGAACAAGCTGCCCACCTATCTGAGCTTTCACACGAATTAGAGCAAGAGATTCAACGCTTTAAGCTGTAATCGGATACCGACCTAAATAAAAAGGAGCCATTTGGCTCCTTTTTTGATCGCTTATTAAGCTAGCAAGACGTTATAGCCAGAACTCACTGATCGGTTGGTCTTCGCTATAATGATGGGCGATTTGTGCTTGTAGCAGTTCTGCCGTAGCAATTGCATCGGTTAATGCATGGTGAGGGGTATAGTCTGGCAGACCATAACGGCGTCGAGATTGCGCTAGCCGAACCGATTCTGGCTTTTTCCCTTTTAAACGCTCCCAGAGTGAGCCAGAGCGTTTCTGTTGAATGGTTTCTTCAAGATGCAGCGTATCTATCACTGGAAACTCAATTCCTTCCCCTAAACGGCTTTTGAGTGCTTTATCCAGAAATTCTCTCTCGATACGACGATAATGCACAACAATGATTTTTCCGCTTAAGCATGGTAGTAGCTCGCTTAAGATGTCGCCCAAGTCAGGTGCATCGATCAATTCACTGTGAGTAATACCATGTATGATTACCGAGTCTTCATCGAGTGCTCGCTGCGGGCGAACTTTCCAATGACGTGAATTGCGCAAAAAAATCCGCTTCAAGTTAAACGGCACTAAACCAATGGTAATGATGTCATGTTTCTCGGGATTCAACCCCGTCGTTTCGAAATCTAGCGCGACGAACTCCACCTCAGACAGGGGGGTCTCTGGTGCAGGTGGTTTATTGCTATAAAACGCAATTAAATTCTCATCTTTAGCCATCTCCAACTTTTGTTCAAATTTCGTTGGCCACTGAATGGTTGGCTTCTGAAAGAGCTTTTTGATCATGTTCAACCTCACTTAAAGCTCTTATTCGCTTGGTAGCGGAACTTAAGGAAGTTCTGACCATTGCTTAGGATTTGGAAAGCATCTTTTAGGTTGCGACGTTCAAATTCAGAGAGATTTTCTGGTTCGATATTGTTATCTGGGTCAATGCCTAATTCCACGTCCGTCGCTTGGTGACGAATACGCACCATGGAAATAAACTCTAGTGCGTCTTTTAAGTCTTGTGCACGACCTTTTGGCAAAATGCCAGCATCAATGATGTCGTCGAGACGCTCAAACGAGTTCTGTGCACGTGATCCAACCGCTAGAGAGTGAACGCGAATTAAGTCGACCAGAGGAGCCGTACCGCGACGTTTGAGGTTGATGGAGTTGTTGTGTCTGCCATCTTTCTCCATCACAAAGTCTTTAAAAAAGCCAAGTGGCGGCGTTCGGTTAAGTGCGTTACGAGCCAGACAGGCTAAGAAGCGATTGTTTTTACGCGCACGACGAACAATAAAGCTGGTTAATTGTTCTGCCCATTTTAAGCGACCGTAAACGCCATCCAAATCGAAAAAGATGGACGCGTTGAGTAGCGCTTTCGGGTTCGGGTTATCAATCCAGTCAGCGAAGCACTCTTCCCACTCTGAACGAGTCATGCGCCATAATGGGTTGGTTGCCATAATATCGCCCGTACAATACTTGTAGCCACAGGCATCTAATCCATCACTGACATATTTCGCTAAAGCTTCGAAGTACTTACCATGTTTCTCTTCTTGGTAGGTCTCATCTAGAATGATGGCGTTATCTTGGTCAGTCACCAACAGTTGCTCATCACGTCCCATTGAGCCAAGTGCAAGGAAACAATAAGGAATTGGTGGTGGGCCAAGCTCTTCTTCAGCCATTTCTAACAGACGTTGTTTGAAGCTTCGACCAATCACGGACATCGCACTGCCCACCATGTGTGAGTTGGCATCTTCGTTGACCAGGCGTACAAAGCTGCTTTTTACTTCTTCAGCAACAACTGCCAAATCTTCGATGGTCTGTTGTTGGAAAATGCTGCTCACCAATAAGAGCGAGTTTTGTGATTCATAACGAACAATGTCGGTTGTTTCGATAATACCAATAGGTAATTGGTTTTTAACCACAGGCAGATGGTGCACGTTGTAACGCAGCATGGTTAACATTGCTTCATAGATGTAGGCATTGTGATCAAGAGACATGACTTCAGTGGTCATCACACTTGATACATCGTCCTGTGGAGACAAGCCTTCGGCCAACACACGGGTACACAAGTCACGGTCAGTAATAATACCAAGCACCGGAGACTGTGGGTCATCTTCGTCACGAACGAAATCTGGATCGACGATAAGTAGAGCAGATACGTTGTCATTCGCCATCTGCTGCGCGGCTTGTTGGATTGTCTGTCCTCGGTCAATCGTATGAGCATCGCCAGTCAGCAAGGTTTTCACTTTCGATGTCGTCAGGTCATTGGCATCTTTGTTTTCTGAAATGGCTTGGCGTAAACGAGCACTATTTTCCACTTCGACAAAGTCTGCAAAGGAATCAAAGTTGTCGTATATTTCTTGGAAAACGTCACCAGGAATACAGTAGAGCAGAGTATCTTCAATGGCTTTTACCGGAAAGCGTACTTTGTTGTTGGTTAGCATTCCCATCTGGCCAAATAGGTCACCTTCATCAAGACGGTTATAAAGCTCTCCTTTGCGTCGATAAACTTCTACGACCCCGCTTCGCACCACGTAGAGATCTTGGATATAGTCTCCAAAATGGATGATTGGGGTATCTTCTCGGTAGTACGAGATCTCGACGCTCTCTGTCACCTTGTTTAGTGTTTCTTCAGGGAGTTCATTGAACGGGGGGTACTTGGCGAGAAAGTTATAAATCTCGAGAAGTTCTGCATCCATCGAAGGTGCCTTTTAGTTCGCAAATAATAAAGTAATCTTAACTTAGTTTTAAAACAGAGTCTTATCTGAACCGTGATTTTCGTACTCAGTCATAAGATTCTGACATATCGCACGATAAGGAATCGGCATTTCTACTACTATATAGTCACTTAAAAGGTGAGCGGACGTGGTCGACATATTTTGGGCCAATGCTTGATTTAGAGGCATAGCAGATTTCAAATCGTTACCGCGTCTGTAAACTAAGTTATTCTTGTTGAACTAAGCCACTCAAGGTGATTTTGGGGCGGTGTTTAAATAATTCTCATGAAAGGAAGTCGAATGGTGAGAAGTTTATTGCTTGCGTCTTTAGCTGCTTTGCCAGCAGCAACTAGCGCGGCGGTCATGGACCAAGCAGAAAAATTTGGGTATGAACACATTCACCTGGATGTGGGTGCCGGAACCACAAATGAAGAGTGGTTAGATAATTCGAACGCGACCACAATTGGGCTCGGTGGTAATTACTTATTTACTGAGAACTGGTTGTTTAATGTCGATTACTCGGCGCAGTTTTTCCATCCGGACGACTTTACTCTTCGCATTGACCGTTTGTTGTTTGGTGGTGGTTATCGTTATGGGATTACGGATCAATTCGATATCTACGGTAAATATGGAATAGGTGCAATCAAAGCGAAAGCGACGGACGACAAAACGGATAATACGTTATCTTCAGATAGCGAATTGCTTCAAGCCGTCACCGTTGGGGTGAATTACTTATTCAGTGAACAACTTATTGCGACGGCCGAGGTGGAAGTTAACCGCAGTGATATCGTCGATGAGAACAATTTTAAGATAGGTTTTAACTACCAGTGGCATGATGTTATTGGTACCGGTCTTTTTTATCAGTTTAGAGATACCGATTACAGCGGTGAAAGCTCTGATTATGTCAATGAAGTGGGGCTGAGTTTGAAGTTTGTCTACTAGCGGACCGGTTCATTTATTGGCAATAAATAAAAACAAAAAGGTCAGCTTATGCTGACCTTTTCTTTTAATAAAGTATGCGACTATCGATTATAAAACCGCTGCAATGCCTTTACATAGAGGACCCATATTTGACTTCGTCATACCAGCAACACTGATTCGGCCTGAACCGACGATGTAAATACCGAACTCTTCTTTCAGACGGTTTACTTGCTCTTTAGATAGGCCAGAGAAAGAGAACATACCATTTTGACGTTCGATGAAGCTAAAGTCTGCGTCCACACCTTCTGATTTTAGTGTCGCTACAAATAGTTCACGCATCTCTTGGATACGGTCACGCATTTCTGCTACTTCAGCTTCCCATTCCGCACGCATTTCGGCATTGCCAAGAATGTGAGTCACGACCGCGCTGCCGTGCGCTGGTGGGTTAGAGTAGATAGAGCGAATAATGGCTTTAACTTGCGAGAATGCGGTTGTTGCGACTTCTTCTGATTCCGCTACTAACGTGAAGGCACCAACGCGTTCGTTGTATAGGCCAAAGTTTTTCGAGAAAGAGCTCGCGACTAGGATTTCTTTGTTGTACTTAGCAAAAGTACGAAGACCCGCCGCATCCTCTTCCACACCTTTAGCAAAGCCTTGGTATGCGAAGTCAAATAGAGGAAGCAATTTCTTCTCTGCAACTAGTTTCGCTAATGTTTCCCATTCTTCAGCAGTTGGGTCGATACCTGTAGGGTTGTGGCAGCAGCCGTGTAGAAGCACGATGTCACCTTCAGATGCAGATTGCAGATCGTTTAGCATTGCATCGAAGTCTTTGTCTTTTGTTTCAGCGTTGTAGTAGCTGTATTGTGCCGTTTCGATACCAGCGGCAGTAAATACGCCGTTGTGGTTTGCCCAAGTAGGATTGCTGATCCAGATTTTTACATCGCCAAGTTGGCGTTTAATGAACTCACCAGCAACACGTAATGCACCAGTACCACCTGGAGCTTGAGCTGTTTTAGCGCGTTTTTCGTTTACAATTTCTGCATCAGAGCCGAAAAGCAGTTTTTGTACTGCAATGCCATACTCTGCTGTGCCTTCGATAGTTAGGTAAGATTTGGTTTTTTCAGTTTCAACAAGTGCTGCTTCAGCTTTCTTTACTGTTGCAAGAACGGGGGTTTCGCCTTGCTCGTTTTTGTAAATACCTACGCCAAGGTTAATTTTGTCTGCGCGAGTATCTTTTTTAAACTCTTCAGTAAGGCCAAGAATAGGGTCAGCCGGAGCGGCAACTACTTTTTCAAACATAATCTTCATCCATGTTAATCGAAGGGGTGTGCTAACATTTATACCTTTCAGCAATATTGGTTACAACCGTTACTGAAAAGAAAACCTAAAAAAGTTGCGATTTGAAACAGAATTCTAACATAACTAAAGTTTTTGCCATGAAAACGTTTGGTAGGCACAGAGTTTGAAGGGGATTTATACCATGGTTGATGAAGTTTTGTTCACGTACCAATCGTTTGACTTGAGTGCTTTGTATTAGTGATTTACGTGGAGTGGCGGTTACTAGTTGAGACAAAAACGCCCCACTAAAGGTGGAGCGTTTGCTTGTAAGAAGTATAGATGTTGGCTGATGTTATTTCTTCAGATCGATTTCAGACTCAACCGCATTGGTTTCGATGTCTGGGTTAGAAGAAAGCTTCTCAGTCGCCCAGTCGTTCATATGCTTTAAGATTGCTTTTAACGCGTGCTTCTCTGTTGGGACTTCCGCTTTTTCGACTTCAAGCTTTTGTTTCGGGTGTGTGCCCGTCGCATCTTCCGCTACGTGTAGCCAATCTGGGTGCCAATAATAAGGTTGGCCGGAAGGTGAACTCCAAGAATGTACGCCGTTGGATTCACCTTTGTATTTAATGTCTTCTTCGTTGTATTTCGCCATTATTGTTTTCTCTCATAATCCATGAGTTGAGGTGTGCATCACCATTACTATCTAAATGTAACAGATGTAATGAAAATTAATGTGATAACTATCGACTTATTTTGTCATTCGATAGCTACAGACGATGCGTACTTCTCATTCAGAAGAATTTATTATTTGGCAGGTTTTGGCTTTATCTGCGTTTAAAGCATACGACGATGGATTCGCCTGCCTAACGCTATTCTTGAACGGTGATAGAGCCTAAACTACTCGTCATTCAAGTGTTTGAGAATCGCCGCTTTTGCATGCTCTTCTGTTGCGGCCTCTCCGTCAGGGACTTCAAGGTCAGCCTTTTTGTGTTCACCCAAAGCATCTTCAGCGATATGCAACCAATCAGGATGCCAGTAATAAGGGGTTGTGCCGCCAGGATGGTCCCAGCTATGTACACCTTTATGTTTCCCGCGATAAGAGAGATCGTCCATTGTAAATACTTTCATCGCTTCCTCCCGGCTTAAAAGATAGATGTCTAAGTGGATTTAACACTCTCAGCTCCGTGGAATGCCTTGCTTTTCGGACAAGGCAAAGATTTAAGACCACTCGGACGTATCAGTAAAAGTATGGAACATAAATTCTCACTTCGTCGTCGAAATTGCTATTAACAAGCTTGATAAATTACGTTGCTAAATTGACTACTGCCATATCAGAATGCTGGCGCGAAGTATGCTATGGTGCAGCTGCAAGTGAAATGAGGGATACATGAATCGATACCGTCAATTGGCCGAATTGTTTAAGGCACAAATTCAGCAAGATACTTGGAGAGCAGGGGAGAAGCTGCCTTCAATACGCGTCACCAGCCGCAATCATTCCGTAAGTGCAGGTACGGTATTACAAGCCTATCAATTGCTAGAGGCGCAAGGCTGGGTGATAGCAAAGCCTCAATCTGGTTACTATGTGACTGCCGATCTTGAACGTCTCACTAATACGAATGGAATTAAAAGCAACAATACACCATGTACCAAGTTGAATGATGAGTTGTATTCGTTTTTGAAGCACCAAGCAACATCGGATGTTGTTCATTTAGGCTCGGCGTTTCCGGATCCGTGTTTGTTTCCTTTAGAGTCGCTTAACCGTAATTTGGCCAGCTCGGGACGAAAAATGGGGCCGGATAAGTTGCTAGACAACCTACCTCCTGGTGCTGAGTCGTTAAGGCGACTCGTCGCTCAGAGGTATATTCATCATGGGATATCACTAACCCATGATGATGTGGTTATTACTTCCGGTGCGCTAGAAGCATTAAACTTGAGTTTGCAAGCGGTCACCCGACCAGGTGATACCGTCGTTGTCGAATCCCCAACGTTTTATGGCGCACTTCAAGCGGTAGAACGTTTAGGTCTCAAGGCTATTGAAATCAGTGTCGATGATGAGAGTGGGCATTCGCTTGAACAAATCGAAGCAGCTTTTGCCAATGAAGATGTTCGGGCTTGTTGGTTAATGACGAACTTTCATAATCCAACCGGGGCTTCTTTGTCTGATGAACACAAACGATACATTGTTGAGTTAGCCAATCGATATGATGTGTATCTCATCGAAGACGATGTGTACTCTGAGCTGTATTTTTCTGACAAAAGGCCGAACTCATTAAAGACCTTTGATGAGCAAGAGCGTGTCCTTCATTGTGGTTCTTTTTCTAAGAGTTTATGCCCTGGATATCGCTTGGGTTGGGTGGTGAATAAGCGTTTTAACGAGACTATTCAAAAGCTCCAGTTAATATCGACATTGTCTGGGAGTGCCCCTATTCAGCAGGGGGTTGCACATTACTTACAAAACGACAGTTACGACAACCACCTGAGAAAGCTGCGTAAGACACTGCAACACCGTCAAGCTGACTTCGTGGATTTACTCGCAAAGCACATACCTAAAGAGGTTACCTATCAACGTCCTGATGGTGGTTACTTTCTTTGGCTGAAATTGCCAGATGGAATATCAAGTAAAGCGGTATATCAAGCACTATTGTCTGAGCAGGTTACTGTCGCTTATGGCAAACTCTTTTCGATAAGTGATCAATACGAAAACTATTTAAGACTGAATACATCGCTTCCTTTAGAAACGAGTTTAGAACTTGCTATCAAAAGGTTAGGTGATTTGCTTCGCGAATTACTCAGAATTGAAACTCATTAAACTGCTTAGTGTTTTTTTGCTCCAACTGTATCAGCGCCATTTTTGCAAATTGTGCTTCAATCATTATTCAGGTCGAAAGACCTTGGATTATTAAGCAGGATTTAAGATGAAAAAGCAGTTGGTTAAGCATGAGTTAAGGTTAATCGCCGTTGCTATTTTTAGTGCATTTTTACTGATATTTGCGCATCTCATTTTGGCGAAATCTTTCTCTCATATGGCATGGACAGAGTACACCGCGGCCGTGATCCCTTTCGTAATGTTTGGCTTATGTATTGTGGGCGTAAAGTACGCTGAAAAAGCGGACAGAGATAAGGAAGAAGACTAACTCAAGCTTGAGTTGCTTGGCAGATAGTATTGACGGTTGAGCACAAAATAAAAGACCTCCACTAGGGAGGTCTTTTCTAATTCTGTCTCATCACTAAAAAGTGATTAGAAGTTCGCAGAGCGAGGCGTACGTGGGAATGGGATCACGTCACGAACGTTGCCCATGCCTGTTACGTAAGATACTAGACGCTCAAAGCCTAGACCAAAGCCTGCGTGTGGCACTGTGCCGTAACGGCGTAAGTCGCGGTACCAGCTCATGTGCTCAGGGTCGATACCCATTTCGCGCATACGTGCATCCAGTACGTCTAGACGCTCTTCACGCTGAGAACCACCGATGATTTCACCGATGCCAGGTGCTAGAACGTCCATTGCCGCTACCGTCTTACCATCATCGTTCATACGCATGTAGAATGCTTTGATGTCTTTCGGGTAGTTCTTAACGATTACCGGTGCTTTGAAGTGCTCTTCCGCTAGGAAACGCTCGTGCTCAGATGACATATCGATACCCCACTCAACTGGGAATTCGAACTCACGACCAGAATCTAGCAGGATTTGGATCGCGTCAGTGTAGTCAACTTGTGCGAAGTCAGAAGAAACAAAGTTCTCTAGACGGCTAACGGCTTCTTTGTCGATGCGCTGAGCAAAGAACTCAAGGTCATCGCGACGCTCTTCAAGTACTGCTTTGAATACGTACTTAAGCATGTCTTCAGCCAGTTTCGCAACGTCGTCCAGTTCTGCAAACGCAACTTCAGGCTCAACCATCCAGAACTCTGCTAGGTGGCGGCTTGTGTTTGAGTTTTCAGCACGGAAAGTAGGGCCGAAAGTGTAAACCTTACTTAGTGCACAAGCGTAAGCTTCCGCGTTTAGCTGACCAGATACTGTAAGGAAAGTTTCTTTTCCGAAGAAGTCTTCGTTGTAGTCTACTTTACCAGCATCTGTACGAGGAAGGTTTTCCATGTCTAGCGTAGAAACGCGGAACATTTCACCTGCACCTTCTGCATCTGAAGCCGTAATTAGTGGCGCAGATACCCAGAAGTAACCTTGCTCGTGGTAGAAGCGGTGGATTGCTTGAGATAGGCAGTTACGTACACGTGCTACCGCACCGATTACGTTTGTGCGCGGACGTAGGTGCGCTACTTCACGTAGGTACTCAATAGAGTGACGAGTTTTTGCCATCGGGTAAGTTTCTGCGTCTTCAACCCAACCAACCACTTTAACGCCAGTGGCAGCAAGTTCGAAGTCTTGGCCCTTTGCAGGAGATTCAACAATCTTACCAGTTACTTCAACAGAGCAGCCAGTCGTTAGCTTTAGTACTTCGTCTTCGTAATTATTAAGATTATTTGGGACCACGGCCTGAATCGGGTCGAAACAAGAGCCGTCATATATGGCAAGGAAAGAGATTCCAGCTTTGGAATCACGACGTGAACGGATCCAGCCACGAACAGTCACTTCGCTGTCTACTGCTAGCTGACCTTTCAATACGTCTGATACAGGCGCGTAAGTCATGTTTTCAATATTCTCCATTGAGGTAAAAATTCAACCCAACACTTATTAAAGTACTTGTCTAATAACATTTTTGTTCAAAAAACAAGCTAAGTGCTGAGTTGGGTAGCATTTTACAGATTCAACGAGACATATTACCTGTCAATTCGCTCGCATCAACCTTTATATTCATTTTGATGGGGAGAATCTCTCTATTTATTCACTCTTTGATGTTCTGAAAGTGTGAATTGGTTAAGTAATTGCTCTAAACGTTCGGATAGATGCTCTAAATCAACACTAATATCACGCGTGTGCGATGCTGATTGCGATGTGTCGTTAGCATGCAGTGTGATCACATCAATTTTGGATTGAATACGCTGACTGACGTCGGATGTGGTTTGCGTCTGGCTTTGAATGTTTTCTGCATGTTTCAGAACTTGATGCATTTCATCGACAACGTTATGCATCGTGACTGAAAGTGTCTCGACATCGACTGAACGTTGGTGAGCAAACTGGCAGACAGTATCCACAGAGGCTAAGGACTCTTCACTCCCTTGCTGGAATTGAGAAATGATATGCTCAATGTTGCCTGTGGCTTCGGCGGTCCGAGAAGCTAGGTTACGCACTTCCTCCGCGACGACGGCAAAACCGCGTCCTTGCTCTCCGGCTCGGGCGGCTTCGATTGCAGCATTCAACGCGAGTAGGTTCGTCTGTTCTGCAATGCCTTTAATGACCCCAAGAATGGATGATACTTCTTCGGTTCTTTGGTTTAACGAACTGATTTTTTCCCGTACGCCGTCAATATTGCTCACCAAGTGTTTGATGTCTTCGCTCACGCTGTGTGCTTGGCTTGCGCTGTGAGTGGCAACATCAACGGTGTGGTTGACTAGAGCTGTGGCGTTATTGGTCGAGTCTTCAACGGCGGTTTGTTGTTGCAACATGTCGGTGATGTTGCTTTGTACGTCACTGGTTTCCAATTGTTGATTATTGGCCGCTTTGTCTGTTGATTGTGCAACATCCGTTAACTGACTGGCTGAATTGGCAAGAGAGTGGGAGGTGTCTTGTACACGCTCTAAACTCTCGGATACCGTATCCATAAACGAATTAATCGCGGTAGAAAGTTGGCCTACCTCATCTTTTTGGTGATGAACAAGTCGTTGAGATAGATCTTTACTATGGCTCACATTCGCCATGAATTGCGACGTTTTTTGTATTGGGCGAACAATGATCTTACGAATCAAACTCATCGTTATAATAAAACCAACAAACGCGATAACGGCCATTATTCCCATCGCAAACATTGCCTGTTTATTGATCATTGAATTGACGTGGTTCATGTTGTATTCCAAACGAATCGCGCCCAATACTTCGCCTTCTGGTGCTACATGGCAAGAAACGCAGTTGGTGCCACGATAATTTTCGCTTGATTTCATTGGTAGCGCGACAACTAGTCCGTTCCCCCAATTGGCTGAAATTGGCTCAATGACCAGTTCGCCATTTAAAGCTCGTTGGTCAATATCATCGACCGGTTGTTGGTTTGCTTGTCCTGGTCCGTAAAGCTTGGTTACGGTATCGGCCCGCAACACGCGAACTTCTTCAATCCCTTCTTGAGCGAGTGCTTTTTTTCGCAAAGTTTCTTTTTGCGACATTGTGCCTGTTAGCATCATCATGTTTAGGCTATCGAAGTAATTACTGGCCTTATCATGAAGCTGTTCACTGAGAACATCATTGATTAAGGTTTTTTGTTGATGGTATTGATAAGCCGTAGAGGCAGCCAGAACACAGCTGAAGACGGCAATTAACGCGAGCAAGAGCTTAAAAGTGATAGTTGAGCGCATAAATTTATAAGTGTAATTGGAACGAACTACACAATCTTAATGTGCACAAATGCGCACTGCGAACAACGAAATGAATGATTGTGACCCCACTCATGTTGGGGATATGTAATTGTGATGTGAGTGCTGTGTAATCAAATGTTTGGCGCATGACAGAAATACGACGATCAGGACAAAGGTTTAATTATTTTCGCTGAGAACAAACGGCGTTTTGCTACGCTTGTATTGAGTAGCACTTGTCTGTTGGCAGTGAATTCCTTAGTATTGCGTGTCTTTTTAAAGCCTGAGAATCAAGATGAAAACAGAATTGTACAAAGAGTTTATGTTCGAAGCGGCACATCACTTGCCACATGTACCTGAAGGCCATAAGTGTGGTCGTTTGCATGGACACTCTTTCTTAGTTCGTCTTTATGTAGAAGGTGAGGTAGACCCGCATACTGGTTGGGTAGTGGATTTCGCTGAAATCAAAGCGGCATTCAAACCAATTTACAATCGTTTAGACCATTATTACCTGAACGACATTGAAGGGTTGGAGAATCCGACGAGCGAAGTGCTAGCAAAATGGATTTGGCAACAGCTTAAGCCAAGTTTACCGTTGCTAAGTAAAGTTGAAATCAAAGAGACGTGCACAGCCGGTTGTATTTACAAAGGTGAATAAGTCACTTTTTATTGAGCATTGAAGACAAAGGCAAGCCATGAGCTTGCCTTTGTTGTATCTGGATATTCCCTAATTTTTTATACTTTTCTTGCTAGCTCAGTGGATGACGTAAAATCCACTCTTTTTCGTTCTCACCAAACGTTGTTTTCTCTGTATTGATGAATCCACACGCATCAAGAAAACTGATAGCGTATTGCTGACTCTGTGGCACAGTGACGCAAAGAGAGGTGCTTTCAGGCTCAATGGTATACGCATAAACGAACAGTTTACGTAACGCTTCACTCCCAACCCCTTGGCGTTGGAAGCGTCGATCAACCATCAAGTACTTGAGCCCCAGTTCGTGCCTTTTGGCAAAGGGCGCATGTTGGGAGAAGCCTTTATCGATAACAAGATAGCCAACTAATAGATCGTCAGAATAAATCGTAAAGAACGCTTCAGACTTATTGCGTTTTTGATAAGCCACTTCAAACGGCGTAGAAAATCCTTTCTGCTCTTCCTGCACATCCAATTGCATCAAACTCGAAAAATCTTTCAGTTTGGTGGGTTTAATAGCAATCATCGTTCAACCACAAATTGGCGGCATATCCTCATGCCGCCACGAACTTTAATAGAGTATTCCCTCTAGTTTAAGTAACTCACGAGGTTAAGAAAAGCTAGAAATGCAGAGGATAATAATAACCTTGGTGAATATAGGCGCCTAATGTTGTGAGTAAGTGAGCACTGTCTGCCGTTTCTACGCCTTCAACAATGACGGTACACCGATACGTATTTCCCATGGCGATTAACTGACGCAACGTTTCCACTTTCTTATCGTCCGACTTTAAACCAATCACAAACTCCCGATCTATTTTCAAATAATCTGGATTGATTTTACTGATGAGCGACACGTTGTTGTTGCCAGTGCCAAAGTCATCGATACTGATTTTACAATCCAGTGCTTTTAGTTTCGCGACATTGCCATAAATCTCGGAGGTATAGTACATCGATGCATTTTCCGTGATTTCAATCGTCAGCAAACGACAATCTCGGTTAGATAGTTCTCTGTGTAGGATTGAAAAGTTGCGTCCTCGCAGCAAAGAAGGACAAACATTAATGCTGATAGGAATAGGCAAGGCTTTGTGCTTAGTATAGATGGACTCTATCACCAGTAAGGTATGAGTTAGGAGCAGCCCATTGCGGAGCAGTGTCTCAATAAACCGTTGCGTATTTTTTACCTTAAACCGCGAGAGCGCTTCGTAATGCACAATCTTTTGCGCTGAAGTGTCATAAATCGGCTCCAGTTTGATTTTAAATTGTCGAATTGCACACAAATAAGCCATAAAGGCTTGTAGGGAGCGATGACGCAGTATTATGAGAAACAGCAAGCTTAATAAAATGATGCTCTGAAACGGTCCAGAGATGTAATACACCTCTTTATAGCCGCTGTTTTTCACGTGATAGTTGAAAAAGCGTTCATTGGTGTTACCAATTTCTAAAGAGGTCCCTGTATTGGTTGATAGCTTCATGCCGGAAAGAAAAAAACGCGAAATATGATTTTCAACGTTGTCGGATAAGTTAATGTTTTTGACACGAACCAAAACGGTCGCGTTATTCAAGTCAAATGATTGGGTCGTATAATTGCTATTATTACTCCACTCTTCAAATGCTTTTTTGCTGACAGGGACAACGGTTTCGGGGGTGACTAAACACCGGATATTGAAACGGTCCAGCATCATGCTCGATTCCACCAGCTTTACATTATCAAAGAGCGACTTCAATTCTCTTTCATCAGCAAAGCAGCTCTTTTGGGAAAGGTTTTCTGCAATTTCGAAGGCGTTATCAAGATAATTATGTTTCACAATGCTGTTTATCGCGTAATAACAGATGGCAAAGAAAATGATCGCTGTGAGCAACACGACCCACAGTGTATCTGAATAGATCTTTTTATTACGCAGACAAATACGAAGGGCTTTGCCAAGGCTGTTTGTTGTGTATTGATTGATCTTGTGTTGATGGTCGATGCCATTCTGATGGTTGTTTTGCATAGTAAAAGGGATGAAGTATCCGGTCCGGTGAATATTTTCGATAATATTTTTTTTTGTGGTTACGTGTTCTTCCGTGAGCTTGCGAAATTTCTTTCTTAGAGCGGCCACCGCGTTTTTAAAGCCATTTTCAGGCAGTGTCATTTTGTATTGTTGAGTGATTTTGCTTTCTATCAGTCGCTGGCTAATTGGCGTATTTAAGCTGCCGTATTTGGCGATGGTTGACAGAATGGCGTACTCATTTGGGTTGACAGGAATGGAGTGGTGGAGTGATTGATTGAGCTCTAAAGATATTTCGTTTTCGGACAAGCAAACGCAGATTTGGTTTCCAATTTCAAACCTAATCATGTGTTGGTGTGCTCCAAGTTTAATTTTTGGCTACGTTATCAATAAAGCTAGGAGAGGGATGTGATTTTTTACGGGGATATCCATAATAATTGGATATATTCAAGGTTTTAGGTTTTTTTATGCTGGGCGTAGCAACCCATTATTCATAGTTAATGAGGTATAAAAAACCCGAGCGGCGGCTCGGGTTTCGTCGATATTCAGCAAGGCTTATTAACAGATAACTTTTACTGCTAGGCCGCCTTGAGAAGTCTCACGGTATTTCGCGTTCATGTCTTTACCTGTCTCTAGCATTGTTTCGATAACTTTATCTAGAGAAACAGTAGGAGCAGAAGAACGACGCAGTGCCATACGAGTTGAGTTGATTGCTTTTACAGCTGCAATACCATTACGCTCGATACATGGAACCTGAACCTGACCTGCAACCGGGTCGCAAGTTAGACCTAGGTTGTGCTCCATCGCAATTTCAGCCGCCATACATACTTGCTCTGGGCTACCACCCATAAGCTCAGCAAGGCCAGCTGCTGCCATAGAACATGCCACGCCAACTTCGCCCTGACAGCCAACTTCTGCACCAGAGATAGACGCGTTACGCTTGTAAAGGCCGCCAATTGCACCAGAAGCTGCGAAGTAACGGATGTAGTCTTTCTCAGTTACGGTTTGAATAAACTTGTCATAGTAAGCCAGTACCGCAGGGATGATGCCACATGCACCGTTAGTCGGCGCAGTTACAACACGACCACCTGCTGCGTTCTCTTCGTTTACTGCAAAAGCAAACATGTTTACCCAGTCAACAACAGACATTGGATCGTTCGTTGTTTTTTCAGAAGTAAGCAGTTGCTGACGAAGTGCTGCCGCACGACGAGGCACGCGTAGTGGACCAGGCAGAATGCCTTCTTCGTTCATACCGCGATCCATACATTCGCGCATTGTGCGCCAGATGTTTGCGAAGTAAGTACGAGTTTCTTCGTCAGAATGAAGCGCATGTTCATTTTTCATGGTTAGCGCACTGATAGACAGGCCGCTTTCATGACATTGCTTTACAAGCTCTTCTGCCGTTGTAAACGGGTAAGGAACTTTTACTGGATTCTCAACTTCTTTACCGAAGTTTTCTTCATCAACGATGAAACCACCGCCGATAGAGTAGTAAGTTTTTGAGTACGCTTTTTCGTCATCAATCCAAGCGTGGATTTGCATGCCGTTTTCGTGTAACTCAAGGTTTGTTTTGTGGAAGTTCATTCCACCTTCACGTGGGAACGATACTGTGTGACAGTGCATGCCAACAGGAAGGCGTTCAGTTTCTTCTACGCGAGCGATAAAGCCCGGGATAGAATCGATATCAACTTTCTCAGGAGTGTTGCCTGCAAGACCCATGATGATAGCAATATCTGTGTGGTGACCTTTCCCTGTCAGTGATAGTGATCCATAAACGTCAACGGTGATTTTAGTGATGTCGCGCAGTTTTCCCATTGCGCGAAGATCATCAATAAACTCTTTACCCGCTTTCATTGGGCCTACAGTGTGTGAGCTTGAAGGTCCAACACCGATTTTATAGATATCAAAAACACTAATCATATCGATTACCTCAGAAGAAAGCCTCCCAAGGGGAGTTGGGAGGCTTAATTTTATCGTTATATTTTTGGATTAATCATACCGTGCTAGGGCAGGGATGATTAAAGAGCGCCGTAGATTACAGAACTAATGGCAGCAAGACCACAGATTGCTGTGAAAATTTGCACAGGTGCTGAAGTTTTGTACTTAGCCATCGCTGGAACTTTTTGCATTGCGAAGATAGGCATCAAGAATAGGATTGCCGCAATCATCGGTGCGCCCATTGTTTCAATCATACCTAGGATGCTTGGGTTAACGATAGCAACGATCCAAGTTGTGATTACGATGAAGATAAGAGACATCTTCTCGATCTTGCTTACTGGCGATTTTGAACGAGATTTCACTAGACCAACTAGACCTTCATGCGCACCTAGGAAGTGGCCGAAGTAGCTAGAAGTGATAGCCGCGAAAGCAACCAGTGGACCTAAGTAAGAGATCAGTGGAGACTCATGAACGTTTGCTAGGTAAGAAAGAACAGAGATGTTTTGCTCTTGTGCTGTTGCTAGTTGCTCTGGAGACAGAGAAAGTACAACAGAGAAAACGAAGAACATTACAAAGCCCATTAGCATCATCGCTGCGCCACCAGTGATAGCGTCAGTTTTCTTAACTGCGTCATCACCGTATACACGACGTTGTTCTTTAGAGAACTGAGAAATGATTGGGCTGTGGTTGAAAGAGAACACGATAACAGGGATTGCTAGCCATACGATAGCTGGCATTGCACCCCAGTCAGGTGATACTTCCATCATTGAAGTGTTCCAACCAGGAATTAGGTACACAGACAGCGCTAGTAGGATGAACACTAGAGGGTAAACCATCGCTGAAGTTGCTTTCAGCATAAGCTCTTTACCGAACACTACGCCCGCTGTCATTGCAGCGATAAGTGCACCGGAAAGTAGCCAGCGAGGAATAGATTCCATACCCATTTGGTTAACTAGGAAAGAGTCAACCGTGTTTGTGATACCAACACCGTAGATAAGTACGATTGGGTAGATAGCGAAGAAGTAAGCGAACGTAATAAGGTTTGCGCCAGTCTTACCAAAGTGCTCTTCTACTGTGTCAGTGATGTCCGCTTCTGGGTTTTTCGCAGAAAGAACGAAGCGAGCTAAAGATTTGTGTGCGAACCAAGTCATTGGTGCTGCGATTAGGGCTAGGATTACTAATGGCCAAAAGCCACCTGCACCTGCTTTAATAGGAAGGAATAGTACACCGGCACCTACTGCCGTACCAAAAAGGGACAGACACCAGGTAAAGTCTTTGTAAGAAAACTTACTAGACGATTGTGCGGTAGAAACCGCAGAAGTAGTTGTATTCATTTTTTTGTTACTCATTTTGGGAACAGGAAATAAGTCGGGAGTAATTTTGCAAGATTTTACACTAGGAAAATTAGATCTAAATCATTTATTGCTTACGCTTATTGAATGATATGTCAAAAACCTGCTTTTTATCACGAAAATGATGTGCTACTCGTGATTTCTGCTAATGAGTAAAATTAGAAAAACTTATCGATAGGGCTGTTTGTATAAATTTATTTCACCGCAAGCGTTTGCGGTGAAAACGGCAAATTAATCTAATGTGAATGAATGTTTATGAAGCAACGTTTTATTAATATTGATGCGCATGATGATCGCAGCCATAAAAATACCGATATCAGAAGTTTTTAATGTGAAATGATATGTTTTTGCATTGATTCGATGATTTGTGCGGTCATGCCCCAGATGAAATGCTGTCTATATGGGATAGCAAATACACGATGACTGCTGTTTTTTAGGTCAAACTTGGTGCTGTACAACTTTTTCGGATTCAGAATGTGGTTAGCAGGAACTTCAAAAACAGACTCCACCTCATTTGGGTCAATATGCGTTTTATACTCAGGAGAAATAAAGGCCAAAAACGGTGTCACATTAAACTGACTAATCGTTGGCAATGTTGGAAGCTGGCCAAATACATGAATATGTTCATCTTCTATACCGACCTCTTCTTTGGTTTCTCTTAATGCCGTATTGATTAGATGATGATCTTCCTGCTCAAACTTACCGCCGGGGAAACTGATTTGTCCCGGATGATGACGCAAGTGCGCTGCTCGCTTTGTCAAAATGACCTGTAGCCCCTCCGGGCGTTCTACAAAACCAATTAAGACCGCTGCGTCTCGCAGTGATTTTCCTTTCATCCATTTCAGTCGCGCGAGGGACTCTTTGTGGTAACCCGTTGGAAGCCGAAATTGAAAGTTTTGCAGTAATTGAGTTTTGTCGATAACCAAACCAAATCCTTATTTATTGTGCCTAACCACTATTTATTATACTCAATGGCCGCAAGAGGCGCGGTGCTATCGCCGTTGGTACGGTATTAAAGTATTAGTACGGCAATACCAAAGCACGTCCATTGGTTCTTTCCCTGCTTTGTGTCGTGGGTCTCACTCTGCTTGGGTATAATAATTTGAAACTTATAAGGTTATAAACCATTCTTTATTTTAAGACGTCACTATGGGGCAAGTATTGACTAATGAAAGGGATTATTTTCACCGAGTTCATGGAGTTAGTGGAAGAGAAGTTTGGTCTCGATGTGTTAGACCAAGTGCTCGATCTTTCTAATGACGAAGGGATTTATACGGCAGTTGGTAGTTACGATCATAAAGACTTGGTTAAATTGATTGTGAATCTCAGTAAAGTATCTGGCATTCCACCTGAACAACTGCAAGAAGTATTTGGAGAGTGCGTTTTTTTGAATTTACTTCGCTCGATTCCTAGTCATGCCAGTTTGCAGCAGTGTGAAACGACATTTCAATTTGTTCGCCATGTTGAAGATTTTATTCATGTCGAGGTCAAAAAGCTCTACCCAGATGCTAATCCTCCTCAGTTTGATTTTATCAGCGAGACTCAATCAAACATGGTGTTTGATTATCGAAGTGCGCGGTGCATGTCTCACGTATGTTTAGGTCTAATAAAAGGCTGCGCGGCGCACTTTGGTGAAGTTATTCATATTAAACACCTAAACCAGTCAGAAGATGGTAGCCAGGTTCGCTTTTGGTTAGAGGCACAATAAGAACGATATGACAGGAAGTTCCTCGCTAGAAAGGAAACTCAAACGAGAAATCGAATCAAGAAAAGCAGCTGAGCGGTTATTGGAGCAGAAGAGCTTCGAACTTTATGAATCTACTCAACAGCTAAGTGTTGCTTTGAAAAAGCTTGAGTTGAAATCAAAAAAGGATTTACGCAAGTTTGAGTTCGAAGAGAAAGTTGACGCGACGCTGATTAAGTTTGGTCGAACTTTTTTGTCGAGCACGTTTGATGAAGCCATGATTGCCAGTTTTATTGAGCAGCTCACTTCGAACTCAGTCATTTCTGCGGCTTACTTACATCTTGATGCCACAAAACTCTCTTCTTTGCGCCGACATCATTTTGGTCATTTACAGCTTCGCCATGAGAATACGATTAAGACTGTCCCCAATTGGCAGGGGGAGAACTTGCATTTGCCTATCATCATTGACAAGCAAACAGTCGGGGAGTTGATCTTCTCTGTTCAGTTGGATCAAATCGATCAGTCTTTTATCTCCAAACAGATGGAGCTGGTATCGGATTTGGTTCATGGGGTCATTGGCCGTCATTTGAGTTTAGAGCGAGAAGTGGAGCTGCGAAAGCGGGCAGAGGAATCGGAAAAAGCGACGAAAGAGTTTGTCGCCATGATTAACCACGAGTTGCGTACACCTCTTAATGGCGTGTTAGGTAGTGCTGAACTACTAAGTCGAACACAGTTAGGTGAAGAGCAACGCCATTACCTAAACAACTTGACTCAATCGGGAGACTTGTTGAGGGTCATCATTAACGATCTTCTCGACTTCAGCAAGATGAATGCCGGTATGATGGAAATCATCGATAAGGTCTTTGCTTGGGAAGAGCTTGAAAAAGCCATCATGGGCGTATTTTCAGCTAAAGCAGCAGAAAAGCGAATTCATTTCTCCATCGATAAAAAGCTCGGTATTCCCGAGTTTTTAGTTGGTGACTTAGAGCGAATTACACAGATCTTGGTCAACTTGGTGGGAAATGCTATTAAGTTTACTCATTTGGGTGGGGTGGTGCTGCGAGTGGAGTGGATAAACGGTATTGCGCATTTTGAGGTTGAAGACACGGGTATTGGCATCCCGATAGAAGCGCAGCCCTCATTATTTGACCCATTTGTGCAAGTAGATCGCTCGGCGAAGCGCAGTTTTGAAGGCTCTGGTTTGGGCCTTGCGATTTGTAAAAATCTAGTGGATTTGATGCAGGGCGAGATTAGCTTTGAAAGTGAAGAACGCAAAGGTACCACCTTTAAAGTCTCTATTCCTCTAAAGGAGGGACAAGCCCAAGGCGCAGCTGAGGGGGAATTAGCTACCATAGAGCGAAGTGATTTAGCAGGACGCTCAATACTGGTGGTTGACGACATCAGAATGAACCAAGTGATAGTTACTCAAATGCTGAAAAAACTCGACATTACACCTGATTTAAAAGCCAATGGGAAAGAAGCTTTAGAAGCGGTGAAAAACAAAGATTACGAACTGATATTTATGGACTGCCGAATGCCAGAAATGGATGGTTATGAGGCGACGATGTATCTGAGAGAGCGTGGCTTTACTCATCCCATTATCGCATTAACCGCTGGCACTACCATCGAAGAGCGTCAAAAGTGCATTGATTCAGGCATGGACGACATCCTCACTAAGCCGTACACCGCAACCGATATTGAACAGATCATGTGTAAGTGGCTTGAGCAGTAGACGCTGCCTCTTAAAAAACGGATTCTTGTTAGCCAACGGCTAAAAGCCAAAGTACCTGTAAATAAAACACACAAAAAACGCTCCACACTGGATAATGCCGATCGCTTAACGATGTTTCTTGTGTCATTCCAGCGAGCCTTGGCGAGACTAGGAATCTAATAGCGCATGCTGAGCGGCTAATGAAACAAATTTGACCATAAAGTGCTCGGATAGAAAAGCCTACATCACGCTCCTTCATCGCTGTACAGGATGACGAGATACAGAAATATGCCCACTCGCTGTTAAACGAGCGGCATTATCCGTACTGGAGGCGTTTTTGCTTGTTTTCGTTAGCAGGATTCATAGACCGTTGCCATTTGACGAAACCTACGATTGCAGCGCTGGCAAAATCTTTGAGAGCTTATCCAACGTTTCTTGATATTCAGAAGCGCAATCGCTATCTGCAACGACGCCGCCGCCTGCCCAAGCGTACAGTTTGTGATTCTCCGCTACGAGAGTGCGGATGGTGATGCTGGTATCCATACGACCATGGCGAGAAATGTAGCCAATACTGCCGCAATACGCGCTACGTCGATGTGGCTCTAATTCTTCAATGATCTGCATTGCGCGAACTTTAGGTGCACCCGTAATTGAACCGCCTGGAAAACACGCTCGCAGCAAATCTGCAGGAGAGTATTGTTCATCCAAATTCGCACGAATGGTGCTCACCAAATGATGCACTGCGGGGAAGCTTTCAATCTCAAACAGCTTTGGCACGTGAACGCTCCCCGGTGATGCAACTCGACCAATGTCATTACGCAGCAAATCGACAATCATCAGGTTCTCTGCTTGATCTTTTTCCGCAGTCTGCAAGTCATGAGCATTAGCGTTATCTTGCTTTGGATCTTCATGGCGAGGGCGAGTACCTTTGATTGGTTTCGTTTCAATGACGCGATCTTTGAGTTCTAGAAAGCGCTCTGGAGAGATACTCAAAATAGAAGACTCAGGCATACGGATAAACGCTGAGAATGGCGCTTGGTTGGCGGACTCTAATTTTAGATACGCTTGCCACTCACAGCCTTGATACGGTGCGTTAAAGCGCTGCGCCAAATTGATCTGATAACAGTCACCGCTCAACAAGTATTCTTGCACCTTATCAAAGCGAGTAGCGTAGCTCTCTTTCGTCATGTTTGACTGCCAATCACCAGACAGAGCGAAGTCTACGCTTTGCTCAGCTTCTTGCTCGTCTAACCATTGCCAAGCTTGCTCGATATTCTGACCGACTAAGCATGCTTTTTTAAGCTTGTGGTCAACAACGACGGCCCATTCATACAGACCTACTGCCATATCTGGCGTGTTGAGATCCTTTTCGGCCAGTTCTGGCATCGTTTCTACGCGTCGACCTAAATCGTAACTGAAGTAACCGAGCGCTCCGCCGACAAAAGGCAAATCCAATTTTTTATTTAACTCAACGTGAGGAAGCCACTGTTCTTGCAACTGATGAAGCAGCGCGAATGGGTCATCTTGAGTTGAATAGGCATTAGATGGCGTTTCAACTTGTGTGCTGTCGGCAGTGGTTTCTAACGTTGCAATTGGGTTGGCAACCAACACATCAAAGCGACTATCGATATGCGTTTCTGATGCAGAACGCAGCAACATCGCCCAAGGCTGGTGTTGAATGCGAGAAAAGAGGTGAAGAGCAAACTCTGGTGCGTATTCCAGCGCTTTAAAATCAATGAATTGATTGTCCATGTTGTTCATTTGTGTAATTTGTGACAAAGAGATCGTTCACTGCATGGCATGTCATGGGCAGCAAGAGTATCATATTCCTCTGTATAGCCAAACTCCCTCTATTCATAGGGTTTTGAGATGGTTTACAAGTAGGCGACTTCAGCGTTTCGTGTGTCGATATCAGCCGTTCGACAATTGTTTATAAAAAAACGAAGCTCAAAAGAGCAATAAGCTCAACAAACACGATTGAAGCCAAGCCAATAATGGAAGCATAACTATAACGAGGCATGTAATGACGGTAATACGCAAGCAGGATGTAATCAGCAGTGTCGCTGATGCGCTACAGTATATTTCTTACTACCACCCGCTAGACTTTGTTCAAGCTCTTGAAAAAGCCTATCACCGCGAAGAGAGTCAAGCCGCGAAAGACGCGATTGCTCAGATCCTAATTAACTCCCGAATGTCAGCAGAAGGTCACCGACCAATTTGTCAGGATACTGGCATCGTGACGTGTTTCGTCAACATCGGTATGGGCGTGCAATGGGACTCAACCGACATGACGGTTCAGCAGATGGTAGATGAAGGTGTTCGACAAGCGTATACGAACCCAGACAACCCGTTGCGTGCGTCAGTACTTATGGATCCTGCCGGTAAACGTATTAATACCAAAGACAACACGCCTGCTGTCGTACACATCAACATGGTACCGGGCGATAAAGTTGAAATTCAGATCGCAGCGAAGGGCGGCGGTAGTGAAAACAAAACTAAGATGGTGATGCTAAACCCATCTGACGATATTGCTGAGTGGGTAGAGAAAACGCTACCAACAATGGGCGCGGGCTGGTGTCCACCAGGTATGCTTGGCATTGGTATTGGCGGTACGGCTGAGAAAGCAGCGGTATTGGCAAAAGAATCTCTAATGGAACACATCGATATTCAAGAGCTTATTGACCGTGGCCCACAAAACGCAGAAGAAGAACTTCGTCTTGATATCTTCAATCGCGTGAACAAACTTGGTATCGGTGCGCAAGGCCTTGGTGGTTTGACGACTGTTGTCGACGTTAAGATCAAAACGGCGCCAACGCACGCGGCTTCTAAGCCTGTTTGTTTGATACCGAACTGTGCGGCGACTCGTCACGTGCACTTCACTCTTGACGGCAGCGGCCCAGCAGAGCTCACGCCACCTAAACTAGAAGATTGGCCAGACATTACTTGGGAAGCGGGAGAAAACACGCGTCGCGTAAACTTAGACACGATTACTAAAGAAGAAGTACAAGAGTGGAAGACAGGCGAAACCGTTCTTCTATCAGGTAAAATTCTGACTGGCCGTGATGCAGCGCATAAACGTATTCAAGGCATGCTAGATAATGGCGAAGGTCTACCAGAAGGTGTAGATCTAAACGGTAAGTTCATTTACTACGTAGGTCCTGTCGATGCAGTTGGTGATGAAGTCGTTGGTCCTGCTGGTCCAACAACATCAACGCGTATGGATAAATTCACCGATATGATGCTAGAAAAAACAGGCATCATGGGCATGATCGGTAAAGCTGAGCGTGGTCATGCAACGGTTGAATCTATCAAGAATCACAAAGCGGTTTACCTAATGGCTGTTGGTGGCGCGGCGTACCTTGTAGCGAAAGCGATCAAGAAAGCTCGCGTTGTCGCATTTGAAGATTTAGGTATGGAAGCGATTTACGAATTTGAAGTTGAAGATATGCCAGTAACAGTGGCTGTAGACTCAAATGGCGCTAACGCGCACCAAATCGGTCCTGACACTTGGAAAGTGAAAATCCAAGAGATGGAAGCGTAAGGCAAACGGTAACCTTACATTGTCTCAGTAGAGAGAATGTGACAAGGTGCTGATTTACCTAGCAAACATTTGACAAAAGTGCAGCGAAAACTGCACTTTTTGTCTATATAATGTAGATATAAACCTCAGGGCATAGCAATCAAACGTTATGCGAACAATAATTAGGAGACGGCATGCCTCGTTTTATTCAGATTCTACAAATTATCCTTGCTGTAGTGGTAGGTGGCTTTGTTGGCTACGACTTGATCCTTCACGGCATCAGCATCTTTGATGAGAAGTACGTGACCATCACGTGTGTATTGTGGCTGATTTTAGAAATCGCTCTATTTGTTATCTATAAATTAATCGAAGACGACTAGACTCAAAGAAAGCAGGTTTCTGTTCAACACAGTAATCAGCCTAAATAGGGTCACTAATGCTTTAGTGTTGATTAAGTAAGCCTCTGAACCACTCAGAGGCTTTTCTTTTTTCATCCTGCTTTAAGCGAATGTTTTGTTCATCTTTTATTAAGGTATATAAAGTTAGACTCATAGAGTTCAGTATTGAAAGGTAAGTATTCATAGGTTAATACCCGAAGTGGCTGATAACGTTGTTTTAGAGCGGAGTAAGATAAAGAAGCACAATGAAAAGAATAAAGAAAGAAGTCAATGACTTTATCAACAGAGGTATGGACTCCAATGTTCGAATTGCCGTCACCGGACTTTCTCGTGCAGGTAAGACGGCATTCATCACGTCATTAGTGAATCAGCTCCTCCATACCGCTACCCATGATAATTTGCCTCTTTTGACTGCAGCCAGAGATAAGCGTCTTATTGGAGCGAAGCGTGAACCTCAAGCGAATATGATGGTGCCACGTTTTGCTTACGACGAAGCGATGAGCCAGATCCATGCGACCCCACCTCAATGGCCAGTACCAACACGGGATGTGAGTGAGATTCGCTTAGCGCTCAAGTACAAACCAAATAAAACCACGAAAAAGCTGTTGAGTAAAACCGCAATTTTAAATGTTGATATTATCGACTATCCAGGAGAGTGGCTGCTCGACCTGCCGTTATTGGACATGGACTTTGCGACGTGGTCGCAAACTCAGTTTGATGCACTTAAAGGCCAGCGTGGCGATTTAGCCAAAGCTTGGCTGTCTGAATTAGAAAAGGTGGATCTTTCTGCTGAAGTGAACGAGAAACTACTCGAGAAAGTTGCGCATACATACACCGAGTACCTTCATGCCTGTAAAGACGCAGGTCTTCATTGGGTACAGCCTGGCCGCTTCGTATTACCTGGTGAGCTCGGAGGCGCGCCAGTGCTACAGTTTTTCCCGTGTCGTGCTGATTCGGAAAGCAAGGCGCTTAAGGGCAGCAACTTGGCGATGCTCGAAGCGCGTTTTCAGGAATACCAACAGAAAGTAGTGAAAGCGTTTTATAAGCATCATTTTGCGACCTTCGATCGCCAGATTGTACTTGTGGATTGCTTGCAGCCTCTCAATGCCGGCGATGAAGCGTTTTACGACATGCGCCAAGCGCTAGAGCAGATCATGCATAGCTTTCGTTATGGTCGCAGTAGCTTTTTACGTCGTTTGTTCTCGCCAAAAATAGACAAAGTGCTATTTGCTGCCACAAAAGCGGATCACATAACGCCCGATCAGCATCCCAATTTAGTGTCTTTGCTACAACAAATGGTGCATCCAGCGTGGCAAACCGCAGCCTACGAGAATATCGAGATGAGTTGCATGAGTATCGCTTCTATCCAATCAACCACGACGGGATTTATTTCTTCTGGAGATAAGACGATTCCGGCGTTACAGGGTACGACGTTGGATGGTGAGCCGATGACGATGTTCCCGGGAGAAGTGCCGAAAAAACTACCAAATGCGGCTTATTGGCAAAACAACGGGTTTGATTTTACGTCATTCCGTCCAATGCCCTCACCGAATGATGAGCCAGTGAAGCATATACGCTTAGACAAAGCACTGGATTACCTGATTGGAGATAAATTGAAATGAGTGAGTTGAAGCAAAAACAAGTTTTCTCTGAAAAGGCAATGGAAAAAGAGCAGCAATCGAATCAACCGGAGTTGACGGCGCAGCAAACATTCGGCGAAAAAGAAACATTCGTACCTGTTGAAGTTAAAGAAGAGCGCCAGGAGACCGAACAGGAATTGCAACTCGAGCATGTCATTCGTCCAAAACCGGGCAGAAAGTGGCTCGCGACTGGCGCATTTGCCACCTTCGCTGGTTTGGTTGGCTGGCAAGCGGTGGACTCGGTTATAACCGCAATTCAAACTTCTGATTGGCTGGCTTTAAGCTGGACGGGGTTTATTGCTGCGATCGCTTCGCTTGGTTTAGGGGCGATGGGTAAAGAGCTTTGGAAACTGCGCAAACTACGAAATCATTTTAGTGTTCAAGAAGAAGCCGAAGCACTTGTTAATAGTGAGAGTGTGGGGAAAGGGAAAGCCTTTTGCGAAACAGTGGCAGAACAAAGTGGCGTGATGGCAGAGAACCCGGGCTTTGATCGTTGGCAGAACAGCATTAACCCAGCTCATAGTGATGCTGAAATCCTTGATATGTATGACTCGATGGTGGTGAGCCAACAAGACAAGTTGGCAACGAAAATCGTATCGCAGCACGCAACCGAGTGTGCGGCCCTAGTCGCTGTGAGCCCTCTGGCTGCCGCTGATATGTTGCTGGTGGCGTGGCGAAATTTCAAAATGATCGACAACCTCTCCAAAGTATATGGGGTAGAGCTAGGTTACGCCTCTCGCATCAAGCTACTAAAAGCGGTATTTGTCAATATGGCGGCGGCTGGTGCCAGTGAGCTAGCTATTGATGCCAGTATGGACTTGATGTCGATGGACCTTGCTGGCAAAGTCTCTGCTCGTGCGGGGCAGGGGCTAGGTGTTGGTATTCTAACGGCACGTTTGGGCTTGAAAGCGATGACCTTATTGCGTCCACTACCATGGTATCCTGACCGTCAGGTTAAATTGGGCACCATACGCAAGGCTGTGGCGGCGAAAGTTGCATCAATTACGATGAAACCGTAACGAATATCAACTTTGATGGATAGGATTGCTTGACGCCATTCCAAGCATGATAGAAACTACTGTCAACTTTTCCTGACAGTCGTGAATTGGGATATTTTCAGTGCGTCTTGAAGTCTTATGTGAAGATCGACTCGGCTTGACCCGAGAACTGCTCGATATTTTAGCGTCTAAAAGCATCGACTTGCGTGGTATCGAAATCGATATTAGCGGTATTATCTATTTGAATTGCCCAGATATTGATTTTGATACGTTTAGTGAGCTGATGGCTGAAATCCGCCGTATTCCGGGGGTGAAAGACGTACGTAAAATCCAGTTTATGCCGATGGAGCGCCACAATACGGAGTTGCTCTCGCTAGTTGATAACTTGCCCGATCCGGTTTTTGCCATCGACCTTAAAGGTGCCGTAGACATGGCAAACATGTCTGCACTTTCACTGCTTGGTCTTCACAAGCAAGAAGTAATTGGTACGCAGATTGGAGCTTTGCTGCCAAGTGTTCGTTTTTCTCGCTGGTCTGAAGGTGTGAATGGCAGAACGCGGGAAAACCTTGTGATTGATGGCTTGGACTATGTTCTTGAGTTGATGCCAGTTTATATCCGAGACGAAGCGCAAAACTCGACCTTAGCTAGTACACTGATGACGATTCGCTCTAGTCAGCAAGTCGCAAGAATTGAAGAAGCGCTACCACTGCATAATCCTCTGGGTTTTGAGCACTTTGTTGGTATATCGAACCGTCATAAAGCGCTAATGAACCAAGCTAAGAAGCTGTCTGTGCTTGACCAGCCACTGTTAATTGAGGGCGAAACAGGGACCGGTAAAGAAATGCTTGCTAAAGCTTGCCACAGCCGTTCTAGCCGTGCGAGCAAGCCATTCTTAGTTTTGAGTTGTGCTTCGATGCCTGACGATGTAGCAGAAACCGAACTTTTTGGTCATGCCCCGGGTTCATTTAATCATGAACAAGGTCACAAAGGCATCTTTGAGCAAGCAAATGGCGGGACAGTATTTCTTGATGAAATAGGTGAAATGAGTTCGCATCTTCAAATCAAGCTGTTACGTTTTCTACAAGATGGTAATTTCCGTCGTGTCGGTGCAGAAGATGAGATGCATGTCGATGTTCGTATCATCGCTTCAACAAAACATAACCTTGCCGAACTTTCTGAGGCAGGTATGTTCCGTGAAGATTTGTATTATCGTCTCAACGTACTTACGCTCAGCATTCCTCCGTTACGTAAGCGCTCAAATGACGTTGCGCCATTGCTTGAGTTGTTTGTGGCGAAACATGCTCAACAGCTTGGGATTGATAAGCCAGAGTTTGATGATGGCCTAGTTGATGCCCTTGCAAATTATCAGTGGCCAGGAAACATGCGCCAGCTGGATAACATGGTTCTTCGAGCGCTCACAGAAATGGATGGTGGTATACTAAACGCGGAACACTTCAATTTACCTCAGCCTCAATCAGTCGGCGCTGGTAGTGCAACGCTTAACATCGACGGTTCATTGGATGAGATCATGCGTGACTATGAATCTCAGGTTCTGGAGCGTTTGTATCAGTCATTCCCATCAAGCCGCAAGCTTGCTAAGCGCTTAAATGTATCGCATACCTCAATCGCTAATAAACTGCGTGATTACGGTATCCGCAAGAATTAATCGAATTGAACGAAAAGACGGAATTAATCATTTGTAATGGAAGATAACAGCTCATCTATCGCCGTTCATAAGTTGGACGGTGACTTGCTTCTTCGTACCGCTGAAATCGGTGACGCAGATATGATTGCCGAGTATTTTCAAGCGAACCGAGAATACCTGAAACCGTTTGAGCCGAAACGTGAAGAGGCTTTTTTCTCAGTTAACGGTTGGTTGCAAAAGCTTATCAAGCTCAATGAGCTGCATCGAATGGGGTTGGGGTATTATTGCCTCTTGGTCAGAGCCTCTTCGGGTGAAATGCTAGGTACGATATCCTTTAGTAATTTGAGTCGTTTCCCTTTTTATTCTTGTAACGTCGGATACTCTCTCGCTGAAAAAGCGCAAGGGCATGGTTATATGCGTCGTGGATTAACCCTGGCTTGCGACTACATGTTTAACGTGCAGAAGTTACATCGTATTCAAGCCGGCTACATGCCTCACAACAAACGTAGTGAAGCTGTGCTAGAGCATGTAGGGTTCAACCGAGAAGGGTATGCAAAAGATTACCTTTTGATTAATGGTGAATGGCAAGACCACGTTCTAACGTCACTTATTAATCCGAATTGGCAACCAGAAGGGCGATAGTATGGAGCGATTGGAAAAGCAATTAGCACTTGTAATCGAGCTCGATAAACTCAAAAGTATTTTGCGCCGAACCCGAGTTAAAAGTGCTGAAGGGCGTCTCGAAAATAGTGGTGAGCATAGTTGGCATGTCGCACTGATGGCAATATTGATGGAAGAGCATGCGAATGCACCAGTTGATATTTGCCGAGTGATGAAAATGTTATTGATACATGACGTAGTAGAGATCGACGCGGGCGATACCTTTGTTTATGATACTGCTGCGTCTCAAGAGCAAGCAGAAAAAGAAATTAGAGCCGCAGAGCGCTTGTTTGGTATGTTACCCAGCGATCAGGAGCAAGAGCTATTGGCGCTTTGGCATGAATTTGAAGCCGCGCAGACCGATGATGCTAAGTATGCAAAAGCACTCGATCGGTTAATTCCAATGCTCTTGAACTACCATAATAATGGTCAGAGTTGGAAGGAGCATGGCGTCTCTCGTGAACAAGCACTTACCATTAATAAACGAATTGAATTTGGCTCTGTTACCTTATGGGGCAAAGCGAAAGAGTTGATAGAAGAAGCCACAGAGAAAGGTTGGCTGAAATCGTAATAAAGGAGACTGAATGTCTTATTTGCCTTTGGATGAATACCAAAGAAAATGGATTTTTACGCATCAGTCGATGCCTGTGCCAAAAGAAGATTTGGCTTTTATTAAGCCGATGAGCCAAGCTCGTTCAGCACAATTTTGGAAAGAAAATATTAGTGCTCAAAGCCCTGATATGGATCGACTTAGCTCCCAAGATTGGCCAATGAATGAGGCGAACTGGTCTGAAGTCGTTGATTGGATGGCTGCGTGGGAGTTGGATGATCCGGACATGCCAGCGGAAGTAGAAGCACATATCGATTGGCAAGACGATGTGACCGTTTACTTTTGCTACGAGAAGTACAATGTCATCGAAACTAAATGGTCGATTTTTAAAAAGCATTGGAAGAACTTTCTCTTTTATGATGATGGTCCAATATTGATTGGACGTCGCCGTTCACAAGCGCTTTGGTTTGATTCAAAAGGCAATGTGAAACTCGGTGTTCGTCAATAACGAGTTATACAGCAAGCCACCTTTTCGAGGTGGCTTTGTTTTTCTAAAGGCTGGATAATGGACTCAACACGCCGCCAGCCCCGCGCTCGATAACGTGAGTATAAATCTGGGTGGTATATACACCCACTCTATAAGTGATTGTTTTTACTGGTTGGTATCACGCCCCGACGTAAGTGGGGCGCTGGTGGGACAATTCAGAATTATTCATGGTTATACGGATTAAAGTTCGCGTGTGAAGATTTGAGCATTAATTGTAGTAACTCGTACTCGATTTTATACATCAGCTGGTTAGCCATGACTAGGTCGTACTGTCGAACTACTGGTATCATAACTCACAATTGAACAGAAACGTGTCAGTGACTTTGCTAAATATGCAAAAGATAGATTAACTCAAATCTGTAAAACTCAGGCAGGCAAATAGCAAGACCTATTATTATAGAGTTGATATTACTAACTATAACCTTTGTCTTGTTATTTAGGTGCTGGCCATAGGATAATAAGAATAACTTTTTAATATTAAGCTTCAATAATGTCCCAAATAAAACGCTATTTAGAATCACTTGAATACACTGAAACCGAGAATATGCCTAGTGAACTTGAAGCCCTGCCTTTGAGCTTCACTGAGATTGATTTTGGCGAACTAAAGTTGGAAAGGATACTTTTTCGTCATAAAAATTTTGATTCTAGTGAAGTTATTTCTAAAGTTGCCTCTGAACAGATTATCGCTATTACGTATAGAGTGGGCAAAGGGTTTTCTCAATCTTTTCTGCATCTAGTAAAAGAAGCCGCACCTAACTTAAGTCTAAAAGTCGCTTTCAATTTTATTGACGAGTCAGGGAACAACCCTAATGTCAAATATGGCACTAAGGATATAAATAAATTAATTGGTGCTTTTAGGCCACTCTTTGAAGAGCTCTCTGAGTCCGCTAGTATTGAAGTAATCGTGACGACCGATAACCATATAAAATTACTTCAGTTTGATGACAACCTGATGATTGGTTCAATGAATCTCAGTCAAACTGCAGACGGCTTGACTGAAGATAAATTACTGACAAAATCTGATGGTACTACGCTAAAAGATAACTTTCGTAATCACGAATTAATTTGCCACTTTACTGGCAATGCCCAAGGTGTAGCCGAACAAGTTTTTGAACGGCTTGCCAACACCAAAGATGCAGTAACTCTACATCTAAAGAAATGCGATTATTTTAAACAGCTTTTTATAACTTGTAGCAAACTAAAGCTTCCGCCTTTATCGCCTAACGATACTATTGAAAAACATCTAGCTAAAGAGAAAGAAATAGAGGTAACCATTAGATCTTTGCTTGAAGAGGTAATGTCGGCCTTCTTGGTTGTAGAACTTGATATTGTTTCAATTGATAAACTTGACTACTTTGGTTACGACGATTTAGTAGAGCTGCATTCACTGATAGTTGATTATCCAGTAGAAGAACTTATCGACTTTATACAAGAATACGCGTGCTTTATTTCCTGCGACTTGCATGAAATTCATTTCTTTTGTGAGTATGTTGAAGAACTGTGGCACGGTATCACTAACCAACTTATCGACAGTGAGCTAGATCTAGAACAGTTGAAAGATAACATAATTGAACAACGTTACGACAACGACCTAGATGATGGTGAGGGTGAGCCTGTATTTGGTCCAAAATCACAAGATATATACCATGCGGCGTGCCTTGATTTACATCAAGAGTTAAAAGATAATCTAGCAGAGGTTATCGAATCCATTCCTACAATTGGCGATGAGATAGGTTCCCTAATTTTTGAAAAAAGAATTTATTAATTTAACTAAAATTGAATATTCTTCTAGGTGTTATCACGATTTTAATAGTAGTAGCCTAGTTTAAGATCGGTTTGCCTATTTCCTTTTCAATTATTTATTGTTTATGAACTCTGCAGTACAGAGTTCATAAATGATATTGAGCTAGCCATTGAAAAGTAAGCATACCCTTTACGAGCCATTCGCTTAAGTAATCCAAAATTAGAAGTCCACTATTCGTTCAAATATCGTTCACAACTCATTTTGGGACAATTATATCCTACTTCCAAGGTTTCATTTTCGTTGTGGTAAAGACTAGAAGTTACTCAGGATATTATTACAACGATTCTGTCCTCTGGTGCTAAACCCAACTTCGATGAGAGTGTTTTTTAGGATGGGAGTGGCTTCACTAGCAATCATGAGTTGACTGAAATCGGATAGTGTATTTTTAGCTTTTTCACATGATCCAAACAAAACCTCAGCACTAATCCAGTTGGCATAGGAGTTTGCTATAAGCTGGTGCTTCACATGGTTATTCTCTGATATTGCTAGCTCGATAGCCTCCTGGAATAATTCCCGAGCTGCGGGTATGTTCTGCGTACTGCCCGGAACAAATGTTATGTATGCCATATATCTCATCGATTCCATCTTTTCCCAACTAGTGCGACTTGTTTGAAATGCCAGTCGAGCCATTTTAAGTGCTGCAATATTGTCACCTTGTGACAGCAACTCGTAAGAGAGAGTTAGATAAAATGGAAAACGCCCGATCTCTGGATTATCATCCAATAGGTTTGTTGCTAGACGCACAACAGACATTTTCTCACCATTGATTATTTTACTTTCTATAGCGAGCTGAGCCATTTTTTCTGGATTATCAGCCAATAGAGCTTTCTTCGATAGAGCGGTATTAATTTCTGTAACTCTCCGTATGTAGGACGTAAGAGTACTTGATTTCTTTTCTAGCGACTCACGGGTTTTGATGATCGTGAATTCGTAAAGTTGAAAACATGCGATCATAATCGACATGGTCAATGCGAGTATCCCTCCCCAAAGAGAAATCTTGCTCAATAGATTTTTATTACTATTGTTTACTTGACGCTCTAGCTCTTGAACACGTTGCTCAAGAGTTGAAACCTCTGATGATTTGGTATCCATGTTTCTCTACCCACTTAATCAAGTCGAGAGACCAAAATTGTATCTTTGTATCCTAGGTGATTTACCAACTGCTGATATGTGATCCAGTGAGAGCCATTAGAATCAATTTTACCGCCAGCCCTCAAATAAGGATCAAAGCCAAAAGAAAGGTAAGGCATTGGATCATTGATTTTGAGCCATAGATTGTTCGCCTGCTCTCTATATCCAATGATAAGAGCGACATGCTCACTCATTCCAGGTGGATATACTGCTCCCATTCCACTGGGTGAAATGCCAACAATCACAGGGTTTTTCTGGTTTATATTCTTTTTTATGTCACGAACAGAAATTCGGCCCACAGGTTTTACTGAAAATGCTCTGAAGCTTGATCGATTAAAATTTCTGATAATTTGTTGATAGTTATTTAGGACTCGGGACATATTCATTGTATTGCCAATAGTGGTAATGCAATACCCGCAGCTGACAAAGCAAGGTCCACCCAATGTATTGACGATGCCACATTGGTAACTAACTGTTTGATTAACGGTTGGAACTCTATAATATGTTAGGACCATCTCACTCACTGCAGCCCAACACCAAGCCATGCTTTCTTGATATACAGGTTTTATACGCAGTGGATTAGCGTAAGTTTGATAGGAAAAGAAAGTGAGTGCTGCAAGCAACACGAAGGTAAATGTGTATAGTGGTAAGGATTTCATACAAGTGCCTATGAAGTTTTCATGTTAATGAAAAGTCTTCAAGTCTCGCGAATACCACTTATTGACGTTTAAAGAACGCCTTTCGCTAGTTCTAACTTAAAGCTAAGTGACAGAGAAATGATAGTATACAAACGGACAATTGGAAATATCCTCCGTAGCAGAATAGTTGTCACGTTAAAATATTACTAGACTGGGCGCTAATGTAGAAAATGTATCTCATGGCTTCATACGCTTCGCGTAATTAATAGTTCTAACTAAAACACAATGGAGCAGAACCGATTAAGGACAATCTGTCAGATCAGGTCTGAATTAGTACACCTTATTTATTTGAAGCCATGATCCCATTTAAATACTCGATCTGCTCATGCGAGTGTGACTTCATGAACCTGCCGTAAACTCGTTCCAACATCATTGTGCTCTTGTGCCCCATCTGCTCGGCGATAAAGGACAGGTTTGCCCCTTTGGTGATCAACCAACAAGCGTAGGTATGTCGAGATTGATATGAGCAGCGATGGCGAATGCCCGCTCGTTTAAGCGCGCGTGACCATAGACGATTATATGTTGTCGTTTTATAGGTCTCGCTAGGTGCTTGACCGTTACGACGTTCTGGAATAAATACGAATCGAACGCTTTCCTGGCGATAGGTGTTTGAACCTTTTACTTCCACAAAAATATCTCTCACCGGGCTAAACATAGTTAGCTCTCTTTGAGATTTAAGGGCAAGGAGAGCAGGTTCAAGTAAGTGAATAGTTCGCTCTGACTTCTTATTCTTGGGTGTTGTGAATTTGCGTTCAATCGTAACGTTGCGAGTAACCTCGATTGTCCCTTTATCAAGATCAACATCTTCCCAGGCTAACGCACAAAGTTCACCAGTTCGCATGCCAGTGTAAATGGCTAAGGTGAACATATTCCGCTGCTGTAAGTTTGTCGTTGATTCTATTAGCTGGTGGAATTCTTCCAGTTCTAATGGATCTGGTTCACCAGAGCCACCACTTAGTAACTCAACATGCAGAAATGGGTTGTCATCGATAAATTTTGATTTCACTGCTAAATCAAAACATCGGCGCATCAGTTTGATCATATTATTGATCGTCTTTGCGCTTCGTGGTCTTCCATTGCGAGTAGGGGAGTCGACCATTAACTTTTGGCACTTTAGTGCATCCATAATCGTGATGGTGGAGATAGTACGTTCCTCACCAACAAACAAGCAGCATGCTCTTGCGGTAGTACTCAATACATAGAGTGACTGCGAAGCCATAGTCGTTTTCTTCAATTGAATATAGTCATCAAACAACTCGCGAACGGTCAGGTTCTTACCACGCTGTTCTGGAGTAGCAAAGAGTTGTGCTTTCTTTGATGTTGGAAAGCGAGATAAGTAATCAAATGTGCCTAATGAAATTTCAGAAAGTATAGATGCGCGTAGATGACCTGCTTTTTTGAGGTTGCCTTTGGTGACTTCCCAACCTTTTAGTGTCTCCCGACAACGCATCTCCCGGTAAGTAAAACTAATGCGGATAGACTTACCGCGGATCTCTACACCTTCTGGTGTGTTCATTACGCAACCCTTTCTCTTGCTGAAAACTCATCAATGGCAACACGGTCATATTTAAAACTTTTGCCACCACCACTACTCTTACCGGATGCTTTTTTAAAGTGAACGCCTTCAATCCAACGGAACTGACGATAGTCTTTGATTTCATTGGTAGACATGCCTGTTAAATCAATCAGAAGATCCTCTTTCACCCAACGGCTCGGTTCTAATTGAATCACCGTAAATGTTCTCATCGGTAAACTCCTATATAGTTGAATTGAGAGAAGAGCAGGGCAACCACCTTGCTCTTCTTAATTTGGTGGTTGACGTGTTAATAGCAGCGAAGTAGTGACAGATAATGTAAGTTAATGAGGGCCATTACTTCACTCCACCAGGATATCGATTGAAGTTCAGGTTCTTACGACCACCTTTCGTTACGTCCTGATTACAAAAATAGAAAGCGGAACCTAACACGGGTTCATTTTCCATAATTGCTGCTAGTTCCTGCTCAAACTGCACATCATTCATTCGTTGTTTGACGGCTGAGTCCTTGGGTTGCTCTTTTGGTAAACGCGTACCAGTTGGGCGAAGTTCCATCACACCATCAACCGCTCTGTTGATCTCTTCTTGTGTCATGCTCATCGCGAAATCCTTACATTACTTGTGCTGCATCTCTGGCGAACATGTTTAGAAATTGATTGGTGAGCGAGACATTGGAAGGACATTCTTTGCTGATGCCCCAGCCGTTGCTCTCGTTCTCTGGTTTTATCAGAGTTAAGTTGATCACCTCACATCCTAGCTGGTGACTAAAGTAAGGGGCCGATGTCGTGACCTGCCCGAATTGAGTATCAATGGTTGCCGCCATGGATATTTCCTCGCAAGATACGCCCCCTTTAAAAGAGGGCGTCAATATTAGTTAAGAGCTGAATGAGCCAATGAAGGTATCAATTTCGATCTCACCGTTTTTAAAGCACGCTTGAAGCTTGGTTTGGAACTCTTCGCCCATCTCTTCTTCGTGTTGTTCCAGCTTCTTGATACGAAGGACTAGAGTTTCATTACCTATCGTGCTCATGCGCAGTTCAAAGGTGCGTTCAGCCAAACCTAAGTAAGGCACACACGTGAACTTAAACACCGCAGGCATTGGGAACTCTTCCTTGGTGCGAACCGCAACAGACTCGTATTCAGATTGGTGATGGCTGAAGTCATCTACATTGGATTCACGCCCAGCTTTCGCTTCAAACTTCATATTGCGAATAGCTGCAGACGCAACAGAGTTTTCAATGACCTCCCCAGTAGTAGAGAAGACCTGAACAAACTCACTGTAGTCTTCGACCCACTCAGCCAGTTTCTTTTGTCCAAGGCGTTCTTCGTCAATGTTTAGAAGGGCGTTAAACGCTGCGGTACGGCGTAGAGTCAAGTTTGCTTGGTGTTTGCAGTGCCCAGGGAAGTTATGAGTACCAAGGTCAAAAATAGTTACTGCAGCCATACGTTCCGCATTGATAAAGCACTGATTGCCTTCGGTTTGGTACTCTTCGTGGTAACGCACAAACTCGTCGATATTTGCCGTCTTCATTGTGCCGCGGAAATAATTGCGGTTTGGCATGAACTTCTCCAAGTCATGCAAATCGAAGGATTCAGGTAGGGCGGCAACAGGGAATCCCGCTTTCTCTAACTGTTTTAAAAACTGCGGAGCATTCGCTGATTCTTGGATCTGTTGGATTGCTGATTTATCCATTTATCTATTCTCTCTTTGAGTGAGTTGCTGGTGGAGTGGGTTAGCTGCGTACTTCTCGCAGCATGCCTTCTTCAATAACGGCTTGGCCGTGAATATCTTCTTTTGGTCGGTCGTAGGTAAGTTTGCCGCCTTTGCCTACATACGCGATCGAGGTGTATTGGAAGTCTTCTGACTTGGTACCGAATCCGGCTTTTGGCTCTTTTACCGACATGTTGACGGTGATTTCGACCATCTCGTTGTTGGTGCCCATAGGTTTAAGCTTTAGATCCATCTTCACGTTTCCCTGCTTATCGCTGTAGGACACAGCTCGGGCAACGTTAGATAACGCCAAACCGACGACATTGGAGACAACGCCGCCGTCCAATTCCTGCATCAGTTTTGGGAAGTTAGTAGTGCGGTCCTCAAGACTGAGGTTTCCTGCTTCTTGGTTAGACATGTGATTTCCTCGCTTCAGTAGTTAGTTAACCAACTGGAATGAGAATAATATTACATAATGGAATTTAACGGTCAATTACAAAATGGAATTGTCGTGCGTAATTTACTCTAGGTGTAAAAAAACCGCCAGGATGGCGGTTTAGGAATTTGTCGATTTATATTATTTTAGTGCAGCTAGCTTTGACTTCCGTTTCGCCAACGAACAAACCGTATTTGTTGGATACGAAATGAAGCGCTAGTATTAAAGGTAACCAGGTCAATAAGCAATGCTGGCAACAGTTTCATGTTAAAGTCCTTTTCAACATAGAGGGTTTTATTCGTAGATTTTTAATCTGATTGACGATTACTTCTGCTTGCTTCTAGCAGTTCTTCATGTCGTTGCTTTTCGAGCTTTTCCCTTTCCATTCTAGAAAGCATCATTGACATAACAATCGACATGCCTAGTGCCACGACAAATCCAGCTATACCAAATAGAAACGAGAGGATAGCTACAATTCCAAGCATCACGAATGCGAGAAGAATTTTTACTACGTTCATTACTGCTCCTTAAAAGAGTTTGAGTTTAGCGTCGACCACAACACCGATAATCTTACAGTTGCCATTGATTGGCAGAATCGGAAACGCTGGATTAAGAGCCTTTAAATACTTCTGGCCACTATCGACAATGAATTTTTTGAAAGTAGCTTCGTTTACGTCAGTGAGTTTTGCAACCACCAGCTTACCGTTCTCTGCGTCGACTTCAGTGTCCACCAGCACCATAGTCCCCTCAGGGAAGCTCACTCCTGTTGGTGATGTCATTGAATCACCTTGAACAGTCAACCAGAAGCATCGTTCACTGCAACGCTCTGTTGTAGGGTACCACTCGCTGATTTCTTCTATTGAATAGGGCTCGATGGCTTCGTGCCATTGCCCTGCTTGAACTGAACTAAGGACAGGGAAGGACTTTTGGTAGGTAGGTTGTATATCGAGTTTCGTTACATTGGCAATGCTGTCATCTGGGTAGTCAATAAAACCTTCCGAATCAAGCGTCATATGAGTTAAGCCAACACACTTCATAATGGCAGCAACGTTCTCGATACTTGGCTCTCTGTTTTTGCTGAGCCAATGAGCTATCGCACTCTGAGATACTCCCATCATTTCTGCAAGAGCGTTCTGAGTGATTCCAACTTCTTTCATCCTAGCTTTTACTAGGTCATTCCAATTCATTTTCATAGTTAAAGATTATTACTCATTGTAATAACTAGATGAATATCCATATCGTAATATTTGTTGTTTAAATAAATTCCATAATGTAATATTTATTCTTGTTAAGGGGGCATTATGTCGAATTTAAAAGCTATTCGTGGTGAGCTAGGAGTTACACAACAAGCTCTTGCAAAAAAGGTAGGCGTATCCCAAAGCGCTGTTAATCATTATGAAAATGGGAATAGAACGGTTGATACCGTCCTTGGTTGGCGAATTGTGAACGCTTTGAATTCATTGGGGGCTGATTGCAAGTTCGAAGATGTATTCCCTGATCCGCAAGAAGATTGTGGAACAGAAGGGCAAGAAGTTAAACCACCAATCAAAGGAGCAAATGGTGAATAAGAAAGAGATGGTGAATAAAACCATTGCAGGCGTCACTGGTGGTAAAGAGGCGGTTGCTGCCGTTCTTGGTATGTCGATCGACAGTTTTAACAATCACCTATACGAGAAGAAGGGTTCTCGCTTTTTTAGTGTTGATGAGCTGGTGGAAATGGCTGAGCTAACCAACACCCCATATGTAGCAGAGTACTTTGCTAACCGTGTTAATTGCATGGTGGTAGAGCAGCCTGATGTCGCTGAGCTGGATACCGTGGATATGTTCGATTGCCACTTACACCTTAATGCTGTGAAAGGGCTTTTGGATAAAACCATTGAAGAAGCAAAAGCAGATGGTGTGTTTGATGCTCGCGAACGTGCGCTCATCGCTCAATTGAAAGTGGAATACCACGCGACTTTCGAAGCCTTCATGCTGAAGCTCGATGCGTTGTATGCGGAGGTTGTATGAAGACAGAAATATTTTGGCAAACCGTTTCACAGATGGCAGACATCACCTGCAGCTCGGCAAAGCTAATGGTGGCGCAAGGCCAATCTTCAGAAGCTTACGAACGTGAGCAAATCCAGCTGTTGAAAGCAAAGTGCGAACGTCGATTACGAGTAATAGATGAGGAAGTGGCTTTAAACCGCGGCAACGGTCTAAAGCCGGGTTGTGATGATTCTCGCGAGGAACAATCACAGCTCACTCAGTCACCAGCAAAGATCACGGAGGAGTGATGGAAAGAATAACACTCAATTATTCATTGTGGTACCACCAAAACCAGTTTTACAAGGTGGAGAAGGGGCAGAGCATCATTCTCACCCATGATGAATTAGCAGACTTGTTTGAAGCAAAGCGCATTTACGTAACTGCTGTTTATAAGGGGATACTCCGTGGCTAAAGAACGTATCGAGCGAGATTTCTATCCAACACCTTCTTGGTGTGTGAAAGCCTTATTGGACTGCATCGAGTTTCGCGAGGGTGATGTTATCTCTGAGCCTTGCCGTGGTGATGGCCGTGTAACGAACGAGCTACCAGGTGGACACACTATCAAGTATGCGGAGCTGGCCGAAGGTATTGATTACCTAAACCCTAAAAAAGACATGTCTGCAGATGTGATCATTACTAATCCACCTTTTAGTTTGGCGTTGGAGTTTATCGCAACGGCTATGACCCGCGACCTACGGCATGACGGCACCATGTGCTTCTTGCTTCGCCTCTCTATGTTGGGCAGCAAAGGTCGTGCAGATTTCTGGCGTTCTTTCCCTTGGACAAACCTACTGATCCTAACACCGAGACCATGCTTTGTTCATGGTGGAAGCGATAACTCTGAGTATGCATGGATTTGTTGGGATAGAGGAAACCGTATTAAGCGCCCTGCGTTCTGGACGTTGAAGAAAGAAGAGGTGGAATAATGTCAGTTAAGGTAATGAGCTACGTTTGGGACATTCCGAGTTTTAAAGGTTCTGATAAGTTGGTGATGCTTTGCCTAGCTGACCATGCGGATGATAGCGGCCTTTGTTGGCCGTCTATCGATACCATTGCTCGTAAGTCTGGTGTTTCACCTACCACCGTTAAATCGACACTTAAGAAATTGGAAGCTGCCGGATGGTTATTCAAAAAGAACCAATTCAAAAAGGCGGATACAGGTCGCTTAGTCCGTTCGAATAATCAGTACCAGTTGCCTGTGATGCTTTTGAAGAAGAAAGCAGATGAACAGACAGATTTTGAACAGTCGAATTTCGTCTGTTCAAAAGTCGAACGTTCGAAACTCGAACAGACGAAACAACCAGAGGGGGTAGGTCAAATTCCGACTGGGGGTAGGTCGGAATCCGGCTATAAACCACCAATAGATCCACCAATAGAACCATCAAGTAAAGATCTTGCTCCAAGCGAACCGCTCGAAGCCGAACCAGCACTGTTTGAAATTCCTTTGAACAGGAAAGGGCAGTTTCATGGAGTAACTCAACCAGACATCGACCGCTATTCGGATTTGTTTGGTGCAGTGAATGTTCGTGCTGAGCTGAAAAAAATGATCGCTTGGTGCGATGCCAATCCTCGTAAGCGGAAAACCAAGCAGGGTATTGAGAAGTTTATTCAAGGTTGGCTTGGCAGAGAGCAAGACAAGGGGCGTTATCTACCACCACAGCAAGGTGATTCCTCAGTGGCTACTCAGGACGAAGTAACCGTGATTCAGCGCGAAGTCGCTTTGCTAGAGAGCTCTATCAACTCAGAAAATCAGCGCATGTTGTACTTGATTGATGCTAAGCGACCTCAACATGAAGTGGAACCATCAAAGCGAAAGATCACAGATTTGTCGGCTAAGCGCAGAGAGTTATTGGAGCGTGTTGCGAACCTAGAGGCGGTGTAGGGGGGCGAGAATGGCAAGTAAAAAGGATTTGGTTGATGTAATGAAATCTCGTCGTCGGCTTTGGTCTCCGAGCGAGCTGTGTGATGAATTAGGTATTCACGTTTGTGACTTAGTTAGATTGGTTAAGGCGGCTCGCCGTTCTGGTGTGGATGTCCGGCATGAGAGTAGTGAACTGACGGGGTTCTCGAGTAAATACTGGTTAGCGGAGGGAGTCGAATGTTAAGTATCAGCGCCCAAACAGAGATGACAATGAGTAGTCGAGAGATTGCGGAACTGACAGGTAAGCAACACTCTCACGTTAAACGAGATATTGAACGAATGGTGGCTGAGTTGAACCATCCAAATTTGGAGGGTTCCCAGTTTTGGCATAAAGGTAATCAGTACACTCAATATCACTTGAATCGCGAGCTCACGTTGACGTTGGTTTCTGGTTACAACATCAAGTTACGTCATTCCATTATTAAGCGTTGGGATGAGTTGGAAAGCGCAGGTAAACCATCTATACCGACAACGTATGCTGAAGCATTGCAGCTAGCCGCTAACCAAGCTAAGGAACTGGAAGAAAAGAACCAGGCATTAGCTATCGCAGCGCCAAAAGCAGAGTTTGCGGATGCTATTGCTGGAGCGGATAAAGGCGTGAAGCTTGGTCAGTTTGCTAAAACAGTAGGTCTGGGGCCTGTCACTATTTTCCGTGTACTTCGAGAGTTAAAGATCTTTATGAGCCGTGGTGACTCTTACAACTTGCCGTATCAGGAGTTTGTAGAACGTGGTTACTTTACGGTGAAGCAGGACACTTACGAAACAAACTCCCAAACTCGGATCAGCCACACAGCATTGATTACCGGAAAGGGGGAAATCTGGCTTCGTAAAAAGTTGCTGGAAACAGGTCATTTGAAGGCGGTGGCAGCGTGAGTCAGTTAGAGAAGTTGTTATTGCAACATATAAGAGCATTGAAGTTGGAAGTACCCGTGTCTGAGTATCGATTTCACGAGACACGCAGATGGCGTTTTGACTTTGCCTATCCCGATCAGCAGCTGGCTATCGAAGTAGAAGGTGGGACTTGGAGTAATGGTCGTCATAATCGAGCGAAAGGTTTTGAAGCAGATTGTGAGAAATATAACACGGCAGCATTGAGAGGTTGGACGGTTTTGCGCTTTACCGGAGATATGATTAAAAAGGGGTTAGCAATACAGATGATTGAGGAGGCACTACGTGATTAAGGTAGATATCGATATTGTGCCGACTCTTAACGCTGCAGTGATCGCACTGACACCGAATACTCAATCGTTAAAGTCATTGCTGGTGGACGGTAAGATTGGCTTAGTGTCACCCGCACAGCAATTGGTGCCAGAAGAGAGACAGGCCTTAAAGCCTACGGATTCGAGTCTAGTGGCATTTTTCTCACACGAGGAAGTGCAAAGCAGAATTGGCCCAACGCATCAGTTTGTGGATTCAATCAACGAATGCCAGTTAAAGGACTCGGGTTACTGTGACCACAACTTGAAGACACGGAAAACAGGCGAAGGCGCGGTAAGGTTATGCTGGCATCATGATCTCCAAGGGGACAGTGATCCAAATCTTTACTTTCACATTGCTCGAATGAACAGTGTCATCCACGGCCTGCAAGCAGTGTCTCGCCAGTTACATGGGTACCAAAAGCAGATTACAGATGTAGACCTATGCTGGTGGGCGGTACGAAATGGTGTGTATGATCTGCTTCCTCAATCCGTTATAGATCGTCAGTTCAAACGAGAGGCTACGGCTAAGCGAGTAGGTGTTAAGGGCAGAGTGGACACTGATGCCAGGTACGTTGTCGAAAGTCAGCGTGACCAGCTCAAACGACTAGCAAAGCCAGTTCTAAAACTGGTCATCGATGACGATCCACCAGCGATGTATCTGAGAAAGCCGAAGCCAATTCGATGGGAGAGCGAGAAGTACCTTTCGTTCGTCCGTAAGTTACCCTGTCGCGTATGTGGTAAAACGGCTAGCATAGCCCATCATCTAATAGGCCATGGCGAAGGGAAGATGGGAAGTAAGGCTTCGGATATGTTTACCTTCCCGTTATGTAATGAACACCACCAAGAACTGCACCGCGATATGAACACCTGGGAACACCAACACGGCGATCAGCTCTGGCATGTGAAAGAGACTATTAATCGGGCGTTGGTGGTTGGGGCGTTGGGGTGAGGTGCGGTTTCGAACTGATTTGGCTGCTGGCGCAGCCAAACTATTACTACTGTCTAACAACGGACAAAAGCAGTATGGCTAATTAGGAGTGATGTCATCATACACACCTAGTGAATCAGGCTTATTTATTCTTAGCGTTGATAACAGGCGTAGAAGGTTTTTTTCGTAGTTATCTGCATTGGAAAAGTCGCCTATCACGCGATCATTTAATTCTTGGCCTACGTCCGTATACTTGAACTGTTCGGAGAACACAAAATTATCCGTTGCTAAAGGTAATATTCGACTTGAGCCACCTTCTCTCGCTTCTTTAGCAAGAGCTTGTTCGATTTCATTCAACACACCATTACGCGTTAGAGATTGCTCTGAACATATTAGAATCACGCGATCATATTTGCCTATATTTTGCCTCATCATCTGATGAAGCTTTTGACCAAATTCGGCATCATCTTCGAAAAACCAAGTTTGCACTCCATTTCGATTTAAGTCCGACTTAAGATTCCTAGCGAAGTCAGCATCGGGAGATCCATAACTAATAAATACTTTTTGCATAAGCTTAAACAACATCTCAGGGTCTAATGTTTTAACAGAGTCTATCAAGTAGAGACTAACCAGTTCTGGCATCCCTGTTGATATTAAAAAGTTACTTAATTGAGGTTGTGATAGAGAACGCGCGACAGATTTCCAATCTACATAAGAATTGCTGACCTCGTTCTGCACATTGTTACAAAATGGTTTAAGATCTATGTCTAATAGCTTTGTGTCATAAAGGCTACACTCATAAACCTTACAATAGTCAATCGAGCATGATTCATATGTTACTCCAGTCAAATCACACCGTATAAATTTTGAATCAAAAAGCCAAGTATCCTTGAAGATCGATGCTTCTAGTTCTGACTCAACAAATTCGCTACGATCCAATTTCGCTTCAGTAAAATTGCAGTCAGTTACTCGAGCTTCTTGGAAAATGGTAAAACTGAGGTTCGACTCACTGAAGTCACAGCCAGGTAAGTTTGCGTCAGTAAAATTACAATTGTTTAACTCTGCTTTATGTAATATAGCGTGGCAAAAATTACACCCAGTCAGATTTGAACCATGTAAATCAGCACCGCATAAGTTCAAATTAGAAAAATCAAAATTTGATAAATCTTGGTTTGGCAACGTTAAGCCTTGGAACCAACGCTCACCTTTTTCAATTCTGGCTCGCAATTCTTCCACTGTCTTTGGCGCTCTTTCATTCTGATATATTAGATGGGGGTTATCTATATACTTATAATATTCTTGAGTATCCAATCTCACCTCCCCAGCTCACGATGGCGTGAAAAATGTTGAGCATCACTCTTAAATGCGTTGATACGCTAGTCAAGCTCTGTGGTGTTATCTACTGACACATCTTCATCCGTTAACTCTCCACCACGAGATATTTTCAAATTGAATCTTTTGAAAGATGAGAAGAAGCTCTCAAATGACATATTGACTCTTATCTTTCTTATTGAGTCGTCATTCTCATCCTCCAATAAGATGCTTACCCAAACTGGTTCATCATCACTTTCTACAGCAAGGTCACTGACGAACATTTCGACACCGACCAGATGCTCAGAATCTTCAGCATGTCCTTCAGCTATCAACCATGTGATGAGGCTATCGTTATCTGAATCATCAGCAGCAGCTGTGCCTAGATAGTCATCATATTGGACATGTGCAGTGAATGTTTCTGTATACATTTTAATAGCTCTCTAGTGCATATTCTTAGGTCAATACTGCAAGTTACATTAAATATTAATATTCAACAAAGTACATAGCTCACATTTTTTACTCTTGAGTTTTTAACGGTTATTACAGGTTAATTAGTGATATTGACGTTGGTATGCAAAGGAGACTATTAATCGGAAGCTAGTGGTAGGGGAGATTGGGTAACCAGCATGGAAGTGTTTTTGTGCAAAAATTGAACTAGGATGTTTTATATTATTAGTAGATTATTTTAAATGATATCAAGGACGTTAGTATGGCAAGAAGAAAGCGATACTCATCAACTGACTATAAGGGTATTCGAAATCTAAATAAAGCCTCTGGAGGTAGGGGGGTTCTAGGCCAAAACGAACTGTGAATCAAGACACTAATACTAATGAGCGAGGAGGTGGTACGCTAGCTTTGAGGATTCTATTTGCTCTAGTTTTAGCTTTTATTGTCTCGAGTATATTATCTGACGTTCTAAAGCTATAACCAAACCACATTGTTCGTCGCGTCTAAATCTACATTCTTGTCTGGTCACCGCGATGTGGCCTCTTGGGAACGATAGCACGACGACCTGCTATGGCATCTAAAAGAAACTTTTAATAAAGATCTGGTGGTGGCGCTTGGTAAGCAATGTTGTTCTAGAAGGATTGGCTACTGACGCAGCCAAACGTGTTGGCAAGCTGAAGGTTCATATGTGTTATAAATATTGACTTGGGATTGAGCGCTTAATATCCCGCCACATTTCGATTGCGCTTGAAGTCCGCGCGTTGACGTGACGCCTCAAAGCTCTCGAAAGAGCATAACTATATGGTGAATTTAATGACTCAGCGGTTTGCCGAGGTAAACCTTCTAAAACATCTGCATTAGAAAAGTCTAGCGGCTTCCCTACAAGAACCTGTAAAAGCATTAATGCTACGTGATATATATCCATTGTACGTCCAACTAGACCAAAACTTTGGCTATTTAAAACCTCAGGAGCAAGCATCCACTGAGCGAGCAACGTATTAGGTTGTCTAACAAAACCCTCTAAGTTTGTGATACCAAAGTCTGCAATTTTAAAACTCCAAACAGGTGCTTTATGAGGAGCCATTAAATCGTACTGATTTGATACAAAAATGTTCTCCATATGCAAATCCTTATGTACATATCCATGGCTATGTATGAAGTCTAAGCCGTGCAAAATATCTCTAGCAATATAAGGGAACCATATATTTCCGTTAAAACCATATTGAGAAATCAGTTGCATTAAAGTTATCTCGCACCTTTCAACTATTATGTAGAAAGTATCCCTATATTCAAAGGCTTGATGCATAAATGTGATATTGGGGTGACGTAGGTTTTTTAAATGGTTTAGCTCTTTTTCCCATTCATACCTAACTTGTTCATAAGGCTTGTTATTTGGAGATAACACCTTGGCGACCAATCGGTTATTCCATTCATCGGAGCATTCATAAACAACCCCAAAATTACCATGTCCTAAAACTTGCCCTATAAAGTAATTAGTATCATTACATTTTATAGCTTCCCCTAGCTTTGGTGGAACAAATTGTCTAGGTACTTGTAACTGTCCATTAATCATATATCACTCCGTATTTATAACGCTTACTCGACGAATCTGCTGTCTTTTAATACTAAAATTATGCAGTTTTTTCTTAAGATCTAGTTTTTTATCGGTACATTAGACCAAAGATTTTAGAGTTAGGTTGCGTGATGTAGGTTAATTCTTGATCGTGATTATTACAAATTAGATATTCAAATTTGTGCTTATAGCCCAATCACATTGTTCTTGGCGTTTTGGTCGATATTTGTTTTTAAGTAGTGATATGGATCGTGGTATGTGAAAGAGACGATTAATAGGGCTGTTGGTGTTCGGGGCGGTGGGATCCTAATATCATTCTTTAGATTTAAATTTTCAGGTAAGACCAGTTATTTTTATTTCGTAAGTTTCATTTTTATCAGTAGCATAAGTTTGCTATCGAGTCTTATCACCTAAAACCCTCTGAAAACATCTCAAAAATGACATACGTTGCATACACGGCATCTCTATAGTCGTTTTATTGTACAGCAGCTAGCTGCGTATATGTCTGTAACAATCAAACAACTAAGTCAGAGGGTAAGAGTATGAATAGTAAATTAGGCATCGGAGCATTAAGCCTATTAGCGCTGAGCATTATGGCTTCACCAACCTTTGGGAAAAGCAGTGCCAAAGTCAATGGTGGTACTACGCCGGAAGGTAAGCCTTTTGTATACGTCGGTGAACAAATTGAAGTAATTGAAGCCGTTCAACTTTCTCTACAAGATCAAATAGATGATCTTGTAGAGAAAGTATCCAGCATGGAAGAGCTTTTGGAAGCAACGGAAGACGCTATTGTCTTGTTACAAGCTAGAGATCTCGCTTTACAAGCATTAATCGAATCAAATGCAGGTAACATCACCGATTTACAGGGCGAGATAACGCGCCTTAATACAGAACTTCAGCAACTCTATATCGACATGGCGAATGGTGATTCAACTCTGCAATCACAAATTGATAACCTCCGTTTTCTTATTGGAGCGCTTCAGTTAGCCGTTTCAGACCTAAATAATCTACAAGCACAGATTGATGCATTGGAAACCGAAAACACTAACCTCAGATTAGCAATGGAAGCAGGGGACTTGTCACTTCAATCACAAATTGATTCCAACAACATTTTGATTACTAATCTTGAAAGTCAAATTGACTCAATCGGTCGTCTGGAATCACAACTTGATGCTAACAATTCTTTAATCAATGCATTGATCGGGCAGGTTCATTCGCTATCTATTAGCATAGATCGATACTCAAGTTACATGAATAGAGAGTGCCCAACAGGAGAGTTCTTGCACTCTACGAATGCTGATGGTTCTTACGTATGTGAAGTGGATAGCGGAACTGATGGCATTGCTGGATTTCGCCAACTTAGAGCTACTGCACAGGTAGTTATGAATGGTAACTCACATAGTTCTGTTGTTGCCACATGCCCAACTGGAAGTATCTTGACAGGGGGAGGATATACATCACCAACATATCAAGATGTATTTATACATGAGTCGAGGCCTGTAGCCGATTTGGGGGATCCTACAGTTAACACTAACGGCTGGTATGTTTCTGGATTTAATTACAATGAAACCAATTTTGTAATGTCCGCTACAGCACTTTGCTTAATGCCATTGTAAGTTATGCATACCGCACGATCTCTTTCATTTTGAGTGGCGAGCTTGAGTTGGTAAAGCTTAAGTTCGCCATCGTTGAGTAAGAAAGCTCACCCTCCTTTTGTAGTATCAAACCATCAAGATCTAGATTCAGGTATGAACATCTGGAAATGTCACACGGCGATCAGTGCTGAGAGAACTAATAGGACGTTGGAAATTGGGGCGGTGGAGTGATGGGAATCGAAATATGTCATAAATAGTATTTGCAACATTTTGATATACATTCGATGATTTATAGGTTTACTCAAACATTATTTGACCTATTTTTCTGATACCAGTAACTTATTTGAAGGAATGAATAGGTATAAAAAAAAGGTAATTAGCTGAATAGTTGAAGGTAAGGTAGGGATGTCGATAGTAAATACTAGGAAAAAAATTGAAAACTTTTTACTCTCTGATACACCAGAGGTACTAGTTATTAAGGGAGATTGGGGAGTAGGAAAAACCTTTACATGGAAAAAATTTTTTCAGGAAATCAAGGAAGAGAAGAATGTACCACTTGAACATTATTCATATGTGTCGTTATTCGGTATTGAGTCTTTACATGAGCTTAAGCGATGTATAGCACTCAATAAAGAGGATACAAAAGCTCCATCAAAGAAGACTAATAACGAAGCACTAAACTTCAGATATTATAAGAAAAAAATTAAAAATGCCGTAAAACCACGAATAATTAAAATGTTAGATAGTGGTAAAGATGTTGAGATATTCGGTGTTGCTGGGCTAGGAGGTATGGTTGATTCAATACTTTATGCGACTCTTAATAACACAATAGTTTGTTTTGATGACTTGGAGCGCCACAGTGATTCATTATCTTTAAGGGATATTCTCGGAATGGCTTCTCATTTGAAAGAAGAAGGAAGCTGTAAAATTGTTATTCTGCTAAATGAAAATGGTGACAAAGAACGGCTCAGCGAGTACTTTCAATATTATGAAAAAGTCGTAGATTGTCAGCTATCTTTCAACCCTACAGCTAATGAATGTTTTGACTTGGCTATTAGTAAGCAAAAGAAATATGAGTTAATTCGTAAGTGTTGTATTAACTTGGAAATAAAGAATATAAGGGTGCTAAAGAAAATAGAGCGCCATGTGCAAGAGTTGCTTAAACATTTGTCTTCCTATGATGAAGCAATTGTTAATGAGGTTATTTCCTCGGTAATTGCGATTAGTTGGTGCTATTACTGTCACAGTTCAGATAAGCATCATATCCCATCATTTGAGTTTATAACTAAGAAGGACAGAGTTTTTGGATTATATGGTGGAATGGAAGATAACGGTAACAAACAGTGGTCGCAAAAGTTGAACCAGTATGGTTACAAGTACACAGGTGAACTAGATTTACTAGTTGCTGACTGCATCATACAAGGGTATGTGGACGAGAAAAAGTTGAAATTACTATGCACGTTGAAGCAAGATGAAATTAGCAATCAAAGTAAAAATAGAAAATTAGAAGAAGCTTGGGAACTTTTCCATGATTCTTTTGAAGACAATACGGAAGCGGTTATTAGTTCGATGCGGCAAGCTTTAGATGAATTAGTCTGTGATATTAGCTCATCGCAGTATGGTCAGGGAGTTGCACTTATACGCAAGTTAGGTGGTGAGCAAACTGCTAACCAATTGATAGCCCACTACATAGACTCTCACAAAAATGAGTATCAAAGGTTTAATTTATCTGATGATTCCTTTAACCCGTTCGGCGTGCACGATGAAGTGTTTTCTAAAAAGCTTAAAGAGGCTTTTGAGCAACACAGAAAAGACGCTGAGCCAATAGATATACTAGAGAGAAGACGGGGGGGAAATTCATATGACTCTTCTGAAGCGGAAGTTTTAGGGAAAGTGCCTAAAGAGAAGTTAAAAGAAATGGTTAAAAGCTTTAGGGGAAAAGATCTAGAAGATTATGTCAGAGTACTTATTATGATGGGAGGATCTAACCAAAAACTTCAAGATAATATTAATAAAATTCTTCAAGAAATAGGCAATGAAAACAAAATAAATGAGGCTAGACTTGCTAAATTTGGTATTAGAAACAACTAATAACACTTATAAAATGTGCTAATTATTTTTTGATGCTTTAGCTATCTAGATAGCTTCGTTCTCAATCCAAGGGCGAACGCTTTCTATTCGTCCAGTCGGAGTATTGTGTAGTTGCAGTAACTTTATTGATACCTTCTGCTACACATATCTCAATAATCTCACTTCGGCTTAGATCCTGATTGGACTCACAGATATCCCAAACTCTTGCTGTATCACCACTACGTGGTCGAGTGTAATACATTTGGATTGGGTTACCTGCTAAAACACTAACTCTATAGAGAGATAAAGTGCCTTCAAATTTTACCAAGGTCGCTGTATCTTGGTGATAAATGACTTTCAGTTCGCCATCTTCATATAGAACAACCATAGTATCATCTGCTAAGTGAGCGGTTCTCTTATTAATACTTATAGTACTTCTGAGAGTTCCCGTAGTTTTGACCGACAGAGTTCGTCCATTACCTTGTATAACGTCGTATCCATGCTGATTTACTTCGCTAGCGAGTTTCCCATCTGTTTTAATTGCAGCATATATTTCTCCAATTCGACCGATGAGTGCTCTCATCTCTGTTGCAGGTGTGCCAAGAGATTCTTCTACTTTCAATATTTCAATGTATTTGTTAAGTAATTCAACAATTCGAATGTCCATAAGTCACTTCTAACGCTAATTTTTCAGGTGAGCGGATTTGCTATCAAAACCAAACCAGCTCACCCAATCACGAAATCCAATCTTGAGGAGGAATGCCTACCGCAGAGTATCACTCTCAAACAGTATGTTAAAAATTTATTTTTTTAAGACCATTAACGTCCCACCCTGAAAAGTTAATACCGTCATCGACTAATAGATCGTTGGGTTCAACCTCGAAGGGATTTACTCCTGATATGATGAGTTTCTCTATTTTTTCTTTTTGTTCACTCGATAGAGCATCCCACCATAAAGGAGAGGTAAATGTATTTTCAGCAACACCATAAAAGAACCGAATTAATGCACTAAAAATTTTTTCTGGCTCTATAGCCAGTAGTGAGTTGATGAAGCCCAGTACCTTAGTTGCATTTTTCGACCAACTAAAAACTACATATCCTTTCCCATCACTAGAAAATGAATTAAAAACTAATTGCTCAGCTGCAACGCTTAGGTCACCTAAATCTTGTATTAAATTCCCTTGAAAGTCAGTTGTTGGAGAAACAATTGACGACACAGCAACAGGCATGGGAAATTCAGAATCAATAATGAGGTGACTCAAATTACCAGAAGAATTTCCAACGATTTGGTCATCAAGTTGAGATTTAAGTTCTGATAATTCTGTGATCGCTGCTTTAACTCCTTCTTGATGATCTGCAATAAAACTTTGTATTAACATTTGATCAAATAGATGTTTACCTTTATCACCAGCTTTAACAAACTCGGAGGTATTAAACCCACCTTCTTTTGCATAAAGTTCTTTCGCTACTGAGCGATACATTAGTGCTAAACATTGCTCATCATCCCCAACAAATTTTCTATCTTCAATACAAGAAAAAAGAGACTTATCATGTATTGAGCAGAACCCCTTAAATGTAGACGCTTGATTAATTCCTATTTTCTCGGGAACTAACCTTCCGCCATTTTTCATTATGTTTGGTAAGTCTATTTTTAACCCTAGGACATGATTACTTTCATCTGCGATCTCTTTTAAGCTACCGCTTTTTGAGACGGTATGAGCATTAATTATTCTTTTACTACACTCATGCTTCAAGTTAGTGGGAGCATAACAAAATTTCCGTGAAGCATTTTTCTGACTAAAAGCAATAGCTTCCCCTTTACTCACAGGATTCTCACTTTCACGACCATAATGACAGTGTTTAAATTTCTTTCCTGAACCACACCAGCATTTTTCATTACGTCCTATTTTCATGAATTTCTACTTACTCCAATTAATTGACAATATTCTTGATAAAAGAGATAAGTTTCTAACGTTTGTTAGCCGTATTCTCGCAATCTTTGATGCCAAAAGTATGTTTCTTTTGATATAAATAATCAATAAATATCAGAAAGTTAGTTAATATATTGGGGCTTCGATTACTTACTTTAGGTAAATTTATTAGTTGTTCAAAAATGCGTTATGCAAAGTATGTTCATAGCCAAACCACGTTGTTCTTAGTGTCTTGATCTGCGTTTTTATCCAAGTAATGCTTTACCTCTCCATCATAGAGCAGGATAAAGCACTTACTGTTTAGGTAAGTCCCCACGAGGTAGTGGTTTCTAGGAATGGTATAAACGACTTTGTACCCATCATCATCGGAACATAGAGCAGATACGTCCATTATCTTCAGACGTCTTACACCTACAACGTTGCCCACTTCCATAAAGCCGCCAAAAGGGATTGTCTTCCAGTTGCCATTAGCCATCAACACCGATACTTTATCTTCGGTGCTGTTGTACCCGCACGGGCCATCTGGACCTATGCGGTAGATACGGTGTCCTACTAAGCGTTGAATCGTTTTGTACATGCTTTAAACTAAGAGTTATACTGTTCTTATATACAGTATAACTGCGTATGTTTATGTATCCAAACTTGTACAGGGAATATTATGGGATTAGCGACTAACGTTGAAACGTGGCCTATGCCTGCAGCAATTGGTATGGCTACGGAAGGAATCAAGGCAAAGTATAATGACGGTTCTGGTGGTGGCGGAGGCTTCGGGGCTGCTGACTATCAAATGGCATCTCGAATTGATGGCGCAAAAGTGCTTTTAACGTTAGATAGAATGCAAAAGAAAGCAGCACATTTGGCTGATTGGAGTCTATACGCTTACGCATCACCGCTCTGGAACTCGAAAGAAAACAAGAAGCGCCTGGTGGAAAGTGTGTTGAATGACTGGGTCGTTCTTTCATCTGAGCAAGGCATGATTGTTCAGAAGCGAACCTATCTCAAAGTTAAAGCGCTCATCAGTACTATCGCTGGAAATATTGCGCTCGAGCAATTGGCTGGTGCTCAGGCCTATTTCGATCATGATGGTATTCAATATACGCCAAGTGTTAGCCGTCAGTTCCTAATCAAAGCGCTGGTGGAAGTAGATTGTAAAGACAAGAATATTGAGTCTGATGGGTTCAGAAAGAAACGCACTCGCTACTATCAAAACCACTGGTCTGAATGGGAAAAGCACATTGAAGTTATTCGTACCTTGCTTATTAACTACGACAAGTCCGCGCGAAAATTATTCAAAAAAGAGCTTGAAAATAAAAACGGGGCAATTTAATGTATGTATATCCATTATGGATAAGTACACAGTATTGAAAATAACCGCCACTTAGGCGGTTTTTTTGTGCCTACCATAAATTCTCGAAAACCTCGCCTTGGCGGGGTTTTTTCATTTTCACCCAAGCAAAAGGGCACTCCAGTACGGGGGTGAGTATGCGTATGAACGAAAAGATATCCAGCGCCCTATCTTATTTTTGGAATGGGGTAATAGGTGTGTTTGGGTCTATATCTGCAGATGGTTATACGGTGCTGATTGCTTTGGCTGGCATGCTCATTACTGCCTGGATTAATAACTACTGGCAGAAAAAGCGTTTCGAAAAGGACTATGGCGATGAAGCACCTTAATTCTGCAGTCAAGATGTTAGCAGCCGCAGGAGCTTCGGCTCTTATTATGGCGACAGCAATGGTAAAGCCAATGGAAGGTGTTCGGTATACTCCTTACATCGATGTCGCTGGCGTTCAAACTGTTTGTTACGGCCATACAGGAACAGACATCATCCCGGACAAAGTCTACTCACAAACGGAGTGTGATGAATTGCTTGAGTCTGATCTGGCTGATGTTAAGCGAATGGTCGACCCAATGATTCACGTTGATATTCCTGAGACGACACGAGCTGCTCTCTACTCTTTCACGTTTAACGTTGGCATAGGCTCATTCTCACGCTCGACGTTACTAAAGCTGCTCAACAAAGGTGAGTGGCATGCAGCATGTGACCAACTTAAACGATGGATATATGCAGCAGGAAAACCGTGGAAAGGATTGATGAACCGACGAGATATCGAGAGGGAAGTATGCCTAATGCAAAGCTGACAGTATGGGCGACAGCTATTGCGGTAGTAGTGGTTGCGACACTCTCGGCAGCATTGTTTATGGAAAGCAATCGGGCTGATATCGCTGAAAGCCAGTTAACCATGGTAAAGAGCGAGATTCAGGGCTATATCGCAGCGTTACGCCAGCAGCGAGTTCAAATTCAATCCTTCAACCAATTGGGAGAGAAGCATGCAGCAGAGTTATCCGCAGCAAAAGAAGAGATTGATCGTCTTAGCGATAGTCTCAGCACTGGCTCTAAGCGGGTGTATGTCCAGGCAGATTGTCCAGCAATGCCCGAAGCCACCAGCACCAGAAGCGTGGGCAATGCAAACACCCCAAGACTTGAAGCAGCAGCTGAACAAGATTATCTACGTCTCAGACGAATGATGATTGAGAACGAGCAGCAGACAAAGTACTTACAGGAGTACATCAGAACCCAATGCTTAGCAGAAGATCAGCCATGATCGCGGGTCCTTCTGGGGATCCTGAGTTACCACGGGGGTTCGACCTCGCAGAAAAGCTCTCGTTAAAAATTTTTTTATTTTGGAGGTTTCCGGTTTCCGGTCAAAAACCATGAATGAGCGAACTATTCAACCCGAGCAAAAAGTTCACGCAGTTGGACATAGCGACGCTTCTTGGCATTTCATCTAGACAGGTCCGAAACCTTACGCAACAAGGGGTTCTGCCTGTCGCCAAAGGGCGAAATGGTATCGATCCTCTTGCGTGTATCCATGCTTACATTACCTATAAATCGCAATCAAAAGCCTCCGATTCAAAACCGGAAACCGAGCAAGAAGATGAGGAAGTGTTTGCGAAATTAGAGCGCGATCTCAAGATAGAGGAACGGCGCGAAAAGTTGGCGATGCTAAAAGCCAAGCGCGTACTTTTTGAAAAAAGTTACGCACCAATAGACATCATCGTCGACACCTTAGAACAGGTATGCGCCAGAGTAGGTACACGCCTCGACACCCTCCTTCCGAAACTAAAGAACGCATGGCCCGACATGCCACCCGAAGCGGTGGAAGTTTTAGAGGCCGTGATTGCTGCTGTATTAAATGAGTGTGCCGATGTTCAACCAAACCTCTCCGATTACATTGACAGCGATCCAGACGAAAGTCCGTCGTGGCTTGATGGGGATGAGGAGAACAATCGCCATCAAGGGAGCGGAGTGGGCCAATAAGCATTTCCGGTTAGCCGCTGGTTCTTCTCAGGAAGAAGGCTTTTGGGAAACACTGCCTTTACAGGTTGTGCCACTCAACATGATGTGTAACCGCGCTATATCCGAGCTGACCATGCAAAAGTCGGCTCGTGTTGGCTGGTCCAAGTTGGTCATAGCAGCAAACTCTTGTCTGCATGCTCAGTTCAAAACCAACACCGTGATTTACGTACCGACAGAGAACGACGCAAAAAACATCTCTGTCACCGAGATTGATGCTGCTTGGCAGGAAATGCCAATCATGCACCAAATCTTCCCAGCCTTATTCGCTAAGGACCACCGAAACACCGTTTCCTACAAACAGGGAACAGGCTGGTCTCTGCATGTCCTCGGCACATCCACACCGCGAAACATGCGTGCTCTGACTAAAGGCGCGCTGTTTGGTGATGAGATTGATGGATGGGATTGGGAGGTCGGTAAAGAAGGTAACCCTATCGATCTTGCGCGGATGCGTTTGGAAGGCGCCGCTTTCCCGATGGCAAGGTGGGGGACCACACCGACCAATACAGGTGAGTCGCACGTTGAACGCCTAATGGCAAAGATGGAGCTGACTTTCCGCTTTTATCTGCCATGCCCACACTGCGGAACCGAGCAGGTTTTAGAGTGGGGCAGTAAAGAAGATAAACACGGCTTCAAGTGGGACAACACTCAGCCAAGTATCGAGAAAAAATCAAAGACGGTTTATTACAGCTGCGTTCATTGTGACGACCCTATCTACTACAAGCACCTCTACAAGATGGAGCTGGCAGGTCGTTGGATTGCTGAAGATGGCACATGGACACGCGATGGCCATGAGTTCTTTGATATAGACGACAACCCAGCGCCAACGCCAAGCAGCGTTGGCATTCACATTTGGTCAGGATACAACACCAAATTGAGTGCAGGTTGGCGCGGCATAGTGCGTGACTTCCTCAACAAGAAAGACGACCCAAGTCAGCTCAAAACGTTCGTCAACCTAACGCTCGGTGAGCTTTGGGATGGTGAGAACGGAGAGAAGCTGGATTGGGAGCATCTCAAGTCGCGCCGTGAAATATGGTGGGCCGAGAGTCGCACCAGTAACCCAGTACCTGAGCGAGCCGTGGTTTTGACCGGAGGAATTGATACTCAGGATGACCGCATCGAACTCTTTGTGTGGGCGTGGGGACCAGGTGAGGAATGTTGGCTTGTCGAGCACATCGTTCTTCTCGGGGATTTATCGAGCCAAGTATTAAAGGATGCCGCCGGAAAAGCGCTGTATCGGACCTACAAAAAGCGTAGTGGCCAAGTGATGGACGTTCAGCTTTGGTGTTGGGACGCCATGGGCCATAAAACCGATGACGTTTACCAGATGAGTCGAACGCACGGCGTGATGTGGGTGATCCCAATCCAAGGTGAGAACCAATACGGCAAGCCGATACAAAACTTCCCTCGCAAGAAAAACAACAAAAAAGTCTACCTCACTAGGTTAGGTACCGACGGCATCAAGCAACGACTTTACAGCCGTTTAGGTTTAACCCCGAAAGGTGATGAGCCTGTGCCTGGATGTGTTCACTTTCCATTGGACGATGACATAGCCGGTGATGAGTTTTTCAAGCAGCTCTGCTCAGCCAATAAAAAGTTGGAGCATGACAAATCAGGGCGACAAGTTTGGCGATGGGTGAAGCAATACCACCCATTTGATGAAGCGTTAGACGGATGGGTGTATGCGTATGCGGCACTCAACATTCTCACTCAACGGTTCGGTCTCGAACTGGAAGAGCCGCAACCCCAACAACCTCAAGAACAACCACAAACATCCGGTCTCAGCATCGCTGAATTAGCCGCGAGATTGAAAGGTGGATCAAGATGACAAAACAAGAAATGTTGCAACAGGCCGAAGCCGCCTTTCATAGCTTGCAAACAGGAAAGATGGCGGTTTCCGTACAGAAAGGAGACCGCAAAGTTGAATACAGTCGAGCCAACATCCATGAACTTCGCGCCTACATTGATGATTTGCGTGGACAGTTAGGATTGAGCTCAGTTCGTCGTCGCGGCCCTGCAGGAGTTTCATTCTAATGACACACACCGGACTACTGGCTGCAGATGGTCAAACACCATTAAGAGATGCGGTGTATCGAGCTGGCGGTTCAGGGTTTGGTGGCCAGATGAGCGATTGGAACCCTCCGTCAAAATCGGTAGACGCTGCTTTCTTGCCTGTCATGAGACAGGCGAACGCCAGAACAGACGATGTCACGCGCAATAACGGTATTGCTGCGAACGGCATCCAGCTACACAAAGACCACATCATTGGCTCTGAGTTTCGCCTCAGTTACAAACCGAACTGGCTATTGCTCGGCATCGATCCAGACAAAGGGTTTGTGCGTGAAGTGGAAGCCATTTTTCGTGACATCGCCGAAGACCCGAACTGCTTTATCGACGCAGAAGGTCGCCGCACGTTCACCATGATGATGCGAGAGGGTATTGAAACCCATGCTCACACGGGCGAAATCATGGCGAAGCCCGAATGGATAGACCGTCGGCATTCGCACTTTTCAACCTGCATTCGCATGGTCGCGCCACGCAAGGTTAACAACCCCAACTACATGATGGACAAACCCCATCAGCGTGGTGGGATGCGCTTCAATCGACATGGCGAAGCCATTTCCTACTTCATTGAAGAAGGAGCCGATAACTTTGGCTCGCCAAAGAAATGGCGTGAAGTACCGAAGCGTTTACGCTCGGGACGCATGGGGTTCTTGCATATCTTTGAGCCATCGGAAGGTGGGCAATGTCGTGGCGTGAATAAGTTCTTATCGTGTTTAGAGCAATTGAAGATGCTCGACACCTTGCAGAACACCACGTTACAGCGAGCGATTGTCAACGCCATGTACGCCGCTAGTATCGAGTCAGAGCTTGGAACGGACCAAGCGATGGAGTACTTGTTCGGTGCGCAGCAAAATGGCGCGGTCGAAAAGATGCTAATGACCTACGGCGATTACTACGCCAACAACGAGGTCAAGTTCAACGGCGTCAAACTGCCTCACCTCATGCCAGGTGACAAAATCAATCTGCACAGCGCAGGGAACGCCGATAACGGATTCGCGGCCTTGGAGCAATCCATCATCCGCTACGTTGCGGCTGGATTGGGCGTGGATTACGCGCAGCTGTCGCGCAATTACGCGCAAATGTCTTACAGCACCATTCGTGCTTCGCACAACGATTCATGGCGTTACTTCATGGGTCGACGAAAAATCATTGCTAACCGATTCGCCAGCCAAATCTTCGCACTCATGTTCGAAGAAATGATCTTGCGTGGCTACATCAAGCTGCCAAGCAAAGCGCGATTCAACTTCTACGAACGCCGCAACGCTTGGACCAAGTGTGACTGGATTGGCTCTGGTCGACTGGCCATCGATGGATTGAAAGAAGTCAAAGAAGCCGTACTGCGTATCGACTCAGGTCTATCGACGTATGAGAAAGAGCTAGCGCTTCTCGGTGAAGACTATCAAGAAATCTTTGATCAACAGTTGGCAGAAATGGAAGAGCGCAAATCGAAAGGTTTGCCACCTCCAAGCTGGATGAAGCTGCAAGCGTTAGCACCGGATAACCCAAGCGAGAGTTCAAATGAATAATTTACAACACCTAATCAGCAACACATTCAACAGGCCGCTCGCCTTAGAAGCTGGTTACGCTCGGGTATTCTTCTCGGCGCTCAGCCAACGTCTAGGCAACGTGGTCCAAATAACCGACACCGAAGGGCAAATCCTGCGCGAGAACGACATGAAAAAAGTCGCTTCTGGCTTCTCTCGGACTCGCAGCAGTAACCGCAGCTATCAAGTCTCTCAGGGTATCGCCATCATTCCGATTGATGGTTCGTTGGTTCATAAGTATGGCCACATCAAACCTTACTCGGGGATGACAGGGTACGACGGCATTATGCACCGCTTGCGAGAAGCGGTCGCAGACCCCGAAGTCAAAGCCATTTTGCTGGATATGAACACACCGGGCGGCATGGTCGCAGGTTGTTTTGACTTGGCCGACAAAATCGCAGAGATGCGCAAAATCAAGCCTATCTGGTCCCTCGGTTACGACATGCACTGCAGTGCAGGCCAAATGATTGCGAGTGCGTGTTCAAGGCGCCTCATAACTCAAACGGGCATCGCAGGCTCGGTGGGCGTGATTATGGCGCACACCAACATCGAGAAGATGCTGGATCAACAAGGCGTGGAAATCACCCTTGTGACGGCAGGTGACCATAAAGCCGATGGCAACCCTTACCAATCTCTGCCGAAAGAGGTGCGAGAGAAATGGCAATCCGAAGCAGAGAGCACACGTCAAATGTTCGCAGGTAAAGCCGCCGAGTACATGGGCGTCGACATTAAAACCATTCTATCGACTGAGGCGCAGGTCTACGAAGGCCAAGCCGCAGTGGATGTTGGCTTCGCAAACGAAGTCGTCAACGGTCTTGATGCGGTTCAGATCATGGCTGAACAGTTCAAGAAACAACAAACCACCTTTGATATGGGAGCCGCTATGACGGTGCAAGCAGAACAACAACCAGTCGCAACGGGTGAGCAAGGCAATCCACAACAAGCCGCCGCTCCAGCGACTCCACAAACTCCAACTGAAGAACAGCAATCCACTCCAGAACAGCCACAAGCGAGCGCGCAAAGTGATGAGTCCACGGACCCAGCCACAAAAGAGCGTGAACGCTGCATGGGCATTATTGGTCTAGAAGAAGCCAAAGGGCGTGAAGCGCTCGCGCAACAACTTGCCAGTAACCCAAAAATTAGCGTCGATGAAGCCAAGGCCTTGCTTGCTTCAGTACCTGTTAGTGCCACTGCGCAAAACGAGTCGGCATTAATGGCACTGGCCTCAGAGCACGGTGAGCCTCTTGGTGATGATGTTGGTTCCGGTGATGTCACCGAAGAACAAAAGAACATCAAAGCGCTAGCGTCTTCATACACACGCATTTAACAAGGAAACTCGCATGTTAGAACAAACAGAATACACACCAGATGAGCTGTTTATTACCGCACCAGTCACGGCGCGAGCAACCATCAAAACGGGCGTATCTTTTCCTGCTCGAACCCCATTAATGGTCGACGCGACTGACGCCGCCACTTTGGTGGAATGGGACGGTACACCAGGCAAAGCCATCGCTATCTCGGCTCGTGATGTGACGAATACAGGCAGCGACCAAGAATCGACAGTTTACCTACAGGGTGGCTTTCGTATCGGTTTTGTGAACTGGCCAGATACGGTCACAACAAACAAGCAAAAACGCGCTGCTTTCCTTGGCAGTCCAGTTTTCGTAGACGACGAATACTAATTCGTCGTTTTCTTTGAATTCAGAAAAAAAAGAGCTTCTTATGCCTGATAATTACACCACTCGCGAACTGCTTGGAGCCATTCAAGAAGCAGGTATTCGTCGCGACAACTTCTTCATGCGCTTCTTCTTCCGTGAGATGTATACCTTCGATACGGAAAAAGTCGACCTCGACATGATCCCAAATAAAACCAAGATTGCAGCATTTTGCTCACCGATGATTGGTGCCGCAATAGACCGCAATCAAGGCTTTAAAACCTCAAGCTTTAAGCCTGCATACGTGAAGTCAAAACACGCAGTAACGGCAAACCAAAGCGTTAAGCGCCGACCAGGCGAGCCAATCACAGGCTCTATGTCGGCAGGTGATCGTCAAAACGCGCTTGTGATGCAAAACCTCGATATCGAAGAGCAAGCGGTTCGTGACCGTGAAGAGCTGATGTGTGCCGAGATGGTCTACGACGGTAAAACCGTGATCGACAGCCCTTACATTGATAAGCCTTACGAAATTGATGCAGGCCGAAATGCGGACAACATGATCACGCTTCTTACGGCGGCTCAGTGGGCGAATCAAGACTTTGCTACCTACGACATCGTTGGTGACATTGAAACTTGGGCGGCGATTTCTGAAGGCCTGACGAATGTCATCATTACCGATCCTAAAACGTGGGCGTTGATGCGCAAATTCGAGAAGTTCAATGACGCGCTGGAAACTCGCCGTGGCTCTAACTCTCAGCTTGAAACCGCGCTAAAAGACTTAGGTGCAACGGTTAGCGTTAAAGGCAATCTTGGCGATGTCACCATCATCGTGGTGGATGAAGAGTACATCGACCGTGACGGCACAACGAAGAAAGTCCAACGCGACTTCACGTTGATTCTGGCGCATACCGAACTGCGCGGTGCGCGTCTGTACGGTCAAATCCAAGACTTATCCGCTCAGCGTGAAGGCTTTGATGAAGCCGAACGCTACGTGAAAGATTGGACGGAAAATGGCGATCCAGAAGTTCGCTACACCAAAACGGAAGCCGCCCCTGCGATGTACCTCATTGACGTTAACAAAGTTGTTGTCGTCAAAGTCGGTTAATCCTGACCACCACTAACGAAAAGCAAAATGGGTCCACGGACCCATTTTTACTTTGGAGCCAATCATGAGCCGAAAAGAAAACCTGAAAAAACGTGTTGATGAGCTTTGCAAAGAGCTCGGTATTACTGAACCGCAATATTCAGACAAAACGACCGAAGCCCAGCTAAATAAAGTCATTGACGATTTGGAAGCCAAGTTACCAGACATGGACGAATCCGATGATGAAGCACAGTCGCAAACGCAAGGAAATGACGCTAACCATACTGCCAGTGATCAAAGCGAACAAACCGAGAGTCAAGCCAGCGAAAAATCGGAAGTGCTTATCGGTGCTGCGGTCGAATTACCCGATGATGCCACGGTTCTAGACGATGGTGAGCCGCCAGAAGTCAACGCCGATGAAAAAGGCAATGTGCAAGTTCTCGTGGATAAGCCGTTTCAGTGTTTGCAAGGCCAAAAGACGGTGCTGCTCAAACGTGGCGATAAGCCGTTTTTAGATGAAGAAACCGCGATGGAAGCGGTGGACTCTGGCTTGGCTTATTTCGTCGCGACGATGTAAGGCCGCTTATGTTTGATAACGAATTCGACCAGTTAATGGAAGAGGTGGATAACACGGTTTCTGAAGCGTTTGGTGTTTGGGTGAAAGTCAATGGTGGAGAACCTATCAAAGCCATTTATGACGAATCCCTAAACCAGTTTGACGCTATGGCAGGCATCGCTCGAAAGCTGACATTGAAGAAAGCAGACAATGTCAGACCGAAGAAGGGAACACCTATCGAGTTCGTTTCCTCGGGCAGAAAGCTCACTGTCACCAGCGGCCCTTATCCAGAAGACGGAAATATTGTGGTGATCTTATGAATAGCATTGATCGGGAATTGGCGGTAGCCGTTAAAAACCTTTCTTCATTACAAAGTAACGCGGTACCGAAAGCCAGTGCAATGGCGATTAACCGTGTGGCTGCTCGAGCTGTTTCTCGGTCAGTGAAAGACACCGCAAAAGCCGTTCGTATCAAGCAAAAAGTTATTCGCCCTCGCGCGTCGATAACAAAAAAGGCCACAGGGAAAATGCCAGTGGCTTTTGTCAGAGTGCGCAGGTTCGATGTTCCTGCCATCTCTATCGATACGGCTAGAACCCAAATTCGGCGCAAGCGAGGGCAATACCAAATCAGCCGAGTTAACCGAGGCCGAAATGGTCGTTACCAAAAGCGAGAGTTATCCGGTAACACCGCCATTGTTGTCGGTCGGCACCGCTTCGAGAACGCCTTCTTACAAAAGCTGAAGAACGGTCGTTGGCACATCATGCAACGTGTCTCGGATGCAAGGCATCCCATCAAAGTGTGCAAGGTGCCAATCGTGAATGAAATCACCAAAGCATTTAAAAAGCACAGCGACGAGTTGCTTCGAACGGACATGAAAAAAGAGCTGTCCAGCGCGATGAAGCAACAAATCCGCTTGGTTATTCGCAGAGAGGTTGGTCGTGGAAATTAACAACGCCATACGCAAACAAGTCGTTGCTGATTTGAAAGCAGGGTTAGTCTATGAGACTGGCGAGTCAATCATCGCAACGTTTTTTAATGGCAACCCCAGATACATCGCGGTTCCCGAATTTGAAGCTGAAGAGAATGATACGGACATCCCTGCCATTTCAGTTTCGGTTTCTGAAGGTCAATGCGTTGAAGAAGATTTTGAAGAAATCACATGGCGCTCTGAGCTGACTATCAGAATCTACCTGGTTGCAGACAACAACACGGAGCAAGAGCTCGACGCATTAGGTGAAGAAGTTCTCAAGATCATCACCAAACACTACACCGCCAACGGTCTTCTCGACCTCTGTAATCGTCAATCGTTTGGATACGCACAAGACGAAGAACAGCCATGGGGAACGCTGGACTTGGCATTTACTATTGAATACACCGAAGAGGTTTAATCATGTCGGACCCAACTAAACCAATCAAAGGCGCTGGTACCACGTTCTGGCGTTTGAAAGATGCCGCCGAAATCCTGACTTCAGCTGATTATCTTGATGACGCAAAATGGGACAAATTAGGCGGTGTCAAAGAGATTCAACCAGGTGAAATTACCGTTGAAGATGAAGAAGACAACTACCTAGACGATCCAGACGCAGATTGGGCCAAAACAACACCTGGTCAAAAATCAGCAGGTGAGACCAATGTAACTTTGGTATGGAAGCCTGGTGAGCCAGGTCAACAACAACTAGTAGACGATATTGAAAACGATGTAGTCACTGAGTATCGAACTGTGTTCCCTAACGGAGCGGTCGATGCCTATTCAGGCTACATCAACTCATTGGGTAAAGCGGTAACGATTAAAGAGAAGGTTACCCGCACGGTTAAAATCAAAAACGTTGGCAAGCCAAAACTCGCTGAAATGATTTTGGCTGAACAAGCGCAGCCTGCTGAAGGGGGCGTTTAATCCATGGCTACATTTCTAAAGCAAAAGACGGTTCCTGTGGGTGACTGTGAAGTCACCATTACTCAGTTATCTGGCTTAGATAGGCTGAATTACATGGATTATTGTACAGAAATTCCCGATCCGAACCGACCAAAAGAACCAGCGGAAGATGCAAGCCAGGAAGAAAAAGAGCGTTACCTTCTTGATTTGAAAAAATACTCAAACGCTTGGCTCCGTATCAACTTCATGGCTCAGGCTCGCTTGGTCGCGTATGCCTATCGTGGTGATGTCGATGACATCGATGAGCGTCATCAGCAGGTCATGTCGATGATGACACCGCCGCAAGTTGAAACGCTTTATTTTGAGATAGCCGACTTTTCAGGGTTATCTACGCCAAAGGAATTGGATGCCATTGAAGGCCCCTCGGATGCCACCACTGATAGCGCTACAACGGAAGAAATGACAACTCAGGAACCCACCGACCCAAAAGTCTAATTCGGGATGAAATTGAGTTTGCCATGGACCTTGCCCGTGAGTTCGGGCAAGTCTGTTGGCGAACCCTGTTGGCTTCCATTAGCGGCGAAGCTGTTGTGGAGTGGCGTGAATACTTTTCAAAACACGGTTTTAAGCATCAGATGGACAACCTGCGTTTTGCCGTGACTTGTTCTTCAAACTGGAATGTCACTGCGATGGCCGCAGGCTGCAAGGACGAAAGTGTCTTTAGAAGCTACCAAGACTTCCTGCCAACTTTAGAACATCCCGAAGAAGAATCGAAAGAATACACCGAAGAAGAGCTGATGGCGTTGAGTGCGTCGGCAGGAGGAGTTCGCCTTGAGTGCCCAAATAGCTGATTTTAATATCCGCTTCAATACTGAAACCGCCAAGTTTCAGAAAGATGTGGATTACGCCAAAAAGATGCTGCGTGGCTACACCAAAGAAGCCAAAGCGGCGAACGACTCAAACCTATCATTAAGCCGCTCTTTAGAGCAAACCGCAGACCGTGCCAAAAACGCAGGTCGCGGCGTGTTAGATGCTGCAGGTTATGTCTCGGCAGGAATTGGTGCCGTGACAGGTGCCACGGCTTACCTCATTACGCAGCAGGCGCAACAAGCGCGTGAAATCGAAAAGATGGCCACTGTTGCTCAGGTATCGGTCCAGCAAATACAAGCCTTGGCGTATGCCTCTGAGCAATACAATATCAGCGGCGAAAACATGGCTGATATTCTCAAGGACGTGAACGATAAGCTGGGCGACTTTACCGAAAATGAAGGTGGTGAATTTGCTGACTTCATGGAGAACATCGCGCCAACAGTCGGACTGACCATTGAAAAGCTGCAAGAGCTGTCGGGTCCCGATGCGTTGATTGCCATCAAAACGGCGATGGACGAAGCCAACGTTCCAATGAAAAGCCAGATATTTTATCTGGAGAGTATCGCGAACGATGCCTCGGCTTTGATGCCATTGCTCGACAATCAAGGTCAAAAGCTCTTTGAGTTGACCAAAAAATACGACGACTTGAACGTCTCCATGTCGGAATATGACATTGAGAAATTCAAAGAGATGGACCAAAAGCTCACAGATGTTGGTCTTAAACTTCAACGTTCTTTTGCTAATGGCGTTCTAGGTGCTAGTGAGCAAATTGATTGGGTTACTAAAAAGTTAACCATCGCTATCGATTTTTGGAGTACCAAATTAGATAGCATGAGTGACGACCCTAAAACCGCTAGTGGTATTCTAAAGAAAAAGCATGATGCTCAGGATGATGCACGAACTGTAAGGATAGAGTTAGAAAGAGCACAAAAAGCTTTAGAGAGCTTGCAGGCAACAGAAAAGAGCGCTGAGGGAAATATTGAAGTTAAAGCTCGTATGGCTAACTCGCGATTTAGCGAAAAAGTCGAAAAAGCTGAAACGAAAGTAAATAAACTCAAGCAAGAATATGAGTCGCTATTAGAGACGGTAGATAAATACCATCGCCAGTATGAAGATGATGTTCTAGGTTTCAATAGAGATGGTAAAAGTGATAAACCACAATACCCAGAACAACCTCCAATAAGACCTCTAAAAAGCGACCCTAGTCTTGATCAAGCGCAGGCCTCTGGCGCATCGCGCCTAGCATCGCTTGATATGCAGTACGCGAGTGAGCGTGAAAAACTCATCTTAGCGCATGAGCAACGCTTGCGTGACATCGAAGAAATGCAGGTGTCTGAACAAGAGTTAAAGCGTCGTGGCTTTGATACTTTGGAAGCGTTAAAAGCCGAGTATCGTGACCGTGAGACAGAGTTCTATCTAAATGCAGAAAAGACGCGTAAAGATTTAGAAGATGATGCTTTGGAAGCATCAATCGAGTCTTTTGCTAAGAGTGAAGAAGCCAAAACCGAAAAGGCCAAAATCGAAGCTGAAAAACGGGCGTATCGTGAAGAGCGCTTGATGCAAGAGCGCGTTCGAGGCATGAGCAACTTCCTCGGTCAAATCTCTCAGCTGCAAAACAGTGAAAACAAAAACGCCGCTCGTATTGGTAAAACCGCAGCGCGTTTCCAAATCATGCTCAACGCTTATGAGTCAGCGTCAGCCGCCTATAAATCTTTGGTTGGAATTCCTTATGTTGGGCCTGGTCTTGCAGCTGCTGCCGCAGGCTCAGCAATGGGGTTTGGTTTATCCATGGCCAGTAAAGTCGATTCAATTTCGAACATGGCGCACAACGGGATATCTGAAGTTCCGATGTTGGGTGGTCGTATGGAATCCGACTGGACGTTAAAAGCAGGTGAGCGCGTTTATACCAACGAGTCCGCTAATCAAGTAGACCAAATGTATAGCGCAATCATGGCTATGCAGCGTCAGCGGTTTTCTATGAATGACCCGTCAATGGCCTACCAAAACCGCATGGCCGCGAACGGGAGCGGAGCCAGCGCCCAACCTTGGACCATCATTATTCATGAAGCCGAGCCTGGTACTCACGCAGAGATTGATGACGAGAACAAAGTCCTCAACATCATGATGAAGGATGCGCAAAGTGGTGGGAAATACTTTAGCTACATCTCTAAAACGCTTGGCGTTCAGCCTGGAGGATTCAAATAATGGCAACCGTCAAACCTGAAGTGTTGGCACAATTGAACCCGAACGTGATCCTTTACCCGTGCAAGTATTTTGGTAACGGTATTTTGCCGTTGCCAAAATCCAAAGGTTATCAGTATCAACATGGAAAAACGGTCATACGCTCAAAGATGGATTTGGGCTTGGCCACCATGCGTCGTCGCTCTCGCATAGCCCCTGCTGAATTTGTCTTACCATTCCGGTTCACCGGAGAGCAAAAAGAGGTATTCGAGAGCTGGGTATTCAATGAACTAGAAGCAGGCGTGGAGTGGTTCTATTTACCGCTTCGAACGGGCGACTACGACCTTGAAGTGCATAAGTGTCAGTTTACCGCCACACCAGGCGAGGACACCCCTTTTGATTATAAAGGTGGCCGCAAAGACTTTGGTTCCATTTGGGAGCTAAAAGCCAAAGTGCAAACCTTCCGCGCTTTAAAACTGGAGCGCTACACCGCTCGCGTACTTTCCCGAGACACTTTATCTGGCATCGAAAAGGCCGCTCAAGCCGCCGATAACGTGTTACTCAAACTGCCATAGCGAGGCAAACGTGATCATAGCAACGATTGAATATCAGCACCCCTCCTTACCAGGAGGGGTGCTCCGTTATGTGAAGGACGGAATTGACCTACATGCCGGAATTGAGTCAGGCGAGTGGGTGTGGTTCACAGCAGGCCAGTTTGCTTTTCAATTGCCCGACAAGGCTACCAAAGGGCAAGAAGCTCTCACCGTGGCCGCGCCCAATACCGACCTCACGCTCTCCAAGGCGATTGAAACCGCCAAGCGACACGAACCCGTGATTCCAGTCGTGAGCATTTACCGCGAATACGACACCGACGACTTGAGCAAGCCGCGCAACAAGCGAATTCGACTCACCATGTCCTCGGCCAAAATTACCACCATGACCGTGACCCTCACGAACTCATGGAAAGATTTGACCAACCGACGCTTCATGCGCCCGATTTACAACAACGTTACGCACCCAGGATTGATGTACATATGAGTAAACCATCCATGATTGCTTACTTTAAATCGCTGCCAGATGGTCACTTTCCGGTGGACGGCTGCGTCCTGCTTGTGCGTGAGGCATGGCAGCGTTTCTTGCACCTTGAAAACCTGCCCAAGCATATGGATCAGTTTGTCACACCAGACTACGCCCATGAGCTGATTGATGGCTATCAAGGCCAGTTAATCGAACCCATTCAAAAGCCAGAGCATCTGTGCATGGTCGCCGCCTCTGGTAAAGGCAAATGGCATTGCGGCGTTTTCTCCGCCGAGCAAATGCCAGGTTATGTCATCCATACCCTTGGCTGCACCGTCAAGATTGAACCGTTAAACCAGTTCCGCCGCCGATTTGATACCGTGGAGTTTTATAGTCATGCCACACATTGTCGAGTTTCAACATCCGATTCGAAAGGATAAACGCAAGGTTCACACCGTCGGTGCTGGCACTTGCTTGTCGGATTGGCTAGAAAAACACTTCCCAAACCAAACCTTCAATGCCACTTTAAATTTTAACCGGCTCGATGATTTAAATGTGATCATCAGCGAGCGTGATGTGGTGAGTATTCGCCCTAAAATCGGCTTTGGTGTGGATTGGCTTGTCTATGCTGCGTTGGCCCTGTCTGCGGCCTCTGCCGTCTACATGTACATGAACATGCCAGACATGAGCGGCAACCAGAACACCAAGCAAGCCAGCTCGGTGTACAACTACAATGGCCAAGGCAACAAGCCAAAACTTGGCAACCCCGTTCCAGTTCGTTATGGGCGCATGCCGCATTACCCTGACATCATTGCACCGGATTGGTGGGAGTACGAAAACAACGAGCAGTATTACTACCAGACCTTTTCTCAGGGCATTGGCAAGTTTCTTTACCACCGACACGTTATTGGTGAAACGGAAATCAAACCAGACAACCCCGACATTGAAATCCGAGAATATAAGCCTGGTGAAGTGGTGGATCATTTCCATCACATCGTCTGGACTTCCAAAGAGGTCGGTTCATCCGATGGCCAAGGCGGCTTAAAGCTCGATGGCGTGACCTCGGATTGGGTCGCAGAGACCAGCAGCAACGAAGCGCGTTTTCGTGGCAAGGTAGTCGAGCTATGGTCTAACTACAGCATTCATATGGGCAATGGTGATTACACCTCCACTATGCGCCGAGATAAGTGGCCGTGGGATGCGGGTCAGCATGTGGTCATTACTTCCACATCCAAAGACAGTCTCTTTTTTGAGGGTAATATCCACTTTCATGATATGGGCGATGATGGAGACGTTATCGACCCTGAAGAGCTGCCGGACGAAATTGAAAACCCGCTGGGTTGGGGTACGTTGGCGCACAATGACCGTATTGTGATCACTGGCGCAGGTGTCAACTCGGGCACCTTTATCGTCACCGCTTTTCGCCCTGGTAATCGTATTCGAGTAAAGACCGATGGTGGAACCGAAGTCACGCGATTTCAGCCTATGAGTAACGTGTATGTACGCATATACCAAGCCGTGGGAAACGATGGTACTTATGTGTGTAAAGACAGTAACGGTACCTTAGCTTTGGTGGACTCTGCCACATTGGAAGAAGTGGTCGATTGGACAGGCTTCACCACGATTGATAGTCCTAGTGCGGAAATATCGGTATTAGAACGGGATCGAGAAGCCGAATGGGTCGGTGACTTTCTTAGTGTGCCAAGCAATGCAACCGCGCTTGATGTGGGGTTGGATTTTATCTTCCCTCGCGGCCTTGGCACCATGAACAAAAATAGCAATATTGTTGCTAGAACATGTGAATGGCAAGTGCGTGTCAGGCCAGAGGGCACGAATCAGGCTTATCAAACTCATAAGTTAACCCTGACAAAAGGCGATAACACGCCGCAGCGCATCACCGTTTGGTTGAAAGAGGCGATGGGATTAACACCAGGGCGTTGGGAAGTGGGCTGTCGTCGTCTGAGCACCGTCACCAAAGCGACTAAAGTGTTTGATGAAGTGCAGTGGATGGGGCTGAAGTCCGTCATTCAGGAAACCTATACGAATGAAAAAGAGTCCATCATCACGCTGAAAATCAAAGCCACTAACTCGCTCAGTCAGCAGGCCAATAGCCAATACTGGAATGATTCAACGCGCATCCTGCCTGTTCACCAAGACGACGGCAGTTATGTAGAAGAGCCAACTCGTTCCATTGCGGATGCGGTCATTGATGCTTGCCGCAATGATGTGTACGGGGCAGGACTAGAAGACGATGCCATTGACCTAGATACCTTGCTGGCTTACCGAGATAAATGGGAATCGCGAGGTGATAAGTGTGATGGCCTATTTGACCAACCGACCACGTTTTGGGAAGCGCTACGTAGGCTACTCGAAACGGGACGCGCTTACCCACGCATCGAGCTTGGCACGGTCAGCATGTGGCGCGATGAGCCAAGAGAGACGCTGTGCAAACCATACTCCCCCGTGAACATGACGCCAGACAGCTTTTCTGTCGACATCGACATGGTGAAGGAAGATGACTACGACGGCGTCGAAGTCGAGTGGTTCAATCCTCAGTCAAGAAAATCTGAAACCTTACTGTGCACCTTGCCAGGGCAGAACGGCTACAACCCGAACCCACTTAAGCTGAACTTTGTCACCAACGAAGAGCAGGCCAAAAGGGAAGGGCTATTCCATGCTGCCGTTCAAGCCTACCGCCGCACTAACATCGACTTCACCACGGATATGGATGGATGGGAATCGAACTATGGTGATGTGATTCCGGTGGCGCACGATGCGGTGAGCTGGGGCGCGTCGGGGCAGGTGATCGAAACGCTAAACGCCGCCGATGGCAATCAATACCTGCAGCTTTCTGGACTGTTGGAATGGGAACCAGGCAAGCAGCATTATTTGCTGTTTAACCGAGGCAACAAAGGAACGCATGGCCCGTACCGAGTCGAGCCGACTGAGGCGCCAGATATTGTCATTCTGGTCGATGAGCCAACCGAAAAGATCATCGCCGTGGGTGAAAAGGGCAAAAAGCCAAGCGAATACATGTTTGGCCAAGCCGACACCATGTATAAGAAATGCATCCTGCAGCAAGTCAAACAAAAAGGGGAGTTCGAGGTCGGCTGCGCCGCTATCGAAGACGACCCTCGCGTGGATGCCTACGCATAAACTCAAGCACTCAATGCCCAGCCATCGCGCTGGGCTTTTTTTATGAGGTTTATTCATGACCCAGAATATTGAACAACGCACATTAGCCGCAACGAACACGATGGAAGGAGCAGCCAAAACCGTTGATGAAATTGCGCACCAAGACAAAGACGTTCAAACGCCAGTTGGGACGAGAAAGTCATTTCCTAAAATTGCACGTGAAGCAGATGAAGGGTTTTATAACCAACGTCAAACCCATGAGCAAGAGTTCCAAAATCGATGGTCAATTTCTCAACAAGCCATTGTTTGGCAACCTCTTACTTTAATCTCTGACTCTCTTCAACGTTACAGCGTTGGCACTGTCGGTGAGGCGGATTACAAAGAATATTTACCCACTCCAGATAAGCTTCCGTTCACTACCAGTGCGACAATTGCCGAAGATTTAGCGCAAGGAAGGTGGTTAGAGAATGGTGTGCCATCTAAAGATCTTGTGAACAAAATTGCGGGTAAAGTGGGCGATAGTATTCTTGGAGGGCTAACGTGGCCGCCAGAGCCTGACAAAAGCGCAAAAGTGGGCGATGTCGTCAATGAGGGAACAGAGTTTTTGCGTGTGCAATATACAATTTATCCTCTTACCGGAATCGCCAGCGGTGAGCTGACTGAGTTAAATCTTATTGCAAAACCTTATTACACAGTTATTGGTGGCCAAAAGTTTTGGCTACTGAATCAACGTTACTTCGATAGGTTTGCCATTGACATCCGCGCGTTCTGGCCAGTGGCAGATAAAGTAACCGATGATAGTGAACCATGGTTAAGGGCATTAGAGTATTGCACTGAAAATAATATTCTTTTACGGGGCGATGGTGAATATGCAGTTTCCCAGCCTTTGAGTGGCTCTTGCCCAATGGCGCTTCATCGCTGCGTGCTTCACTATCCAGAGGGCTTCTTAGGCACTGCATTTACTATAGGGGAGGACGGCAATGATGACCGAAACGCCAACTCAGAATTTAAAGCTCCAAAGATACTGGCTAAAAAAAGTAATGCAGGTTGGCTTGTTGAAAACATCGGTATCTATTGCAAAAACTTATATACGTCGGATGTGTTTTTGCCTCAGGTGGAGCACTTTAAACATGGCGTGCGTTGTGAGGGCGTTGATACAGGTAATGTTTACAATCGATACTACCTTGGCAGGATCGTAAACAACCAAGTTAACCTAGAGCTCTGGCAGGGCCCTGGTACGGGGTGGTGTAACGAAAATAATTTTTTCGGCGGTAGGCTTGCGTATTATTCCGCAGAGCCAGCTGGCCAAGTTGGAACTAAGCAAATCCATCTCAGAGCTGAGCCAAGCGAAACGAATCCAAACAACGGCCCAAACAACAACCGCTTCTTTGGTGTTTCTGTTGAGGGGCATATTCATGAAGTGACGGTTGAGATCGATGAAACGTGCTCTTACAACATATTCCAAGGGCTTCGATATGAAGGTGAAGGGCATAAAGTTGTCATAAACGGCGATAGAAACTGCTTCTTCTACGGGTACGGTCTGTCCAATGTCACCATTGAAGACAACGGAAATCGCAATGATATCTTTAATGACCAATATCGAGAGTTTAATGGCTCTGACCCTGATGCGTGTATTAAGGTTCGAAATCAATACTCTGATAATGTATCTGCGGTTTCGGTCTATAACCTAGCGAAGCAAAAAGTTATCGATGTCATGGGTAACGGTTCGATAGGGTGCAAAAATGGTGCTTCTCAGCACCACAAGTTTAGAATGACACCCAGTGGCTTGATGTCAGGGGATGGCTCTGTAGAGCCAGAATACTTCCTTCGTGACTGGGGCCAATACATGAGATTTGTTCGTCCTTTCAAGATTGAGTCTGGTTTTTCATTCTTTGATCGAGCACCTGTTGAAGTTAAGCCAACAGTAACAGGAGCTAAAGGTGGGAACGAGGCGCTGGATAGTTTATTGAAAGCACTACACTCGTATGGCCTGATTGATAATCAAACTACTTAGTAAACCGAAAGAGTCACGGCATCCGCCCTGGCTCTTTTTTTGTAAATAGAGGAAATGACATGAAGCGAATTTGGTCGCTGTTTATGCGCGTCCTGTTGGCGCTGAACATGTTTGTGTTGCACTTGCTTACTGGTCAGTCTGATCTCACGATTAGCGGTTGGAGTTACATCCGCGTGCGACAAGGTAAGCGCTCGCCCATCAAGTTTGTTGATTGGCTGTTCTTGAAGCTATTTAAGCAGGAGGACCACTGCCGAAAGGCATTTGAATGGGAGCTGAGCGAAGCGCGCAAGTTTTACTATGACCACCGGTCATACCTATAGATTATTACTAGCTATATTGTAGGTAGTTCAATATAGCCCTATACAAATGAGGGTATTGCTAATAACTTTATTATTTTGTTTGGTTTTTTGGGACGTTTATTAGATGTTCGCTCGGATAAGAAAGACACATCCGATATGAGAAACAGTAAAATTCGTATCCTCAAGTTTGAATTAAAGAGAGCATGAACTAGTATTTCATTAGTTGCAGATAGGTAGGCGCAACTTTTTGTCAATTAATAAAAGGCTAGCACCATGAAACTACCTATATACCTGTCATTATTTATTGTCACTTTGTCTACTCCACATTTAGCTCAAGCAAATAACTCATGCGATACCTTAATTGAGCATGGCATAAACAACATAACTACTGAACGAAGTGCAGATCATGCAATGGCATATAAATGGCATAGTAGCTGCGGACTTGATTTCCAAAGTGCTTCAAATCAAGACATTCACAAAGCAAGTGTTACTGTGTTCGGAAAGTGGGGAGGAAGCGGCAGTAGCAACATGAATTCTGACCGTAAAAAACTTCAAACTTGGTGTAATGAAAATCAAGAGTTTGCTGAAAATCGTGCTGATTTGTTTACTGAAGCCCAGGTTGTAAGTAAGCCTGCTTTAGACGCCTTTACAAGTTGTATTGAAATGGCCCGAAAAAATATTCTAATTTCATTTACAGCAAGTAGTGAACACAGTGAAACAGTAGCTATATCTGTTGATTCTACGCATGATGGTACTTTGAAATTTTATGGTGTTGATACAAAGAACTACGATTGCAAAGTTAGTATGGAAATTAATGGTCAAGAAGTTGATCCCAATAGTCAGCCATCAATTAGAAATTCAAATATACATATGGTTTGTTCCCGAAATAAACCCATCACAGTTGAAAAAGAAGGAGTGGGAACATTATTATACGACTCCGCTTTTATATCTGTAAATACGAGTGGACCATCGTTACCGCTTATGTTTAATAAAGTGGTGGATACATATGTTGTAACCCCTCCGAAATCAGTAATTGCGTTCAATAATGTAGAGTGTCCACCTGGATGGGAACTTTTTCAACAAGCTGAACATCGGTTTATTCTTGGGGCAGGTAAAAAAGAAAAACTTGGAAGTTTAGGAGGCTCTGAATTTCATACTCATTCAGTGGAAGAAATGCCTAAGCATAGTCATGGATATCGTAATTCTATGGTTGCAAGCTCAAATCATGAGGGGAAACCTGAGTTTGAAAGATATTCGGGTCTAAAGGGTACAGAATTTAAAGGTGATGCTAGTCCGACTCTATATCACGTCTCATCAGAAACCAAAGAAATAGGGGCAGGAAAACCGCATAAATCATTGCCTCCTTATCTAGCACTAACATACTGTCAAAAACTATAGTTAAGTGTTTTAAGTGATTAAACGGCCACCTCTTGGTGGTCATTTTTTATGATTTTTTGGCAACTCATTCCATATTCCAGCCGTAGCTTTATCAGTTCGGTACGTTCTATCTAGAAATTCGACTGCATGTTCATTTTCGGAGACTAGTAGGTTAGGAGGCACTTTACTTTTAGCGCTTCCAACGTTGGATCATAAAGATGTACGAAATTCGGTAAAAGGTTACTGATAGTTGCGAGAAATGGGGCAGATTTGGGGCAATAGTCGGGCTATTTAAGCATGCAATTTTGAATATTTATGATTTCTTAAGATCATGTAAGAATAGAGAAGGAGTACTACTATGTAATGCAGTTTGGTTTAGTTTATTGATTTATATTGGTTTGTTTTGATTTCAACAATTGCGATGTACTTTTGTGGTGGACACGATGAATCGAAGTATAGATTTGGGTGGTTTTTACATCGGTGTGACCAAGCTGCTCTTGTACTGTTCTAATGTCAGCACCAGACTCCAATAAATGTGTGGCAAAGCTGTGCCTGAGTGTATGGCATGTTACTGTTTTCTCGATACACGCATCCGTTGCAGCGCGCTTTACCGCTCTTTGTATTGCACTTTCATTGATATGATGCCTTCTGAGCTCTCCGGTGTCCCGATCTGTACTTAACTTTGTTGATGGGAATAAAAAGTGCCAGTTAAAATCTAGCTCCGCTTTTGGGTATTTACGTCGTAAACCTTCAGAGATGTATACACCCGCATAACCAGGCATGTGTCTATCTTTAAAATAGTAATCTCTTGCTAAATTAACCTGAGCTTTAAGCGGCTCATGTAGCTCTTTTGCTAACGTTACGGTACGATTTTTACCTCCTTTTCCTTGCCAAACACGAACTGCGCCATAATCATAATCGATGTCCTGAACTCTTAAGCGCAAACACTCCATGACTCGAAGCCCTGAGCCATAAAGCAACTGAATATGGAGTTTATACCTCGGGTCGATATGTTGAACGAATCGTCGGATCTCCTCCCTAGTTAATACAACGGGAAGTTTCTTTTCGGTCAGGGATTTCTGAAATCTCATATCAAGTGATAGTGGAGTTTTGAAATAATCACGATATAAAAATGATATTGAGTTTAGTGCCAAAGCTTGCGTTTTTACCGCAACTTTTTCTTTTACTGCTAAGTAACTCAGGAACTGAACGACATCATCTTCTGCTAGTGTCGAAGGGTGTGCAAGCTGGTGGAAAGTGATAAAGCGTTTTATCCAAAATAGATAACTTTCGATGGTTTTATTCGCATAATGACGAGTAAGCATGTGCTCTTTTACACTAAGTAAAAACTGACTTTTCATGATAAAAAATGACCTGTTTATTTATACAGCTCCCTTAATCTATCACCTCTTTTGTAATTAGCGTGTATTGCGCCGTCTAATTGCGCGCGCGACCACACATATTCATACTGTTTTTCTATTTGTTTCATGCATATAGGTGCTACGATTTATAGCGCTTTTGATCAGAAAGAGGGCGGTAGCTTGCCAGAAAGGAGGCAAATTGCCGTATAGAAAGCGTTATAAAACCGAGTGCAATCTACAAAGTTAAGAAGCCTGAAATAATATTAACTTACCAATACCACATGATTCAGATTTATTTTAGATAAAAATAAGGACTACATATATTAAAGTTGTTGCTTACTCGCAAAAATGCCTATAAATTTAGTGTGTGCAATATTAAGATATTGATTTATATCAATTTTGGTTTGGCGTCTTTAGCTTGTTTATATTGATTAACCATTGTTGATATAAATTTTTTTGTTAGCCCTCGTTATTAAACTATAAGGTATTAGTGATGATTAAAGTAACGTTCTCAGCTGTGAATTCCGGTAATCATGGAGCCCCAGCTGATCTATTGGAAAAAACTTACAGTGATGCAACAAGTTTGACTCATCTACCGTCAGAGGGTGAAGAGATAATTATCCAGTGGGGAGAGGTCTTAGAACAAAGCTCAACATTTGTCGTTGAAAAGGTTAGTAAATCTTTTTGGAATGATTCTGATCATGTACAGATCTGGGTTAAAGACATCGAGTAACTTGTAAGGTTTTATAACAAAGCATTTAAGAGTGATTCCCAACGCTTGGCATTTTTAGTTCAAGGTTGGGTTTCGTGTTTACGGTGTAATGTTTTAGGTATGGTGGTGGCGTTGCTCACACCTTAATGCGGCGTTAGTTGCCAACGAGGAAAACGTACCTAAAACAGAATGTTTAGGGCTAATGTCCGCGTGTTTTTAGCTAGGTTTTCGTAATTCAATTTCTAGTTATTTGGGTTTGTGAAAATCGAGCGTTGGTTTCTTTTGTGGTTGGATTTTCTGTTTCAGAAACTGGTTTATATGTTGAAAGTTAGCTGTGTAACATTGTCTGTCCAAAGGAGCTTTTTGGTGTTGTTAGCCCGTTTTCTACGGCGCTGTTTGTTCCAAGTGGTTTCAGTGAGAGACGCTTTAAAACTACGCCTGATTTTAGTTTTTCAAAGCATGTAAAAACAGTGTAGGCAAAGCGGTAATCAACTCCAAACCTAAGCCTTGGGTTTGGCAACTAACAAAGCATTCAAGAGGGATTCACAACGCTTGGCAGTTTTGGTTCAAAGTTCAGCTTAAGTGTTTATGGCACAATGTTTTAGGTTGGGTGGTGGCGTTGTTCACCCCTTAATGCGGCGTTATAGCGCTCGATAAAATTGAATATGGGTGGTCATGGATAATATCGAAAAAGAGCTTTATCAAGCAGCAATAGAACTAGTAAATATGCGATATCCTTCTGGTTGGGGTGGTGCTGCGGCTGTTAGAACAGAGTCAGGAAAAATATTAACAAGCATTGCTCCTGATACTAAAAACGATGCTCTTTCACTATGCATGGAAGTGGGAGCGTATTTAGAGGCTCACAAACTCAATGAGCGAGTGACCCACTCATTATGCCTGTATCGTGAAAACGAGAACGATGAGTTTCTAATCTTGTCACCATGCGGAGTTTGCCAAGAGCGCCTCGTCCACTGGGGTGGGGATGTCAAAGCAGCAATTACGACTCCAGAGAATGCATTGGTTTTCAAAACTATACGCGAATTAATGCCTCATCATTGGTCACTTGTAAACGGCAAAGCGCTATAACAAACTGTTTAAGAGTGATTCGCAACGCGTGGCACTTTTACTATGCGTTGTATGTAGTGTTTAAGGTGGTATGCGGGAACTTCGGTAATGCGTTGCTCACACCTTAACAGGGCGTTAAATTCTTGAGGGTTTATGAGAGCATTTCGAAATGTATCAAAAGGGGTGCAGGGGAGCCTCAAATCACTTTATTCCGCTCTAGACAATAAAACGAACGAGAGCATTGAAGATTGGCAATGTGTTGCAATCACTGTGTTCGATCATTGGTTAACACGAGAAGAGTTTGAGCAATATTTTACTAATCGTTCGTTAGACCAACAAGCCGATATCGACCTGCGTTGGCATTTGTTTCATCGTCTTCTAGCGGAGGACGTTTCGTGTTACCAGTACAAATATAGATCTGTTAGTCGGTTGATATTTAAGGAGCCAAGAAACAGTTCTTTGTTTGTCCGCCGTTTATCTAGGTTTTCAGTTACGGATGCTGATGCTTTGCAGCTCGTAATTCCAGAATATCGGGCTGTTTTCGTACAAGGTTATGACGATACATGTTCTCTTTACTTTGAGTGTCGAGAGTCTGTAAAGCCTCTACTCCATGAAATTAGAAAGTTGGGCATGTATACGTTAGAACGAATTTAACAAACTGTTTAAGAGTGATTCGCAACGCGTGGCATTTTTACTATGCGTTGTGTTTAGTGGTTAAGGTGGTTTGCGGAAGCATCGGTATTGCGTTGCTCACACCTTAACAGGGCGTTATGCAGCAAAGGAGTATTATGAAAGAGTATGTCGCAGTGATAGCAGCTGTAGTCGCTGGGGTGTTCACCATTATCTCAGCAATTACAATGTGGAAATTAACACATCGAACAAGTGAAATAGCGCGTGAACAAGCAACGGCAGATGCTAAGTTTAACGAGAAAAAGGCACTGTATGTACGAACTCATGAGTTGTATGAAAGTGCAATCAAGTGTACTAAAAACTACGAAAGCAATAACTTGTCAGAGGCATTTAGTAAATTAACTGCCGAAATTAACCTTATCGCTTCAAGAGATGTCGCCAAGCAATATTTCTATGTCGCTGATCTATTTCAAGATTGGATGCCTCTGTATTTCAAAGCATTTCCTGCGCCACAAAAAATAGGTGATCAAGCTTATATCACAATCCAATCTCCTGATCCGACGCTAAAGTACAAACAACCTGAAAAAGAAGCGTATGATAAATTTTATAGCAGTTACGAAGAGCTGATAAAGTTAATGCGTGTGGAACTAGCAGCTGCATAACAAGGCGTTTAAGAGGGATTCACAACGTTGGCACTTTCAGTTTGAATCAGTTTTAGTGTTTACGGCACAATAGGTTAAGTTCGGTGGTGGCGTTGTTCACCCCTTAACGCGGCGTTATGCGCTAGTGCATTTAAATATCGAGGGATATATGGATAATGAACTACCAAAAGCGATGGTATTGAAAACAATAGATGGTAGACATGTGGGTTTCATGTTGTTAGCTCCCAATTCAGGCGAGTCGGGGGAATGTGTTTTCAGTTTATCTGCGTCATCTGCAGAGGTAATCGATAGCAATTTAGGTGTCGTTCTATCTGAGCTTAAAGTTTCTGGCGAGCATAAATACGTAGTGGAAACCATAAAAGATGGGTACTTAATTAATATTGCACCAATAGGCCTACCTAATGTTCAAGTTCAGCTTAATAATCAGTTCTCCGGAGATATAGTTACTGATATTGAAGGACGAGTCGCTTGTATTGGAACAGCTGAATTAGTGGAGCAAAGCGCATAACAAACTGTTTAAGAGTGATTCGCAACGCGTGGCATTTTCACTATGCGTTGCTTTTAGTGTTTAAGGTGGTGTGCGGAAGCGTCGGTATAGCGTTGCTCACACCTTAACAGGGCGTTATGTGTTTCTAGATATCGAGAGTTTTGTATATGAAAGAGTTTAAGCCTGGTTTTAGGTTGTCTAAACCAGATGTTCTTATTCTTATATTAGGGGTTTTGGTTTCTTGCTGGTTGTATCGTATTGCACTTGATGCAAGTCTCGTGGTTGTGTTTGTAATTGGTCATTTCTTCTTGTTTTGCAACGTATTCCGCTTTTCGCGTGCGCCAGAGCTAATATGGGCTGCAGTATTTGTTACTCTCGTTGGGTTTAGCCAAAAATGCTACACCATGAGTATTTTGTACATATTTGCTGTTCAAGTATTTGTAACGATATTGCTAATTGTGCTGGAGCTGCGTAAACCAAGTTATCACGGGGTTTTCTGGCAAAGAGTAAATCCAAATTTAAAGTCTTGGTTCAAGTCCCAAAACACATAACAAAGCGTTCAAGAGGGACAGTCAACGCGTGGCGAGTTTGGCTCAAATCTTGGCAACTGTGTTTATGGTGGTAAATTGAAGTTTAGTGGCAACGCGTTGCTGCCCCTTAACGCGGCGTTAGCATACTTTGATAGGAGTTCAGATGGCTACGATAGTCGAACAAATTGTTAATCGTGAAATTGACTCGGTCATCGTGTACGAATCTGATCAAGTTATAGCTTTTGCAGACCATGATCCAATCAACTTTGGGCATATTTTAATTTGTCCTAAGACTCAATACCGTACATTCATTGACCTGCCTGAGTCTGTGTTTTTTGAGATCACCGACGTTGCAAGAGATTTATATAAACGTATAGAAGCTAAGTTCAATCCCGATGGTATCGGCTTTATGCAAAACAATGGAGAGGCACCTCATTTCAACGAGCTCGATCATTACCATTTGCATATTTTCCCTAGGTTTCATGGCGACCAGTACGGTTGGGTTAGTAGTGAACTTGGAATTCAAACTATGGATAAACTAAGAGAATCACTTAAAGATCTATGAGCATTGAAAAAGTATGCTAACAAATTGTTCAAGAGTGATTCGGCACGCGTGGCATTTTAACTATGCGTTGGTTTTGGTGGTTAAGGTGTTATGCGGAAGCATCGGTATTGCGTGCCTCACACCTTAACAAGGCGTTAGTTTGCAAGAGGAAAAACGCAGCTGTATCACAAGACCTAGTGGGAAAAGCTCAAAGTCGAAATTGTTGTATCGGCGTTCAATTTCAGTGTTAATTTGTGTGGTCAAAGTCCAAATCAGGCACCGCTTGATTTATTCTTTGGTGCGGCGAGTTTTGGGTTAACTGAGTTAAACTTTTTTGTTGAAACTCTGCTCGTTGAGTTTGTCTCTACAAAAGCCGATTTGCTCGCTGAAGTAACGCTTTCTCTGGTGTGGTAAGTTCCACATGGTTTCAGTGGCTTTGTTGAAAGTCCGCACTGTGAGATTGGTTTTCCAAAAGCGTTTTTTGGTGTTGTGAGTTCGGTTTCTGCCACGTTGTTTGTTCCAAGTGGCTTCATTGAATAGCCGCTTCGAGACTAAGCCTGACTTAAGTGCATCAAAGCACATAAAGCTTATTGTTTTCAAAATTTAAAATAACGTAAAATCAACTCCTTGGGTTTGCAAACTAACAAACTGCTCAAGAGGGGTTCGCAACGCGTGGCATTTTCACTATGCGTTGATTTTTGTGATTAAGGTGGTTTGCGGCGGCTTTTGTATTGCGTTGCTCACCCCTTAGCAGGGCGTTATGCCTTTTGGAGGGAAAATGAAAAATCTGCAAGAATTGGTCCTAAATTTTCGTCGTGTAATGGAGTGTTTAAATCCGTCCGATTTTGTAGGAACGTCCCTGTCTGTGAGTAAGTTTCCTTCTGCTTGTTGTGATGACTCCTCTCAGATTTTAGCCGCGTATTTAACCGATAATGGTTTTTCTGGTGCGGCATTAATTCGTGGGGAATACGGTGGAAAAAGCGAAGAGTTACATTCTCATGTTTGGCTCGATTTAGATGGCTTTAAAATAGACGTAACTGCAGACCAATTTAATAAAAGAGGCTATGACAATCCATCAGTAATAATCGCACAGGAAAACGAGTTTCTAGAGACTTTTGAAACAACGAACGATGGTATTGCTGATTTTCGTATTCACTTAAAAGGCTACTCTGACCCTGGCTTAGAAAGTGACTTTGAATCTTGCTACAAGGTAATATTGTCGCACTTATCAGCACAGGCATAACAAACTGTTCAAGAGGGATTCGCAACGCGTGGCATTTTTACTATGCGTTGGTTTTAGTGTTTAAGGTGGTATGCGGCGGCTTTGGTATTGCGTTGCTCACCCCTTAACAGGGCGTTAGGCAAATAGAGGCTAGTATGAAGAAAGAAGAATTATTAATCTTAAAAAGAAAACTTCGTAAGAAAATGGCTAATAAAAATGGTAGTAAAAGAATACAGCGAAAACTCAAAAAATTAGTACGTGTGTCGCAAGAAGAGCTAGTTCGTAAAAGTAAAAAAGAAATGTCCGATCAACCTGTTCCCGCTAGGCGCGATACAAATAGATCAAAGGTCACTTTTCTAGAATTGGTGTTCCCACCTATTTCAAATCAAGAGGCTGTTTGGCTGAAGGATGAGCCTGCAGCAGAATACATGAAGCAAAGTGATTTTTACATGATAGGAGCTAAGGCAAAATCTCATTTCGAGGCTTATAGCTTTAATGAAACCGATATGATTTTGTCATTTGATTTGTTTATAAATGGCGAAAAACGCTCAGAGTGTTCACTTTCCATAAATGAATTGAGTGCAGTTAAAAGCTCGGAACACCAAAATATAGGTGTAGCTTGTGGAGATTGGGGTATTAATGTGTTCTATGAACAGGACGGTGAGCAATACCTCCTAGAGTACTTTTCACCAGAGACAATTTTATGGCATCGTTCACGAGAAGCTTCAGGAGTTTATGGCTTAGATAATTTTGAAGAACTATTTGTTTACGACTTGCTGTACGTTGGAATAGCTAAAAAAGGTGACAGTTATGAAAGACTCATTAAAAAAGGCCACCAAAAGCGGATGGAGATCTTGGCGAATGAACCTCAGCGTTTTCCGGGTGCTCGAGTTAGTGACGAAACCTTCCTTTTCTTGTATAGACTAGAGCCATTATTCATAACTCAATTTGGCGCAAACGAAGATAACTTTGACTTGTCTTTTGACTATGATCACAAGCGGATAGTCGCAGACGCTGAAAAAGCTTTCGTTAATTTGCTAAAGCCGAATTACAATTCTATCCAGTTCACTCAATATCCTAAAGGTGCTGATGGTTTGTATGATTCAAAGCTGGATACCTACACATACTCTTTAGGGGAAGCCATTACTTTCAATACTCCACACGGCAAGTTTCGAGGCGGGAGAGACCTGCATTTAGGCGGTTTAAGCAATAAATCTGATTTCATCTCTGTCGATAAAGAGTCAGTTAAGCAGTTTGTTGCAGGCGAAGATTTCGAGAGAGGATAATTTGCCTAACAAACTGTTTAAGAGTGATTCGCAACGCGTGGCATTTTTACTATGCGTTGCGTTTAGTGTTTAAGGTGGTATGCGGGAACTTCGGTAATGCGTTGCTCACACCTTAACAGGGCGTTATGCATCAAAAGGAGTCAAGTATCAAAGATATATTTGCAATATTTTCGTACACAATGCTTTTAGGTATTAGCTCTATATTTGGTTTTATGAATATGGTTGGAGAAATGGGGCTAGCTATTCTAGCCGGCTCTATCGGCCTAGCTTTTGCCAATATAGATAAAATTTCGAAGTTTAAAGGTGCTGGTTTTGAAGCAGAGATGTGCAAAACAGTTTTACATAAGCCAACGGGAATAGTACACAAACTGGCGGAAGACGGTAAAACTACTAGCTGTGGTGTGGATTTACAGACTAACCCTAAAGAGTGGGCAGCATCTACAGAAAAAGTCACTTGTACTCACAACGGTTGCAAAAATGATGCATAACAAATTGTTCAAGAGTGATTCGGCACGCGTGGCACTTTTACTATGCGTTGGTTTAAGTGATTGAGGTGGCATGCGGAAGCATCGGCATTGCGTGCCTCACACCTTAACAAGGCGTTAGCTTACAGTCTGAAAAAGCAAACTCATATAGCTAATGTTAGGTAGGGCATATCGTCAAAATGAGCAATCTGATTGGCAAATATTTTAGTTGTATCTTCGGTGATAATTAACATTTTTAGCAGTCATTTTTATTCTGTGTGGGCGTGACTTTACTTGGTCTTGGTTTGTTGGTGGCAATTTCAGTTCCGCCTCTGCTTCATTCATGGCTAAGTTTTGCACTTGAAAGTAGCAAATCCAATACGAGCCTTGGTGGGTGAAGTTCCGTGAGTCTCCACGCTCGGCGGTTTGGCTAAGCTCAAGTTAATACTAAGTTCATCGCCTGAAGTTCTCGGCTATGTTTATAATCTCGACTTCACGTTTAATGTCAAAATAAGTTGTTGTTTTAGTTTGGAATGCTCGGTAAGTAATAAGCTAACAAAGCGTTAAAGACGGATTCGCAACGCGTGGCATTTTTCGTTTGCTTTGGCTTTAGTGTGTACGGCACAATGTTTTAGGTCGGTGGTCTGCGTTGCTCACCACTTAACGCGGCGTTATGCAGCAAGGAGAATTATGAGACAACAGTATCATTTTCGAAGCTCAGATGAAGGGCTGCTATCGTGGGATGTTTTCCGGCTAATTGAACTAGCTAAAGATTTGCCAGTTATCGAAATCTCTCTAGCTGACATCAGTGAATTAGACGAAGAATTTTGGTTCGAGCTAGGTGGTGCAAAACCAACGTGTAGAAATATTATAGAGCACACGAAACTCATCCAAAAAGCTGATTTATCATACCCAATCATTTTGTGTCATAAAGGCAGGGTAATGGATGGTATGCACAGAGTGTGTAAAGCAGTGTTACTTGGTCACGATACAATCCGTGCCGTAATGTTTCCTCAATATCTAGCTCCCGATTATGTTGGTATTGAAGCTGATGAATTACCGTATTAGAAAGCTGCATAACAAACGCTTTAAGACGGATTCGCAACGCTCGGCGGTTTTGGTTTTAATTAGCTTTTGTGTTTACGGTGGTAAAAATTGAGTGTAGTAGCAATGTTGCTCACCACTTAAGCGGGCGTTATGGCTCACACGATATTCAAGGTTTGATCGTCTAGAGGGAATTATGGGATTCAAATTTCGAAAACGTATAAAAATTGCACCAGGGCTTCACATTAACGTTAGTAAAAGTGGTGTTAGCACCTCAATTGGAAAGCCAGGTGCTACGGTAAATATTGGCAAAAAGGGGGTGAAAGCAACGGTAGGAATTCCCGGTTCCGGCCTTTCATATAGTCAGAATTTAACGGGTAGCGGTAATCTGAAGGAAGTCTCGTCAAACACCGGTAAAGGTAGTTCCTTACTAGGTAAAACGTTGCTAACAATTGTAGTTTTCTTATTAGTAGCCAGCTTTTTGGGTTCTCCTCCTGAATCAGTCACTTCGTTTAGTACCGTTGATGTTAAAAGTTTACGTGTAAGAGCTGAACCAACGACTAACTCAAAGGTAGTCAATCAACTGCTCGCAGGGGACGAGGTTGAGGTTATTCAAAAAAGTGGTAGTTGGGTGCTTATTGAGGGTAATGGGGTTAAAGGCTGGGTTGCTGCAGAGTACCTTTCAAGTCCAGAGCCATAACAAAGCATTTAAGAGGGATTCACAACGCTTGGCAGTTTTGGTTTGAATTGGCTTAAGTGTTTACGGCACAATGGGTTAGGTTCGGTGGTGACGTTGTTCACCCCTTAATGCGGCGTTAACTGTCTCATCGAAAGCAAATAATTACAGAGGAATCTATGTTCACACAGCAACAAGTTGTGAAACTTAAAGTCGGTGAAGCCGACGTTATTTTTGACGGAACTCTAATTCTGTCTTCCGTCTACCTCATGCAAGAGGAATGTTGGGCTACAACAGCGGCAAGACCGGGGTATCCTGAGGTTACTGAAATGCTTGAGGTTAATTCATCTCTAAGTTGTAACTTTGGTGATCTTTATGAAGTTAGGCTGCTCACAGCCAACAGTTACGAAGTTACGGCTTTGGTTACAAAACTACCTTTGATGGAATCTGCGGAGAGCATTTTTAATACCTCCAATCTTTTGAATAGTGCAGAGAGTGGCGAAGCTTTCACAAAAGAAGAAGCTGAAGTGTTAAAGCGACAACTAGACGAAATGAGCGTTCAAATTGTTAAAATCATTACGCAGGTCAACAAAGTCACTGAGTTAACCGAAGCCCAAAACGACTACCTTAAAAGCTCATTTAATATGCTTCATGAAAAATTAGATACTGGTAGTAAAGAGTCATGGCGACAAGCTGCGTATGGAGTAGTTGCAAGTATCGGATGTACTTTCATGCCTGATCTCCAAACGACACAGAGCTTGTTCCAAATTGCTGGCTCATATATATCTTCAGTTCCTACTATGTTGTTAGGCAGCAGTTAACAAAGCATTTAAGAGTGATTCGCAACGCTTGGCAGTTTCGCTTCGCTCAAGTATAGCCAAGCGCCGCTCACACCTTAATGCGGCGTTATAACCACGACATAAAATGGAGTATTTATGATAGCAAGGGAATGGAAAGCTACTTGCCCTAAAGAGCATGAAGAAGGGTTTATTGCATACCTGTATGAGACAGGAATCGAAGATACATCTAGTACATCGGGTTTCCTCGGTGCTCAAATCCTAAATCGAGATTTAGGCGATGATGCTGAAATCACTTTGTTGACCTATTGGGAAGATCTCGAATGTATCAAAGCATTTGCTGGTGAAAATATCAGTGTCGCTAAATTGTATCCAGAGGATGAAAAGTACAAATTGAATCCAGATCGTCATGTTAGCCACTATGAAGTCCGTGAGAATATGTGGTTATAACAAACTGTTTAAGAGGGATTCGCAACGCGTGGCATGTTCACTATGCGTTGATTTTAGTGTTTAAGGTGGTATGCGGCGGCATCGGTATTGCGTTGCTCACCCCTTAACAGGGCGTTATAACCACGACATAAAATGGAGTATTTATGATAGCAAGGGAATGGAAAGCTACTTGCCCTAAAGAGCATGAAGAAGGGTTTATTGCATACCTGTATGAGACAGGAATCGAAGATACATCTAGTACATCGGGTTTCCTCGGTGCTCAAATCCTAAATCGAGATTTAGGCGATGATGCTGAAATCACTTTGTTGACCTATTGGGAAGATCTCGAATGTATCAAAGCATTTGCTGGTGAAAATATCAGTGTCGCTAAATTGTATCCAGAGGATGAAAAGTACAAATTGAATCCAGATCGTCATGTTAGCCACTATGAAGTCCGTGAGAATATGTGGTTATAACAAACTGTTTAAGAGGGATTCGCAACGCGTGGCATTTTCACTATGCGTTGGTTTAAGTGTTTAAGGTGGTATGCGGCGACTTCGGTATTGCGTTGCTCACCCCTTAACAGGGCGTTATGTAGCCGCGAGAGGACGGTAAATTAAAAGGATTTATATATGTTAAATATTCGGCAAGCTCGCATTGAAGATATCAGTGTTATCAAGAAACTACAGTTTCAGCTTAATGAGTATCATCAAGCAAATTTACCTGATGACTTTTTATCACCGGAAGAAATTGAACAAAAAATAGACCTACACAAGATAATCAAAAATGAAAGGTCGATTTTTCTGGTAGCCGAAAGCAAAGGGCAGTTAGTAGGTTTTGTTTTTGGTGAGCTATGGGTTCGTAAGTCTTGGACGCTCAAACAGCGAAAGATCGCAAGCGTTGAACAGATTGTTGTGGATTCATGCTTTAGGAGTCAGGGTGTTGGATTGGCGCTAATAGAGGCATTTGAGGAAAGGGCTATTTCTAACGGCGGAGAAGAGCTGTGGTTAGAAGTATATTCTTTCAATGAATCAGCTCTAGCTTTGTATCGCAAAGCTGGTATTGAGCCCAAAATCCAAATTGGACAGAAAGCACTAACCTGAAAGTCGGCTACATAACAAATTGTTCAAGAGTGATTCGGCACGCGTGGCATTTTTTACTATGCGTTGGTTTTAGTGGTTAGGGTGTTATGCTGAAGCATTGGTATTGCGTGCCTCACACCTTAACAAGGCGTTAGTCGCCAGAAAAAGCTAGCAATCAAAATCACGTTTCTAAGCTTAAAATTTGGCTGATGATTGTTTGCTATACAGGTTCTTCATCGATGATCAAAACTCAGTTTAGCTGTTTTAAGTCCAAAGTTTTGCAAGTGTCCAAGCGGTTGTTTTGTTCTTTGGTGCTGACAGAGCAGGGCAATCGAGCGTCTGTTCTTGGTTGCAATTCTGCCCGGTGAGTTTGTTGGTTCAAAAGCAGATCTACTAGTTGAAAAGTCGTCTTCTCTGGTGTTGTAAGTTCCATGTAGTTTCAGTGACTTTGTTGAAAGTACGCATTGTGAGATTGGCTTTCCAAAAGCGCTTTTTGGTGTTGTCAGTCCGTTTTCTGCGGCGTTGTTTGTTCCAAGTGGTTTCATTGACTAGCCGCTTTGAGACTACGCCTGACTTAAGTGCATCAAAGCACATAAAGTTTGTTGTTCGCAAAGTTTAGTTCGGCTTAAAATTGTCGCTCGGTGCCTCGCGACTAACAAACTGCTCAAGAGGGATTCGCAACGCGTGGCATTTTCACTATGCGTTGAATTTAGTGATTAAGGCGGTATGCGGCGGCTTCGGTATTGCGTTGCTCACCCCTTAGCAGGGCGTTAGTTTTACGGGAGAAATCGTTGGATAATTTAAGTCTAATAAAACAAGTAATTGACATCTTTTCTGCGCTACTTAGTCCAGTGATTGCTGTTTCAGTAGCTTATATTGCTTATCAACAATGGAAGTTGAATGTTTCTAAGGAAAAGCGTGATAGTAAATCTGAAAGACTACAGATATATATGGCAGTGCAACGACTTTTGCGGAACACAGATAACACTCGTAAAGTCGATCCTCAGCTGTATGAAAATTTTCAAGAGGCACTTGCTCTAGCTGATTTTTACTTTGATGAGGGCATTATTGATTGGCTAACTAATGTTGATTCAAATGCTTCAAGCTGGTTTAACTACGAAGAAATTAGCTTGGCTTATAAAAACAAAGCGGAAGCCAAAGAGGCGGAGAAGTACATGCAGCATATGGAAGAGTCGATAGACAGACTTCAAGACCAGCATTGTCAGTTGTTAAGTATATTTAAAGATCGCTTGCTGTAATAAAACTAACAAGGCATTTAAGAGTGATTCTCAACGCTTGGCATTTTTCATTCCATCGTTGAGTTCTGTGTTTTACGGTGGCATGGTCGGGTTTCGTGGTCGCGTTGTTCACACCTTAATGCGGCGTTATGTGAATGGAGTAGAAATAAGCTATGGAATACAAAGTCGTTAAAGAGTATCAAGATGCTCCAGAATCGCCTATTCGACTAGTTGTTGGCGAAAGATTGCAGTTTGTAGAAGAATCAAATCCAGAAGGTGACTGGGCAAACTGGATTTTCTGCCGAGGGGAAAATAAAGACGGTTGGGTTCCTAAACAAATACTAGCTATCGACAATGGCGAAGTAACCGTACTTGAGGACTATTTTGCCAAGGAACATAGTTTGGCTATTGGTGAAATTCTAGTAAAAGAACATGAATTAAACGGATGGATTTGGAGTAGGAAAGTGGGCAACCCGGAAGAATTAGCTTGGGCTCCTTTAAATCATTTGTGCGCTGTATAAATTCACATAACAAAGCGTTTAAGACGGATTCACAACGCTTGGCATTCTCAGTTTAATTTGGCTTAAGTGTTTACAGCACAATGGGTTAGGTCGGGTGGTGGCGTTGCTCACCACTTAACGCGGCGTTATGTGAATAGGAGATTCCAATAAACAAGGTAGTCAAAGATCGCTTCGATGAATACCCAGAGAATGCTCGTGTTAGGTTAGCGGAGCTACGCAATCTAGTCTTTCAAATAGCATCTGAGTTGGAACTTGGTGAAGTCGAAGAAACTCTAAAATGGGGTGAGCCAAGCTACAGTGTAAAAACAGGCAGTCCGCTAAGAATGGACTGGAAACTCAAGTCTCCTAACAACTATTACCTTTTCTTTAATTGCCAAACCAAGCTCGTCGATACATTCCGGGATTTGTATGGTGAAGAACTGGTGTTTCAGGGAAATAGAGCAATAGTTCTGTCCTTATCGAAACCGATACCAGAAAGAGTGCTTAAGTCCTGTTTAGAGTTGGCTTTAACCTATCAGCAGCGTAAAAATTTACCTCTTTTAGGCGCGTAATAAAATTCACATAACAAACTGTTTAAGAGTGATTCGCAACGCGTGGCATTTTTGCTATGCGTTGGTTTTAGTGGTTAAGGTGGTATGCGGCGGCTTCGGTATTGCGTTGCTCACACCTTAACAGGGCGTTAGCTCTCATCGGAGGTAGAGGTTTGAATTCTGAGTTGAATTTACTTTGGTACGAAGCAGTTAGCAATGTGGGTTTAGCAAGACTAGTTGGAAGCAAAGATTGTCGGTTTGCCTCAAAATATGGGGAAGCGAACTCCTGGGTCTTAGGAGCTAGCCACCCTATAGGAACAACTGTTATGCGTTCAAATATTCAGCTGTACCATGGTTGGGATTGTCCAGTTACTCTGCGTATAGCCAAAAATATAGTCACAGAGTCGCCTCGAATGACGCTACGTGAACTACAAATAGAAATGCTAAAGTTAGCCAAAGCTGGTGAAGCGATTTTCCCTTATGTCTGGTGGATTTATACTAGAAAAGCTACTAACGATGTTCGTGTTATTCACGAAGATCAAAATGGTCTTTTATTTGCCAAGCTAAAGGGTAAATGGATGCAGGTTTATAAGTGTCAAAAATTAGGATCATTAGTAGGGGCTCAAGGTGGCGAGCATTATGAAGATATTCCAAATAATGCATACTTTGTTCTTTGGGACAATGAAGCTCAGGCACGAAGCCATGCGAGCTAACAAACTGTTTAAGAGTGATTCGCAACGCGTGGCATTTTCATCATGCGTTGGTTTAAGTGATTAAGGTGGTATGCAGCGACATCGGTATTGCATTGCTCACACCTTAACAGGGCGTTAGTTGCCAAGGCGAAAAACGCAGCTAAAGCGGAGCATTTAGGGCTAATAGTTTGTGCTGTTTTTTTTCTGATTCTGTGTTTAGGTGTAAGTTTGCTGAAGTCGCGTTCGATGTTTATTAGTGTGGTTTTGGTTTGCCGTTTCAGAATCCGATTCGCTTGTTGAGAGTCAGCTCTGTGATATTGTCTTTTCAAATGAGCCTTTTGGGTGTTGTTAGCCCGTTCTCTACGGCGCTGTTTGTTCCAAGTGGTTTCAGTGGGAGACGCTTTAAAACTACGCCTGATTTGAGTTTTTCAAAGCACGTAAAACTAGTGTTGGCAAAGCGGCAATTTACATCAAATCAAAGCTTTTGGTTTGGCAACTAACAAAGCATTCAAGAAGGATTCACAACGCTTGGCAGTTTTGGTTTGAATTAACTTTAGTGTTTACGGCACAATGCTTTAGGTCGGGTGGTTTGCGTTGTTCACCCCTTAATGCGGCGTTAGGTATCAACGAGGAAAACATGAAATATCTGAAACTTATCTTCTGTTCAATGTTAGCTATTACCTACTCAAATATTGTTTGGGCTGCTAACTGTAATGAAGTAAACGCTGAAGTATTGGAAGCAATGACTAAGACTTTTGATGTTCATGCGGATGACATAGATCTTGATAAGACATTCTATGATCAAGGCTTTGATACTGATGTTTATGGCATCATACTTGTGGTTGTTGATGTTGAAGAGGCGATAGAAGTTGAGCTTAAAGACGAAGATGTTGTTGACCCGATGGTGTATTTCGATGAAGAAGAGTATGAACCAAAAATTAAAGGCAAAGTAACCGTCCGAGAGTTTCAAGAAACTGTACGAAAAGCGTGTGTTAACTCTCTCATTTAGGAGTTGGCGCTGGAAATACCTAACAAATTGTTCAAGAGTGATTCGGCACGCGTGGCATTTTTACTATGTGTTGATTTTAGTGTTTAAGCTGTTATGCGGCGGCTTAGGTATTGCGTGCCTCACACCTTAACAAGGCGTTAAATTGCTTAGGAGATAAAATGAAGCGTTTTACAGATTCAATTAGAACAGCAGTTAATGCTAATGATTGGTATGGTGCATTATCAACAGCGTTAACTTTACCTGATGTCTGCGGCAGGTTGGAAAATCCAGAAAAAGGTTCAAAAGCTAGATATGTTTCGTGGTATCAAGTCTGGTTGCAACCTAAATATACGATGAAAGTTGGTGCTGACCAGAATGAACATACGTTCCTTTATGGCGAAGATTGCTATGCGCTTAGATGTAGTTATCTACATGAGGGTGGAGCGAATATTGAGGAGCAACGAGCGCAAAAAGCTCTAGAAGACTTCCATTTTATTACTCCACCTGCAAGTGGTTCTATCCATTGTAACCAAATCAACAATACTCTCCAGCTGCAAGTAGACATATTTTGTATTCAAGTTGCGGATGCAGTTGATCAATGGGCAAAAGCCGTAGAAGACAGCGAAGAAATACAAAGTAGACTGCGAAACTTGTTAACAATTCATGACTCTTCAAATGGAGTTCGTTTCTAGCACGCAATTTAACAAACTGTTTAAGAGTGATTCGCAACGCGTGGCATTTTTACTATGCGTTAGGTTTAGTGGTTAAGGTGGTATGCGGTGGCTTCGGTATTGCGTTGCTCACACCTTAACAGGGCGTTAGGTTTATCAGTCGAAAAGCAATACCGCACAAAGTTGAATTTGTCGGTATTGTTGGTTTTGGGTGTTTTAGGTGGAATATTTACTTACCGCCAGTTTTTAGTAGCTTTACTATACGAACTAGCCTTTCAATTGCCATTAAAACTAGTACAAATAATTCGGTGTATTCACGCATTTGGCTTCTCCGTTTTTGCTTTAAATTCGATACTATGATCACGTTGAATTTCTGTCAAATTCGCATATTTACGTTTAAAAACAATGATTTATAAAAATAATCTGGGCAAAGTTGGCATAATGTTGGATCTGGCTGGGAAATTGTTGGCATTTACTGGGCAAAAAAAATTATTTTTTTAGTTTCTGTCTAAAATATAGCTTTGGCGAGATTTTGGTGAAAAGTGCTAGAATAAACCTAACAAACTGTTCAAGAGGGATTCGCAACGCGTGGCATTTTTACTATGCGTTGGTTTTAGTGTTTAAGGTGGTATGCGGCGGCTTTGGTATTGCGTTGCTCACCCCTTAACAGGGCGTTAGCAAACTATGATTCGATGGATGATCTTATATGCGAACATTCGGTATATATGGGTATGAGTGCACAAATGAAATAAAGGCGATGTCTTTTAGAATTGTGCCTTTCTCGAAAGATATAAAATTAACACGAGAAAAATCCCGTAAAGAAGATGTATATGAATTGACTGCTTTTGTAGAGGTTGACGATTGTAGTGTTGACGACTTAGATCAGTTTTTGTTTGACTTAGAAGCCATACTTACTTTTGTAGAGCATCGAAGCGTTATAATAAATAATGAGCTATTTGTTCACGAATCAATGAATGATCTACCAAAGGACTTCCCGACAAAAATATTTGGAAATCTAAGGGTAAGCGGTGGAGGGCATGTAATCCATAGCGATTATATGAAGCCTAACTCTAGAGGTGATTTCATCGAATTAGCGCTGTCATCTTTGGGAAGTAATGTAACAAGGGCTTCTTTTTTTAGAGTTGTAGAGTCTATCAAAGGCTCTTCAAATTTTATTGATGTCCGATATTACCTACAGTTTTCTGCGCTAGAATCACTATGTCGACATGAAGTTAATATGAAAAGTGGTAGTGTAGTTACAGCCATTTCAAAGTACTTAAACTCGCACGGGTTTGATGTGTATGAGCATATGGATAAGAGTAACCTACATAAATCAATTGGGTCATATTCAGCGCTAAGAAACGCACTCTTCCACAATGCTTCATTAAGCGCTGAAGTTAATATTGATAATGAGATTTTTACATTAGAACTTACAGACTTTAGTTACTCATTTGGAGCTCTTGTTAGTTTAGTTCTCATCAAGCACATCGGTTTTGATGACGGCTGTATAAACTGGAATGCTTGGCTAGATCGTATGATGTTCAAGTGAGCAGTTTGCTAACAATCTGTTTAAGAGTGATTCGCAACGCGTGGCATTTTTACTATGCGTTGGTTTTAGTGTTTAAGGTGGTATGCGGCGGCATCGGTATTGCGTTGCTCACACCTTAACAGGGCGTTATGCCTTTTGGAAGAAAATATGAAGTTTTACAGAGCAGATGAATATCAGGCATCTTGTGAAGAACTGTATCGGAAATACAAGCTTGAGATAAAAGTCTTGCTTCCGGACGCAGTGATTGAGCATATTGGCGCTTCTTCTATCCCTCGTGCTGTATCTAAAGGTGATCTAGACATACATGTCGGCGTTGACGGCAATAAATTTGAGAAAGCAGTAGAGTTACTTTCTACTTTAGGCTTCAATGAAAAATCTGACACGCTGAGGACTTCGGAACTTTGTATGTTGGAAAGTTCTTCTGGCGAGAACGTCGCTTTCCAAGTGGTTGTTATAGGTTCGGGGTTTGACTTCTTTGTGGTGTTTAGAGACAAACTTCGTGAAAGCCCCGTGCTAGTTCAACAGTACAATGAATTAAAAATGTCCTGTACAGGTTGGTCTCACGATGAGTATCGTCGAAAAAAGTCAGCTTTTATTGAGCGCGTTTTAGGACAGGCATAACAAAGCATTTAAGAGTGACTCACAACGCTTGACGCTTTCAGTTTAAACTTGGTTTCTGTGTTTAAGGCGCAGTGGTTTGGGTTAGGTGTTATAGCGCTGTTCGCACCTTAATGCGGCGTTATAACTCAATGAAATACATCGCAAAAGTTTATAATTAATTAGACTAGAATGTTCCTTATCTCAGTTTGATAATAATTTTACAAGGAGTGTTTTATGCAGGGTCGACAATGTCCAAAGTGTCACGGTGCTTTACCAATTAGATGGATTTTTTTTAGTTTCAATTGGACTACTTGCAAATGTTCAAATTGTGGTTCGTTGCTGAAGTGGACCAAACGAAGAACGCTATTGGGAATGCTTGTTGGTGGTTTCTCTGGCTCGTTTGTTATTCTTTCTTCGACAGTCATCCCTTCAATTTGGCTTCGAGTAGCTATCACTTTGGTGGTAGCAATAACTTTGGTACTTTTTGTACCTAAGCAAATAACATTAGCTGATGAAAATGAGTTATAACAAAGCGTTTAAGAGTGATTCTCAACGCTTGGCATTTTTTGTTTGAATCAGCATTAGTGTTTACGGCACAATGACTTAGGTTAGGTGGTAGCGTTGTTCACACCTTAACGCGGCGTTAGCCGTCATGGAGCTTGCTATACTCAAAGTGATAGAATAGTATCACTTTAGTATTCCTATGGAGCAGCTCTCATGAAAGTAGAACTAGTTACATCACTTAAACGCCAAGCAACTAAGATCCTCGCCGATCTCCACGACACTAAAGAACCCGTGTTAATTACTGAGCATGGTAAGCCATCTGCGTATCTAGTTGATGTTGATGACTACGAATTTATGCAAAATCGTTTAGCTATTCTTGAGGGTATTGCACGAGGTGAGCGTGCACTAGCTGACGGTAAAGTGGTAAGTCATGATGAAGCCAAGGACAAAATGTCAAAATGGCTGAAGTAATCTGGACTGAACCAGCGTTATCTGACCTCAATGATGTCGCTGAATACATCGCACTTGAAAATATCGTAGCTGCAAAGCAGTTAGTACAAACGATCTTCTCCAAAGTCGAACGCCTACAAACTTTCCCAGAGTCAGGTCGTATTCCACCCGAGCTAGAACATTTAAGTTATCGTGAAGTTGTCGTTAATCCATGTCGTGTTTTCTATAAACAAGACGGTGACAAAGTGTTTATTCTGTTTGTTATGCGTGCAGAGAGAGATTTGCGTAAGTTCCTGCTGAGTAAGCAGTAACCTTTGGGAATGAGCGGCTAACAAACTGTTTAAGAGTGATTCGCAACGCGTGGCATTTTTACTATGCGTTGGTTTTAGTGGTTAAGGTGATATGCGGGAGCTTCGGTATTGCGTTGCTCACACCTTAACAGGGCGTTATGATTTTTAAGGAAAGTTATGTCACTAGAAATAATTACGGCTGGTCTTACTGGTGCTTTAAGTGGTGCTGCCATATCCTTTCTATTGAAAACATGGTTTAAGACTCGGTTAGAAAACAGTATTAAGCACGAGTACGATAAGAAGTTATACAAGCATAAAAGCCAAATTGAACAGAGTATTGGTGTCGCGAATTTCATTCATGCAACTAACATCAATCGAACACAAGTTTCTTACGAGAAAAGCATTGAAGCCATCGATAAGCTTTGGTGCGGTTTGCTTGAAATCAATTCCACAAAACCCCTGTTATTAACATACGCTGATTTACTTGTAGATGAGGAGTTCGGGGTAGATTTTGGTACGTGTGATGTAAAACACTTCCCTGAAATATTTGATAGTGATATCACGAAAATGATGGCGGACAGTTTTGAATTGGAGAAGCATCGTTTGTATTGCGGTGAGCATCTTTGGTCAATTTTCTTTATGTATAGGCAACTTATCGGGCGTGTTTCAGTACTTATTAAAAAGGGAAGAGAACAAGGCAATGTGCCTCATTGGTGGAAAGACCAAATTTGTCTATTCATTATAGATACGATGCTATGCGAGCAAGAAAAAGTAGAATTTCTGAGTCAAAAAGCAGGTAAATTAAGTTGGCTAACCAAGAATCTAGAAAAGAAATATTTAACATCCGCTAATAAAGTTATCGTTGGCGATGAGTCTATTAGCTATGACATTGAGCGCTCTCTGGTAGTAGTAAGTCGTCTTGAGGAAGCATTGAGAAAACAAAAATCATAACAAAGCATTTAAGAGTGATTCGCAACGCTTGGCAGTTTCGCTTCGATCAAGTATAGCCAAGCGCCGCTCACACCTTAATGCGGCGTTAGTTTGCAAGAGGAAAAACGCAGCTATATCGCAAGATCTAGTGGTAAAAGCTCAAAGTCGAAATTGTCGTATCGGCGTTCAATTTCAGTGTTAACCAGCGTGGTGAAAATTCAAAATTGGCATCGTTTCAACAGTTGATTTGTTCTTTGGTGCGGCGACTTTTAGGGTTAACTGAGTTGAGCTTTTTTGCTGAAACTCTGCTCGTTGAGTTTGTTGGTGCAAAAGCCGATTTACTCGCTGAAATGGCGTTTTCTCTGGTGTGGTAAGTTCATGTGGTTTCAGTGGCTTTGTTGACAGTCCTCATTGTGAGATTGGTTTTCCAAAAGCGCTTTTTGGTGTTGAGAGTTCGTTTTCTGCGGCGTTGTTTGTTCCAAGTGGTTTCATTGAGTAGCCGCTTTGAGACTACGCCTGATTTAAGTGCATAAAAACACATAAAGTTTGTTGTTTGCAAAGTTTAAAACAACGTAAAGTCAATGCTTTGGGTTTGCAAACTAACAAACTGCTCAAGAGGGATTCGCAACGCGTGGCATTTTTACTGTGCGTTGATTTTAGTGATTAAGGTGGTTTGCGGCGGCTTTTGTATTGCGTTGCTCACCCCTTAGCAGGGCGTTAGCTGTATTATGGAGTAAGCACGATGATTACAATTAGAAATTACAGCGTAGATGATGCCAAAGCACTATGGGATATTCACTTTTATACAATTCGGAATATTAATATTCGTGACTATTCTCAAGCTCAAGTCGAAGCTTGGGCTCCAGAACGTCTAGAACCGTCAGTCTGGGAGAAACGGATGAAAGACTTATCTCCGTTTGTTGCTGAAATAGACGGTGTCATTGTTGGCTACACAGATTTGCAAGCTAGTGGGCTTATAGACCATTTCTTTTGTCACCATGAATATCAAGGCAAAGGTGTAGGTAAAGCTTTAATGAATCATGTTTTTAAGGTTGGCAATTCGTGCGGTATAAAACGTTATTTTTCTGAAGTCAGTATCACTGCTCGCCCATTTTACGAATACTTCGGTTTTAAAGTAGTTCAAGCCCAAGAAATGGAAGTCCGTGGTCAAAAACTAAGAAACTTTGTAATGGAAAAATACAGCTAACAAAGCGTTTAAGGCAGATTCGCAACGCGTGGCATTTTTAGTCCAATTTGGGTTTTGTGTTTACGGTGTAAAGGTTTAAGTTAGGTGTAAGCGTTGCTCACTACTTAACGCGGCGTTATATTGAGAGGTAAGATGGAAGCTTTAATTAGATTTAGCCATGATCTTTGGGGTACTCCTAAATTTGCGGCTGTCGTCGTTCTTCTATTCATCACTTTGTTTAAAATAGTGAGAGGGCGAATTGATAAGCATCAACAGGAAAAGACTAGTAGAATTTCCGAAATGATTGCTGAAATTGGGAAAAATAGTAAGCCTAGATATCATTTCGTTATCGAACAGGTTTTTCAAAACCGTTTTGGTATCCTTATTGATTATCCAGTAATTAAAGCTTTTATGTCCTCTGATACACCAACTTCAGATATTTTGAAGTATATCCAGGGAGCTAGGTACATAGAATTTTCGAAACAGTATGACTCCATTAGTTACAAGGGTTCACTTAACAAGGCTAAGCTCAATATCAGAAAACTTGGCTATCTACTTGGGTATTTTGTCTCTTCATTTGTCGCGTGTGCAATGGTTGTACTGTTACCAATAGTTGAATTTTCAAACAATTCAGATCTTGCTGTTTATTTGTTTTTTATGTTTTCAATGTTTTTACTCGCATACTTGTTTATAGATGACTCAACTAGGCAAAAGTGTGCAATTGATCTCGTTGAAAAATATGAAAACAAAAAGCTAGGCAAACACGGTGAACACTCAATATAACAAAGCATTTAAGAGTGATTCGCAACGCTTGGCAGTTTCGCTTCGCTCAAGTATAGCCAAGCGTCGCTCACACCTTAATGCGGCGTTAGTACTGGGTTGCATCAAAGGTCAAAAGTCTTGATGTTTATTGGTTTCTTTTCCCTGCTTTACACCTGATCAAATGTGCCTTTCACGTTCGATCCGGTGGCACTAGATGTGAAGTTTCCGCTTTGAGTTTATCGTTTACGGTTTCTAACTTTCGGGCTATTTCTCTGGCGTGGTTTCTTTGGCGCTGAGAAATTTTCGGCAAAACAAGCGTTTCTTTGTCGCAGTTGTTCAATTTTGAAGCCCGTATTCTTTGCTAATTTCAAAACGGCAAAAAAGGGCAGTTAAGCACGTTTTTCTTCTAGCCAACTTACGTCTTGAAGTTAGTTTTCAGTTTGGCAGCTGTCTGTTTGTTTCAGTGTTTTAAGTCAACAGCTTCGTGCTATATTTCAACGTCTTGGCATGTACCAAAGGCTTTGCGGGCAGCGTACTAACAAACAATTCAAGAGGGATTCGTAACGCGTGGCATTTTTACTATGCGTTAATTTTAGTGATTAAGGTGGTTTGCGGCGGCATTGGTGTTGCGTTACTCACCCCTTAATTGGGCGTTATTTTGCCTATTTGTATTATGGAGGATAAAGGTAAGTGATATTCCCACAAGCTCTAAAAGTTGGTGATAAAATTGGCTTCTTTTCACCGTCTTCACCAGCAACGGCTTTTGCGCCAGTTCGTTTCAGGCGAGCAAAGTCTTATCTGGAATCTCAAGGCTTTGAGCTAGTGGAGGGGGATCTCACAGGCTGCTCTGATTCATATCGTTCTGGCTCAATTCAAGATCGCGCAGAAGAGTTGAACCGATTAATACGCGACCCTAATGTACGATGTATTATGTCTACAATTGGTGGTAGCAATAGTAATTCTCTACTGCCCTACATCGACTATGAAGCACTCAGAAACGACCCCAAGATTATCATCGGCTATTCTGATGTAACGGCTTTGCTATTGGGTATCTATACTCAGACAGGGATAATTACGTTTTATGGTCCAGCTCTGGTTGCATCATTTGGTGAGTTTCCGCCCTTAGTTGATGAAACACTAAAGTCCTTTCTGGAAATCTTATGCTTAGGGTCTGACTCATATAAGTATTCAATCCCTCAGCTGTGGACAGATGTTAAGCATGACTGGGAAACTCAGGACTCACCAAAGCCTAGTTACACGAATGAATGGCAGTTTTTAGGCAAAGGCCAGGTTAGTGGCCGTATAATTGGTGGTAATCTAAATACCATGGCGGGCATATGGGGTAGCGAGTATATGCCAAAGATAGAGCAAGGCGATATCCTATTGCTTGAAGACTCGCTGAAAGGTATAGAAACTGTCGAACGTTCTTTTGCTCATTTAATGGCTTGCGGTGTGTTCGAAAAAGTTGGTGCAATTGTTTTAGGCAAACATGAACTGTTTAATGACAAAGGGACGGGGCGCAGTCCGCTAGATGTTTTGCTTGAAGTGTTAAATGGCAAAAATGTTCCTATACTCTACGGCTTTGACAGTTGTCATACACATCCAATGTTGGTCACACCACTGGGCGTTCAGGCTTCAATTGATTTTGACCGTGAAACTATTGAGCTAAAAAGCCAGTGGGTAACAGCAAAATAACAAAGCATTTAAGAGTGATTCGCAACGCTTGGCGTTTTCGCTTCGCTCAAGTATAGCCAAGCGTCGCTCACACCTTAATGCGGCGTTATGCTTAATCATGTGAAATCAGTGGTTTATGGTTTTTTTGCTCCCTCAGCTTTTTGGTTATGTGCTCGTCGGCAAGTTGGTTTCAGTGGCCGCTATTTTCTGGACACTTATTCTTTGGCGTTGGAAGTTCAGAGAATTGCCTCAATCAATTTTCGGGTAAGCGCGAGGTTAGGGTGGGTAGCTCAATCAGCAACTTGATCTTAGGCTTTTGAGTTTTAGCAGCCAAATTTCAAGGTCTGATTTTTAAAAATTATGTGTTATTTCAGTTTTTTAGGCTTTGCCTTTTGTTAGCTAATCCTAGCCGAGTTAATCTTGGTTTTGGTAAAAATGTGGGCGTTGAAGCTTAAGCATAACAAAGCGTTTAAGAGGGATTCATGCCGCGTGGCATTTTTGGTATGCAGTGAGTTTAAGTGGCGAAAGTGGTCTGCGGAAACTTGGTTTGTGCGGCATTCACCCCTTAACGCAGCGTTATGCGACCCAGAAATAGGAGTTTCGAGTGGAAGAAATAATTGATCAGTTAGTTGCTCAGGGCTATGAAGTCTCTGGTAGCAATTCAAGTATTCGAGTGAAAATGGGGGCATTAACGGGGAAGGCGATTATTCGGAAAAGTGCCTATTCAAATACTTTTGTGGTGTCTACTCATACTTGGACTCAGCTTATCGCTTTGACGCTGGCACTTTTTTCAATTCTATCGTCGCTTTTTAGTCAGTGGGGACAGCCAGAGTTAAGTGGCGCAATGTGGTTTAGTTTTTCGGTTGGCATTCCCGTAGTGATAATGGGTTTTGTATCCGCAATTATTGCTGAAATTCATTTGCAGCCCGTCCGCCAGATCGTAAGAATGGCAAATTCAAAGCTATCATCACCAGTCGCATAACAATCTGTTCAAGAGGGATTCGCAACGCGTGGCATTTTTACTATGCGTTGGTTTTAGTGTTTAAGGCGGTATGCGGCAACTTCGGTATTGCGTTGCTCACCCCTTAACAGTGGGAATGGGTAAAAACCTCCAGTAAACAACAATGAACAAGAATGAGCTAATACTCGCATAAAAACATGTACTTATATGTATGTTGTTTGTGCTTTGTTGTTCATGGGTATGCGTGTGTGTACAATTATTCTGCTACATATACGCTACACAAAGGACTTGTGCATGCCCATTAAGAAGAAGATAACCAACACCTCAATCAAAGCGCTAACTGTCGAGCTGGGACGGCTCAACGACACTGAAATCAGCGGGTTTCATGCTCGCATTTCACCTAAAGGCGCAATCAAGTATTACTTTTACTACCGCTTAAATGGCAAACAACGAAATTACTTCATCGGCTCGGCGGAATCACTCACACCCGCTCAAGCGAGAGATTTAGTCAAAGAGAAAGCGGGATTAGTGGCGAGCGGGGTGGATATCCAAGAATCTCGTCATGAAGCTAAAAAGACAGAGATGCGCAAAAACCTGACGCTTGGCCGTTTTCTCTCTGAGCACTATAAAGACTACCTTATCTCAATGAACCCCAAGCGGGCGGATCAGGCTTATGCTTGCATCGCTCATTCATTTGTTCACCTCCTAGACAGACCGTTAGAGGAGATAAAAGCGTGGGATATTCAGCAGTGGATCACGGAGCGTCGGAAATTAGGGCGTGCCCCAGCGACGATAGAGTATTGTGTGAACCGACTTCGAGCCGCTTTAAATCGTGCGGTAGAGTGGGAGTTCATCGATAGCCATAACTTAAGCAGCGTTAAACTCATCAAGCAAGATAACACTCGAATACGGTATCTCTCTAATGAAGAAGAGAAGCGTTTACTGGACGCGCTGCGAGACCGAAATCAACGCGTTCGAAAGTCCAATAACAAGATAGAGCATCTTCAGTTAGTTGATTTCTTCGAGCCGTTAGTAATCACCGCAATGAATACAGGAATGCGTAAAGGAGAGCTATTAAGTCTTCGATGGGAACACGTTTCACTGCCTAATCGCTACTTAACAATTCGTTCTGAAAATGCCAAGTCGAAGAAGACGCGAACGATACCGCTCAATGACACGGTATTAAAGCTTTTTGAACGCTGGCGAGCACAGAATCCTGATGCTGACTATGTCTTTATATCGAATAACCAGCCCGTTGAGTTCTTTCAATATCCGTGGCAATCATTATTGAAAGAGGCTGCTATCGAGAATTTTAGGTTCCATGACTTGCGGCATCATTTTGCAAGCAAGTTAGTGATGGCGGGCGTTGATTTGAATATCGTGCGTGAGTTGCTTGGGCATGCTGACCTCAAGATGACGCTGCGTTATGCACACTTAGCTCCAGAGCACAAAGCGGCGGCGGTGAATCTTATTGGTTAAGTTGCAAGATAAATCGAGATATCACTCGAAGCATTAAAGTTATGGTTTTATATACAGTGGTCTTGGTGCTGTAATTCGTTGTTGAAATTGTTAACTCAACAAGGGATTGAAGTGAGCCAGTTTAAACGCCGCTATGTAAGGCTTGAGGAAGTCTGTGATAAAACCTATTTAACCCAATGGGACATACTAGAAGCCATTGAAGAAGAGAAGTTGGGTTTGTTTGCCGATATTTCTGCTTCGCGTCTTGGTGCAATTCATCCACCCAGCCAATCTGTGGCTGCTATCTTCGACTATAAAGGCATTGTCCAACTAACTGAACGCTCATCCAAGCGGTTTGCGCTTTCATTAGAATCTATACCGGTTAAACACGTCATCATCGTTGAGATGCATGGTATCAACCGTTGGCGTTCGGTTACTGAAGCGTTTGACAATGTATTACAAGCGCACTTTAAATACACACCTAATGCACTCTCCCAACCGAATAAAGCGTTTGTTGCTTATGCCGCGGTTAATGCCTCTCTAACCACAGAGAGCGTGGTTGGTGAGTTCATTACTAAAGCATCGGCCATTTTCTCTAATGACGTAACGCATCAACTTGTTGAACACTACCCAAGTCAACGCGGTCAACGCCTTTCAACCGATGCGTTAACGGTTAAACCCAATCAAATACGCGTTGATATGGAGCAGGTCGTTGATGTTTTTGGTAAAGCAGTACTATTGAATCGTGGTTGCCAAGCGGTTGATACGGTTAAGGCAACATTAGGCTCAACGGTTATCCAGACTGCTGGTCAGTGTATTGAGTCGGTTAATGCGCCTACTGAACTCCGGTTGGATTCGGTTATCCAACCGATGCCAATCCACCCCATTGCGCAAATTGCTCATCGAGTATTAACACTCAACCCTCAAGCCAGAGCGGATAAGGTTTGGAACATGATAAGGCAGGACGTGAGAGCGAACGAGTTTAACCGTCAATTTGATGTTGATGCGTTGATTGAAAGCATTACTCAGGACTCGGTGACGTGGTTTGGTCGTGGGGATAATGAAAACACCATGTCTTATGACTCATTCAGAAAGAATGTATTGGTCGACGTAAGGAGGCAAATTAGGCCGTCAAAATAAAACGTCGTCGTCATCGTCGTTGATAACGTCATATGACGTTTGTGGTCGTTACGTTGAAACCTCAATGAACAAGAGGGAACAACAACATGACTCAAACCACACTTGATAAACGTGTATACACAGAACAAGAAACGGCGCTTTACATTGGTATGAGCCGTTCATTTTTACGCTAAGCTCGTATGGAAGGGCAGCGCAAGAACCGAACTGCTGCGCCTCCTTTCATTAAAATTGGTCGTGCAGTCCGTTATCTTAAAGAAGACTTAGACCAGTGGTTAGATAGTCATGTCAAACGTGACCACTTGCTGCAAGGGGAGGGCTTCCATGCTTAACGATGGCAATGCACCAGAATTTCCCCATGTCAGATACAAGGAGTCCGGCCAACAAATCGTATTGAACACGGCCGATAACTTGAAAGCATTACTGAAGAGTACGGGCTACCAAGCCAAGCTCAACAAGATGACGTTAGAGCCAGATATATTCAAAGGCAAGGTTTGTATGGGGTCGCCAGATATCGTCAGAAGTGAGCTTGTATCGTTGGCGTCAATTTACACATTGCCCAAATCCGCGATTGATGACCATTTTAACGCCGTGGCACATGAAAGTAGTTACCATCCAATCGCTGATTGGCTTGATGGCGAGTGGGATAGAAAGCCCCGCGTGGAAGCAGTACTTAATTGCTTAGAGACTAAGAATCCCGCGCTCTCTAACATCGTGTTGCTACACTGGTTAGTGGGCTGTGTAGCATGTCTTTTTGTGGGTAGCTTTAAATCCAAACTCGTGCCTGTTTTGCAAGGTGAGCAATCCTTTAAAAAGACCGCGTTCGTTGAACGAATTGCCAATGTGATGCCAAGTTCGTTTCTTGAAGGGGCAGAGCTCAATCCTGATAACAAAGATAGTGTGCTGACCGTTATTCGCTCATGGATAGTGGAGCTGGGTGAGTTAGAACGCTCAACCAAAAACTGCCAAGGGGCATTGAAAGCGTTCGTGACAAGAGCTTGCGATACGGTGCGTCCTCCTTATGCACGCAATGACATTAAGAAAGACCGACAAACCAACCTCATTGCGACGGTAAACGGCACGGACTTTCTAAAAGATGAAACCGGAAATACCCGCTACGCCGTCATTGAGCTGGTGGGCGAAACGGACATGGACACGCTCAATAACATACTCGGTTGGGACTACAAAGCAACGGGTGAGCTAACGCTGAACCAACCAGAGAATCTGCGCCAATTCTGGTTAGAGGTGAAACACAAATTCATGGCTGAACATCATCCTTGGATGTTGTCGTCTGACATTCAAGCGCAAGTGTCGCAAGAGTCATCCAAATACGTAGATAAAGGCAACTGGTATAACTTGCTAAACGACCACCTAGAAGAATGTACAGGTAAAGCGAGAGAGTGGTTATCAACCAAACAGATATGTGAAGTTATCAACGCTGACACATCAAAAGGAAATGTGATTGGTAAAGCGCTCAACCAACTGACTAAAGACGGTAAGTTAGAAAAGAAAATGCTCAATAGCTCAAACCGCTACTGTTTCCCTACCGTTCGTCCTCAAACGTCATTTTGCTAAGTACTTAAACTTACCCCACTTACTCCACTTGAATCGATATTAAGTGGGGTAGGTGGGGTAAGTTGTTCTACTTTCAGAAAACGACACACCACTCTCAGTATGTAATCAGATAAAGATGTTTCGTTTTTATGCGTCTGGTTTCCCATTTGTAACGACCACAGCTTGATAGAAATATTGCTTGGCGCAAAAATCATCGATGACACTGTGACCCTATTATTGAGGCTATTATGTTGATCCCTTTCGGGTTAAAAGATGGCAAGTATTATGATGTTAGCGAAGTAGAGCGCGGCAGGGCTTGTGGCTGTATTTGTCCTAGCTGTAAGCAAGTGCTCGTTGCCAAGAAAGGTGACCCTGAAAAGATGGCGCATCACTTTGCTCACGACAAAAAAGCACAAGAAGACCAAGATGAGAAAATAGAGTGCGATTACTCTTTTTGTGTGGTGGCAAGACTCGTCATTAAACAGTCGCTTAGAGAGCTAACAACCTTTGATATCAGTTCACCAGAATGGAAGATAGAGCTGTCTGAAAAGGATAAATATGACCGGACTCGGATTGTCACAGGCTATGTAACTCAAGAGCGAACTTTGACCTTTGAGGAATTTGAGGTTGAGCCTAGCGCACCCTATAGTGAAGTTGATGTTCTCTGCCGTATAAATGGATACGTTATCGGTATACATTTTAGTTATCAAGGTCGTCCAAGTTACAGTCCAGATAAGAGAGGAAAGCTCTCTATCTTAGAGGTTAACCTAGAGCCACTTAAACAGCTTTATCATGAATTCAAAAACCAAAAATATGACTCGTTTAAAGAGTTGGCACTAGCGTATGTATTTGAAGATGGATGTCGACGTTGGCTCAGCCATGCCCGATACGTCAGCCGAGAAAGAGAACTAACAGCGACACTCAATGCTATGATTGTGGAATCAAACGGGCAGCCACCTGAACCTATTGTTGATGTTACGGTTATTCCCCAAATCCGTCACCGACCATATAAAAAATCAAGAAAGAAAAATGCTGAACGAGTTATGAGTGCAGTCACGAAACGTCCAGCAGTCGAGTCTTGTGTTCGTTGCAAGTTCGGGGTCGCTAACTATGTCGATAATCTTATCTGTGCCGATTGTTTACAGTATTACTATGGGCAGGGCATATTTCACATAGGTGCGATAAAAAAAGTCATAAAGCTAGAGTTTAATGTTTAAGCAATCTCGTTTCATTTGTTAGCGAAGTATCGAAACGTGAGATAACATATCGTGCGATAACTAGTTTTGTATAAAAAGATAATCTATGAGCTACTACAACCAGCATGCACAAGAGTTTTTCGATAGCACAGTCCACGTCGAAATGGATAGTCTTTATCGTGAGTTTCTGCCTTTGGTTCAAAAAGGTGGCAATATTCTCGATGCTGGTTGTGGATCAGGGCGTGACTCAAAAGCATTTAAAGAGTTGGGCTTTCAAGTTCATGCAATAGACGCTAGTGCGGTATTGGCAAAACTAGCAGAGGAACTCATTGAACAACCCGTTCAAATTGCCACTTTTCAGGATTTTGAATCTGAGAAACGCTTTGACGCGATATGGGCGTGTGCTTCACTGCTTCATGTGCCGTTTGATGAACTTCCTCATTCGTTTCTTAACTTATCAAAATCTCTGAAGAACAATGGCGTATTTTATTGCTCCTTTAAATATGGCAATGATGAAGTCGAGCGCAACGGACGAAAGTTCACTAACTTAGATGAATCGTTACTTAAAAGCGTGCTAAGCAATACCCATTTAATCATCAAAACGACTTGGCAAACTGGTGATTTACGGGAAGGTCGACAAAGTGAAAAGTGGTTAAATGCAATCTTGCTAAAGGAAAGCTCATGAACTTTACTGACGAAGATTTCTTTAAAGGCATTGTACTGTTTGGTTTAAATGCCGCTACTTACAAGATGGGACTTGCTCAGACACTTCTTGCCGCCTCAAGAAACCAGCAAAATGAGATTAATTGGGGAGACTTATCACAACTCTATTTTGATGCCTATTTGAAGCGTCTTACAAATAACCCAATGCCACAACAGGGCAACCCCAACCGTCTCACTAAGATGGAACGTATTGTTAAGGAATATCAGTTAGGGGCGTTAAGCCGTAATGAAGCTATTCAAAAAGTGGGGGAAACTGCTTTTGAGGATGTCGTTCCACGATTTCAAACTATAGGCACAGACAAGAGTATTGTAGCTAACCATTTCTACGAAATAGATATGGGGAATAGGCTCGTTCTCAAGGACTCATTGCTCGGTTTAACATCCACTCAGATAGATACGTTAGATAATGAAATTAGCGCACGTTGGGGACTGCTAGAGGGCGCATTCAGTATTAACCAAACCGACTTTAAGCTTGCCAATGACATCCGTGAAATTTATCTAAGAGATGGATATGAGCGAAAAGCTTTAACGAACAACATCCCATTTTTGTCAGGTTATCAAGGGAATAGCTGTTTCTACTGTGGCGAAGTAATGGACAGTGACATTCACGTCGATCATGTATTACCAAGACAGGTAGTCAATCATGATGAAATCTGGAACTTGGTGTTGGCTCATGGTGACTGTAATTTGTTGAAATCCGATAGATTGGTCGGTGAGCACTTCATTACCAAGCTTATTGCGAGAAATGAAAACATCATGGGGAGTAATCACCCTTGGAAAACTCAGATTCAAGCGGCGTTGGGCTCAACACCTAAAAGACGGTCAAGCACATTACGACACCACTATGACAACGTAAAAATGGTACTCGGAAACTACTATTGGGGTGGTTCTGACTCCTACGACCCTGCCACTGATCCGTTCTATAGAAGGCTTATTACGGTCTTGAATAATCGATAATTTAAAACATTATGTTCTGACTTAATAGGAGTTTACCGACGTTCTTCTAAAACTAACTAGGCGTAGCTATCTTCTGGGTGATTATCCGATGTGCTAGTAATTTATTTTAAGCTTTTGATTTTAAATGGGTTTTAATTTTTAGTTATCCTAAGTGGTTAGTGTTATTCTTTTTTTTATATCAATCCGTGTATTTAGGTTACTAGTTGATTATCATGTTGGTGCATTCAGAATGAGGCTATAACATGCATATCAAAAGTTTAGAAATCACCAACTTTAGAAAATTTAGAGATAAATCTAATACAATAACGTTTGTTGAGCCAACTAGTAAAACCGACGATGAGTCAATGATTTCATCTTCTACTACACTGGTTGTTGGTAAAAATAACTCGGGAAAAACGACGGTTACTCAAGCCTTAAATATGGTTGTTTCAGAGCAAGGAAAGATCAATGGTCACGATTTTAACTACTCATATATTGATGGCTTACTCAATGACTACCTAGAAGGAAGGTTTAATCGATTTCCTAATATTAGTTTTAAAATAACATTTATAACAAACCCGAAAGAAGCATCCTTAGTAAACTCTAAAAAAGCAATATCACTAGGTCAAACTACAAATAAAAATAAAGATGTAGATAGTGTTAGTGAATTTTCTTTGGTAGTAGATTTTCAATTAAATAATAAGATAAAGTTTGAAGAAGATGTCAAAGAACTTTTAGATAAATTTCTTACTAAGGACAGGAGTTTTAAGTTTAGAAAATTGTTGGATCTGATTTCAGAGTTTAAATTTGAAAAATTTGTAAGGTCAGATGAAGGAGTTGCAAAGTCAATAAATATCTCTAGTCTTATTGAGTTGAAAGTAATATCTGCGGCTAATAATATTCATGATAATAGACTCTTGTCCAAAGCATTCAATAAAATAATAAAATATAAATATCAAACTGATAAGAATGATTTTGAAGAGGTAAATAATTTAATAGAAAATAATAATGATGGAATTACTACAAATATCAGAGAGACTCATGAGTCTGTCATTCAAAACGTATTACAAGGTATTGTAGGTACCGATAGTCTAGGGATAGATCTTAGGGCAGATCTGACATTCGACAAATTAATGGATGGCTTAATTACATACGAACATAAGGATGCAGGTTTCCTAGTTCCAGAAGGTCAGTTTGGATTGGGATATGCAAACTTGATTAGTATCGTAAGCGAAATTATTGACTATATAGAACGAAACCCAAGCGGAGAAAAAACCACAAAAGTTAGGTTGATCTGCATAGAAGAACCCGAAACGTTTATGCATCCTCAAATGCAGGTGAATTTTATTCGTCACATTGATAATGCTGTTAGAAAAATTATAGGCGAAGGGGAAAAAATAAAGAGTCAGTTATTAATAACAACTCACTCTTCACATATATTAAATAGTAAAATCCATTCAAGTAGTAGTCTTGATAATATAAATTACATCTATCCACATAAAAATTTTTGTGAAAGTATTTCTATTAAGGACGAGGATATTAGTATTAAGTCAGGAAATAAAGATGAATTTTATTTTGTTAAGAAGCACATAAAACACCAAGTCCCAGAACTTTTTTTCGCGGATGGTGTTGTTTTTGTGGAAGGTATTACTGAAGAAAGGCTTTTAAATTTTTATATTGAAAGAGATGAGAAGTTATCAAAAAAACTAATTTCTGTTTTTAGAGTTGATGGTGCACATGCTAAAGTTTATGACAAGCTTATGAAACAGCTTAAAATTCCTTCTTTGATTATAACTGATATTGACTTTAAGAGAAGTAAAGAAGAATTAACTCAATCGGCTGAAACGAAAGATGGTAATCTTGTTAGTTGGAATATATATCCTCAAATGACAGAAATATTAGACAGTAGAATGTCAACAAACAAAACTCTGTCATATTATTATGACTCTAGCAAAGTTAAAGACTATAACCATTATTATGAGAGCAGCAATATTAAGGTGGTATTTCAGAAAGATCCAGTAAAAATAAAATTAGACGAAGAACATACAGCGGCTTACTATGCGACTAGCTTAGAAGAAGCTTTAGTTCTCGAAAACTATGACAACGAAATATTCAGAGGTGTTATAAATAGTACTGTACCTTCTGTTTATTCTGATGTTGTTCTTGAAGATACATGTGAGTATTTAGATTTAGCACATAACTCTTTCAGAATACAAAAGGAGCTCTCTTCTGCAAAATCAAAGTTTGCTAATAATATAATATATGAGCTTGTTGTTAATGAGGACTCGACTTCGCTACCAGTATTGCCTTCTTATATAAATGATGGTCTCCAATGGTTATCATTAAGGCTTGATGGCCAGCCAGAGGGAGTCTAGTCATGGTTGATAGAGTTCTGTTAGAAAAAGAGGCGAAAATCCAACAACTAATCTTTGACCAGTTGGATGAAAAAAAATCATTTTACTTTCTTGCTGGAGCCGGCTCAGGAAAAACATACGCTCTTGTTGAAACTCTAAAATATAGCATTAAAAAAAATATGCGTGATTTTGACAAAAATGGTAGTCATCTAGCGTGTATTACATATACTAATGCTGCAAAAGACGAAATAATAGAGCGTCTATATAATAGTAATTATATAGATGTTAGTACTATACACTCATTTTTGTGGGATATTATAGAGTCATATCAAGTAGAGCTAATTAAAGTGCATAGAAAAAATATTATTAATATAATTAATAAGTTGCACTACGAGCTATATGTTTGTGATGAATTCGGAAAGAAAAATGCGTTCAAAAAAATTAGAGCTTTAAACTATGAAGAAACCTTAGATCTTGAAACAATTGTAGTGGATAGAATTGATGACATCTACAATTGTTTTAGGGCTGAAGGAGCTTCTAAATTTTGGAGTGAGCTTGAAGGTGTTATAGGTAGTGAACTTCTATCTAAAATACAGTCCTCTAGAGGGGATGTGGAAAAAATAATGAGAAATATAATCAAGATTTCTAGATTGAAATATTGCACTAGAATGATTGATATTGATCATCCTGATTATTCTTATATTTCCTATAATGAGAAAGGAAGCAGAGAAATTCTTCACAAGAATTTGATTGGTCATGATACTCTAATACAATATTCATTAAGTATGGTAAAAGAGTATTCACTGCTTCTAAGAGTTATCATCGATACGTTTCCACAGATCTATATTGATGAATATCAAGATACTCACTCTCAGGTAATAAAAATTATGGATATGTTAATTTCTTATGGAAAGGACAATAACATGCCATTTTTTGTTGGTTTATTTGGGGATCCAGTTCAATCTATATACTCTAATAACGAATCTTATAATTCTATTAACAATGAAATTGATATTATACATAAAGATATCAATAGGCGTTCTTGTCAAAATGTCGTGGATATTATAAATAAAATACGAGGGAATCACCAAGAAATACATCAGGAGCCATTTAATAGCAATATTAATGGTGATGTATCTTTATCATACTATGGCAAAGATAGTTTAGATGAAATTCCTTTTATTTATAATGAAATTGAACAGGTTAAAACAAGTTGGGGGATAACAGAGGACAATAAGTTGACCTGTATGGTTTTGCGAAATAAAACTATAGCTCAGCTGTGTGGATTTGGTAATCTGTATGACTTATATAGTGCAATATACAGTGATAAGTCGAGTTATCTTTCCTATAACCAAATAAATGATGAAGCCTTAAATAAGGATGTTAATAAGTTAGGTATATTTCCACTGTTAGTCCTAAATATAGCAGAACCTTTATTTAAGATAAATTATGATAGTTCGGCTCCTCTCTCCGATGTTTTCAGTGATGAGTCTTTAGATAATCATTCATTGGATGAGGTGGCGACTTGCTTGGATTATATCCGAGATAAGGATTATGTATCATTATGTGACGCTTTGTCAGACTTGCTTGTACAGACTTTTGAGAATACGAGTTTAACGAGTTTATACTCCGATTTATCGAAAGGATGGATGAATAACAAAAGAGATAAAAGAGATATAGGTTCAATCGACGATTTAATTACATACTTATGCAGTTCAATCTCTAGTTCTCCTAGTGATAGCTTACGAGATAATGTTAAAGCTCTTTTATCCATGGACTTGAAAGAAGTATTTAACTGGATTCGTTTTGTTTCAGGAATTGAGATTGATAGCAAAGTCAACTACATAACATGTCATGGCTCGAAAGGTTTAGAGTTCGATAATGTCCTTGCAGTTATCGACGATAAGTTTGGAAAAGATCTAAAAAATAAGCCTGAGAAGAATAAATTCAGTAGGCTCCTCTCGTCTGGATTACACGAGAAGCATGAAGCAGATTTAGAAAATACAAGGAATCTCCTATATGTAATCTGTTCGAGAGCAATAGAGAACCTAAAAGTGATACTTCTTAAAGAGGGGGACGGTCAAGGAGCTATTTCTATAGAATAGTTTTTTGGGAGCTCAAAGTAGGGAAATTTTTTACCCTACTTTGAGTTTAAATGAAATATTGCTACACAATTGCTACATTATAATTTGTTTTTCGTTTCATGATTGCTATAACTTGTTGATAATAAATGATATTATTCCCACGTATTATCTCCTTAACAGGGCGTTATGCCTTTAGGAGAAAAAATGGCAGTTTCAATTGATTTAAGAGTTGGTACAACTCCCTTTGAATTTTGGCATGAATTTGGTGAAGACCAGATAAATGTTATTAATTCTAAGGTTTTTGTTGAATCTAAAAAGTTAGTATTGTCTTGTGAGGCTAAGCCAGTCGATTCCAATCAACTCTCAGATGCAAAGTCAATTTTTCGCAATCCAGATCAGGTAATACAAATAGTTATAACTGACGAAAGGATTTTGGAAAGGTTTGCGCGTTACGTCAATAACCACCGAGATGAATTTGACTGTTGTGAATTGACAATAACTTTTGGAAACCGGAAGTACCAGTATCCAGTAAAGGTTTCTAGACATCAGTTTGGTGGGATGATGCTGCGAGTACAGGCATAACAAACTGTTTAAGAGTGATTCGCAACGCGTGGCATTTTTACTATGCGTTGGTTTTAGTGATTAAGGTCGTATGCGGGAGCTTCGGTATAGCGTTGCTCACACCTTAACAGGGCGTTAGGCGAAACGGAAAAGGTATTACATTTTGCAATCAACAGATGATCGATATATCTCCCATAAAGTGTTTAGTGAGTTGGCTTATTATGCGCAGTTCTATGAATACTTGTCGGATTCAGTTATGAGTTTTTCAACTACCGGAACTACTGCGATAATGAACATGGATACCTATGTTTTCATGTCGATGAAAGGGACTATAGAGTCCATTCATTTGGTACTGAAAGATGGTAAGTTGAATGATGCATATGCTTTGCTAAGGAAGTATTATGATTCCGTTATGATCAATGCATATACAAACCTATATATTAATGATCATGCGGGACAAACGGGCTTCTTTATTGAAGAAATAAATGACTGGCTTCATGGTCGAAAACCGCTGCCAAGAATGAAGAAAATGTCTGCCTACCTTAATAAGTCAGCTCAATTAACTGAATTAAATCGTCTTTTTGACTCTGATGATCGCTACGATGGTGTGAGAGATCGTTGCAATGATAATATGCATTATAATTACTTCGCTTTGTTAATGCTCAATGAAGGCAAAATTCATATGAAAGAGCGAATCCTTCACTTGGAGCAACTTAGTAATGATATTCGCGATGTGTTTATTCTGAACGTGGCGTATTTGTTCATGATTAACGAACATTACATGATGTCTTCGGATTATATAGACTATATGGAGGCGAGTATGTCACCACCAGAAGGAAGCCAATACTGGGTTGCAACGTTCATTCAAGAAATGGCGGACAATATACTCTCTAAAGTTCGTCCTGATATATTAGCTTTGCTCAAAAGAACAACAAGTATGGAGCTCACTTGAGTATTCGCCTAACAAAGCATTTAAGAGTGATTCGCAACGCTTGGCAGTTTCGCTTCGCTCAAGTATAGCCAAGCGCCGCTCACACCTTAATGCGGCGTTAGGTGTTTGTGGAATGAATTGGAAAGAAGTGATTTATTGAAGTTGTTAAAAGTTACATATTCTTAAGTATTTACTTAAATACTTAAGAATATGTAACAATAACTCTACGCTGGTTGTTTTTAAAGCTTTGATTTTATTTGGTTTAATGAAATAAAATGGCAGTTAAAATTCTTAGCGGTGTTTTTGTTTTTGGCTAAAACAATTTGTGTTACTAAACGTGAGAACAACACCTAACAAACTGTTCAAGAGGGATTCGCAACGCGTGGCATTTTTACTATGCGTTGGTTTCAGTGATTAAGGTGATATGCGGCAGCTTCAGTATTGCGTTGCTCACCCCTTAACAGGGCGTTATGCGATATGAGGAAGTTGATAGTATGGAAAGCAATGTAGTTAAAGAAATACTTGAAGCAGAAGAGAAGTTAAAAACTTCAATGCTCAATTCAGATATGATTGCCTTGCAAGACTTATTGTCTGATGACTTGGTATTTGTTAATCACCTTGGTCATCGAACTTCCAAACAAGACGATATAGCACTGCATGGCTCTGGCTTACTAGCTATTAAGTCAATTCAATTCCATGATCTTCACGTAGTACCTCAGAAGA
>NZ_JALGNU010000004.1:0-217710 GCF_022808245.1 Vibrio sp. CCB-PB317
CCATTTCCATATTGAAACCTTGCATCGAGAGGCAGGTTTCCCTCTTCGCTATGCTTTCTAAGCTCTGTCATGAGTGAGGTGGTGCGTAGTTACTGCGGTTTCTGCTGAACCGGCTCCCAGTCTCGAGCGCTAGTTTTGAGCCCCTGTGCTGACTCATTAAAGCTCCCCTTTATTACGTGTTAGAAAGCTTATTCACTAGCGTAGTGTAAGAAAGAGTAAGATCGGAAGACTGAGTTATTAAGCACCTAGCCACTTACGCATGTATTGCCTTTCTAGATTCTAGGTTGTTGCGTTTGGGGTTACGTTGCGTCTCGCAAGCTTATTTACTGAAGTCTACTAATATAGAGGTCTAATAGAGTATTAAGCTGTTGGAGCTAGGAATAATAAAAAAGCCCAGCAGGAAAATGCTGAGCTTTGAAGTTAATTATGCTTACAGGATGCGTTTTAAAACCCCATCTGCTTTTAGGCGGGTTATTTTTCTTACTAACCGCTGCACCCCTATCGGATAATCTTCCACTTTTTCTAACTGTTTATAAGTACAGATAAGATGGGTATGCTCAAGGATACGCGAAACCTCATCTTCGAACTTATCAGTGAGTTTCGCATAATTGTCTTGGATGAGAAGTCCATTTTCTAGATCAAGTGACCAAGCCCGAGGATTTAAGTTATTCCCCGTCAGTAGCATATAGCGTTTATCAACCCAAATGCCTTTGAGATGGAAGCTATTATTGTCATGCTTCCAGAGGTGAATTGACAGTTTACGCGCAGCGATATTCGCTTCATTTGCTTTCGCAAAGCGGCGTAGGTTTACTTCATACAGATATGGAAGTCCGCCAATGGTTTTAAAGTCTTCCTCAGGGGCAATATAAAAGTCGTTTGCTGTCTTGTCGCCCACAACAATAGTTACTTTCACACCGCGTTTCATGGCTCGCTTCACTTCACGATGCAGCGCTTTAGGGAAGTTAAAGTAAGGAGTACAGATAAAAATTTCGTTTTGGGCGGCCGCTAGTAACTTTACAATCTGTTGATTGAGCAGATTGCGGCGTTTTCCTAGACCAACTAGCGGGGTGATTTTTACACTTTCCTCTGTTGCAGGTTGGTCTTCAAACTGATAATTAGCTTGAGCAAGTGAAGCTCTCAGTTGACGAATCGCCGACTTAATTTCTTTGGTTTCTGGCTTATCTTTTCCAGCAAGATCATTGACAGCTGGGTGAGCAATCATCTCTTCCTGAATGAATTGCACCATTGAATTAGCTAAAGACTCATGTCGAATCACATGGTAACGATCAAAGCGATAGCGTTCGTGATAGTGCAGGTAAACGTTATTTAAGCTTGCCCCACTGTAGATGACAGTATCATCGACAATGAAGCCTTTTAAATGCAGTACCCCAAAAACCTCTCTGCCACGCACAGGTATACCATAGACAGGGATCGGGTGTTGGTACTTATTGGCATACGCTTTGTAAAGCGCAGAATTACCCTCAGATGTTTCCGCACCAATCAGGCCACGCTGCGCTCGATGCCAGTCGACACAGATATTGATGTCCAACCCAGGATTGCGCTGTTTCGCTTCATAAAGCGCAGTGAGAATTTCACGTCCAGCTTCATCATCTTCCAGATATAGAGCGACTAGGTAAATTCGCGACGTTGCTTTGCTGATTGCATCCAAAAGACGAGTCCTGAATGATTCTGCTGAATACAGAACATCAAAGTCTTCCGGATTGACAGCGAGACTTGGCAACTGTTCGAATGGATTCCTACTTACTATCATATCGGTATGAGTACCTTAGTTTAGTGCAATATTGCGAACCTGCCATTTTATCAAAGATATGATTTACCTGGCTACAAAAGCGCGCGTTTTGATGTCGTTGAAGAGATGAATTGCATTGGAATGAGATCTTTACCGCTATCTACATAGCGTTGAAATGCCATTTTTAGCGGGTGTGGTAGCTCAGAGCAATCAATGGTTTTGAATCCATGCTTGGAATAATAGGATTCGAGATGTGTAAACGCGAAGCAATAATCGCCATCAGTGAAAACATTTTTTTTACAATGAGTTAGTAGTTCTTTTCCAATGCCAGTTCCCCTAAGTGTCGGAATGACCAGCATTCCCGTCAGCAACCGAGATCTATCTACGGTTTTTAAGCGTAGTAACGCAACAATTTCACCTTTATGGCTCGCTGTAATGATCAGTTCATCCTTTTTGGCTCGACCCGAAGGGTAATGCGCTTTGTACAACCTCTTAATGAGAGGGAGCTTGATAGGATTTAACACTTCTATGATTAATGAGTCAGGTATTGTCACTGCGGTTAAAAGATAACTAATGTAGAATGTCGACAGTTTAAGAGAATCTTATCTGACGTTGCAAACCTACTATGCAAATTAAAACAAATGCAAGCCTTAAGGCTTACCATACTTTTGGGATTGAACAGTCGTGTTCCTATTTAGCCACCATCGAGTCGCTCGAGGAGGTTATTCAACTATTTCAAGACCCGAGATTCACCCATTTACCGAAGCTTTTTTTAGGTAAAGGAAGTAATGTTCTTTTCACTGAGCATTTTGACGGGTTAGTGATCGTTAATCGAATCATGGGTAAAGATGTGACGGAAACGGATGACCAATACCTATTGCATGTTGCAGGTGGTGAAGACTGGCCTGAGTTGGTTTCCTGGTGTGTGAGTCAGGGAATTGGTGGGTTAGAAAACCTAGCCCTGATCCCTGGCTGTGCAGGCTCGGCTCCTATTCAAAACATTGGAGCCTATGGGCTAGAGCTAAAAGACATTTGTGATTACGTGGATGTTCTTGATCTAACTACATTTGAACATAGAAGAATGAGCGCCAGAGACTGTGACTTTGGCTACCGAGACTCCATTTTTAAACACGCTTTGCATGAAAAGTGCTTTATTACCGCACTAGGGCTTAAGTTGGCTAAGCAATGGCAACCGATTAATCAATATGGTCCTTTAAAAGATATTCCGGAAGAACAACTTAGCCCAGCCACAATTTTCGAGCGAGTTTGCCAAGTGCGAACGGAGAAACTGCCGGATCCAGTCAAAGTAGGTAACGCAGGGAGTTTCTTTAAAAACCCAGTGATCACTCAAGATCATTATGATCGGCTCATGAAGCAACATACTAATATCGTGGCCTATCCAACTCCTGGCGGAATGAAAGTCGCAGCTGGTTGGCTGATTGATCAGTGCGGATTAAAGGGGAAGTCTGTGCATGGTGCACAGGTCAATCCTATGCAAGCCTTGGTTTTGACCAACATGGACAACTGCAGTGCCGATGATGTTGTCGCACTTGCTTCCCTAGTGAAGCAGGCTGTGTGGGATAAATACCAAATAGAACTTGAGCATGAAGTGCGATTTCTGAACCGCACCGGGGAAACCAACCTGGCTCAGATCGAGGCGTTAAGATGAGAAAAGATCACTCTACGAAACTTCATATCTTAAAGTCATTAAGTAACGGCGAGTTTCATTCTGGAGAGGCGCTGGGCGAAGCCCTGAATGTATCCAGAGCGGCAATAGCTAAGCATATTAAAGGTCTTAGTGAGTGGGGCATTGATATTTATCGAGTGCAAGGGCGCGGTTACCAGTTGGCATCACCATTGCAGTTGCTAGATGAAGCTCTCCTTACTGCTAGTGCGGAGTCACTTATTGAGCTTGTTCCTGTGATTGACTCAACCAACCAGTATTTGCTTGATAGAGTCGCAGAGTCAGAAAAGGGCCGTGTTTGTATAGCTGAGTATCAAGCACAAGGACGTGGCCGCCGCGGTAGACAATGGATCTCTCCATTTGGCTCTAACTTATACCTATCCATGTACTGGCGATTAGATGCGGGAATGGCCGCGGCAATGGGCTTAAGCCTTGTTATTGGTATTGCCGCAGTGGAAGCACTAGAAGAAATGGGCATACAAGGCGTTAAACTCAAGTGGCCAAATGACCTGTATTATCAAGATAAAAAACTGGCAGGAATCTTAGTGGAGATGTCAGGGCAGGCCGGTGGTGCTGCTCATCTTGTGATTGGGATGGGGCTCAATATTGGAATGCCTGATGAGCAACCTGAGATTGATCAACCATGGACAACATTGAATCAGGTAAACGAGAGTCTCGTGATCGATAGAAATGTCCTAGCGACGACGCTTATCAAGCATTGGAATTCCGCACTTATCGAGTATGAACTGAAAGGACTTACCAGCTTTGTCGAACGTTGGAATCGATTAGATAACTTTCTCAATCGTCAAGTCAAGCTGCTCATCGGACCTAGAGAGGTGCACGGCATCGTACGCGGCATCGATCATCAAGGCGGGATATTACTCGAAACCTCCCAAGGGCTAGAGACTTACATTGGTGGTGAAATCTCGTTGCGTAAAAGCGATTGACGTTCAATTACTTTCGCAAAGATACCTTATCAACCAAGTGGTTGACGCCTTTGTGTAGAATCAAATGGGCTCTTTCTCGGGTTGGAAGAATATTCAGCTCCAAGTTGAGCCCATTAATATCATGCCAAATTTGTTTCGCTTTTTGCTTTGCTTCATCGACTGACAGTTGCGTGTAGTGACTAAAATAAGAACCGGGTTTAGTAAAAGCCCCTTGGCGAAACTTTAAAAATCGTTCCACATACCACTGTTCAATTGTCTCTGTTTCAGCATCGACATAGATCGAAAAATCCAAAAAATCAGAGACAAAGACGCGATGTGGATCATGCGGATAATCCATTCCACTTTGTAGAACGTTTAAACCTTCAATGATAAGAACATCGGGTCTATCCACTTTTCTTAGTTCATCGGTAATGTCATACGTGATGTGAGAATAGATGGGTACTTCAAGATCGGGTTTTCCCGCCTTTACGTCAGACATGAACTCGACTAAACGCTTGATATCATAGGATTCAGGAAACCCTTTACGATGCATGATACCGCGTTCTTCTAGTACCTTTTTCGGATATAGAAAGCCATCTGTAGTGACCAAGGACACTTTGGGATGATTCTCCCAACGAGAAAGCAATGCGGTCAGAATACGAGCTGTCGTACTTTTGCCTACAGCGACACTGCCGGCGATACCAATCACAAAAGGAGGGGCATGTTCTTCCGTATTCAAGAATTGTTGTAATACAGAGTTGCGGCTTTGACGCGCTTGGACGTAAAGATTCAAAAGACGAGACAAAGGAAGGTAGATTTCTACCGCTTCCTCCATGGTTAGGTTTTCATTAATGCCCTGAAGCGCAGTCAAGTCGTCTTCAGAAAGTGTCATCGGTACAGAGTTTCTTAACTCGGCCCAATTTGCACGGTCAAATGACAAAAATGGACTCATGGGTCTCTTTTATCCTTGGTTTAGTAGAAGCAAGAACATACATCAAGCGAACTTTAAAGCAAACGACAAAGGTCGAAGTTTACTTTAAAAAAGCCAAGTTTGTACGAATTTGCAGCAAACGAATCTAAAAAATCGAATTTTATGATTTTTTTTAAAATTACTATTGCAACCTCGAAAATCATTCAATAGAATGCGCACCACTTATGCCGACTTAGCTCAGTAGGTAGAGCAACTGACTTGTAATCAGTAGGTCACCAGTTCGATTCCGGTAGTCGGCACCATTCTTTCCTTTAGTAGTCTGAATGGCTTGAAAATTTGGAGGGGTTCCCGAGTGGCCAAAGGGAGCAGACTGTAAATCTGCCGGCACTGCCTTCGATGGTTCGAATCCGTCCCCCTCCACCATATTCTTTAGGAAATAGCTCTCAGAGTTACGTGTTGCGGGCATCGTATAATGGCTATTACCTCAGCCTTCCAAGCTGATGATGCGGGTTCGATTCCCGCTGCCCGCTCCACTCTAATTTGAGTGCTGATATAGCTCAGGTGGTAGAGCGCATCCTTGGTAAGGATGAGGTCGGCAGTTCGAGTCTGCCTATCAGCACCAGCTCTCAAGTTTATTTCCTTTTGATATTAGATTTACCAATTATCTTTTTTTGGTTGCGTGGTCAATTTGGGCCACCTAAATCCGTACCTAGAGGGACCACTCATGTCTAAAGAAAAATTTGAACGTACGAAACCGCACGTTAACGTTGGTACTATCGGCCACGTTGACCACGGTAAAACAACTCTAACTGCAGCTATCTGTACTACTCTTGCTAAAGTTTACGGCGGTGTAGCTAAAGACTTCGCATCTATCGATAACGCTCCAGAAGAGCGTGAGCGCGGTATCACAATCGCAACTTCTCACGTTGAGTACGACACTCCAACTCGTCACTACGCACACGTTGACTGTCCAGGACACGCGGACTACGTTAAAAACATGATCACTGGTGCTGCACAGATGGACGGTGGTATCCTAGTTGTTGCTGCGACAGATGGCCCAATGCCACAAACTCGTGAGCACATCCTACTAGGCCGTCAGGTTGGTATCCCATACATCATCGTATTCATGAACAAATGTGACATGGTTGACGATGAAGAGCTACTAGAACTAGTAGAAATGGAAGTTCGTGAACTTCTATCTGAGTACGATTTCCCAGGTGATGACCTACCAGTTATCCAAGGTTCTGCACTAGGCGCACTAAACGGCGAAGAGCAGTGGGAAGCGAAAATCGTTGAACTAGCTGAAGCTCTAGATACTTACATCCCTGAGCCAGAGCGTGCGGTAGATCAGCCATTCCTAATGCCTATCGAAGACGTATTCTCAATCCAAGGTCGTGGTACAGTAGTAACTGGTCGTATCGAGCGTGGTATCCTAACTGTAGGTGACGAAGTTGCTATCGTAGGTATCAAGGAAACAACTACTACAACATGTACTGGTGTAGAGATGTTCCGTAAGCTTCTAGACGAAGGCCGTGCAGGTGAGAACGTTGGTGCACTTCTACGTGGTACTAAGCGTGACGAAGTTGAACGTGGTCAAGTACTAGCGAAGCCTGGTTCAATCACTCCACACACTAAGTTCGAATCAGAAGTATACGTACTGTCTAAAGATGAAGGTGGTCGTCACACTCCATTCTTCAAAGGCTACCGTCCACAGTTCTACTTCCGTACAACTGACGTAACTGGTGACATCCAGCTACCAGAAGGCGTAGAAATGGTAATGCCAGGTGACAACGTACAGATGACTGTTGAGCTAATCGCACCAATCGCAATGGACGAAGGTCTACGTTTTGCGATCCGTGAAGGTGGCCGTACAGTAGGTGCTGGTGTTGTTGCTAAGATCTTCGACTAATTCATAGCGAATTAGCGATGCTTTCGGAAAATCTTGAATTAGATTTGACGAACCAGTAGCAAAAAGGGCATCATTTGATGCCCTTTTTCTGCACTCAACATTATTTTTGCTGTTTTCTTGTTCAGAAGTGGGTTGGGCGCAGAGCAAGATTAAGCAAAGATGCTTAATCTTAAGAAGAGTACGCTGATTTTTTCAGCGATATGGAGTTTGCCCTGCAACAGCGGGGTTGTTGTCGTCTATATTAAGACTTGTAACAGGTTGGTTTTATGAAAGCAAATAATGCTGAAACTCCTGATAGCTCAAACGCAGCAGATACGTTTAAGTGGTTAGCCGCTTTCGTATTGGCAGCTGCCGCTGTTGTGGGTAATTACCTGTATGGTGAAATGTCTGTAGTGGTTCGTGCTGCAGGCGTTGTTGTTCTTATTGCAGCTGCCTTAGGCGTTGCAGCAACAACGACTAAAGGTAAAGCAGCGATCAGTTTTGCAAAAGAATCGCGTATGGAAGTACGTAAAGTTGTTTGGCCTACTCGCCAAGAAACCATGCAAACAACACTGATCGTTTTAGCTGTAAGTATTGTAATGGCTCTAGTGCTATGGGGTATTGACGGAATTATGGTTCGTCTAGTAGCTCTAGCAACTGGGGTATAGAGGGTTTTTATTCATGAGTGAAGCTCCAAAAAAACGCTGGTATGTGGTTCAAGCCTTCTCTGGATTTGAAGGTCGTGTAGCTCAATCTCTGCGCGAGCATATCAAAATGCACGGCATGGAAGAGCTATTCGGTGAAGTACTGGTTCCTACTGAAGAAGTAGTGGAAATGCGCGCCGGTCAGCGTCGCAAATCTGAGCGTAAGTTCTTCCCAGGTTACGTCCTTGTTCAGATGATTATGAACGATGAATCATGGCACCTAGTACGCAGTGTGCCGCGTGTCATGGGCTTCATTGGTGGTACCTCAGACCGTCCGGCACCTATCACGGATAAAGAGGCTGACGCGATTCTTAATCGTCTTGAGAAAGCGAGTGAAGCGCCTCGTCCACGTACAATGTACGAAGCGGGTGAAGTGGTACGTGTTAACGAAGGTCCATTTGCTGACTTCAACGGCACTGTTGAAGAAGTGGATTACGAGAAGAGCCGCCTGAAAGTGTCTGTCTCGATCTTTGGTCGTGCGACACCAGTTGAGCTTGAATTTGGTCAGGTTGAAAAGCTGGACTAAGACTCTTCGTTAAAGAGTATAAAAAATCACCTTTTTAGGGTTGTATAAGGCGCGGATTATGACTATAATTTCGCGCCTTTTTACTTCAAGTGAAGTAAAAAGTTTCTTACACAAACGGGGAGCTGATCCGCGATTAGCGTTTGTACCCAAACTTAGGAATTATCATGGCTAAGAAAGTTGAAGCTTACATCAAGCTACAAGTTGCTGCTGGTATGGCTAACCCTAGTCCACCAGTAGGTCCTGCACTAGGTCAACACGGTGTGAACATCATGGAATTCTGTAAAGCGTTCAACGCAAAAACAGAATCTATTGAGAAAGGTCTACCAACTCCAGTAGTTATCACAGTATACAGCGACCGTTCTTTCACGTTCGTAACTAAGACTCCACCTGCTGCTGTTCTTCTTAAGAAAGCTGCTGGCGTTAAGTCTGGTTCAGGTCGTCCAAACACTGAAAAAGTTGGTACTGTAACTGACGCTCAAATCCAAGAAATCGCAGAAACTAAAGCTGCTGATATGACTGGTGCTGACATCGAAGCGATGAAGCGTTCTATCGCTGGTACTGCTCGTTCAATGGGCCTAGTGGTAGAGGGTTAATAAGATGGCAAAACTAACTAAGCGCATGCGCGTAATCCGCGAAAAAGTTGACGTAACTAAAGAATACGAAATCAACGAAGCTGTTGCTCTTCTTCAAGAACTAGCGACTGCGAAATTCGTTGAGTCTGTAGACGTTGCTGTTAACCTAGGCATTGATGCTCGTAAATCTGACCAGAACGTACGTGGTGCAACTGTACTACCTCACGGTACTGGCCGCGAAATCCGCGTTGCAGTGTTCACTCAAGGTGCTAACGCTGAAGCAGCTAAAGAAGCTGGCGCAGACATCGTAGGTATGGAAGATCTTGCTGAGCAAGTTAAGAAAGGCGAAATGAACTTTGACGTAGTTGTTGCTTCTCCAGATGCAATGCGCGTTGTAGGTCAACTAGGTACTATCCTAGGTCCTCGCGGTCTTATGCCAAACCCTAAAGTTGGTACTGTAACTCCTAACGTTGCTGAAGCAGTTAAAAACGCTAAAGCTGGTCAGGTTCGTTACCGTAACGACAAAAACGGCATCATCCACACTACTATCGGTAAAGCAAACTTCTCTGCTGAGCAGATCAAAGAGAACCTAGAAGCACTTCTAGTTGCTCTGAAGAAAGCTAAGCCATCTTCAGCGAAAGGTACTTTCCTGAAGAAAGTAAGCATCTCTACTACTATGGGTGCTGGTGTTGCTGTTGATCAGGCTAGCCTGAACACTCAAGCATAATTTATTTGCTTAGGCGCAAAATTAGTGTATAATTTTGCGCCTAATATTTGTGGTTGGGGCTGAACTTTGGTTCTTTGAACTGTCTCCTAGTTCGAAATGAATTAAGACCCAGTCTCCGTCCAAGACCGTAGGTGTTTGTGTAAAAGCAAACTTAATTATCCTACGTAGATGGTGCCCGAACTGACAGAAAGCTCTATGTAATATAGTTAACTTTCTTCTGGGGAAGCACCTCAATAGCTCTCACTGTCGTGATGATAGTGAGTGGTGTAACGACAACCAGGAGTAAATCCAAGATGGCTTTAAACCTTCAAGACAAAAAAGCAATTGTTGCTGAAGTCAACGAAGCTGCCAGTGGTGCACTTTCTGCAGTTGTAGCTGATTCTCGTGGCGTTCAAGTTGGCGCGATGACTTCTCTACGTAAACAAGCTCGTGAAGCTGGCGTTTACATGAGAGTTGTTCGTAACACTCTTGCTCGTCGTGCGGTTGAAGGTACTGAGTACGAGTGTCTAACTGACACTTTCACTGGTCCTACACTAATCGCATTCTCTAATGAGCACCCAGGTGCTGCAGCGCGTCTTTTCAAAGACTTCGCTAAAGAGAACAAAGATTTCGAGATCAAAGCTGCTGCTTATGAAGGCGCTTTAACTGACGCTGAAGTACTAGCAACACTACCAACTTACGACGAAGCAATTGCACGCCTAATGATGTGCATGAAAGAAGCTTCGGCTGGCAAGCTGGCGCGTACTATCGCAGCTATCCGCGATCAAAAACAAGAAGCAGCGGCATAAGCCTTGCTTTTTACTGGTTGCTTAATAAACTTATTGTTGACTTAAAAGAGAATTGTTATGTCTATTACTAACGAGCAAATCCTAGACGCAGTTGCAGAAATGTCTGTAATGCAAGTTGTTGAACTAATCGAAGCAATGGAAGAGAAATTCGGTGTTTCTGCTGCTGCTGCTGTTGTAGCTGGCGGCGCTGCTGGCGGCGAAGCTGCTGCTGAGCAAACTGAATTCGACGTAATCCTAGAAGCTGCTGGCGGTAACAAAGTTGCTGTAATCAAAGCAGTACGTGGCGCAACTGGCCTAGGTCTTAAAGAAGCTAAAGCTCTTGTAGACGGCGCTCCAGCACCTCTTAAAGAAGGTGTTGAGAAAGCAGAAGCTGAAGCTCTTAAAGCTCAGCTAGAAGAAGCTGGTGCAACTGTTGCTGTTAAGTAATTATTGCATAGTTTCTTAGCCTAACGGCTAATTGGCTGGTGGTTTTTTAACCACCGGCCTTTTTGCGCTGTAGGGTATAGGCGAATTTTCCCGCTGTTTAAGCGCCTGATATCCATGCAAAAAACATTTCATTCTTACGAAATGAAATGTCACTACAGTAAACAGCTATATTAGTCACTGTCCCTTACCCCCCTTAAGTAACTAGGAGCGGGCGGACAGTTTGGGTCACTTATCAGCGAGCTGAGGAACCCCATGGTTTACTCTTATACCGAGAAAAAGCGCATCCGTAAGGACTTTGGTACTCGTCCACAAGTTTTGGACATTCCATACCTGCTATCGATCCAGCTCGATTCGTTCGACAAATTCATCGAACAGGATCCTGAAGGTCAATACGGTCTTGAAGCCGCTTTCCGTTCTGTATTCCCGATTCAGAGCTACAACGGCAATTCTGAGCTGCAATACGTTAGCTACCGTCTTGGTGAGCCAGTTTTTGACGTTAAAGAATGTCAAATCCGCGGTGTAACTTACTCAAAGCCACTACGTGTAAAACTACGCCTAGTTATCTTTGATAAAGACGCGCCAGCAGGTACTGTAAAAGACATTAAAGAACAAGAAGTCTACATGGGTGAAATTCCACTCATGACAGACAATGGTACCTTCGTAATTAACGGTACCGAGAGGGTTATCGTATCCCAGCTGCACCGAAGCCCAGGCGTGTTCTTCGACAGCGATAAGGGTAAGACCCACTCTTCAGGTAAAGTTTTATACAACGCACGTGTTATTCCTTACCGTGGTTCATGGCTTGATTTCGAGTTTGATCCTAAGGATAACTTGTACGTTCGTATCGACCGCCGTCGTAAGCTACCAGCATCGATCATCCTTCGTGCACTAGGTAAGTCGACAGAAGAAATCCTAGATCTCTTCTTCGAGAAAGTGAACTTCGAAGTGAAAGACCAAACTCTATTGATGGAGTTGGTTCCAGATCGTCTACGTGGTGAAACTGCGTCGTTCGACATCGAAGCGAATGGTAAAGTTTACGTTGAGCAAGGTCGTCGCGTAACAGCTCGTCATATCCGCCAACTAGAAAAAGATGGTGTTGATCACATCGAAGTACCAGTTGAGTACATCGTAGGTAAAGTTGCATCAAAAGATTACATCAATGAAGCAACTGGCGAGATCATTGTTAACGCTAACCAGGAAATCAGCCTGGAAGCACTAGCGAACCTATCTCAGGCTGGCCACAAAGCGCTAGAAGTTCTATTTACGAACGATCTAGACCACGGTCCATTCATGTCAGAAACACTACGTATCGACAGCACGGTTGATCGTATTTCTGCATTGGTAGAAATCTACCGCATGATGCGCCCTGGTGAGCCGCCAACAAAAGAAGCTGCAGAAGCTCTATTCGAAAGCCTATTCTTCTCTGAAGAGCGTTACGATCTATCGACTGTTGGTCGTATGAAGTTCAACAGCTCTATCGGCCGTGAAGATGCTCAAGAGCAAGGCACACTTGATGAAACTGATATCATCGAAGTGATGAAGAAGCTGATCGCGATCCGTAACGGTAAGGGCGAAGTGGACGATATCGACCACTTAGGCAACCGTCGTATCCGTTCTGTAGGCGAAATGGCTGAGAACCAGTTCCGTGTAGGTCTAGTACGTGTTGAGCGTGCAGTTAAAGAGCGTCTAAGCCTAGGCGATCTTGACGCAATCATGCCTCAAGACTTGATCAACGCGAAGCCAATTTCTGCGGCAGTTAAAGAATTCTTTGGCTCTTCACAGCTTTCACAGTTCATGGACCAAAACAACCCGCTATCAGAAGTAACGCACAAGCGTCGTATTTCTGCATTGGGTCCTGGCGGTCTAACTCGTGAACGTGCTGGCTTCGAAGTACGTGACGTACACGTAACTCACTACGGTCGTCTATGTCCTATCGAAACGCCTGAAGGTCCAAACATCGGTCTGATCAACTCTCTATCTGCGTTTGCGCGTTGTAACGAGTACGGTTTCCTAGAGACACCATACCGTCGCGTTGTAGATGGCGTAGTAACAGACGAAGTAGATTACCTATCTGCAATCGAAGAAGGCCAATTCGTTATCGCTCAGGCGAACGCTAAGCTAAACGAAGATGGTACTTTTGCAGATGAGCTGATCACAGCTCGTCAGAAAGGTGAATCTGGTCTACACCCTCGTGAGCACGCTCAGTACATGGACGTTGCGACAAACCAGGTTGTATCTATCGCTGCATCGCTTATCCCGTTCCTAGAACACGATGATGCGAACCGTGCATTGATGGGTGCGAACATGCAACGTCAGGCAGTTCCGACACTGAAAGCTGACAAACCGCTTGTTGGTACTGGTATTGAACGTAACGTAGCAGTTGACTCAGGTGTAACTGCAGTTGCGAAACGTGGTGGTGTAATCCAGTCAGTAGATGCTTCTCGTATCGTTGTTAAAGTAAACGAAGAAGAGCTAGTACCAGGTGAAGCTGGTATCGATATCTACAACCTAACTAAATACACACGTTCTAACCAGAACACATGTATTAACCAACGCCCATGTGTGATGCCAGGTGAACCTGTATCACGCGGTGACGTGCTTGCTGATGGTCCTTCGACAGACCTAGGTGAGCTAGCGCTTGGTCAAAACATGCGTATCGCGTTCATGCCTTGGAACGGTTACAACTTCGAAGACTCGATCTTAGTATCTGAGCGCGTAGTTCAAGAAGACCGCTTCACGACAATCCACATTCAAGAACTTACTTGTGTGGCGCGTGATACTAAGCTGGGCTCTGAAGAGATCACAGCTGATATTCCAAACGTAGGTGAATCTGCTCTGTCTAAACTAGACGAGTCAGGTATCGTTTACATCGGTGCTGAAGTTAAGGGTGGCGACATCCTAGTTGGTAAAGTAACACCTAAAGGTGAAACTCAGCTAACGCCTGAAGAGAAGCTACTACGTGCTATCTTCGGTGAAAAAGCATCTGATGTTAAAGATACTTCACTACGTGTACCTAACTCTGTATCAGGTACGATCATCGACGTTCAAGTCTTCACTCGCGACGGCGTAGAGAAAGACAAGCGTGCGCTTGAAATCGAACAGATGCAGCTTAAAGAAGCGAAGAAAGACCTAACTGAAGAATTCCAGATTCTTGAGGGCGGCCTTCTAAACCGTGTTAAAGCTGTATTGATTGAAGGCGGTTACTCTGAAGCGAAACTAGACACTACTGATCGTAAGAAGTGGCTAGAACTAACGCTAGAAGATGACGCACTACAAACTCAGCTTGAGCAACTTGCTGAGCAGTGGGACGAGCTAAAAGCTGACTTCGATAAGAAGTTCGAAACTAAACGTCGTAAGATCACTCAAGGTGATGATTTAGCACCTGGCGTACTGAAGATCGTTAAGGTTTACCTAGCGGTTAAACGTCGCATTCAGCCTGGTGATAAGATGGCGGGTCGTCACGGTAACAAGGGTGTAATCTCTAAGATCAACCCTGTTGAAGACATGCCATACGATGAAAAAGGTCAGCCTGTAGACATCGTACTTAACCCACTGGGTGTACCTTCGCGTATGAACATCGGTCAGATCCTAGAAGTACACTTAGGTCTGGCAGCGAAAGGTATCGGTGACAAGATCAACCAGATGGTTAAAGAGCAGCAAGAACTAGCGAAATTCCGCGAGTTCCTACAAAAAGTTTACGACCTAGGCGACACTCGCCAGAAAGTAGACATTGCTTCTCTATCTGATGATGAAGTACGTACTCTGATCAAGAACTTGCGTGGCGGTCTACCAATCGCGACTCCTGTATTTGATGGCGCTCCAGAAGAGTCAATCAAAGCACTTCTTGAGCTAGCCGATCTACCAACATCAGGTCAGTTAACACTGTTTGATGGTCGCACAGGTGATGCGTTTGAGCGTCCTGTAACTGTTGGTTACATGTACATGCTGAAACTGAACCACCTTGTTGATGACAAGATGCACGCTCGTTCAACTGGTTCGTACAGCCTAGTAACTCAGCAGCCACTAGGTGGTAAAGCTCAGTTCGGTGGTCAGCGTTTCGGTGAGATGGAAGTATGGGCACTAGAAGCATACGGTGCTGCTTACACGCTACAAGAAATGCTAACGGTTAAGTCGGATGACGTTAACGGCCGTACTAAGATGTACAAAAACATCGTAGACGGTAACCACAGCATGGAACCTGGCATGCCAGAATCGTTCAACGTACTGTTGAAAGAGATCCGCTCGCTAGGTATCAACATCGAGCTAGAAGACGAAGAGTAATCCTTTCTCTCTTGATGAAAGTCGAGAGAATCAAAGCGATTATTTGGAAGAAGGTGCTCACTTTAGCGAGTGAGCTCCTTTTAACTCCTTACAGGAGCTGATTGTGAAAGACTTATTAAACTTTCTAAAAGCACAGCATAAGACCGAAGAATTTGATGCAATCAAAATCGGTCTATCTTCACCAGACATGATCCGTTCATGGTCTTTCGGTGAAGTTAAAAAACCTGAAACGATCAACTATCGTACGTTCAAACCTGAACGCGATGGTCTGTTCTGTGCGCGTATCTTTGGTCCAGTTAAAGACTACGAATGTCTTTGTGGTAAGTACAAGCGCCTGAAGCACCGTGGTGTTATCTGTGAGAAGTGTGGTGTAGAAGTTACACAAACTAAAGTTCGTCGTGACCGTATGGGCCACATTGAACTGGCTTCACCAGTAGCTCACATCTGGTTCCTAAAATCGCTACCGTCTCGTATCGGTCTACTAATGGATATCCCTCTACGTGATATCGAACGTGTTCTGTACTTCGAAATGTACGTAGTAACAGAGCCTGGTATGACTGATCTAGAAAAAGGTCAGATGCTTACGGAAGAAGAGTATCTAGATCGTCTAGAAGAGTGGGGCGACGAGTTCACTGCTAAGATGGGTGCGGAAGCTATCAAGGACCTACTAGGTTCTATGGATATGCACGCTGAAGCAGAACAAATGCGTGAAGAGTTAGAGACAACAAACTCTGAAACTAAGCGTAAGAAAGTAACTAAGCGTCTTAAGCTGGTAGAAGCGTTCATCGCATCGGGTAACAATCCAGAGTGGATGATCCTAACTGTACTTCCAGTACTTCCGCCAGATCTACGTCCTCTAGTACCTCTAGATGGCGGTCGCTTTGCGACTTCTGATCTTAACGATCTATACCGTCGTGTGATCAACCGTAACAACCGTTTGAAGCGTCTTCTAGAGCTAGCTGCTCCGGACATCATCGTACGTAACGAAAAACGTATGCTGCAAGAGTCTGTTGATGCGCTACTAGATAACGGTCGTCGTGGTCGTGCGATCACAGGTTCTAACAAGCGTCCTCTGAAATCTCTTGCTGATATGATCAAGGGTAAACAAGGTCGTTTCCGTCAGAACCTTCTAGGTAAACGTGTAGACTACTCTGGCCGTTCTGTAATCACAGTAGGTCCATACCTTCGTCTACACCAGTGTGGTCTTCCTAAGAAGATGGCACTTGAGCTATTCAAACCATTCATCTACAGCAAGCTAGAGACTCGTGGTCTTGCGACTACAATCAAAGCTGCTAAGAAAATGGTAGAGCGTGAAGAAGCGGTCGTTTGGGATATCCTAGACGAAGTAATCCGTGAACACCCAGTACTATTGAACCGTGCACCGACACTTCACCGTCTCGGTATCCAGGCGTTCGAACCAGTACTAATCGAAGGTAAAGCGATTCAGCTACACCCACTTGTATGTGCGGCGTACAACGCGGACTTCGATGGTGACCAAATGGCGGTTCACGTACCTCTAACTCTAGAGGCACAGCTTGAAGCTCGTACTCTGATGATGTCGACAAACAACATTCTGTCGCCAGCGTCAGGTGATCCGATCATCGTACCTTCTCAGGACGTTGTATTGGGTCTGTACTACATGACTCGTGAAAAGATCAACGTGAAAGGTGAAGGCATGTACCTTTCTGGCCCAGAAGAGGCTGAGAAAGCATACCGCACTAAACAAGCTGAGCTTCACGCACGCGTTAAAGTACGTATTACAGAAACCGTTGTAGACGAAGACGGCAACAGCACTACAGAAACCAAGATGGTAGACACCACTGTTGGTCGTGCAATGCTATGGCAAATCGTGCCAGCTGGTCTACCGTACAGCATCGTTAACCAAAAGCTAGGTAAGAAGCAAATCTCTAACCTACTTAACGAGGCGTACCGTAAACTAGGTCTGAAAGACACTGTAATCTTCGCTGACCAAATCATGTACACCGGTTTTGCGTACGCGGCACTTTCTGGTGTATCTGTTGGTATCGACGATATGGTTGTACCAGCAGCTAAGTACACTGAAATCGCAGAAGCGGAAGAAGAAGTACGTGAAATCCAGGAACAGTACCAATCAGGTCTTGTTACTGCGGGCGAACGCTACAACAAAGTTATCGATATCTGGGCATCGACCAACGACCGTGTTGCGAAAGCAATGATGGAAAACCTTTCATCTGAAACGGTAGTTAACCGTGACGGTGAAGAGGAACAGCAAGAGTCATTCAACAGCATCTACATGATGGCGGACTCGGGCGCTCGTGGTTCTGCAGCACAGATTCGTCAGCTTGCGGGTATGCGTGGTCTGATGGCGCGTCCAGATGGTTCAATCATCGAAACGCCGATCACAGCGAACTTTAAAGAAGGTCTAAACGTACTTCAGTACTTTATCTCAACGCACGGTGCTCGTAAGGGTCTTGCGGATACGGCACTGAAAACAGCGAACTCGGGTTACCTAACTCGTCGTCTAGTAGACGTTGCTCAAGACGTTGTTGTAACTGAACATGACTGTGGCACTCACGAAGGTGTCGACATGATGCCTCACATCGAGGGTGGTGATGTTAAAGTTGCACTTTCTGAGCTTGCTCTTGGTCGTGTTGTTGCTGAAGACGTACTAAAACCTGGCACTGAAGACGTTCTTATTCCACGTAACACCCTGATCGATGAGAAGTGGTGTCAAATCATGGAAGAGAACTCAGTAGACAGCATGAAAGTGCGCTCTGTAGTAACGTGTGATTCTGACTTCGGTTGTTGTGCACAGTGTTACGGTCGTGACCTAGCACGTGGCCACCTAGTGAATCAAGGTGAAGCAGTAGGTGTTATCGCTGCTCAGTCTATCGGTGAACCAGGTACACAGCTTACCATGCGTACGTTCCACATCGGTGGTGCGGCATCGACAGCAGCGGCAGAGAACAGTGTTCAAGTTAAGAACAACGGTTCTATCAAGCTACACAACGCTAAATCTGTACTAGCAGATGACGGTAAGATCGTTATCACTTCTCGTGCGACAGAGCTAACTATTATTGATGAGTTTGGTCGTACGAAAGAGAAACACAAACTGCCTTACGGTACGCTACTAAGCAAAGGCGATGGCGATACAGTTCAAGCTGGCGAAACAGTTGCAAACTGGGAAGCGCACACACTACCTATCATTACTGAGGTAGCAGGTCGAATCCAGTTTGTAGATATGATCGACGGCGTAACAGTATCTCGTCAAACTGATGACCTAACTGGTCTATCTTCAAGCGAAGTAACTGACCCAGCAGCTCGCCCTTCAGCAGGTAAAGATATGCGTCCAGCTATCAAACTTGTTGATGAGCAAGGTAACGATGTAATGATCCCTGGTACTGATATGCCAGCTCACTACTTCCTACCTGGTAAAGCGATTGTGAACATCGAAGATGGCGCAGCAGTAGGTGTTGGTGCGACACTAGCACGTATTCCTCAGAAGTCTGGCGGTAACAAAGATATCACCGGTGGTCTTCCACGAGTTGCTGACCTATTTGAAGCACGTAAGCCGAAAGAGCCTGCGATCCTTGCTGAGCACACAGGTACTGTGAGCTTCGGTAAAGAGACCAAAGGTAAACGTCGCCTAGTGATCACACGTGAAAGCGGTGAAGCTTACGAAGAGATGATTCCTAAGCATCGTCAGTTGAACGTATTCGAAGGTGAAAAAGTTGAACGTGGTGACGTGATCGCAGATGGTCCAGAGTCTCCACACGACATCCTACGTCTACGTGGCGTACACGCGGTAACGCAGTACATTGCTAACGAAGTACAGGAAGTTTACCGTCTACAAGGCGTTAAGATTAACGATAAGCACATTGAAACTATCGTTCGTCAGATGCTACGTAAGTGTACTATTACTCACTCTGGTGACTCTGAGTTCCTACCTGGTGAGCAGATTGAGTACTCACAAGTTAAGATTGCTAACCGTAACCTAGAAGCTGAAGGCAAAGAGCCTGCACGTTTCGAACGTGAACTACTAGGTATCACTAAAGCATCTCTAGCGACTGAGTCGTTCATCTCTGCGGCATCGTTCCAGGAGACAACTCGCGTACTAACAGAAGCAGCAGTTTCTGGTAAGCGTGACGACCTACGTGGTCTGAAAGAGAACGTAATTGTTGGTCGTCTGATCCCAGCTGGTACTGGTTTCGCATACCACCAAGAGCGTCAAGCTAAACGTTCTGAAGCGCAAGATGGTCCTTCTGCTGAGCAAGCAACGGACAACCTAGCGGCACTTCTAAACGCTGGTTTCTCTTCTGAAGAGTAAGCCATTTAAAGAGTAATCATTAGAAGCTTAAGAAAAAAGGCACCTTCGGGTGCCTTTTTAGTTTTTATCCTGCCTTTTTCTTCGAGAGGGTTCTTAGAGAAGGTAATAGTGATAAGGCTAGAAACAAAAAAGACCGACGATGATCGTCAGTCTTTTCTATCCTTCAGTCTCTGAATGTTCGCAAACACTAAGCCCCTGGGGGCATAGACAGACTTTCTGCGATCTGCTGTATCAGATAGTCCTCGACTTCAAATCGAGTCTCAAGAATTTCGCCAATGAGACACATATCAGAATCGAAATCATCTAATTCATCATCTTCAGTAACTTCTGAGTACTTATCGTTAAAGTTCAATAGTGGTTCAGTTGTCAGGACTATTTGACCATAAGTTTGATTGATTTCATTGGTCACGACAAAGCCAGTCGCTTTCCAGCGATCCATAACCATGTCATAGATTTTAAAATGGCCCTCGGAGATGTAATCAACGAGATGCTGACAGAAATCCTGCAATTCGGAAGGAGATGGGAGTTCAATAACATTGGTTTTCGAACAAGGTTGCAGTGCTGCAAGCTTACAATATTCAACAATCAGGGATTGTCTTGTCTCTAACCAGTGATCAATGACATCACTTGAGCCACCCCACTGGTCTTGTGTTTGTTTGAATTTTTTTAGCATGACCATGCCCTCATGATCTGATCGCCTGTTGGCGAACGTATCCTTTGCAAAGCAAAGTTAGTAAAGTTATTACAAACTCTTGTCCTTACTAGAATTTAGAGTGCGAATTTACTTAACGACAAACTCTAGTATGAAATTAGATTGCCAGTAAAATGAACGAACTTCAAGCAAAGGGATGGTGTAATGTTAAGAAAAGGTGATGTTAACCGCGCGATAAATGCATACTGGTGTGTTGTTGCAGGAAGTGAAATTTGGCTGGTGGATGGTGCTGTGCCTTTCGGGTCTGCAGAGCAGTTATCACTGCCTGAAGTGAGTGCAAGACCCATTGGTGAGTATTCTGGTTCGCCCGTCATGTGGCTTAATTTGTCTGATTTGGAGCATGATCTACCATTAGTCTCACTACGCGACTGCCTGCATTTTCCTGAGCCATTATTTATGTTGTTAAGTAAAGCGGTTCAGTATGGGCACATGACGCAAAGTCTGCGTTTTTGCCCACAGTGCGGTGGAAGAAACTTTCTTAATAATAACCAGCTAGCTATGCAGTGTGGCGAATGCCGTACCCTCCATTATCCTCGAATATTTCCGTGTATTATCGTTGCTGTACGTAAAGAAAATCAGATCTTATTAGCCCAACATCCAAGGCATCGAAATGGTATGTATACGGTTATTGCTGGCTTCTTAGAAGTCGGTGAGACATTAGAAGAGTGTGTGGCTCGAGAAATTCATGAAGAAACGGGAATTCTCGTTAAAAATATTCGTTACTTTGGCAGCCAGCCTTGGGCTTTCCCATCGAGTATGATGATGGGGTTTTTAGCTGACTATGAATCGGGAGAGTTAAGTCCAGACTACACTGAGCTATCTGATGCACAATGGTTTGGTATTGACGAGATGCCGCCTGTTGCGCCTAAAGGAACGATTGCAAGAGCGCTTATCGAACAAACGCTACAAGATATTGACTCTAATTATCTGATAAATAGATAAAAAAAACCCTCCGAGAGGGAGGGGGTAAGTAAGATGTCGTTATGAGATGCTGAGTACTGGGTACTCAGTTTATAATTGTAGTTTTCGCTAGCGAACAAATTTTTAACACTGATACCGATTGGGTGCAAATTAAGCATTGATTTAAAAGTTAATAACTTGATCCAGGTTGCAAAGCACACAGCTATTGGACTTAAATCAGTGATAGAATACCCCCTTTCACAGAAAGCCTAACAGTTGGAATTACGGAATGACTGAATTAAAAAATGATCGTTATCTGCGTGCGCTTTTAAAAGAGCCGGTAGATTACACGCCAGTATGGATGATGCGCCAGGCAGGTCGTTACCTACCAGAATACAAAGCGACTCGTGCAGAAGCGGGTGATTTCATGTCTTTGTGTCGAAATGCAGAATTAGCATCCGAAGTGACACTTCAACCATTACGCCGTTTTCCTCTTGATGCCGCGATCTTATTCTCGGACATCTTAACGATTCCAGATGCAATGGGGCTTGGTTTGCGTTTTGCTGCGGGTGAAGGACCTGTTTTTGATAACCCAATTACATGCAAAGCTGACGTGGAAAAAATTGGTTTGCCAGATCCAGAAGGTGAACTGCAATACGTAATGAACGCAGTACGCCAGATCCGTAAAGACCTGAAGGGTGAAGTGCCGCTGATTGGTTTTTCGGGTAGTCCTTGGACTCTTGCGACGTACATGATCGAAGGTGGTAGCTCTAAAGCGTTTACCAAGATCAAGAAGATGATGTACGCGGAACCACAAACTCTGCACTTACTTCTAGATAAGCTAGCAGACAGCGTTATCGAGTACCTAAACGCGCAAATTAAAGCAGGCGCGCAGTCGGTAATGGTATTTGACACATGGGGTGGCGTACTGACGCCTCGTGACTACAACCTGTTCTCACTGCAATACATGCACAAGATTGTAGATGGTCTGATTCGTGAAAACGATGGTCGTCGCGTGCCAGTCACACTGTTTACTAAGAATGGCGGTATGTGGCTTGAGCAAATCGCAGCAACGGGCTGTGATGCGGTTGGTCTAGACTGGACAATCAACATTGCAGACGCGAAAGCACGTATCGGTGATAAGGTGGCGCTGCAAGGTAACATGGACCCATCAATGCTTTACGCTTCGCCAGAGCGCATCCGTGAAGAAGTAGCGGATATCCTAGAAGGATTTGGTGATACGGGGACTGGTCATGTGTTCAACCTAGGTCACGGTATCCACTTGGATGTACCGCCAGAAAACGCGGGCGTATTTGTGGAAGCGGTACACGAGTTATCTAAGCCATACCACAAGTAAGTTAGATTTTTTACAATCAAATGCCGGCATTCAGTGCCGGTATTTTTTTTACCTAAAATTCAATTTTTTATCTGAAACTCAAGGCTGTACAGCTCTAGTAGTATTTGGCCTACTATGATCTAATTACTATTTAGTCTGTACGCTTATTGTTTAATCTTATTATAAACAACAGCTTAGCGGTTTGTGTTTGTGTGCTCATTTTCTTGTACAGATAAAAAAGCAATTAGATCATGGGTAACCTAAATCATCGAGTGAGCGCGTTTTTTAAGGTATGGCACGACTTCAGATTCAAACCAAGGATTCTTCTTTAACCACAATGTATTGCGTGGAGAAGGATGAGGAAGCGGGATAAAATCAGGTTCCCAATCCTGCCATTGCTGAACGGTTTGCGTGAGTGTCTTTGGTTTGTTGGTGAGATAGTACTGCTGCGAGTACTGACCAATTAATAGAGTCAGCTCTATATTGGGCAGCTGCTCAAGAATCTTTTTATGCCAAGTGGGCGCACATTCTTTGCGAGGCGGCAAATCACCAGAGTTCCCTTTGCCTGGATAACAGAATCCCATTGGGACAATGGCAATTTTATTTGGGTCGTAGAAAACGCCTTTGTCGATATCGAGCCATTGGCGTAATCGGTCACCACTTGGGTCATTCCAAGGTATCGAGGTTTTGTGTACACGTGTGCCTGGGGCCTGACCGATGATTAGGATGCGTGCCCCTTTTGCTGCTTGTACGACAGGGTTTGCGCCCAAAGGTAAATTATCCGCGCAGATCTGGCAGGCCCTCACTTGCTGCAATAGCTCGTCTAACGACATTCTTAGTAACCCTTTTCGAAGTCCACTTGATAATTTAATGAAAACCCATCACGCCAGCGTAGATAGTTGTCAGCAAAAATCTCGATGACTTGCTCGGGAAAACTCAGCGCAGCAATGTGTGGAGTGATGGTGACTTGCGGTAGTTTCCAAAACGGATGTTCTACCGATAACGGTTCTTGCTCAAATACATCTAAGAAGGCGTGTTCTACCCAACGGTTTTTCAGAGCGAAGAGCAACCCTGCCTCATCCAGTACGTCGCCACGACCTACGTTAAACAATAACGCCTGATTTAGTTGGCTGAGCTTTTGACGATTAAGTAACTGTTGCGTCTCCGGTGTACTTGGTAGGGTATTCACAACAATGTCGGCTTGTTCAAATGCCTTACTTAGTTCACTGATATGAAAGATCTGATTAAATTCACCACCTGAGGTCGGAATACCTGTGCGATTCATACCGATGGTTTTTATTCCCATTGCTTTAGCGGCATTGCCCAAATAACACCCAATGCTACCAGTACCGAGAATCACCATGGTTTTACTTTGTAATGATGTATAGAGGTGAGGCTGCCATTGTTTGTTTTGTTGCTGCTGGTGGTATCGGGCAAAGTGGCGGTAATGGGCAATACTGTAACCCCAAACATATTCAGCAATCAGTGGACCAAAGATGCCTCGAACGTTAGTTAGAGTATAGTCCTGACGAAGGCTAGGGGATGTTAAGGCGTTGACACCAGCAAACGTGGATTGCACCCATTCAAGCTGTGAAAATTCGTCTAAGCTTTGTGATAGTAAGGGCGGGTCCGCTAGTACGATCTGAGCGGCTTCTGGTTCGTCGGTGAGGCAAAGATCGGGCAGATTTTTCTCTGCCAGTAACGTTTTGTAGGTGTCGCGATGCTCTGAGAGCAGGAAAATCTGATTTGAATGCGGCATTAACTTTTTTCCCTGTGATGAATCAAGTACACTTTCGCTGTTTTTTTCTTCAATGATTGAGTGACTATGCTTAAGAATCCTCTTCAGGTTCGTTTAGAAAAACTAGAACCTTGGCAACAAATTACCTTTATGGCGTGTCTATGTGAACGCATGTATCCAAACTATGCGATGTTTTGTGAGAACACAGAATTTGCTGACCCGCGTGCTTACCGAGCGATTCTTGATAGTGTATGGGAAATTTTGACAGTTAAGAACGCGAAAATTAACTTCGAACGTCAATTAGAGAAGTTAGAAGAGTTGTTCCCAAGTGCGGATGAGTTCGATTTTTACGGCGTTTACCCAGCGATGGACGCGTGTCAGGGTTTGTCTACGTTACTGCATGGTCTATTGGACCGCGACTACCTTTTCGATTCAATGCTTAAAGTGAGCCAACAGTCGGTACAAACCGTTGCTGATCTAGAGCAAGCGCAAGGTGCAGAGCCAATAACCAACGACAACCAGAAAGAAAATGAAGCCGTATGTGAAGAATGGGACGTGCAGTGGGCTATTTTCCGTCCACTGCGTGAAGCGGTAGAGCGTGACATCAGCTTGATTAAAGATTTACGTGAAGAGTTACGTGAAGAAGGCGTGAGCAATATCGGTATCGCACTTTAATCGTTGAATAGATAGAAAAAGGCATCCTAAATGGATGCCTTTTTGTTTGCGGCGTTTGAGCGGTTATGCCCAATGCTGATTACGATTCTTTAGAATCTGGTTTTGTCGCTTCTTGAGCTTCTGGCTCCTTGTGATGCTTCTCCAGTTCTTCCTCTTCTTCATCGTCATCGCGGCTTTCGATTACGCCGTGCATCTCTTTCCAACTTTCCCAACGTTGGTAAGCCAGTTCTTGCATGTCGGTACTTTTATCCGCTTCATCGATGATTTCTTCACCCACGAGGTGTTCAAAAATATCCTCCAACGTCACCAAGCCTTGCACAGTACCGTATTCGTCAACGACAAGGGCTAGCTGTAGGCGATGAGTCATCATCTGGTCAAACACTTTCGGTAACGTCGTGTTGTTTAGCACCACTTGAATCGGGCGCATGATTGCTCCCAGTTGTTTCTGTCCACAACCTGATTGTTGCAGTTTGAACAACTCAAGGCGGTGCACAAAACCAATGATGTTGTCTTTCTGCTCGCTATAAACCAATGGGCGTGAGAAAGGTGTATCCTTGTGTTTTTCTAGGAACTCATTGATGGTCATCGTGGCATCGATACGGAATACCACAGGACGTGGCGTCATAACCTGCGTTACAGGTACATCTTGGATGCCCAGCAGGTTGCTTAAGATTTTTGATTCACCCTCGGCAAATTCACCGCTTTCACGTGCCAGAATCGCCATTGCCGACAGTTCATCACGCATCTTGGGTGCTTCGTGGTTACGAGCAAGACGCTTGGTGATTTGCTCTGAAAACCATACGAATGGCGTTAGCGCCCATACCATCCAGCGTAATGCGACTGCCGCGGTTGGCGCCAATTGACGCCAGTAAGTTGCGCCAATTGTTTTCGGTACGATTTCTGAAAGCACCAAGATCGCCAGTGTGAGCACTGCCGAAAAGATACCTAACGCTTCGCTACCAAATACCACCGCAGCTTGTGCACCAGCAGTGGCCGCGCCGATGGTATGAGCGATGGTGTTTAGAGTCAGAATGGATGCCAATGGTCGGTCGATATCTGATTTTAGCTTAGCCAGTTGCCCAGCTGCGGGATGCCCCTGTTGATTGAGCTGCGCAATGTAGCTCGGACTGATACTCAGCAGTACCGCCTCCAGCACCGAACAGATAAACGAAATGCCGATTGCAATAGAGATATAAATGGATAACAGCAGCATAGTTGCCCTTGAATGTAGTTTGATAGTGGTTATTTGCAGCTATTATAACCGCAAAAGTGCCTTATAAATTGGTCCAAATACCTTGGAAGGCAAGGGTTTTCAGGGGGTATGTGGTAACAAATTGTGAGTTATTACTCATATTATGGCTAAAAGTACGTCAGAAAATCGAAAGATCGCTTACAAACCTTTGCCAGATGGGGCATTTATGTTTTAGAGTGAGACGAATTCGATAACCTATGAGAAGGGAAACCTAATGAACAAGACCCAATTAATCGACTTTATCGCAGAGAAAGCAGACCTATCAAAAGCACAAGCAAAAGCTGCTCTTGAAGCGACTCTTGATGGTGTAACTGGTGCACTTAAAGAGGGTGACCAAGTTCAACTAATTGGTTTTGGTACATTCAAAGTAAACCACCGCGCTGCACGTACTGGTCGTAACCCTAAGACTGGTGACGAGATTCAAATCGCAGCAGCTAACGTACCTGCATTCGTAGCAGGTAAAGCGCTGAAAGAATCAGTAAACTAAGTTAGAATGCACCGAGGTATCCTGCCTCGGTGCAACTTCATGAAAAAACATCTACTCGCTTCACTTCTCTTATCTAGCTTTACCCTTTTTGGCTGTTCGTCGGTTGAAACTCCTAATTTAGAACAATTCACTCACTTCTCTGGCGGCAAAGTTGCTGGAGACGCAAGTAGCTTGTACTGGATGACCGAGAAACTCACTCGCGTGAGTACGGCTGCTGATTACGTAACGATGGGGGATAATGGCTGGTTTCAAAGTGACTACCGTTGGGATGAAGGTGAGCTTCGAGAGTTGATTCGAAAAGGTGAGCAAGTTGATACCAAGCAAGAGTTGGTGCCTTTTCAAATCCACATCCGTTTTAATAAAGATGGCGAAGCGGTTTACCAACAATATCGCGTTAATCGTAAAGTCTTACCACTTCAGCATGAACAATTAGAACGTTACAAGACAGAAGCGAATGATGTAGTGGCGTCGGTTAAGGCGCAGTCTCGTAACAGTCAGAGCCTCATTCAAGGTTATTGGAATGGCCAATCGTTTGAAACCTGCAAAGGTAAAGCGTTCTCGACACTCGAGTTTAATCAGACGTTGCCAAAATTTATTATCGAGCGTCTCTCATCTGTAGACAGTTACGTGGCTTTTGTCGGCAAGCAGTCGCGAAATAAAGCAACGGTTGATGAACTGTTGATGCTCAATGATGATGACTTTGATTGTGTACCACGACCAGCATTACTCGCAGAGTAAGCTTGGTGAGACTTACTTGCTGACAGAGTAATAAAAAAGGCGCTGAATGCGCCTTTTGTTTTTTAGCCAACTTAAGTTGTTTTTATTTTTCTTGCTCACGTGCAATCGCACGGTAGCCGATGTCACTGCGATGGAACATGCCGTCCCAACTGATCTGTTTTGCAAGCTCGTAAGCGCGTTGCTGCGCTTCTGATACGCTGTTGCCCAACGCAGTTGCACACAATACGCGACCACCATTTGTTACGATGTTGCCATCTTTATTGTCTGTACCCGCGTGGAAGACTTTCTCGCCTTCAATTTCAACTTGTGGCAGACCAGAGATCACATCGCCTTTGTTGTACGCTGCTGGGTAACCACCGGCTGCGAGCACGATACCAATCGACGCACGTGGATCCCATTTTGATTCCACTTGATCCAGTTTTTGGTCAATCGCAGCCAAGCAAAGATCAACCAGATCCGATTCCATACGCATCATGATTGGTTGTGTCTCTGGATCACCGAAGCGGCAGTTGTACTCGATCACTTTAGGCGTACCATCTTTGTCGATCATCAGACCCGCGTATAGGAAACCTGTGTATGGGTTACCTTCAGACGCCATACCACGTACTGTTGGGTAAATGACTTCTTCCATGATGCGGTTGTGAATTTCTGGTGTTACCACAGGAGCTGGCGAGTACGCGCCCATACCGCCAGTGTTTGGGCCAGTATCTTTGTCACCCACGCGTTTGTGATCTTGGCTGGTGGCCATTGGCAGAACGTTCTCACCATCCACCATCACGATGAAGCTTGCTTCTTCGCCATCTAGGAACTCTTCGATAACCACGCGGCTGCCTGCGTCACCAAATGCGTTGCCTGCTAGCATGTCTTTGATTGCGTCTTCGGCTTCTTCTAGCGTCATTGCCACAATCACGCCTTTACCAGCCGCAAGGCCGTCGGCTTTCACCACAATCGGCGCACCTTGCTCACGCACGTAAGCAAGCGCTGGTTCAATTTCTGTGAAGTTTGCGTATGCACCGGTTGGGATTTGGTGACGAGCAAGGAAGTCTTTAGTAAACGCTTTAGAGCCTTCAAGCTGCGCTGCGGCTTGGGTAGGACCAAAGATTGGTAAGCCCGCTTCGCGGAACGCATCCACCACACCAATAACCAGCGGTGCTTCTGGGCCAACGATAGTCAATTCAATCGCCTTCTCTTTTGCAAAAGCAACCAGACTATCGATGTCTTCCACATCAATGTTTACGTTCTCTAGTTTTGGCTCTAGTGCCGTACCTGCGTTGCCTGGAGCAATGAAAATAGTCTCAACATTTGGGTTTTGCGCCGCTTTCCAGCCTAGCGCATGTTCACGGCCACCTGAACCAATGATAAGTACATTCATTTTATTTATCCTTTGATAGCTGCGCCATATTGCTAATCTCTGCGTCGAGCTTGCTCATTTATACTTATAAACTCCGCGAGCTCTCCTTGACCTTATCAATATGGCTTTGCTCTAAAATGAAAATTTCTAAAACTAAGAGTATTTCAAATTAGCTAAATTAAATAAGTCTTGCTCAAAGTAGTTGATGATGTGGCTAGGCAACAATTGAGCCCATCCCGGAAACATAGCCAGCTACGTAACTGGGGTGGGCGAAAGCAGTTAACAACGCCACAGTGCCAAATACGATGAGGAAATTAGTGGCGGAAGTGACGCATACCCGTGAAGATCATCGCCATGCCGTGCTCATCTGCTGCTGCGATAACTTCGTCGTCACGCATAGAGCCACCTGGCTGAATTACGCACTTAATGCCGGCTTCTGCTGCGGCATCGATACCGTCGCGGAATGGGAAGAAAGCGTCAGATGCCATTACGCTACCGGCAACTTCTAAGCCTTCATCTGCGGCTTTGATGCCGGCAATTTTCGCTGAGTAAACGCGGCTCATTTGGCCTGCGCCTACACCGATAGTCATGTCGCCTTTCGCGTAAACGATCGCGTTAGATTTCACGTATTTCGCTACTTTCCAGCAGAATAGGGCGTCTTTTAGCTCTTCTTCTGTCGGCTGACGTTTAGACACGACTTTAAGATCGTCTAGGCTTACCATGCCTTGGTCGCGGTCTTGAACCAGTAGACCACCGTTGACGCGTTTTACGTCAAAGCCCGTTGTCTTCGTTGACCACTCGCCACACTCTAGTAGACGTACGTTCTTCTTCGCTGCAACGATTTCAATCGCTTCAGCAGAAACAGAAGGTGCAATGATCACTTCAACGAATTGACGCTCAACGATAGCGCTAGCCGTTTTTGCATCTAGCTCTTGGTTGAATGCAATGATGCCGCCGAACGCTGACGTTGGGTCAGTTTGGTAAGCGCGGTTGTACGCTTCGAGGATGTCTTTACCTAGCGCAACGCCACATGGGTTGGCGTGTTTTACGATTACACATGCAGGCTCGTTGAACTCTTTCACACACTCAAGTGCTGCATCAGTGTCTGCAATGTTGTTGTAAGAGAGGGCTTTACCTTGGATTTGGCGAGCAGTAGAAACAGATGCTTCTTGTGGGTTTGCTTCAACGTAGAATGCGGCTGCTTGGTGGCTGTTCTCACCGTAGCGCATGTCTTGTTTTTTCTCGAATTGCTGGTTGAAAGTACGTGGGAATTTAGACTCTTCATCACCTTCTTTGTTCTCACCGTAAGATGGAACCATAGTGCCGAAGTAGTTTGCGATCATGCCATCGTAAGCAGCAGTGTGCTCGAATGCTGCGATAGCAAGGTCGAAACGAGTCTCTAGTGTTAGAGATTTCTCGTTCGCGTCCATTTCAGCGATAACGCGATCGTAATCATGAGCGTTCACAACGATAGTCACGTCTTTGTGATTTTTCGCTGCAGAGCGAACCATCGTTGGGCCGCCGATATCGATGTTTTCAACCGCGTCAGCTAGTGTACAGCCTTCTTTTGCAACGGTTTCTGCGAATGGGTATAGGTTAACAACGACCATGTCGATTGGATTGATGCCATGTTTTGCCATCACGTCGTCATCTTGACCACGACGACCAAGCACACCACCGTGAACTTTCGGGTGAAGCGTTTTAACGCGGCCGTCCATCATTTCTGGGAAACCTGTGTAGTCAGAGACTTCTGTTACTGCGATGCCTTGTTCGGCAAGTAGGCGTGCTGTACCACCAGTAGATAGGATATCGACACCGCGCTCAGCAAGAGCTTGTGCAAACTCAACAATACCTGTTTTGTCTGATACGCTGATAAGCGCACGGCGAATAGGACGAGCGTTATTCATGCTTCCATTTTCCTCAAATTCACGGAGTTAAAGATGTTTGCCAAAAATGAACTTGTTTTTACCTCTTGGGGTAAAATATTGGCCAGTTTTGGTAAAGACCTTTGCCGGATGTTTTCTGGTTAGAAAACAGTCTCCACATTTGATGGCGCGTATTCTAACCAATTTATTACAAAAAAGCTCGCGCAATCGTTTGGCATCTCAAAAATAATTGTGAAAAAGAGGTTCTTTAGCTTTAAAAGTAACGAGATAGTTAATAGGGAAAGTTATGTTTCAGATAGGTGAACTGGCAAAACGTTGTGGTGTGACTGCAGATACGCTGCGTTTTTATGAGAAAAACGCGCTGATAAAGCCCGCAGGTCGAAGTGAATCAGGTTATCGTCTCTATAATGAAGAGAATCAAAAGCAGGTACACTTCATCCTTAAAGGTAAAGAGCTGGGCCTGAGCTTGGATGAGATTAAAGAGCTACTAGAAATCAAACTAGAAGCAACAGAACACAGCTGTGCAGAGGTTAAAGCTATTACTTCTGCTAAGTTAGAGCTGATTGATGGAAAAATTAACGAGCTAACGAAAATTCGTCGAGCTTTGAAGAAGATCAATGATGCTTGCTGCGGTCATACGGACGATGATGCTACGCATTGTTCTATCCTTGCAGCACTTGAGTAGTCTCATTTCTGCATCACTTAACTTAAGTTTGCATTTTTGGCGGCTTGCTTTTCTAGGTGCACGCCGTTTTCCCACCTATAATCTCGCCTTTAGTTACCTGTAGGAATTGACCATTGTTTGATTCCTGCCGTAGCGCTGTCTGTAGATACGAGAGTTTTCATACATGGTTGGAGTCTATTTTCAAATCAATGACTGGTTTTTAAGCGTTGATGAAAATAAGCTGTATCGACAAGATAGGGAAGTTACTGTTGAGCCACGCTTAATTAATCTTCTGCATTTCCTAGCGGAGCATGCGAATGAGGTGTTCAATCGTGAGGAATTGATCCAATACGTTTGGGCAGGGGCGATTGTGACCGATCAAGTGGTGACTCAGTCCATTTTTGAGTTGCGTAAATTACTGCGGGATGGTCGGGAAGAAAATACCAGCTACGTCATTACAGTGCCGAAACGTGGTTACAAGCTGGTGGCGAATGTGACCCCAATGACACTCGAGGAATTCCTCGCAAGTCGTCATTGTGATTCAGAAACTCTTCCTCCTATTGTTGAAGAATCAGAAGAAGATACTCTACCTATCGCACCTGCCGTCACCTTTCCTGCTGGCCCTCTGACTCGCGCGGTCTGTGAGATGTCTAAAGAGAAAAAGGCCCCTCAGAAAAAAAATAAAATCAGTCCGTGGCGCCTGGGGATCATGAACTTCATCTGGATCAGTGTCTTGGTTGTGGTGATGGGCGTGTTTACCTACAAGCAATCGGAAGTGCGTATTACTCAAGCCATCGATACTCACCTTATCGAATTCAAGTTTCAAGATAACTTCACAAGCGAAGGGTTAAGCTACGACTTGGCAGACGGGTTTGCCCAAAAGTTGATGTCCGACATTGCTCAAGTGAGCGATTACCGAGTCATGCTAAAGAAGGCGTCGTTTACCTCGGGTATTGTGCCGGGCAAATCGGTTGTGGTGCGGGTTCGTGAAAATGATGGTGGCAGCTTTTTAGAGGTGGAATATCGCAATAACTCATCTGAAAAGGTGTTGTTTAGTCGTCAATACGCGTTAACCAGCAGCCATTTAAAGACAGTGCTTCAACAAGCGTCGTTGGATTTGATGCAAGTCCTGAAAGTGCCGGATGCCAAGCTGAAATCCACGATGCTAGTAGCGGGAATGCCAATTAACGCGGAAGCTTTGGAGCTGTTTGTTCAAGCTAACCATTATCTCAATGTCTCGGATGCCAAGCAGTTTCGCCAAGGCGTCAACTTGATGGAAAACATTTTAGAAATTGAGCCAGATAATGCTTACGTTCAGGCAGAGTTATTGATTGCTTACCACGTGCAGAAGGTGCTCGATTTTTCACAGGAGTTGAAGAAAGGGCGAGTGCAGCAGTTGAGTGATGCACTAGAAACTAACGTAAAAATGATGGTTGGGCCAATTCAACCGCGAATTTATGAAGCTTTAGCCCTGCACGAAACCATTATTGGTGACATGGCCTCAGCCAAGCAGCATCTTGGGCAGGCTTTGAGGTTACGTGATTCGGTGCTTTCTTATGTGATTCGTGGTAAGCACGCTGAATTGGATGGTGATCTGGATTTGGCCAGTGAGTCTTACAGCGAAGCTTTCTATATTGATACGTCGGTTGAGACGTACCTGCTGTGCGAAAACTTGGTCTTCCCAAGTAACATGAAGGCGATTGATTACGCCATGTATCGCGCTGTTCACCCTTCTGTCGTTCGAATGCTTTAATTCTCTCGTACTCTACGTCAGTTTAATACTAGCCCCTCATTTCGGTGAGGGGCTTTTTTGTAGCTGTCGAAAAGTGAAAAGGGTGGGCGGTGGGGTAATGACTTACGAAGGAGCCAGTAACGCAAGCTTGCAACGGGAAGACATATCCGGTTTTCTTCTCTATCTCTATCTCTATCTCTATCTCTATCTCTATCTCTATCTCTATCTCTATCTCTATCTCTATTGATTGTATGGAGTGTCTGGCTGGGTTATTTGGCGAGAATGATTCTGATGCTTTCTTGCAGGCGAGATGAATATTGATGTGGGTCAAAAAGCGCGATCAGGGAGAGGTTTATGAAATCAACAGGTTCAGGGAATCAACCCTTCGGGGCGGGGAAGTTGATAGAGGTTGATAACTTTTGCCGCGATTACCAACGAGTTGATGAGAGTTTATCTATCGGTAGAAGGTTTGATGTTTTTCTTATAACTATATGAATAATATAGTTTTATATTTTTGTGTTCATCATGTTTATCTCAACTTGATGTTGATGAACTAATCATTTTATTGATAACGCCAAGTTTATTTTTTTCCCAGTTTTTGGGCGTAGTCTTCACTTCGAAATTTAGCGAGGTCGAGCAGGTATCTACTTCATAGCATCTCGCTAATAACCGTTCAGTTTGAGTCACGTTGACTTGAGTAGAATAGATTTGGAGATGTTATGTCATCGAATACGAAAAAAATCGGCCTAATTGCCTGTACGGGTGTAGTCGCCGGTAACATGATGGGTAGTGGTATTGCACTGTTACCTTCTAGCCTAGCTTCAGTAGGCTCTGTTTCAATTTTCAGCTGGCTGATCTGTTTGATCGGTGCACTGAGCCTTGCGTTTGTTTACGCTCGTCTGGCAACCAAAAACCCTCAAGAAGGTGGTCCTATCGCTTATGCGGGCGAAGTTTCCCCAGTCTTTGGTTTCCAAACGGGCGTGCTGTATTACCACGCGAACTGGATTGGTAACCTAGCTATTGCTATTACAGGTGTTTCTTACCTTTCAGTATTCTTCCCTGTGCTTAATGACCCAATCCCAGCAGGTATTGCGACGATTGCATCGGTATGGATCTTCACTTTCGTCAACCTACTTGGTGGTAGCTGGGTAAGCCGTCTATGTACGCTTGGTCTTGTTCTAATCCTCATTCCAGTTGTTGGTACAGCGGCGTTTGGTTGGACGCACTTCGACACTGCGCTATACAGCCAAAACTGGAACGTATCTGCGGGTACGGATAGCCATGCGATTGTGACAGCGGTTCTTATCTGTCTATGGTCATTCGTTGGTGTGGAATCAGCCGCAGTATCAACAGGCATGGTAGAAAATCCTAAACGTACTGTACCGCTAGCAACCATGCTGGGTACTGGTATCGCAGGTGTGATTTACATCCTATCAACTCAAATGATCAGCGGCATGTTCCCTGCTTCTGAAGTTGCGGCATCAGGTGCGCCATTTGCATTGGCAACCACTGAGCTATTCGGTAGCTGGACAGCCCCATTTGTATCAGCATTCACAGCACTAGCATGTTTCACTTCGCTAGGTTCTTGGATGATGCTGGTGGGCGAGGCTGGTAAACGTGCAGCAAGCGATGGCAACTTCCCTAAAATCTACGGCGAAACTGACAAAAACGGTGTGCCTAAGAAAGGTCTAATCCTTGCGTCAATCAAGATGACAGCATTAATGGTTGTACTCATGTTCTTCAGCTCTAAAACAGCACACGCATCAGACCTGTTCAACCAGCTAACGACTGATGCAGTTCTACTAACTATGCTGCCTTACTTCTACTCAAGCATTAACTTGATTCGCTTCGAAGGTATGACAACACGTAACGGCTTCGTAATGTTGTTCTCTGGTGTGGCTTGTCTGTTCTGCTTCATCGCACTAGCAGGTGCAGAGGGCGGTACGCTAACAGCAACCTTCATCGTTTCTCTCGTTATCTTGATGTTCTACAGCAAAAAAGCAGGTCTTGCTCAGTACGTGAAAATGCACGCTGACGACATGCCTGCCCAAGCAAGCAACTAATCCCCAAAACGCTGGCACTACGGTGCCAGCCCATAAACCCCAAATTCACGCGGCGCTCACCTTACTCATTGCCTGTAAATGGCAAAGAGCGCCCTCATTCGCCTTGGAGATGTCCAAATGAATATATTCGCTATCTTGAACCACATGGGTGTGTTCTTTAAAGAAGAGCCAGTTCGTCAACTTCACGCTGCTCTTGAGAAAGCGGGCTACGAAGTGGTTTACCCAGTAGATGATAAAGACTTGATCAAAATGATTGAGATGAACCCACGCATTTGCGGTGTGCTGTTCGACTGGGATAAATACTCACTAGAGCTATGTGAACGTATTAGCCAAATCAACGAAAAACTGCCTGTTCACGCATTTGCTAATGAACAGTCTACTCTCGATATTTCACTAACAGACCTACGTCTAAACGTGAGCTTCTTCGAGTACGCTTTAGGTATGGCTGACGACATCGCTATCAAAATCAACCAAGCGACTGAGGCATACAAAGATGCCATCATGCCTCCATTCACTAAAGCGCTATTCAAATACGTAGAAGAAGGTAAATACACCTTCTGTACTCCAGGTCACATGGGTGGTACTGCATTCCAGAAAAGTCCTGCTGGTAGCATCTTCTACGATTTTTACGGTCCAAATACATTCAAAGCGGACGTATCAATCTCAATGCCTGAACTAGGTTCTCTACTAGACCACTCAGGTCCACATAAAGATGCAGAAGAATACATCGCACGTACCTTCAATGCAGACAGCTCTTACATCGTAACGAATGGTACGTCTACATCGAACAAAATCGTCGGCATGTACTCAGCACCTGCGGGCAGCACAGTACTGATTGACCGTAACTGTCACAAATCTCTGACTCACCTAATGATGATGAGCGACGTGACACCAATCTACTTCCGTCCAACTCGTAACGCATACGGCATCCTTGGTGGTATTCCACAAAGCGAATTCAGCCGCGATGTAATCGCAGAGAAAGTTGCGAAAACACCAGGTGCAACAGCGCCAAGTTACGCAGTAGTGACTAACTCAACTTACGATGGTCTGTTGTACAACACACAATTCATCAAAGAGTCGCTAGACTGTAAACACATCCACTTCGACAGTGCTTGGGTGCCTTACACTAACTTCAACCCAATTTACGAAGGTAAATGTGGTATGAGTGGTGAAGCGATGCCAGGCAAAGTGTTCTACGAGACACAATCAACACACAAACTGTTGGCAGCGTTCTCACAAGCTTCAATGATTCACGTGAAAGGCGACTTTGATAAAGAATCTTTCAACGAAGCATTTATGATGCACACTTCAACTTCACCTCAGTACGGCATTGTTGCTTCTACTGAAACTGCAGCGGCAATGATGCGCGGCAACACTGGTAAGAAGTTGATGCAAGACTCTATCGATCGCGCAATCCGCTTCCGTAAAGAGATCAAACGTCTAGAAGCAGAAAGCGACAGCTGGTTCTTCGATGTATGGCAACCAGAAAACATCGATACCACAGAATGTTGGAAACTAGACCCTAGCGACACATGGCACGGCTTCAAGAACATGGATGACAACCACATGTATCTTGACCCAATCAAAGTAACGCTACTGACTCCAGGGATGAATAAAGAAGGCGAACTAGAAGAATCAGGTATTCCTGCTTCGCTGGTGGCTAAATTCCTAGACGAGCGCGGTATCGTGGTAGAGAAAACAGGTCCATACAACTTGTTGTTCCTATTCTCAATCGGTATCGACAAATCAAAAGCAATGCAATTGCTACGCGGTCTAACTGAATTTAAACGTGGCTACGACTTGAACCTAACCATCAAGAGCTTCCTACCTTCGCTATACAACGAAGACCCAAGCTTTTATGAAGGCATGCGCGTTCAAGAACTAGCACAAGCAATTCATGACCTAACTAAGAAATACAACCTACCTGAGCTAATGTACAAAGCGTTCGATGTTCTTCCAGAAATGAAAGTGACACCACACGCAGCATGGCAAGAAGAGCTTCGCGGTAACGTAGAAGAAATCAAACTGGAAGAAATGGTTGGCCGCGTAAGTGCGAACATGATCCTTCCTTATCCTCCAGGTGTGCCACTAGTACTTCCTGGTGAAATGGTGACTCAAGAGTCTCGCCCTGTGCTGGACTTCCTAGAGATGCTTTGTGAGATCGGTGCGCATTACCCAGGTTTCGAAACCGACATCCATGGTCTGTACCAACAAAAAGATGGTAGCTACACCGTAAAAGTATTGAAGAACTAAGTTCCTCTCGAAGATGACGCCATTGGGAATGCAAGCATGCTCCACTCTTACGAGCTCAATGTGTCATCGAACAACCACGACATTTAGATATACCCCTAGCTAATCTGTCGTAAAAGAGAAGGGCAAGGATGCTCTGATCTTTTCATCTATATAGAAGAAGTAATTTCCAAGACTTCACCTGAAGTACCCAAGTAAAAAGCAAAGACCAAAGAGCAGTTCATTATCGTTCTGCTCTTTTTTTATCTTTTATACAGCAGGCAGAAAAGAAAAAGCGCGTTGAGCGAATATCATTTACTTCAATTACATCAAATTTGAAGATCGTAATTCAGGTAGAAACGCCCTTTTTCTTGAGGAAAGATCCTTTTAAATGAGAGAAAATAGCCAAGATCGCTTGATATACACACAAAGTGATTGCTATTTGTTCGGTTGAAAGTTTTTTTGCAAAAAACGCTTGTACTAATTTCTCAACTCCCTATACTGCGCATCCACCGACACGGAGTGAGACGAAAGTCACACAGCGAGTCGGAAGTGAGAGAAAAAGAAATTTGAAAAAAATGCTTGACTCTCTCACGGTGCGGAGTAAGATACGCACCCCTAACGACGAGCAACTAAGTTGCTGGATAAGTTAGAAAAGCTCTTTAAAAATATAAACCTATCAATCTGTGTGGGCACTCGTTGATGATAATCCAATTAGTTTCTTCGGAAACAATTTAGGTTTCAATGAAACGAAGTGACCATTGAATCTTCGGATTCAGCACAGTCAATTCAAACATTACTTTATGTAATGTTCAGTATTCATTGAGCCGAACAAAATCTTAAATTGAAGAGTTTGATCATGGCTCAGATTGAACGCTGGCGGCAGGCCTAACACATGCAAGTCGAGCGGAAACGAGTTATCTGAACCTTCGGGGAACGATAACGGCGTCGAGCGGCGGACGGGTGAGTAATGCCTAGGAAATTGCCCTGATGTGGGGGATAACCATTGGAAACGATGGCTAATACCGCATGATGCCTACGGGCCAAAGAGGGGGACCTTCGGGCCTCTCGCGTCAGGATATGCCTAGGTGGGATTAGCTAGTTGGTGAGGTAAGGGCTCACCAAGGCGACGATCCCTAGCTGGTCTGAGAGGATGATCAGCCACACTGGAACTGAGACACGGTCCAGACTCCTACGGGAGGCAGCAGTGGGGAATATTGCACAATGGGCGCAAGCCTGATGCAGCCATGCCGCGTGTATGAAGAAGGCCTTCGGGTTGTAAAGTACTTTCAGTCGTGAGGAAGGCGTTGTCGTTAATAGCGGCATCGTTTGACGTTAGCGACAGAAGAAGCACCGGCTAACTCCGTGCCAGCAGCCGCGGTAATACGGAGGGTGCGAGCGTTAATCGGAATTACTGGGCGTAAAGCGCATGCAGGTGGTTTGTTAAGTCAGATGTGAAAGCCCGGGGCTCAACCTCGGAATAGCATTTGAAACTGGCAGACTAGAGTACTGTAGAGGGGGGTAGAATTTCAGGTGTAGCGGTGAAATGCGTAGAGATCTGAAGGAATACCGGTGGCGAAGGCGGCCCCCTGGACAGATACTGACACTCAGATGCGAAAGCGTGGGGAGCAAACAGGATTAGATACCCTGGTAGTCCACGCCGTAAACGATGTCTACTTGGAGGTTGTGGCCTTGAGCCGTGGCTTTCGGAGCTAACGCGTTAAGTAGACCGCCTGGGGAGTACGGTCGCAAGATTAAAACTCAAATGAATTGACGGGGGCCCGCACAAGCGGTGGAGCATGTGGTTTAATTCGATGCAACGCGAAGAACCTTACCTACTCTTGACATCCAGAGAACTTTCCAGAGATGGATTGGTGCCTTCGGGAACTCTGAGACAGGTGCTGCATGGCTGTCGTCAGCTCGTGTTGTGAAATGTTGGGTTAAGTCCCGCAACGAGCGCAACCCTTATCCTTGTTTGCCAGCGAGTAATGTCGGGAACTCCAGGGAGACTGCCGGTGATAAACCGGAGGAAGGTGGGGACGACGTCAAGTCATCATGGCCCTTACGAGTAGGGCTACACACGTGCTACAATGGCGCATACAGAGGGCGGCCAACTTGCGAAAGTGAGCGAATCCCAAAAAGTGCGTCGTAGTCCGGATTGGAGTCTGCAACTCGACTCCATGAAGTCGGAATCGCTAGTAATCGTGGATCAGAATGCCACGGTGAATACGTTCCCGGGCCTTGTACACACCGCCCGTCACACCATGGGAGTGGGCTGCAAAAGAAGTAGGTAGTTTAACCTTCGGGGGGACGCTTACCACTTTGTGGTTCATGACTGGGGTGAAGTCGTAACAAGGTAGCGCTAGGGGAACCTGGCGCTGGATCACCTCCTTAAACGATGATTATTGCGATGAGTGTTCACACAGATTGATGGTTTTGAAGCGAAAGCTTCGAGCTATTATTGCTCTTTAACAATTTGGAAAGCTGACAAAACAACAATTTATTGTTGTTTGTAAAGTTCTCAAAGTATTCATTTATGAATACAACTAAAAACACATTCAAGTGTTCTTGGAATTTGAGTCCGGCAAAATCGATATGTCTCTCGCTCATTCAAATAATGAGAGACAACTTTGGTGATTTGAACATCAACTCGAAACTCCTTCGGGTTGTATGGTTAAGTGACTAAGCGTACACGGTGGATGCCTTGGCAGTCAGAGGCGATGAAGGACGTATTAACTTGCGATAAGCCCAGATTAGGTAGTAAAAACCACTTGAGTCTGGGATTTCCGAATGGGGAAACCCACTTACATAAGTAAGTATCGTTATGTGAATACATAGCATAACGAGGCGAACCGGGGGAACTGAAACATCTAAGTACCCCGAGGAAAAGAAATCAACCGAGATTCCGAAAGTAGCGGCGAGCGAAATTGGACTAGCCCTTAAGCTTTATAGGCGTTAGGTGAACAAGCTGGAAAGCTTGGCGATACAGGGTGATAGCCCCGTAACTGACGACGCATATTCAGTGAAATCGAGTAGGGCGGGACACGTGATATCCTGTCTGAATATGGGGGGACCATCCTCCAAGGCTAAATACTACTGACTGACCGATAGTGAACCAGTACCGTGAGGGAAAGGCGAAAAGAACCCCTGTGAGGGGAGTGAAATAGAACCTGAAACCGTGTACGTACAAGCAGTAGGAGCAGGCTTGTCCTGTGACTGCGTACCTTTTGTATAATGGGTCAGCGACTTATATTCAGTGGCAAGGTTAACCATCTAGGGGAGCCGTAGGGAAACCGAGTCTTAACTGGGCGTTCAGTCTCTGGATATAGACCCGAAACCAGGTGATCTAGCCATGGGCAGGTTGAAGGTTGAGTAACATCAACTGGAGGACCGAACCGACTAATGTTGAAAAATTAGCGGATGACTTGTGGCTAGGGGTGAAAGGCCAATCAAACCTGGAGATAGCTGGTTCTCCCCGAAAGCTATTTAGGTAGCGCCTCGGACGAATACTACTGGGGGTAGAGCACTGTTAAGGCTAGGGGGTCATCCCGACTTACCAACCCTTTGCAAACTCCGAATACCAGTAAGTACTATCCGGGAGACACACGGCGGGTGCTAACGTCCGTCGTGGAGAGGGAAACAACCCAGACCGCCAGCTAAGGTCCCAAATTACTACTAAGTGGGAAACGATGTGGGAAGGCTCAGACAGCCAGGATGTTGGCTTAGAAGCAGCCATCATTTAAAGAAAGCGTAATAGCTCACTGGTCGAGTCGGCCTGCGCGGAAGATGTAACGGGGCTAAGTAGTAAACCGAAGCTGCGGCAATGCACTTTAGTGCATTGGGTAGGGGAGCGTTCTGTAAGCGGTTGAAGGTGTGTGGTAACGCATGCTGGACGTATCAGAAGTGCGAATGCTGACATGAGTAACGATAAAGGGGGTGAAAAACCTCCTCGCCGGAAGACCAAGGGTTCCTGTCCAACGTTAATCGGGGCAGGGTAAGTCGACCCCTAAGGCGAGGCCGAAAGGCGTAGTCGATGGGAAACGGGTTAATATTCCCGTACTTCTTACAATTGCGATGGGGGGACGGAGAAGGCTAGGTGGGCCTGGCGACGGTTGTCCAGGTTCAAGTGCGTAGGCTGAAGAGTTAGGTAAATCCGGCTCTTCTTAAGGCTGAGACACGACGTCGAGCATCTACGGATGTGAAGTCATTGATGCCATGCTTCCAGGAAAAGCCTCTAAGCTTCAGATTGTAAGGAATCGTACCCCAAACCGACACAGGTGGTCGGGTAGAGAATACCAAGGCGCTTGAGAGAACTCGGGTGAAGGAACTAGGCAAAATGGTACCGTAACTTCGGGAGAAGGTACGCTCTCGACGGTGAAGTCCCTCGCGGATGGAGCTATTGAGAGTCGCAGATACCAGGTGGCTGCAACTGTTTATTAAAAACACAGCACTGTGCAAAATCGCAAGATGACGTATACGGTGTGACGCCTGCCCGGTGCCGGAAGGTTAATTGATGGGGTTAGACTTCGGTCGAAGCTCTTGATCGAAGCCCCGGTAAACGGCGGCCGTAACTATAACGGTCCTAAGGTAGCGAAATTCCTTGTCGGGTAAGTTCCGACCTGCACGAATGGCGTAATGATGGCCACGCTGTCTCCACCCGAGACTCAGTGAAATTGAAATCGCTGTGAAGATGCAGTGTACCCGCGGCTAGACGGAAAGACCCCGTGAACCTTTACTACAGCTTGGCACTGAACATTGACCCTACATGTGTAGGATAGGTGGGAGGCTTTGAAGCGCAGTCGCTAGATTGCGTGGAGCCGTCCTTGAAATACCACCCTTGTAGTGTTGATGTTCTAACGTCGACCCCTTATCGGGGTTGCGGACAGTGCCTGGTGGGTAGTTTGACTGGGGCGGTCTCCTCCCAAAGCGTAACGGAGGAGCACGAAGGTGGGCTAATCACGGTTGGACATCGTGAGGTTAGTGCAATGGCATAAGCCCGCTTGACTGCGAGAATGACAATTCGAGCAGGTGCGAAAGCAGGTCATAGTGATCCGGTGGTTCTGAATGGAAGGGCCATCGCTCAACGGATAAAAGGTACTCCGGGGATAACAGGCTGATACCGCCCAAGAGTTCATATCGACGGCGGTGTTTGGCACCTCGATGTCGGCTCATCACATCCTGGGGCTGAAGTCGGTCCCAAGGGTATGGCTGTTCGCCATTTAAAGTGGTACGCGAGCTGGGTTTAGAACGTCGTGAGACAGTTCGGTCCCTATCTGCCGTGGGCGTTGGAGAATTGAAAGGGGCTGCTCCTAGTACGAGAGGACCGGAGTGGACGAACCTCTGGTGTTCGGGTTGTGTCGCCAGACGCATTGCCCGGTAGCTAAGTTCGGGATCGATAACCGCTGAAAGCATCTAAGCGGGAAGCGAGCCTTGAGATGAGTTCTCCCTGATACTTTAAGTATCCTAAAGGGTTGTCGTAGACTACGACGTTGATAGGCAGGGTGTGTAAGCGTTGTGAGGCGTTGAGCTAACCTGTACTAATTGCCCGTGAGGCTTAACCATACAACACCCAAGGGGTTTTGATGGGCTCAATGAAAGAACGTTGAATGTGTAAGAACGAGAATTAAAAAACAGCTTTCCGAATTAAAGAATTTGCTTGGCGACCATAGCGTTTTGGACCCACCTGACTTCCATGCCGAACTCAGAAGTGAAACGAAATAGCGCCGATGGTAGTGTGGGGCTTCCCCATGTGAGAGTAGGACATCGCCAGGCTTTATTTTGCACTTGCTTAAGATTTAAGCAAGTCACCATAAAATTCTAATCTTTTTAGAGTTTTATGTTGACTTTCAAAGTGGAAAGCGTATTATACGCACCTCGCTTACGTGCTAAGGCACTGAAAGCCAAGCTCTTTAACAATATAGACCTATCAATCTGTGTGGGCACTCGTTGATGATAATCCAATTAGAAGCCTCGGCTTCAAATTAGGTTTCAATGAAACGAAGTGACCATTGAATCTTCGGATTCAGCACAGTCAATTCAAACATTACTTTATGTAATGTTCAGTATTCATTGAGCCGAACAAAATCTTAAATTGAAGAGTTTGATCATGGCTCAGATTGAACGCTGGCGGCAGGCCTAACACATGCAAGTCGAGCGGAAACGAGTTATCTGAACCTTCGGGGAACGATAACGGCGTCGAGCGGCGGACGGGTGAGTAATGCCTAGGAAATTGCCCTGATGTGGGGGATAACCATTGGAAACGATGGCTAATACCGCATGATGCCTACGGGCCAAAGAGGGGGACCTTCGGGCCTCTCGCGTCAGGATATGCCTAGGTGGGATTAGCTAGTTGGTGAGGTAAGGGCTCACCAAGGCGACGATCCCTAGCTGGTCTGAGAGGATGATCAGCCACACTGGAACTGAGACACGGTCCAGACTCCTACGGGAGGCAGCAGTGGGGAATATTGCACAATGGGCGCAAGCCTGATGCAGCCATGCCGCGTGTATGAAGAAGGCCTTCGGGTTGTAAAGTACTTTCAGTCGTGAGGAAGGCGGCGTCGTTAATAGCGGCGTTGTTTGACGTTAGCGACAGAAGAAGCACCGGCTAACTCCGTGCCAGCAGCCGCGGTAATACGGAGGGTGCGAGCGTTAATCGGAATTACTGGGCGTAAAGCGCATGCAGGTGGTTTGTTAAGTCAGATGTGAAAGCCCGGGGCTCAACCTCGGAATAGCATTTGAAACTGGCAGACTAGAGTACTGTAGAGGGGGGTAGAATTTCAGGTGTAGCGGTGAAATGCGTAGAGATCTGAAGGAATACCGGTGGCGAAGGCGGCCCCCTGGACAGATACTGACACTCAGATGCGAAAGCGTGGGGAGCAAACAGGATTAGATACCCTGGTAGTCCACGCCGTAAACGATGTCTACTTGGAGGTTGTGGCCTTGAGCCGTGGCTTTCGGAGCTAACGCGTTAAGTAGACCGCCTGGGGAGTACGGTCGCAAGATTAAAACTCAAATGAATTGACGGGGGCCCGCACAAGCGGTGGAGCATGTGGTTTAATTCGATGCAACGCGAAGAACCTTACCTACTCTTGACATCCAGAGAACTTTCCAGAGATGGATTGGTGCCTTCGGGAACTCTGAGACAGGTGCTGCATGGCTGTCGTCAGCTCGTGTTGTGAAATGTTGGGTTAAGTCCCGCAACGAGCGCAACCCTTATCCTTGTTTGCCAGCGAGTAATGTCGGGAACTCCAGGGAGACTGCCGGTGATAAACCGGAGGAAGGTGGGGACGACGTCAAGTCATCATGGCCCTTACGAGTAGGGCTACACACGTGCTACAATGGCGCATACAGAGGGCGGCCAACTTGCGAAAGTGAGCGAATCCCAAAAAGTGCGTCGTAGTCCGGATTGGAGTCTGCAACTCGACTCCATGAAGTCGGAATCGCTAGTAATCGTGGATCAGAATGCCACGGTGAATACGTTCCCGGGCCTTGTACACACCGCCCGTCACACCATGGGAGTGGGCTGCAAAAGAAGTAGGTAGTTTAACCTTCGGGGGGACGCTTACCACTTTGTGGTTCATGACTGGGGTGAAGTCGTAACAAGGTAGCGCTAGGGGAACCTGGCGCTGGATCACCTCCTTATACGATGATTATTGCGATGAGTGTTCACACAGATTGATATGGTTTATGAAGTTTAAGAGATAGAACATCCCCCAAGATGTTCAACTTAGTGTCCCGTTCGTCTAGAGGCCTAGGACACCGCCCTTTCACGGCGGTAACAGGGGTTCGACTCCCCTACGGGATACCATTGGGTCGTTAGCTCAGTTGGTAGAGCAGTTGACTTTTAATCAATTGGTCGCAGGTTCGAATCCTGCACGACCCACCATTCTTCTCCACGAAGAATTAAAACTTATGTGGGCGATTAGCTCAGTTGGGAGAGCACCTGCCTTACAAGCAGGGGGTCACTGGTTCGAGCCCGGTATCGCCCACCATTCTCTAAGTATTTTTGGAATAAAACGTCCAAACCAGAACAAGCAATTGATACTGGTTGGCATTTTTGACTCTGAAAGTCTTTAGAAAATGTAACTTCCTTGTGAAGCAACATAGCTCTTTAACAATTTGGAAAGCTGACAAAACAACAATTTATTGTTGTTTGTAAAGTTCTCAAAGTATTCATTTATGAATACAACTAAAAACACATTCAAGTGTTCTTGGAATTTGAGTCCGGCAAAATCGATATGTCTCTCGCTCATTCAAATAATGAGAGACAACTTTGGTGATTTGAACATCAACTCGAAACTCCTTCGGGTTGTATGGTTAAGTGACTAAGCGTACACGGTGGATGCCTTGGCAGTCAGAGGCGATGAAGGACGTATTAACTTGCGATAAGCCCAGATTAGGTAGTAAAAACCACTTGAGTCTGGGATTTCCGAATGGGGAAACCCACTTACATAAGTAAGTATCGTTATGTGAATACATAGCATAACGAGGCGAACCGGGGGAACTGAAACATCTAAGTACCCCGAGGAAAAGAAATCAACCGAGATTCCGAAAGTAGCGGCGAGCGAAATTGGACTAGCCCTTAAGCTTTATAGGCGTTAGGTGAACAAGCTGGAAAGCTTGGCGATACAGGGTGATAGCCCCGTAACTGACGACGCATATTCAGTGAAATCGAGTAGGGCGGGACACGTGATATCCTGTCTGAATATGGGGGGACCATCCTCCAAGGCTAAATACTACTGACTGACCGATAGTGAACCAGTACCGTGAGGGAAAGGCGAAAAGAACCCCTGTGAGGGGAGTGAAATAGAACCTGAAACCGTGTACGTACAAGCAGTAGGAGCAGGCTTGTCCTGTGACTGCGTACCTTTTGTATAATGGGTCAGCGACTTATATTCAGTGGCAAGGTTAACCATCTAGGGGAGCCGTAGGGAAACCGAGTCTTAACTGGGCGTTCAGTCTCTGGATATAGACCCGAAACCAGGTGATCTAGCCATGGGCAGGTTGAAGGTTGAGTAACATCAACTGGAGGACCGAACCGACTAATGTTGAAAAATTAGCGGATGACTTGTGGCTAGGGGTGAAAGGCCAATCAAACCTGGAGATAGCTGGTTCTCCCCGAAAGCTATTTAGGTAGCGCCTCGGACGAATACTACTGGGGGTAGAGCACTGTTAAGGCTAGGGGGTCATCCCGACTTACCAACCCTTTGCAAACTCCGAATACCAGTAAGTACTATCCGGGAGACACACGGCGGGTGCTAACGTCCGTCGTGGAGAGGGAAACAACCCAGACCGCCAGCTAAGGTCCCAAATTACTACTAAGTGGGAAACGATGTGGGAAGGCTCAGACAGCCAGGATGTTGGCTTAGAAGCAGCCATCATTTAAAGAAAGCGTAATAGCTCACTGGTCGAGTCGGCCTGCGCGGAAGATGTAACGGGGCTAAGTAGTAAACCGAAGCTGCGGCAATGCACTTTAGTGCATTGGGTAGGGGAGCGTTCTGTAAGCGGTTGAAGGTGTGTGGTAACGCATGCTGGACGTATCAGAAGTGCGAATGCTGACATGAGTAACGATAAAGGGGGTGAAAAACCTCCTCGCCGGAAGACCAAGGGTTCCTGTCCAACGTTAATCGGGGCAGGGTAAGTCGACCCCTAAGGCGAGGCCGAAAGGCGTAGTCGATGGGAAACGGGTTAATATTCCCGTACTTCTTACAATTGCGATGGGGGGACGGAGAAGGCTAGGTGGGCCTGGCGACGGTTGTCCAGGTTCAAGTGCGTAGGCTGAAGAGTTAGGTAAATCCGGCTCTTCTTAAGGCTGAGACACGACGTCGAGCATCTACGGATGTGAAGTCATTGATGCCATGCTTCCAGGAAAAGCCTCTAAGCTTCAGATTGTAAGGAATCGTACCCCAAACCGACACAGGTGGTCGGGTAGAGAATACCAAGGCGCTTGAGAGAACTCGGGTGAAGGAACTAGGCAAAATGGTACCGTAACTTCGGGAGAAGGTACGCTCTCGACGGTGAAGTCCCTCGCGGATGGAGCTATTGAGAGTCGCAGATACCAGGTGGCTGCAACTGTTTATTAAAAACACAGCACTGTGCAAAATCGCAAGATGACGTATACGGTGTGACGCCTGCCCGGTGCCGGAAGGTTAATTGATGGGGTTAGACTTCGGTCGAAGCTCTTGATCGAAGCCCCGGTAAACGGCGGCCGTAACTATAACGGTCCTAAGGTAGCGAAATTCCTTGTCGGGTAAGTTCCGACCTGCACGAATGGCGTAATGATGGCCACGCTGTCTCCACCCGAGACTCAGTGAAATTGAAATCGCTGTGAAGATGCAGTGTACCCGCGGCTAGACGGAAAGACCCCGTGAACCTTTACTACAGCTTGGCACTGAACATTGACCCTACATGTGTAGGATAGGTGGGAGGCTTTGAAGCGCAGTCGCTAGATTGCGTGGAGCCGTCCTTGAAATACCACCCTTGTAGTGTTGATGTTCTAACGTCGACCCCTTATCGGGGTTGCGGACAGTGCCTGGTGGGTAGTTTGACTGGGGCGGTCTCCTCCCAAAGCGTAACGGAGGAGCACGAAGGTGGGCTAATCACGGTTGGACATCGTGAGGTTAGTGCAATGGCATAAGCCCGCTTGACTGCGAGAATGACAATTCGAGCAGGTGCGAAAGCAGGTCATAGTGATCCGGTGGTTCTGAATGGAAGGGCCATCGCTCAACGGATAAAAGGTACTCCGGGGATAACAGGCTGATACCGCCCAAGAGTTCATATCGACGGCGGTGTTTGGCACCTCGATGTCGGCTCATCACATCCTGGGGCTGAAGTCGGTCCCAAGGGTATGGCTGTTCGCCATTTAAAGTGGTACGCGAGCTGGGTTTAGAACGTCGTGAGACAGTTCGGTCCCTATCTGCCGTGGGCGTTGGAGAATTGAAAGGGGCTGCTCCTAGTACGAGAGGACCGGAGTGGACGAACCTCTGGTGTTCGGGTTGTGTCGCCAGACGCATTGCCCGGTAGCTAAGTTCGGGATCGATAACCGCTGAAAGCATCTAAGCGGGAAGCGAGCCTTGAGATGAGTTCTCCCTGATACTTTAAGTATCCTAAAGGGTTGTCGTAGACTACGACGTTGATAGGCAGGGTGTGTAAGCGTTGTGAGGCGTTGAGCTAACCTGTACTAATTGCCCGTGAGGCTTAACCATACAACACCCAAGGGGTTTTGATGGGCTCAATGAAAGAACGTTGAATGTGTAAGAACGAGAATTAAAAAACAGCTTTCCGAATTAAAGAATTTGCTTGGCGACCATAGCGTTTTGGACCCACCTGACTTCCATGCCGAACTCAGAAGTGAAACGAAATAGCGCCGATGGTAGTGTGGGGCTTCCCCATGTGAGAGTAGGACATCGCCAGGCTTTAAATTTTGGACACTTGCTGATTACAAGCGAGTGATACCACTGCGGAGTGGTAGTTCAGTTGGTTAGAATACCGGCCTGTCACGCCGGGGGTCGCGGGTTCGAGTCCCGTCCACTCCGCCATTTATATTAAGCCTCAGTCGAAAGACTGGGGCTTTTTTTGTTTTGATTACCCGACTTACCTTAACCCCATTTCCATATTGAAACCTTGCATCGAGAGGCAGGCTCTTCTCTCGCTATGCTTTCTAAGCTCTGTCATGAGTGAGGTGTTGCGCAGTTCCTGCGGTTTCTGCTGAGCCGGGTCCCAGTCTCGAGCGCTAGTTTTGAGCCCTTGTGCTTACTTACCAAAGCTTCCTTTATTATTACCTGGAAAGTTTATTCACTAGGTTATGTTATTTTCGGGGAAGATTTCTCTGCTTTAGATGTTTTGATTTAGCCACAGGCGCTCATTAAAATAAACTCAGCGCATTTAAAACTTTCCGAACATGGATTTTGTTTGCAGATCTATTTAAGCCAGTGCCTGCCTTAAAGGATATTCGCTACTTCTTCCTTCTAACCCTCTCCAACCTACAAAGCCACCACTACGTTCGTATAACGTGAGCGGTATAGCTGCTCTCATAGCTGTGCTTGCTGAGTAAGTCGTTCACCTAGCACATTGACTGAGGAAAGGTCTTCTTTCAGTGGATCTTCGTCTAAGTCACGATAGTTTTTAATAATTATCTGGTACTTTTTATTCTAAAGGTGTACGCTTCACATCGAATGTTTTTTCGACAGTAAACCATGTTATATCTCTTGTTTAAAAGCTTTGTAAGAAGGCTGAACTCCGTGCAAAAAACGCGATGAAGTGTTGCTCGGAGTCTTAAATTAATCTTCATCAGGTGTTTTATGCGTGAGCAACTTCGCTGAAGTTATACGCAGGCGTTTGTACACCTGATAAAAGAGAAGAGATGGCCGGTGATATTTCATCATCGGCCTTTTTGTATCTGTTAAGCAGCTACAAAGCATTATCCAGTATTGAAATAAGGGCCGGTATAGATCACCGGCCCTTTTTATTTGGTTAAAAACATGAGTATTTTACAAGTTAAAAATTTGTCTTATCAGATCGCTGATAAGAGTTTATATAACAACGCGACATTTCGAATTAACGAGGGAGAGAAAATAGGTATCACCGGAGCGAATGGCGTTGGAAAAAGCACCTTATTAAAACTGCTTATCGGTGAATTATCTGCAGATAAGGGCTGCATTGACTGGTTACCAAACCTTGAGGTGGGGTATTTAGAGCAACATTTTAAGATGGATAATGCGCTGACGGTTTATGAATGCTTAAAGAGTGCTTTTGAGAACTTATACGCTGCCGAGCAGAAGCTTTGGACTTTGTATCAGGCGATGACCGATTCTCACTCTACATCTCTTTTAAGCCAAGTCGCCCGACTACAGGCATATTTAGAAGATGAAGACTTCTATGCAATTGATACCAAAATTGAACAAGTTGCTGTAGGTCTTGGCATTTATCAATTTGGCTTAGATACACCGCTTGTCTCGCTAAGTGGGGGGCAAAGACACAAGGTCCTTTTAGGGAGGTTGTTACTCCGCAACCCCGATGTGTTAATTCTCGACGAGCCGACAAACTATCTTGATGCTCTGCACATTGAATGGTTGGTCACGTTTCTCAACGATTACACTGGCACTGTTTTACTGGTTTCTCATGATATTGACTTCCTTAATCAAGTAGCGACCAGTATTTGTGATATTGATTATCAAACGGTCCGAAAATACAGCGGCACTTATGTCAAAGCAATGCAGCAAAAGCATCACGACGGTGCTTTGTTAGAAAAGCAATATAAGGCTCAGCAAAATGAAATTCGAAAGTTAGAGCAATTTATTGCCAAAAATGGCGCTGGAGTTAACGCGAGTCTTGCTAAGGGACGCAAGAAAAAACTGGATAAAATCGAACGTATTCAACTGAATTGTATAGAGAAAGTTTCGATGTTTGACTTTGCTCACCAGCCTATTGGGCAACAGTATGTGATTGACGCAAAAGCGTTGATGATAGGTTATCAGCAGCCTCTGCTTCCTGCGCTTGATATCACGTTAGCGCGCGGGGAGAAGTTGGTCGTTTCTGGTTTTAACGGCGTAGGTAAGTCGACTTTAATTAAAACCCTTATGGGGGAGATCGAGCCGCTCTCTGGTGAGGTGGTATTGGCAAAAGGTGCAATGATTGGGTATTTTTCTCAAGATTTGTCTTGGCGTCACCCTCAGCACACGCCTGAGCAGGAGCTATGCTCTTGTGATCCAACGATATCAAGCAAAGAATCACGCAAGCTATTAGCTCGCTTTGGGGTCACCGGAGATAAGACGCAGCGCCACCTAGATACATTAAGTGGAGGTGAGCAAACTCGCGTGAAACTTTGTTGTTTATCAGTCCAGAAATGCAATGTTTTGCTGTTGGACGAGCCAACGACACATTTGGATAGCAGCAGTAAAAATGCGCTTAAAGAGGCTCTCCAGCGCTTTTCTGGTAGTGTGATTGTGGTATCTCATGAGAAGGCGTTTTTACAATCTTGGCCTGATAGAGTTTTAGATATTTCGTTGCTCACTTATGCTGAATCGGAAACAGAACAGGAGGTGGCGCTATGATGCAGTCCATGATCCTATTTCTTGTTGCTTTTCTTGTTGGTGCTGATGAGTTGATGCTTGGATCTATTCTTGAACCTATCGGAAATGATTTAAGTGTTCAACCGAGTCAGGTTACGTTATTTATTACGGCATATAGTTTAGCTATAGCAATTTGTGCTCCTTACCTGGGACGTTTATCAGACCGGGTTGGGCGTATTCGTATCATGTTGCCTGCTTGCTTCGTATTTGGGGTTGCGTCTATTACGACGGGCATAGTTCATGATTTTGAACTTGCGATTGCAAGTCGAGTGATCACAGGTATTGCAAGTGCAGGCATGTTGCCAATTGCATTCGCGTTGGCGGGAGACGCGAAGGGTAATAGAGCGATGCGTCAAATTGTGATGGTTCAGGCGGGATTAACGCTGGGTATGATAACCAGCCCGGCGATCGGAGCATTGTTGACCCAGCTTTTATCATGGCGTGCCGCTTTTATTATTTTGGGCGTTGCGGCTCTTCTTGTCGGTGCCATGAGCGTAGTGTTCATGAACAACAAGCATAATGAGTCCAAGAAGTCAGATACTCTACCACCTATCACAGACGTCATTCATCTTCCAGGCGCGTTGAGGGCGATTCTAGCGATGTGTTTAGGCCTAGGGGGAGGTATTGGTGTATTTAACCTGATAGGCCTTCATATTCGAGATACCAGCGAGTTGGCGCTCGGTTGGGTGGGCGCTATTTATGCTGCTCTAGGGATCGTGAGTGTGGTTGGAAATATGTGCGTGGGGAGAGCTTGCCGTTGGCTTGGTAGCTCTCGAGCCGTTATGCGAGTGGCTTTAATGGTGTGCATACCTTGCAGTGCATGGGTGTTCTCAAATGAGATGAGTACGGTGACCGCTTATCTTCCAGCTCTAGTGCTCTGGTCTCTTGCTGGAGGGGTAGGCTCTCCGGCGTTACAAGCACATATAGCAAGCTTATCTGATGAACATCGAGGTGTGCTGATGTCTTCTGGAATGAGTATGATGCACTTTGGTGTCGCGATTTGGTCTGCCTTGGCGGGTTTCGCTTATTCTGTAGGTAATGAATGGGTCGCTTTCGTGGCTTTGCTATTGTTTGGCTCAGCAGTTGTTATCTTAAAGCCAGTTGGTAATGCTGAACAAAGTGAGCGTTATTCGTAGTGTTTTAGTAGATAAAGAAAAGCCGTTACCTAAAAAGGTAACGGCTTGTTCCAAATACTTTTTGAAAGCCGGTCTTAGTTCATGCCGTATTTCTTAAGTTTTTTGCGAAGAGTACCGCGGTTGATACCCATCATAGTTGCCGCGCGAGTTTGGTTACCGCGAGTGTACTGCATGATAGTATCTAATAGTGGCTGTTCAACTTCAGCTAGAACTAATTCGTATAGTTCTGTTACTTCCTGGCCGTTTAGTTGAGCAAGGTAGTTTTTAAGAGACGCTTTAACAGAGTCACGTAAAGGCTTCTGAGTAATCTGGTCTTGTGACGTTACTGTAGTTACTGTTAATGCTTCTGAAGTCAGATTTTGTTCGAACATATTCGGTCTAGCTCTTCTCTTAATTATGATGCAACGTTATCAAAATAACCTTCTAACGCCTCAATTTGCAGCGGAGCTGCGTCGATAGCGTTGAAGGTACGGCGAAACTCACTTGCCTGTTCATGCTCTTTCAGGTACCACCCAACGTGCTTGCGCGCGATACGTGGACCTAAGAACTCCCCATAAAATTCATGCAGAGCATTCACATGACCAAGCATAATGGTTTTCACTTCCTCAGTTGGAAGCTCCTCCATTGTGGTGCCGTTTTCCAAATAGTGATGGATTTCCTGGAAAATCCAAGGACGACCCTGGGCAGGGCGTCCAATCATTAAAGCGTCCGCACCGGTGTACTCCAGTACAAATTTGGCTTTCTCCGGGCTATCGATATCACCGTTCGCGATAACCGGAATTGAAATCGCCTCTTTTACCGCTTTAATGCTGTCGTATTCGGCCTCACCTTTGTACATACATGCTTTCGTTCTGCCATGCAGAGCAAGAGCTTGTATGCCGCAGTTTTCGGCTAATTTAGCGATCTGGACACAGTTCTTGTTGTCTGTATCCCAGCCAGTTCGAGTCTTTAACGTTACAGGAACGTCCACTGCATTCACGACCGCTTTCAAAATCTCTTCGATAATGTTTGGGTATTGAAGCAGAGCAGAGCCCGCTAGCTTCTTATTCACTTTTTTTGCCGGGCAGCCCATGTTGATGTCGATGATTTGTGCACCGTTCTCAACACTGAATTGAGCTGCGTCCGCCATAAGCTGTGGATCGGAACCCGCAATCTGTACAGAGCGAATGCCCGATTCGCCCTCGTGTACCATGCGCTGTTTCGACTTTGACGTTCCCCATAGTTTTGGGTTAGCAGACATCATTTCACTGACGGCCATTCCCGCACCATAGCGAAGACACAACTCGCGAAACGGTCTATCCGTTACACCAGCCATAGGGGCTACGATTAGATTGTTCTTAAGTTGATAGTTTCCGATTTTCAAAACGTCATCACAGTTCTGTACCAGCAAGGGCGCGCATTTTACGCATTTTTTCACTGCGTGAAAAGACTAATATTTGAGCATTTACAAATTGTTTTTGTAAATTGTATGAATTTCAAACAATTAGCTCTGAAAACCTTGTCTAGCCTTGCTTACGACCAGAGATGCGACACCATTCACTTTGCTCAACAATCGGGTCAATGTGAAGCTCGTCACGGTAATAGTTCGCAACATCTTCGGCTTGAGTGTCTAATACGCCAGACATAGCGAGGTCGCCATGTGGCTTAACTAGGCCTTTAATGATTGGTGCAAGTTCACGCAATGGGCCAGCAAGAATGTTAGCAACAACCACGTCTGCAATCAGACCTTCTGGTTGGTTTTGCGGTAAGTAAACTTCTAGTTTGTCTACAACGCCATTACGCTCAGCATTGTCTTTTGAAGCAAGCAGGGCTTGAGGATCAATGTCGATCCCTATCACTTTTTTAGCGCCCAGTTTGATCGCCGCGATCGCCAGAATGCCAGAGCCACAACCGAAGTCGATAACGGTCTTACCGCTAAGATCCATGCTTTCTAGCCACTCAAGACAAAGTGCTGTTGTAGGGTGAGTACCCGTACCGAATGCAAGGCCAGGATCCAACATAACATTAACAGCGTCAGGATCTGGAATGTCGCGCCAGCTTGGACAAATCCATAGGCGTTCACCAAATTTCATTGGGTGGAAGTTTTCCATCCATTCGCGTTCCCAGTCTTTATCTTCAAGCTGTTCTACTTTGTAAGCAAAATTGTCAGCCAGCATATTGCTCGCTTTAATTTGATTGATGATGAAGTTGGTGTCTGCTTCTGCATCGTACAGTGCCAGAATGTCAGTATCGCCCCATAAGCGAGTTTCGCCAGGTAGAGGTTCGAATACAGGTGTATCCTGCGCGTCTAAGAATGTAACAGACAGCGCGCCAGTCTCTTCCATTAGCATATCGCCGATTTGCTCAGCGTTTTCATTGGTCGCGTTGAGTTTGATTTGAATCCAAGGCATTGGTTTTTGCTCTTAAAGTGAATGAAGTGGCGCAGAGTTTACCAGAACTCTACGATTTGTTTGAGTATATACCCAAATAAGCCTACGTATTTGTTGAATGCTTAGAGTCCATACAAAACAAAAATGCCCACGGGTGTGGGCATTTTGTAAGACGTTAGCTAAGGCTTATTGTAAGCCGAGCTTCTTCTCTAGGTAGTGGATGTTTGCACCACCATGCTGGAAGTTTTCGTCATTCATAATGGAGAATTGCAGTGGCACGTTGGTTTTGATGCCTTCGATGATCATCTCACCCAGAGCATTCTTCATGCGCGCAATCGCCACATCACGGTTTTCACCGTACGTGATTAGCTTACCAATCATTGAATCGTAATGAGGTGGTACTGTGTAACCAGAATAGATGTGTGATTCCCAACGCACACCCATACCGCCAGGAGCGTGAAAACGCTCGATCTTACCTGGAGATGGTAGGAAGCGTTCTGGGTCTTCTGCGTTGATACGGCACTCAATCGCATGGCCACGGATCTTAATGTCATCTTGAGTGAATGACAGAGGTTGACCCGCTGCAACGCGAAGCTGTTCTTTGATTAGGTCGATGCCGGTAACCATTTCTGTTACTGGGTGTTCTACCTGAATACGAGTGTTCATTTCGATGAAGTAGAATTCACCGTTCTCGTATAGGAATTCGAACGTACCTGCGCCGCGGTAACCAATTTCGATACATGCACGAGTACAACGTTCACCGATGTACTTACGCATCTCTTCAGTGATACCTGGTGCTGGCGCTTCTTCCACTACTTTTTGGTGACGACGTTGCATTGAACAATCACGTTCACCAAGGTGGATTGCGCCGCCTTGACCGTCAGCGATAACTTGCACTTCAACGTGACGAGGGTTTTCTAGGAATTTCTCCATGTAAACCATATCGTTGTTGAACGCCGCTTTTGCTTCAGCGCGCGTCATTGCAATCGCTTGGATTAGGTCTTTTTCTGCGCGAACGACACGCATACCACGGCCACCGCCGCCACCAGACGCTTTGATGATGACTGGATAACCAATGCGTTTAGCAAACGCCTTGTTTTTCTCTTCGTCGTTGTCCAGAGGACCGTCAGAGCCAGGTACACAAGGAACGCCAGCTTTCTTCATTGCGTTGATAGCCGACACTTTGTCACCCATCAGGCGGATAGTGTCTGCTTTTGGACCAACGAAGATGAAACCACTGCGCTCAACTTGCTCAGCGAAGTCTGCGTTTTCTGACAAGAAGCCGTAACCAGGGTGAATGGCAACGGCCCCTGTTACTTCTGCTGCAGAAATAATTCGTGGGATATTTAGGTAGCTGTCGATACCACGAGCAGGGCCGATACACACGGTTTCGTCTGCGAGTAGTACGTGCTTAAGATCGCGGTCAGCTGTAGAGTGAACAGCGACGGTCTTAATACCTAATTCTTTACAAGCGCGAAGAATACGAAGTGCAATTTCACCTCGGTTCGCGATGACTACTTTGTCTAGCATAAGGCAAGCCCCGCTTATTCGATTACAACAAGAGGTTGGTCGAATTCAACTGGTTGGCCGTCTTCAGCTAGGATCGCTGTAACAACGCCAGATTTGTCCGCTTCGATTTGGTTCATCATTTTCATTGCTTCAACAATACATAGCGTATCGCCAGCATTTACTTTCTGACCCACTTCTACGAATGCTTTAGAGTCTGGGCTTGGAGAACGGTAGAAAGTACCAACCATTGGAGAAAGAACTTGGTGACCTGCAGGCGTTGCAGCTGCTGGAGCTTCTGCTGCTGGCGCTTCTGCTACTGGTGCCGCTGCTGCTGGAGCAGGTGCCGCTACTGGAGCTGCTGCGTAGTGAACTGGTGCTTGAGGGGCTGCAGTGCCGTGACGACTGATGCGTACTGACTCTTCACCTTCAGAAATCTCTAGCTCAGCAATGCCAGACTCTTCAACTAACTCAATTAGCTTCTTGATTTTACGAATATCCATCTTTTCTTTCTCTTTTATCTTGTGATTAAGACAACCCTCGTGGGGTTGCAGAGTGTTAGGGTTACTTTGCCTGTAGCTTATTAATCGCGGCAGACAGAGCGAATTCATAACCTTGTGCGCCTAAACCGCAAATCACGCCTTCTGCTTTATCTGACAGATAAGAGTGATGACGAAATGGTTCACGTGCGTGCACATTTGATAAGTGCACCTCAATAAATGGGATGGCGACGCCAAGTAATGCATCTCGCAGTGCCACACTGGTATGAGTGAAAGCCGCTGGATTGATGATGATGAAGTCAATCTTGCCATAAGCAGCATGAATGGCTTCAATCAGTTCGTACTCACGATTTGATTGTAGGTGCTCCAGTTCCACCCCTGCGTTATGAGCTTGCTTCGTAAGAGCATTCACAACTTGTGCTAGGGTGCTGTGACCATAGTGTGTCGGTTCGCGCAGACCCAATAGGTTAAGATTTGGTCCGTTTAGAACAAGAATCCGTGACTTTGCAGACATTATGTTGCTATCTTCCCTTATCGTGAGTGGAACGTTTATATTCCCAAATATACGATAGTTCAGCACGATTTTTTTGTTAAAACCGAGCAAATTTTAAAAAATCGACCAAGATTATAGCTAATTCATAGCAATTAGCAGCAATTTACTGGTCTAATCTCCTAATAGCCACCTTCGTTTCTGTAACCAAGTTAACAAAAACAACATAATTGCCATGTTCTTTGTGTGGCTAATTTGTGCGCAAAAGCAAAAAACCGCCATGAGTGATGGCGGTTTTTAAAGTGCTTTTAAAACAGTTGGTTGAATTTATGCCAATTCTGCTTTCTCTGCGATGAGTTTGTCTACCACGCTCGGATCGGCAAGCGTTGACGTGTCTCCGAGGTTGCTTGTATCGCCCGTTGCAATCTTACGCAGGATTCGACGCATTATCTTACCAGAGCGAGTCTTCGGTAAGGAGTCTGTCCAGTGCAGTACATCTGGTGTCGCGATTGGACCAATCTCTTTACGCACCCAATCTTTAACTTCTTTGTGCAGCTCAGCTGACGGGAATTCACCATCGTTCAATGTAATGTAAGCGTAGATAGCTTGGCCTTTGATGTCATGTGGAATACCAACAATCGCCGCTTCTGCAATCTTGTGGTGCGCCACTAGCGCTGATTCAATTTCAGCGGTACCCATACGGTGACCCGACACGTTTAGTACGTCATCAACACGGCCAGTGATCCAGTAGTAGCCGTCTTCGTCACGACGCGCACCATCACTGGTGAAGTACATACCCTTAAAGGTTGAGAAATAGGTCTGTTCAAAGCGCTCATGGTCGCCGTAAACCGTGCGCATCTGGCCTGGCCAAGAATCAAGGATAACCAAGTTACCTTCAGCAACGGTATCTTCAAGAATGTTGCCCATATTATCGACAAGAGCAGGCTGGACGCCGAAGAATGGGCGAGTCGCAGAGCCTGGTTTTAGATCGGTTGCCCCTGGTAGTGGCGCAATCAAGATGCCGCCAGTTTCCGTTTGCCACCAAGTATCGACGATAGGTGAGTTCTCGTTACCAATCGTTTTGTAGTACCACTCCCACGCCTCTGGGTTGATTGGTTCGCCCACTGAGCCCATGATGCGCAGGCTTGAACGAGATGTGCCTGCAACCGCTTCATCACCTTTTGCCATTAGCGCACGAATCGCGGTTGGGGCGGTGTATAGAATGTTGACTTGGTGTTTATCAACCACTTCACTCATTCGGCTTGTGCTTGGGTAGTTTGGTACACCTTCGAATAAGATGGTCTTCGCCCCATTTGCAAGTGGACCGTAGATTAGGTAAGTGTGACCGGTAATCCAACCCACGTCCGCGGTACACCAGAAGGTTTCGCCTGGTTGGTAATCGAACACATATTTAAAGGTCATCGCCGCGTAGACGAGGTAACCACCGGTCGTGTGTAGTACACCTTTAGGTTTGCCTGTTGAACCTGAAGTGTAAAGGATGAAGAGCGGATCTTCGGCTTTCATCTCTTCTGGTGGGCAAACGTCAGAAACGTTAGCTGTTGCTTCGTGCCACCAAACATCACGGTGTTCATGCCATTCGACATCACCACCTGTACGTTTAAGCACCAACACTTTATTGATGGTTTTTACGTCTGGGTTAGTTAGTGCTTCGTCCACGTTCTTTTTCAGTGGAACGGCACGCCCGCCGCGCACGCCTTCATCAGCGGTGATCACGACTTTTGCGTCAGAGTCGATGATACGGCCAGAGAGAGCTTCTGGTGAGAAACCGCCAAATACAACGGTATGAACCGCGCCGATGCGGGTACAAGCGAGCATAGCCACTGCGGCTTCTGGCACCATTGGCATGTATAAACACACCACGTCGCCTTTACGTACGCCTTGCTCTTTCAATGCGTTGGAGAACTTACACACTTCTTTGTGCAGTTCGTTGAAAGTGAGTGTTTTGTCGTCGGCTGGATCATCGCCTTCCCAGATGATTGCGACGTCATCCCCGTGTTCTGCGAGATGACGGTCAATACAGTTAGCCGAGACGTTCAGTGTGCCGTCTTCAAACCAACGAATGTCGACATGACCAGTATCGAAAGAGGTGCTTTTTACTTTGGTGAAAGGTTTGATCCAATCAACGATTTTGCCGTGTTCGTTCCAGAAGCCCTCTGGATCGGTTACCGACTGCTGATACATGGCTAAGTAAGTATCATTATCCGCGTGTGTATGTGTTTTAATATTTTCTTTTACCGGATAAACGTGGGCTTCGCTCATGGCTTCTCTCCTTGTGCCTTATTTCTCGGCCTTACACCAATCTAGATAAGATTTTGAATATGTTTTTGTAGGGCTGTTTTTTGGTTCTAAATAACTTGGTCGTGGTAATGACGACGTTGTGCTTATAACTGTCAGTCACTGCGCGTATTTCCACAATTAGACTTTAGGATGAGAGTGAGGGAAGCGCCGTGAAATCGCTGAAACAAAAGTATTTCTGGGAGCTAGGTCAACTGATTTTTATGTATACGGCGCGGTTAGGTTGGGCAAATCGCCTTTCGTTAAGCGAACAAAGACCAAAGCGGCAGAAATCGCATCTTGTAAAGCGTCGTGTTTATCTTGGATAGGAAGTTCGAGGTGTTTACAAATGGCATCCAGACTTAAGTCGAAATAGGCATTCGGCAAATGTCTTTCCAGCTTGTCGTGATAAATCTGACTGACCTCGATGAGCGGGTTAGGAAGTGGGAAGCCAAGTTGCCTCAGACAAGCAAGGTCTAAAATCTTTTTATCGTAACGAATGTGATAACCGACAAGTGGTCGGTTGCCGATGAAGTCGAGCAGCTCGAGCAGCGCCTCTTTTTCGCTAATCCCGTCGACTAAGTCTTGGTGGCGAATTCGATGAATTTTGACTGAGCCAGAATCGAGCGATTGCGGCGCGCGTAAGCGGACTTCAAATGGTTGACTAGTGATGATGCGGTTGTCGATGATCTTCGTGGCCGCAATGGTCACCAACTCGGCGTGATTTGGATCAAGGCTGGTGGTTTCGCAGTCGAGCGAAACGTATTCCGTTTTATCGGGCGTGCAAAAAAGCGACTGATAAGGAGAGCCTTTCAGTTTGTAGTGCCAGTATTTGCGTTGTAACCAGTTCATTGCCTACGCCTCTGTATGATTTATGAAAATCATGGTTAATCACGAATTTGATAGTGGAAGCCTAAAAATTGCTTAAATTTTTTCACTACATGTAAGCTGTGGCGAAGTAAATCACGCTCGGTTCTATCCAGTTGTTTAATATCAATGTTATTCAATGCTTCTTGCTTTTTGAGTTGTTGATTAAGGCGAACCTTAAAGAACAATTTCAGTGCTTCGTTGAGGTTATCTGCCGTTTCAGGCTCTAAGATGCGTTTTTTCCGAAGTGCTTCAATGCGCTCAAACGTGTTCTTCTCCTCAATGGCATATTCCAAAGACAAGGTGCGAATGCCGTGCACAATTGGGAAAATGCCGCCGCGTTTAATATCTAACCCGTCCTTAGCACTTTTTACGTTGCCAAACAGAGTTAGGGGCACAGAAAACTGCAAGGCAGGGCGAGTAAAATCAGACAGTATCAACATGCGATCTTTCATTGTGTCGCGAAGGTGGGTCGCGATTGGAGCCAGCAGTTCGCGATTTCCCGCAACAGCATGGGCGTCACTGAAAATGGCTAAGTCCATGATTTGTTGTGGTTCGGCTTTGGCTATCCAGCGGTCTAAGGTGTTTATCCACTCTTGCTGCGTTTTGACCCATTTCGGGTTGTTGACCATGACTTTACCCGGGCAAAGTGGATAACCGAGCTGTTGTAGAGTGTGCGTGAAGGATTGCATCACTTGTTCGCAATGAGGCCATTCCAAACCATCTTGAATAATTAGAGCATTGTCTTGGTCTGTCTTGAGAATTTGTTCTCCTCGACCTTCTGAGCCGAGTACGATTAAGCAGCAATGATCGTGCAAGGCTGGTGGAACCACTAACTCGAACGCTTTTTCGATAATTTGCTCGTTCACGGCGGAAATCAGCTCCATGATAAAGCGAGTGCGGATGCCGTTTCTCAATAAGCTCTCGACCAATTGACGTTGGCGGTTTGAGGCTAATGCGAGCTCTTCAACACTGCTTGCTCTGGCAATACTGAGCGTTAACACGTGAGAGTGGGTGGAGAACGCGCTGAGAATTTGGGTCATATCCAGCATGCCGACGGCTTGGTTGCCATCACATACCATGAGACGCTTCATTCGATTTCGGGTCATGGTGATCATGGCATTGAACAAAAAGTCACCATCATCAACGTGATAGACAGGAAAGGTGGCGATATCACCGACAGGGGTATTGAGTGCGCAGCCATTTAACATCACGGAGTGCAGCATGTTGGTGCGCGTCACGATGGCGTATGGATGAGCCGAAGGCCATTTTTCTAATCGCGGATCGTCATCATTGAGTTTGACAAGTGCTGCATCGATCCCATTTGCTTTTAGGGTGTGCGTCACCTCGTTAATCGGCGTATTTGGCTCAAGGATCATCGGTGGGTGATAAATGCTGCGGTCCACTTTGGTGAGGATAAACTCTGCCAAGTTTTGTTGTTGGTGAGCGGCTTCGATGAGCTCTTGTCGCTTTGATAAATTGTTATCGAAATAGGCCGCAAACTGACCATTCTCGTTGTAAAGCGCCAGAAAGACGTCTTTCGGTAGCAGATAGGAGAGCGTGTCTTCAAGTGCGATGTATTGATGACGTACGTTGTCTTCAAGTAACGAGCGCACATCAAACATATCGTCGTTGGCATAATGCGCGAACACTTCCTGCTGATCTTGGGAGCGCTCTTCTACCGCGCCTTTGATCAGAATATGCAAGTGAGGGTTCTTCTGTCCGCAAGATAAAATTACATCTCGAGCTCGATAGTAGGCAACGTCCAGAGACGAGCGCAGTCGTGTCTGTTGTGCTTCGGTTAAGCGGTCGAACGGTGGAGATTGCATGTTAAATTTGTCAGGCATGAGAACACCCAATGATGGAAGGAACACTCTCTAAGTCTGACAAATTTCCTACCGGAAGCCAGACGACTTTGGTCTAAATCACGATGATTTCGCTTTAAGATGGCCAATGTCGCAAAGTTAGTATTCCATCGAGGAAACGATAAGTTGCCTATTCTTCCCTTTTTATAATACGCATAGCGATCCATAATTCCCGGTTCGAACGTTGATGTTCCCGTTTTAGGATATTAGTAATGTTGAAACCTTCTCCGTATGGCTGGATTTCCCAGTACTTTCTCGGATTCTTCTTTGCGTATGGCGTATATCTGCCATTTTGGTCACTTTGGTTTAAGGAGCAAGGTGTCTCTTCGACCGACATCGGTTTGCTAGTTGGGTTAGGTCTTGCGACACGTTGTGTCGCCAATATCGTGATCACCCCACGAGTGCACAAAGTTGAACACCTTATGCCTGCTTTACGTTGGTTGAGTTTCGCTGCCCTCCTTTTTGTTGGATTTCACTTTTTTACAGGTGGCAGTTTTTGGTTAATGGCGTTAGCGACGGTGCTATTTAACCTCTGTTGTGGACCGATTGTTCCATTATCGGATGCGATGGCAAACTACTACGCTCGTCTGAAAATGCTCGACTACGGCCGTACGCGCTTATGGGGCTCGATCGCCTTTATCGCGGGTTCGACGGCCGTGGGTTATCTGGTGGCTGAATTTGGCTCTGATATGATCTTGTACACGGCGATGGCCGGGGTATTAGTTTCGTTGCTATTTTCAATGCGTATGACTAACCCGATGCCCGTTACGCTTGGTGGGCAAAGCGCGGAGCGTCCAAAACTGAGTGCTCTTTTGACTGACAAGCCGATACTTAAATTCTTAGTGTTGGTGTCATTAATTCAGGGCAGTCATGCGGCTTACTACGGTTTTAGCGCTATTCACTGGAAAGCCGCAGGTCATTCGGAAGATGTGATTGGCTATCTGTGGAGCTTGGGTGTTGCAGCCGAAGTGGCAGTGTTTGCGCTGAGCAAGCGTTTATTTGTCGGTTGGTCAATGCGCGCGTTATTTGTTGTTGCTGCCGTTGGTGTGATGATGCGTTGGGGCATTACGGCATCGACAACGTCGATTGTTGCTTTGGTGATTGTTCAATTATTGCATGGCGTGACATTCGCAACGGCACACATTGCTGCGATTCAATATATCCAAAACTCGGAAGAGAATAAGATAGTGGCGCTGCAAGCATTGTATAACGCGATTCCTCTAGGCGCATTCATCGCACTGATGACCGTGTTGAGCGGTTGGGGTTATGAGCACTGGGGACCACTTGTGTTCTGGGGCATGGCCGCGATGGGTTTATTGGCATTGTTCATCAAGCTCGAACCACAAGAGCCACATCATGTGGTCGATGTATCAGACAAGTCACTGGAAACACAGAATTAGACTTCTGTGACAAAGGTTAAAAACTAAGCTTTGTCTCCGTTGTGAAAGCAGTGTTAAATGAAACCTCTCCCTAATGGAGAGGTTTTTTTATTCTCTTGCTTTAAAACGGCAAGAAAGGCAAGAAAGGATATCGGATGCAAGGATGGCTGGTGGTTCCCGTTTCTTTGGCGTATTTGGGAGCCTTATTTATCATCGCGTGGTACGGCGACATTCAGAAAAGGTGGTTAGCACGCTGGCGGCCGTGGATTTATAGCCTTTCCATTGCGGTGTACTGTACATCGTGGACCTTCTACGGCACGGTCGGGCAGGCCAGCACTAACCCTTGGTCTTTCTTGCCCATCTATATTGCCCCCATTTTAGTGTTTACCATCGGATGGCGCGTTTTAGCTCGGCTTATTTTGATTGCTAAACGGGAACACATCACGTCGATTGCTGATTTTATCGGAGCTCGTTACGGCAAATCTCAAGGTTTGGCCGTAGTCGTTACACTCATTGCGGTTGCGGGAATTTTGCCGTACATCGCTTTGCAGTTGCGTGGTATCACCATGGGGCTAGAAATCATTGCCCCAGAACTGGCTACCGATTTTGGTTATCAAAACGATAGCGTGTCGTGGTTTGTCGTGGTCGCACTGGCAATTTTTACCATGCTATTTGGTACCCGGCACATTGATAACACGGAACACCATCGTGGGATGATGATGGCGATTGCCTTCGAATCGATTATCAAACTGTTGGCGTTTTTAGTAGTCGGTGTATTCATTGTTTGGTTGGCGATGAACACCGAGAATTTGAGCTTAGTTGACGTTGCCACACAGACGTATCAGTCACCAAACATCCCTACCATATTGATTCATACCGTACTCACGATGCTGGCGATTGTTTGTCTTCCACGACAATTCCATACGATGGTAGTGGAAAATGAACGCGCGCAAGATTTGCATGTTGCTCGTTGGTTGTTTCCCATTTATCTGATCTTGATGGGGATTTTTGTTTTACCTATTGCGTGGGTAGGGCAAGGTTTGTTGAGTGGTGCTTCGCCTGATACTTATGTGATCAGTGTGCCGATGTCGGTAGGGGCGAGTGAAATCGCTTTGCTTGCATTTTTAGGCGGCACTTCGGCGGCCAGTGGCATGGTTATCGTGTCGACGATTGCCTTAGCGATCATGGTATCGAACGACTTGGTTATGCCACTACTGTTGCGTCGCATGCGATTGACGCAGCGTAACCATCATCACTTCTCTGAATTATTACTGCGGATCCGCCGTGGTCTGATTTTAGTCCTACTAATTGGCGCTTGGGGTTTTTATCAAGCGTTAGATACCATTCACTCACTCTCAGCGATCGGCTTTCTCTCATTTGCGGCGATCACGCAATTCGCGCCTGCGCTGGTGGGCGGTATGTACTGGCGTCAAGGGAATAAGAAAGGTGTGTATGTTGGCTTGGCGGTAGGCTTTACCATTTGGCTGATTACGTTAATGAGCCAAACGGACATGCTTGCCGGGAATGCCAGTAACAACTTTTTGATTTGGTTGATCACCCCACCAGAGTTATTGGCTGGCTTTGACATTGCGATTTCAGATTGGGGGATGATCCTCAGCGTGGTCGCCAATGCAGTGTGTTTTGTCGTAGTTTCTATGACTACACGACCAAGCCTAAGTGAGCGCTTACAATCGGCGTCATTCGTTGGTACGCCACTGCCTGAAAGCGAAAACATGAGCCTATACCAGAGTCGTGTTACGGTTGCTGAACTAGAAATGCTAGCGTCTAGGTTTGTTGGGCGAACGCGAGTAAAAGCGGCTTTTCAAGCGTATTGGAGCCAGCAACGAGAAGAGCTAATGCCGAATCAGCAGGCGCCATCTTCTCTGATTCGACATACCGAACGTGTATTAGCCGGGGTATTCGGCGCTTCTTCTGCTAAGTTAGTACTCACTTCTGCGTTGCAGGGAAGAAACATGCAGCTTGAAGAGGTGGCGACTATCGTCGATGAAGCCTCTGAACTGTACGATTTTAGCCGAGGCCTACTTCAGGGGGCGATTGAACATATCGGCCAAGGTATTGCGGTGGTCGATAAGCAATTACGCTTGGTGGCTTGGAACCAACGCTACTTAGAACTCTTTGAATTTCCGCCAGGCTTGATCCAAGTTGGGCGACCGATTGCGGATGTGATTCGGCACAATGCAGAGCAAGGTTTATGTGGACCAGGCGATCCTGATGACCACGTCCGTCGTCGCGTTTATCACCTTGAGCAAGGGACTCGGCACACCTCTTCTCGGGTTCGTCCCGATGGTCGCGTGATTGAGGTACAAGGTAACCCAATGCCAGGTGGTGGCTTTGTGATGAGCTTTACCGACATCACTGTATTCCGTGATGCAGAGCAAGCGCTGAAAGACGCAAACGAGACATTGGAAGAAAGGGTGCGTCTGCGGACTCGGGAATTAGAACAACTCAATAAACAGCTAGTGGCAGCGACGCAACGCTCCGATTTGGAATCGAAGTCCAAATCACGGTTCTTGGCGGCAGTAAGCCATGACTTGATGCAGCCACTCAACGCTGCGCGCCTGTTCGCTTCTTCATTGTCGGAAGTAGCCAAAGACAGCGAAGCTAAAAAGCTGTCAGCACACATTGAGAGTGCTTTAGAGGCAGCCGAAGACCTGATAGGAGATTTGCTGGATATCTCGCGCTTGGAGTCGGGCAAGCTGGAAGTCAATATGCACGGTTTTGCGTTAAACGATGTGTTGTCGAATTTGAATGCGGAGTTCAGCGCATTAGCCAAGCAACAAGGTATAACATTCACCATGATTCCATCCTCACTCATGGTGAAATCGGATCCCAAACTGCTGCGCCGTGTGGTGCAAAACTTCCTGACCAATGCGTTTCGTTATAACCCGAATGGCAAAGTGGCGCTCGGTGTTCGCCGTGTCAAAGGGCGAGTGCGTATTGATGTGTGGGACAACGGTGTAGGTATTGAAGAAGAGAAGCAGCAAGAGATCTTTGAAGAGTTTAATCGCGGAACTCAAGTTCGTTCCGACCAAGGTCTCGGGCTTGGTTTGGCGATTTCCAAGGGAATTGCTCAAGTGCTCGGGCATGAAATTTCGATGCGTTCTTGGGTCGGGAAAGGCAGTGTCTTTTCTATCACGCTTGATAAAGCCGATCATGTGCAGCCGCACCCAGTTCAAGTCACGACAAGTAACCAATCTGAACTTGGTCATCTGAGAATCCTTTGTGTCGATAATGAGCCTGACATTCTAGTAGGTATGGAAAACTTACTGTCTCGATGGGGCTGCGATACGCGAGTTGCGACCGATTTGGTAGAAAGTCTACAAGCTCTCGAGGATGGTTGGATTCCGGACGTGATTTTTTCCGATTACCGACTTGATGATGGTCGTACTGGCTTGGAAGTGCTACAGCAATGTCGCTTGAGGCTAGGCAGCTGCTTTGAAGGTGTCATCATCAGCGCGGATCGCACCGATGATATGCTTGATGGCATCAAGGCAAATGGGTTCAGCTTTATTGCGAAGCCAGTTAAGCCGCTTAAATTGCGTTCGGTGCTCAACCGCGTCGCATAAATTTAGAGTGCTTTAGCGTTGCTATAAAAGAGACCTCCGAATGGAGGTCTCTGTGTTTGTAATCTTATTTTGGTTTGTAGGCTGAGTTTGCCGCTTATTCCGCGACGCCGCCTTGGGTTAGCTTCGCTGGATTAAGCAATCGTTCTAGCGTTGCTCTATCTAAATCGGTTTCTTCTTCTGCGACATCAATAATCGCACGCCCCTGCTTATAGGCTTTTTTCGCGACTTCTGCCGCTTTCAGGTAGCCAATGACCGGGTTGAGGGCCGTGACCAAAATTGGGTTTTTGGCGAGCGCTATATCCAAGTTATCTTGACGAACTTCAAATGTTGCAATGGCCTTATCGGCTAAAGCGGTTGCGCTGTTAGCGAGCAACTCGATGCTCTCCAATACGTTATGAGCAATGACAGGTAGCATGACGTTTAGTTGGAAGTTGCCTGCTTGGCCCGCGACGGTAATCGTGGTGTCATTACCAATGACTTGCGCTGATGCCATAGCTGCGGCTTCTGGGATCACAGGGTTTACTTTGCCAGGCATGATGGAAGAACCCGGTTGCAAGCCTTGTAATTCAATCTCACCTAAACCAGCCAATGGGCCTGAATTCATCCAGCGAAGATCGTTTGCGATCTTCATGATCGCAACTGCTGCTGTTTTGAGCTGTCCCGATAGGGCGACGATCGCATCTTGGCTGCTTAAATTGAAAAAGAAATTATCACTGGCTGTGAACTGAATACGAGTCGATTGTGTCAGGTTGCTAGCGAATAAGTCCGCAAAGCGTGGATCGGCATTGATCCCCGTTCCAACCGCCGTACCACCTTGGGCTAAGGCTTTTACCGCTGGCAGTGCTTGCTCAATCGCTTGCTTAGCATGGTCGATTTGGAACTGCCAACCGCCAAGCTCTTGAGCAAAGGTAATGGGCATCGCGTCCATTAAGTGAGTGCGCCCGGTTTTTACAACATCTTTCAGTGCTTGCTGCTTAGACTCTAGTGCTTGGCTGAGGTGTGACAAGGCCGGAAAGAGCTGTTTTTCAATGGCTAATGCTGCGCTAACTTGAATTGCGGTTGGCACCACATCGTTGCTGCTTTGTCCCATGTTGACGTGATCATTAGGACTGACGGTACCGCCTAGATGCTGTGAGGCCAGTGTTGCAATCACTTCATTCGCATTCATATTTGAGCTGGTGCCTGATCCGGTTTGAAATACATCAATTGGAAATTGCTCAATATGATTGCTCTCGATAATCGCCTGAGCTGCGTCAGCAATCGCATTAGCGATATCACCTTCAAGCAGCCCCAATTGTGCGTTGGTGAGTGCCGCAGCCTGCTTGATGTGTGCCAACGCTTGGATGAAGCCAGATGGCATCTTATGTTGACTGAATGAGAAGTTATCGACGGCACGCTGAGTTTGGGCTTGGTAGAGTGCATCTGCTGGGACTTTCACTTCGCCCATACTGTCAGTTTCTATGCGGAATTCGGTGCTCATGGTAGGGATCCTTTTGGTTAATCGAGTGAGATTTGAATCAGGCGTAATTGTTGTTGTAATGCGAGAAATTTCACGTCGCCTTGTTCAAACTGATAGTAATAGCGTTTGAGACAGAATAATGGCGTATGGATAGAATCGAGACAGACACGACGGAAGATGCGACTGCGAGTGGAGTCTTGAATTGCGTCTAGTAGATGGAAATAAACCTGACGCAAAAACAGCTCACACAACAATAGATTTTCTTCATCGGCATCGTGTTCATAGCAGGAAGACAACACCATTCCCCAATGAATATAGTCATGAATTACGTCTGGCTCAAAGCCGTGTGGTGCAGCGAGAAGGAATCTATCTTGTGCTTTAAAAAATGCGTTGAAGATGTCCCGTTTGTTGTCCATAACCACCTCTCATTTAATGTAATGATAATTATTATCAATCAAGTGGCGAGTTGGCAACCATTTTCAGAGTAAGAGGTTTGCAAAGAAAGCATTACAAAACAAAAAGCCGACGTAAAAGCGTCGGCAGGGAGGGAATTATTTAGTCCTGAGGTGACAATGAGGTATCGACGTTTTGGATATCGGTGTCTTTATCTGTGGCCATTACTCTGTAAATAAAGTTTCGTACTTCACAAACGCGGTTTGTGTTTCGCCGTAATAAAGTGTGCCTCCAGATTGAATGACGACTCTTAACCAACTTTCTGCGGATGCTGGTCTTGGTAAGGTAATGTACCAACTTTTTCCAGCCTGATCGGCGGGCTTCATATCAATCGGCTGAGCATTTTTCTCTTCGTCATTAACGATCGAAACTTTGACCCCTTCGAGTGGATAGGCGGCATTGAGTGACAATTCTAAGCCATTTTTCGTGAGCTGTTCTGAGCGAAACTTCACTTTAAAATCGCCATTTTCCATGTCACACAGTCCACTGGTGTAACGACAGTTAGACTTACTCGCGAGTTTGTAAGTTTCCCCTTCTTGTGCCGCGTGGGGTTTCTCGCTGAGTGCCATATCGGTGCCGAAGTAGGCGATCAAAGAAAGAATCGGCGCAATCAGCAGAGCGAGAATAAAGTGCTTGTTTTTGAACATAAAATACTAATTCCATCAATTATCTGTTCATTTTAACTGGCTAAAATCATTAATAACTTCGTTAATGACTTTGAAGGTAGAGCAACTAGCTTGCTGCAATCTTTGCCTTGTTCTAAACGATTGTTTCTGCGTTCCCCGAACATATAACCAATGCCATTCGTGTGCTTCCTTGCTACAGCTCAGGGAATCTAATTATTAGAATAAGTTAGGTGAATAAAAAAGCCCCAAGTGGGGCTTTTGTGGCTTGCGTTATATTTTAGTGATCCACGGCATCGCCTGCACCAACAGGGACACGAACGTGTTCAACAAGATCTTTAACTTCTTGAGGTGTTTCCGCTGTAACTTTCGATACCGCGAATGCCACGATGAAGTTAAATAGGGCGCCGATAGCACCAAACGCGTTTGGCTCAATACCTAGGAACCAGTTGGTTCCCCAGCTTTCTAGATATTTCCAGTCAGCAACGAATAGGATGCCTTTGTGCTGGAATACGTAGAACAGTGTGATACTGATACCGGCAATCATACCGGCGATTGCGCCTTCTTTATTGATGCCTTTGCTGAAGATACCCATCATCAACGCAGGGAAGATGGATGACGCAGCAAGACCAAAGGCGAGCGCCACCGTACCAGCGGCAAAGCCTGGAGGATTCAATCCGAGATAGCCTGCGGCTGCGATTGCCACCGCCATCGAGATTCGGCTGGCAAGCAGCTCCTTCTTCTCGGATATGTTCGGATTTATAACCCCTTTAATTAAGTCATGGGAAATCGCCGACGAAATAGCAAGCAACAGACCCGCTGCTGTCGATAGTGCTGCAGCGAGACCACCAGCGGCAACGAGTGCAATGACCCAGTTTGGTAGCTTAGCGATTTCTGGGTTTGCTAGTACCATGATGTCACGGTCAACTCGCAATTCATTGGTGTCAGGGTTTGAGGTGTACTCGATCAGGCCATCGCCATTCTTATCATCAAAGCCTAATAGACCTGTTGTTTCCCAGTTTTTGAACCAATCAGGGCGCTCATCATACGCAAGGTGTTGGCCCGGAGCTGGGTTAACGGTATCCATTAGGTTTAGACGAGCCATTGCTGATACTGCTGGCGCTGTTGTGTATAGAATAGCGATGAACACAAGTGCCCAGCCTGCAGAAGTACGCGCATCACGCACCTTAGGTACTGTAAAGAAACGGATGATAACGTGTGGTAGACCTGCAGTACCGATCATCAATGACATGGTGTAAACGAACATGTTTAGTGTGCTACCGCGAACCTGCGTAGTGTATTCACTAAAGCCGAGTTCGGTCACCACTTGGTCGAGCCTATCGAGAAGATAAACATCGGTGCCTTGAATGGTACTCCCGAGGCCAATCTGAGGTAGCGGGTTACCTGTAAGTTGCAGAGAGATAAAGATTGCAGGGATAGTGTAAGCAAGAATGAGTACGCAATATTGAGCAATCTGCGTGTAAGTGATGCCTTTCATACCGCCAAGTACGGCGTACATGAATACGATACACATACCAATCAGTAGGCCTGTTGAATAATCAACTTCTAGGAAGCGACCGAAGGCAACGCCAACGCCTTTCATCTGGCCGATAACATAAGTGACCGATGCGATGATAAGACAGATAACCGCCACGATACGTGCTGTGTTCGAGTAGAAGCGTTCACCAACAAACTCTGGCACCGTAAACTTACCAAACTTACGTAGATAAGGGGCGAGTAGTAGCGCAAGCAGTACGTAACCGCCCGTCCAACCCATTAGGAATACGGAGCCGCCGTAACCCATAAAGGCAATCAGACCCGCCATTGAGATGAACGATGCCGCCGACATCCAGTCAGCAGCGGTTGCCATACCGTTAGCGATTGGGTTTACCCCGCCACCTGCGACATAGAACTCTTTGGTTGACCCCGCACGCGCCCAGATCGCAATACCGATGTAGAGGACGAAGGTTGCACCAACAACCAAGTAGGTAATAGTTTTCAAATCCATCTGAGTTACTCCTTACTCATCTACGCCGAATTCACGGTCGATTTGGCGCATCTTCCATGCGTAATAGAAAATAATACCTAGGAAGGTGTAGATGGAGCCTTGCTGAGCAAACCAGAAACCAAGTTTGTATCCACCTAATTGAAATTGATTAAGTACGTCGACAAATAAAATGCCGCAGCCGAAAGACACTACGAACCAGATGACCATAAGGCCAATCATGAGCTTCACGTTTTTGTCCCAATAGGCTTTGGCTCTTTCTTCGCTTTCAAATGCCATTGCCGTCTCCTTACGATTGGTATTGTTGTTAAAAAAATGTTTCAACATGTACATTAGCAAGGTGTTGGCAAGAACTCTTTTCAACTTTAGTCGGGGTATAAAAAATAAAAAACTCCCGTGATATGGTCGCTTAGAGAAAAGTTAGGGTTATTTATCAATGTTAAAAAGCTGTTAAATTAGCCAAAGGTCTAAGGAGAGAAATGATAAAAAGCACGAATAAGAGACATGATTAATTTTTTCTTCATTGATTTTAGCGATCCTTAACAGAAACATTCTGCGTTCTTCTTTTTATCAATCAGCGACAAAATTGGCGTGAAGAATTCACAAGTAATTTATTTACATAAAGTTTTCGTACCAAATCACCGTTTTAGCGCACAATAAAGTAATATAACTGAGTCATTCTCGTACAACCTCGCGCTTTGGGACGGTTTAAGGAGGAGGCAGATTAAGGCATTAACTTATTAACGAAGTCGCCTTAGCTCATCACAAGCATATCGTTTTTCATTAAGGGAGGGTGAGAATGGACGCAGACACCATTAATAGTTTTTTTCTTATAGGTGCGTTGTTAATCGCACTTAGCGTTCTTTTAAGCCCAGTTTCCTCTAAGTTGGGAATCCCAATTCTTTTGGTATTTTTAGCCGTTGGAATGCTGGCGGGGGAAGACGGTTTAGGCGGTATTTTATTTGATAATTTTTCGATCGCTTACTTGGTCAGTAACCTCGCATTAGCCATCATTTTGCTCGATGGTGGTATGAGAACACGGGTTGCCAGCTTTAGGGTGGCGTTATGGCCTTCGGTGTCCTTGGCAACGTTTGGGGTTGCAATCACCACTATTTTGACCGGGCTGATGGCAACGTGGTTATTCGACTTAGACTTGCTGCAAGGTATATTAGTTGGTGCGATAGTCGGCTCCACTGATGCCGCTGCGGTTTTTTCTCTACTCAAAGGTCGTAGTCTTAACGAACGTGTTGGCTCAACGCTGGAAATTGAATCCGGCACCAATGATCCTATGGCGGTGTTTTTGACGGTTACTCTGATTGCTATTTTAGCGAACCCAGATGCAGATTTGAGTGTGGGCTTTTTGGCGCTCAGTTTTCTTAAGCAGTTTGGTATTGGCGCTTTACTCGGTTTTGCTGGTGGCTGGATTTTGTGGAAGGTCATCAATCGTAATCAATTGCCGGATGGCTTATATTCGATTTTAACCGTCAGTGGTGGCTTGCTGATTTTCGCTTTATCTAATGCATTAGGTGGCAGCGGTATTCTGTCAATTTATCTGGTTGGTTTACTGTTAGGTAATCGTCCAACACGTAGCCGCCATTCCATTCTTCATGTTCTAGATGGCATGACGTGGCTAGCTCAAATCGGTATGTTCCTCGTGCTTGGTTTATTGGTTACGCCTTCCAACTTGCTTTCTATTGCGTTGCCTGGTTTGGCGTTGGCCTTTGGGATGATTTTATTTGCCCGTCCAATCTCGGTTTGGATCGGTTTACTGCCATTCAAGAGTTTCACACCACGTGAAAAGTGGTTTGTTTCTTGGGTGGGCTTGCGCGGTGCTGTCCCAATCATTCTGGCGGTATTTCCAATGATGGCAGGATTGCCAGATGCGCAGTTGTACTTCAATTTGGCGTTTTTCGTGGTAATGGTCTCTTTGATTGTGCAAGGTGGCACATTGACTAAAGCGATGTCTCTGGCGAAGGTAGAGCTGCCTTCTAAACCTGAGCCAATTTCACGCACTGGTGTGGAGATTTACCCGACCAGTGAGTGGGAGCTGTTTATCTATAAACTTAAAGCGGATAAATGGTGTATTGGTGAACCATTGCGTAGTCTTTCGATGCCGGATGGAACGCGCATCGCCGCAGTATTTCGCAATAAGGCGTTATTGCATCCGTCAGGCAGCACGCGCCTCGAAGAAGACGATACCTTGTGTGTGTTGGCGCAAGAAAAGGATTTGGATGCTCTGAGCTTGCTATTCAGTGAAGCGCCTGAGAAAGCGTCATTGGCACGATTCTTTGGTGATTTCTTCCTAGATATTGAAGTGAACCTTGCCGATATCGCGATGATGTATGGCTTGAACTTGGGCGATGAGTCACTCGATAAAAGCTTAAGAAACCTTGTAGAAGAACAACTGGGAACTACACCAGTGTTAGGGGACCAATTCGAGTGGCAAGGCTTGCAGTGGATCATTGCCGATGTCGTTGACCAACAAGTCACCAAAGTAGGTATCCGTTTGCCAAGCGAGCAAAGCCTGCTCGCTGACGAGGAGTGAGCCTAGTCGTTCATCTCCGTTAGCATGATGACGGCTTGTGTGCGGTTTTTTACGCCGAGCTTGCGGAAAATCGCCGTCATATGCGCTTTGATGGTGGCTTCTGAAACATTCAATTCGTAGGCGATTTGTTTGTTCAGTAAGCCATCTGACAACATCCCCAACACCTTATATTGCTGGGGCGTTAGCGCGGCAATCTTCTCCGCTAAGTCATTACATGCCGCGTTATTGGTGATCAGCCCTTCTGGAAAATACGGGTCGCCATTGAGCACTTGATTGAGCGCATTCACTAATTCGCGCATGTCGCTCGATTTAGGAATAAAACCAAACGCACCATGGCTTTTCACTTGTGTCACGATCGCTGGCTCTTCACTAGCCGAGACGACGACGATTGGTAAGTCTGGGTGCTCTGCTCGCAAGTGAATCAAGCCAGACATACCATTTGCTCCTGGCATTTTAAGATCCAATAGCACCAAATCTGGCTCTTCTTCTCGCTCTAACAAAGCCAGCAGTGCGTCGAGTGAGTCCGCTTCAAGCAAATTTGCCCCACTGATTGCCATGTGGATAGATTGAAACAAGGCATTACGGAAGAGTGGGTGATCATCTGCAATGATGATGGTGTAGGTCGAATCCATGACGTTAAACACTTTTGACTATTTCGTTAAATTTATTATTGTCCAGCTTTGAGAGAGTGGACAATATTTATTCGCTAAAAGTCTGAACCAAATCGACTTTTATTAGGAAAATTGCATATAAGCGCAATTTTCTCATTCAAATCTGGGTAATAAAAAACGCCAGTGGTCATCACTGGCGTTTGAATATCTGATGATCAGAATTGTTGGATGTGCTCTAAGAAAGGCTCGGCTTGCATAAAACCGGTTAAACGCGCGTTTGAAACGTGTTCGCCATTCGCATCCCAGAACTCGATGGTTGGCAAGCCAAGTACGTTCATGTGTTTGAGTAACTCAATATCTTGCACTTGGTTCTTGGTTACATCAGCTTGCAGAAGAACAAAGTCTTTTAGCTTGGCTTCGACGCTTGGATCATGGAAGGTGTACTTCTCAAACTCTTTACACGCCACACACCAATCGGCGTAGAAGTCGAGCATCACAGGTTTGCCAGCTGCTTTGGCTAGCGCTAGTTGTTCTTCCAACTCTGCAACATTGGCAATGCGTGTAAAGCTTACGGAAGTTTGTTGAGCTTGCGTTGCGTTATTACCAAACCAGTAATTTAATACTGGCTGTGCTGACGCGAGCAAACCCAATACGGCGATGATGCCAACGGCGCTTTGTTTCCAGCCACCAAACTCCAAGCTGTTTTTCACATGATACAGCCAACCAAAGGCAGCGATGCCCAGTGTTGACCACAGAATTGTTGACCACATTTCTGGCATGATGCGTTCCAACAAGAAGATAGGCGCAGCAAGCAGAATAAAGCCGAACAGCGTTTTCACGCGGTCCATCCAACCGCCGGCTTTTGGTAGCAACTTGTTGCCAAATACCGCCACAAGGATCAACGGAATCCCCATGCCCATCGCCAGCGCGTAAAGGGCGACCCCACCAGTGAGTAAGTCGCCACTTTGTGCGACGTAAAGCAGCGCACCAGAGAGTGGGGCGGTAGTACACGGAGAACAAACCAAGCCAGATATTGCCCCCATTGCAAACACGCCAGCACTGCTACCACCTTGCTGCTTGTTACTTAAGTTATTCAGCCACGTTTGCACGCTGCTTGGTAACTGCAATGAGTACAGACCAAACATCGACATAGCTAATGCGATGAACAGTACACTTAAACCAATCAGCACATAAGGGTGTTGCATCGCCGCTTGGAACTGCATGCCCGCAGACGCCACCACAAGGCCGAGCAGCGTGTAAGTTAGCGCCATGCCTTGTACGTAAACAAAGGACAAACCAAGCGCACGACGTTGGCTCAGTTTGCCACTGCCAAGCACGATGCTGGTGAGAATGGGATACATCGGCAGCACACAAGGGGTAAATGCTAGACCCACACCAAGTGCCAAAAACAACAACGGCGTCCACCACTTGTCGGCTAGATTCGCGGCTAAGCTATCTTGCTCACTGACTGGTACTGAAGTGGAGGTTGGTTTTGTTGCTGGCTGTGCTTGTTCTGTCGTCGGTGCCTTGGCAGTCGGTGCTACGGTGTCGGAATTGGATGAAGAAAACGCGCTGATTGGAATCTCACGTGTTTCTGGTGGGTAGCAGAAGCCCGCTTTCGCACAGCCTTGATATTGCACAATGACACGTGCGCCCTCTTGCCAATTACTCAGTGGGATATTGACAAATAGTGGTGTGGTATAGATATGCACATCACCAAAGAATTCATCTTGATGTGGCGTGCCGTTTTCCATTTGCAGTTCGCCCAGTGAGATGTTCTCACCAGACACAGATAAACGCTCTTGATACAGGTAATAACCATCGCGTACCTGCCAATCGAGCATCAATTTGTCGTCTTGCTGGTAGAAATTAAACGGAAATGCCTGATCGACCGGAACAAAGCTGTCGCTGCTGCTACCAAAACTGTTGTTCTGGCTATTGGTAAACTGGTCTTTGCCGAACAAGGCCAAAGACGGAGTGGAAAAGGTAATAAGCCCTAAGAGTAAAACGGAAAGTAATGCGCGCATAAAAGAGTCAATTCATCTTAGATAATTGCCGTTAGTGTAACTCAATCAGACCCGGAGGCGAGTCAATAAGTTTCATGAAAATGAAGATTTATTGAGCATAATTCAAGACGACAGGCAATAAAAAAGGGAGCCGAAGCTCCCCGAGTAAGACTCTGTTTCTACTAGATCAGTAGACCACCGAATGCGAAGCCAAGTGCTACCGCAGAAGCAATGGTTACCACACCAGGTACAAAGAATGGGTGGTTGAATACGTACTTACCGATACGCGTTGAACCCGTGTCGTCCATCTCAACCGCTGCTAGAAGCGTTGGGTAAGTTGGCAGTACGAATAGCGCACTTACTGCTGCGAAAGATGCAACGGCGGTTAGTGGTGCCACACCGATAGCAAGTGCTGCTGGCATCAGCGCAACCGTGGTTGCACCTTGCGAGTAAAGCAGCATAGACGCGAAGAATAGAACAAGCGCTAGCATCCATGGGTAGTCTGCTAGTAGTGCTCCAGCGACTTCTTTGATGCCGTCAACGTGCGCGTTAACGAACGTAGAACCTAACCATGCCACACCAAGAACACACACACACGCTGTCATACCAGAGCGGAATGTTGCTGCGGCTGGAATTTTGCCAGCGTCGATTTTACAGCTCATTACGATAGCTGCCGCGGCTGCTAGCATTACCGTCATGATAGCTTCGTTACGACCTAGAGCAGGGTTCTCGATAAGGCCAACAGAGCCAGAAATTGCTGCTGCGTAACACACTACGAATGCGATTGCGCCTAGGAAGATGAAGGTTGCTTTTTTCGCTGTTGGTAGGATTTCGCGTTTTGCTTCTGTATTTAGCTTGATTAAGCCTTTTTCTAGACGCTCTTGGTATTCAGCATCGTCTTTTAGCTCACAGCCCATGAAGTTCGCCACGAACGCACCGATCATGCACGCGATGAACGTCGTTGGGATACAGATTGCTAGTAGTGTTAGGTAGTCAACGCCAAATGGGTGCAGCATTGCCGCAAACGCTACAACAGCCGCTGAGATTGGCGAGGCAGTGATCGCGATTTGCGATGCGACAACCGCAATAGACAGAGGACGAGAAGGGCGCACACCTTGACCTTTCGCGACTTCTGCAATTACTGGCAAAGTAGAGAATGCCGTGTGGCCAGTACCCGCCATTAATGTCATTAGGTAAGTTACGATAGGCGCATAAAAGGTGATGCGCTCAGGATGCTTGCGCAAAAAGTTTTCAGCAACTTGCACCATCCAGTCTAAACCACCAGCCACTTGCATTGCTGCGATGGCCGTGATGACCGACATGATGATTAAAATTACGTCAACGGGAATGTAAGCTTGGCTTGTTGGTACGCCCAAGATCAAAGACAACGCAATGACCCCAGCACCACCGGCAAAACCAATGCCGATACCGCCGATTCTAGCCCCCAAATAGATGAAGAGCAGAACCACGAAGAGTTCGACCATGACCATATTGATACCTCTTTAGTTTTTTATTGATTCTGATTTTTTGAACACTCAGGAACAGGAGTAAATGCTCAGAGAATTAGAACCCAGTGGCCTAATGGCAATAAAAGCATATAAAAAATGTGGTTAACCGTATGAGAGCCTAAAAAAGGGGCCTGAGTGGCCCCCTTCGAATTAGTTATTACTCGTAGCGTTTCGCTTTGTAAGTTGGATGCATGAAGTTTTCTACTGACAAGATTTCATCAAGCTCTTCTGCGGTTAGCAGACCGCGCTCTAGCACAACTTCGCGAACACTCTTACCGGTTTCCGCACAAATCTTACCTACGATGTCACCTTCGTGGTGGCCGATGTATGGGTTTAGGTAAGTGACGATACCGATTGAGTTGTAAACGTAGTTTTCACAAGTCTCTTTATTGACTGTGATGCCGTCGATACATTTATCACGTAGATTCACACACGCATTGTGTAGTAGAGAGATAGACTCAAACATGCTTTGTGCGATAACTGGTTCCATTACGTTTAGCTGTAGCTGACCGCCTTCTGCTGCGAAAGAAACCGTGTTGTCGTTACCTAGAACTTTAAAGCAAACTTGGTTTACTACTTCTGGGATAACTGGGTTTACTTTTGCTGGCATGATTGAAGAACCTGCTTGCATTTCAGGTAGGTTCAACTCATTTAGACCTGCGCGAGGGCCAGAAGAAAGTAGACGAAGGTCGTTACAGATCTTCGATAGTTTCACCGCTAGACGTTTTAGTGCACTGTGCGTCATTACGTATGCGCCACAGTCAGAAGTCGCTTCGATAAGGTCTTCTGCCGCAACAACGTCAAGACCTGTTACTTCCGCTAGGTGTTTTACTGCAAGAGCTTGGTAGCCAGTCGGTGTATTTAGACCTGTACCGATTGCGGTTGCGCCTAGGTTGATTTCTAGGAGTAGTTTAGAGGTGTAATCTAGAGCACGAATCTCTTCGTTTAGTGTTACTGCCCAAGCGTGGAACTCTTGACCTACAGTCATTGGTACCGCGTCTTGTAGCTGAGTACGACCCATTTTCAGTACATCTTTAAACTCAATTGCTTTAAGTTCGAATGCGCCTTTTAGGTACTCAATTGCTTCCATTAGTTTGTGTACGCTGTTGTAAACCGCGATACGGAAACCCGTTGGGTACGCACAGTTGGTTGATTGGCTCTTGTTTACGTGGTCATTTGGGTTAACAAATTCGTATTGACCTTTCTCTTTACCCATTAGCTCAAGCGCAACGTTTGCGATCACTTCGTTCGTGTTCATGTTCACGGAAGTGCCCGCACCACCTTGGAATACGTCTGATGGGAACTGATCCATGCACTTGCCAGTTTCTAGGATCAAATCACACGCTTCGATGATGTAGTTTGCAACGTCTTTTGGAATCGCACCAAGTTCTTTGTTTGCCAACGCCGCTGCTTTTTTGGTCATTACCATGCCGCGTACAAATTCTGGTACGTCAGAGATGGTCATATTAGAGATGTTGAAGTTCTCGATTGCACGTAGCGTATGAATACCGTAGTACGCATCTGCAGGGACATGACGTTGACCTAATAGATCTTCTTCAATACGAGTGGCTGGGTTTGCTGTTTTTGGAGCATCAGATAGGGTAGCCATAGCAGGATCCTTAGATGATAATTCTGATAATAAAGTTATTTATTAGCCATTTCTGCAATCTAGAATCCATTCATCAGAATTTTTGGCTGGAAAATCCGTCCTGACTTATGTGGCACATGATACTGCACCTAGCGCATAAAAATAGTAACTAGATCACCTTTTTCGTTTTTCATGAGTCAATAATTTGCAAAGTATGAACGGGTTATTAATAACCCTTTATGGGTACTCGATTTTCCTCGACAAACATGGGTTTTTAGAGTTCGAAATTAGCACTTTAAAAGCACGAAAAAATCGGTATGCAATTGAATGAAACACTCCACTACCACTTTTTCTGCGTAGGAAGAGACCAGTATGAACACGCTTTTTTACAACGATTCGTTTGAGCTTAGTCCGCTTTTACCATTACACTGAATTAAACAAAGGAGGGCGTGTGTTTCCTATCTTATTATTGGCGTTTATTTTTGTCCCGATCATTGAAATCGGCTTATTTATTCAGGTGGGCGGCTTTTTAGGTTTATGGCCGACTATCGCATTAGTATTAATCACGGCATTTGTCGGTGCATCGTTGGTGCGCAGCCAAGGCATCCAAACTCTGATGTCGGTGCAGGGGCGTCTGGAACAAGGTGAAATTCCAGCCCAGCAAATTTTTGAAGGTGTAATGCTAGCGGTGGCTGGCGTGCTGCTGTTAACACCGGGCTTTATGACCGATGCTCTTGGTATGCTGGTGTTGCTTCCTGCGCCACGCGCCGCGATTGCCAAATACTTGATGAGTAAAATGGTGGTGAAAACCATGCATGGTGGTGGCTTCCAAGGTGGTTTCTCTAGCCAAGGGCCATTTGAGCAAGACCCGTTCCGCCGTGACCCATTTAATTCCCAGTCAGACGATGGCAATACCTTTGAAGGGGAATACGAGCGTAAAGACGATGATGATCGCAACAAGCTCAACTGATTGAGTCAGAGAGTAAAGAAAACAAAAGGGCGCACTAAGCGCCCTTTTTTGTGTTTGGAATTCGTGGTGCTTACAACGCGCCTTCAAACCCCATTTGACGCCATGCTTCAAAAGCAATGATCGCAACGGCGTTCGAAAGGTTTAGGCTGCGCGCATCTGGCATCATTGGAATGCGGATACGCTGCTCCATTGGCAAGCTATCGATGATTTCAGCAGGCAAGCCACGAGTTTCTGGACCAAACATCAATACGTCACCTGCTTGGTATTGTGCATCAACGTGGTGACCTGTGGTTTTGGTGGTGCAGGCAAACAATCGGTAGTTACCTTGTTTCTCTTTCTCTAAATATTCTAAGAATGCTTGATAGTTCTTATGACGCGTTACGCGAGCTAAATCATGGTAATCCAAACCAGCGCGGCGGACTTTCTTCTCTTCAAGATCGAAACCTAGAGGTTCAATTAAGTGAAGGTTTGCACCGCAGTTGGCACAAAGTCGAATGATGTTGCCGGTGTTCGGCGCGATTTCTGGTTCGTATAAAGCGATATCAAACATGGTATTGAAATAGAGTTGGTCAAATAGAGGGGCAGTATATACCCAAGTCAGCAAGATATGCGAGATTCAGCAAGATTGACCTGGGTATGAAAGCAGGCATTAGCGCGGACGTTAATACCGTAAGTATCGATGCTCTTTATAATAGAGCGTGAGCGTAATTTTCTTCAACCGCTCGCCAGTTGACGACGTTCCACCATGCGTCAATGTATTCTGGGCGACGGTTTTGGTAGCTGATGTAATACGCGTGCTCCCACACGTCTAATGCGAGGATTGGTTCGCCGCGTACATCCACTACGTCCATCAGAGGGTTGTCTTGATTGCTGGTGGACGTAATGTGAATCTCACCATCTTTTACGATCAACCATGCAAAGCCAGAACCAAAGGTATTAATCGCGGCTTGGGCAAACGCTTCTTTAAATTGCGCAAAGCTACCAAATTTATCGTTAATTGCCTGAGCAAGTGCGCCTTGAGGCTCACCGCCACCGTTTGGAGACATGCAATTCCAATAAATGATGTGGTTGTAGTAGCCGCCGCCATTATTACGCACTGCAGGGCTGAGCTTAGAGATATTGTCAAAGATCTCGTCTAATGACTGAGTTTCGAGCTCGCTCCCTTCAACGGCACTTACGAACTTATCGAAATAAGTCTTGTGATGTTTGCTGTAATGCACTTCCATGGTTTTCGCGTCGATGTACGGCTCTAGTGAATCGTACGGGTAAGGCAGAGCGGGAAATGTATGTGACATAGTAAATCCTCCTTAATTGGAAAATTCACTTTAATGCTAACGATAATTATTATCAACTTTGATCTTTGTAAGGGTATTCGAAGGCGTTCCCACCCAATTTCTAAAGTGAAGATGAAGCCGTGAATCTCTCACTCTAGAAATAGGGTGTGGCTTACTGTTAGCTCATCGGCTTGAAGTTAACGATTGATAGGTAAGGTGATACTCATGCGCAATCCGCCTAACGGACTTCGACTGGCGACGATCGTTCCACTGTGCTGGCGGATGGCACTTTCGGTAATGGTTAGGCCGAGACCCGTGCCGCCGGAGTGGCGATCGCGGGCCGTTGAAACGCGATAGAACGGACGAAAAATCGCGGCTAATTCTTCTTCAGGAACGCCCTCGCCATTGTCATCAACCGTGATATGCAGCGTATCATCATCGGCCTTGATGTCGATTTGCACCTCATCTTTCCCGTAATAAATGGCGTTACGAACGATGTTTTCCACCGCACTCATCAGCAGTTTAGGATTGCCGGAGATACTTCGTTTTGGCAGTTCAGAATAGTGTAGGTGCTTACCCATTTGCTCAGCTTCAAACTGCGCATCTTTAATGATCTCTTCCCACAAACTTTCCAGTGGCTGCGTTTCGCGAGTCATATGGCTGTTCGCCTGCATGCGAGACAGTTCAAGCAATTCGCTGATCATCTGTTCCAAGCGCTGCGCTTCGGTATCGATACGAGTCAGTTCTGGGCTTTCGCCTTGTTTACGCGTTGCTAATGCGCTTGCCATGCGTAGACGAGTTAAAGGTGAGCGCAGCTCGTGAGAGATATCGGATAACAGGCGTTGTTGTCCTGAAATCATTTGATTAACCGCCTCGACCATCTGGTTGAAGCTGCTGCCAGCCTGACGAAACTCTGCCGTGCCTTTTTCTAAATTTGGGTCTGTGACAAATTCGCCTTTCGCCACACGTTGAGCGGCGGCTTCAAGACGACGCGCTGGCTGACTTAGTGCCCAGGCAAGCCATAACAGCAATGGTGTACTAACCAGCATGACCGCGAGCAACAGCTGGAATGGGTGATCAAACAGACGCAAGAGTAGTGGTGGTGGCTCATTCCACTTGAAGCCCACATACATCAAGATATCGGAGCCAGCCAAAGTTATCGGGATTGGACCTGCAATCATGTATCGACCATACAGTTTCTGCTTTGGCTGGTTGTAATCTTCGATACTGGTGACAAAGTTTTGCATGGCACGTAATTGGAAATTACTGCGTTTTTCTGTCGTAAGAACATTACCGCTGTAGTCAGAAAAAAATACGCGCGGACGAGGGTAATGCTTACCGTGACGGTTACCCTCGATACGAAATAGTATTCGACCTAAATCAGTTTGCTGACTGTATTTTTGTTGGATTGCGTCACGCGTTTCTACCATACGTTTATAGTGCTCTTCTGGAATGTCGCGAGCTTTGCGAGGGTCCAAATGTGGCAGTGATAGCACGGCTATCAACACCAATAACATAGTGAACCAAAAAATGGCAAAGATGCGTCCATACAAGCTATTGATGTTTGGCAGTTTGATGCGTGATAGGCGCATTAATCCTCCTCAAGCAGCATATAGCCACGACCACGCAGGGTTTTGATTCGCGGCTTGCCATTGCTCTGATCTGGTAATTTTTTACGTAAGTTCGAAACATGCATATCGATCGCGCGATCAAAAGCAGCGAGTCGTTTACCAAGCACATCTAGGCTCAATGTTTCTTTAGTTAGCACTTGTCCTGGGTTTTGCACAAAGTGGGTCAACAGAGCAAACTCGGTTGCTGTGAGATCGAGCAACTGTTGATCGCAGTATGCTTCTTGTTTACCTGGGTAAAGACGGAGCTCTTGATACTCAATGCAATCGCTGTTTTTGGTGTTTTTCTGTGTGCTGCTGGTACGGCGTAAGATCGCACGAATACGTGCTAACAGTTCACGGTCGCTAAAAGGTTTCGGTAAATAATCATCCGCGCCTAGCTCTAAACCGATCACGCGGTCAATTTCTTCCCCTTTAGCGGTCAGCATCAAGACAGGAGTTTCCCAGTTTTCACGCAAGCGTTTAAGGGTTTCCATGCCATTTAGCTTCGGCATCATGACATCCAACAAAATCAAATCAATCTTATCATTGACCGCAGCTAAGCCTGCTTCGCCATCGTTTGCTTCGCTGACGTCAAATCCTTCGAAACTGAGTACTTCTTTTAATAAGCTGGTTAGCTCGATATCGTCATCAATTAAAAGAATGTTTGCCATGGGGGCACCTATAGTAAGTTACCGATAGCTTAATATTACATTGGAATGATGTGCTGCGAAGAGGGTAAAAATCACTCTTTACGATTCTTTACGCTCCCTATACGTCGCTTTACCTAGTGGGTCGTATTCTATACTCAAGCGCTGTGAGAACAGCTCAGAAGAATCACTCACCTGTGTAAGGAATCAAATTATGAAATCTGCAAAAAAACTTGTGTTAGCTGCTGTTGTTCTACCTCTTACTCTCGGCGCAGCAAGCGCATTCGCTTACGGTGGTAAAAACCATCATCAAGGTCCGCGTGATGAATGTGGCATGGGAATGGACCGCGGCATTATGCGTGATTTGAATTTGACGGATGCTCAAAAAGATCAGCTTAAGTCTTTCCGTGAAGCAAACCGCGCACAGATGAAAGGCAAATATTCTGAAAATCGCGAAGCTCGTATGGCTGAGCGACAAGCACACCACGCAAAAATGCAGTCACTCTTACTAGCGGATAGTTTTGATGAAGCGCAAGCGACCGCATTAGCAAAAGAAATGGTTGAACGCCAAACTGAGCACCGTGTGCAAATGCTAGAAAGAAAGCACCAAATGCTGAGCGTATTAACGCCAGAACAAAAAGCAGAGTTTGTGAAGTTGCAAAATGAACGCATGCAAGAGTGTGGCGACAGAATGCATAAGCGCATGGAAAAATACCGCAATAATTAAGTCATGAATTGATGTTATATAAAGAGGCAGCCATTGGTTGCCTCTTTTTTGATCTGGTTATTTCATGGGCATTCAATATACTCAACGTATGGTTTGAGTTAACTCTTTGATTATGAAACAGCAATATGCACGTTTAGTGACGACCGCAGCTTGGACTGCAACTATTGTGGCGACTCTTCTCTTGATTGTAAAAGTCATCACGTGGTGGGTAACCGGCTCAGTTAGCCTATTGGCATCACTGATCGACTCAATGTTGGATATCGCCGCGTCGGTGGTAAATCTCGTTGTTGTCCGTTATGCCTTACAACCAGCAGACCGCGAACATACGTTTGGGCATGGTAAAGCTGAGTCTCTAGCGGCCTTGGCTCAGGCGATGTTTATTTCGGGGTCGGCGGTGTTTTTGATCCTGAACGGGATTGACCGATTTTTCCGTCCACACGCACTACATGCGCCGGAGCTCGGTGTTTATGTATCGCTGTTTGCGATTGTGGTCACACTTGGCTTGGTGATGTTCCAAAAACATGTGGTACGCGTGACAGGGAGCCAAGCAATCGCGGCAGATTCTCTGCATTATCAGACTGATTTGTATATGAACGCTGCGATCATGGTGGCTCTGGGACTCAGCTACTTTGGCGTGACACAAGCGGATGCGGTGTTTGCGATTGGCATTGGTGTCTTCATTCTTTACAGCGCCTTCAAAATGGTCAGCGAAGCGATTCAGACGTTATTAGACCGAAAGCTGCCGGATTCCGAATTGGAGCAAATCCGCAATGAATGTTTGAATGTGAAAGGGGTTCTTGGGGTTCATCAACTGCGCACCCGTATGTCAGGACCGACACGCTTTATTCAGTTGCACTTGGAGCTAGACGATAACTTACGTTTAATCGAAGCGCACTATATTGCCGATAAAGTTGAAGAAAACCTTTTAGCTTTGTTTCCTGATGCGGATGTTTTGATCCATCAAGATCCATTGTCTGTCGTTTTTGGGCCAGAGAAAGAGCAAAAAGCGCAAGATTGGTAGGGCTCGAAAAATCCATAAGTGCCTGACGACAAACAGGCACTTATTGACTATCTTTCCATCAATACTTATTAAGATTCGTGATCCTGATGTGAATCAACAAAGTTTCATAGAGAAACTGTAATACTCTTACATAAGTAGAAAAGTTACATAAAAAAGTGCGTTTTCATTGGTAATCCTGTAGAGGAAATGTAACATAACGCACAGTTCTGGATTATGCAGGTTGCTTGGTAACAAGGGGCCTAAAAGAAAATTAAATAATTGATTGCCAAAGATCGAGGGTGAGCATGATTAAGAAGATCGGTGTTTTAACAAGTGGCGGTGACGCACCTGGTATGAACGCGGCGATACGCGGCGTAGTACGTACAGCACTATCCGAGGGATTGGAAGTATTCGGTGTGTACGACGGCTACCTAGGCCTATACGAAGGCCGCATCGAGAAGCTAGATCGTTCTAGCGTTTCAGATGTGATCAACAAAGGTGGTACGTTCCTAGGTTCTGCACGTTTCCCTGAATTCAAAGAAGTGGAAGTGCGTGAAAAAGCGATTGAGAACCTGAAAAAACATGGTATTGATGCGCTAGTCGTGATCGGTGGTGACGGTTCGTACATGGGTGCGAAGAAACTGACTGAGATGGGTTACCCATGTATCGGTCTTCCAGGCACAATCGACAACGATATCGCTGGTACTGACTACACAGTGGGCTACCTAAGTGCACTAAACACAGTTATCGATGCGATCGACCGTCTACGTGATACTTCTTCATCTCACCAACGTATTTCAATTGTAGAAATCATGGGTCGTCACTGTGGTGACCTAACTCTGATGTCTGCAATCGCGGGTGGTTGTGAGTACATCATCACTCCAGAAACTGGCCTAGACAAAGACAAGCTGATCAGCAACATCCAAGACGGCATCGCAAAAGGTAAGAAACACGCAATCATCGCGTTGACTGAGCTAATGATGGATGCCAATGAACTGGCTCGTGACATCGAAGCGGCGACAGGTCGTGAAACTCGTGCAACAGTACTTGGTCACATCCAACGTGGTGGTCGTCCAACGGCATTTGACCGCGTTCTAGCATCTCGCATGGGTAACTACGCTGTTCACCTACTGCTTGAAGGTCATGGCGGTCGCTGTGTAGGTATCGTGAAAGAGCAACTTGTTCACCACGACATCATCGACGCGATCGAAAACATGAAGCGTCCAGTACGCAACGATCTATACAAAGTTGCTGAAGAACTGTTCTAAGCAAGTTTGAAATAGATAAAGAAAAACCGCGGCTTTCCGCGGTTTTTTTGTATTTGAGTATCAGCAAAAGGAAGCTGACGCATCGGACAAAATCTTACGAAGCGCTGCTCTGTTCAATGAGCGTCAATTTACGTTCGCGCAGTGCAAACATATAGCCAAGTAGGCCACCTAACGTATTCCCCACAGCGATACCTATAAACAAGCCTTCAATACTGTAAATTTGGCTTCCGATCCATGCCGATGGCAGGGTAAACACAAACAAACGCATAAAGCTCCATTGGAATGCTCGTAATGGTTTGTGCATCGCATTCAACCCACTGATTAACATCATCACAATGCCTTGAAAACCATAACTGAACGGCACCACAAGCAGGTAATGCCACAGCAGATTTTTAACTGCTTCTTCCTGCGAGAACAATGCCGCTAGAGGAATACTCAATGGCACCATCATCAAGAAGATAAACCCTTGGAACACCACCGCAAAACGCATGCTGATAAATAAGCCGGAAAAGGCGCGTTGAGGGTTTTTCGCCCCTAAGTTTTGTGCCATGAATGGCGTGAGTGCTGAGGTCAGAGACATCAAGACTAGGATCAAAATAGACTCAATACGCTGCGCCGCACCGTAAGCCGCAACTGCTGCTGTACCGTGGTTGGATAACAGCATCATCAGAATGGCACCGGACAATGGATTCATCGCGTTCGACAGTGCGGCAGGAGTGCCGATTTTTAACGTTTGCTGCCAATCTTGTTTCAGCAAGGACCATTGGGGTTGAGCGAGCAACTTTTCGCGTTTAACTAGCACATAGAATGAGCCACATAGTGCACCTAACCAGCTAAAAGCACTGGCTATTGCCGCACCTTGGATGCCAAGCTCGGGGAATGGGCCAAGTCCGAAGATCAGTAGTGGATCGAGCATGCCGTTAATCAAGCCCGCCAACATCATGATTTTGGCGGGTGTTTTTGTATCCCCAGATGCTCGTATCGCGCTATTGCCCGCCATTGGGATCACCAACAATGGAATGGTGAGATACCACACCTGCATGTACTCTTCGATGAGTGGAATTAGGTCGTAGGCTGCGCCAAGAAAGCGGAACAGTGGGGCAATAGTGGCAAAGCCAATCGAAGAGGCGATAGCCACGAGTAACACCGCTAATAACAAACCGTGAGTGGTAAACCGAGCGGCTTGTGGGGCGTGACCTTGTCCAAGTAAGCGACCAATATTGGTCGATAGACCCATCCCTATCCCCATCGTGATGCAGTTAACCGCAAAGGTTACAGGGAAGGTATAGCTGATCGCCGCTAGCGCTTGAGTACCAAGCAACGATATAAAAAACGTGTCCACCAAGTTAAACATCAAAATCGCGATCATGCCCATGGTCATGGGGACGGTCATTTTCCGCAGCGTTTCAGGAATGGGTGCGGTCAACAAACCATGCTTATCGGTCGCTTGGGGTTCCAGCTTGTTATTTTCCTGCATGTATGACAACTATGTGGTGAGCAAACTGCAAGGATACAAGAAAGCGAGATGCTGGGCGAGTGAGCATTTCGAACGCAAACCGTTGCTTAGTTGTTCGTTATTTTAACTAAGTCACAAAAATTTTGTGCCACCCCCTTGGGATCGCTGCTTCGACCCCTTATATAGGGATCACGTGTCTGGGGCTACAGTCCCTAAGGACAATTATCAAATAAACATGGAAATTTTCAGGAGAGACGACCGATGAACATTCGTCCATTACATGACCGAGTTATCGTTGAACGTAAAGAAGTTGAATCTAAGTCTGCTGGTGGCATCGTTCTGACTGGTTCTGCTGCAGAAAAATCAACTCGCGGTGTTGTTCTAGCTGTGGGTAAAGGCCGCATCCTAGAAAACGGCACAGTACTGCCGCTGGACGTTAAAGTTGGTGATACTGTTATCTTCGCTGAAGGTTACGGTACAAAAACTGAAAAAATCGACGGTAAAGAAGTGCTTGTCATGTCTGAAAACGACATCATGGCGATCGTTGAATAATAGCAATCATTGAGTAATTTTTTGCTCAGATTCAATTACGAAATTACACACAAAGAATTTTAGAAAGGAAATCAAAGATGGCTGCTAAAGACGTTAAATTTGGTAATGACGCACGAGTTAAAATGCTAGAAGGTGTAAACGTTCTGGCTGACGCAGTAAAAGTAACACTGGGTCCTAAAGGACGTAATGTCGTTCTAGACAAATCTTTTGGTGCACCGACTATCACGAAAGATGGTGTATCAGTAGCGCGTGAAATTGAACTGGAAGATAAATTCCAGAACATGGGCGCACAAATGGTTAAAGAAGTTGCGTCTAAAGCAAACGACGCGGCAGGTGACGGTACAACAACAGCAACAGTACTAGCACAATCTATCGTAAACGAAGGTCTAAAAGCAGTCGCAGCGGGTATGAACCCAATGGACCTTAAGCGTGGTATCGACAAAGCAGTAGCAGCAGCAGTAGAGCAACTAAAAGAGCTTTCTGTTGAATGTAACGACACGAAAGCGATCGCACAGGTTGGTACTATCTCTGCAAACTCAGACGCAAGCGTAGGTAACATCATTGCTGAAGCAATGGAGCGTGTGGGCCGTGATGGCGTTATCACTGTTGAAGAAGGTCAGGCGCTACAAGATGAGCTAGACGTAGTAGAAGGTATGCAGTTCGACCGCGGTTACCTATCTCCTTACTTCATCAACAACCAAGAGTCAGGCAGTGTTGATCTAGAAAACCCATTCATCCTTCTAGTTGATAAGAAGATCTCAAACATTCGTGAACTTCTTCCAACGCTAGAAGCTGTAGCGAAAGCGTCTCGTCCACTGCTTATCATCGCAGAAGATGTAGAAGGCGAAGCGCTAGCAACATTGGTTGTCAACAACATGCGTGGCATCGTGAAAGTTGCAGCAGTGAAAGCACCTGGCTTCGGTGACCGTCGTAAAGCAATGCTACAAGACATCGCTATCCTAACTGGCGGTACTGTGATTTCTGAAGAAATCGGTCTAGAGCTTGAAAAAGTAGCACTAGAAGATCTAGGTCAAGCGAAGCGTGTTTCTATCACGAAAGAAAACACGACTATCATCGATGGTATCGGTGAAGAAGAGATGATCTCTGGCCGCGTAGCTCAAATTCGTCAACAAATCGAAGACGCAACTTCAGACTACGACAAAGAGAAACTACAAGAGCGCGTAGCGAAACTGGCTGGCGGTGTTGCAGTAATCAAAGTTGGTGCAGCAACTGAAGTTGAAATGAAAGAGAAGAAAGACCGTGTAGAAGATGCGCTAGCCGCAACTCGTGCAGCGGTTGAAGAAGGTGTTGTTGCTGGTGGTGGTGTTGCACTTATCCGCGCGGCATCTAAGATTGCTCACCTAACGGGTGACAACGAAGAGCAAAACGTTGGTATCCGCGTTGCACTACGTGCAATGGAAGCGCCAATCCGTCAAATCACGAAGAACGCAGGTGAGGAAGACTCAGTGGTTGCGAACAACGTGAAAGCGGGTGAAGGCTCTTACGGTTACAACGCGGCAACAGGCGAATACGGCGACATGCTAGAGATGGGTATTCTAGACCCAACGAAAGTAACTCGTTCTGCGCTACAGTTCGCAGCATCGGTTGCGGGTCTGATGATCACGACTGAAGCAATGGTTACTGACCTACCGCAAAAAGACGCACCAGCGATGCCTGACATGGGCGGCATGGGTGGCATGGGCGGTATGGGTGGCATGATGTAAGCCAGCTTATCTCTTTGCTCTAAGGGAATCCTTATAGCGGAAAGATAACCGACCAAACCTTTAAAAGTCGAGGCATTTGCCTCGACTTTTTTATGCGCGTTATCCGAGAAATATAGCATTCTGATGTGGCTTCGATTGTGAGAGGCGAGTTCAAGAAATGTCAGTGGAAAAACATGAAAATAGAAGCGATAAAATTTTTTCTTTTGAGTCAGATGGTTAAATCTGACCTACCGCTAACACTTTTTGAACGTGGATAGCGCAAAATCTGAACATTACACTATGTTGTAAATTGTTGCTTCCCATCATGGAGATGAAAATGAAAAAGCTTATGACGTCATTGGCGGTTGCAGCCGCTATCGCATCACCAGTTGCTCTTGCTGACAGTACACCTGTGATGTTCTCTACTATCGACAACACAAACGCACCTTCTAATTCGTCAGTTGGTGGTGTTCGTTTAGCTGTGTTGCATGGACAGGTGAATGAGGTTAAAGGTGTCGACTTTTCACTGCTTGGTATGTCAGAAACGGATCGTACGACAGGTGTGAACTTCGGTTTGTTTTTTGGTGCAGCAAAGGTAAACCAAGAAATGAAAGGTGCGTCTTTAGGCTTAGTTAACTGGAACCAAGGTCAGACGACGGGTGTTAACTTGGGTGCTGTCAACATTACGAACAATGTAAAAGGCTTGAACTGGAGCGCGGTGAACTATTCTGAAGGCTACACCATGGCGGATGTGGGCTTAGCGAGTATCTCTAAAAAGTCTAACTTCCAGTTTGGCTTCTTCAACATGACCGATCAAATTGATGGCGTACAAATTGGTCTTTTGAACTGTGCGGATAACGGTTTCTTCAAGTGTTTCCCACTCATCAACTTCGCTAAATAATCCCTGAGCAAGTCAGAATCTTTAGATACCGAAAGCCCTCGATATTCGTCGAGGGCTTTTTAATTACTGATGGGGTGAAGCGAGTTTATCGGCGCGTTAACTATTTAATTAAGCGGGATGAGGTTTTGCGTTGTTGAATTCTTTGGTGAACCCCTCGGCGCAATGCTTTGATGTGGTTTTCTGCTTTATCCACGCCCAGTAACACCGTTAAAGCCAGTAGGGTAATGACCACCGACTGCGTTAAATAACCCAAGCCGATCATCAACCCTAATCCTGCCAGTACCCAAATAACCGCTGCGGATGTAACGCCGTGGATTTTTCCATCGAGTGTCATCATCACGCCTGCGCCCAAGAAGCCGACGCCAGTAATAATCTGACCAAGTACGCGTGCTTGATCGAGCGTATTTGGCGATAACGATACTGCCATCGACATAAACAGGTAAGTGCCTGAAATAATAAGAATTGCCGTGCGAATGCCAACAGGTTTACCACGAGTTTGGCGTTCGATACCGATCATTAGCCCATTAATGGCACAGCATAGTAGGGCAGGCCAGCTGAATGGGCCAAGATCGAAAATTTGTTCGAGTGCTGTATGCATCTTGACCTCCAAAAGAGCGGAGTATGCATAGACTTACCGTGCAAAGCGAACAAAAAGGAACGGTCGTGACGACAAATTTAATTGAGCGTCAGGACCTATTCTAAATGCAAATCTAATGGCGTTTTACTTGGCCTGCCACCAATTTCTCGTGTCAGTTTTGGTACCAGATAACCCGATACACGTGTGATGAGTCCGCGCATAATGGCTTTTGCTTCTTCGTCCGAAATAAAGTAGTGCGCCGCGCCTTGCACCTTATCAAGAACGTGGAGGTAATAAGGCAAGATACCCGCGTCAAATAAGGCTTCACTTAACGCCACTTGAGCTTCTACCGAATCATTCACGCCTTTCAGCAGAACGCCTTGGTTTAGAAGCGTAACGCCTGCTCTTTTGAGCTTGAACATCTGTTCAGCAAATTCGTCATTGATTTCGTTGGCATGGTTGATGTGAGTCACGAGGATGATTTGTAACCTTGATGCTTGCAGCAGTTGGCATAGTTCATCAGTGACGCGAGCTGGAATCACCACAGGTAAACGGCTATGAATACGCAGACGTTTGATGTGAGGTATTTGAGCAATATGCTCTAAAAGCCAATGAATTTCATCGTCTTTTGCCATTAATGGATCACCACCTGAGAAGATGACTTCGTTCAACTCTGGTTGCTGCGCCATGTACTCTAAGCACTTTGTCCATGCCTGCTTGCCGCTTTTATTTTCTTGATATGGGAAATGACGACGAAAACAGTAACGGCAATTTACCGCGCAGCCACCTTTGACAATCATTAGGGCGCGGTTGCGATACTTGTGTAGCAGACCAGGGATTTCATTATCCTGCTCTTCTAACGGATCGTTGGAATAGCCCGGATGTACTTCAAATTCGTCACTTAATGGTAAAACCTGACGTAAAAGAGGGTCTTTAGGGTTGCCTTTCTCCATCCTATCGACAAAACTTTGCGGTACACGCTGTGCAAACAGCTTGCGCGCGGCAAACCCGTCTTGCCACGGTGAAGGATCTATTTCCAGTATTTCGAGCAATTTTGCAGGATCAGAGATCCCATTCGCCAACTGTTTGAGCCAGTTTTGCTCAACAGATTCGACTTTTCGGGTTATTATGTGCGGCATTGAATTTAGCTCTAAGAATGTAAGAGGAAAAAATGGCTACAGTTAGCACCAATGAATTTAAAGGCGGTCTTAAGTTAATGCTTGATAACGAGCCTTGTGTAATTCTGGAAAACGAATACGTTAAACCAGGTAAAGGCCAAGCGTTCAACCGCGTTAAAATTCGTAAACTTCTTTCTGGTAAAGTGCTAGAGAAAACATTCAAGTCTGGTGACACTTGTGAAGTGGCAGACGTAATGGATATCGACCTAGATTATCTATATTCAGACGGCGAATTCTACCACTTTATGAACAGTGAAACGTTTGAACAGATCGCAGCAGACGCAAAAGCGGTAGGTGACAACGCTAAGTGGTTGGTAGAAAACAACACTTGTATGATCACACTTTGGAACGGTAACCCAATTACTGTTACTCCACCAAACTTCGTTGAGCTAGAAGTGGTAGACACAGATCCAGGCCTGAAAGGTGATACTCAAGGTACTGGCGGTAAACCAGCTACGCTATCAACTGGCGCTGTTGTTCGTGTTCCTCTGTTCATCTCAATTGGTGAAGTGATTCGCGTTGATACTCGTACGGCTGAATACGTAGGCCGTGTCAAGTAAGCACTTTAGATTGATTGTTTGAAAGGTCGCTTCGGCGGCCTTTTTTATTGCCTGTAATTCTCTCTTGAATGTCCCTGCATAGAAAATCGATATCCTCCGCAAATTTTCGATGATTTTGTATTATTCGTAAAAATCTTATTTATTTCATGAATCTGTCGATTATTCCTTAATGTAACATTTTGATACATTAGTTCTTGTTGTTGAGTTGCATAGCAATCTGATTTTTATCGATTTAACTCAGTAACAATCCAAAAAGGAGAACAAAATGGAAAGCAGAGGCTTAGGAAGGGGTTTAAAGGTGGAAGAAAGACGTCAGTTACTACACAAAGGATTGAAAGCTGCGGTGTTTGGCGTACCGCTGTTGGCAATAGGCTTAACGATTAATAGCTCTGTGCTGATGACCGATGCAGGTTACAGCTACGTGCATCAGAACAATATCACTGGTGAGTTGGATGTGTTTACTGAACCTGGCATTCATTTTCGCATGCCATTTCTGTCCAAAATCACCAAGTATGACCAAGTGATCACTGTGTCATTCGGTAACAGCAAGGGCGAAGATTTTTATCAACGTCTTGATGCGATTCAGGTTCGGTTTGCCGACACCTACATTGGACAGATCCCCGTAACATTCCGCTTTAAGCTCAGTAATGACCCTGAAGCGGTTAAGAAGATGCACAAAGAGTTCCGTAACAACAGTAACTTGATTGATGCGCTGCTTGTAAAGAACGCACGTAACGTGACGGTGATTACTGCTACCCAATACACGGGTGAAGAGTTTTTCCAAGGTGGTTTGAACCAGTTCAAATCGAAACTTGGCGATCAGTTGCGAGAGGGGATTTATCTAACAGAGCGACGTCAGGTTGAAGTGGAAGAGTTGGATCTTGCGCCTGTTGGGGCGAATCAGGCCAATGCGAACCAACTACAGCGCACCAATCAACTGGTTTGGAAAACGGTGCCAGTTGTAGATAAAACCGGGCAACCAATTCGTCAAGACAACCCGTTACAACAATACGGCATTCAAGTGACGCAGGTGACCATTGGTGATCCACAGCCAGAAAAGCAATTGGATCAGCTATTGGCGGATAAAAAGCGTTTAGTGGCGGATCGTATTCGCGCGATTCAGGAGCAAGAAACGTCAAAAGCACAAGCAGAGACCGAGCAGTTACGCAAAGAGATTCAGCGAACACGTGAAGTGCAAGACGCTCAGCGTGGTAAAGAACTCGCTATTATTGCTCAGCAAAAAGAAGTGGAAGTTGCACGTCAGATTGCAGAGCGTGAAATCGTTGAAGTGGAAAAAACCAAACGACTTGCTGAAGTCGAGAAGGAGAAAGAGCTAGCTATCGCAGAGGCTAACTTAGCCATTCAAAAGGCGAACGCACTTTCTGCTGAGTTTGAAGCTAAAGCGATATTGGCGAAAGGTCGTGCAGAATCTGAAGTCCTAAAAGCGAAGTACTCGGCGTTAGGGGCAAACCGTGAAGTTTACTTGGCAGAGTTGAATCGAGACGTAGCGAACTCGTTGTACAACAACTTGCAAAACTTCCAAGTTCAGATGCCACAAAACTACATTGGTGGTAGCGAAGAAACGGGCTTGAAAACAAACCTAGATGTGATTACTGGCTTTGGCGCCCTGGGTCTTATGGACCAAACGAAGAAGGTCATACAGCAATAAGATCATGGGTGGTCAAAAGCTTAACAAGCAAAAAGATCATAGGTAACCAAAAGCAATAAAAAAGCTGGCATAGAGCCAGCTTTTTCTTTTTGGTCAGTATCTTAAATCATGAAGATAAAGATAACGGCTAGTGCAGTAATGAGGCCTGCAAATGCATAGCATGCAATTTTACCTATCACACCAGTGTGGAATTTAAGGTCGTGCATGCCGTGGTGTACACGGTGCATCGCATGCCACATTGGTAGAGCTAGGGTGCCAATGATGAATAGCGCACCGATGATACTGGTTGCGAATGCAGAGACACGCTCGTAGCTCATCGCTTCCGCGTCAATCACGCCTAGTGGTACCAAGATACCTAGCACAAGAACGGTGATTGGCGTGATCATCGCGAACCAAGTACCACCTGCGCCAAACAGACCCCACCAGATTGGCTCATCAGAACGTTTTGGTGATGTGTTTACACTATAATTCGGTTTCATTGCTCAGCTCCTTACACCACGATGAGAACGATCAGTGAGATGAACGCAACCGCGGCCCACTGAGTCAATACGATGATTTTCTTGTCCACCAGTTTGCCTTTCAAACGAATTGGCATTACTTGCGGCATCATGCTGAAGAAAGTTTGAGCGTGGAATAGGCTACCTAGTAGTGCAACGATGTTGATTGCGACTACGATTGGGTTTGCCATAAAATCCAACCAACCTTGCCATGCTTCAGGGCCTTTCACCAAGCAACCTAAACCGAAAGTTAGGAACAGAGTGAATAGGATCAAAGGCAGCACAGTCGCTTCACGTAGCATGTAGAAGCGGTAGAAAGGATGGTTCTTCCACCAAGTGCGTTTTACTTCACGAACGTAAGGTTTACGATTGCTCATCCTTATGCCTCCACTTTCTTTGGTGAACCATCAGGTTTCAACATAGCAATCACGAAGTCCATAGAAGACTCCACTTTGCCTTGGTTTACTGCCGCTGCTGGGTCAACGTTCTTCGGACAAACTTCAGAACAGTAACCAACAAACGTACAACCCCAAGCACCGTTTTCACCGTTGATAAGCTTCATGCGCTCATCTTTACCGTTGTCACGGCTGTCTAGGTTGTAGCGGTGCGCTAGCGTTAGTGCCGCAGGACCGATGAACTCAGGGTTTAGACCAAACTGAGGGCACGCCGCGTAGCATAGACCGCAGTTGATACAACCAGCGAACTGCTTGTATTTCGCCATTTGCTCTGGCGTTTGCAAGTTCGTACCGTCTTCTGGTTTGCGGTCGTTACCAATGATGTACGGTTTGATTGCTTCAAGACGTTCGATGAACGGTGTCATATCAACAATCAAGTCTTTCTCGATTGGGAAGTTCGCTAGAGGCTCGATAGTCACACCGTCTGGGTAATCACGTAGGAAGCTCTTACAAGCAAGCTTCGGTACGTTGTTCACCATGATGCCGCAAGAACCACAGATCGCCATACGGCAAGACCAACGGTAAGATAGATCTTTGTCTAGGTGATCTTTAATGTAGCCCAGTGCGTCAAGCACAGACATGGTTTCATCGAATGGCACTTCGAATGTTTGCTTGTATGGTTCTGCATCTTTTTCTGGGTCATAACGCAGAATGTCTACTTTTTGAATGCGATTTGCTGACATTATGCTTGCTCCTCTGCGTTCTTCTCTTCAGCCGCTGCTTTTTCTGCTGCTTCACCGTATAGACGAGCTTTTGGTTGTGACTTAGTGATAGTCACATTGCTGTAATCGATACTTGGCGCTGAATCTGGTTTGTAGAAAGCAAGTGAGTGTTTTAGGAAGTTCACGTCATCACGTTTTGTACAACCGTCGTCCAGACGTTGGTGCGCGCCGCGAGACTCTTTACGTAGAATCGCAGAGTGAACCATCGCTTCTGCGACTTCTAGGCCGTAACCCACTTCAATTGCGTACAGAAGATCAGTGTTAAACACTTTGCCTTTGTCTTTAATGCTGATGCGTTTGTAGCGTTCTTTTAGTTCGGTGATCTTGTTAATGGTTTCTTGCATCAAATCTTCTTGACGGTAGATACCACAACCCGCTTCCATGGTATGACCCATTTCAGTACGGATGTTTGCCCAGTTCTCATCACCTTCTTGGTTCATCAGTTTGGCGATGCGCTCTTCAACTGCTTTCACTTGAGCATCGATTGCAGACTCGTTCCAACCTTTGAATTCTTCAGCGCGTTTCACTGCGTTTTCACCCGCTACGCGACCAAATACCACAAACTCAGCCAATGAGTTAGAACCTAGACGGTTTGCACCGTGAAGACCAACAGACGCACATTCACCAACCGCGAATAGACCTTTAATGCGAGTTTCACAGCCGCCGTTTGTCTCGATACCACCCATGGTGTAGTGAACCGTTGGACGAATTGGAATTGGCTCTTTTGCAGGGTCTACGTTCACGTAAGCTTTTGCTAGCTCACAGATGAATGGTAGACGCTCTTGTAGGTACTCCTCACCAAGGTGGCGAAGGTCTAGGTGCACCACGTCACCCAGTGGGTGTTTGATGGTGTTGCCTTTCTGTTGTTCGTGCCAGAAAGCTTGAGAAACTTTGTCACGAGGACCCAGTTCCATGTATTTGTTCTTCGGTTGGCCAACTGGAGTTTCAGGGCCCATGCCGTAATCTTGTAAGTAACGGTAGCCGTTCTTGTTAACGATGATACCGCCTTCACCACGACAACCTTCCGTCATCAGGATACCTGTGCCAGGAAGACCGGTTGGGTGGTATTGAACGAATTCCATATCACGTAGAGGAACGCCGTGACGGTAAGCCATTGCCATGCCATCGCCCGTTACGATACCGCCGTTGGTGTTACAGTGGTAAACACGGCCCGCGCCACCTGTTGCTAGAACAACAGATTTTGCTTTGATAGTAACAAGCTCGCCTTCAGACATGTGAATAGCAATCAGACCTTGAACTTCGCCTTCATCAACAAGCAGATCCACCACAAAGTACTCATCAAAGCGTTTGATGTTGCTGTACTTCATGGATGTCTGGAATAGCGTATGAAGCATGTGGAAGCCAGTTTTATCTGCAGCGAACCAAGTACGTTCAACCTTCATACCACCAAAGCGGCGTACGTTGACTTCACCGTTCTCTTTACGACTCCATGGGCAACCCCATTGCTCCATTTGGATCATTTCGCGAGTCGCGTTCTCTACAAAGTATTCAACAACGTCCTGTTCACATAGCCAGTCACCACCGCCAACAGTGTCGTTGAAGTGGTTGTCTAAGCTATCTTCATCCTTGATAACTGCTGCTGAGCCACCCTCTGCAGCGACCGTGTGGGAGCGCATTGGATAAACTTTAGAAATCAGAGCGACTTCTAAGTCTGGGTTTGCTTCAGCCGCTGCAATAGCAGTACGAAGACCAGCGCCGCCTGCGCCGATGACTGCGATATCTGTGGTGATAATTTGCACAGTTATCCTCCAGTGTGTGATTGCGGAAATCCGCTTGTTATTGTCATTACGAGGTGCTCTTTAAAAAGAACTCCCCAAAAGTAGTAGGGTTAGTGTAGATGAGCCACATGGCAGAAAAATTGATGTAATTGGGTTTTTGCTTCGGTAATGCACTTAAGGGCATAGAATTTATAGGTTATGTGACTGCTATCACGGCATCGAGGTTTTGGCCCTCAAGCATTAACATTAGGGATGTTAAACCTGTGTTGCGTGACATTAACCGCATGGATAATAGGATTTTAACTGAGTGTTTTTTGTGCTGCGGCACGAGTAATGCTTGCCTCAAATTTGAACAATGTGACGGGAGAATAGAGAAGGGAAATTCCCCTCTCGTTGAACAGTGAAAAGCATGTAGAATGGGTTTTTACGCGCTAAATTAGAGTTTTGAGAGACTTGTTATGCAAACCAACTGGCAACCTACTGCTTCCATTGACCAACTTCGTCAACGTGCGACGTTAATCGCGTCGATTCGCCAATTCTTCGCTGATCGACAGGTGATGGAAGTCGACACGCCAGCCATGAGTCACGCAACCGTGACCGACATTCATTTGCATACTTTCCAAACCGAGTTTGTTGGCCCGGGTTACGCCGATGGTAGCAAGCTGTTCTTTATGACCAGCCCTGAATTCCACATGAAGCGCCTGCTGGCGGCTGGCAGCGGTTGTATTTATCAAATCAACAAAGCATTTCGTAACGAAGAAAATGGTCGTTACCACAATCCAGAATTCACGATGTTGGAGTGGTATCGCGTTGGCTTTGACCATCATAAATTGATGGATGAAATTGATGATCTGTTGCAACTGGTATTGAAGTGTGGCGCAGCGCAGCGCATGACGTATCAACAAGCCTTCATTGATGTGTTGGGTGTGTGCCCACTAGAAGGCTCGATGACGGAGCTGAAAGCGGCGGCAAGCAAGCTGGGTTTGAGTGACATTGCAGAGCCTGAAGAAGATCGCGATACGTTACTGCAATTGCTATTTAGCGTGGGAGTCGAACACAAAATTGGTCAGGATGTGCCTGCTTTTGTGTACGACTTCCCGGCATCGCAGGCGGCGCTTGCGAAAATCAATCCTCAAGACCATCGTGTTGCGGATCGCTTTGAGGTGTATTTTAAGGGAATTGAGCTGGCAAATGGGTTCCATGAACTCGATAACCCGAAAGAGCAACTGGCGCGTTTTGAGCAAGATAACGCGAAGCGTCTCGACATGGGTTTAAAACCGCAGCCAATCGACTATCATTTGATCTCCGCATTGGAGGCAGGGTTGCCAGATTGTGCGGGTGTTGCGTTAGGCATCGATCGTTTGATCATGCTAGCGCTCGGCTGTGACCACATTGATCAAGTGACGGCTTTTCCATTCCCAATCGCATAAGGATATTCAATGAACTTGGCTGCTGCACGTTTGGTCATTCTCAGCTACGCAATACTGATCGCTTACTTATCGTTGAGCTCGGGAGAGTTGCAAGACTGGGGCAACATTGCGTATCTTGATAAAATGCAGCACGCCATGGCGTACAGCGGATTTGCGTTTTTAGGTTGCTTTTGCGTGTGGCGTTGGCGTCAACGTTGGGCGGTGGCGATTGGTATCTTATTATTTAGTGCTGCCATCGAATGGCTACAAGGGTATGTCGGAAGACAAACTTCTTGGTTAGACCTTGTCGCCAACTCAACGGGTATTCTAACTGGTCTGTTATGTTACCGTATTTGGAGCCTCTATCGACCTAGGTTGGTGAAGTCGCTATACTCGATTCGTTAATGAAGAGGGAAAACGATAACAATGAAAACGCGCGACAAAATAGTCTACGCGGCACTGGAGTTGTTCAACCAACATGGTGAGCGCAACATCACCACCAATCACATTGCCGATCACATCGAAATTAGCCCTGGTAATCTGTATTACCACTTCCGCAATAAGCAAGAAATCGTTCGTGAGATCTTTGCGCTTTATTCAGCAGAACTTTTAGAAAGATTTACCCCTATTCAAGGCTCACAAGAAAGCCTGACTATGCTGAAGAGCTACCTAGATTCCATCTTTACGCTAATGTGGAAATACCGCTTTTTCTACGCGAATCTACCTGAGATCTTGTCACGAGATGAGCAGTTACATGAGCAGTACATCGATGTGCAAGAAAAGCTGCAAGCGAACCTCATTGCGATCATGCAAGAGTTTGTATCGCTGAAGCTGCTTAATGTAGATCAACAGCAGTTGAAGTCACTGGTGTGTACGTTGCATTTGATTGCGTGTAGCTGGTTGGCGTATCAATCTGCAATGGCTTCGAAAACCAGCATCACTGAGCAAATGGTGAAGCAAGGGATGTTGCAGATGCTTAATGTCGTTAAGCCATTAGCAACTGAGCAGGGCTTAGAGCAGCTACTGTTACTGGAAGATGCGGTCAGCAATCTACACAGTTAAACGTCAAACTGCTTAATATTTCGAGAGTCACTCTCATTTTCGAGTCGTGGCTCGAGTTGACTTGTCAAATATGCCACGCACAATAGTCCTCATACCGTTCAGCCCTCTCTGGGATATGACTCTCGATAAAGGAACTATCGCTCCATGAATTACGACATTTTTAATGGCGATGCTGATGGCATCATTGCGCTTCTACAATTACGCTTGGCTGATCCTATCGAGGCTCAGTTAATTACTGGTGTAAAGCGCGATATCAAGCTGGTGGAAAAAGTAGACGTGCAAGCGGGTGATGAGCTAACGGTGTTAGACATTTCGATGGAAAAGAACATGGTAGGCCTAGAGCAAGCATTGGCTCAAGGCGCGCACGTGTTTTACGCCGATCACCATAAGGCGGGTGATATTCCTCAGCATGGCAACTTGGATGCGCACATCGATCTCGATGCCAATATGTGTACGGCGTTGATTGTCGATCAATTGCTAAATGGACGTTTTCACACATGGGCGATTACGGCGGCTTATGGCGATAACATGATCGCGAAAGCAGATGAATTGGCTGACAAGGTCGGATTGTCACACGATCAGAAAGCGCAGCTTAAAGAGCTTGGCACTTTGATTAATTACAACGGTTACGGTTCGAAAGTGGATGACTTACATTTCCATCCTGCGGATTTATACCAAGCTTTGCTGAAGTACGCGTCGCCATTTGATGTAATTGAAGATAAAACTTCGCCTTACTACCAACTGCAATCTGCTTACCGACAAGATATGGATGCCGCTCTGGCAGTGCCTGCCACGCATGAGAGCGGTAAGCTGAAGCTGTTCGAACTACCAAACACGGCCGCATCACGTCGAATCAGTGGTGTTTATGGCAATTGGCTGGCAAATCAAAACCCAGATTCTGCTCATGCAGTACTCACCGAAAATGCAGATGGCACTTACACGGTCTCTCTACGTGCCCCGTTGAACAACAAACAAGGCGCCGTTGCCGTGTGTGGACAGTTTTCAACTGGTGGCGGCCGAGAAGCGGCGGCAGGCATCAACGCATTAAGCAAAGATGATGTAAGTGCTTTTATTGATGCGGTAGAAACGTACTACGCATAGCATTTGCCAAAATATGAATACAAAAAAGGAGCCGAGTGGCTCCTTTTTTATTATAAGTCGATGAGTCAGATAATCAGCGCTTCAACCAAGATTTCGGGTTTTGCGCTTCACTGTTGCGGCGAATTTCGAAGTAGAGTGATGCGCGATCTTGCCCGCCAGTATCACCCGCAAGAGCGATCACTTCGCCAGCGGTCACGCGATCGCCTTCTTTTTTCGTCAACGCTTGGTTGTAGCCGTAGAGCGTCATGTCACCTTTGCCGTGGTCAAGCAATACCACTAAGCCATAACCGCGTAAATACTCCGCAAATACGACAGTGCCCGGGTAAACGGCTTTCACTTGTTGACCGTAATTGGCCGCAAGCACCATGCCTTTCCAGTTTACTTGCCCGGTTTGGCGAGTACCGAAGTTGTGTAATACACGACCTTTGAGTGGCCATGGCAGTTTACCGCGCTGTTTGCCCAGTCCGTCCATTGGCACGGCATTACGCTTAGCCGCTTTGGCTATCTCAGCTTTTAGCCGTGTTTCGTTGCGCTGCAGTTCAGCAAGGTAGCGTTTATCGTTCTTGATACTGCTCTGAATTTTATTCAGGGTTTGCTTACGTTTGGATTGTGTACTTGCCAGCGCCGTACGTTTCTCAGATTGCTGTTTGAGTAACGTCTCGATTTGCTCTTTTTCTAGCTCAAGCTGGTTTTTGTTGTGTGCCAATTCTTGAGTGGTTTTGGTGATTGCATCAATCACTTCAGCACGCGCTTTGGCTAAGTGCTGGAAGTATTGACTCATGCGGTCTTCTTCCACACCTTGATTCAACAAGTGACCATTGGCTTTTGCTCGTTCGGTCACGTAATATGTTTGCAGCAACTGTTTGAGCTCTTCCTCTTGCTCTTGGCGCTGCGCTTCTTGCAAGGCAATTTTCTCTTCTAGCTTGTCTATGTTTTTGTCTGCTTGTGCTAGCTCAGATTTGGTTTGTCTTATTTCGCGTTCAAGTTTAGAAATGCCAAGTTCTTGCTCTTTGAGCGATTTTTGTAGCTCATTGAGTTGCTTTTCTTGGGAAGAGAGAGATTTGCGTTGACGGCTTATCTCACTTGATACGCCTTTGAGCTCTTGTTGACTAGCGGCAGAAGAGGTGAGGGGATATGTGGCAGATAAAGCACAAGTTAATAAAATAGCCGAGCGTAGAACAGGGTGATTTTGTTTTCGCACTTGAGATTTACCTACCACGTTGTTGTCAAAAGGTTTGTTGACGATTAAATACCATCTCCATGGATAAAGCTTTGTGATTTACCATTAAAGCCTTGATCCATATCGAGAGAAGGTTTGTCCGTTTTTGGACGACCGACGATTTTTGCAGGAACCCCCGCCACAGTTGTGTGTGGTGGTACTGCTTGCAATACCACAGAGCAAGAGCCGATTTTCGCGCCTTCGCCCACTTCGATATTGCCAAGAATTTTTGCACCTGCACCAATCATCACACCTTCACGGATTTTCGGGTGACGATCGCCGCACTCTTTACCCGTACCGCCTAAGGTAACGTCTTGTAGAATTGAGACGTCATTATCGATAACTGCAGTTTCACCGATGACGATCCCCGTTGCGTGGTCGAGCATGATGCCGCTACCAATGCGTGCTGCCGGGTGAATGTCTACCTGACACGCAACCGAAATTTGGTTTTGCAGGTAGGTTGCCAGTGCATGGCGCCCTTGTTTCCATAGCCAGTTTGCCACGCGGTAGCCTTGCAGAGCGTGGTAGCCCTTTAAGTACAGCAGCGGCATAGAGTACATCGAAACTGCAGGGTCGCGATTAACCGTGGCACAAATGTCACAAGCGGCACAATCGGTAATGGTTGGGTCGGCAGAGAACGCTTCTTCTACCACTTCACGTACTGCCATTGCTGGCATCGATGCCGTGTTTAACTTGTTTGCCAAAATGTAGCTGAGCGCGGCACAGAAACTTTCATGCTTGATGATGGTGGCATGGTAAAAGCTGGCCAGCATTGGCTCTTGCTCTGACATTTCGCGGGCTTCTGAGACAATTCTGTTCCAGACTTTTTGTTTTTCGCAGTGTTTCATTCTCAATATCCTGAGTGGTTCTTCCGTGACCCGACAACTTCTATTCTTCTCAGATGAGGTGCGAAGGGGCGTAGAGTGCTACTTTCCTTCGGCTTTTTTGTCACGAGCAAGTAAATCTTGCGCTGCCAGGCGTGCATCCTTCCCTTGATACAATACTTGATAAATTTGATCAACAATTGGCATCTCAACACCCATGCGTTGAGAGAGCATCCATACTTCTTTCGTGTTGCGGTAGCCTTCTACGACTTGGCCAATTTCTTCTTGTGCCGTGTCGACGTCTTTACCTTGACCTAGCGCTAAACCAAAGCGGCGGTTGCGTGATTGATTGTCGGTACACGTTAGGACAAGGTCGCCCAAACCAGCCATACCCATGAAGGTTTCTGGTTTTGCACCAAGCGCAGCACCAAGACGACTCATTTCGGCCAAACCACGAGTAATCAATGCAGTACGCGCGTTGGCTCCAAAGCCGATGCCGTCAGACATACCCGCACCAATTGCGATAACGTTTTTCACCGCACCGCCCAATTGCATGCCGATAAAGTCACTATTGGCGTACACGCGGAAGGTTTTGCTGCAGTGGATTTTTTCTTGTAGGTCAGCGACAAATTCAGCATCTGGAGACGCAACTGAAATTGCAGTAGGCATGCCCATCGCGAGCTCTTTGGCGAACGTTGGGCCAGACAATACAGCCAGTGAGTAGTTTTCACCGATAATGTCATAAGCGACGTCTTTCAGCAGACGCCCCGTTTCTGGCTCAAGACCTTTGGTTGCCCAGCAGATACGAGAGTCTTCACGTAAGAAAGGCTTACAGCTGTTCAGCACGATGCCAAAAACATGGCTTGGAACCACAACCAATAAATCTCGGCTTGCTTGTACGGCTTTTTCTAAATCCGATTCAATGATCAAGCTTTCAGGGAAATCAACGTCAGGTAAGAAAGCGTGGTTCGCGCGATCCGCTTCTAAACGTGCCATGTGCTCAGGCTCGTGTCCCCAAAGGACTACGTTCGCGCCGTTACGAGCGAGTGAGATCGCCAGAGAGGTACCGTATGAACCTGCGCCAATCACCGTCATTGCGATGTCTTTACCGTAAGCATTGTTTGTATTTGCTTGTGTCATGCTACCGCCTAATTGTCTTTCTACTAGTAGAATCTAGTTCCTAATCGTCAAATTTTACGCCTTCTGGCGATTAGGAACTAGGAACTTTTGTCAGAAATAAAAAATGCACATTGCATCGGATGGTAGACGCTCTGTGCATTTTATTAGAGTCGATGACGTCAGCACTCAGGCTATTCGTCACTTACAAAACGTGAATTACGCTTCAGCTTCGCCTTGTTGAGCTTGCTGTTGTAGGTAGTTCATGAATAGCGCGTCGAAGTTAACTGGCGCTAGGTTCAGTTGAGGGAACGTACCTTTAACCACTAGGCTTGAGATAGTTTCACGAGCGTATGGGAATAGGATGTTCGGGCAGAATGCGCCTAGGCAATGTGCAAGTTGGCCTGCTTCCATTTGCTCAGCAGTGAAGATACCACCTTGTTGAACTTCACATAGGAACGCTGTTTCTTCTTCGTTCTTCACAGTTACAGTTAGACGTAGAACCACTTCGTAAACGCCTTCACCAAGCTCACGGCTTTGAGTGTCTAGGTCTAGTTTAACGTCTGGGTTCCATTCTTTTTGGAAGATTACTGGAGAGTTTGGCGCTTCGAAAGAAACGTCTTTTAGGAAGATGCGTTGAATTGCGAAGTTTTGTTGTGCTTCTTGAGGTGCTGCTTCAGCCATTTTTTAATCCTTAAATAAATATTTGTAGAGCCTAGAAACGTCTAAACTCAGAAAACTGGTATGTCCCGAGACTAACTGAGCCAATCTACCTTGACTAGATGAAGCGTGTATTACGTGCAAAGCGTCACAACTTAATGCTTCAACTGCTTTCAATTTGCTCAGTTTATTATCCACGAAGCTTGGCAAAAACACGCTTGGTGCGTACCTTGTATTTTGCCTCTGCCACGTTATCGAAGCTGCCGGGTATTACTTTTTACCACGTACTAAAGGCAGGTTCGCTTCGTTCCATGCAATCAAGCCGTTCTTCAGTAGGCTTACTTTTTCAAAGCCTGCTTTTACTAATAGGTTCGCGCTTTCTTGAGCGTTTTGCCCTGTCTTGCATACCACAATGATTGGGTCTGATTTGTGGTTTTCAAGGCTACCAAAGTTACCCGCTTTGATATCTGACGGTAAAATGTGAAGTGAGTCGGTGATATGACCTTTTTTGAACTCGTCCTTTGTGCGGATATCCACTACAACGCCGTTTTCACGGTTCATAAGATGAGTCAGTTGGTTTACGTTGATTTCTTTGTATGCGGCCGTCGCTGACTTCACGATGTTCATGATAAAGGCGACAAGAAGACCTACCCAAACCAAAGATAGAATCATGTTCTGTTGGAAAAATTCAATGTACTCTTGCATGTCTTGAGCTCTTACGCTGTTGGCGGAAAAATAAAGCAGGAGTATAGCGGGGTTAAGCCTCTTAGGCGAGAGGGTTAAAATTTTCTAACGAATAATTGAGATCTCTATAAACCCTTTATGTTATTGCCATCCGTGCCTTGGACTATGGTAGCTTGATTGTTTTTGCCTATTGGATTTATCGACTTAAGTGACTTTTTTTTTACCGAAAAAAGCGAACAATAGGTACTAACCAATCTTGTTCGATCATGCGTTAAATAAGCGCTGTTTCAGGTGCAAAAACAAGAATCAGAAGCGTAAGAAAACCGAACCTAGACTGGGGTGTACAAAGCGTATTAGGAATGACTATGCTTGTGGAACACGTTTGTTGGCACTGACTCGTTGTTCGCTTAACTTGTAAGATAGCAACAATAAATCGCAAACATTATTTGATCTTAACCTACAGTTTTGGTTAAAAAGTGTAGTAAAATTACGCTAGTTTTGTTTCAAGGTTAGATAGGGCAGCGAGGCCCTACGCCAAAAGTTACTTAAATTTGATGAGGTCATCACTATGTCAGCTAAGAAGCCACTGGCTCTAGTTATCCTTGACGGTTACGGTTACCGTGAAGACACAGCAAGTAACGCAATTGCGAATGCGAAAACACCAGTAATGGATGCTCTGATTGCGAATAACCCACACACTCTAATCTCTGCTTCGGGCATGGATGTTGGCCTTCCTGATGGTCAAATGGGTAACTCAGAAGTTGGTCACACTAACATTGGAGCAGGTCGCGTTGTATACCAAGATCTAACTCGTATCACTAAATCGATCGCTGACGGTGAGTTCGCTGAAACGCCAGCGCTTGTTGAAGCAGTTGATGCTGCTGTTAAAGCAGAGAAAGCGGTACACATCATGGGTCTGATGTCTCCAGGTGGCGTACACTCTCATGAAGACCATATCTACGCAGCGGTTGAAATGGCAGCGGCTCGTGGCGCTGAGAAAATCTACCTACACTGTTTCCTAGACGGTCGTGACACGCCACCACGTAGTGCAGAAAACTCGCTACAACGTTTCCAAGATCTATTCGCGAAACTAGGTAAAGGTCGTGTTGCTTCTCTAGTAGGTCGCTACTACGCTATGGACCGTGACAACAACTGGGATCGCGTTCAAGTTGCTTACGATCTTCTGACTCAAGCGAAAGCTGAGTTCACAGCAGAAACCGCCGTTGCTGGTCTAGAAGCCGCTTACGCTCGTGAAGAGAACGATGAGTTCGTGAAAGCGACAGCCATCAAAGCGGCAGGCGAAGAAGACGCAATCATGCAAGACGGCGATGCGGTTATCTTCATGAACTACCGTGCTGACCGAGCTCGTCAAATCACTCGCGCATTCGTGCCTGACTTTGATGGTTTTGAGCGTGCGGTATTCCCGGCAGTTAACTTCGTTATGTTGACTCAATACGCGGCAGATATCCCTCTAGCAATCGCATTCCCACCAGCGTCTCTAGAAAACACGTACGGTGAGTGGCTGTCTAAGCAAGGTCAAACTCAGCTACGTATCTCTGAAACAGAGAAATATGCGCACGTAACGTTTTTCTTCAACGGCGGTGTTGAAAACGAATTTGAAGGCGAAGAGCGCCAGCTTGTTGCTTCTCCAAAAGTAGCCACTTACGACCTTCAGCCAGAAATGAGCTCCCCTGAGCTTACAGAGAAACTGGTTGCGGCGATCAAGTCTGGTAAGTTCGACACTATCATCTGTAACTACCCGAACGCAGATATGGTTGGTCACACTGGCGTTTACGAAGCAGCTGAGAAAGCAATCGAAGCGCTAGATGAAAGTGTTGGCAAAGTAGTTGAAGCAATCAAAGAAGTTGGCGGTCAGCTATTGATCACTGCGGACCACGGTAACGCAGAAATGATGGTTGACCCAGAAACGGGTGGTACTCACACAGCGCACACTAACCTACCGGTTCCTCTTATTTACGTAGGTGATAAAGCGGTTGAGTTCAAAGAAGGCGGCAAACTTTCTGACCTTGCACCAACCATGCTTTCTCTAGCGGGTCTAGAAATCCCAGCAGAAATGACGGGTGAAGTGCTAGTTAAATAATTAACTGACAACTCAGAATGACAAAAGCCCGAGTTTAAACTCGGGCTTTTTTGTATCTGGCAACAAGGGCTGGTCTGTAAGGTTATTGAACCAAAATGCCAGCACCAATCACAGCTAGGGCTGCGCCCAACCATGCAAATCGGTTTGGTCGGCGTTTAGTGTAAATCCAGAGCAGCGGTAGCAACATAATTGGCGTGGTTGAAGATAGCAGTGCAACCATACCTACATTTCCTTCTTGCAGTGCGTATAAGATCAGCGTCATGCCGACGGCCATCGCCAAGAAACCGTTAAGCGCAGTAATACCAAATACTCTCCAAGTAATGTGTTGCGTCGAGCGAGCGACTTTGACCCCTAGAACTAACAACATGCTGTGGGCGAAAAATGCACTGATCATTCGAATAGCAGAAGCCGCAACAGGGTCAATGCTGGTTTGCATTACTGGCTTGGCGATGATACCACCCAATGCTTGGCACATTGCAGCGGTTAAGCCAAGTCCAATACCCACCCAGATGTTACCTTTAATGTCTTCCAAGACGTTATTCACTTGGCCTCTTCGACCAAAGAATATCGCCATCACCACGCCGCTAAATACCAAGGATGCGCCCAATAGTTCTATTGTGGTCATGACTTCGCTAAATAAGAAGTAGCCCAAAATAGCAGAGAATACCGCATGGCAGGAAAACAGTAGCCCGGCTTGTCTTGGCCCCATACGATTCAAGCACGCGAACAGAGCGGTATCGCCAATAAAAATACCAATCAGTCCTGAGGCCATCATTGGCGTTACATGTTCCCAAGAAACCGTTAACCAGCCGCCAGTTATCCAGGCCATTGTTGATAAGATCACGGCCGTACAGCCCATGCGCCAGCGGCTGTAAGAAAATGCGCCTAGGTGTTGTGCAGGAATGACAGAAATAAGGCTAGAAACTGCCCACAAAAAAGCGGCACATAAAGCAAGCCATTCGTAACCCATGATGTGTCGACGTCCTTGTAGATTTGAGGAGTCTTAATATGCACGAAATTTAATGGATGTAAAGCTGCTCTGTGAGGGTAATAGCTGGCGAACAGCTCCATGACAACAAGCTCTGTCACGGAGCTTTTCGATTAAAACAGCACCAGAACTGCGCCATACACGATAAATAGACCAATCAAACCAAGAATCAGCCCAACTTTCGCCATGTCTTTGCTCTCGATTAGGCCTGTTGAATAAGCCAAAGAGTTTGGTGGCGTGGAAACCGGTAAGATCATGCCAAGTGATGCGGAGAATGCTACGACAACCAGTAAACCTTGTAGGCCACCAACCGCAATAAGGCTTGGCATGGATGTACCAATAGCGGCAGCAATAGGCATTAATAAGTTTGCCGTTGCGGTATTAGACATAAAGTTCGCCATTAACCAACATACGACCGATAGGGCAAAGACAACGGCAAATGGTGATAGTAAGCTGTAATCAATGGCGTGTGCTAATGCTTCGGCTAAGCCTGTTTTGTCTAAGGCAATACCAATTGCGATACCACCGGCAACCAGCCATAAAACATCCCAGTTAATCAGCTTGAGTTCTTCTTTTCCCATAATGCCCGTTAACGTGAACACCGCCAGCGGGATAATCGCAACAACATACGTGTTCATGCCGTGCACTTTTGTCGTCATCCAAAGCACAATGGTTAGTGCAAAAGTGATGTAGACGACGATCGCGCGCCAGCTCTTTTTGAACGTACCATCCAGCTTTAGTTTCATTTCTGGTTCGCTGGACGGAAACAGCTTCTGCAACAAAAACCAAGCAACAGTGAGTTGTATCAGCACAAATGGTAGGCCCATTGTCATCCAGGATAAGAAGTCTATGGCGTTTTCTCCGGTGAGGTATTGGAGCGCTATTGCGTTAGGTGGCGTGCCTATCGGAGTTGCAATGCCGCCAGTATTCGCGGCAATTGGAATGCACAGCACCAGCGCTTTAATCCCTAGATCCCCTTTAGGTGCAGAAGCGACGATTGGACCGAGCAGCGCCAACATCATGACCGTCGTGGCAGTGTTGGACATGAACATTGAAAAAACGGCGGTAATGAGCATCAAACCCAGCATGATGAACTTAGGTTGTGTGCCGAATGGTTTTAGTAGCACTCGGGCGAGATTGTTGTCGAGTTCGTATTTGGAAGCTGCGATGGCGAGGGCAAACCCACCCATAAAAAGAATAATGATCGGTGAAGAGAAGGCCGAGAAAATATCTGTGTAAGCAATTAACTCTCCTAAATCATGCCCCGCTGGTGGATTGCGAAATAGATGCAAACCTTTATCCGATATCATGATCAGTTCAAGAGCGATAATAAGAATGGACGTAGCAAAAACGGGTACCGGCTCAAGAACCCAAAGTAGGGCAGCAAGAAGAAAAATAGCCAACAGACGATGCTGAATTAAAGTAAGATCATCAATAGGAATAGCATCAATCGGCATCATCAAAACACCGAGCGGAATTAAAAAGCATACCAGCAATTTCGCCAGCGTGTTTACACTCATCTTTGGCATTGGCTGCCCCTCTAAATATTCATCCTAAGCGCAGGATAATTGATTGTGGAATGAAGGTCTTAGAGGCAGGTATGAGTTTGAGAAATAGAGGCTAAATTTTGAACGGAATTTTGCTTTTTATCAATAAAAAGAGCCCTTGAGAAAGGGCTCTTTTAACGGGGTTTTGTTTATTTTTTTAAGGCGTAAGGTGTGCCCATTACGGTTGGCTTACCGTTTTCCATGCTTGCGTCAAACTCAATCGCGTCTTTGGCAAACAGGTTAATAACAGTAGAGCCCAGTTTGAAGCGGCCCATCTCTTCGCCTTTTTTCAAGATCACGGCCTTGTCACCCTCAGCTGGGTAATCCCATTTGTAGACAGTATTGCCACGAGGCGGAGTGATCGTGCCAGCCCATACTTGCTCAATGCTACCTACGATGGTTGCGCCAACAAGCACTTGTGCCATAGGACCAAACTCAGTGTCAAAGATACACACCACACGCTCGTTACGTGCGAATAGATTTGGAACGTTTTCTGCCGTAAGTGGGTTTACCGAGAACAGGTCACCAGGCACGTAAATCATTTGGCGCAGTGTGCCGTCACACGGCATGTGTACACGATGGTAATCGCGCGGAGACAGGTACAGCGTGGCAAAAGATCCATCTTTAAATTCGTTTGCTAAATTCGCGTCACCGCCCAGCAGTTCTTGCGCTGAGAAGTGATGACCTTTTGCTTGGATAAGTTGACCATCTTCAATAGGGCCAAATTGGCTAACACAAGCGTCGGCTGGGTGAGTGATGACGTTTTCGCCTTCAGAAATTGGGCGTGCGCCCTCTTTTAGCTCACGAACGAAAAACTCGTTGAACGTTTTAAAATGCTTAGGATCTGAGTGCTTCGCCTCATCCATGTTCACATTGTATTGTTTGATAAACCAACGAATAACTGCTGTTGTTAGACCGCCAGCTTTTGCTGAAGCCAGTTTACCCATTAGGCGAGTGAGGCCGTGTTGTGGGATCCAGTACTGCAGTCCAACTTTAAACTTGTCCATCTTTAATTCCGATACTTCTGTTAGATTCGCGCTTTAGGGCGCGTGATGTTACTGAAATTTAATTTGCTTGTCAGTATTAGGTGAAGACTTTTTACACAGTTACAGTCTTAACTTAATTACAGATCGGCTTTCTTATTGCGTGAATACTGACGGTTTGCTTTGTTTTCAACCATGCTTTCCAAAATGCGATGGTAGTTTTCAAAGCGAGTTTCGTTGATTTCCCCTTTCTCAACAGCTTCACGTAGAAGGCAGCCAGGGTCGTCATTGTGCTTACAATCTCTGAACTTACAACCGCCTAAGTATGGTCGGAATTCAACGAATGCTTTCGTTACTTCTTCTGCTTCCAAATGCCAAAGCCCAAATTCACGCACTCCAGGCGAGTCGATCAAGTCGCCACCCGTCGGAATATGATACAAGCGCGCTGCTGTCGTGGTGTGTTGGCCTAAACCAGAGTTCTCGGAAACTTCGCCTTCTTCCACTTCGCTCTCTAGCTCTGGCATTAACGCGTTGACTAAGCTGGATTTCCCTACGCCTGATTGACCAACAAAGATATTAATTCGGTCACGCAGCAGAGTTTCTAGTTCAGCAATGCCTTCTCCCGACTTCTTGCTGACCAGAAGCACTTTATAGCCAATGCGTTCATATTCTTTGAGCCATTCTTCATACATTGCACGATCATCGGCTTCTAGAAGATCGACTTTGTTTAAGACCAGCAATGGTGCGATATTCAGTGTTTCTGATGCTACGAGGTAACGGTCAATAATATTCAGTGATAGCTCGGGCAGTACCGAGGAGACAATGACCATTTGATCAATATTGGCAGCTACGGGCTTTAGGCCATCGTAGTAATCTGGACGAGTGAGCACTGAAGAACGAGGTTCTACCGCTTCAACAACGCCAGAAATGCCAGCCATAGACTCCAAGCCTTCGCGCCATAAAACTCGATCGCCAGATACTAAAGATTCGATACCACGGCGAAGGTTACAGCGTTGAATCTCGCCTGTTTCAAGGTCTTCAATATCCGCGTGCTGGCCAAAACGAGTGATCACGAGACCTTGTTTGCTTGCGCCTAGCATGTTTTCATCCCACTGGATGGACTCTTCTTGCTTTTTTAAACGCTTTTGTTGGTTGCTGCGTACGCGTCGCACTTGACCTTTGGTTAACTTTTTCTTCTTTGCCACAATTCTGTACTTTATGTGAATTTACTCAAATGGTTGAGCCGTGATCTTGGCTCTGAGTGAGTATCGTGTTTCCCGTATTTTGAGGTATAGTACCTCTTTTATCGATAAACAAATAGGCGGCGTAACCATGTCCTTTAGCGATCAAAACCTAATTTGGGTTGATTTAGAGATGACAGGGCTTGATCCTGAAACGCACAAAATCATTGAAATTGCTTCTATTGTCACGGATAGCGAGCTAAATATTTTGGCTGAAGGTCCAGTATTAGCGATTCATCAGCCGGAAGAAGAGCTAGCGAAAATGGACGATTGGTGCACCAATACGCATACGGCAAGCGGCTTGGTGGAACGCGTTCGCAACAGTAAAATCTCAGAACAAGATGCGGTCGCACAAACCATTGAATTCTTAGAAAAATGGGTGCCGAAAGGGGCGTCGCCAATATGTGGTAACAGCATTGGGCAGGATCGCCGCTTCTTGTACAAACACATGCCGGAATTAGAAGAGTTCTTTCATTACCGATATGTTGACGTCAGCACTCTTAAAGAATTGGCGCGTCGTTGGCAACCTGAAGTATTAAATGGGTTCACAAAACAGGGAACACATTTGGCCTTGGACGACATTCGCGAGTCGATTGCAGAACTTAAGTACTATCGTGGTACTATTTTCAAGATTTAACTGTTAAGGTTGCGATCCAAATTGTTGTAATTTATATCGCTTTTGATTGCTTTTTCATCGTTCAGTAAAAAAATAAAGTTTTTTTGAAGGAAGGACTTGCATCACAAAAAAATGCTCTTATAATTCGCAGCCCTAAACAGCGGAAACGTTGTTGATGCGACACTAGCTCAGTTGGTAGAGCGCAACCTTGCCAAGGTTGAGGTCACGAGTTCGAACCTCGTGTGTCGCTCCAGTTTCATAGTTCTCACGGTACTTAACGGTGACACAATACGGACGCGGGGTGGAGCAGCTTGGTAGCTCGTCGGGCTCATAACCCGAAGGTCGTCGGTTCAAATCCGGCCCCCGCAACCAAATTCTATTAATAGCGACTGCTGTTGATATGCGACACTAGCTCAGTTGGTAGAGCGCAACCTTGCCAAGGTTGAGGTCACGAGTTCGAACCTCGTGTGTCGCTCCAGTTTTATAGTTCTCACGGTACTTAACGGTGACACAATACGGACGCGGGGTGGAGCAGCTTGGTAGCTCGTCGGGCTCATAACCCGAAGGTCGTCGGTTCAAATCCGGCCCCCGCAACCAAATTCCATTAATAGCGACTGCTGTTAATATGCGACACTAGCTCAGTTGGTAGAGCGCAACCTTGCCAAGGTTGAGGTCACGAGTTCGAACCTCGTGTGTCGCTCCAATATATAGCCCTCATCGTGCTTAACGGTGACGAAATGCGACACTAGCTCAGTTGGTAGAGCGCAACCTTGCCAAGGTTGAGGTCACGAGTTCGAACCTCGTGTGTCGCTCCAATATATAGCCTTCATCGTGCTTAACGGTGACAAAAGCGACACTAGCTCAGTTGGTAGAGCGCAACCTTGCCAAGGTTGAGGTCACGAGTTCGAACCTCGTGTGTCGCTCCAGTTTCTTTTTTATAAATGAAAGCAAAGCCTTCATCATCAACAAAGATGAAGCACTCGGACGCGGGGTGGAGCAGCTTGGTAGCTCGTCGGGCTCATAACCCGAAGGTCGTCGGTTCAAATCCGGCCCCCGCAACCAATACAAGACGATAGATTGAATGCTTATTTATTAGCACAATCCTAAGTCGTCGACGGATGCGCCGCTTGATTCAATTCCTGCTTCTCGCAACCAATCACATCGCTCTTTTCATAATGCTGCGAAGCATGAATCCCCAAAAAACTAAATTTTATCCGCATCATATGATGTCGGACGATTTCGTTTGTGTTTAAAACACGATATGAATCGGCTGGCGTACAAGCATGATGAGGTTCTGCATGTTTTATCTACTTTAATTAACAGAGTTATCCACATACGTCGTTCTGTGGATAAGTTAGTTGATAAAGTGTTTTTAGCTTGACTTTTTGCGATGGAGAAGAAAGATCTTTTCGCTGAAGGAAAGTCGAAATAATAACGAAATATTGATTAAGTCTTTGTTAAATAAGAGAAAAATAAGTTTTTTGTCGGATCGGATACGTTAAAATACGATCATTAACTGGTATTTTTTTGATCCTAGTCATTTCTCCGAGCTGTGTTTAACTTTTTTCTGCTAGCTTGTTTTTCTTGAATCTCAAATTTTTTTCCACATTACAAAATTGAGAACAAGGTCATGAATTGAACATGTAAAAGTGCTTTCAATCTCTTGCATATAGACTACGCACTATGCGTCTCTTGGTAGCCCCTTCTCGACGATTCTTATTAAGCGCTGCTTTTTCGTCTCTGTAGATGCTTTATTCTCAATGGGGAGTTGATTCAGTTGCTCGGCCAAAGCCCATTTGATGTGTTCATCAAGTAATTTATTTTCACCTTGTCGACTTTCTAACGCATCAATGACTCGTTGACTGTATTCTGCATTACCAAGTGCGACAGCAATATTACGCAGCCACTGTATATGACCAATGCGACGAATAGCGGAGCCTTCCATATTTTTTAGAAAAGTCGCTTCATCCCAGTTAAACATGTCAACGAGATCCGGGTTTTTGAAACTATCGCGACGATGGAAATCACTCTGCTCCGTTATGTCGGCGTAGCGATTCCATGGGCAAACCAATTGGCAGTCATCACAGCCATAAATGCGGTTACCCATTGGCTTGCGAAACTCTTCAGGGATCACGCCATCGAACTCGATGGTGAGGTAAGAGATGCAGCGTCTAGCATCGACAACTTTGTCTTCAACGATGGCTTGTGTTGGGCATGAGGTAATGCATGCTTTGCATTTACCGCACTGATCAACGCTTGGCTCGTCAACGGGAAGTGGCAAGTCGATAAGTAACTCGCCTAAAAAGAACCACGAGCCACAGTCCTGATCTAAAATCAGGGAATGTTTCCCTGTCCAGCCTAAGCCTGCTTTTTGGGCGAGTGGTCGCTCCAATATTGGTGCGGAGTCGACGAAAGGTCGGTAACCATACTGACCAACTTCTTGTTCAATAAGTTTGCCAAGTTTATTCAGTTGTTTTCTGACGAGCTTGTGATAATCACGCCCTAATGCATAGCGACTAATATAGGCATGATTTTTATTTGCTAGGTTCGAAGCGAATTGTGCTTCTGGTGGTAGGTAGTCCATCCGAACGCTGATCACACGAACGGTTCCCGGGAGTAGCTCATTGGGTCTAGCTCGCATCATACCGTGACGAGCCATCCAGTCCATTGAGCCGTGATAGCCTGCATCGAGCCATTTTTTCAGTGCGGCTTCATGCTCACTCAGATCAACGTCGCAGATCCCAACTTTTTGGAAGCCGAGCTCTTTTCCCCAAATTTTGATTTGTTGTGCGAGTTGTTCGTAGTTCATGCTAACCACCGGAATAAAAGGGGGGCGGATCTTAACGGATCTCTGGCTTTGGTGCTACCCAGTTAGGGACGTTTTTGATGCTGTGAATACTGCTTATTGAAGTCATTTGCATATATTCTAAATCTAGGTCGATACTAAGGTGATTAAGATACCGTTCCTTGGATACTTTTTTCGCACATATGACATTTGAAAGCTTGTCTCTCAAAACCAACACGGTTTACTATTCCTGTTCTTTTGATTTTTATATAGTCAACGATCATTAGTTAGAGAAGCATCAATGAGCACGAAACAATTCAATTTAAAAGATGAGCACGAAACGGTTGCACTAGGTACCGCTCTGGCTCACCTTTGTTCGCAACAAACCACAATTTATCTGCATGGTGATTTGGGTGCAGGTAAAACAACCTTTAGTCGTGGTTTTGTCCGTGCTCTTGGCCATCAAGGTAACGTGAAAAGCCCAACTTATACTCTAGTCGAACCGTATCAGTTGGATCAGTGGCAAGTGTACCATTTCGATCTTTATCGTCTTGCGGATCCTGAAGAGCTTGAGTTCATGGGGATTCGAGATTACTTCACAGATGATGCAATTTGCTTGGTTGAATGGCCTGAAAAAGGGCATGGTTTGTTGCCACAACCGGATCTTGATGTGAACATTCGCTACCAAGGTGAGCAGCGTGTAGCCGAACTAACAGCTAATAATGATTATGGTGTGCAGTTACTCAGTCGATTGGAGCTATGTTGAGTTTTTCAAATTTTAGAGTAGTGGCGACGTTTGTCGCCACTTTTCTCCTTCTCATCCCCAATTTAGCATTTGCTAACGTCGTTAAGAGTTTTCGAGTTTGGCCTTCTCCTGATGAAACGCGTGTTGTCATCGATTTAGGCTCGGAAGCTGACTATTCCTATTTCTCTTTATCCGGACCGGATCGTCTTGTCGTGGATTTAAAAAGCACGACCATGCAGGCCAAACTGCCTGTTACTGTTACGGACAGCCCGGTTTTAAAGCTAGTTCGAAAAAGCTCTCCGCCAGAGAAGGGCACCTATCGTTTGGTGTTTGAACTGAAAAAGAGCGTTCAAGCGGAATTGTTTAAATTAAGCCCAACACCTGGCGGGCAATATGGTCACCGTTTGGTGATTGACCTGCCGCACGGTAAGAAAGCATCGACTTCAGCCTCTAAACCGAGCAAGCCAGCGGCGACCAGTAAAGACATGAGTTCAGTTCAACGAGCTCAAGAAGTCTTGATCGTTATCGACCCTGGTCACGGTGGTGAAGATCCTGGCTCTATTGGCCCTTCACGCCGTAAGTATGAAAAAGATGCAGTATTAAGTATTTCACGAAAAATCGCCGCTCAGCTCGATGCTACGCCTGGGATTAAAACGCGTATGACACGTACCGGAGATTACTTTGTGAATCTAAACCGTCGTGTGGCCATTGCCCGTGAAAATGATGCGCACTTACTGATTTCCATTCACGCTGATGCGTTTACCTCACCGAAGCCTCGCGGAGGTTCGGTTTTCGTACTGAATACTCGTCGTGCAAATACTGAAATTGCTCGCTGGGTTGAGAACCATGAGAAACAATCTGAAATATTAGGTGGTTCGGGTAATGCGTTCTTCACTAAGACCAAAGATCGTAACGTGAACCAAACTTTGTTGGACTTGCAGTTTAGTCATTCACAAAAAGAAGGATATAAGCTGGCAACAGAAATCCTTGGTGAGATGGGACGTGTTGCGCACCTGCATAACACCAAACCGATTAATACTAGCCTTGCTGTTTTACGCTCTCCGCAGATTCCGTCTGTATTAGTGGAAACGGGCTTTATTTCTAACCCAACAGAAGAGCGGTTGCTGTTTCAACGAGCGCACCAGGATAAGTTAGCTCAGGCGATCACTAAGGCGGTCGTTAAGTACTTAAAAGATAATCCACCAGAGGGTACGGTATTCTCGCCTTCAGCGAAGCCAATAGTGCATACCGTAAAACGTGGCGAGTCGTTATCGGTGATTGCGAATAAATATGGGCTTAGCTCTAAAGCGCTGATGTCGGCAAACAACTTGAAGTCGACTGGATTAGCAATTGGTCAGAAGCTCAAAATCCCTTCTGCTGGCACGATTAAAGTGCCAAGTAAACCGATTACTGTTGAGACAGAAACCATTATTCACAAGGTTAAGTCAGGTGAGTTCTTAGGTAAGATCGCGAGTCACTATAAAGTGAAGGTTTCAGATATCCGCCGTGAGAACAACCTGAAGTCAGATACCTTGTGGGTAGGACAAAAGTTGAAGATAACAGTCGCTGTCAAAGATAAGCCGATCCGTAAGCACAAAGTTTCTCGAGGTGAATACCTTGGTAAAATAGCGTCCAAATACGGCGTCAGCGTTTCGAGCATTCGTAAAGCGAACAACTTACGCTCTGATCAGCTGGCGGTTGGGCAAGTTCTTATCATTCCAAACAAGTAGGTGAGCTTTTAACTCATTATGACGATTAAAATTTTGCCAGCTAGACTTGCAAACCAAATCGCAGCAGGGGAAGTGGTCGAAAGACCAGCCTCTGTGATTAAAGAACTGGTTGAAAATAGTCTTGATTCTGGCGCAACTCGAATCGATATCGATATCGAGAAAGGAGGAGCAAAGCTGATTCGTGTTCGTGATAACGGCAAAGGTATCGCGAAAGATGAACTCGGCTTGGCGCTCAGTCGTCATGCTACATCTAAGATACATACCTTGGATGATCTTGAAGCCATCATGAGTCTAGGTTTTCGCGGTGAAGCGTTAGCCAGTATTAGCTCAGTCTCGCGTTTGACGCTCACATCGCGTCCTGCGGCACAAGAAGAAGCCTGGAGTGCCTACTCCGAAGGGCGTGATATGCAGGTGAAGCTTAAGCCTGCAGCGCACCCGATTGGTACGACTGTTGAGGTGTTGGATTTATTTTTTAATACTCCAGCGCGTCGCAAGTTTCTTCGTACGGAGAAAACAGAATTTGCTCATATTGATGAGTTATTGAAACGCATTGCGTTAAGTCGCTTTGATGTCACCATCAATGTGCGTCATAACGGCAAGATCATCCGTCAATATCGCGCGGCGAAAAATCAGCTTCAAACCGAAAAACGTATTGCAGCTGTCTGCGGTAACGCGTTTGTTCGACACATGCTCAGAATAGAGCTTGAGCATCAAGGGTTAAAGCTACATGGGTGGATTACCACACCAGAGGGAGCCAGGCAGCAAAGCGATTTACAATATTGCTATGTGAATGGCCGAATGATGCGTGACAAATTAATCAATCACGCGATTCGTCAAAGCTATGAAATGAGCTTAAAGCCAGATCAGTTTGCTGCGTATGTGCTCTTTATTGAGCTAGATCCGCACCAAGTAGATGTGAATGTTCACCCTGCTAAGCATGAAGTGCGCTTTCACCAAGCTCGCTTAGTGCATGATTTCATCTATCAAGCTTTGGCGGATGCACTTGCGCAAAGCGCCGTGATTGATAAACCACAGGTTAATGAATCCGCATTTCATCGTGTGGAACCGACTGAGTCCGAAGAGGTTGAGCATTCGCCTGAGCCTGAAAAATTGCAAAGGCCGACACCTTCACCAGTTCCAGAGCGTGTTTATCAAGCGATAGAGAGTACACCGGCTTATCCTGGACGCAGTGATTATGAAGTTAAACCTCGCGATCGCAGTCCTAGGGATACTTCCGTGCGAGAAGCTCGCGTTGCGGACTCGTTCAAGCGTACTGATTGGGTGGAATCCAAACCAGCACCAAAGCCGAATCACAATAAAGAGCGCCATGTTGAGCCAGCACCAAGCAAGCAAGAAGTGCGCGCTTATCACGAGTTGTTGAAAACGCCAGAGTTTGAGTCTCAACCCGTAACGCCGATAGAGCCCCAAAAGGCAACTTCGAATGCATCACTTCCATCGATTAATGCATTAGGCAAAGCGCTAGTGATGGTCGATGAGCAATTTGTTTTGATGAGCAGTGACAGTGGGGCGGCGTTAGTCTCGTTACCTAGAGCGGAATTTTATCGTGTAAAAGGGCAGCTCACTCCAAGCGATGGCGCGCTTAAAGCACAACCTCTACTCGTTCCTCTATCTATTAAGTTAGAGGCCGAGTTAGTGAAGCTGGCTCAAGATTATCAACAAGATTTGGCGTTACTTGGCATTCAATTGAAAGCGAGAAATGAGCAAGCCTTAATGGTGATGGGCGTTCCCGCGCCGCTACGTCAACAAAACTTACAAAATCTAGTACCAGATCTGTTATCTTACGCGCAATCTTGTGTGAAGGAAGGTATAGCAACGGCTCAGATGCTGTCTGAGTTGATAGATTGGCTCGCATTGCAGGTCACGACAGTGAAGAGTCATTATACTTTTTCTGAAGCAATTCAAATTATTGCGGAACTTGAACAGCTAAGAGATGGTCAATTGCCATTAGAGGATACAAAATTCGTATCCGCTGTTGATTTCTCTGCCACGATAGCCAAATTAAAACCATGACAGATAAACTACCTTTGGCGCTATTTTTAATGGGGCCAACAGCATCAGGCAAAACTGAGTTGGCGATTCGTCTTCGTCAAAAGTTCCCGGTTGAGATCATCAGTGTTGATTCTGCTTTGATCTATAAAGGGATGGATATCGGTACGGCGAAACCGGATGAAAAAGAGTTAAGTTTAGCGCCTCATCGCTTGATTGATATTTTGGATCCGAGCGAATCTTACTCTGTAGCCGACTTTCGTCGTGATGCATTGAAAGCGATGGATGATATTGTTGCAGAAGGAAAAATTCCACTCTTAGTGGGTGGGACAATGCTGTATTATAAGGCGCTACTTGAAGGTTTATCCCCACTTCCTGCTGCAAATCCTGAAATTCGTCAGCAAATTGAACAAGAAGCATTGACTAAAGGTTGGTCAGTGTTGCACGATGAACTCAAAGAGGTTGATCCTGTGTCAGCAGCGAGAATCCATCCCAATGATCCCCAACGTTTATCTCGGGCATTGGAAGTTTTTCGTATTTCAGGTAAAACTTTGACTGAATTGACTCAAACGAAAGGTGAAAGCCTGCCATACCGAGTCAAGCAGTTTGCAATAGCTCCCAAGGATAGGGCAGAACTTCACCGTCGAATTGAACTTCGTTTCGAAAAGATGATGGAAGCGGGCTTTGAAGAAGAAATGAAAGCGCTACATTCGCGAAAAGATCTTCACCCCGATCTTCCTTCCATACGATGCGTCGGTTACCGACAGATGTGGGAGTATTTAGATGGGGAGTGTACACGTGACGAAGCAGTATTTCGTGGCGTATGCGCGACTCGTCAATTGGCCAAGCGTCAAATCACCTGGTTACGCAGCTGGGATGACTTAACTTGGTTGGATAGCGAGAACATTGAACAGGCATTAGAAACGATGTCGGAAGCAATAGCATCTGATTGACATAGCTGTGTATAATGTGATCGTTTTTGCGTGAACGCACTCTCAAAGGATCTGTTGTTGGCGGTTTTTATACTATGCTGCTAATTACTTAGAGTGCATTTTTGATTCGTTTAGCTCAGATGCAAAAGCAGTATCTTTTGCATTGCACCACTAGCTAAATAATTACAACTACAAATTAAATAAGGAAAATAAAATGGCTAAGGGGCAATCTCTACAAGACCCATTTCTAAACGCGCTACGTCGTGAGCGTATCCCGGTATCTATCTACCTTGTGAATGGTATTAAACTACAAGGTCAGATCGAATCGTTCGATCAATTTGTGATCCTGCTGAAGAATACTGTTAACCAAATGGTGTACAAGCACGCGATCTCAACAGTTGTGCCGGCTCGTCCAGTGAGCCATCACAGCGGTGAACGTCCACAAGGTGAGCGTCCACAAGAGAAATCAGAAGATTAATTCTTCATCGAGTATTTTTAAAATAAGGAGTTGATTGCTTGTTTGACCGTTATGAATCCGGTGAGCGAGCCGTACTTGTTCATATCAACTTCACGCAAGAAGGTGAATGGGAAGATCTGGCTGAGTTCGAAATGCTGGTTTCTTCTGCTGGGGTAGAGGCGCTACAAGTGGTAACTGGTAGTCGTCAATCCCCACACCCGAAATACTATGTCGGAGAGGGTAAGGCCCAAGAGATTGCTACTGCGGTACAGTCGACAGGTGCCGAAATTGTGATTTTTAATCACGCCCTCTCTCCTGCCCAAGAACGTAACCTCGAAGCACTGTGCCAATGTCGAGTTCTCGACCGCACTGGTCTTATTCTCGATATCTTTGCTCAACGAGCTCGAACACACGAAGGTAAGCTACAGGTAGAGCTGGCTCAACTTCGTCATATCTCTACTCGTTTGATTCGTGGTTGGACGCACCTTGAAAGGCAGAAAGGGGGGATTGGTTTACGTGGCCCGGGTGAAACCCAGCTGGAAACCGACCGTCGCTTATTGCGTGACAGAATCAAAGCCATCCTGCGACGCTTAGACAAAGTAGCGAAGCAGCGTGAACAAGGGCGCCGCGCCCGAAATCGAGCTGAAATCCCAACGGTTTCACTCGTGGGTTACACCAACGCGGGTAAGTCGACACTCTTCAACCGTATTACAGAAGCTGGCGTGTATGCCGCTGATCAACTATTTGCTACTTTGGACCCGACTTTACGTAAGATAGAGTTAGCAGATGTTGGGCCTGCCATTTTGGCTGACACGGTTGGTTTTATTCGACATTTGCCTCACGACTTGGTAGCGGCCTTCAAGGCAACCTTGCAGGAAACGCAAGAAGCTGACATTTTGTTACATGTTGTTGATGCCAGTGATGAGCGTTTTCGTGAGAATATTCAAGCTGTTCATGAAGTACTAGAAGAGATCGACGCACATGAAGTGCCGACTCTGGTTGTCATGAACAAAATCGACAATCTAGATTCGCAGAAACCACGTATAGAACGAGACGAGGAAGGCGTACCTCGCGCAGTTTGGGTTTCAGCAATGGATGGGTTGGGCATTGATGTCCTGTTTGAGGCACTGACGGAACGTCTGGCGTCACAAATGGTCGAGCATCAGTTGCGAATTCCTCCACAGTATCAAGGACGATTCCGTAGTACCTTCTTCCAAATGAAGTGTATTCAACGTGAGGAATATGACCAGGATGGTAACTTGTTGATCGATATTCGAATGCAGCAAGTAGATTGGTCTAGACTTGAAAAAAGAGAAGGGGCAGTTTTGACTGGCTTTATAGTCACTTAAAGGACTGCTACAGTATAACGTCATATCAAATGATGGAGCTTTCTAATGGCGTGGAATGAGCCTGGAAATAACAACGGCAACAATGGCCGCGATAATGACCCTTGGGGTAATAATAATCGTGGTGGCCAGCGTCCTGGTGGCCGAGATCAAGGTCCGCCAGATTTAGATGAAGTGTTCAATAAACTGAGTCAAAAACTGGGTGGCAAGTTTGGTAAAAAAGGCGGCGGTGGTTCTCCAATCGGCGGCGGTGGTGGTAGTGCAATTGGCTTTGGCGTGATTGCTCTTATTGCTGTTGCAGTTTGGTTCTTCGCTGGTTTTTACACCATCGGTGAAGCAGAGCGTGGTGTTGTGCTGCGTTTAGGTAAATACGATCGTATCGTAGACCCAGGCCTTAACTGGCGCCCTCGTTTTATTGATGAATACGAAGCGGTAAACGTACAAGCGATTCGTTCACTACGTGCATCTGGTCTAATGCTGACTAAAGATGAAAACGTCGTAACAGTCGCGATGGATGTTCAGTACCGAGTGACTGACCCGTACAAATACTTGTACCGTGTAACCAATGCAGACGATAGCTTGCGTCAAGCAACGGATTCTGCACTACGTGCAGTAATTGGTGACTCATTGATGGATAGCATTCTAACCAGTGGTCGTCAGCAAATTCGTCAAACTACGCAAGAAACACTGAACCAAATCATTGATAGCTATGATATGGGTCTGGTACTTGTTGACGTAAACTTCCAGTCTGCGCGTCCACCAGAGCAAGTGAAAGATGCGTTTGATGATGCAATCGCAGCTCGTGAGGATGAAGAGCGTTTCATCCGTGAAGCAGAAGCTTATAAAAACGAGATTCTGCCGAAGGCAACGGGTCGTGCTGAACGTTTGAAGAAAGAAGCACAAGGTTACAATGAGCGTGTAACTAACGAGGCTCTTGGTCAGGTAGCACAGTTCGAAAAACTACTACCAGAATACCAAGCGGCACCAGGTGTAACGCGTGACCGTCTGTACATTGACGCAATGGAAGAAGTGTACTCAAGCACTTCGAAAGTGTTGATTGACTCGGAATCAAGCGGCAATCTTCTGTACCTTCCAATCGATAAGTTGGCGGGCCAAGAAGGTCAGGCAGACACAAAACGTAAATCGAAGTCATCTTCAACCTACGATCAAATTCAACTGGAGTCTGAGCGTACACAAGAAGACACTTCGAACACGCAGTCTCGTTCAACAGGTTCACGTCAAGGGAGATACTAAGAATGCGTAAGTTAATGATCCCTGTATTGGTAATCGCACTGGCATTAATGTTGATGTCTCTGTTTGTGATTCCTGAAGGTGAACGCGGTATCGTGGTTCGATTTGGTCGTGTTCTTAAAGACAACAACGACATCACTCGAATTTACGAGCCTGGTTTGCATTTCAAGATGCCTCTGTTTGACCGTGTGAAACAACTTGATGCACGTATCCAAACGATGGATGGCCGTGCAGACCGTTTCGTAACGTCTGAGAAAAAAGACGTTATTATTGATACCTACGTGAAGTGGCGTATTGAAGACTTTGGTCGTTACTACCTAGCAACAGGCGGTGGTAATTCGCTAACGGCGGAGGCACTACTTGAGCGTAAAGTAACGGATGTGCTTCGTTCTGAAATCGGTGCTCGTGAAATCAAACAGATTGTATCTGGTCCACGTAACGATGATGTACTACCAGAAGATGCAAGTGCAGATGTTGTCGCAACTGAAGCGGCACGTGAAGCGCTTGAGATTGATGGTGAACGTGACCTAATTATGTCTGAAGTATTGAAAGACACGCGTGAAAGCGCGATGAAAGACTTGGGTGTTCGTGTTGTTGATTTCCGCATGAAGAAAATCAACCTGCCTGATGAAATCAGTGAGTCTATCTACCGTCGTATGCGTGCAGAGCGTGAGTCTGTAGCTCGTAAGCACCGTTCTCAAGGTCGTGAGAAAGCGGAAGTTATTCGTGCTCAAGCTGAGCTAGAAGTAGCCACCATTCTAGCTGAAGCTGATAAGACTGCTCGTGTAACACGAGGTGAAGCGGATGCAGAAGCAGCGAAGATTTATGCTGAAGCATACAACAAAGACCCTGAATTCTTTAGCTTCCTACGTTCGCTACGTGCGTATGAGAAGTCCTTCAGCTCTAAGAGCGATATCCTGGTACTTGATCCGAAGAGTGAGTTCTTCCAATACATGAACCAGTCGAAGGGCGGCATGGAGAAATAATCTCAGCGTCAAATGAAACAAAAGGCTCCTTAGGGAGCCTTTTTTGTATCTGATGCTAAGTGCTAGCTCATCATTATGGCGATTACGGCTCCAGCAACCACTAGGCAGCCACCGATGCGTCGTAGCTGATTGTTGGGCTGTTCACTTAATTGAGCCACCATATTCCGCCAACCGTTTGGAGCAATGAGTGGTCCAATGCCTTCCACGATCAGGACGAGCCCAATCGCCAACCATATGGATTCAGACATACCGCTTTCCAGTCGAATAAAGAAAACTAAATACTATCAGTGATATGCTGATTTCAAAATGAGCAAAGCAGCAAGATGACATTCTGGTAGCAACTCTGTGAACAAAAAATGACTGCAAGAAGCGTGATTCGGTGCTAGAATCCATTTTTAACTAGCAATCAGACTTGGAAAGATGGGAAATAACGTAGTCGTTCTAGGCACCCAATGGGGTGACGAAGGTAAAGGTAAAATCGTAGACCTTTTAACTGAAGATGCAAAATACGTGGTACGCTACCAAGGCGGTCACAACGCAGGTCATACTCTCGTAATTGACGGTGAAAAAACCGTTCTTCACTTAATTCCATCAGGTATCCTTCGCGATAACGTAAAATGTGTTATCGGTAACGGTGTTGTACTATCACCTGAAGCTCTACTTAAAGAAATGAAACCTCTTGAAGAGCGCGGTATTCCAGTACGCGAGCGTCTTTTCATTTCTGAAGCATGTCCGCTAATTCTTCCTTACCACGTTGCAATGGACCAAGCTCGCGAAATCGCTCGCGGTAAAAAAGCTATCGGTACAACAGGTCGTGGTATCGGTCCAGCATACGAAGATAAAGTTGCTCGTCGCGGTCTACGCGTTGGCGACCTATTCGATATGGAATCGTTCGCTGAGAAGCTAAAAGAAGTCATGGAGTTCCATAACTTCCAACTCGTTAACTTCTACAAAGCGGAACCAGTAAGCTACGAAGCTGTGCTTGAAGAAGCAAAAGGCTACGCAGAGCTACTTACTTCAATGGTTATCGACGTAACTGACGAACTAGACGCAGCACGTAAGCGCGGCGATAAGATCATGTTCGAAGGTGCACAAGGTACGCTACTTGATATCGACCACGGTACTTACCCATACGTAACGTCTTCTAACACGACTGCTGGTGGTGTTGCTGCAGGTTCAGGTTTTGGTCCTCGTCACATCGGTTACATCTTGGGTATCGCGAAAGCGTACTGTACTCGCGTTGGTGCAGGTCCATTCCCGACAGAACTATACGATGGTCTAGATAAGCAAGATCCAATTGGTAAGCACTTAGGTGAAGTTGGCCACGAGTTCGGTGCAACAACTGGTCGTCTACGTCGTACTGGTTGGTTCGATGCTGTTGCTATGCGTCGTGCAATCCAAATCAACTCTGTATCTGGTTTCTGTCTAACTAAACTAGACGTACTAGATGGTCTAGAAGAGCTAAAAATCTGTACTGGTTACAAGATGGAAGATGGCTCTGTGCTAGAAGTTTCTCCGATGGCTGCTGAAGCATTCGAAAAAGCAACGCCAATCTACGAAACAATGCCTGGTTGGTCTGAGAACACATTCGGTGCTAAAGCGCTAGAAGATCTACCACAAGCGGCTCTTAACTACATCAAGCGTATTGAAGAGCTAACAGGTGTGCCTGTAGATATCATTTCAACAGGTCCTGACCGCAACGAAACTATCATCAAGGTTCATCCATTCGAAGCTTAATTGATAGTCGTTAAAGATTGCAAAAGCCGACCTTCTGGTCGGCTTTTTTGTATCTGAACAAAAAACGGCAGTGATTCTCATATGGCAAATTTTTGCCGCTGAGTCTAAGTCAGAGGCAAAAATTGTCTAAAGCTTAGCTGGTTTTTGCCGATAAGGTTATCAAGCAGAGGAGATCCTTCATCGATCTTTGGTTTCTTAGATACCTTAAAGAGTACGTTTATGAAGTTACGAACAGTGGCTGCTTCACTGTTATTGACCTTGGTAGCTACCACAGCGAAAGCCAATGTTGCTGATGTGGGGGCGCCAGTTCCTATCTACACCGAAGCAGAGCTGATAAAGCTTATTGAGCAAAATAAGCACTTACAACGTGTGCGCGCTGATAACTGCCAGCTGGTGGAGGATATCGTTGCTCGTGCGACTCGAATTAACTTGCCCGCTTATGAATTTCTGTACGGCGACATGTTGGCGTGGGGTGTGTGTGTCGAGCAAGATGTCGAACTAGGCCTTTACTACATCGAAAATGCAGCACATCAGGGATTACCTGCCGCGCTAGAGCAGATTGGTCGATACTATTCGCGTGGCACTTTAGTGCAGCAAGATAAAGAGCGAGCGATTCCTTACTTGCGAGAAGCCGCCTCAATGGGAAACCTAAATGCGCGTATTCATTTAGCCGAATTGCTCCTGCGTGATTACGGCAGCCCACTTGATTACGAAGATGCGTATCGTTGGTTATATAACTCTGTCACAGCAGATAAGCGGCAGCATAAGCGTATCACTGTATTGAGAAATGGCCTTGAGCAGCGCATGCCACAAAACGTTATTGCTCGAGCTAAACGGCGAGATACCTTTTGGTAACGTCTTATCAAGGCAAACAACTTCATACAACAAAGCCCACATAATGTGGGCTTTGTTGTTTTCCCGAAGAGTAATCTTGAGCGATTAAACGACTTTGTGTGGACCGAAGCATTCGTAATGGAATTGCTCTTGTGGTACGCCAAGTTCTAATAGTTGTTTCGCTACGTGCTGCATGAACCCGACAGGGCCACAGAAGTACACCTGCACGTTATCTTGCTTTAATGCGGCTTCAATTTCATACAGATTGACAAAACCCGTGAAGTGGAAGTCTTCACCTAGCTTGTCTTCTGCCGTTGGGTGGTTATACCAAACGAGCGCGTTCATGTTTTCTTTCGCCGCGACTAGTTGGTTCACGTGTTGCTTGAAAGCATGCTGTTGACCATTTTCTGTTGCATGAACCCAAGTTACAGGTGCTTGATGTACTGAGAGACTTTCTAGCATGGACAGCGTTGGCGTAAGTCCTACACCTGCAGAAATTAGAACAACGGGTGTTTGTGGTTCGGCATCCATAAAGAAATCACCGGCAGGGGCGGCAAGCTGCACTTTTTCGCCAATGTTCAGGTTATCGTGCAGGAAGTTCGATACTTTTCCGCCTTCTTCACGTTTTACTGAGATACGGTAGGTGTTCTCTTGGACCGCAGAAGATAGGCTATATTGGCGAATTTCTTGGTTTTCTAACTGGTCACTGTTGATATAGATGCCAAGATATTGTCCCGGTTTATACGGTGCCACTTTTTGGCCATCGGTTGGCTTAAACACAAAGCTGCAAATGTGTTCGCTCTCGATTTGTTTATCGACTAATTCAAATTCGCGTAGACCGCGCCAACCGCCTTCCAAAGCTTCATTTTGTTGGTAAATTTGTTCTTCGCGCTGAATAAATACATTCGCAAGTACGCCGTAAGCCTCAGCCCAAGCATCCAACACTTCTTGACCTGGATTAAATAACTCATCAATCGTCGCAAGTAGATGTTTACCAACGATTTGGTACTGATCTTCTGTGATCAAAAAGCTCGTGTGTTTATGCGCAATTTTTTCTACTGCGCCAAGTAGGGCTGGCAAATTTTCAATATTGGCAGCATAGGCGCAGATGGCGTTGAATAGCGCTTCACGCTGATCGCCGTTACGCTGGTTACTCATATTAAAAATATCTTTCAACTCTGGGTTATGAGTAAACATACGTTCGTAAAAGTGCGCGGTCAGTTTTGGTCCCGTTTCGGCGATAAGTGGTGCGGTCGCTTTGACGATCTCGATGGTTTGATTGCTGAGCATATGGGCTTCCTACTTTAAGTTGTATTTATAATGCATGTTTAAAGTTGTATCTCAAATGTATCTTTCGATCAAGAAAAGATTTACACTTTTATCGATAGCTCAAGTTTGGCGTTTTAGTGTCACCAGCGAGTTATTGAATCGCACTTTGGGAGAGAATATGCAGTTAACGAGCTTTACTGATTATGCGTTGAGAACCTTAATTTTCTTGGCTTCGTTGCCGGAAGATGAGTTAACTAATATCACTGAAGTGACGGATTTATTTGGTGTGTCACGTAACCATATGGTCAAAGTTATCAACCGTTTAGGGCAATTAGGCTATGTCCACACCGTGCGTGGAAAAAACGGTGGTATTCGGCTGATGAAACCTGCTTCTGAAATCACAGTAGGTGGTGTCGTGCGAGATTTAGAGCCGTTAGATTTGGTCAATTGCGGCGTAGATTTTTGCCATATTACCCCTGCCTGTCGCCTCAAAGATAAATTGGCAAAAGCAAAAAGTGCCTTTTTGGCGGAGCTGGATGATTGCACGATCGAATCCTTGCTGAGCGACAATTCTGAGTTGTTGATCTTACTGGCTCGTCCTTAACTCATTTGCACGTCTAGAGTCGATCTCGATCATTCTTTTTTCAAAGCAATTCTGTAGCTTATCGAGAGACTCAGATATACTAGCCATATACCTTCCTTGCTAGATAGGCGTGCCTATGTCAGACAATATTCCAAACGATCCTTTTGCAGATCGTGAATCCAAAAATTACGAAAATCCAATTCCAAGCCGAGAGTTTATCATCGAGTTTCTAGAGCAAGCGGGCGTTCCAATGAATCGCAATGACTTGTTTGAGGCACTAAAGCTTGAGGGCGAAGAGCAATACGAAGGGTTGCGTCGTCGGCTACGTGCGATGGAGCGAGATGGTCAACTGGTGTTTACCCGCCGTCAGTGCTACGCATTGCCTGAAAAACTTGAAATGGTGAAAGGTTACGTGATTGGTCATCGTGATGGCCACGGTTGGGTGCGTCCAGAAGGCAGCGTCGGCAAGGATGATGATATTCTGTTACCGCACCATCAAATGAAGAACATCATCCACGGTGACTTTGTTTTAGTGCAACCTACAGACAACAGCAAGCGCGGTCGTCGTGAAGGGCGCTTGGTTCGAGTGTTAGAGGAGCGTAATGATCAAATCGTCGGTCGTTTCTTCCTCGAATATGGTTATTCCTATGTTGTCCCTGATGACTCGCGTATCAGCCAAGATATTCTGATCCCAAATGAGCACAAAGCGGGTGCACGCATGGGTAACGTGGTCGTGATTGAAATTACTGATCGTGGCTCACGCTCACGTGGCATGATGGGGAAAGTGGTTGAAGTACTTGGTGAAAATATGGCACCAGGTATGGAAACGCAAATTGCGATTCGTACACACCAAATTCCTCACGAGTGGCCAGAGGCCGTCGATAAACAAATCGAAAACTTAGGCGAAGAAGTACCAGAAGAAGCCAAAGTTGGTCGTGTGGATCTACGTGATCTACCACTTGTGACCATTGACGGCGAAGACGCACGAGACTTTGATGATGCCGTTTACTGTGAAAAGAACAAAGAAGGTGGTTGGCGTTTATGGGTAGCGATTGCTGACGTCAGTTACTACGTTCGTCCTGACTCTGCGTTGGATAAAGAAGCGATCAATCGTGGTAACTCAGTATATTTCCCGTCGCAAGTTGTGCCAATGTTGCCAGAAGTACTATCGAACGGCCTATGTTCGCTTAACCCGCAAGTAGATCGCTTGTGTATGGTGTGCGAAATGACCATTTCTGATACAGGTAAGCTGTCTGGTTACAAGCATTACGAGGCGGTGATGAACTCGCACGCTCGTCTCACATATAGCAAAGTGAGCGCGATTCTAGAAGGGGATGAAGAACTACGTGAGCGCTACCAGCCGCTTGTTTCTCATCTAGAAGAGTTGCACAAGATGTACAAAGTGCTGAAAGAAGCACGAGATCAACGCGGTGCAATCGAATTTGAAACCGTTGAAACCAAATTTATCTTCAATGCGGAACGTAAAATCGAAAGCATTGAGCCAGTAATTCGTAATGACGCGCACAAGATCATCGAAGAATGTATGATTTTAGCCAACATTGCTTCGGCATCGCTGGTAGAAAAAGCGAAAGAGCCTGCGCTCTATCGTATCCACGAATCTCCAGGTGAATTACGCCTGCAAGGTTTCCGAGACTTCTTAAGTGAACTTGGTCTTGAGCTAAAAGGTGGTCTAGAGCCTTCACCAACGGACTATGCTGATCTCGCACGTCAAATCTCTGGGCGTCAAGATCAAGAGTTGATTCAAACCATGCTGCTGCGCTCAATGAAGCAAGCGGTATACAACGCAGATAACGCGGGGCACTTTGGATTGGCACTGAAACGCTATGCGCACTTTACGTCGCCAATTCGTCGTTACCCTGACTTGTTACTTCACCGTGCAATCAAGTATCTGATTGCTAAAGAAGAAGGTCGTAATCAAGATCGCTGGACACCAACAGGTGGCTATCATTACTCGTTTGACGACATGGATTTTTACGGCGAACAATGTTCGATGACAGAGCGCCGTGCTGATGATGCAACACGTGATGTTGCGGATTGGCTGAAGTGTGAATACATGCAAGACCACGTCGGTGACGAACTAGACGGTGTTATTGCTAATGTCACTAGCTTTGGCTTCTTTGTACGTTTAACGGATTTGCACATCGATGGTTTGGTGCATATTTCTACCCTTGCGAACGACTACTATCAATTTGACCCGATTGGTCAACGACTTATTGGTGAAAGTTTCGGTAACATCTACCGCTTAGGCGATGCAGTAAAAGTAAAAGTACTGGCTGTTAACCTCGATGATAAGCAAATTGACTTTGAATTGGTCGAAACAAGTCGTAAGCTACGCGGCGAAGGTAAGACTGCGAAGAAACGCGCAGCGGAAGCAAAACGCAAAGCGAAAGATAAAAAACGCGCTGCGACTCGCTCTTCATCGAAAGAAGGTGGCGCGGCTCGTGCAGTTCCTGCGATAGAGCCAACTAAACGCCCAGAAGAAACGGGCGCAGTGAGTAAGCGCAATGGCCCCAAACGTGATGACGCCGAAGGCAAAAAGAAGCCTAAAGTGAAAAAAGCACGTAAAAAAAAGCCACACAGTAAGCCGAAGAAAACCAAGCGCACTAAAAAAGAAGCGTAGTAGGCTGAAGCGCCAGCTCAGTTCAAACTCAGCTGGCGCAGGCAATACGACCCGAACAACAGGTTAAACAATGAGTAACGAATTTATCTACGGCATTCACGCAGTGAAAGCGGTATTGGAGCGCGAACCAGAGCGTTTTATCGAGGCATACGTTTTAAAAGGTCGTCAAGATGATCGCCTAATGCCAATCCTAAATGATCTTCAGGTTTGTGGTGTCTCTATTCAACAAATGACGCGTAAAACACTGGATGACAAAGCGCGTGGTGCAAATCACCAAGGCATCATTGCTCGCGTAAAACCAGCAAAACAGCTGAACGAGAACGACATTGATGACATCTTAGCGCAGCATGAATCACCGCTACTGTTAGTGCTGGATGGTGTGACGGACCCGCACAACCTTGGTGCGTGTTTGCGTAACGCAGATGCGGCAGGCGCTGCGGCGATCATCGTACCGAAAGATCGTTCTGCACCAATGAATGCCACGGTAAGTAAAGTAGCATGTGGCGCTGCAGAGGTTGTGCCTTTGATTCGTGTAACCAACCTTGCACGTACAATGCGTACGCTACAGGAAAAAGGGATTTGGTTTGTGGGTACGGCTGGTGAAGCTACGCACGACATTTATCAAGCTAAGCTTACTGGTCCTCTTGCTATCGTGATGGGTGCTGAAGGTGATGGTATGCGTCGTCTTACTCGCGAAACCTGCGATGATTTAATTAAGATCCCTATGGCGGGCAGTGTATCAAGCTTGAACGTATCAGTGGCTTCTGGTATCTGTTTGTTTGAAGCGGTTCGTCAGCGTTTGGCTGCCCAAAAATAAGGCGAGCACACTAAGCGTCGCTGAGTGTGACACTGAGTGACATCAAGATTAAGCACACAGGATGGGGAACCATCCTGTGTTATTTTAGCTAGGGAATTTATGACCCAACAAGATATTAAATTGATTGCTTTTGATCTGGATGGAACACTGCTTGATAGCGTGCCAGATCTTGCCGTAGCGGCCGATCAAGCAGTTCAGGCGTTAGGCTATCCTTCTGTATCAGAAGAGCAGGTGCGTGATTACGTTGGTAATGGTGCTGATATATTGATTGGACGTGCATTAAGCCAAAGCATGACCATCAGCAGTGATTTGAGTGATGAGCTGCGTGCTAAAGCGCGTGAGCTGTTTGATGAATACTACAAGCAAAGCGGCCATAAGCTAAGTCACCTTTACCCAACAGTAAAAGAGACGCTTGAAGAGCTACACCAAGCTGGTTTTACGATGGCGATTGTGACGAACAAGCCCTCGAAATTCGTACCAGAAATTCTAGAGCAGCATGACATCGCCAAGTACTTCGTAGACGTATTAGGTGGTGACGCGTTTCCAGAGAAAAAACCAAACCCGGTGGCGCTGAACTGGCTAATGGAAAAGCACCAGGTAAAACCAGCAGAGATGTTGATGGTTGGGGATTCGAAAAACGATATCTTGGCGGCGAAAAATGCGGGTTGTGCTTCATTTGGTTTAACTTACGGTTATAACCACGGCGAGCCCATTTCAGCTTCGAACCCTGACGTAGTGGCGAACCGCCTCGCGGAATTACTGGAAGTCGTCGCTGTTTCTGCATAACGGCAACAAAAGATCTTCCAAAATACTTGTTAATGAGTACACTGAGTAAACCGTGCGCTAAAAGCCGCACGGTTTTTCATTTTAATTAGATTACGAAGTCAAAGGAATCATTCTAATGAGCAAACCCATTGTATTGAGTGGTGTTCAACCGTCAGGTGAACTAAGTATCGGTAACTACTTGGGTGCTCTACGTCAATGGCAGCAGATGCAAGACGATTATGATTGCCAATACTGTGTAGTAGACCTTCATGCGATTACGGTTCGTCAGGATCCTAAAGCACTGCATGAAGCGACATTAGACGCACTGGCAATTTGTCTGGCAGTTGGTGTTGATCCGAAGAAGAGCACGCTATTTGTTCAGTCACACGTACCAGAGCATGCTCAACTTGGTTGGCTTCTTAACTGTTACACGCAAATGGGTGAGCTGAGCCGTATGACTCAGTTTAAAGACAAATCGGCACGTTACGCAAATGACGTAAACGTGGGGCTGTTTGATTACCCTGTGTTGATGGCAGCAGATATTTTGCTTTACGGCGCACAACAAGTGCCAGTTGGTAGCGACCAGAAACAGCATCTTGAGTTAGCACGTGATATCGCAACGCGTTTTAACAACATCTACTCACCAGAGAGTCCGATTTTTACCGTTCCTGAGCCGTACATTCCAACAGTCAATGCACGTGTGATGAGTCTTCAAGACGCGACGAAGAAAATGTCGAAGTCAGATGATAACCGTAAGAACGTGATTACTCTGCTTGAAGAGCCAAAGTCGATCATCAAGAAGATCAACAAGGCGCAAACAGACACCGAAACCCCACCAAGCATTCGCCATGATATCGAGAACAAAGCGGGTATCGCGAACCTAATGGGACTTTACTCTGCGGCGACAGGAATGAGCTTTGAAGATATCGAAGCCAAGTACAAAGGCGTAGAAATGTATGGTCCATTTAAGAAAGATGTTGGCGAGGCGGTTGTAGCAATGCTGGAGCCAATTCAAGCAGAATACCATCGTATTCGCGCTGATCGTGCTTACATGGATGAGGTAATGCAGCAAGGTGCAGAAAAAGCATCGGCTCGCGCTGCTGAAACGCTGAAGAAAGCATACAAAGCGGTAGGCTTTGTCGCTCGCCCATAGTCGCTAAGAATCGATTACAAAAAGCTCCACGTTGGTGGAGCTTTTTTTATACTTTTTACTGGAATGGCGTGTCTTTCATGCAACGTTCCATATCGTAATATTCAACACGTCCTCGAGCACCTAAAAAGGCGGACTTCACCACCATGCCTCTATCAATGAAGTAACTGAGCTGCACGCATGATATATCGTAGCTAAGTTCTTTAATTCTTGCTGGGATCCAGTAGGTTCCTGGTGTTCTTAGACGCTGGGTAAAAGTAATAACACCCTCGTCACTGACCTCTAACTCTTCAATTCCATCCAGCTCATTTTTGGCTGATTCGATGATGTTTTGATTCGCGGTAGGTTGAAGTGGCTCACTGGCGGTCAATTGACATCCCGTTATCAAGCCAAGTAAGAAGAGAGCTAGCGCACTGCGTTGAATTTTTTTCATTTATCGTTCCTGGGTTTACAGCTAATGAGATCTTAATGTCTCGCTCAGGTGTTATATATTTTGTGTATGAATTTGGCTAGTGAATAAGGAGAAGTTATTGAGCAAATGATGAAAATTTTGAAGTATAAGGGTCATGCGTAAGAAAAAGCCAAGCGAATAATAGGTGACTTAAGTTTAGACATGGCTATAAAAATGAAAATCACAGCTTTCTAAATTAGTGATTAATTATATTTTCATTTATAACAAAGTGAGCTTGGTTAATAAGCCACTTCACGAGCGATGTATTTTCTACTCCTTAACATGAAGTGAAAAAATAAACTGAGTAATTAATCTAAATTTTGATTTGTTTATCAATAGCGTTCTGTATTTATTACAAAAAATGTTTGAATGGGATGTTCTGGCATATTTTCTTACATTCACATGTGATTCATTTCACGGCTTTAATTGCTCATTCTTATTTATTTCATAAATAAACCTGATAGTAGACGCAAATGGTAGGCTCTGATCAGAGCTAAGTTTGCATTTACATAAATATCAGGTATGACAATGGACACGTTAATCAAACCCTCAATACTCGCACTAACCATCGCCTGTGCACTTAGCGCAAACGCGAACGCAGAGATTATTATTTCCCAGTATGTGGAAGGCGGCGCTTATAATAAAGCGGTCGAGATCGCCAATACAGGTGATACTGCGGTGACACTCACAGGCTATGAATTAGCAAAATCTTCGAATGGTGGCGGCTCGTGGGGCAGCACTCTTGATCTTAGTGACGTAACGTTACAAGCGAAGCAAGTGTATGTGCTTGCTCATGGCGATGCGAGCGAAGCAATAAAGGCGGTTGCGGATTACACTGATAAAAATGTAGCGAACTTTAACGGCGACGATCCGTTGGCACTTCTTAAAGATGGGGAAGTGCACGATATATTAGGTGTGATGGGGGACGTGGATTTCGCTAAAGACACCACGTTAGTTCGTAACAGTGATGCGCTTACACCTTCAACTACCTACCAATCCACTCAGTGGACAGCCTTAGCCAAAGATAATATTGATGGTTTAGGGGAATTAAATACAACTGAGCCACCTGCGCCATTTGCTTGTGAAGTAGATGGACAAGAACCAGCCTTTACCACCATCCAAGAGATTCAAGGTGAAGGTGCTTCTTCTCCATTTATTGATGGCTACCCTTACATCACGACCGAAGATCACTTCGTAACTGGTGTGGTCAGTGCGGTAACAACAGGCTTAACTAAAGGCTTCTACCTGCAAGCACTTGAGAATGATGGCAACGACAAGACATCTGAAGGTTTGTTTATTCACACCGATGTTGCAGATACAGAGCTGAAAGCTGGTGATGTTGTTTGTGTGAAAGGGAAAGTACAAGAGTACTACAGCAACACTCAGCTTTCTTCTGATGCAAACAGTTATGTAAAAACAGGCACATCAAACGCCTCTTTGGTTACTCCGTTAACGATTAAGGAAGGGGAAACACTACGTGATGCACTAGAGCGTCATGAAGGTATGCAAGTTGAGCTCAGCTCGGCTAGCGAACTTTTCGTTACTCGTAACTTTTCTTACGATTATGACTCTCGACGCAACAACATGATGTTGTCTCATGAAGCACCGTTGTTTAAGCCGACTCAATTGCATGCAGCAGAGAGTGACGCTGCGGTTGCCCTTGCCAAAGAGAATGCGGCCAACCGTATTTACTTGGAATCGGATAGCAAAGCGCCAAATGGTCAAATCCTATATTTCCCAACGTTTGCACAAGATCTTGACCAAAATGGCTCTTCAGAGCAGCACATTCGCCTAGGCTCTCGTGTCGAAGGCCTGCAAGGTGTTGTGGCTTACAGCTACAACGAGTACCGCCTAATTGCGACCAATGAAGTTGATAGCAGCAACTTTGTCACGTCAGGTGATGACTTTGACGTTGCGCGTAAAGCGGCGCCAGCCATAGCCGATTCTGATTTACGAGTGGCGAGCTTTAACGTTCTTAACTACTTCACTTCGGTTGCTGACAGCGGGCACGACAACCCAACCGGGCAAAATCGTGGCGCAACAAACCTTGATGAGTTCTTGATCCAGCAAGCGAAAATCGTTTCAGCGATGAATAAGATGGACGCGGACATCATTGGCTTGATGGAAGTGGAAAACAACGGCTTTGGTGATGGTAGTGCTATCCAAAACTTGGTTGATGCTTTAAACGCTGAGATTGATGACGTGGAAGATCATTACACGTATGTCGAAATCGAAGAGCAAGACAAATACCAAGAGGAATACTTTGGCAGTGATGCGATCATGGTTGCGATCTTATATCGTGCTAACGCAGTAACACCAAAAGAAGCAGCAAAAGTCATTGTGACGCCAGAGCAACACATTGCAGAGAACACCATTACTCGTAAAGAGGGCACTGAAAGTAACCCTGCATACGACAAATATCAACGCCATAGCTTATTACAGACCTTTACAGTGAAAGAGACTGGCGACGATCTTTCAGTGGTCGTGAACCACTTTAAATCGAAAGGTTCTGAATGTATTGAAGAGTGGATTGCTGGTGTAGAAGACTCAGAACCAGTGGATCTGCAAGGTAACTGCAACAACTTCCGTGTTTCTGCTGCGAAAGTCGTTGGTGAAGCGCTGAAAGATATTGATGGCGATGTGCTCGTCATGGGCGATTTGAACGCTTACGGCAAAGAAGATCCGTTACTTACCCTCACTGATTACTCACAAGAGAAATACGGCCGTGATATCTACACTGCCGCTTACACAACCATTGGTGGCGGTGAGCTTCAAGTAGAGAAAACCAAGATTGAAAAAGGCTACGGCCTACACAATTTAAACACCTTGCTGCATGGCGCTGATACGTTCTCGTACACCTATTCAGGTGAGTTGGGGAACTTGGACCATGCATTGGCAAGCAGCAGTTTAGCGCAAAAAGTGGTGGCGATTGAAGATTGGCACATCAACTCACTAGAAAGTAACTTGTTTGAATATAGCAGCAAATACACGGGTGACATGCCGAAGTACAAAGATGCGTTCTCAGCGTCTGATCATGATCCAGTGATTATTGCTATTGATTTGCCAGATGATGATATCGATTTACCGAAAACGGGTGAAAACTTAGCTATTGATGTACGTCTACCACCAACTGCGGTTGCGGGCGATATTGTGACAGTGAACTTAACAGCATCCACACAAGCGGCCGCGACAAGCAGTGATGCAAAAGTTTACTCGGCTAGCCAAACCTTGACTCAAACTGACATTGACGCACGCAGCGTGAATATTGAGTTTGAACAAGCGCCAGAACAAGGTAATTACCAGTTAGAAGAGAAAGTGACAGACTCGACAGGCAACGTCGTTAAGTTTAGCTCTGTTCGTGATGTCTCAATGACGCAAACTGAAACGGATGCAGGAGGTTCTAAGGATTCAGATGGTGGTTCGTTTGGTTTTGGCGCGCTACTCGCGATGCTAGGACTTGGCTTAGTACGTCGCCGCAACTAAGCTTTTATCTCCTAAAATACAGCTGTAAAGACCAAAGGCCAGCCGATGCTGGCCTTTTTATTGCACAAAGACTTGCCTTTCTAGTTTGGTGTTGCAAAATACCGCCCTTAATTGTCGCAAACCAGACAATCATCTCTTAAGTCTTGCCTAAACGGATTGGAGCAGCTGACACTCTATGTTGTTGATCATCGATAACTACGATTCTTTCACTTACAACCTCTACCAATACTTTTGCGAGCTTGGCGCTAGTGTAAAAGTCGTGCGTAACGATGAAATTGACATTCAAGGGATTGAAGCGTTGAACCCAACTCACTTGGTAATCTCACCTGGACCGTGTACGCCAAACGAGGCAGGTATCTCTCTACAAGCTATAGAATACTTCGCTGGTAAGCTTCCAATATTGGGTGTTTGCCTTGGTCATCAAGCGATAGCGCAAGTGTTTGGTGGGGAAGTCGTGCGCGCCCGACAAGTGATGCATGGGAAAACGTCACCTATTCGTCACAATGGTCGCAGTGTGTTTAAAAACCTGAATAACCCACTCACCGTAACCCGTTATCACTCTCTCGTGGTGAAAAACGGTACGTTACCCGATGTGTTTGAACTGACCGCATGGACTGAGCTGCCGGATGGAAGTATGGACGAAATCATGGGTTACCAACATAAAACCCTGCCAATTGACGCAGTGCAGTTTCACCCAGAATCGATCAAAACAGAGCAAGGTCACGAGTTGCTTGCGAACTTTTTAGCACGTAAGGCGATCTGATCGCGATCACTTTTCTTAACAAATCATTCATCTTTTTGCCGAGGTGAGTGGATTGCAAAACTATGCGGTTCATTCTGGCCTCTTTGTCTATTCATGTCTTTTTAAACCTTCTATCCCCTGTATTACATAACATTTATAAAAAATCGCTTCTCTATTTTACTTTCTTGATGCATAAATAGTCATAAGCAGTGATTAATGGAAGTTGCTTTCGAGAACGAAAAGAATAAATCACTATTGAAATGGTTAATTAAATGTAAATACAATGCCGCAATAGCTTAAATGCAAAACATTATTTGCTGGCAAAGAGAGCCGGTTAAATTCGCTTATCTGCTACGCATGCGGTATCAAGAAGGAATGTGCAATGACAACGGAAATTAAAGTAGAGCGCGGTTTATTCGATGAGGTAATGGTACCTTGCTATAACCCGATGGAAATGATCCCTGTTAAAGGTGAAGGTTCACGTGTTTGGGATCAGGAAGGTAATGAATATATCGACTTTGCTGGTGGTATTGCAGTGAGCTGTCTTGGCCATTGTCATCCAGTAATGGTAAACGCATTAACAGAGCAAGCTAACAAGCTTTGGCACTTAAGTAACGTGATGACGAACGAACCAGCACTTCGTCTGGCGAAAAAGCTAACAGAAGTGAGCTTTGCTGAGCGCGTATTCTTTGCTAACTCTGGCGCAGAAGCGAACGAAGCGGCACTTAAGCTGGCACGTCGTTACGCTGCTGACGTTCATGGCGCTGAGAAATCAGAAATTATCGCATTCAAACAAGGTTTCCACGGTCGTACGTTCTTTACCGTAACGGTTGGTGGTCAAGCGGCTTACTCTGACGGTTTTGGTCCTAAGCCTGGAGACGTTACCCACTTACCTTACAATGATATCGAAGCACTACAGGCACACATGTCTGATCGCACATGTGCGGTGATGATGGAGCCGCTACAAGGTGAAGGCGGTATCGTGCCACCAACGCCTGAGTTTGCTCAAGCAGTACGTGAGCTGTGTGACAAACACAACGCGCTACTGATCTTCGATGAAGTGCAAACCGGTAATGGTCGTACAGGTAACTTCTACGCTTACCAAGGTTTAGGTATTACACCTGATATTCTAAGCACCGCGAAATCACTTGGTGGCGGTTTCCCAATCGGTGCAATGCTTACTACTGCAAAATTAGCAGAGCACATGAAAGTCGGTACGCACGGTTCAACATACGGCGGTAACCCACTCGCGTGTGCTGTAGCAGAAGCAGTTGTGAACGAAGTTACTAAGCCTGAAGTGTTGGCTGGTGTGCTAGAACGCGAAGCGATGTTCCGCGAAGGTCTAGAGAAGATCAATGCTAAGTATAACATCTTCTCAGAAGTGCGTGGTCAAGGTCTCTTGCTTGGCGCTGCACTAAATGAAGAATGGCAAGGCCGTGCGCGTGATGTTCTTGTCGCTGCAGGCAAACAAGGTCTCATGGTATTGGTTGCGGGTGCCAATGTCGTACGTTTCACACCATCACTCGTTATCACACAACAAGAAATTGAAGAAGGCTTGGCGAAACTGGATAAAGCGATCGCGACTTTAGTTTAAGCGCGATATTAGTTTCAACGTCAACGCAGACACCCCCGTCAAGGATCTCTGATGGGGGAATTGTTCCTACAATATAGTTAGGATCTTCTTGCATCTGGAGGGAGTATTGATGCTAGTAGTTCGCCCTATCGCGATGTCGGATTATGACGCGCTGCACACTTGTGCGGTGGAGTCTGGTCACGGATTTACATCTCTACCGGTTAACGAAGAACTGTTAACCAATCGAATCAAACACTCAGAGTACAGCTTTGGTAAGCCAGATGTGGCAGAACCAGGTGATGAAGGCTACCTGATGGTCGGCTTTGACTCTGAAACGGGTGAGGTTGCGGGTACCACCGGAATCGAAGCATCTATCGGCTGGGATGTCCCATTTTACTCGTATCACATTAGTAAAGTGGTGCACTCGTCACCAAAGCTTGGCGTCAATAATGTCGTCAAACTGCTTACTTTTGGTAATAACTACACGGGTAACAGCGAAATTTGTACCTTGTTCTTGCGTGAGAAATTCCGCCAAGGTCTGAATGGTCGTCTAATGTCGAAGTGTCGTTTCCTCATGATGGCTGAGCACCCAGAGCGTTTCTCTGAAACGATCTTTGCGGAGATGCGTGGTGTTTCAGACGACGAAGGCAACTCGCCGTTCTGGCAATGGTTACAAGAGCATTTCTTCTCCATCGATTTCACGCTTGCGGATTACCTCACAGGTATCGGCAAGAAAGGCTTTATTGCTGACTTAATGCCGAAGCTGCCTATTTACATCAACCTGTTGAGTCCAGAAGCGCAAGCCGTGATTGGTCAAGTACATGACAATACTCGCCCAGCATTAAAGCTGCTTGAGCGTGAAGGCTTCACTAACCGTGGCTACGTGGATATTTTCGATGCGGGTCCAACCGTTGAATGTGACTTACGCAATATTGAATCGGTACGTCACTCGTTCCGTGCGCAAGTGAAAATTGCACAACATAGCAGTACGCAAGACTTCTTGATGTGCAACTCATCGTTCGAAAACTTCCGCGCAGCAGTCACCAAAGCGGCGTATGACCCTGAAACACAAAGCGTCATGATCGCACCAGACGTTGCGGATGCACTTTTGGTTGAGGAAGGGGATTTTGTTCGCCTTCTTCCGCAGTAACAGACGACAGAATTTAAGGATAGAAACAATGACACATTGGATTGCAGGTGAATGGGTACAAGGTCAGGGTGAAGCATTTACGTCTCTGTCACCTTACAACCAAGAAGTGATCTGGCAAGGCAACGGTGCAACGGCAGAGCAGGTGAATCAAGCGGTATCTGCAGCGCGTGAAGCGTTTATTGACTGGAAAAAACGCCCATTTGCAGAGCGTGAAGCGATCGTGTTGGCTTTTGCTGAGAAAGTAAAAGAGAACAGCGAGAAAATCGCTGAAGTCATTGCCAAAGAAACTGGTAAGCCAATTTGGGAAACGCGCACTGAAGCAGCGGCAATGGCAGGTAAAATTGCAATCTCTATTCGTGCTTACCATGACCGCACTGGTGAAGCGAGCCGTGAAGCGGCGGGCAACCAAATTGTGTTACGTCATCGCCCACTGGGCGTGATGGCGGTATTTGGCCCATATAACTTCCCTGGTCACCTACCAAATGGTCACATTGTGCCTGCGTTACTAGCGGGTAACACCGTTGTGTTCAAGCCATCCGAGCAAACGCCTTGGACTGGCGAGCTAGCTATGAAACTTTGGGAAGAAGTAGGTCTGCCGAAAGGCGTGATCAACCTTGTCCAAGGTGCGAAAGAAACCGGTATTGCGCTTGCTGATGCGAAAGGCATTGATGGCGTACTGTTCACGGGCAGCGCGAACACGGGGCATGTATTGCACCGTCAATTTGCGGGTCAACCAGGCAAGATGCTCGCACTAGAAATGGGTGGTAATAACCCGATGGTGATCTCTGATAAATACGGTGATTTGGATGCCACGGTGTACACCATCATCCAGTCAGCGTTTATCAGTGCCGGGCAGCGTTGTACGTGTGCTCGTCGTTTGTATGTGCCATTGGGTGAGAAAGGCGATGCGCTTATCACCAAGCTCGTCGAAGCGACGAAGAATATTCGCGTAGACCAACCATTTGCAGAGCCTGCGCCATTTATGGGGCCGCAAATCTCCGTTGCCGCAGCCAAGTTCATTCTCGATGCACAAGCGAACCTTCAATCACTTGGTGGTGAAAGCTTGATTGAAGCTAAAGCAGGAGAGGCGGCGTTTGTTTCTCCGGGCATTATTGATGTAACGAACATTGCTGAGCTACCAGATGAAGAGTACTTCGGTCCACTTCTGCAAGTGGTGCGTTACGAAGGGCTAGAAAAAGCCGTAGAACTGGCGAACGACACGCGCTTTGGTCTCTCTGCTGGTTTAGTTTCAACTGACGACCAAGAATGGGAATACTTCGTTGACCATATTCGCGCAGGGATCGTGAACCGTAACCGCCAGCTCACAGGTGCAAGTGGTGATGCGCCATTTGGTGGCCCTGGTGCGTCAGGTAACCTACGTCCAAGCGCTTATTACGCAGCAGACTACTGTGCGTACCCGATGGCATCAATGGAAGGTCAAGAGACTATCTTGCCTGCAACATTAAGCCCAGGTGTGGCGCTATAAGTTTTAATAACAGAGTCGCAACCATGTATTGCGGCTCACCTTGCCGGCGAATCATTTAGGTATGGGTTGTAGTGATCGTTGGCAGAACACGGAAAGTGAGCAAAGACTCGGAAAAGCGTGTTGACTGACTGGCATTTACCGTCACAGGTTGATGGCTGCTCGTTCATTATTCTGGACAACTTTTCGTTGTGAACGAGCAGTCAACTTCCGCTTACCTTTTAACTCTACATCTCGTAACAAGGAGTCGTTATGACGCCCGATGTGTTATTTGAATCGCTATGGCAAGATTACATTCAACGTCTTTGCCCCTCTGCTGCGAAAGTACATCAGCTGCTTCAAGAAGATGAGCCTCTGATTAATGATCATATAGCTTTACGTACCTTCAATATTGCGCCTCTTGGTATCGAAACCTTAGCTAAACCATTTGTAGCCATTGGCTACCAGGCATGTGGTGACTACGTTTTCGAAAGTAAAAAGCTGGTTGCTAAGCACTATGAACACCCTGATCCGAAGCAACCTAAAGTCTTTATTAGTGAGCTAAAAGTTGAGGAGTGTTCACCTGAGCTGCAAGAGATTGTGAAAAAGCTGGTGGCACAAGTCGATGCAGGCAAGCTGAACGATAGCGCATTCTTACATGGTGGACGCTTGTGGGATTTAAGCTTTGCTGACTACCAAACGTTGGCTAAAGAAAGTGAGTACGCATCTTGGTTGGCGGCGCATGGTTACGGCGCAAACCACTTCACGGTGAGCGTTAACCAGCTCAATGAATACGAAGAAGTGAAGCAAGTAAACGATCACTTACGTACGGCCGGATTTACCATTAATGAAAACGGCGGGGAAGTGAAGGGCACTCCTGAGGTGCTGCTAGAACAATCATCGACCATGGCGGATAAAGTGGCGGTTCGCTTTAGCGAAGGCACTGAAATTATCCCTGGTGGCTTTTACGAGTTTGCTAAGCGCTACCCGATGGAAAACGGTGAGCTGTACCCAGGTTTTGTGGCGGCTTCAGCGGACAAAATCTTTGAAAGTACGAATGGCTAACTTTTAGGGTTAACCTTTCGGCTAACCAACTTGCTCATTAGTCTTTTGTTGCTCTGAGCTTAATGTGGTTACAAGACAAATAAAAAGCCACCAATGTCGCCATTGGTGGCTTTTATAATTTTGTTCGCGTCACTCTGGTTTGAGATTAACGAGTACCGTAAACCACGATAGTTTTACCGTGCGCAGAGATTAAGTTCTGCTCTTCTAACATTTTCAAGATACGACCTACTGTCTCACGAGAACAGCCAACGATTTGACCGATTTCTTGACGAGTGATCTTGATTTGCATGCCGTCTGGGTGAGTCATTGCGTCTGGTTGTTTTGCAAGGTTCAGAAGCGTCTGAGCGATACGACCAGTTACGTCTAGGAACGCCAGGTCACCCACTTTTTGGCTAGTTACTTGAAGACGACGAGCCATCTGCGCAGAAAGGCGCATTAGGATGTCTGGGTTTACTTGGATAAGCTGACGGAATTTCTTGAAAGAAATTTCAGCAACTTCACAAGGAGATTTAGCACGAACCCAAGCTGTGCGCTCTTGGTCTTCCTCGAATAGACCAAGTTCACCAATAAAGTCTCCTTGGTTTAGGTAAGAAAGGATCATCTCCTTACCTTCTTCGTCTTTGATAAGAACCGCAACAGAACCTTTAACGATGTAGTACAAAGTTTCTGCCTTTTCGCCCGCATGAATTAGCGTGCTCTTTGAAGGGTACTTATGAATATGACAGTGTGAAAGAAACCACTCTAATGTTGGGTCGGTTTGAGGTTTACCTAGAACCATAATATCTCACTTCCTCTGCAGGGTACGCTTGCGCTATCCATATTTTAGCTAAGCCTGAATTAGGCCTACTAGAATAAGAGCACTTTTTATATGCTGCAAGCTCTCTTGTGTTTCGGTAAGAAATAGTATCCTTTTTCGAAAACGATTTCTTGATTTTAATCGTGCCATGATTGAGATTTTGTAAGCAAAACTGTGCACATGATCACGGTATGAAAAGTAAACATCTTCGCAGGCAGGTTTTTAGCCAATTTTCCCTGTTTCGATGAGCTGTTGTAGGATAGGCCGAACTATGAGCTCCATTGCAAAGCTCATCTTACCGCCTGGCACGACAATCGTGTTGTGGCGTGACATGAATGAGCCATCAATCATAGCCAGGAGATATGGGAAGTCGACTTTCTTTATCCCACGCAAGCGAATTACGACAAAGCTCTCATCCAGGCTTGGGATACCCTTCGCATTAAGGGGGTTGGAGGTATCGACCGTTGGGACGCGCTGAAAGTTAATATGAGTGCGAGAAAATTGCGGAGTGATGTAGTTAAGATAATCGTCCATCGAGCGCACGATAGAATCCATTACTGCTTCTCGTGAATGACCGCGGTCACGAGTATCACGCACAAACTTTTGGATCCACTCTAAGTTTACGATTGGTACCATACCAATCAAGAAATCCACATGCTGCGCAACATTAACATCGCCATCCACAACACCGCCGTGCAAGCCTTCATAGAAGAGAACGTCACTGTTCTCCGGTAAGTCCTGCCACGGTGTGAAGGTTCCAGGCATTTGATTATAAGGTACGGCCTCGTCAAAGGTGTGTAGGTAGCGACGTACGCTGCCTGCGCCATCGTGACCATATTTACGGAAAAACTCTTCCAATCCTGGAAAGTCATTAGCTTGAGGGCCAAAGTAGCTAATGTGTCGACCTTGCTCGCGCGCTTTACGGATTTCTATATCCATTTCAGGGCGAGTAAAGCGATGGAAGCTGTCGCCTTCAACCCATGCGGGTTTAACGTTCATCATATTGAACATCTTACGGAAGGCTTCAGATGTAGTGGTCGTGCCGGCACCGGATGAACCAGTAACCGCAATAATTGGGTGTTTAGCTGACATGACAAACCTTGTCGAAAATTACTTACCTGTAATGTGCAGTAGGCTGCTACTGCACGGTCGATAACCCACTATAGCACGTAACAATGCCTTGTCATTGAGTGGGGTACGGTAAAATGTGAAGGGTCTAAAATTTTGTTTTTACCTGAATATCGACGGTTTCGTGCAGTTCAGAGAACACGATAACCGCTTCGCCTTTTTCTAATTGAGTTTTTACTTGATCCACTTTGTCTTGCAAAGAAATCTCGACGGTTCCGTAATCCGTGCCTTCACGTAAGACGAATTCACGAATTAAGTTTTCCAATGTTTCTGGCGCAATGTCTTGCCATGGAATGATCATAAATACCTCGAACTTTTATGATGAGCGGCTAGTTTACTGCTTTCGCTGCTTGGATACAGCAGAAAGGTAATCTGCGGCAATACTTTCGTAATACGCTGGCAGCGCTTCTTCCAACCAAAATTTCGGCTTGAGCGCTGAACCGGTAAGGAAACCAACATGCCCACCGTGCTCAAAGAGACGGTAATCAATATTATCTGGCAGAACAAATTTCGGGATCACATCGTCGGTCATGAATGGATCGTCTTTGGCGTGAATGATCAGTGTCGGTAGCGTGATCTGTTGTAATTTACTTAAGCCAGAACATTGATCGTAATAATCTTGTGCGTCTTTAAAACCGTGCAGTGGTGCCGTGATCAAATCATCAAATTCATACAATCGTGTGACACGTTTTATTGAGTTGTAGGACAAAGCGAGCTCGCCATGCAACAAGTGATGTTTTTGCAACGCGTTGCGTTTGAGCGAAGAGAGCAGGTAACGGCGATACACTTTCGAAAAGCCTTGTTCAATACGGTTCGCACACGCTGCTAAGTCTAAAGGTGCTGAGATAATGGTCGCCGCATTCAAAATGGGGTGGTCTTTGTATTGGGCTAAATAATTCGCCAACATGTTACCGCCAAGAGAAATGCCAACCGCAACTTTGGGGTTATCAGGAAAGCGTTGCTCAAGGTGCTCTAAGAAGTGGCGGGCGTCAGTCACTTCACCAGAATGATAGGCGCGAGCTTTCTTGTTTGGCTTACCGCTACAACCGCGGAAATGCATCATCACCGACAGCCATCCGGATTGAGCAAATGCATTCATTAGGCCATTGGCGTAAGGGCTATAGAAGCAGCCTTCTAGTCCATGAAATAAAACAAAAATCGGCTTTTTTTGCGCAGGTTCTTGGGTTGGGTCCTCGCTCCATGCGAGATCGAGAAAATCGCCATCGGATGTATCGAGGGTTTGCCAAATCGGCGTAAACAACGCTTTTTTGCGAATAAAACGCGGTAAAAGCGTTTGAAGGTGCGGGTTTTTGATCCCGGCGGCTGCGAAAAATTGTGTCATACCTAACTGCTCTTATGCGGTTCTTCGGTGTCAGTTGAAGAACTTATTAATATAATCCTTTATAAAGATTATAGGTATTCTACAGATTTATGGGCGTTTTGGTGGGTGAATGTTTGGCACCGGAATAGCAAAGGCCTGTTGCAAATGCTCACCACCAAGTTGACGACAGTATCTCAGCGTGAGTGGGGCGCCATCATTTTTGACCAGCGTGAGCGAGTTAATGCAGTTCACCAAATCCGCTTGTTGCTGCTTTTCTAGTTGCAGCTCAAACTGCAAGGTTTCACGATATAAAGCGTCATTGACTTGAGACTTAAGATGGCGACGTAAGTCGCGAAAAGAGTGCAATAAGGTTTCGCTTCGGCCCAGACAGCTTTGTACCAGAGGCCAGTCTTTTTCTTGGAAAATGAGTTGCTGCTCATCGAGCCATCTGAGCAGCAGGAGTAGGTTCACGTTGCCGTGATAATTGTTCTGTAATGATAAACACGCTTCTTTCACTTCTCGCACACCATAAAACTGCAGACTGAACTGCCAAAGGTGCTCTAGGGTGAGTGTGTATTCAGCGTGTTGATTACTCATTGATTAAACTCTAGCTCCATCTGCTCCAGTTCTTCCTGAGCAGACATCCATTCCATTTCAATTTCTTCGAGCTCTGCCTTACTAGAAGCTTGAAGAGCCAGCACTTGGTTAAGTTTAGCTTTATTTTCGGCTTCATACAGTGAGTTATCTGCCAATTGTTCTTCAGCTTCGGCCAGTGTAGCACCTAACTTATCCATTTTATTTTCTAATTGTGTCAGCGTTTTGCGAATTGGCGCCGTCTGCTTACGAAATTCTGCATCGCGACGTTTCTGCTCTTTTTTCGCTGCCGCGCTGTTGGCGCTATCTTTGGCTGGCTGTGCAGCTTGTGCTTCTTTGCGTTCCGCTCTTTGTTGCTCAGTTAACCATTTGTAGTAGTCGTTTAAGTCACCATCGAACGGCGCAACTTGACGATCATGCACCAAGTACAAGTCATCGGTTGTAGCACGCAGTAAGTAGCGATCGTGCGAAACAATCACCATTGCACCTTCGAACGTTTGCAGTGCCATCGTCAATGCCTGACGCATGTCCAAATCCAAGTGGTTGGTTGGTTCATCAAGTAGCAACAGGTTTGGCTTTTGCCACACAATTAAGGCCAGCACTAAACGGGCTTTTTCACCACCCGAAAACGGCGCGACTTTCTCCAGTGCTTTGTCGCCTTGGAAGCCAAAGCTGCCCAGGTAATCACGTAGCTGTTGTTCGGTTTGATCCGGCGCGATCTGCATCATGTGTTGCAGCGGCGTTTCCTCAGGGTGCAGCGTTTCTAATTGATGCTGAGCAAAGTAACCTATTTTTACGCCTTGTGAGTAAGTCAGATCGCCACCTTGCGCGTTAAGCTCACCAGAGAGCAATTTGATCAAGGTCGATTTACCCGCGCCATTACGGCCGAGTAGACCAATGCGACTGCCAGGAACCAAGTTCAAGCGGATCTTCTCTAAGATCAGGTTGTCACCGTAGCCTGCCGATACTTCATCCATCATCATGATTGGGTTTGGCAGCGCCGCGGGCTCACGGAATTGGAAGCTAAATGGGTTATCGAATTGAGCGGGTAACACTTTCTCCATGCGCTCCAAAGCTTTAATACGGCTTTGAGCCTGGCGTGCTTTAGAGGCTTTATAACGGAAGCGGTCGATGTAGCTTTGCATGTGCGACATCTGTTTCTGTTGCTTCTCGAACATCGCTTGCTGCAGCACCATTTTTTGCGCTCGTTGGTTTTCGAACGACGAATAGTTACCCGTGTATTCGTTCAATTGTTGGTTTTCGATGTGAATAATACGGCCAACAATGGGGTCAAGGAAGTCACGGTCGTGCGAGATCAGGATCAGTGTGCCTGGGTAGTTTTGTAGCCAACGTTCAAGCCACATCACCGCGTCTAAGTCCAAGTGGTTGGTTGGCTCATCGAGTAGCAATAAGTCAGAACGGCACAATAGCGCTTGGGCTAAGTTAAGGCGCATACGCCAACCACCTGAGAATTGAGTCAAACTCCAACTCATTTGCTCTTGGCTGAAACCTAAACCGTCGAGCAATTCTGCCGCGTGAGCGCGAATGCTATAACCGCCGATGGTTTCAATTTTACCGTGGATCTCGGCAACCAAGGTGCCGTTGTCTTGTGCTTCCGCTTCAGCCAACTTCTTTTCGAGCGCTCGGTACTCGCGATCACCATCAATGACGTATTCCAGTGCAGTGCGCTCTAGCGCAGGCGTTTCCTGTGCGACCCAGGCCAACTCCCAATGTTGAGGTTGGCTAAATGAGCCTGCATCAATCGACAGTTCATCTTTCAGCAATGCAAATAGCGTTGATTTACCGCAGCCGTTTTTGCCCACAAGACCGACTTTATCGCCAGGATGGATAGTCGCTGAAGCTTGATCTAAAAGAGGTTTACCGCCACGCAGTAACTGAATATCAGAGAAGGTAATCATAAAGTTTTCATTCACTTTGCGCAGTGCGCGTTGCTTGGTTACATAGCGAAGTGGTTTCAATCGTTTTTAAAGCCACTTGGGTATATATCTAGCGGTGAATAGTAGGGGTATTGGCCGGAAAAGTCGATTGATTCGCTTTAATTGCATTATGCTGTACAAAAAAGTATAACAATTTGATAACGGATAAAAATAACCACAAGGACGACCATTTGGCTGTTGCACCGTCTATTCTCCCAAGAGTTCTGGTCATTTATGCTCATCCAGAGCCACATAACTCGATTGCTAATCAAGTGATGATTAAAAAAGCTCAGTCGCTTGAGCACGTCACTGTGCACGATCTTTACGGTGTTTACCCTGACTTCTTTATTGATGTGAATTATGAACATGAGTTGTTGCTCACGCATGATGTGATCGTGTTTCATCACCCGCTTTATATGTATTCATGCCCAGCCCTGTTAAAAGAGTGGTTGGACCGAGTGCTGGGCAAAGGTTTTGCTTTTGGCGGAGGTTCGGCGCTGGAGGGAAAATACTGGCGCAGTGTGATTACAACGGGAGGGAAAGAAGAGGCCTTTAGCGCGAAGGGGTACAACAAATATCCATTAGAGCAAATCTTACAACCGTTTGAACTGACGGCTGCCTTGTGTCAAATGCACTGGATTGAACCTTTGGTGTTGTATTGGTCGCGTAATGTCTCGGATATTGAGCGGTATGAGCACGCCGAATTGTATCGTCGGTGGTTGAACAACCCACTTGAAAACTGGGAAGCAACAGACCAAGGAGGTCAGTATGGCGATAACCAGTGAGTTTCTTCAAAGTAGCGTGGTCTTTCTCTCAGCAGCGGTTATCGCGGTGCCGATTGCTCAGCGTCTCGGACTTGGCTCGGTTTTAGGTTATTTACTTGCCGGTGTGTTGATTGGCCCTTGGGGCCTTGGCTTAATCAGTGATGTTGATGCTATTTTGCACTTTGCTGAACTTGGGGTCGTGTTGTTACTGTTCTTGATCGGCCTTGAACTAAATCCTAAAAAACTGTGGCAAATGCGAGGACCGATTCTAGGTTTAGGCGGCGCGCAGGTGGTGGTTACGACCGCCGTGATCGGCAGTGTCGTCAGTATGTTCGGCGTAAGCATGCAAGTGAGTTTGGTGATTGGGATGGGGTTGGCGCTGTCCTCGACGGCAATTGCTCTTAAAGTGATTGAAGAGCAAGGGCTCAATGGCACCGAAACGGGTCAGTCTGGTTTTGCGGTATTGCTCTTTCAAGATATTGCCGTGATCCCAATGTTGGCAATGTTGCCCTTGCTTGCTGGCGGGCAGAGTGGCGGTAGTTGGTTAGATGTCTTCACGGTATTAGGTAGTGTGGTGGCCCTGTTGATTGGTGGTCATTTCTTATTGCGTCCACTATTTCGTTTTGTTGTGATGAGCGGCGTTCGTGAGCTCTTTACCGTCGCCGCATTGTTGGTTGTGCTTGGGATTTCTGTCGTGATGCAAAAGCTCGGGCTTTCTATGGCTCTAGGGACTTTCTTAGCCGGCGTTCTGCTGGCTGAGAGTGAGTATCGACATGAATTGGAAATCGCTATCGAGCCGTTTAAAGGTTTGTTGTTGGGGTTGTTCTTCATCGCGGTTGGCATGGCGGTAAATTTGGGGTTATTGGCATTACACCCTTTAGAGATTCTGGGCGCGGTGGTGGCTTTGGTCGTGGTTAAGGGCTTGGTTTTGTATGCATTGGCGAGAGCTGCCCATGTCGGAGCCAAAGCGAGAAGCCGTATGGCCGCGATTTTAAGCCAAGGTGGTGAGTTTGCCTTTGTCATATTTACCGCAGCGAGCCAAGAGGGCATTTTATCCAAAGAGCAAGTAGCGTTTTTGTTGGTGGTGGTCAGTTTATCCATGGTGACGACACCACTTTTGCTGATGGGACAAAAAAAATGGTTTGCTCATACCCTGAATCAAGAAGAAGAGGGCATGACCACGAAAGTAGTGGATCGCCGGCCACGCGTGATCATTGCAGGCTTTGGACGTTTCGGTCAGATCGTCGGACGTTTAATGTATGCCAATAAAATCAAAGTGACGGTATTAGAAAGTGATGCCAGCCAAATCCACCTACTGCGCAAGTATGGTTACAAAGTGTTTTATGGTGATGCTACCCAAATTGATCTTTTACGGGCTGCTGGCGCAGATAAAGCAGAAGCATTGGTCATTTGTACCGATTCACCTGATGAGGTGATGGCCATCGTTGATATCTGCCGCGTGCACTTCCCGAAACTTAAGTTGCTAGCCCGAGCAAGAAGCCGTGTCGAGGCGTATCAGTTAATGAGCCACGGTGTCGAGAATTACTCTCGTGAAACATTTTTAGGGGCATTGGATCTCGGTCGCCAAGCGCTCGTAGAACTTGGTATGCACCCATATCAAGCAAAGCGGGCAGAAGCACATTTTCGTAAGTTAGATAATGCTATGCTTAAGGACTTATTGCCTCAGCACAATGAAGATAAGAAATTGGCTCAGAGAGCGAAAGAGGCACGCAAAGAGCTAGAAGAAATTTTTGGTCGTGAGATGGAGAGCGACCATCAGTCACCTAATCATTGGAAGTAGTACTTGAGCCAAGACTCAAGCTAAGGAAATAGCGTGAAAATCAAGAAACGTTTTATTGCCGGCGCTAGCTGCCCAAATTGCAGCCAGCAAGATACCCTGCGCTGGTGGATTGAAAATAATATCGAGTTAGTTGAGTGTGTCGAGTGTGAGTTTACTGAGCAGCGTAAACCGCAATCTGTAGAGAAAAATAAACACTCAGATCAGGAAATGATCGGAATTTTTAAGCCGGAATAATTGAACTTCGATAATTGATCCCCATAATACACCCAGATATCTCAGTACTTAACCCCATTCAGGTTAAGTCAATTAATCTCCCTGGAGTTAGTATGAAAATTGAAAAGAACGTTGTTGCAAGCCTTGCATACAAAGTAATGTTGGAAGACGGTGTCGTTGTTGATCAATCAACAGCAGAAGCGCCTCTAGATTACCTTCACGGTCACAACAACCTAATCACTGGTCTTGAAAAAGAGCTTGAAGGTAAAGTGGCTGGCGACAAGTTCTCAGTAACGGTAGCTCCTGAGGAAGCTTACGGCGAGCACAACGATGCGCTAGTACAACGCGTTCCTGCGGACGTATTCCAAGGCGTTGACCAAATCGAAGTGGGCATGCGCTTCCTAGCTGACACTGACCAAGGTCCAATCCCTGTAGAAGTAACAGAAGTTGACGGCAACGAAGTGGTTGTTGACGGTAACCATATGCTAGCTGGTCAAACACTAACTTTCGAAGTAGAAGTTATGTCTACACGTGAAGCAACAGCAGAAGAGATCGAACACGGTCATATCCATCAAGCTGGTGGCTGTGGTCATGACCATGATCACGACGATGAAGGCTGCTGTGGCGGCGGTAGCTGTGGTTCTCACTAATCATAAGCTCCTTCACTAGATAATCTTATCTAGCAAAGCTTTGAAAAGCGCAAGTTGAGGTTTCAACTTGCGCTTTTTGTTTATCTAAGGTGTAGTGCATAGAAGAAAAGAACAACTCATGGAAAAAGCGATGACAAAACCTTTCTCGATTGCGATTCATGGTGGCGCAGGCACCATTTTACGTGAACAGATGAGCAATGAACTTCAGCAATCGATCTTGGCTGATTTGGAAGCGTCGGTAAAAGCTGGCTATCAAATTCTAGAGAAAGGCGGCGACGCTTTGGATGCGGTTGTTGCTGCAGTAAAAGTATTGGAAGACTCGCCTAACTTTAATGCGGGTAAAGGCTCGGTGCTGACCAACAACGAAATGGTAGAAATGGATGCCTCTGTCATGGATGGTCGAAACCAAGCCGCAGGAGCGGTCGCTGGTGTTCGTCATATCAAGAATCCAATTGAGCTCGCTCGTGACGTAATGCGAAACAGCAATCACGTGTTGTTGGTGGGTGAGGGCGCAGAGAAGTTTGCTTTTGAACAAGGCCATGAGTATACCGAACAGGATTACTTCTTTACTGATCGCCGTTATGAGCAGTTGCTGTCTATGCGTGAGAAAGGGCTGTTTGCTTTGTCGGAATCTCGTTACCCAGATGATCGTAAACATGGCACCGTCGGAGCCGTAGCGTTGGACCAACAAGGCAACTTAGCCGCTGCCACCAGTACGGGGGGCGTGACGAATAAGCAATACAATCGAGTCGGAGATTCGGCTTTGATAGGCTGCGGCACGGTGGCCGAAAATGGCGTCGTCGCGGTCTCGACTACGGGTGTCGGTGAGTTTTTTATCCGTAAACGTGTCGCAGAAGACGTCGCCGCGCGGATGCGTTACTTACAAGAAGATATTCATACTGCTTGTGAGCATATTATTCAGGGGGAACTGAAAGAGATGGGCGGCGAAGGCGGTTTAATCGCAATTGACGCGCAAGGTGAGCTGCACTTTGCGATGAACAGCTCTGGCATGTACCGAGCTGGCATTAATACGCAAGGCGAGCTGAGCGTCAAAATTTACGCCGACGAATAGCTTCCTCTTGAGCAACCTTCTTAAGTAATCAATACAATAAAGCCCAGAACATTTTCTGGGCTTTATGCTATTTGAGCCTGCCTTTTAATAATGCGGTGGTGGGGTTTCTTCTGACGGATCGGCTAAATTCGACGAGTCCATATTTTTTACTTTACCTACCACATATTTCATCTGATCGAGCATCTTGGTAATTTGCAGTTGCTGCTGCGATAAGGCACCGTTCAGATCTTCAATAGTCTGTTCTTGGAACGCAAGCTGACATTCTAAGTCATTAATGCGTGCTTCCAATTGCTGAATGATTTTTTCTGTCATGATCCTTTCTCTAACTGCCAAGCTTGGGCAATACCTGCTGAAGTAGCAGTAATTACGCGTTGTTTTGAATCAAAGGCTGCATCATACACGACCGCACGGGGAGGGCGAGTGTCTTTTTTTGGCTCAACTTCAAATCCGCCAATCCGTTTTCCGGTTTGAGTATTCCATATTGAAACGCGGCCAGAAGGCGTTCCTGTCACTAACTGAGTTCCGTCATCAGAAAATCGCGCAGTAGAAAAGATCAATTGGCGCGACCAACTGCTCAACTGTGTGACTTCTTGTCCAGTTTTTAAATCCCAAATTACTGCTTGGTTTCCGCCATCGGATGTCATTGCTAACTTGCCATCTCGTTGCAGGGCAACACGAACAACCCGTTGTTCATGTTCGAAGGTCCGCAGCACTTGTCCGGTTTCGGTGTCCCACAAATACGCTTTGTAGTCATTACCACCAGTCAGTGCGAAGCGGCCATTAGGAGAAATGGCGACGGAATTGACTTTTTCACGATGCGCAAGGAACTCCAAGCGACGTCCGGTGACTAAGTTGACGTAAATTGCTTTACCGTTGGATAACCCGAGCAGAACTTGCTCACCGTTACTGGTGATATCAACGTCGCGAATGAGCGCATCAGAAATAGACCAAAGGCCTTCGGATTGCGTCCAACCTAAGTCCCAAACTGCGAAGTTCATTTGGCTTGCTGTGACTGCATAGCGACCATTGTCTGAGATACGAATATGGGATACCACGTTGGCATCGGCATCGAGCTCGCCCAGGTTGGCTAGTTGTTCATTTTGCTCTAGGTCCCACAGCATCAAATGGTGTTGCTGAGAATAGAGCAGAGCAAATCGTCCATCTCTGCTAAGTGCGAAGCTCGTCGCACCCTGAGGCTCTATCGGCCAACGGTGCACTTCACGCTCGGCGAAAAAGCAACCATTTAACGTGGTGATGACAATTAAATATAGGAATAAATGAGAAATTCTTTGCATCACATCTAATAATCCGGTTTGTGTCTTAAGACATATAGCTAGTATATTGGTATAACGATTGTCTTCACTAGTCTCATAGAAGATTTGTGCACAACAACCAATGGCAAAGCCATTATTGGGAGAATTTAATGAAATCAGTTTTAAAAGTGTCGCTACTTGCTGCAACAGTTATGCTAGCGGTAGGTTGTCAGAAAGAAGAAACTAAAACAGAAGCCGCACCTCAAGCAGAACAAGTTCAAGCAGAAACCGGTAAAGCGGTTCACTTTAAAACCGACGACGATAAAGCGGCATACGCAATCGGTGTTTCATTTGCTAACTACCTAAGCACAAGCATCGACAAGCCAAGCGAAATCGGCATTAATCTTAACAAAGACTTGGTACTAAAAGGTATCGAAGACGTCTTCAAAGGCAATGCTGAATTGAATGAAGAAGAAACACGTGCAGCACTAGAATCTCTAGATAAGCGTGTTGCTGAAAAGATGCAAGCACAAGCGGCTGAGAAAGCTGCTGAAGCAAAAAAAGCTGGCGATGATTTCCGTGCTGAGTTCGAGAAGCAAGAAGGCGTAGTGAAGACAGATACAGGTCTTCTATACCAAGTTATTACTCCTGCTGAAGGTGAGAAGCCAAAAGACACTGATACGGTTCAAGTACACTACAAAGGTACGCTAATCGATGGTACGCAATTTGATAGCTCTTACGATCGTGGTGAACCTGCAACATTCCCACTTAACCGTGTAATCCCAGGTTGGACAGAAGGTGTTCAGCTAATGCCTGTGGGTTCTAAATTCAAATTCGTTATCCCGCCAGAGCTAGCATACGGTGATCAAGACACACCAAGCATTCCTGCTAACTCAACGCTAGTATTTGAAGTTGAGCTGCTAAAAGTCGAGAACGACAACGCAGAGCAATAACAATAAGCCGCGATAAGTTATTGAAAAAGGTCCGTTTAACGGGCCTTTTTTGTTCTAGGTCACTAGTTGGTGAGTTTGCTAGGTTGATTTTCAAATTTTCTGATAAACTTACACCAATTTGTTGATTTTTCGCTCGAAGGCTTATGACAACTACAGAAACAATAAACGCGGAGATGTTGCTCGAAATGGAATCCGTTAACGTGATGCCGTTTACCGAGCACGACAAAATCATTTTAAGATCTTATGAGGCGGTCGTTGATGGTATCGCCAGCCTGATAGGCCCCTTTTGTGAAATCGTTCTTCACTCGCTAGAAGACTTAAATACCTCTGCAATTAAAATCGCTAACGGTGAAAACACGGGTCGCCAAGTCGGCTCACCGATCACTGATTTAGCGCTTAAAATGCTAAAAGACATCGAAGGCTCGGAGCGCAACTTCTCACGTTCGTACTTTACCCGTGCAAAAGGTGGCGTGTTGATGAAGTCGATCACTGTTGCCATTCGTAATGGTGAAAATCGCGTGATTGGTTTGTTGTGTATCAACGTCAACTTGGACGCGCCTTTCTCGCAAGTCCTTCAATCTTTCATGCCAACGCAAGAAGCAAAAGAAGCGGCTTCCTCAGTTAACTTTGCTAGTGACGTAGAAGAGTTGGTGGACCAAACTGTTGAACGCACCATCGAAGAGATCAATGCGGATAAATCCGTATCGAACAACACCAAGAATCGCCAAATCGTGATGGAATTGTACGACAAAGGCATCTTCGATATTAAAGATGCCATCAACCGCGTTGCAGATCGTCTTAACATTTCAAAACACACCGTCTACTTATACATTCGTCAACGTAAAACCGAGGACGATGAAAAGTGAGTAAACTGACTTACACATTGGTGGTGAACGGTCCTGTTTACGGTAGCCAGTCAGCGCGCAGTGCTTATCAGTTCGCCAAGGCGGTGATTGAGCAAGGCCATCAGTTAGTGAGCGTTTTCTTTTATCAAGATGGCGTGACCAATGGTAATGCTTTGAGTGTGCCTGCCAACGACGAATTTGATCTCAATAAGGCATGGCAATCTTTGGCAAAAGAGCATGGTGTTCGTCTAGAAACTTGTGTTGCTGCGGCTTTGCGTCGCGGGATCGTAAGTGAAGAAGAAGCGAATCAACATGGTTTGGTCCAGAGCAATCTAGCGGAAGGTTTTGAGCAAGCCGGCTTAGGTAGCTTAGCCGAAGCGATGTTAACCCAAGACAGAGTGGTACAGTTTTGAGTCAGCTAACTTATCTATTTCGTAGCGCACCGCATGGCAGTGCGGCTGGTCGTGAAGGTGTGGATGCACTGTTAGCCGCGTCGGCTTACTGTGAAGATATCAGCGTCATTTTCATGGGAGATGGGGTTTACCAGCTTCTACTAGGACAAGAACCGAGTAAGATCTTGAGCAAAGATTATGCGCCGATGCTGAAGCTTTTCGATTTATACGATATCGAACAAGTCTTTGTGTGCTCAGAGTCATTAGCTCAGCGAGGTTTGGCTCAAGCGGATTTAGTCATTGAAGCTCAAGCGTTAAGCTCAGAGCAGCTCAAAGATAAGTTGCAACACGCTGGCAAGCTACTGTCGTTCTGAGGAAGTTATGCTACATATTATAAAAACGGTCTCCGCCCTAGAAGACGCCATGCCCTTATGTAATGTACAGGATGACATCTTACTTATAGAAGATGCCGTGTACGCTGCTAACTCGCAGCATAAAGCGTTTTCCCACCTAAAAAACCGCAGTGTATTTGTGCTAGAGAGCGATATTCACGCTCGCGGTATTGCGAATCGTATCAGTCCATCACTGACGATCGTGAATTACTCAGGCTTCGTTGAGCTCACAGTTAAACAGGATAAATCGCTTACTTGGGATTGAACGTGATTTACTGTCGCTAAAGCTTTACGGATGAATTGTCCTAATTGAACAAAAAAGATCCGTATATTTCTTGACACACCTCTCACTGCTGCATAGAATTTTGCGTCCCTAACTGCAATGGTAGTTGGGGATAGATTTTTCACAAAGCTTACTTTCAAGTAAATCAGGAGCTAGTTAATGGCAACTATTAACCAGTTGGTACGTAAGCCTCGTGCAAAGCAAGTTGTTAAAAGCAACGTGCCTGCACTAGAAGCGTGCCCACAAAAACGTGGTGTATGTACTCGTGTTTACACTACTACACCTAAAAAACCTAACTCAGCACTTCGTAAAGTTTGTCGTGTACGTCTGACAAACGGCTTCGAAGTTACATCGTACATCGGCGGTGAAGGTCACAACCTTCAAGAGCACAGTGTTGTACTAATCCGTGGCGGTCGTGTAAAAGACCTTCCGGGTGTACGTTACCACACTGTTCGCGGTGCACTTGACTGTGCTGGCGTTAACGACCGTAAACAAGGTCGTTCTAAGTACGGTGTGAAGCGTCCTAAGTCTTAATGGATTCCGTTAAGTAAGGCCAAACACTAAATTATTTTTAATTTTTTGAAAAAACTGAAAAGTTTTGGATAAAACCTGAAGAAGACAACGGAGATAAATCCATGCCACGTCGTCGCGTCATTGGTCAGCGTAAGATCCTTCCAGATCCAAAATTCAAATCTGAATTGCTGGCAAAATTCGTTAACATCCTAATGGTTGACGGTAAAAAATCTACTGCAGAGAAAATCGTTTACACTGCACTAGATGCTATGGCTGAAAAGTCTGGTAAAGACCACTTAGCTATTTTTGAAGAAGCTCTTGAAAACGTACGCCCTGCGGTAGAGGTTAAATCTCGCCGTGTTGGTGGTTCAACTTACCAAGTACCTGTAGAAGTACGTCCGGTTCGCCGTAACGCACTTGCTATGCGTTGGTTGGTTGAAGCTGCGCGCAAGCGTGGTGAAAAATCTATGGCTCAACGCCTAGCAGCTGAAATGCTAGACGCGTCTGAGAACAAAGGTACTGCGGTTAAGAAACGTGAAGACGTTCACCGCATGGCTGACGCAAACAAAGCGTTCGCTCATTACCGCTGGTAATACCTTCTGTGCTGCGAGGTTCTCTCGCAGCACTTTTCTATACTCTAAGGTACACCTTAGTAAGAGGATACAATCGTGGCTCGTAAAACTCCTATTGAGCGCTACCGTAATATCGGTATCTGTGCTCACGTAGATGCAGGAAAAACAACCACAACTGAGCGTATTCTGTTCTACACTGGCCTTTCTCACAAAATCGGCGAAGTTCACGATGGTGCAGCAACCATGGACTGGATGGAGCAGGAGCAGGAACGTGGTATCACTATCACATCCGCTGCGACTACTACATTCTGGCGTGGTATGGAAGCACAGTTCCCTGAGCATCGCGTAAACATCATTGATACCCCTGGACACGTTGACTTTACTATCGAAGTAGAGCGTTCTCTTCGTGTACTTGATGGTGCTGTGGTTGTGTTCTGTGGCTCATCTGGTGTTGAACCTCAGTCTGAAACTGTATGGCGTCAAGCAGACAAATACCACGTTCCACGTTTGGTATTTGTAAACAAGATGGACCGTGCGGGCGCAGACTTCCTACGCGTTGTGGACCAAATTAAAAATCGTCTTGGTGCGAATCCTGTTCCAATCCAACTGAACGTTGGTGCAGAAGATGAGTTCAGAGGTGTCATCGACCTTATCAAGATGAAGATGATCAACTGGAATGAAGCCGATCAAGGCACTTCGTTTACTTACGAAGACATCCCAGCTGACATGATCGAACTTGCTGAAGAGTGGCGCAACCACATGGTTGAATCCGCTGCTGAAGCTAGCGAAGAGCTGATGGACAAGTACCTTGAAGAAGGTGAATTGACTGAAGCTGAGCTCAAACAAGCTCTACGTACTCGTACACTAAACAACGAAATCGTACTGGCCACTTGTGGTAGTGCGTTTAAGAACAAAGGTGTTCAAGCGGTACTAGATGCTGTGATCGAGTTCTTGCCATCGCCAGTTGACGTACCTGCAATTAAAGGTGTTGACGAAAGAGAAAATGAAGTTGAGCGTCACGCTGACGACAACGAACCATTCTCTGCGCTAGCATTTAAGATCGCGACTGACCCATTCGTGGGTACGCTAACGTTCATGCGTGTTTACTCTGGTGTAGTAAACTCCGGCGACGCTGTTTACAACTCTGTAAAAGAGAAGAAAGAGCGTTTCGGTCGTATCGTTCAGATGCATGCGAATAAGCGTGAAGAAGTGAAAGAAGTTCGCGCTGGTGATATCGCTGCTGCTATCGGTCTGAAAGACGTAACAACAGGTGACACACTGTGTGATCAGAACCACAAAGTGATTCTAGAGCGCATGGAGTTCCCTGAACCAGTTATTCAGATTGCTGTAGAACCTCGTTCTAAGGCAGACCAAGAGAAAATGGCTATCGCGCTAGGTAAACTGGCTGCGGAAGATCCATCATTCCGCGTGGAAACGGACGACGAATCAGGTCAGACTCTGATCTCAGGTATGGGTGAACTTCACCTAGACATTATCGTTGATCGTATGAAGCGTGAATTCAGCGTTGATTGTAACGTTGGTAAACCTCAGGTTGCTTACCGTGAAACCATTCGTGGTAAAGCGGAAGTTGAAGGTAAGTTTGTTCGTCAATCAGGTGGTCGTGGTCAATACGGTCATGTGTGGGTCAAACTTGAGCCTTCTGAACCTGGCGAAGGTTTCGTATTCGTAGACGAAATCGTGGGTGGTGTGATTCCTAAGGAATACATCAGTTCGGTATCGAAAGGTATCGAGGAACAAATGAATAGTGGTGTTCTAGCGGGTTACCCTGTACTAGATATTAAAGCTACACTATTTGATGGTTCTTACCACGATGTAGACTCAAGCGAGATGGCGTTTAAGATCGCTGGCTCGATGGCATTCAAGAAAGGTGCACTAGAAGCACAACCTGTGATTCTAGAACCAATGATGAATGTCGAAGTAACCACTCCGGAAGACTGGATGGGTGACGTTGTTGGTGACCTAAACCGTCGTCGCGGTATCATTGAAGGCATGGACGAAGGTGTGGCTGGTCTTAAGATCATCCGTGCTCAAGTACCACTATCTGAAATGTTCGGTTACGCAACTGATCTACGTTCTGCAACTCAAGGCCGTGCGTCTTACTCTATGGAGTTTCACGAGTACGCTGAAGTGCCGAAAAACTTCGCAGATAAAATTATTGCAGAGCGTGGTTACTAATTGACGATTGAACTACAAAAAGTTTACGACTTTTTGCGAGATCAGGGCGTCCAAATATTGCGCTAACGGGCGTTGGCGCATAAAATAACAATTTCTGGCGCGTCGTCGATCAATAATGATCACGACGAATCATAACTAGGAAGGAACACGATCGTGTCTAAAGAAAAATTTGAACGTACGAAACCGCACGTTAACGTTGGTACTATCGGCCACGTTGACCACGGTAAAACAACTCTAACTGCAGCTATCTGTACTACTCTTGCTAAAGTTTACGGCGGTGTAGCTAAAGACTTCGCATCTATCGATAACGCTCCAGAAGAGCGTGAGCGCGGTATCACAATCGCAACTTCTCACGTTGAGTACGACACTCCAACTCGTCACTACGCACACGTTGACTGTCCAGGACACGCGGACTACGTTAAAAACATGATCACTGGTGCTGCACAGATGGACGGTGGTATCCTAGTTGTTGCTGCGACAGATGGCCCAATGCCACAAACTCGTGAGCACATCCTACTAGGCCGTCAGGTTGGTATCCCATACATCATCGTATTCATGAACAAATGTGACATGGTTGACGATGAAGAGCTACTAGAACTAGTAGAAATGGAAGTTCGTGAACTTCTATCTGAGTACGATTTCCCAGGTGATGACCTACCAGTTATCCAAGGTTCTGCACTAGGCGCACTAAACGGCGAAGAGCAGTGGGAAGCGAAAATCGTTGAACTAGCTGAAGCTCTAGATACTTACATCCCTGAGCCAGAGCGTGCGGTAGATCAGCCATTCCTAATGCCTATCGAAGACGTATTCTCAATCCAAGGTCGTGGTACAGTAGTAACTGGTCGTATCGAGCGTGGTATCCTAACTGTAGGTGACGAAGTTGCTATCGTAGGTATCAAGGAAACAACTACTACAACATGTACTGGTGTAGAGATGTTCCGTAAGCTTCTAGACGAAGGCCGTGCAGGTGAGAACGTTGGTGCACTTCTACGTGGTACTAAGCGTGACGAAGTTGAACGTGGTCAAGTACTAGCGAAGCCTGGTTCAATCACTCCACACACTAAGTTCGAATCAGAAGTATACGTACTGTCTAAAGATGAAGGTGGTCGTCACACTCCATTCTTCAAAGGCTACCGTCCACAGTTCTACTTCCGTACAACTGACGTAACTGGTGACATCCAGCTACCAGAAGGCGTAGAAATGGTAATGCCAGGTGACAACGTACAGATGACTGTTGAGCTAATCGCACCAATCGCAATGGACGAAGGTCTACGTTTCGCGATCCGTGAAGGTGGCCGTACAGTAGGTGCTGGTGTTGTTGCTAAGATCTTCGACTAATTCATAACGAATTAAACGAAATCTTGCACTCTTCTTCTTTATGAAGAAAGCGCATCGAGAAAGGGAAGCTTAGGCTTCCCTTTTTTATATCTAAATTATATTTGGTTATAAGTGTTCGTAGGAAATACGTTAATTTTTTAATTTAAAAACAGAATATTACCGGCTCTATTTTTCAACACCTTTAGTCGTAACACCTAACCCTCTGATCTTTGCCTACTGTCACCAAATCTATATAACAAAATATTCTGAACAGGCCTATCAATGCGACTGGTAACAAGAACTATTCTTGTTTATATTGGTTGCCACAGGTTAATTTAATAGGTTTTTGAGTATGTACGTTTGTCTTTGCCATGGGGTCTCCGACAAGAAAATTAGGAAGTTGGCGATAGATGAAGGCGTAACGGATATTAAAGGAATCAAAAAATGCACAGCATTGGGTAGCCAATGTGGTAAGTGCATCAGACAGGCCAAGGATATTTTAGCGGAAACCAGTTACACGGTATTCAAACAAGCTAGCTAATTACTGTGAGCATGCGGTAATTAAGTAATTATTTGCCTAGCGTTTTGACACCTTCTCATTTGCTTCTACATTTAAATGAAGCCAAAGAGGAGGTTTTTGTCATGAAAGGCGATCCAATCATCATCCAACATCTCAATAAAGTGCTCGGAAATGAGCTCATCGCTATTAATCAGTATTTTCTTCATGCTCGAATGTATAAGGACTGGGGGTTAAAGCACCTAGCAGATAAGGAATATCACGAATCTATCGATGAGATGAAACATGCCGATCATCTGATTGAGCGTATTTTGTTTCTTGAGGGCTTACCTAATCTACAAGATTTAGGCAAGTTGATGATAGGTGAAGACACTAAAGAAATGCTCGAGTGTGACTTAAAGCTTGAAATGGCCGCCATTCCAGATTTAAAAGATGCGATTGCTTATGCTGAAGACATTCGAGACTATGTGTCTCGCGATCTGTTTCAAGATATTCTTGAAGATGAAGAAGAGCATGTTGATTGGCTAGAGACGCAACTTGGCTTGATTGAAATGTCTGGCATTGAGAACTACCTCCAAGCGCAATACGTAGACGAAGAGTAATAACGTCCAGGATTTTGCGCACTTCAATTGTAAGAAGAAAAGAGCACCTGACTCGAAAATCAGGTGCTTATCCCCGCTATCTGGTCTAATCTCTTTTATTATCGGCTTTTTAAGGATATTGCTCGCAATCTTGCCTATGAAGTTTGATTTCTATCCGATAGAATTTATCCCCCCTTACCTAAAAATAAAAAAGAGAAACGTCCATGTCTGAAGACAATCGCCAAGCAGCCACTCCAGAAGAAGAACATCGCCAAAAAGCATTGGATTACCATGCTTATCCAACTCCAGGGAAGATTGCTGTCGAATTGACAAAGCCTGCGGAAACGGCGGGTGATCTTGCCCTTGCTTACAGCCCAGGTGTTGCAGAACCAGTGCGTGAAATCGCACAAAACCCTGATAACGTGTACAAGTACACAGCGAAAGGCAACATGGTTGCTGTTATTTCTAACGGTACCGCTATTTTAGGTCTAGGTAACCTAGGTCCACTTGCATCTAAGCCAGTAATGGAAGGTAAAGCGTTATTGTTTAAACGTTTTGCAGGTCTTGATTCTATTGATATTGAAGTTAAGCACCGCACGATAGATGAATTTGTTGATACTGTTGCAAGCATTGCAGACACCTTTGGTGGTATCAACCTTGAAGATATTAAAGCACCAGATTGTTTTGAGATTGAAAAGCGTCTAATTGAGCGTTGTGATGTACCAGTATTCCACGATGATCAGCACGGTACTGCGATTGTAACGGCGGCAGGCATGCTGAACGCGATCGAACTTCAAGGTAAGAAGCTTGAAGACTCAACGATCGTTTGTCTTGGCGCTGGCGCTGCAGCCGTTGCGTGTATGGAGCTGCTGATTAAATGTGGTGCAATGCGCGAAAAAATTTACATGCTGGATCGTAAAGGTGTGATCCACACTCGTCGTGATGATCTTAATGAATACAAGCAGCTATTCGCAAACAACACGGACAAACGCACATTAGAAGACGTGATTGAAGGCGCGGATCTGTTCCTAGGTGTATCTGGTCCAAACCTATTGCCAGCGGAAGCGTTGAAGCTGATGGCAGATAAGCCAATCGTATTTGCATGTTCGAATCCAGATCCTGAAATTAAGCCGGAACTTGCCCACGCTGTTCGTGATGATTTGATCATGGGGACTGGCCGTAGTGATTACCCGAACCAAGTAAACAACGTATTGTGTTTCCCATTCATCTTCCGTGGTGCTCTTGATGTGCGCGCAAGTGAAATCAATGATGAAATGAAACTTGCAGCCGTTGAGGCGATTCGTGAGCTAGCAAAAGAGCCTGTACCTGAAACTGTATTGAAGGCCGCAGGCGTCGATAAGCTTGAGTTTGGTGCAGACTACATCATTCCAAAACCAATGGACTCACGTTTACTACCACGTGTTGCAAAAGCTGTGGCTCAGGCGGCAGTTGATTCAGGTGTTGCTCGTATCGAGATGCCTGAAAACTACATGGCAGAGTAATATATCTATTAGATGTGATGTACAAAAAATGGGACGCAATCGCGTCCCATTTTTTATGTCATTCTTTTGGCTCGATATAAGAATTGCTATCTGAAGCCTCAAGCCTCGCTTTTTTTACTCTTCGTCAAACGACTCAAATTCGATGCCCATTTCCGTCATCAGTGCTTTTACTTCTGTTGGAATATCATCTGGACGGTCTTTACGAAGGTCTTCATCTGTTGGAAGTGGCTGACCTGTGTACGCGTGCAAAAATGCTTCGCATAGTAATTCACTATTGGTTGCATGGCGTAAGTTATTGATCTGACGGCGAGTACGCTCATCAGTTAGCACTTTTAAAACTTTTAGCGGGATAGAGACGGTAATTTTTTTTACTTGTTCGCTTTTTTTGCCGTGCTCTGCATATGGGCTAATGTATTCGCCATTCCAGTCAGCCATTGCACACCTTCATTTATGTAATCAGTTAAAAATAATTTAGGTGCTGATTTTAGCTGCATTTACCGCCATAAGCAAAGACATATAGACGTCTGGAAGTGTTGACGTCTCATTTTTTGACGAGTAAAGTGAACAGAACAGCAAAGGAAGTGTGTTGATCACTTTATTTTACTCATTAGATATAGCGCATTCCTATTTAGAAGTCATTACCCGTGAAAGGATACACCCATGAGCTCTCGCAAACCTGCGACCATTGCAGTACGCACTGGTATTGAATCAGACAGCCAATATCACGCTGTCGTTCCGCCTATTTATCTTTCCACTAACTATGGTTTTCCTGCTTTTGGTGAAGTACCTAAGTATGATTACACGCGATCTGGAAATCCAAACCGCGGACTGTTGGAAAGTGCGTTATCTGAACTCGAGTCTGGAAAAGGAGCGGTTGTCACGAACTGCGGTACGTCGGCATTAAATTTATGGGTGTCCGCTTTTCTTGGCCCTGATGATCTCATTATTGCTCCTCACGATTGTTATGGCGGCACCTATCGTCTTTTTAATACCCGAGCCAACAAAGGCGATTTTAAGGTTCAGTTTGTCGATCAATCAGACGAGCAAGCTTTGGATGCAGCATTAGCACAAAAACCAAAACTCATTTTGCTAGAAACTCCGTCAAACCCTCTGGTTCGCGTAGTGGATATTGCAGCTACCTGTGAAAAAGCGAAACAAGTCGGCGCGTTAGTTGCGGTGGACAATACCTTTTTGACACCCGTGTACCAAAAGCCTTTGGACTTGGGCGCAGATTTCGTCATTCACTCCACAACGAAGTATATCAACGGTCATTCAGACGTGATTGGTGGCGTGATCATCACCAAAACAGAAGCGCATGCAGAAGAGCTTGCATGGTGGGGCAATTGCATTGGTGCGACTGGCACACCTTTCGATAGTTATATGACGTTGCGAGGCATTCGTACACTTGGTGCTCGCATGCGAGTGCATGAAGAGAGTTCACAGCAGGTACTGGCTTATCTCCAGAAGCAAGCGTTAGTTAAAACCATTTATCATCCAAGCCTGCCGGAGCACCCGGGTCATGACATTGCTAAAAAGCAGCAAACTGGTTTTGGCTCTATGCTGAGCTTTGAGTTTGCCGGTTCGTTTGAGCAGTTAAAAGTGTTCGTTAAAGAGCTCCAACTGTTTTCATTGGCCGAGTCATTAGGTGGTGTAGAAAGCTTGATTTGTCATCCGGCATCCATGACGCATCGAGCTATGGGAGAGGAAGCACTGGCAGAAGCGGGGGTGTCACATCAACTATTGCGTTTGTCTGTCGGCTTGGAAGATGCACAAGATCTCATCACGGATTTAGAGCAAGCATTCGCTAAAGCTGCCCAATAATAGGAGACGAGAATAATGACTGTACAACGTCAGCTGCATAAGTTTGGTGGCAGTAGCTTAGCAAACCCAGAATGCTATTTACGCGTTGTGGATATTCTTAAGGAGTATTCGACGGAAAATGATCTTGTGGTCGTCTCGGCGGCAGGAAAAACCACTAACCGCTTGATTGAGTTCCTGGAAGGGCTAGACAAAGATGGCCGAATCGCGCATGAAGCACTTCAAAGCCTAAGGCAGTTCCAAACGGAGCTAATAGAAAACTTGTTGGAAAATGAAGTACAAGAAGAACTATTAGCGTTACTGCATGATGAGTTCAGTACCTTATCTGAGCTGACAGCACCACTCACTGGCGCGCAAAAAGCCGCGGTACTAGGACACGGAGAAGTTTGGTCTGCTCGCCTATTGGCCGCGTTATTATCTCAACGTTCTATCCCCGCTGTTGCACAAGATGCACGAGCGTTTTTACGTGCGGAAGCCGGGACTCAACCTGAAGTTGATCGCGCTCGTTCATATCCTTTGATAAAAGAAGTTCTCGCGCAACACAATCATAAACGTGTGGTAATTACTGGCTTTATGGCTCAGAACGAGGCGGGCGAAACCATTTTACTTGGTCGTAATGGCTCTGACTATTCTGCAACTGTCATCGGTGCTCTGGCTGAAGTGAGCACGGTCACCATTTGGAGTGACGTTGCCGGTGTCTATAGTGCCGATCCGCGTTTGGTGGCAGACGCGTGTCTGTTACCGTTACTTCGATTGGATGAAGCCAGCGAACTCGCCCGTTTAGCCGCCCCAGTTCTACACAGTCGTACACTTCAGCCTGTGGCGCAAAGTACTATGGATCTCAACCTCAAGTGTAGCTATCTGCCGGAATCGGGCTCTACTCGTATTGAGCGTGTCTTGGCGTCTGGCCGTGGCGCTAAAATTATTACCTCGCTGGATGATGTTTTATTGGTGCAGCTGTCTTTCATGCATGGGCACGACTTCGAAAAAACACAGAATGATGTATTACAAGCGTTGCAGCGAGCGCAATTGGAGCCATTGGCATTTGAGGCACAGCCCGATCAACACACGTTGCGCTTGGCGTATACCGCAGAAATTGCCGGTGGCGCACTGAAACACTTACAAGAGCTTGCGGTTGAAGCGGAGATTAAGCTCAAAGAAGGCTACTCTCTCTTGGCGGCGGTAGGCGCTGGCGTTACGAAAAACGCCAACCATTGTTTTGGTTTTTATCAGAAGTTAAAACACTCTCCGGTTGAATTTATTTCTGAAACTGAGTCGGGGCTGAGTTTAGTCGCCGTTTTGCGTCGTACTGATACCGAAGTGTTGGTTCAAACGATTCATAGCCAGTTGTTCCAAGCGCAAAAGCGCGTGGCGGTGGCTTTATGTGGCAAGGGCAACATTGGTTCTAGTTGGTTAAATTTATTTGCAACTCAAAAAGGTGAGCTCGAAAAACGTCATGGCATGAGCTTTGACCTTGTCGCGGTCGTGGATAGTCAAACCTACTGGTTCGATGAGCAAGGTATTGATGCAGCAAGTGTTGCTGAACGATTTGATGATGAAAGCCTAGCAAACGATGGGTCTTGGTTGACTCACTTAGGAGCGCTAAAAAATTACGATGAAGCCGTAGTGCTTGATGTGACAGCGAGCAAAGACTTAGCTCAGCGCTATGTAGAAATTGCGCAGCAGGGCATTCATTTGATTTCCGCTAACAAAGTGGCGGGTTCGGCAGATAGCCAGTATTACCATCAGGTTCAAGATGCATTCGCTAAAATTGGTCGTTACTGGCTGTACAACGCGACGGTTGGTGCGGGGTTACCAATAAACCATACCGTGCGAGATCTACGTGAAAGTGGTGATGAGATCGTTGCTCTATCGGGTATTTTCTCAGGGACGTTATCATGGTTATTCCAACAATTTGACGGCTCAGTACCATTTAATGATTTAGTCGACCTCGCTTGGCAGCAAGGTTTAACAGAGCCTGATCCTCGTTCTGATTTAGATGGTTCAGATGTTATGCGTAAGCTGGTTATCTTAGCTCGAGAGTCTGGTCTCGATATTGAGCCGGGCAGCGTTAAGGTTGAATCTCTGGTACCAGAAGAATTAAGAGAACTTAGCATCGATGACTTCTTCGATAACGGAGGGCTGTTGAGTGAAATACTGCAAGAGCGCCTGACAAAAGCACAGAGAAACGACCAAGTGCTTCGCTACGTTGCTCGTTTAGAAAAAAATGGTAAAGCGACGGTGGGAGTAGAAGCGTTATCTCGTGAACATGCGCTCGCCAACCTACTGCCGTGCGACAACATTTTTGCCATTGAAAGTAAGTGGTACAAAGATAACCCACTCGTTATTCGAGGGCCTGGCGCAGGAAGAGAAGTGACAGCCGGCGCGATTCAATCCGACCTCAACCGATTAGCCGGTTTATTCTAAAGTTGCGAGATACCTAAAACCCTGGAACCCGACCAGGGTTTTTTATTTTGCCTTCAGTGCCATACTGAAGTATCGGCTTGTGATAAGTGGTGAAATAACGTTCAAGTAATAACTTGAACTATCCTCATTATTAACTTGAGAAAAATTCATAATTACAAGGTTGACATTAAATCGTATTCAATACATTCTGTAGACATATAGACGTCTAAACGTCGATTTAAGGAATTTGTTTTCGTGGCGGAGTGCCACAGGGAGAGTAAGATGGGATACACGCACGCAGGCCATATTGACGCCTTGAACCAGAATATTGCTGAGTTGTCAGACAACATCAATGTATCATTTGAGTTTTTTCCACCAAGCAGCGCGAAGATGGAAGAGACACTCTGGAATTCAGTGCACCGTCTTAAAACGCTCCAACCTAAATTTGTTTCTGTGACTTACGGCGCTAACTCTGGCGAGCGTGACAGAACGCACTCCATCATTAAAGAAATCAAAGCAACAACCGGATTGGTTGCTGCTCCTCACCTCACTTGTATTGATGCGACTCGCGAAGAGTTAATTAATATTGCCGATGATTACTGGAATAATGGTATTGAAAATATCGTTGCTCTGCGTGGTGATATTCCTCCTGGTGGCGGTGCGCCTGACATGTATGCCTCGGATCTGGTTGAGCTGCTGAAATCACGTCATGATTTTGATATCTCAGTAGCCGCATTTCCTGAGGTTCACCCTGAAGCTAAAAGTGCGCAGTCTGACTTATTGAACCTAAAACGTAAGGTTGATGCAGGCGCAAACCGTGCAATTACTCAGTTCTTTTTTGACGTCGAGTCTTACCTTCGTTTCCGCGATCGCTGTGTGGCGGCAGGAATTGATGTGGAAATTGTCCCTGGTATTTTGCCAGTGTCGAACTTTAAGCAAGCCTCTCGTTTTGCTGCGCAGAACAATGTGAAAGTACCAGGCTGGATGAGTAAACAGTTCGAAGGCTTGGATGATGATCCGGTGACTCGTCAGCTTGTGGGAGCAAGCCAAGCTATTGATATGGTGCGCGTACTTAGTCGTGAAGGCGTTAAGGATTTCCATTTCTACACCCTAAACCGTGCAGAGATGACTTACGCTTTATGTCATACGCTAGGCGTTCGTCCTCGCGCTGCAGTAGGTGCATAAATCGGGTTTCAAAAAGACAAAAGGCTTGCCAAGTGGCAAGCCTTTTTCGTTGTATCAAAGTAAAAGGAAATTAACCAATCACTTCAAGTTCTGTTAGGACTTCTTCAGCCCACGTGATCCACGTTTCACGTAACAGTAGGTTACGACGAAGCGTTAAACGCTCTAGGCGAGCTTGTTTGTCTAAAGTTGACGGCGTTGCGTAGTAAGCCGCTTCAATTTCTTTGTAGTGAGAAACCAGTTTGCGAGACTCTTCAACCAGTTCGGCGAGTTGATCACGGAAAGGTGTTGATGGTTGAACGGCACATGCCATCAATTTCGCTGAAAATTCATCACGAACAGTCGGGTGTGCAGTTGGTTGATCAAACCATTCTCCTAAAGCGCTGCGACCAGCATCTGTGATGGAGTAAACCTTACGGTCTGGTTTGCCTTCTTGAGGTTCTAATACGCAAGTAACCAGCTCTTTCTCGGCCATTTTATTGAGTTCACGGTACACTTGTTGGTGGCTTGCTTTCCAGAAGTAACCGATGCTAGCAGAGAATTCTTTAGTGATATCGTAACCGGTTGCGTCGCGAGTGCTAAGAACAGTTAAGATTACGTGTGGTAATGACATGTCTTCAATCCAAATGGTCAATAAACTTGTAAACAAGCTACTTATACTTTCAGCTGTGCTCTTTCTGGCACTTGAGTTTTTTAATGTATAAGTAGCACCAACAATGTTGGTCCTGTCACCTTAAAGCCGTTTATCACCTAGAGAGATGGGGAGTCCCATCATGGCTGGAGCAGGTATGATTGGATTTATGAGCTCTCAGCAGGCAAGTAGTATATAAATAATAAGCATGAAGTGGAATAGTAGGACAAAATTACCCTAAAAAACTAACATAATAATCAATACTGTTAACTTGTGGTTTTTTATTCTTTTTGTGTGGTAATTTTTGGGTTTTTTATAGTTTATTAAACTGCCTTTTGGTTGCGCAATTATCCAGCGCCAAAAAAAAGCTGAGCACTTGCTCAGCTTTTTTATTACAAATGAAGCGATTAGCCTGTGTTGCGCATGCCAGCTGCAATACCAGCAATTGTCACCATTAGCGCTTCTTCTAGGTTTGCAGATGCTTCTTCGGTTTGGCGTGTACGGTATAGCAACTCGGCTTGTAGCATGTTCAATGGCTCAACGTAGATGTTGCGCAAGCGAATCGATTCGAGTCCCCAAGGGTCATGCTGCATCAAGTTTTCGTTGTTCTCTACATTCAGTACTGCTTTGATATCTTCTTGAAGCTGAGCGCGAAGCTTTTCACCGAGTGGACGGAGTGATTCATCCACCAATCGCTCATCGTAATAGCGAGAAATATCGATATTACACTTCGAGTACACCATTTCTAACATGCCAAGGCGAGTCGAGAAGAACGGCCATTCACGACACATCTCTTCGAGCAGCGCTTGGTGACCTTTATCGATCGAGTATTGAATTGCTTCACCCGCACCTAACCATGCTGGAAGTACCAAACGATTTTGGCTCCACGAGAAGATCCACGGGATTGCACGTAAGCTTTCCACTCCGCCCTTCGGATTACGTTTTGCAGGACGAGAGCCAAGTGGCAACTTACCGAGCTCGAGCTCTGGTGTCGCTTGACGGAAGTAAGGCACAAAGTCAGGCTCGCCGCGAACTACGTTACGATAAGACTCGCAGCTAACTTCTGATAGCACTTCCATTAAGTCGCGCCATTCTTGTTTTGGCTCTGGCGGTGGCAATAGGTTAGCTTCTAGAATCGCGCTCGCGTAAAGGTTAAAACTGTTTACGGCGACATCTGGAAGGCCCAGTTTAAAGCGGATCATCTCGCCCTGTTCTGTTACGCGCAAACCACCTTTCAAGCTTTTTGGTGGTTGAGACAGAAGTGCTGCGTGTGCTGGCGCGCCGCCGCGGCCTACTGTACCGCCACGACCGTGGAATAGAGTCAGTTCAACACCTTCTTCTTCCGCCACTTTTACTAACGATTCCATCGCATGGTACTGAGCCCAGCCTGCAGACATGACACCCGCATCTTTCGCTGAGTCAGAGTAACCAATCATGACCATTTGGTGGTTTTGGATAAAGCCACGGTATAGGTCGATACCCATCAACTGTTTGATGACTGATTCTGCATTGTTCAAGTCGTCTAGCGTCTCGAATAATGGGCAAACATCCATACGATATGGGCAGCCAGCTTCTTGCAGAAGTAGGTGGACTGCTAACACATCCGATGCAGTGCGTGCCATAGAAATTACGTAGGCACCGAATGCTTCACGCGGTTGTGCTGCAATAATCTTACAGGTGTCCAAAACCTCTTTGACTGGTTCTGATGGTTCCCAATCACGAGGCAGAAGAGGACGCTTAGATGCGAGTTCGTTGGTTAGGAAAGCAATCTTATCTTGCTCGCTCCATTGTTCGTAATCACCAATGCCTAAGTAGCGGGTTAATTCAGACAATACGTCTGAATGACGCGTGCTCTCTTGGCGGATATCAAGGCGAACAAGATGAATACCAAATGCTTTTACGCGGCGCAATGTATCTAGTAGAGAGCCATTTGCGATCACACCCATGCCACATTCATTTAGCGACTGGTAACAGGCATACAGAGGTTCCCAAAGTTGCTCGACTTTTTGCAACGGAGCTTTAACGGCCAGTTTTTGACCATGGATCTTAGCATCGAGAATATCTTTGGTTTCGTTCAATAGTGAGCGAAGTTGTTTCAGGATTGCACGATATGGTTCGTGCTGATCTTCGCCAGCAAGTTCACGAACTTGATCGTTTGAAACCGTCATAGACAGTTCACTGATCAACTCGTTGATGTCATTGAGATAAAGATCTGCGGCTTTCCAACGAGACAGAAGCAATACTTCACGCGTCACGCTATGAGTGACGAACGGGTTACCGTCGCGGTCACCCCCCATCCAAGAAGAGAAGTGCACAGGGCGAGCATCAATTGGTAAACCTTCACCCAAGTAAGATTTCAAGCGATCGTGCATTTCACGTAAGAAGTCTGGCACTGCTTCCCACAGTGAGTTTTCTACTACGGCAAAACCCCATTTCGCTTCATCCAATGGAGTAGGGCGTTGTTGACGAATCACGTCAGAATGCCAGCTTTGTGCGATAAGTTGCTCTAAGCGACGCTCGGTTTTCTTGCGCTCTTTAGAAGAAAGATCACTCAGTTCCAACTTTGATAAGCACTCATTGATCTTGACCAATTTGTTGATCATGGTGCGACGCGTGATTTCCGTTGGGTGAGCCGTCAATACCAATTCAATATTCAGATCACGAACCGCTTGCGCAGTGTCCAGTTTGCTCACATCGTTTTGTACCAGTTTAGAAAACAGCGAGTTAATCGCGTCTGGTTCACAAATGTGCTCTTCACAATGGCGTGAAATCGTGTGGTATTGCTCAGCAATATTGGTGAGATTTAGAAATTGGTTAAACGCACGGGTAACGGGCGTTAGTTGCTCATCGGGTAGGTGTTTGATTTCTTCTATCAAGCTTTCCCTGTCTGCTTGATTACCTGCTTGAGCCGATTTGGATAATTTACGAATGGTTTCCACTTTCTCGAAGATTTCTTCGCCATGGGCATCGCGAATGGTGTTACCCAATAAGTGGCCTAACATGCGCACATTACTTTTGAGTGCGGCGTATTTCTCGTTCATTGTCGTCCTGCCTCGTAAAAAAACTACATCCATTGTCCTTGTTAAGACTCCAATCTAGCGAAAAGCACCAGTTATAGTCAAATAAAGCAGACTAAGTTTGCAATTATTCCGCTGTCTCCTGATTTAGAGCAAATTTACGGCAGCTGTAGAATAAGAAGTGAAAATTAATTACAAAATAACAAGTTAAAGAAGTGTTAAGGCTAGCGCTAAATTGTGAAGATAAAAAGATGCAGCTCAATCGAGCTGCACTGACTTTTGAGTTTATTCGTGTATTAACAGCAATACTTGACCATTGCCTTTGAAAGCACATCAATTGTGGGATCGATAAAATCAAATGAGAGAAACTCATCCGGTTGGTGCGCTTGGTCAATTGAACCGGGGCCGAGAACTAAGGTTGGACAGAGCTGTTGTAAGAAGGGCGCCTCAGTACAGTAGTTCACGGTTTCTGAACTGGTTTGGCAGATCTCTTCAACACCACCGATAAATGGGTGGTCATGTTGGCATTCGTAACCCGGAATTGGTTCATGTAAGGGAATTATCTCCAAGCGTCCAGGCCACTTTGCTTCGACTTCTTTTAATGCTCCGCGCAGCATATTTTCTAGGCCATCCAGGCTGATCCCTGGTAGTGGGCGAACATCATAGTGCAGCTCACAGCAACCACAAATACGGTTAGCGCTGTCACCACCGTGAATGTGTCCAAGGTTTAGGGTAGGGCTTGGAATGGCAAAACCCGGATGGTGGTATTCTTTCACCAATTTATCGCGCAGTTGCATCATGGCAAACATCACTTCATGCATGATCTCAATCGCGTTAACGCCTAAGGCAGGATCGGATGAATGGCCTGACTTACCCGTGACCCGAATTGCATTCGCCACATGACCTTTGTGGCCGCGAATAGGAACGAGGCTGGTAGGCTCACCAATAATGCAGTAATCCGGCTTAAAAGGGGCGTTTACGGTGAAATGTCGTGCACCCAACATTGTGGTTTCTTCGTCACAAGTGGCTAATACGTATAGCGGCTTGGTCTGCTTGCTCCAGTCGACTTTTTTGACGGCTTCGTAAATAAAGGCAAAAAAGCCTTTCATGTCTGCCGTGCCTAAACCGTAAAAGCGGTTGTCTTTTTCAGTCAGCTTATGTGGATCAAAGTTCCATCGCCCTTGATCGAATGGCACGGTATCACTGTGGCCAGCAAGTAAAAGGCCGCCTTCACCCTCTCCCATACGTGCAATCATATTGTGCTTGCCTGGCTCCACCTCGATCACTTCAACGTTGAAGCCCAGATCTTTAAACCAAGATGCGAGTTTTTCGATGACTTTTGCATTGCCCTGATCCCAGCTCGGATCCGTGGAGCTGATAGAAGAGGTGCTGATGAGTCCTTCATAGACCTCTAGAAAAGTTGGTAATTGCATGGATTCTTCAAATCTCCTGTTGACAGACAGACCACAAAAATGTAAAACACATATTAAATCATATTTAATGAATAAAAAATCAAAATAAAGCAAAAATTAAATATGAATAGTCATTTGAGCCTTTAAGTATATGGATGTCACACAATGCTAAAAACCACGATTATTGGAGCCAGCGGTTACACCGGCGCAGAGTTAGCGTTAATGGTTAATAAACACCCACAACTCACGCTATCAGGTTTATACGTTTCCGCCAACAGTGTTGATGCAGGAAAGAATATTGCGCAGCTGCACGGTAAGTTAGCAGGCATCATTGATATGCCGGTCTCGCCACTAACGGATCCACTGCAAATCGCTCAAGAATCGGATGTGGTGTTTTTAGCAACGGCTCATGAGGTGAGCCACGATCTAGCCCCAACTTTCTTGGAGGCAGGCTGTCAGGTATTCGATTTATCGGGGGCATTCCGCGTCCAAAGTGAAGGTTTTTACAACACCTTTTATGGCTTCGAGCATCAACATAATAACTGGCTAGATAAAGCTGCATACGGCTTAGCAGAGTGGAACCAGGAATCAATTAAAACTGCTCCCTTAGTTGCTGTAGCAGGTTGCTACCCGACTGCTTCGCAGTTAGCCATCAAACCTCTACTCGAAAATGCATTAGTGGATACCAATCAATGGCCTGTCATTAACGCGACCAGCGGTGTGTCCGGAGCTGGGCGTAAAGCTTCTATGGTGAACAGTTTCTGTGAAGTGAGCTTGCAACCTTATGGTGTATTTACTCATCGTCACCAACCAGAAATTGCTCAGCACTTAGGTTGCGATGTGATTTTTACTCCGCACCTAGGCAACTTTAAACGCGGCATTCTTGCCACGATCACCATGAAGCTAGCATCAGGCGTTACAGAGCAACAAGTCGCTCAAGCATTTGAACAAGCTTATCTAGGAAAGCCAGCCGTGCGTTTAAAAGGCGATGGTATTCCACGTATTCAGGATGTCGAAAATACCCCTTTCTGCGATATCGGCTGGAAGGTACAAGGCGAACATATCATTGTGATTTCAGCCATCGACAACCTACTCAAAGGTGCATCAAGTCAAGCGATGCAATGTCTCAATATTCATTACGGTTACCCAGAACTGACAGCGTTGCTGTAGTCGTTGAAAGAGGGAAATGCGATGACGCAAACCAATCAAGCTCCTTTAGTCATTAAGCTAGGTGGTGCAGCTCTATCATGCACTCAAACCTTAAGCCAACTGTTTGGTGCCATTGCGGCTTACCAAAAATCGGCACAGCGACAAATCGCCATCGTTCATGGCGGTGGCTACCTAGTTGATGAGTTGATGGCAAAGCTTCAGCTTGAAACCGTAAAGAAAAACGGTTTACGCGTAACGCCTTACGATCAAATTCCTGTGATTGCAGGCGCACTTGCAGGCACAGCGAATAAGCTACTTCAAGGCCAAGCCATCGCAGATGGACTCAATGCAGTAGGTCTTAGCCTTGCGGATGGTGGTTTGTGTCTTGTTGAAGAACTTGACCCAGAGTTGGGCGCGGTAGGTAAAGCATCACCGGGTGATTCAACGCTATTACAAGCGGTACTAAACACAGGCGCACTGCCGATCATCAGTTCAATTGGCTTAACCACAGATGGTCAGATGATGAATGTTAATGCTGACCAAGCCGCAGTCGCGGTTGCGGGCGCATTAGATGCGGAGTTGGTCCTGCTATCAGACGTGAGTGGTGTATTAGATGGAAAAGGCCATTTGATCAAAACCTTGTCAGAGCAGCAAGCTAACTCGTTGATCGATGGACATGTGATCACAGACGGCATGATCGTCAAAGTTAAAGCTGCTTTGGAGGCGGCCAATGATCTTGGGCGTCCTATCGAAGTCGCCACCTGGCGTTACCCAGAAAAATTAGTACAGCTATTCGCTGGTGAAAGTATTGGAACGCAATTTTTGCCTCAATAAGCATCAGCAAAAGAATTCAATATTAGGAAGTAGTAGTTGGCACTGACCGCCGAGCGCAGCGCCAGTTAAGTTTGGAGAAGAAAGATGAGCAAAGTGAACGTAAATAAAGTGGTAGTCGCATACTCAGGCGGTCTAGATACCTCAGTAATTATCCCGTGGCTAAAAGAGAACTACGATTGTGAAGTCGTTGCTTTCGTTGCCGATGTTGGTCAAGGCGCAGAAGAGCTAGAAGGTATTGAAGAGAAAGCAAAAGCTTCAGGTGCTTCTGAGTGTTACATCGCTGATCTGAAAGAAGAGATGGTGGCGGATTACATTTACCCAACGCTAAAAACCGGCGCGTACTACGAAGGTAAGTACCTGCTGGGTACATCAATGGCGCGTCCAATTATTGCTAAAGCACAGGTTGAAGTCGCACGTAAAGTGGGCGCGGACGCATTGTGTCACGGCTGTACAGGTAAAGGTAATGACCAAGTTCGTTTCGAAGGCGCATTCGCAGCACTAGCACCAGATCTACAAGTGATTGCCCCTTGGCGTGAATGGGACCTAGTGAGCCGTGAAGAATGTTTAGATTACCTAGCTGAGCGTAATATTCCTTGTTCAGCGTCTCTTACTAAGATCTACTCACGTGATGCAAATGCATGGCATATTTCCACTGAAGGTGGCGTCCTAGAAGATACGTGGAACGCACCAAACGAAGATTGCTGGGTATGGACTGTAGACCCAGAGCAAGCACCAAACGAAGCGGAATACGTCACGCTGAAAGTAGAAAAAGGTGAGGTGGTCGAAGTTGATGGCGAAGCGATGACACCATACAACGCGTTGGTTTATCTAAACGAAAAAGGTGCGAAGCACGGTGTTGGTCGTATCGATATCGTTGAAAACCGTCTAGTAGGAATGAAATCTCGTGGCTGCTACGAAACACCGGGAGGCACCATCATGATGGAAGCGCTGCGTGCCGTTGAACAGCTAGTGTTAGACAAATCATCATTCGAATTCCGTGAAGAGCTGGGTCTAAAAGCGTCTCACCTTGTGTACGATGGTCGTTGGTTTACGCCACTATGTAAGTCGATCCTTGCCGCTTCAGAAGAGCTAGCGCAAGACGTGAATGGCGAAGTGGTTGTTAAGCTCTACAAAGGCCAAGCCACGGTAACGCAAAAACGTTCTGACAACAGCTTGTACTCAGAAGAGTTCGCTACGTTTGGTGAAGATGAGGTTTACGACCAAAGCCATGCGGGTGGTTTCATCCGTCTTTACTCGCTATCAAGCCGTATCCGTGCGTTGAACAGCCAGAAAAAATAATCTCTCCACATCTCGGATTGAGTAAAGACCTGCTATTGGATAGCAGGTCTTTTTTGTTGGCTTACGTCTATGAGCACAAAGATACAAATATATTTCGTTTGAATATATATGTAAAAATATTGAATTTATACTTTATTTTTTGTCGAAATTGCCGTAACGTTGACCCATAAGAAAAAGTGAGCAAATGACCATCAAATTGGTTACTACTCATTCGAGAACGTTAGAGTAAGCAATAGTCATCAGGAGAAACGCAATGGCATTATGGGGCGGAAGATTTACCCAAGCGGCAGACACTAGATTTAAAGAGTTTAACGATTCGTTGCGTTTTGACTACCGATTGGCTGAGCAAGACATCGTAGGTTCAATCGCATGGTCTAAAGCTCTGCTTTCTGTAGATGTTCTATCGGCAGAAGAACAGCAAAAGCTGGAACTTGCTTTAAACGAGCTGAAGTTAGAAGTGATGGAAGACCCTCATCAAATTCTTCGCTCAGATGCAGAAGATATCCACTCGTGGGTTGAACAGCAGCTGATTAGTAAAGTGGGAGATTTAGGTAAAAAACTCCACACTGGGCGTTCTCGTAATGACCAAGTAGCGACAGACCTAAAACTTTGGTGTCGTCAGCAAGGCCAGCAACTGTTGATTGCTTTAGATCGTCTGCAATCGCAAATGGTTCATGTTGCTAAGCAGCACCAAGGCACTGTATTGCCTGGCTATACTCATCTTCAGCGTGCTCAACCTGTCACCTTTGCTCACTGGTGTTTGGCTTATGTTGAAATGTTCGAGCGTGACTACTCTCGTCTGAATGATGCCTTACAGCGCCTCGACACTTGTCCACTTGGCTCGGGTGCTTTAGCTGGCACGGCTTATCCGATTGATCGTGAACAATTAGCTCATAACCTTGGTTTCCACCGCGCTACGCGTAATTCACTCGATTCGGTTTCGGATCGTGATCATGTGATGGAACTGATGTCGGTGGCCTCGATATCTATGTTGCACCTTTCTCGTCTTGCAGAAGATATGATCTTCTACAACTCAGGGGAGTCTAACTTCATTGAGTTAGCGGATACGGTGACGTCTGGTTCGTCATTGATGCCACAGAAGAAAAACCCAGATGCACTTGAGTTGATCCGTGGTAAGACAGGGCGTGTCTATGGCGCATTATCGAGCATGATGATGACAGTGAAAGCCTTACCATTGGCGTACAACAAAGACATGCAAGAAGATAAAGAAGGGTTGTTTGATGCGTTAGACACATGGAATGATTGCATGGAAATGGCAGCGCTGTGTTTTGATGGCATTAAAGTAAATGGTGAGCGTACGCTTGAAGCTGCGAAGCAAGGGTATGCGAACGCGACTGAGTTAGCTGATTACTTAGTCGCGAAAGGCATCCCATTCCGTGAGGCGCACCATATTGTGGGCGTAGCGGTGGTAGGGGCAATTGACAAAGGCTGTGCGCTGGAAGAATTGTCTCTGCAAGAGCTAAAAGCCTTCTCTGAGGTGATTGAAGATGATGTGTATGACATTCTGACGATAGAGTCTTGTTTGGAAAAACGTTGTGCGCTGGGTGGCGTTTCGCCTCACCAAGTCGCTTATGCGGTAGAGCAAGCGGATAAATGTCTGAGCCAGCGTGACAGCTCGGCAGTGAAAGTGCGTCCTGCACGTTTGACGGACATTGAAACACTAGAGGGCATGGTGGCTTATTGGGCGAACCTCGGTGAGAATCTACCCCGCTCTCGTAATGAGCTCGTGAGAGATATTGGCTCCTTCGCGGTGGCTGAGCATCATGGTGAAGTGACAGGTTGCGCTTCTCTATATGTGTATGACTCAGGGTTGGCTGAAATACGCTCTCTTGGTATCGAAGCGGGCTGGCAAGGTCAAGGGCAGGGCAGGGCAATCGTAAATCACTTGGTTGAGAAAGCACGTCAAATGGCGATAAAGAAGGTCTTTGTCCTCACTCGAACGCCAGAGTTCTTTATGAAGCAGAGCTTCTTACCAACATCGAAGTCGCTGTTGCCAGAAAAAGTCTTGAAAGATTGCGATCAGTGTCCACGTCAGCACGCGTGTGATGAAGTGGCGCTAGAGATCAATTTAATGGAGCAAGTGATCCAAAAATCGCATGTGGCATGAGCTGAAATTTCGGAGTGATTTTATTAGCATTCAATGACATAGTTATTTTCTGATTCACTTACATCAGTATTTGCTAAAAAAATCGAAAAAATTTGGAACCTTTGAGAGGAAGCCCGGTCTATTAAAGTACCACTGCTTTTTCTTAGAAGAATCTAAGAGAGCCCCAGAACTGATATTGGTTTTGGGGCTTTTTTCTATCTGCCACTTTACTCTTTTTTATCCGTCTCTTTTCGTCCTCGCCGACGTTGCCACGGCAAGATGACAAAACGCATCCATAAGTGCAAAAACAATAAAATATTGAAAGCGAAACCAGCAAAGATCAAAGCGATCGACTCGATGCTTTGTGGATCATCTTTGAACGCAAACCACCACACAATCCAGCACAGTACCGAAAGCACCGTTAACTGATCCAAGCATCGTTGGCAACGCCCAAGCTTTTTCCAAAACCAATGTTCCTCGCAACGGCGACAAGTCATAGTGTTTTCCAAGGCATCAGTGTTGCTTCAGATTATATACCCAACACAAAGAGAGAAAGCGTTTTTTGTCGCAGCTTAGAGCGCAGGAACACAACCAAAAATGGAAAGTTAGCTTTGTAGAGCTTATGTGGCACGTGATTGATGTATGGTGCGCTGTCAGTCTTTAATAGGAAAAATAATCATGTCGACAGAATTGAAATTTGCGCTGAGTATCGCTGGTGGCTTTTTTACGATCGGTGTAGTCGCGATCATCATGGTAAGTCGTTACGCAATGATGGCAGTGTAGTACTTATGTAATCGCCTCAAAGTAGTCAACAGAAAGCCTCGTTAATCACGAGGCTTTCTGTTTTGTTTGGTATGTAAAGACTGGCTCGATTGAGCATGAAAGCGTTAGCAACCAGGCCCACAGTCAAGGCAATGTTTCACCATTTCTGGCCCTAAGTGTAGTTTTGCATTCAAATCACGTAGAGCGGTGCGGACACCCTCTTCGATCACTGGATGATAGAAGGGCATATCTAGCATCTCAGAAACCGTCATTCTATTTTGGTGTGCCCAAGCCAAAAGATGCGCGAGGTGTTCTGCGTTCGGCCCCATCATCTCTGCACCTAAAAAGCGTCCAGTACCTTGCTCGCCATAGACATGTAACATCCCTTTGTTTCGTAGCATGACACGCGAACGTCCTTGATTCTCAAACGAGACTTCACCAGTAACAAAACAACCACAGCTTCCTAAGCGAGTTTCCAGTTGTTTGAAAGTTTCGCCGACCATAGCTATTTGCGGATCGGAGAATACAGCTGAAATTGGCGAACGACGCAGACCTGCACGAATATCTGGGAAGCGACCAGCATTATCACCAGCAATGCGACCTTGATCAGCGGCTTCGTGCAGCAATGGAACTTGGTTACTTGCATCACCCGCAATAAAAATACTCTCTACGGAGGTTTGCAATGTGTAGTGATCTGCGGTTGGTACACCGCGTTCATCGAGGGCAATATTGGTGTTCTCGATCGCTAGCTTATCTACGTTAGGACGTCGTCCAGTGGCTGCTAAAACGTAATCAACAATAAAGGTTTCTAATTCACCGTCGTGGTTAATGAATTGGATTTCAACTTTGTCTGCGCCTGCTGCATTCGATGATGGTATGCGCTTCATGCTTTCTACTTTTACATCGGCATCAAGATAGAACTCTTCTTTAAAAGTTTTATCTGCGTAAGCCATCACCTCTGGATCTGTCAGTGGACCAACTTGACCACCAAGACCAAAGAGCTTCACTTTCACCCCTAGGCGGTGCAATGCTTGACCGAGTTCAAGTCCGATCACTCCGGGGCCAAATACCGCAACGGACTCAGGCAAATCATCCCAATCAAAGACATCATCATTCATTACGAGACGGTCACCCAACTCATTCCAAGCTGCTGGATAGGCAGGACGAGAGCCCGTCGCGATCACAATCCGTTTTGCGGTGACCTGAGTATGGTCATCTATGATAAGTGTATGATCATCGGCAAACTTCGCGTAACCTGACAACTTGTCTTCTGCGGGAATATCATCGACGCTTTCAAGCACAAAGCCAACAAAACGATCACGTTCGCGTTTTACACGATCCATGACTTCTTGTCCGTTAATGCGTATTTCACCTTGCGGATGGATCCCAAATCCAGGCGCTTTTTCGATTTGGTGGGCACTTTCTGCGGCCGCAATCAACAGCTTAGAGGGCATGCAACCGACGCGAGCACAGGTTGTTCCGTAAGGGCCGCCTTCAATCATTACTACGCTATTAGTATGAGCTTTTGCTGCTCGATAAGCGCCAAGACCAGCAGTACCACCACCAATAATCGCTACGTCGACATTAACTTGTTTCATCGTGAACTCTCGCTTTTTGTTTTTAAGCCAAGCTAGCTACATTGAGCTTGGAGAGTGAATTGGGTCGTTGAATCTGTATAAGGAGTCACCTTATCGGTAGACGACTACTTATCTAGACTAGTAGAAGAAGTGAGTTAGGGTTGGCCTCCGAGCCAAAGGCACCGGAGACCGAGGGTGTCGGCTATGGACAGTTTAGCCTAGATACGCTTCTAGCTCTTCGCTACCGCCGATGTGCTTGCCACCGATAAAGACTTGTGGAACAGTCGTGCGACCAGATATAGCTCGTAGACTAACTGTCGTTGCGTCTTTACCCAGAATCACTTCTTCATATTGAAGACCGTGGTCAATCAGGTTTTGTTTCGCTTTCATACAGAAAGGGCAGCCTGGTTTAGTGAACACCGTGATGGATTCTTGCGTTTTGTAGTCAGGCGCTATGTAATTCAGCATCGTATCTGCGTCTGACACCTTGAATGGGTCGCCTGGTTCGTTTGGCTCAATGAACATTTTTTCCACTACGCCATCTTTTACTAGCATGCTGTAACGCCATGAACGTTTGCCAAAGCCGATGTCGTTTTTATCCACTAACATACCCATTCCATCGGTGAATTCACCATTACCATCCGGGATGAAGGTAATGTTTTCTGCTTCTTGGTCTTGTTTCCATGCATTCATCACGAATGTATCATTGACTGAGACACAAATAATCTCATCCACTCCGTGCTCTTTAAATACAGGGAACAATTCGTTGTAACGAGGTAGATGGCTTGATGAACAGGTTGGAGTAAATGCACCCGGTAAGCTAAATACGATAACGGTCTTACCTTTAAATAGCTCATCAGTCGTTACATTCATCCAAGAGTCACCTTGACGAACTGGAAAAGTAACTTGAGGGACTTGTTGACCTTCTTTAGATACAAACATAATGATTTCCTTTAACTATTTTAAATTATGCGTATAGAGCTTAGCGTTTTTCTTTGCTCTGTTTCGTTCTGTTGAGCCCATTATTGTAAAAATCCTTTGATAGCTCTAATCGTTTGGTGTTATGGTTTTGATAGGCATTAGCTATTGTTAAAAGAAGCGAATTGTGAGTTATGAATATTCGAGATTTTGAGTACTTAGTTGCACTTGCGGAACATAAGCACTTTCGCAAAGCGGCAGAAGCATGTTTTGTTAGCCAACCAACATTGAGTGGACAAATTCGTAAGCTAGAGGATGAACTCGGTACCACGCTTTTAGAGCGAAGCAGCCGTCGCGTTTTGTTTACCGATTCAGGGTTGCAGTTGGTGGAGCAAGCTAAGCGTATCTTAAGTGAAGTGAAAACTTTTAAAGATATGGCGAGTGGTCAGAGCGGAGCAATGACTGGGCCTATGCATATCGGTTTCATCCCGACGGTAGGTCCGTATCTACTACCCAAAATTCTGCCGCAGATAAAAGAAGCATTTCCTGAACTGGAGCTGTTCCTGCACGAAGCTCAAACACATCAGTTGGTGCGTCAATTAGAAGAAGGTAAATTGGACTGCTTGGTCTTGGCTTCGGTTGATGAAACGGCACCTTTTAAAGAAATCGAAGTGTATAACGAGCCGTTAAGCGTTGCGGTGCCATGTGATCATGAGTGGGCCTCTCTCGACCATGTTGATATGTTGGAGCTGAATGGTAAAACCGTTTTAGCGCTAGGAGACGGTCACTGTTTGCGTGATCAAGCGTTAGGTTTCTGTTTTGCTGCCGGAGCGAAAGACGATGAACGCTTTAAGGCAACCAGTTTGGAGACACTGCGGAATATGGTCGCTGCTGGTGCTGGGATTACGTTATTGCCTCAGCTTTCTATCCCCAATGAGAAGCAAAAAGATGGCGTGTGCTATGTACCAGCCGTTAACCCTACGCCTTCGCGCAATATAGTCCTTGTATATCGCCCGGGCTCACCACTGCGTGCAAGGTTTGAAGCTTTGGCGGCGAAGATTAAAGAAGTATTGGCTTCTTACCCTTCATTGAACGCCGCGGCGTAAAAGCCGACATAAAAAAGGGAGAGCGAATGCTCTCCCTTTTGCTTTAGTGATTTAGAACAGCTCTTCTGCGCCAGAGCCGGAAGAATAAATACTGTCTTCCAAACGGTCTCCAGCGTATTCGGTAGGCTCAGTGCCTTTTTCAAAGTATTCGAACATCGATGTGCTGTCTACTTTGTGCGTTAGCATGCCAGTGTTGCGATCAATACGAACACGAATGATGTTATCTGGAATATTTTTACCTTGCTCAGGTGTTTCTTCTAGTGCAACGCGCATAAAGTCAATCCAAGCGGGTTCTGCGGTTTTCGCACCCGATTCAGCACCAGAAATTTGGCCTTTGCCTAGGTTGCTATTAACCGTTGTGCGACCAAGGGCGCGTGAGTGATCATCAAAACCAACCCAAGCAATGGCAACAACACCAGGACCATAGCCGTTGTACCAAGCATCTTTGGAGTCATTCGTTGTACCCGTTTTACCACCGATATCACGACGCCCCAGTTTTTGTGCACGCCAGCCAGTACCGTTCCACCCCGTACCTTCACGCCAGTTACCACCACCCCAAATGTTGCTGTACATCATCTCACGCATCAAGAATGCGTTTTGCTCAGAGATAACTTGTGGAGCATATTGAGGTTCATCATTTTCCAGTGCGTTGTCTGTTGCCAAGCCATCAATCGCGACGTCTTGTTCGCCAAACTCATCGGCATAGCGATTGTCTGGCTGAGCGCTCATTTGTGGGCAATCCTTATGACAAACGCTCTTTGGATTGGCTTTAAACAGCACTTCACCGAATGCATCTTCCACGCGTTCTACGTAGAACGGTTCGACGTAATAACCTCCGTTCGCAAATACAGAGTAGCCTTGTGCCACTTTCATTGGTGTTAAGCTACCAGCACCGAGCGCGATGGTCTCTGAACGTGGTACTTGGTTAATATCAAAACCAAAACGAGTAAGGTACTGACGAGTTTCATCAAGGCCTACTTCACGCAGCGTACGCACTGCCATCACGTTCTTTGACTGAGCTAAGCCGAGGCGAAGGCGAGTTGGACCGCCATAGGTTGGTGGTGAGTTTTTAGGTCGCCAAGCCGAACCAGAACCTGCGTCCCATTTGTTAATCGGCGCATCGTTGATCAGAGTGGCTAGGGTAAGTCCCTTGTCAATTGCGGCTGAGTAGATAAATGGTTTGATACTTGAGCCAACCTGACGCACGGACATAGTGGCACGGTTAAACTTACTATGAACAAAGTTAAAGCCACCCACTAACGACAATATCGCACCATTTTCCGGGTTCATCGCGACAAACGCGGTGTTCGCTGTTGGCACTTGGCTCAGTTTCCAGCTTTGTGTCGTGTTGTCATCTTCATTGGCTTCGCTCACTTCGCGAACCCAAACTTGTTGACCCGTCGCTAGCACATCATGCGCTGATTTTGGTGTTGAGCCTTGGCGGTTTTCGGTGATGTATTTACGTGCCCAATGCATTCCAGTCCAAGGAATGGTCTGCTCTTCATGGTTTTTAACCCAAACTTGTGCAGTCTTATCATCGACTTTTGTCACGACGGCAGGATAAAGGTCACCATAAGTTGGCTGCTTCTTAAGGTGCTTTTCTATTTGCTCGCTGTTCCAAGCGGTTTCACCTTCTTTCCAAAGCACTTTCTCCGCACCGCGGTAGCCGTGACGTTCATCGTATGACAGCAGGTTATTTACCACGGATGTATTCGCGGCATCTTGCAGTTTAGAGTCCACCGTCATGTAGATATTCAAGCCAGAGGTATAGGCTTCTTCTTCACCGTACTCTTTCACGGCCCATGCACGAGCTAGTTCCGCCACATAAGGAGCGGAAAGTTCAATTTCAGCACTGTGGTAACGCGCCACGATAGGTTCGTTGCGTGCTTCGTCATACTGTTCTTGCGTGATGTATTTTTCATCAAGCATTCGCATTAACACGACGTTACGGCGTTTTGTCGCACGCTCAAGAGAGTAAATTGGGTTCATCGTTGATGGCGCTTTTGGCATCCCTGCGAGTGTCGCAAGTTCGCTTAACGTCAATTCATCAAGGCTCTTACCAAAGTAAACTTGAGCGGCTGCACCAAAACCATATGAGCGGTAACCAAGGAAGATTTTATTGACATAAAGTTCCATGATTTCTTGCTTACTCAGAAGCTGCTCAATGTGGATAGCAATGAAAATCTCTTTAATCTTACGCATGATCTTCTTCTCATTAGATAAGAAGAAGTTACGCGCTAGCTGTTGCGTAATGGTACTTGCGCCCTGCTTAGCTGAACCTGAGATCGCAACTACAACGGCTGCACGAGTGATGCCGATAGGATCGATACCTGGGTGTTCGTAAAAACGGCTATCTTCGGTTGCGATTAGCGCATGAATTAAGTCTTGAGGAATTTCATCATAAGTAACAGGAATACGACGCTTTTCACCGAACTGTGCGATCAGCTTCCCGTCTTGACTAAACACCTGCATAGGTGTTTGTAATTCAACGTCTTTTAGAGTTGCAACATCTGGCAATTCAGGCTTCACGTACTGATAGAAGCCAAATATTGTGGTGACTCCAAGAATTATGCAAATCAATGTTAAAAATAATAAACGCTTTATGAACTTCACCGGAGAATCCCTGATTGGTTGAGGCTGTGTAACGGCAAACCCTTGTACTCTTAGGTCAAAAATTTAGCACATAGAGATATTAACTCTTATTTGGGTGCTAATAACAACCTTTGCACGAAGAAATTTCGGAGCGAGAGTAAGAGATGGATAAGCTAATCGTTACCGGCATCGATATAGGCCATAACAGCCTCAAAGCCGTAGTACTTAAACCCACAGGCAACAATTACGCTCTGTTGGGTTACAAAGAAATATTACTAAAGGAAGGTATTGTCGCTGAAAATAACACTATAAATCATCAAGAAATTGTAAAGACCCTAAAGCTGATTAAAAAAGAACTGCCTTTTGGGGCTAAAAAGGTCGCAATTTCAGTGCCTGATAATTCGGTGATCAGTAAAAAATTGCAAATAGAACAAAACCTTGAAGATAGCGAGGTTGAGTTTGCTGTGATTCAGGCATTTTCTCATCAATCGCCATTCCCTGTCGAAGAGCTGAGTTTAGACTTCGTCCGTCTTCGTGCCGAAGATGGGTTGCGTGGGACTGATAACTATCAAGTGTTTGCGACAAGAAAAGATGTGGTCGATAGTCGCGTGGATGCATTACAAAAATCCGGACTAAAACCCGTTTTAGTGGACGTGCATTCACAAAGTCTTGGTCATATCTGGAAGCTCACCGCCGATCGCTTTCCTGACAAAAATAAGTACTGCTTACTCGATATTGGCACCTCATCGAGCTCCTTTACCATGTTTACCGAACAAGGTGAGCTGTTTCATAAAGAGTTTGCTTGCGGCACACGCGGAGCAAACAGCCCTGTTCAAGATGATTTGATGTCCGATGATGCTCAGGAGAAAACAGAGCTGTTTAATCGCCAAATTGTGGAACGGGTGAAACGTCAGATGCAGCTCTACACTTCAATTAATGGCTTGCAAAATATCAAAGGTATCTGGTTATCAGGGGAAGGAGCTTCGACACCAATGCTCGCGGAAGAGTTATCTCAGCAACTGTCACTAGAGTGTGAATTGCTAAACCCGCTAGGGCTATTTGAGATGAAGGTGTCCAAACGTAAACGTCGTGCCGCGGATTGGCAGCATTTCTCTACAGCCGCAGGACTCGCGATTCGTGGCATTCATTGGCTAGGAGGTGCGCGTGCTTTATCGCATTAATTTACTTCCTTGGCGAGAGAACCAAAGAGAAGAGCACCGACGTCGTTTCATTAGCTTGGTCGCGTTAGGCATGTTGGTCGCCATTGGTATTCAATGGGGTATTGGAAAGTTTTTTGAGTACCAACAAGATCAGCAGCAGGAGCGGCTTGATTACCTTACTCACTACATTGCTGAGCTCGACCAGCGTATTGAAGCAATGAAAATCGCCGAGCAAGAGCACAGCAAAATCCTCGAACGTTTAAAAGTGGTTGAAGGGTTACAAAACGGTAGAAACAAAACGACCGAGTTTATGAACTTGATGCCAGCCGTCATTCCTGAAGGTGTATATGTCGACAAGATCAAAATGAATGATCTGGAAATTGAGATCTCAGGGATCTCTGATAGCACTCCAAAACTTGCCACGATGCTGGACAACATGGAGCGTTCGGCCAAGTTGAATGATGTAGAAATGCACTCCATCGTTCACGGAAAAGCGCGCTTTGGAAAAGAGTTCCAAACGTTCAAAGTGTCTTTCATGTTCAAAGTGCCGGAGAAGAAAGCGGAGGCCCAGCATGGTTGATTGGCAGGATCTCGAAATAGATGAAATGGCAGAGTGGCCATTGTTGCCTCAGCTTGTGGTTATCGCGCTGCTGATTTTCCTCATTCAAGGTTTTGGCTATTGGTTTTACCTTAAGCCAAAAGAAGAGCAATTGAATAACTTGGTCCAGCAGGAGCAGACGCTCAAGGTAGCACTGAAGATCAAAGCGAACAAAGTAGCTGCATTGCCTCAGCTTCAATCTCAATTGGATGAACTCACCACGCGTTACGAGTTATTGCTACAACAACTGCCCGCGCAAAAAGAGTTGGCTACGATGCTCGCTTCGGTGAATGAACTCGGTATCGACAATAAGTTGACCTTTACCCGTATCGACTGGGGTGAAAAGCAATCAGAGCATTTCCTCTATCGTCTTCCTTTAAACATTGAGTTAACGGGTGATTTTCATGACATTGGACATTTTTCTCAGGCGATAGCAACGCTACCTCGAATCATCACGTTCAAAGATGTGACTTGGCAGCGTGTCAGCCAAGAAAGTGAAACTCTGCACTTTAGGGTACGAGCCAATACCTATCAGTTTAAGCCAGAGGAGACGAACAATGACAAGTAAGCATTTGTTGTTGGTGCTGATGGGGTCTCTGCTACTTGGATGTCAGGCGAATGATGAGTCATTAACGGATTTTATTCGAGGGGTTGAGAGTCAGGCGCGTCGAGATGTCGAGAAACTTAAGCCTGCAGATAAGTATGTTGCCGTCACGTACGCACCTGAAGTACAGCGTGCGCCCTTTGAGTTACCAAAAGAAGCCACGATCGCCACTCAGCCCGTTGCAAGAAAAGATTGCTGGCAACCGCCTTCAAGAAGGCGCACTGGCAAATTAGAAAAATTCCCATTAAGCCAATTACGTTTGAAAGGAGTTATGGGCATGGGTAATACGGTTTCTGGTCTCGTTCAGGCACCCAATGGAACCGTTTATAAAGTGAAGCCGGGGCAATACCTCGGACGCAACAATGGCAAAGTGACCCACGTCAGCCATTCCTATTTGTTAATTAATGAAACATTGCCCGACGGCTTAGGGTGTTGGCAGAAGCGTAAAGTTAAGTTGGCTTTGAGATAGCCCCATTTATTTTTGATATTGAGTAATGAAAATGAGACAAGGATTAACACGTACAACAAGGATACTAACTGGGCTCTTCTCCTTATGGTTGTTTGTATTTTTAGCCCCTTTAGTGGCAGCAGAAGAAGTATCGTCTAATGCCTTAAAGAATATCGACTTTCGCACTAATAAAGATAAAGACGCCGTTATAGTCGTTGAACTGGCGTCACCTGCCGCGATTGTTGATGTCAAACGCGTACAGGAAGGGTTAAGTATCGATTTGCTTAATACTTCGGTAAAAGACGAGCAACTGTATCTCCTAGACGTAAAAGATTTCTCGACTGTGGTTGAAAGCGTAGAGGTGTTTCGCGATACCTCAACTACGCGCTTGGTTGCGCACATTAATGAAGAATATACGCATGATTACCGTTTAACAGGGCGATTCTTGGAAATCAAAGTGGCTAAGATCAAACCCAATGAGAAAGCCCCGGATAAAAGCATTCTAGAAAAAGAAGGCAAGCTCATTTCAATTAACTTCCAAGATATTCCTGTACGTAACGTGTTACAGCTGATTGCCGACTACAACCAGTTCAACTTGGTTGTTTCAGACTCCGTAGAAGGTAACCTCACACTTCGTCTTGATGGTGTTCCGTGGCAGCAAGTGCTGGATATTATTTTGCAAGTTAAGGGGTTAGATAAGCGTGTTGATGGAAATGTGATTCTGGTTGCTCCAACAGATGAGCTTGATCTGCGCGAAAAACAGCAACTCGAAAAGCAGCAGCTAGAACAAACGATGGGAGAGCTTTCGTCTGAAATCATCAAGGTAAACTTCGCCAAAGCTTCAGACATTGCAGAGATGATCAACGGAGAAGGGAACATCAGTATGTTGTCTGAGCGAGGCAGTATGACCATTGATGAGCGGACTAACTCGTTATTGATTCGTGAGCTACCTGAAAACATTGAAGTGATTCGAGAAATTATTGAATCTTTGGATATCCCGGTGAAGCAGGTTCAAATTGAAGCGCGTATTGTGACCATCAATGAAGGCAACATGGACGAGTTGGGAATTCGCTGGGGCTTTACCTCTATTAATGGCAATAACACGGTTGGTGGTTCTATCGAAAACAACCTTGCCACGATCGGTTTATATAACGGTGGTGGTGAAGGAGAAGACGGTGGTGACGGTGATGGAGTAGGTATCGATGACTTCCTAAACGTAAACTTAGCTGCAACCAGTCCAAACGCGACCAGCATTGCTTTTCAGGTTGCAAAATTAGGCTCAGACACCTTGTTAGACCTCGAGCTTTCTGCGCTGCAACAAGAGTCCAAAGCTGAGATTATCTCAAGCCCACGTTTGATCACTACCAATAAGAAGCCTGCCTATATTGAGCAGGGTACCGAGATACCTTATCTAGAGTCCTCATCAAGTGGTGCTACGACGGTAACGTTCAAAAAAGCAGTATTGAGTTTGAAGGTGACGCCACAAATTACACCGGATAACCGCCTTGTGTTGGATTTAAGCGTTACGCAAGATAGACCTGGACAAGTCGTGAAAACAGGCACTGGTGAAGCCGTTGCGATTGATACTCAGCGTATCGGGACGCAAGTGTTAGTAAATAACGGTGAAACCGTCGTTCTTGGTGGTATTTTCCAGCACAGCATTACTAACTCGGTGGACAAAGTGCCTTTGTTAGGCGATCTGCCACTATTAGGTGCGCTTTTCCGTCGAAGTTATGAAAATGTTGGCAAAAGTGAGCTGTTAATTTTCGTCACCCCTAAGGTGGTGATTCAGTAGTTCTACCTCGTGAAAAACTGATTAAATCAAAAATAAAGTTGCAATAGTGGCACCATGCTTGGATAATTTCGGGTCTTATCACGAATTATCTGTGAGGAACTGGTGCCACAAGCCTTGTAGAACAGCGATTTAGCTGTGTTTTCTTGTGGCGATCTTATTGAATCAATGTTGTAAATTACTGCTAAACATGGCTGAGAAACGTAATATTTTCCTTGTTGGCCCAATGGGCGCCGGCAAAAGTACAATTGGTAGACATCTAGCACAGCAACTGCATATGGAGTTTGTTGACTCCGATACAGTGATCGAAGAACGCACTGGTGCAGACATCTCTTGGGTTTTTGATGTAGAAGGTGAAGAAGGCTTCCGTAAGCGTGAAGAAGCGGTACTTGAAGACCTAACACAAGAGCAAGGCATCGTGCTTGCGACTGGCGGTGGCTCTGTTAAGAGCAAAGAAAACCGTAATCGTCTTTCGGCACGTGGTGTTGTTGTTTACTTAGAAACGACGATTGAAAAGCAACTTGCGCGCACAAACCGTGACAAGAAGCGTCCTCTACTTCAAACGGACAACCCTCGCGAAGTATTGGAGCAATTAGCTGAAGAACGTAATCCTCTGTATGAAGAAGTAGCGGATTACACTGTTCGCACTGACGATCAGAGTGCAAAAGTGGTAGCCAACCAGATCGTAAAAATGCTAGAAGAGAGATAAGTTTTTATCTTTTTTTTAATTGGAGCAAACCGATGGAACGGATTACGGTCAACCTAGCTGAGCGTAGCTACCCAATCTCTATTGGCGCCGGGTTATTTGAGGACCCGGCGTACCTCTCTCAAGTTCTCTCAAACAAAAATGCAAAACAAAAAGTTGTTGTGATCAGTAATGTCACAGTGGCGCCTTTGTATGCAGACAAAATTTTAAAGCAACTCGAGCAGCTCGGTTGTAGTGCATCCTTGTTAGAATTGCCTGACGGCGAACAGTACAAAAACTTGGATGTGTTTAACCAAGTGATGAACTTCCTCCTCGAGGGGAATTACGCTCGTGATGTTGTGATCATCGCGTTAGGTGGTGGTGTTATTGGCGACCTTGTGGGTTTTGCTTCTGCCTGTTACCAGCGTGGGGTCGACTTTATTCAAATACCAACCACATTGCTATCTCAAGTGGACTCTTCGGTGGGGGGAAAAACCGCGGTTAACCATCCGTTGGGTAAGAACATGATAGGTGCGTTTTACCAACCTAAAGCCGTGATCATCGATACCAACTGTTTATCGACGTTGCCTGAGCGTGAATTCGCAGCAGGTATTGCAGAAGTCATTAAGTACGGCATCATTTACGATGCAGACTTTTTTGTATGGTTGGAAGAAAACCTTGAACGCTTGTACGCGTTGGATGAAGAAGCGCTAACTTATGCCATTGCACGTTGCTGTGAAATAAAAGCGGAAGTGGTGGCTCAGGATGAGAAAGAATCGGGCATCCGCGCTCTGCTCAACTTAGGTCACACCTTTGGTCATGCGATTGAAGCTGAGCTTGGCTACGGCAATTGGCTGCATGGTGAAGCGGTTTCTGCTGGCACGGTTATGGCGGCCAAAACTTCGCATCTGCGCGGTCTTATCTCAGCAGAGCAATTTGAGCGTATTGTTGCGATTTTGCGTCGTGCCAAACTGCCTGTTCATACTCCAGAAAGTATGAGCTTCGATGACTTCCTCAAACATATGATGCGAGATAAAAAAGTCCTCTCTGGTCAATTAAGATTAGTTCTACCTACAGGCATTGGTAGTGCCGAGGTCATTGCTGATACGACACAAGACGTACTCAAACAGGCGATAGACTTCGGTCGCGATATTTAACCTTGTAATGGCGCCTTTGGGCGTCATTCTTGTAGTGTATTAAGGTTATTAGATGAGTGTTGCTCACGTTCTGGAATTAGATTCTCAAATCGAGTTGCTTGATAGGTTAGGATTGCTGACTAATTTTGGTTCCAATTTCATTGCGATTAATGGTCATGATGGTTATGGAAAATCTTGGTTAGCGCAGCGATACCTTGAAGTGGGTGCCAGTAACAAGAATCAATGTTTGTTACTTTGTCATTCTAATCAAGATGATGTGCAGCGCCGCATCCTTATTTTGAGTCAACTAGTTTCGGACGCATTGTTTAATCAGCAAGAGCCTTTACTTGATAGCCTCGAAAGACTATTGGGTGATGAGCCTTGTGATATCGCGATTGTGGTTGATGATGCGCATTTATTAAGTGAGACGCTCGTTTCTGAGCTTTGGATGCTGGTTTTAGAGGCGCATCATAAGCCGAATTGGACCATCAATGTCTTATTATTTACGCAGTCTGGGCGCTTAGAAGGATTGCTGTCACGTCTCAGTTACGGACAAGAGATAAAGCCTGTTGAGCTTGATATTGATATGTTGTCCGAAGTGGAAGCCCGTCGTTTCTTTGAATCACTTGTTGCGCGCTATGTTGATGATGAGGCGGAGAAGCGGGTTCGAGATGCATTTAAAAAAGTTGACCCAGTACCGGGTGACATCATGGCGTTAGGAGAGATGAAAGTGGAAAAAAGGATCATTATCCGCTCGATTGTCGGTTCACCGCTGAATATTGCGTTAGTGGTATTAGCATTACTGTTGCTTGCTGCTGGTGGCTATTGGTGGATGTATAATCAACCAAGCCCTGATGATAAAGCGCAGCAAATTGCTGGTAGTTTAGAGCAAACGGCTATTCCAACTTTTGAAGATTCAGGAATCAGTGCTGCGCAGTCTTCACTACAATCTGTGACTGATGACACTAGCAGTGGCCTTGATGGCTCTGGCGCGATTGATGATTCTGATTCATTACCGCCAGCAGTAACGGAAGAAGTGGCGAGCGTTGGCAGTGATGACAATCAACAGAGAGTGGTGATTGAGTCGAATGTGGTCGATGCATTGCTTGAAGGTAAAGCTGATTCAGCAGACACAAAAGCGATTGATGATGTCATAGGCGTTGAGAAGCAAGACGCCACTGATGAAACCAGCTCACCCCTAATAAAAGTCGTAAAACCAAATCAAGGTATGACGCAAACTTCTGCTCGGTCAGGAGAAGACGGTGCGAAGCAGCCTGTGGTTAAGTTTTCATTTGCTCGCGAAGAATTAAAAGCACTATCACCAAGAGCCTATACACTGCAGCTTGCTGCTATGACGTCAATGGAGGATGTACAAGCCTTCCTCGATGAGCATCGGCTGAATAATCAAGTACGAATTTATCCTACCGTTCGCAATGACACCGAGTGGTATATCATCACATACCAAGACTATCCGACAATTCAAATGGCTCGCGATGCCGTTGCAAGCTTGCCTGATTCGGTTAAGTCGGTGAGTCCTTGGGCAAAATCACTCCGTCAGGTTCATCGCGAAATTGATCGCGTGAAATAAACCTGAGCTTCGCTGAAAAATATGTTACATTCCGCAGCCTTAATTTTTGGTCGATAGATAGAGCAGTAGATGAAAAAGCAACGAGCCTTTCTTAAATGGGCAGGAGGAAAATACGGACTGGTTGAAGACATCCAACGTCATTTACCACCGGCTCGAAAGCTAGTTGAACCTTTTGTTGGTGCGGGCTCAGTGTTTCTGAATACCGACTATGACCATTACCTACTGGCAGATATCAATCCAGATTTGATCAATCTGTACAACCTACTAAAAGAGCGCCCGGAAGAGTACATCTCTGAAGCGAAGCGTTGGTTTGTTGCCGAGAATAACCGTAAAGAAGCCTACTTACACATTCGCGCTGAGTTTAATAAAACCGATGACGTGATGTACCGCTCTTTAGCGTTTTTGTACATGAACCGCTTTGGTTTTAATGGTTTATGCCGTTACAACAAAAAAGGCGGTTTTAACGTTCCGTTCGGTTCATATAAAAAGCCTTACTTCCCAGAGGCGGAATTGGAGTTTTTTGCCGAAAAAGCCAAGAAAGCCACGTTCGTTTGTGAAGGTTATCCAGAAACTTTTCGTCGAGCACGTAAGGGGAGTGTGGTGTATTGCGATCCTCCTTATGCACCGCTTTCAAACACGGCAAATTTCACCTCATACGCAGGTAATGGTTTCACGTTGGATGATCAGGCTGCATTAGCCGACATTGCTGAAAGAACGGCGACTGAGCGTGGTATTCCGGTTCTGATTTCTAACCACGACACTACGCTGACGCGTCGGTTGTATCACGGTGCGGATCTCAATGTAGTAAAAGTAAAGCGCACCATTAGCCGCAATGGCAGTGGTCGTAATAAAGTCGATGAGCTGCTTGCGCTTTTTCATGCCCCTGAGATGGATCAACCAAGCTCTTAGTTCTCACACTATTAAATCTAAATAGTGGATCTCCCCACTGGCTTCGGTAGAATTGCGCGCAGATTGTTTGCTCATTACTACTGAGGTCAGGTATGAAAGATTTTCTTATTGCTCCATCCATTTTATCGGCAGATTTTGCTCGTCTCGGTGAAGATGTCGAGAAAGTACTCGCAGCGGGTGCGGATGTGGTGCATTTCGACGTTATGGATAACCACTATGTACCAAACCTGACTTTTGGTGCACCTGTATGTAAAGCACTACGCGATTACGGCATCACAGCGCCAATCGATGTTCACCTAATGGTGAAACCGGTTGACCGCATTATTCCTGATTTCGCAAAAGCGGGTGCGTCGATGATTACATTCCATGTGGAAGCTTCTGATCATGTGGACCGTACACTGCAGTTAATTAAAGAGCACGGCTGTCAGGCTGGTGTGGTACTAAACCCAGCAACGCCACTTGCGAGCCTTGAGTTCATCATGGACAAAGTCGACATGATTCTACTGATGTCGGTTAACCCTGGCTTTGGTGGTCAATCATTCATTCCTCACACGCTAGATAAACTGCGTGCAGTTCGTAAGATGATCGATGAATCTGGTCGCGATATCCGTTTAGAAATTGATGGTGGTGTGAAGGTTGACAACATTCGTGAAATCGCAGAAGCGGGCGCAGACATGTTTGTTGCAGGCTCGGCAATTTTCGGTCAGCCAGATTACAAACAAGTGATCGACCAAATGCGCACGGAGCTGGCTGAAGTAAAATAAGCCCCGATATACGCGCGATAATGCCCTGATTTTAAAGGCTGTCACTTTATTGGTAGCCTTTGTTATTTCTAACGTTGGATGAAATAAAATATCCCCTGCGTTGAGCAAATAATCACTTGCCTATTTTGCGCCCTTTCTGTACTATTCGTGCTCCTTAAACTCAGTCAATTATCTTTAGTTCCTTGCTTCCTCTGGACGACTGAGCCATTTGTGGAAGCTGAATAATCCGTAAGGAGCAACCAATGCGTCATTACGAAATCGTATTCATGGTGCACCCAGATCAAAGCGAGCAAGTTGCTGGCATGATCGAGCGTTACACTGGTTCAATCACTGAAGCTGGCGGTAAAATCCACCGTCTAGAAGACTGGGGCCGTCGTCAACTGGCTTACCCAATCAACAAGCTTCACAAAGCTCACTACGTTCTTATGAACGTTGAAGCTGACCAAGCTGTAATTGATGAGCTAGAAACTGCTTTCCGTTTCAACGATGCAGTTCTACGTAACATGATCATGCGTACTAAAGCAGCGATCACTGAGCAATCAATCATGCTTAAGCAAAAAGAAGAGCGTGCTCCACGTCGTGAAGAGCGTTCTGAAGCTAAGCCTGAAGCTAAGTCAGAAGCTGCTGAGTAAGTTTTCTTATGGCCAATCGAATGGAGCTGAGCGGCACCATTGCCAAACCGCCCATTCGTAGTAAAAGCCCTGGTGGCATTGAACACTGTCGGTTTTGGCTGGAGCATCGCTCTACTATTATCGAAGCTGACTTACCTCGACAAGTTTATTGTCGTATGCCGGTAGTCGTCAGCGGGCTTGGGTCACAAGCACTAACTCAGAATTTAGTTCAAGGCAGTAACATTAAGGTAAGTGGTTTTGTCACTTATCAAACCGGCCGAAATGGCGTGGGAAAATTAGTGTTACACGCCGACAACATTACTCAAATTTAAGATCAGGAGATAGCCCATGGCTCGTTTCTTCCGTCGTCGTAAATTCTGCCGTTTCACTGCAGAAGGCGTACAAGAGATTGATTACAAAGACGTAGCAACTCTTAAAAACTACATCACTGAAGCTGGTAAAATCGTACCTAGCCGTATCACTGGTACAAGCGCTAAGTACCAGCGTCAACTAGCACGTGCTATCAAGCGTTCACGCTACCTAGCTCTACTACCGTACACTGACAAGCATCAGTAATCGGTTCATTTTATTAAGAAAGAGGATTAAGCAATGCAAGTTATTCTACTTGATAAAATTGGTAACCTAGGTGGTCTTGGCGATACTGCAAACGTTAAATCTGGCTACGCTCGTAACTTCCTTATCCCACAAGGTAAAGCAGTTATGGCAACTAAAGCTAACGTTGAAATGTTTGAAGCTCGTCGTGCTGAACTAGAAGCTAAAGTTGCTGAGCAACTAGCTGCTGCAGAAGCTCGCGCAGAGAAAGTTAACGCTCTAGAAGCTGTAGTTATCGCTTCTAAAGCTGGTGACGAAGGCAAACTATTCGGTTCTATCGGTACTCGTGACATCGCTGACGCTATCACAGCTGCAGGCGTTGAAGTTGCTAAGAGCGAAGTTCGCCTTCCTGAAGGTGCTCTACGTACAACTGGTGAGTTCGAGATCAGCGTTCAACTTCACTCTGAAGTTTTCGCAACTGTGAACCTACAAGTTGTTGCTGCTGAGTAATTCAGTATCAAGACGAAATACTAAAAAGCACCTCTTCGGAGGTGCTTTTTTTATTTCTAAAACTGGGAGAAAAAACGGGTTAAAAAGCGAAGAGTAAATTAACGGAAAATACGCTATCCGCTTTGCTTAAGCCTTCAGGCACTTTATCGTGATACTGACGAGAGTGTGCCAGTTTCAGTGCAATATCTTCAGTAATATCATTGGTCACGCTGAGTTCACTATCGGCCCGAGTGTTACTTTTACCTGTTACCAACGTAATATCAGCCGCGAAACTCAAATTATCTAGTGCGTGCCAAGTCGTATTGATATTCCCTCGAAAAATGCCTTCTCGAACGATATCGGGAAAGACAATGTCGTCATCATCTATCTCATCTAAATTTGGTTCTTGATAACGAAAACCAGGACCGACTTCTACCTCTAAAATGAAGTTTTCAGTGTAGGAAAACTGGTAACCCAAACCACCTGATAAGGTGTAGTCTTTAAAATAGGCACTGTAACGAGAATCCACCCCTTTAAAGCTGCCATACAAATACGTTTTAGGACCTAACTTGTAGTCACTCTGTAGGGCGTAGGTGGATGAGCGTTTGTCTTCTTCACCGTCTTTGTACAAGTTGTAGTACTTCCATTCACCATTAGAACGGTGTCGACCTGACGTATATTCAGCACTCAAACGAGCATTCAGGGAACGAGAGTCCGTGTTACCTGTGTGAGCTTGATAGCCGAACTCCACCTCGGTTTTTAATGGGTCGGGCACATCAATATTTTGCTCTGGCTGTACTGATTCGTCAGCATACGATGCACTAGCGCATAGTAGGCTAAAGCTAAGTAACCAGTATCGGGACACATCAACCTCGAACGTAATTAAAAAGGAGGGGCATGATACTGATACAGATATTTTGTTGGGTCAATGGTAGGTTAATTTTTATTAGAGCTGGGCGGAAGAACCAGGCTATTACTTGTGCGGTTCGCATATTGATTTCTTAACAAGTAATTGTCGCTTCGGGGAAGCATCTCAGTTAGGTTAAGGTTATAATCGTGGGTCAATAGTAGTTATCGAGCAAAGTCATGGCGGAAAACAGAAATCGCAAACCTTCAGACAGTCAGGTCGACGCAATCAAAGTGCCACCTCACTCACTAGAAGCCGAGCAATCAGTAATTGGTGGTCTTTTACTGGACAATGAACGTTGGGACACCGTTGCCGAACGTGTTGTAAGCAGTGATTTCTATAGTCGTCCGCATCGCCTAATTTTTGAAGGTGTAAAAACCATTCTTGAAGCGGGCAAGCCTCTCGATCTTATTACTTTATCGGAATACTTGGAGCGTCACGAGCAATTAGAAGATGTGGGCGGTTTTGCTTACCTTGCAGATTTGGCGAAAAACACGCCAAGTGCCGCTAACATTAATGCGTACGCTGATATTGTTGCCGAGCGTGCGATCGTCCGTGGTTTGATCGGTGTCGCGAATGAGATTGCGGATGCGGGTTACGATCCTCAAGGTCGAAGTTCGGAAGATCTGATTGATATGGCGGAGAGTAAAGTTTTCGCCATCGCTGAGTCACGAACCAGTGAAAACGAAGGGCCACAAAATGTCGATAACATCCTCGAAAAGACGTTAGAACGTATCGAGTTGTTATATAAAACGCCGCAAGATGGTGTAACGGGTGTCGACACAGGTTTCACTGACCTCAATAAGAAAACCGCAGGTTTGCAAGGTTCTGATTTGGTGATTGTCGCGGCGCGTCCATCGATGGGTAAAACGACCTTTGCGATGAACTTGTGTGAAAATGCGGCCATGCAACAAGAGAAACCTGTGCTTATTTTCTCGCTAGAGATGCCAGCCGAGCAGTTGATGATGCGTATGTTGGCCTCTTTGTCTCGCGTTGACCAAACCAAGATCCGTACGGGTCAGTTGGATGACGAAGACTGGGCGCGTATTTCTTCTACTATGGGTATCTTGATGCAGAAGAAAAACATGTACATTGATGACAGCTCCGGTCTAACTCCGACCGAAGTGCGTTCACGCGCTCGCCGTATCGCACGTGAACATGGCGGTCTGTCGATGATCATGGTCGACTACCTTCAGCTTATGCGCGTGCCTGCACTCTCTGATAACCGTACGCTGGAAATTGCGGAGATATCGCGCTCTCTGAAAGCGCTGGCAAAAGAGCTGAATGTGCCCGTCGTGGCGCTGTCTCAGCTTAACCGTTCCCTAGAGCAACGTTCAGATAAACGTCCAGTAAACTCGGACTTGCGTGAGTCGGGCTCTATCGAGCAGGATGCCGACTTGATCATGTTCATCTACCGTGACGAGGTGTATCACCCAGATAGCCCATACAAAGGTACGGCAGAAATCATCATTGGTAAGCAACGTAACGGCCCTATCGGCTCTGTGCGTCTCACCTTCCAAGGTCAACACTCGCGCTTTGACAACTACGCGGGTCCTGCATTCGATATTGATGATGAGTAACCCCATGAGCTATATGAAAGCGGCCAAGGCGTGCATTGATTTGTCTGCGTTGCAGCACAACTTACAGCGCGTGAAAGCGCAAGCGCCCCAAAGTAAAGTGATGGCTGTAGTGAAGGCCAATGGCTATGGTCACGGATTACGTCACGTTGCAAAACATGCCAACTATGCGGATGCCTTTGGCGTAGCTCGCATTGAAGAAGCGTTGCAACTGCGCGCTTGTGGCGTGGTAAAGCCAATTCTATTGCTAGAAGGTTTTTACTCCCCAGGTGACTTACCTGTTCTTGTGACGAACAACATCCAAACGGTGGTTCATTGTGAAGAGCAGCTTATCGCCTTGGAGCAAGCCGACCTTGAAACTCCGGTTGTCGTGTGGCTCAAGATTGATAGTGGGATGCACCGTCTTGGCGTTCGCCCTGAACAATATGATGAGTTTGTCACGCGGTTGAAAGAGTGTCCAAATGTAGCCAAGCCGTTACGTTACATGAGTCACTTTGGATGTGCAGATGAGCTGGATAGCCATATCACTCCCCAACAGATTGAGCTGTTTAAGTCGTTGACCTCTGGTTGTCAGGGGGAGCGTTCACTTGCGGCATCTGCGGGGTTGTTGGCATGGCCTCAAAGCCATTTGGATTGGGTTCGTCCGGGCATCATCATGTATGGTGTATCGCCATTTGATGACAAGACCGCACAAGATCTGGGGTATCAACCCGTGATGACACTTAAATCCCATCTTATTGCGGTACGTGAAGTTAAGAAGGGCGAAAGTGTTGGCTACGGCGGTATGTGGACCAGTAAGCGAGATACAAAAGTCGGTGTCATCGCTGTAGGGTATGGCGACGGTTACCCAAGAAGTGCCCCGAATGGCACTCCGGTTTGGGTAAATGGTCGTAAAGTACCTATCGCAGGTCGAGTTTCCATGGATATGCTGACGGTCGATTTGGGACCAGATGCAACGGATAAAGTCAGCGACGAAGCGATTCTTTGGGGGAAAGAGCTCCCAGTAGAAGAAGTGGCGGGTCACATTGGTACGATTGCGTATGAACTCGTGACTAAGCTAACGCCTCGCGTCGAGATGGAATACTCAAAATAAACAGAGAAAGGCTAACCTAAGGTTAGCCTTTGTTTTATCTACTCACCGTTAATCGTAGCAATAACGCGGCGGCCGCCGCCAAAGTCTCGGTGCTCACCCAAGTAAATGCCCTGCCATGTTCCTAAAACTAATCGACCATTTTGGATTGGTATCGTCACACTACTGCCAAGCAGGGATGCTTTAATGTGTGCTGGCATGTCGTCATCCCCCTCATAGGTGTGCTGATAATAAGGAGCACGCTCTGGTACAAACTTGTTGAAATGCGCTTCCATGTCCATACGCACGGTTGGATCAGCATTCTCATTTAAGGTCAAACTGGCGGAGGTATGCTGAATAAATAGGTGTAATAAACCTACTGAAAGTTCGTTTATTTGTGGTAATTGTTGTTCAATTTCATCAGTTATTAGGTGAAAACCGCGGCTTCTCGCTTTTAATTGCAGTGTTTTTTGTGCCCACATACGTGTTCCTTTGGAAATTTATAAATTGGCGTCTATCCTATTCCAATTAGAGCCTGTCATTAGTAAGTGATATGATTCTTGTCATCGTAAATGAATTGTTCATTTTCAGGGCAGGGAACGTGACCTAACTCAATGTGAGTGTAAATACTCTCAGTCATAATTGGCACCTGAAAAAAAATTACAAAGACTTGTTTTGTGGCAATTCGCCCAAACATCTAATTAATATTCTATTTGCTAAATCGGGGATTCCACAGTTTTCGCTAGACTGTAAGGAATGGAACCTACTGTAACATCGGGATAAAGACCATGTTGAAAAATATCAATCCAACGCAAACACAAGCTTGGAAAGCGCTAACTGCGCATTTCGAATCTGCACAAGATATGGATCTTAAAGAGTTATTTGCTCAAGACGCAGCGCGTTTCGACAAATACTCTGCACGTTTCGGCTCAGACATCCTAGTCGATTACTCAAAGAACCTCATCAATGAGGAAACTCTGAAGCACCTGTTCGCTCTTGCGAACGAGACTGAGCTGAAATCTGCAATTGAAGCGATGTTCAGTGGCGAAGCGATCAACCAAACAGAAGGTCGCGCTGTTCTTCACACTGCACTACGTAACCGCGCGAATACACCAGTAATGGTAGACGGCGAAGACGTAATGCCAGCAGTGAACGCGGTTCTAGAAAAAATGAAATCATTCACTGAACGCGTTATCGGCGGTGAGTGGAAAGGTTACACAGGTAAAGCAATTACAGATATCGTGAACATCGGTATCGGTGGTTCTGACCTTGGCCCTTACATGGTGACGGAAGCTCTAGCACCGTACAAAAATCATCTAAACCTTCACTTCGTATCTAACGTTGATGGTACTCACATTGTTGAAACGTTGAAGAAAGTTAACCCAGAAACGACGTTATTCTTGATCGCGTCTAAGACGTTCACAACGCAAGAAACCATGACTAACGCGCACACAGCACGTGATTGGTTCCTAGAGTCAGCTGGCGATCAAGCGCACGTGGCTAAGCACTTTGCTGCGCTTTCAACGAACGCGACAGCCGTGTCTGAATTCGGTATCGATACCGCGAACATGTTCGAATTCTGGGACTGGGTTGGTGGCCGTTACTCACTATGGTCTGCAATCGGTTTATCAATCGCATTAGCGGTAGGTTACGACAACTTCGTTGAGCTGCTTGAAGGTGCTCACGAGATGGACAAGCACTTCGTATCAACAGACCTAGAAAGCAACATCCCTGTGATCCTTGCGCTTATCGGTATTTGGTACAACAACTTCCACGGTGCGGAATCAGAAGCTATCTTACCTTACGATCAGTACATGCACCGTTTCGCGGCGTACTTCCAACAAGGTAACATGGAATCAAACGGTAAATACGTTGACCGTGAAGGCAATGCTGTGACTTACCAAACGGGCCCTATTATTTGGGGTGAACCAGGTACCAACGGTCAGCACGCGTTCTACCAACTGATTCACCAAGGCACTAAGCTGATCCCATGTGACTTCATTGCACCTGCAATCAGCCACAACCCAGCTAGCGATCATCACCAAAAACTGATGTCCAACTTCTTTGCGCAAACTGAAGCACTAGCGTTTGGTAAGAGTGAAGAAACGGTGAAAGAAGAGTTGGTGAAAGCAGGTAAGAACGCTGAAGAAGTGGCAGCGATCGCGCCATTCAAAGTGTTTGAAGGTAACCGTCCAACAAACTCTATCCTAGTGAAGCAAATCACGCCTCGTACGCTGGGTAACTTGATCGCAATGTACGAACACAAAATTTTCGTACAAGGTGTTATCTGGAATATCTTCAGCTTTGACCAATGGGGCGTGGAGCTAGGTAAACAACTGGCTAACCAAATCCTACCTGAGCTTGCAGACGAGTCTCAAATCAACTCGCATGACAGCTCAACAAATGGTCTAATCAACGCATTTAAAGCGTTCAAAGCTTAATGTTTGGTTTGAATAGATAAAGAAAAGGTCAGCAAGTGCTGACCTTTTTTATTGCCTGAGGCAGAAACAAAATAGGTTGGCCAGTGCCAACCTATTTTTTCTCTTTTATTCGAAGCAGATTTCGATAAAGGCATTTCCCCACTGGGAAGAGAAAGGCATGATGATGATTGAGCCCTCACATTTGTGGCGAATGGTATGGCCTCGGCCAGAAACCACTACCGGTGTTGCCATATCAAAATCAAAACCACTTTCCGCCAGAATGCGTTTCGCACCACCAGTAACCATGTTGGTGATCTCACCCACCATATCGGTGACCTCTTCATTGAGTCCATTTGGACGCTCACCAAGCATGTTCTGCATGATTTCTAGAGCTAGCGCTTCATCAAAGGTAATCGACATTGAACCACGAGTTTGTGGACCTACCATGCCAATCAGACCAGAAACGTCACCTCGTGCGATCTCATCTTTTTTGATTCGCGGTTTTTGTGGCTTCAGCTCAAGAGAAGCCATGGTTTTTAGCACGTTCATTAAAGAAGCTAAAAACGGGTTTACAAATTCAGCGCGCATAACGTTCTTCTATACTTTTTCTTTCGTCTCGGAGGAACAGGCCTGGCATTCACCATGAGTTTCAATAACTTGGTTGGTCAGTTTGAATCCATGCTTCTCGGCGTTTTCGGCTAACAAGGATATCAGCGTCTCATCTTCGAGTTCAACGACATCACCACATTTATCGCAAATTAGTAATTGGAAAAAGTGCTGCTGAGTATTGAAAGAACAACAAGTAATAAAGCTATTTGTCGATTCCACTCGGTGGATGAAGCCTTGCTCTAGGAGAAAATCTAATGCTCGATAAACAGTGGGAGGCTTAGCCTGAGGCTCACTCTCTTTTAGTTGCTCCAATAGCTCATACGCACTTGAGGCGCGGCGATTAGAACAAATGAGTTCAAATACGCGTCGGCGTTGCGGAGTCAATCGTACTCCACGCTCTGCGCAGATACTTTCAATTTGTTCAATGATTGTTGGGTTCAAACCTTTCACCATAACTATCGGACGTGCTCTATGATAAATCATTTCTATACGAAGTTCGTTTAGAAATGCTTCATTTTACCCACTATCAGAACGAAAATCATGAATTAAAGCAAGTCGGTGGTGGTGTGAAGTCGGAATAGTCATCACAGAATGAATCAACGAGTGACGAATTCGTATTACTGCTGCATATTCCTAAGCATTTGGCTAGCCAGCCAACCAAATCATTCTCGCTGAAACTAGCACCTAGAGGTGCTTGGGTATACAATACCCGACTTATTTTTTGAGCGTACTGCTGCGCTCGACCTTGGCAACATAAAAACGGGTGTTTATATCATGACTCATTCTTGCAGGCTCTCCGTAGCACCAATGCTCGACTGGACCGATCGTCATTGTCGCTACTTCCATCGCTTAATGACCAAAGAAACCCTGCTGTACACTGAAATGGTGACGACAGGTGCGATCATTCATGGAAAAGGAGATTTCCTGGCTTACAACGAAGAAGAGCATCCGTTGGCCCTTCAGTTGGGTGGTTCAAACCCAGAAGACTTGGCAAAGTGTGCCAAACTGGCTCAAGAGCGTGGCTACGATGAGGTTAACCTCAATGTGGGTTGCCCGTCTGACCGTGTACAAAACGGTCGCTTTGGTGCTTGCCTAATGGCGGAACCACAGTTGGTTTCGGATTGTGTCGCTGCAATGAAGGACGTGGTTGATATTCCTGTGACAGTCAAGACTCGTATTGGTATTGATGATCATGATTCTTACGAGTTCCTAACGGATTTTGTTTCTATTGTCTCAGAAAAGGGGGGCTGTGAGCAGTTCACTATCCACGCGCGTAAAGCTTGGTTAAGTGGTCTTAGTCCGAAAGAAAACCGTGAGATCCCACCATTGGATTACCCACGAGCTTACCAATTGAAGCAAGATTTTTCTCACTTAGCCATTGCTATTAACGGTGGTGTAAAGTCACTAGAAGAAGCCAAAGAACATCTTCAGCATCTTGATGGTGTGATGATTGGTCGTGAGGCTTACCAAAGCCCATATCTACTGGCATCGGTAGATCAAGAGTTATTTGGCTCTGATGCTCCAGTGAAGAAACGCAGCGAAATTGTTGAAGAAATGTACCCATACATTGAAGCGCAATTAGCGAAAGGTGCGTACCTTGGTCATATTACCCGTCATATGTTAGGTTTGTTCCAAAGCATGCCAGGTGCTCGTCAATGGCGTCGTCATATCAGTGAAAATGCGCACAAGCCGGGTTCTGGTTTAGAAGTGCTGCAAGACGCGTTAGCGAAGATTCCAAAAGAATTGAATGTGTAAAATTCACCAGTGGTTGGCTAAAATTACCAACTAAAGAACAAGTAAGCCAGAGTGCAGAAATGCCTCTGGCTTTATTTTTGAATAAAAATCATTGTGTTATCGTCATCTTGGTAAGTTGGTATGGAAACTGCTCTGTTTATTAAAAACAAATGGAGAAGTGATTATGTTGGAGCTAATCTTTATTTTAGTCTTTGCGGCGACCCTATTGGTTACCGGTATCACAATGATGACCGTATTCGCAGCAACCGGTATCGCGTTAGTTGTGATGTTTTTACTGGGAATGGTCGGAGCGGTACTCAAACTATTGCCATGGTTAATCGTGATTGCATTGGGTGTTTGGTTCTTCAAGAATTACGTTGCCCAGCCCCGCTATAAATAACGAGTGACATGATTTAGTTGATAGAGAGACGTGAGAGTATGGTATATTTCCTCTCACGTCTTCAACGTGAACATCAGCTATCTCGGAGTACACACTACATGACAAATAAAGCGACCATCGCTTTAACAGCATTATCGTTGGCAGTATCTTTTCCTGTTTTTGCAGAATATTCTGTATCGACGAAAGTCGGCGCAGAGATCTGGGCTGCTGACACTAAAGTAAATGAAGTAAGACGAGATAGCAGCACAACAGGCGCATTTTACGCGGCGATTGAGCATGATGTGAAATACGTTCCTAATGCGCGTTTTCGTTACTCGAGCATTGATGCTGATTATATGGGGTTCGATAAGCTCGATTTCACCATTTACTACCAAGTTCTGGAGCATGATTTATTGCATTTTGATGCGGGTGTTACATTCAGTAATTTAAGTGACACTAAATACATTGATGCAGGCTCAAACAAGCGTATAGAAGAGATAGAAGAGTTTGATGAGCTGATTTGGGCTTGGTACGGTTACGCAGAGATTCAAGTTCCGGACACAAATTTTGATGTGATTGGTGAGATAAACTTTGGTGACAACAAAGGTATCAAAAGCACTGATTTCATGGCCGGTGTTCAATACCATGTACCGCTCGAAAAAGCTCAACTGGCTTTTCGTGGTGGTTACCGCGTGATTGATTTGGAGTCCGAGAAATTCATGTCGGATCTAGGGAAAGAGTTTATTTTTGCTAACGGCTTTTTTGTGAGTGCAGAATACGCATTCTAAATGCAGCCAGATTAGATACTCGATTTTTTAAAACGTCGCTTTATAAGCGGCGTTTTTTTATATCACTTCATTATATCCAATCGAATTTTCTGCCTATTTTGCTGACTTAGACCATGCTTACCTAGGAGCAATGTGAAAGTTAAAGCAGGGATAGCGATGACAATAAACGAACTAAGACATCTATTCCGTGAAAACCAGCTTGTCGAAGCGATTATTGAACCTGCAATCCAAGAGGGTGGTTGGGTTGTGGAGTTCAGACATGCGCGCGGTGGTTTTGTTTTTCTGACGGACAGTCATGGTGAAGAATGTCTTTATGAAGATTTGGATGCAGCGTCAAAATCGGCAATGGCAGTAGGCTTTCAACAAGTCCGCATTGAAGATCGATGAGCAAAAAGTAAGCCGTTCTTACTTCCAAAAAGTTATAAAACATTCACTTCTATTCTTTCTTGTTATTAAGGAGAGTGGGTACTCTATCGTCACGCAATGAATAGGGATGTCGTGATAATGTCTTTTCAAAAGAATGAGTATTCTCACAAGAATGTGTCTGAAGATAATAATGGGCAAGGAGGAAATCCTCCAATCGCAAGCCCTCTGAATGACCAACAAATTAGCTCACTCCAACAAACTGTCTCTGAGTTGTCTTCACAGCAACTTGCTTGGGTCAGTGGGTATTTTTGGGGATTAGCTCAAAATCAACCAAATACAGCGGTAACGCCAATTGCACAAGCGACGGCAGCCGTATCAGCGAAGCCTGCAGGTAAGTTGAGTATTATTTTTGCTTCCCAAACTGGCAACGCTAAAGGCGTTGCTGAAGCTCTAGAACAGGAAGCAAAAGCAGAAGGAATTGCTGTCGAACTTTTTGATGCAAGTGATTACAAAGGTAAAAACTTAGCCAAAGAAACACATGTCATTATTGTGGCATCGACGAACGGCGAAGGCGAAGCACCAGATAACGCTATAGAGCTACACGAGTTTTTGCAATCTAAGAAAGCTCCTAAGCTGTCAAACCTTCAATATGGCGTTATTGCTCTGGGTGACTCGAGCTACGAATTCTTCTGCCAAACCGGTAAAGACTTCGACGCTTACCTATCAAAGTTAGGCGCGACCCCATTTATCGATCGTCTTGATTGCGATGTGGATTATGAAGCACCAGCAGCTGAATGGCGTAAGAATGCGTTAGGTAAGGTAAAAGATACGCTTTCTTCTGGCACTGAAGCGGATGTGGTTCAACTTCCTGTGGGTCAGGCGGCGACTGCGCACTCTCCTTACAATAAACAAAACCCATACACAGCGACGTTACTGACCAGTCAAAAAATCACGGGTCGTGATTCTGGAAAGGATGTTCGTCATATAGAAATTGACTTGGAAGGTTCGGGGTTAACGTATCAGCCTGGTGATGCGCTAGGTGTGTGGTTTGAAAATAGTTCAGAACTTGCTAATGCCATTCTTGGTAAGGTCGGTTTGTCTGGGGTTGAAACCGTTGATGTTGATGGCGAAAGCTTGTCAATCCATAGTGCTCTCGTGAGTAAATATGAAATCACAACATCTAACCCACAGCTCATTACAAAGTTTGCCGAGTTATCCGGTAGCAAGAAGCTACAAAAGCTGGTTGACGATAAAGATAAACTTCGCGAGTACTCTGCAAGTACTCAAATTGTTGATGTATTGGCAGAGAAGAAAACCAAGTTAACCGCAGATGAGTTGATTAGTTTGCTTCGTCGTCTTACTCCTCGCCTTTACTCTATTGCATCAAGCCAAGAAGAGGTCGATGAAGAAGTACACCTAACGGTTGCTTTGGTTGAGTACGAACAAAACGACGAAAAACGATATGGTGGTGCGTCTAGCTTCTTAGCACAGCGTCTCGAAGAGGGAGATGAAGTTAAGGTATTTGTTGAGCATAACAACAACTTCAAACTGCCGGAAGATGATAGCACCCCAATTATCATGGTGGGTCCGGGCACTGGGATCGCACCGTTCCGTAGCTTTATTCAGGAACGTGAAAACCGTGATGCTGAAGGCAAAAACTGGTTGTTCTTTGGTGATCGCACGTTCACTCAAGACTTCTTGTACCAAGTGGAATGGCAAAAGTACCTCAAGTCAGGAGTACTAAGCCGATTGGATGTTGCTTTTAGTCGTGACCAAGTAGAAAAAGTTTACGTACAACATCGCATCTTAGAAAACGCAGCTCAAGTGTGGCAGTGGATCCAAGAAGGCGCTTATATCTATGTCTGCGGTGATGCCACTCGTATGGCAAAAGATGTGCACGACGCACTGGTTATCGTTGCTGAACAAGAAGGCAAGATGCCGCGTGACGATGCAGAACAATTTATTAATGACCTACGTAAAGCGAAACGTTATCAGAGGGATGTGTACTAATGACTTTTTCTACTGAAAATAACAAGCAGATTGTATTAGGCGAAGAGCTAGGGCCGCTATCTGATAACGAGCGCCTGAAGCGAGAAAGCAACCTATTACGTGGCACCATTGAGCAAGATTTACAGGACCGTATTACTGGTGGCTTTACTGCCGACAACTTCCAGTTAATTCGTTTCCACGGAATGTATCAACAAGACGATCGTGATATCCGTAATGAACGCACAAAGCAAAAACTGGAACCATTACATAATGTGATGCTTCGTGCTCGTATGCCTGGAGGCATCATCACGCCAACGCAATGGTTAGCGATCGACAAGTTCGCAACGGAGCACTCTTTATATGGAAGTATTCGTCTGACGACTCGCCAAACGTTCCAGTTTCATGGGGTATTGAAACCGAATATTAAGTTGATGCATCAAACGCTCAACAGTATTGGCATTGATTCGATTGCAACCGCGGGTGATGTAAACCGAAACGTGTTGTGTACCACTAACCCGGTTGAATCAGAACTTCATCAAGAAGCTTATGAATGGGCGAAGAAGATCAGTGAACACCTGCTTCCAAAAACACGTGCTTACGCTGAGATTTGGCTAGACGGTGAGAAAGTAGAAAGCACTGAAGAAGATGAACCTATTCTGGGTAAAAACTATTTACCGCGTAAGTTCAAAACGACGGTGGTGATCCCACCGCAAAATGACGTAGACGTGCATGCCAATGATCTTAACTTCGTAGCAATTGCGGATAACGGCAAGTTGGTTGGTTTTAACGTCCTAGTTGGCGGCGGTCTAGCGATGACACATGGTGATACGTCAACTTATCCGCGCCGCGCTGACGACTTAGGTTTCATCCCATTAGAGAAAACGCTTGATGTTGCAGCGGCGGTGGTTACCACTCAGCGTGATTGGGGTAATCGCTCAAACCGTAAGAATGCCAAAACCAAATACACACTTGACCGTGTAGGTACTGATGTCTTTAAAGCCGAAGTCGAAAAGCGAGCAGGCATTCAGTTTGAAGCAAGCCGCCCGTACGAGTTTACTGAGCGTGGTGACCGTATTGGTTGGGTAGAAGGAATTGATGGTAAACATCACTTAGCACTTTTCATCGAAAATGGTCGTCTGCTGGACTTCCCAGGTAAACCGCTTAAAACGGGTGTTGCTGAAATTGCCAAAATCCATAAAGGCGATTTCCGTATGACTGCCAACCAGAACTTAATTGTTGCGGGGGTACCTAAAAGCGAAAAAGCGAAGATCGAAAAGATCGCTCGTGAACATGGCTTGATGGATGACAATATCAGTGAGCAGCGCAAAAACTCAATGGCGTGTGTTGCTTTTCCAACGTGTCCGCTAGCGATGGCAGAAGCTGAACGTTTCCTTCCTCAGTTTGTTACTGATGTGGAGGGGATTCTGGAGAAGCACAACCTACCAGAAAATGACAACATCATTTTGCGTGTAACTGGGTGTCCAAATGGTTGTGGTCGCGCAATGTTGGCTGAAATTGGTCTAGTTGGCAAAGCGCCGGGTCGTTACAACTTGCACCTAGGTGGTAACCGTGCCGGTACTCGAGTACCAAAAATGTATAAAGAGAACATCACGGATAAGCAAATCTTAGAAGAGATTGATCTGCTGGTGGGTCGATGGTCGAAAGAGCGTGAAGAAGGCGAAGCCTTTGGCGATTTCACTATTCGTGCTGGCATTATCCAAGAAGTGCTCGTATCAAAGAGGGACTTTCATGCTTGATTCTGTAGCATCCAAGCTGGAGCTCACAGAGTTACTGACATTAACAAAGACGGAGCAAATCCTCCGTCTTGCTCAAATTAATGTCGAACTCGAAAAGCTTTCAGCACAAGAGAGAGTAGCGTGGGCTTTAGATAATCTAGAAGGCGAGTTCGCGGTTTCTTCTAGTTTTGGTATTCAAGCCGCGGTTATGCTTCATTTAGTTACTCAAGTCAAAGCGGATATCCCCGTCATTCTAACCGATACAGGATACCTGTTTGCTGAAACCTATCAATTCATTGATGAGTTGACAGATGCTCTCAACCTAAACTTAAAAGTTTATCGAGCGAAAGAAAGTGCGAATTGGCAAGAGGCTCGATATGGAAAGTTATGGGATCAGGGTGTAGAGGGAATTGAAAAATACAACAAGCTCAATAAAGTGGAGCCAATGCGTCGAGCGCTAAAAGAGCTTAATGTTGGAACGTGGTTCTCTGGACTACGTCGAGAGCAAAGTAAATCACGAGCAGGTTTACCGATACTATCAATTCAGAACGGTGTGTTTAAGTTTTTGCCTGTAATTGACTGGACTAATAAAGACGTTCATTACTACTTAGAACAACACGGCCTTAAATACCACCCATTGTGGGATGAAGGTTACCTTTCAGTTGGTGATACTCATACCACTCGTAAATGGGAGCCGGGAATGTCAGAGGAAGAAACTCGATTCTTTGGCTTAAAGCGAGAATGTGGCCTACACGAAGATGATGGCTCTGAACAAGATGGGTCTGGCATATAGCCATAATGCTCTTTAAATAGAGTTTAGGTTAAGTTTAATAAAGATAGCTGCAATAAAGCAGCTTTCTTTATTTATGATACTTGAAAAACATGTCTCAAAGAACAACTCTGTGGATAAGTTGTGTGAGAGTTTGGGGTAAAGTTGAATAAATGAAGCTTTGATCGAAAACTCATCGTTTAACCATTATTTTTGCAATTTTTGAAAAATAACACTTGCCAATGTGAGCGCGATCTTTATAATGCCTCCTCGTCGACAGGGCAAGGGCTCACAAGGGTTTAAGCGAGGTTGATAAGGCTGAAAAGAAAAACGAAATAATTTGAAGAAAGTGTTTGACACAATAAATTATCTCGCTAGAATGGCCGCCTCTTCCGAAGTGATGTCAATCACAAAGAAGAGTTGCTCTTTAACAATATAAACCTATCAATCTGTGTGGGCACTCGTTGATGATAATCCAA
>NZ_JALGNU010000005.1:0-16986 GCF_022808245.1 Vibrio sp. CCB-PB317
ACATTATCGCCTAAATCTCGATTTAGGATTTGAGCACCGAGGAAACCCGGTGTACTAGATGTATCTTTGATTCCTGTCTCATACAGGCATGCAATAAACCCTTCTTCATGTTCTTTAGGGCAAGTAGCTTTCCATTCCCTTGCTATCATAAATACTCCATTTTATGTCGTGGTTATAACGCCCAATTAAGGGGTGAGCAACGCTACCACCCAACCTAAAGCATTGTACCGTAACCACTAAAATTGAAGTAAAAGCAAAAATGCCAAGCGTTGGGAATCCCTCTTAAATTGTTTGTTATGTTTTACCACAAACACATGATTTACTTGAGAAAGAACTGCGATTTCTGACCAGTTTTCTGAACTAAACCACAAGGTAAGAACCGACTTGGCCACCAAAGGCGACCAACCAGAAACGAATAATTCCACTTCCCTGCCCAATGAGGCAACCCAACTAAGAAACAACGAGCGCCCTATCTTTCCAACCAAAGCGCAAAACAATACTGAATTGCCGAGTCAACTGCCAAGCCGAAATGCTGACTGGCAAAGAACCTAAAAGCGACTTTAAGCCAGTTAAACAAGAAACCGACCGCCACAACCGGACAATGAAGCAACCCACGAACATTGCCATGTTTTACGGGCTGAGAGATTCAAGAATTTAGGCCGACAATACTGATTTGCTGAGTCTACTAGGGACGAATTGCCAGAGGGAAGGGACAAAGAACTAGAACCTAAGACATTTAAGCCTTTGAATTACAAGTAAACATAACGCCCTGTTAAGGTGTGAGCAACGCAATACCGAAGCTCCCGCATACCACCTTAAACACAGAACGCAACGCATAGCAAAAATGCCAAGCGTTGCGAATCACTCTTAAACAGATTGTTATGTTTCTTCTGTCAGAACTTTTTTTGAAATTGTGTTGTTCTTTAACTCTTTAGAAACCATCGGCATTGCTATTTGGAAAGACCCTTCATCATTGATTGTTTTGATTGCCTCAAGAACGAAAGTTTCCATTTTGCATTTAAGAGACTCTCCAGCTTTGATTGAATCTCGTGCAGCGTTTTGAGCTGCATCGTCAAATCGCTTACTCATGCCAATCACTGCCACTTCACCTTCAGGTATGCGGATACCTTCAGCAAACACTTCATACACCCCCTCATCATTAAGTTTTTTGTCCATAGTAAACTTCATTAGATGATCTTTTCCAGAAGCCGGGCATGTCACACCGAGGATAAACTCTGAATACATTTCTCTCAGAGCCTCTTCATCTAACCTATATTTCTGAGCTGACTTTAAAGATGTTGTAATAGAGTGTTCTACAACGTCACAAATATATTCCCCAGTTAAGATATTATTATAATGTAAGCTTGGTACAAACATATCTTCGCCATATAAAGAACTTGAGCCATTCTTGATCAATACATTCTTATCACAGGATTTTCGAACGACATACTCCGGTTCACTTAACCTATCTTTCCTCTGGTAATCAATTCGCAGGTTTGCTAAGTGATTCGTGATTAGATCTATCACGTGCTGAGAGGTTAGAGTACTACCTGCGAACGCAACAAAGCACTCTAGTTGAAGAAATACTGATTTATATCCGTGGAAACTTTCACCGATAAAGGTAGGTTGCCAAAGCTTAATTGGTATCTCTTTAATTTTTTTAAAACCGGATAATAATGGCGCATGCCCATTAGAACTATGACTTGTAATAATACTATCAGCAATAACAAACAAGCCTTCTTGCTGCATTCCAGTAGGGTCTTCGATATTATTGAATTCCCTCCAAATGTTTTCTCCAAAATTATAACCAGCTACTACTATTGTCACCTTTTACTCCCTTGAAACATAACGCCGCATTAAGGTGTGAGCAACGCTACCACAAAACTTAACCAAACCACCGTAAACACAAAACCCAGCGATGGAATGAAAAATGCTATGCGTTGCGAATCACTCTTAAATGCTTTGTTATAAATTTTATTGCGTCATATCTATATTGATACCATGTATGCGGTTGGTTGGTACTAAATGAACGCCAAAGCCATACTGCAGGTCATTTCTATAAGATTGTAATTCTTCTGATTCGGATTCAAATAGTGTGAACATAAAATTTTCACTAGCAACAGTTTGACTATGTTCTCCAAGCACAATAATTCTTACTTCATACTCACCATTGTCCCACCGGAAGTTTTCGTCAAAAAACTGAGATATTTCTTCAACATCTTCTTTTCTTGCAACTGCTAACTCACCAGGTTCTGGTGGATTAAACCGTAAAGTCCCTTGTATATGCTCTCGAATTCTCGATTCAAGCTGACGATATTTCTGCTGTTTTTTCCGAGACCAAAGTTCATGAAAGTTGATCGTGTGTGACCACGATTCATCTGCTTTCAAGTCAAATGGGGTTAGCATTGTATATTGTGGATCGTTAGGTTTAATAAGAAACCCGTTCCCAATTAATTCAAACCGTTCGGTTTTGTCTCGTGTCACCTCTAGGTTGACAGCTTTAACCGTAACAGGGGAGCCTCCTACATTTTTGAATGTAACATGTAGGTTAATATTTGGCGTTCCAACACGATGTGTTACGAAGCAAGTTCTGTGCTTTTCAACCTTCAACTTCCCTTTCTGGAACTTAACTTTAAGGTATGGCAGAACAGATATAAGCAACGCTATGCCTGATATAACAACAGTCCAAAACTGCCAATCTTTGTACCAAATCATATTTGAGAAATTCTCCAAAATTTATAACGCCCTATTAAGGTGTGAGCAACGCAATACCGAAGTTCTCGCATACTACCTTAAACACTAAAACCAACGCATGGTAAAAATGCCACGCGTTGCGAATCGCTCTTAAACAGTTTGTTAGGTGTAGATTTTTAATAGAACTGAGGTTATTTGCACTACAAGCCCAATACAAGAGAATCCCGCGAGCCATAACGGCAGATAATATGTAGAAATCATCGGTTCTACACCCCACTGTTTTATTATAAATCGAAGTTCAAAAAGCAAACACTTTAAGTAGCCTAAATCACGTATACCTACATTCCCAGACAATATATTTTCACCAAAGCTATTATCACGTTTGTCTAAAAAATGTTTATACCCATCGTCAGGGTGTAGGTATTGAAACTCGAATGCTCTACCGAACCTGTAGCGTATATAGTTGCAGTGCTTATCGCCTACATCTTTTAAATCTACATTAGCTTGGTCTATCCAAGCTCTAGTTAACCACTTCACATCATTGGTTGAGTAGTAATTAGCCGGAGGAAAGACATCTAGGACAAGGTTTGATGACGATACTTCCTGAGAAAAAGAATTACGGATTTCACTACCATATTCCTTTTTGGCAATCACATAGAATCGATGAGTAAAATAGAGCCAAAACAGTACTATAAAAAACCACAAATACTCAGGTCTTGTTAACTCTATCGATAGAGCTTGAATTTTTACAGTATGCTCAAATTTAGCTCCAGAAACCAAACCAAGCAAAATTATGGTTGAAGAAATCAACGAATGATTCCGACTTTTATACAACTCGTCTTTCAAATTAACTCCACAGTTTAGCTACACCTAACGCCCTGTTAAGGTGTGAGCAACGCAATACCAATGCCGCCGCAAAGCACCTTAGACACTAAACGCAACGCATAGTAATAATGCCATGCGTTGCGAATCACTCTTAAACAGTTTGTTATGCCGTTGAGTAACCAAACGCTGCTTGAAAAATAATTTTATATTTTACAATAGCATCAGAAATACCATAAAAAATGACAAAAACTATTGTAAATATCATTACTGCTAGAGAAAGAAGAAATGATCGCTTGAAAATATTGGTAACTTCGCCTTTATGATCTATTAAACCAAATTCTTTAAAGTTAAATAAATCATTATTATTATCAGCTACATTGAATTTTTTCTTAACATATTTTACAAAACCGTCTCTTGAGAACATTAAAAGAGTAACTAAAAAAATTGAAAAAAACGAGATAGCAACGCCTGTAAAAACACCACCTGACACATTCAAAAACCATTTTAGAATTATCGAAAAGATATAAAAACATATAGGAAACCATAGCGCTATTAGTGAAGAAAGAAAAAACTCATTCACTATATTTAATGCTTGGTAAGAACGATCATTTATTTTTTTATTTATGTTAATCTTAACAACGGTACACATAAAGACAAAAGAAAAAGATATTACCAAAATTGAAATTAGGATGTTATCTTTAATCATATCGTAGAAAAAAACCGTACCAGATTCACCTAAGACTTCAGTGAAACCAGCAACCGACTGAGAAAGGCTGTTATAGACATCAGAAAAATAAATCCCTGGAACACAAAAGACATATAAAACTGTAAATATCACAAAACCAATCAATCTTATTGACTTCTTTGCCGTTTTCAACCAACCAATATATCTTTTAAATAAACTTACAATTTTTTTCAATGACATAGTCACCTCATTCAATATTTGTAATAAAGGCATAACGCCGCATTAAGGTGTGAGCAACGCTGCCACTAAACCTAACCATTGCACCGTAAACACAAAACCCAACGATGGAATGAAAAATGCCAAGCGTTGGGAATCATTCTTAAATGCTTTGTTATAACGAAGCTTCTTAGTGCGCTTGTGGCTTAACTAACCCGTTTACTGAACCTTTTTATGTTTAACGAAGGTAGCAACCAAAGCCACTAACGCCAGTAGCTGAAAAAGCCAAAATAAAGGAATGAACCCAAATGGCTCAACTAAGAAGCCATTCTCATCTACATACGAACCGATGGTGTTATAAGCAATTAAACACAAAATCCCGCTGATACAGAAAAGAACGCTTATTTTATACTTACGGAGAAATTTCATCGGAGCCTCAATATTTGAATATCTAACAATGTTAGACATTTTGTAAGAGTACATGGTTCACCCCAATAATCATGATTGGACAGACAAGTTATAACGCCGCGTTAAGGGGCGCAGGCACGCAATACAAAAGTAGCCGCATAGCACCTTAACCACTAAACCCAACGCAAATTGAAAATGCCACGCGTGCCAAGTCCCTCTTGAACGCTTTGTTATGCCGTTACTTTTTGTTTTAACTGAACTTCTACCGCTTTTGAACCGTCGGAAAGTATGAAGAAGTCTGAATCAAAACGTTGAATCACATTAAAGCCTAGTGCCTTAAAAACAGCGACATTACCTGTTTGCTCAACACACCAAACCGAAACTGAGTTAATAGGCTTAAACTGTGTAACAACGAAATCGACGAGTTTTCTCGCTACACCTTTTTGGCGAAAACTTGGTGCAACTGCTAACGAGCTAAGTTGCAATTCTGAGCCAACCTGTTTAGCTTCAACTACTCCAACTAAAACCTGATCAACATGGAAACCAAAACAACTCCACTCACTTTTAGCACTGTTTTTATTGCTAACTGCGAGCTCAGTTGGCCTGTAAACTTGACGAAGTTCATCGAAGCAACGCTCTGACAGTTCAACCACTGATTTTTCGTTTGAATCAAGCTGCTTGATCATCAATTTCACCTTAGGCATAACGCCGCGTTAAGGGGTGAACAACGCGATACCACCTAACTTAACCCATTGTGTCATAAACACAAAAGCTCAACTTTGAACCAAAACTGCCAAGCGTTGAGAATCCCTCTTGAACGCTTTGTTATGCGATTGGCTCACGATAATGAACTTTAGCTATTACTTATATTGACATATGCAACTTTGCTTACTATTTGTTAATTCGGTCATTTATGACTGGGAAGCAACTTAAATCAATTAGGAGAATACAAGCATATGGCTGTGAAACATACACCAACAGGAGTCGTACATAAGGGCGTTAAAGGCGGAAATACTGGCTGTGGTACTGATACCAAGAAACACTCAGATCATTGGCAAAATTCACATGAACGTATTACGTGTGATAAAAATGGTTGTAAAAACTAGCCGATATTCACACCTAACATCTTGAACAAGTACTTTGGGGCATTATTAGTGCCCTTTTTGATCCTATCGCATAACGCCCTGTTAAGGGGTGAGCAACGCAATACCAAAGCCGCCGCAAACCACCTTAAACACTAAAACCAACGCATAGTAAAAATGCCACGCGTTGCGAATCCCTCTTGAACAGTTTGTTATATGCCCGAACTCATTGTGTACTCAGGATGCCCGGTGTGCTCATCCAATTGTTCACTCACGACTTTGAAGCCTTGAGACAAATAGAATTGATAACTAGCCTGATTCTCCTTGTATACGGAAAGACTTAATTCCGCCCTCTGAGTTTTAGCATGACTCAATAGTTGCTTACCAATGCCTTTACCTTGAAGCTCAGGAGAGACAAATATAGCAGCTAGGCTATTTTCATATAGTGCGTAAAAGCCGACTACTTTCGAGTCAGCTTCGTAAACGTAAGTTTCTGAAGCTGGAATGTAGATGCTACGCATGCTTTCTACTTGAGATTCCCAGAACTCAGCCGAAATGAAATCGTGAGCTTTAACTGACGCTTTAAGCCAAATTTCAAGAACTGAATCCATGTCATTTTCGTTGTACTTTCTTATCATTTTAAAGCTCTAAATAGCCGAATTTATCGGGGCAATATAACGCCCTGTTAAGGGGTGAGCAACGCAATACCAAAGCCGCCGCATACCACCTTAATCACTAAAACCAACGCATAGTAAAAATGCCACGCGTTGCGAATCCCTCTTGAACAGTTTGTTATGTGCGTGGTTGAAAGCTACTCCACACTTGGCTCCGGTAAAACTGGTGGTGTACTGTCCATATAAGTTAAAAAATTTTCCCATAACTCGTGCGTTCTTTGCTTAGTTAACTTAGTTTTGCACGATATCGCCATAATTCCACGAATAGTTCCATCACGCCATTGCGTATAAACCGAGTCACAGTGAGAGGACATATATGCTTGCCAATCCTGTTGAGCAAGCTTAATTGCTGCGATCAGTTCTGGGTCATGAGCGTTGTGCTCAAAGCTAGTGTTTAGATATTTATCTAATTTAACTTGTGCTGACTCTAGTTCAATAGCAGCACATTGGTTTATCTCGATTGTGGTCATCGCATTATTACAGTCAATGGACTCTTCTTCAGCAAGAGCACCAAATGAAAGACTAGCTAATATGATGATTAGACACTTATTCATCGTTTTCTCCGAAAGCACATAACGCCCTGTTAAGGTGTGAGCAACGCAATACCGATGCTTCCGCATACCACCTTAAACACCAAACGCAACGCATAGTAAAAATGCCACGCGTTGCGAATCACTCTTAAACAGTTTGTTATATGTGTGGTTGAAATAGATATTCATTGTTTATTTCTTCTATAAATTTTACGAACCTAGGGACTCTTGTTGCTTCCTCAAATTCTTTCAATGAATACTCTGAAATTTCTTTTGAATAGTTAGGAAAAATATCTGACAAACACCATAAAGCGCGATCTTTGCCTCTTTTTAGACTTCGATTTTTAAATATCAGATTAAACGATTTCCCCAAACTCCAATGCTCTGACAATTTGTCCTTTTGCCAATAAGAATAATGCCGATGATATAAATTGGTAAGAATAACAGCATCAACATTACAATAAAGCTTTGGTTCTACAAACGAGTCGTCAGTCAGTAAACCTTTCGCACCATACAAGTAGTGAACCCACTTTTGCATATCCATTGCTGAATCACAACAAACGAGCAGAATATTAAGCTCTTGCTCTGACGTTTCAGCCGAAAATTTTTTCTGACATGAAAGTAAGTAATCTTTCAATTTGTTGTCCATATGCACTTGTTTTTCTACTGGCTTTTCATTTCCGAGTAGAGACCTAATAGATTCATAAGCGTCAAAATAGCCATCCAAACGTCCCATAGCACCTATTGAATAACAATCCATAGCTTCGTGCTCATGATATTTTGTATAATCTGGACACTTAACTTCTATGTTAAATTTGTAGCCAAAAGCTGAAAATGAACAATCCACATCTGAAGGAGGGTTAAGCTTTGGCTCATATTCGAAAGTGTCTCCATATGCTACAGCAATGCTCGCCGCAACGGAGGATTCACAAGCAGCCTGCAGATATTTCGCCTCTACGAAACTATCCCCTATCAACTGAAGATCAGATTTAATTTTCCTCATCTGAGTAGGCGTGGCATGACGTGAAATTACGTCTAGAACACATTCAAGGTATTTAGCATAGCTAACTTTGACCTCCATATCGGGAGATAAGTATATGTTTTTCTTATTTTTACACTGTATCATTCCACCTCCAAAGCATATAACGCCCTGTTAAGGGGTGAGCAACGCTAACCACCCAATCTAAATATTTACACCGTAAACACTTTTACCAAATTTAGCATTAAACCGCCAAGCGTTGGGAATCCCTCTTGAACAGTTTGTTAGTTGCCAACCCCAAGACTTTGATTTGAGGTTTATTACCGCTTTGCCAACACGACCTTTACGTATTTTGTAAAACTCAAATCAGGCGCAGTTTCAAAGCGCCTGTCACTGAAACCACTTGGAATTTACAACGCCGTAGAAAACGGGCTAACAACACCAAAAAGCTCTTTTTTGGACAGATAATTTAACCGAGCTGACTTTCAACACCCAAATAAGCTTACGAAACGGAAAATCCAATCACACAAGAAACCAAAGCACGATTTTCACAAACCCAAATGACTAAAAATTGAAACACGAAAACCCAGCCCAAAACACATGGATATTAGCCCTAAACATTCTGCTTTAGGTGCATTTTTCCTCGTTGGCAACTAACGCCGCATTAAGGTGTGAGCAACGCTTTCACAAAACTTGACCATACCACCTTAAACACGAAACCTAACGATGGAATGAAAAATGCCAAGCGTTGGGAATCACTTTTAAATGCTTTGTTAGCTTTTGTACACTACGATGTCAGCATTTTCTAGTTGATATCTTTGTAACAACACCATTGCCCTTTCAGAAACTAAGAGTAGTCCATCATTTGTTACGCTAAAATCGTCTTTACCGATGGTTCCGGATACTTGGAGCCACGAAAAACGAGGTAAAGTACACTCTGGATACAGTTCTTCAAATACGTCAGAAGTAGATATTTCAGCCACTTCCAGATTGTATCCTGACAACTGCGATGAACTTAAGGCCGTTGCTAAACGTTCAGTGACTAAAAAGCATGGAAATGAAGTCAATAAATCATCACCTAGCCACCCATCAAACTGAAAATGTAGCTTTTCTATTATCGGTGGATGCAAATCGAAATTTGCCAAAGTATTTTCACCCAAGCTCCCAGGAACTTCTGGTTCGATCAAATATTGACTCACTTTATTCTCCCAAAGAAAGCTAACGCCCTGTTAAGGTGTGAGCAACGCAATACCACAGCCACCGCATACCACCTTAAACACTAAACGCAACGCATAGGAAAAATGCCACGCGTTGCGAATCACTCTTGAACAGTTTGTTAGCTGTCTGGCTTACCAGCCATAATATGGCATCCAACCTAACGGGCAAATCATTCCGTTAAAGGTCTGTATATTTTTATTAAAACTCAAATCGCCCATCTTGGTGCATTGAACAACATTGCTATTAGAGCTTGAGTTTGTTGAGTTGTATGTTACTGGTTGCGATGCTCTTGCTTTGTTCATTTCATGAGCTCTTTGCTGGTTAGCAGCTAACTGTTCTTTATAATTTCTAACGTCACGTACAGATGTTTCAAAGGTCAATTGCCAGTTCTTACACGTCGTACCTAAACCGTTATTGCTAGCCTCATATTCAGCAACTGCGGCCCTTTGCTCTCCGACTGCTTTATCAATATCCTCTTGAAACACCTTCCATGTAGAGAAAGCGTAATTAATTGCCTCACGGTAGTTTGCCGCTTGTTCAACACTATAGGCATTACTATTGTAGCAGGATTCAATGACAACCCACTGCGTCGAAAGATTAGTTAATACGTTATCTGGTATCGGCTCTCTTTGGTCTTGAACTGATTGACACCCAATTAACCCAAAAACCAATAGGGATGTAAATAATGTACGATTCATAACATTACAAGTCACATAAAAAAGAAGAGGGGAATCATACTCAAAATTCTATATAAAGCTATAAAAGCTTGATATTTTATCGTCCAGTGAGAATGGACAGCTAACGCCCAATTAAGGGGTGAGTAACGTAACACCGATGCCACCGCAAACCACCTTAATCACTAAAATTAACGCATAGTAAAAATGCCACGCGTTACGAATCCCTCTTGAATTGTTTGTTAGTACGCTGCCCTTAAAGCCTTTGGCACACTCCAAGATATTGAAATATCGCACGAAACATGTGGTTTAAAACGCTGAAGCCAAAGGAGCAACTGCCAAACTAGAACGCAATCTCAAAACGCAAGTTGGCCAGAAGAAAAACTTGCTTAACTGCCCTATCTTCGCCGTTTTCAAATTAGCAAAGAAGACGGACTTCAGAACTAAACAACCGCGCCAAAGAAACTCAGTGTTTGACGAAAATTTCCCAGCATCAAAGAAACCACACCAAAGAAATAACCCGAAAGTTAGAAACCGTAAACGGTGAAATCAACGCGTACACAACTCATATAGTGCCACCGGAAAGAACGTGAAAAGCACATTTTACCAGGTGTAAAGCTAGGAAAAGAAACCGATAAACTCCGAAAATTTTACCGTTGATGCCAATCACGTACTAACGCCTTGTTAAGGTGTGAGGCACGCAATACCTAAGCTTCCGCATACCACCTTAACCACTGAAACTAACGCATAGTAAAAATGCCACGCGTGCCGAATCACTCTTGAACAATTTGTTAGCCCTTTTTCAAAAGGTTAAGACTTGTACACGACAACCAAACCACCAAGATTGCCAGTAAGTTTAGAGAAACTGTTACTTCATTAACATTCACACTTATCGGCACTTCAACTCCAGAAGAAAAGGCTAAGGAAAAGTTAGGCGTTTCTATGCCTATCATCTGAATAAAATAAAGAGCCATCATTAACTTAAATACCCAAAGCTTCTTTTTTAACAACCCGTAAAAACTAGACAAGTTCAAGCTTAGCATCACTAAAACGATTGCAAATGTGAGAAAAAGACTCGAAGAGCTCAATTGATTAACTTGGGCAAGCAAGGTAAATAGTAGAAACAGAGTAACTGCAACAGATATACCCTGTAAAAACAGCAAGAACTTTGTTCTTTTTAAATGATTTTCAAACAATTTTATATTTTCTCCTTGAGGGCTAACGCCCTGTTAAGGTGTGAGCAACGCAATACAGACTCCACCGCATAACACCTTAAACACTAAAACAAACGCATAGTAAAAATGCCACGCGTTGCGAATCACTCTTAAACAGTTTGTTATGCCTATGCTAACCACCTAGAAAATCTAGTATTTTTTGTCCAGTACCTAGGCCTCGTTTGTAAAACTCAGTGTGACCGCAACTACTGCATGATAAGAAATAAAAACGGTGTTTGTTGTAATTGAAAAATGTACTCCAAAATCCACCACTGGCTCTTAACTCACCAACCTCATATGACTCTGAACCACATTTATCACAGCAGTATTCAAACTTCGATTTCACTTTGTCATTCCCTAACAGGTGGTTTGCCATCTGCTTGTTTGCAAGCTCTTTGCCTAAAGACCCGCACTTTTCACACTTCAATGATGAGTGTTCATTGCTATGCCCGCACCCAAAGCACTCCCATTTACTATCCATATTTCCTCTTATAGGCATAACGCCGCGTTAAGTAGTGAGCAACGCTGACCACCATACTTAAACCATTGTGCCGTAAACACTAAATTCAAAGCAAACCGAAAATGCCTAGCGTTGCGAATCTGCCTTAAACGCTTTGTTAGGCATGTCTCAATTACAAGGTAAGTTCTTCAATATTTGGAATAGAACCAACTTCGATACATCTGCGTATTAGACGTTCTAGCAACTCAGAAGAATCCGAAACCAATTGGCTTCGGTCTCCCTTAATCTTTGAACCGTGGACAGCGGAACTGCGACTTTTGTATAGCTTTTTGACGCTCGATAAAATGCGTTTTGCCTGATCTTTATCACCAGGCTCCAAAAATTTGGCCACGAACAAACTTAGTTTAAAAACCGTTTCACCTTGAATATCGAATAACCCCTCAATACCCGACCATAATACAGCTAGCTGCGCTCTTGGGTTAGGGTGCCACCTGTAACTTGAACGAGCACTCACAGCATCACTGAATCTATCGACACCTAGGAGGTTTCGAGCATTTTGAAAATGCGTATTAAGCCAAAGAACATCTTTAGGAGTAACTGTATAGAGAGAATTAATGCTTCCTCTCATATGATAATTCGTTACCGATAAACGACTGGTGTTAGATAGTAATTCGGCAGGCGTATCACTTTGAAGGTTTGCTACTGCATCACAGTCGAACAAGGCACTAAGAATGACCACATCCCACTGAGCATTCCACGTTTTTGCAGCTAGTTCTTTCCCTGTGACTCCGGAAATTTTCACTTGAGCCCCAACCCTACGAAGAAAAATAGCCGTAATACCCAAGTCTATTTCACTACAACTTTGTTTGATGATTAAGTCTGTTGACGGGTCACAACAAGCGGGAATAATTTCAACATTTTCACATAGCTTAATGGTCTCTGTTACCGATAGACCGCTAACATACAGGAAACTTTCTTCCTGTTTATTGGACACTGATATTCCCATTTTTACTCCAAAATGCCTAACGCCGCATTAAGGTGTGAGCAACGCAGCCACCTAACCTAAACCATTGCACCGTAAACACGAAACCCTACCTTGAACTGAAAATGCCAAGCGTTGGGAATCACTCTTAAATGCTTTGTTATGTTTTTAAGAAATTGGTTACGACAACCCAACTAATTTCTTAAAATCTTTTAAGCTATTGCATACCAGTCCAATACCGAAATCACCATTGTCTGCATGGTAAACTTTCCCGCTGTGTACTCCTGACAGGGAAATTAAGTATAAAGAATCATACGATAAAGCAACCGGGTATAAATGTTGTGCTTCTACAAAATCTTTGCTTATTTCAAAGTGCACCACATAATCTTCCAAGAAACCGAGATATTGATGAATCTCGATAACTTCGCGACTACTGCATATCTTTTCAAGAGATTCTTGCTGAGTGATGTTTCCGTAGTAATTGACTGTAAGTTCAATTTCTAATTCGGATAATTCACTACCAGCATAAGCAGTAAAAAACTCTATAAGCTCATCAGAAAGCTGATTACCGTATAGGTGATGAATATCTAGAAGGCTACTTTCAAAATCCATAACTTCAACCTGGGAAGAAAAACATAACGCCCTGTTAAGGTGTGAGCAACGCAATACCGATGCCGCCGCATACCACCTTAAACACTAAAACCAACGCATGGTGAAAATGCCACGCGTTGCGAATCACTCTTAAACAGATTGTTATGCATTTACACTACCGAAGACCGCTTTACTTCCCAGTACTTAAGCTCTGCGTCATCAAATTTTTGTTCGAGCGCATCTAGGTCATGCTTGATTTTGAAATTTCGTTCGTCGTCAGTGGAACTATTTAGAGGCATTATTTCCAAGTCCTCTCCAAATGGATACGGCAACGAAATTAGCCAGTTTTCACAGTTAGAACCCTCAAGCCAAGGCTCACCAATAGGCAAGGTATGGCCAAAACCCAAATTATGATTCGAATGGTAATAAGTGACCATTGCCAGCATTTCAACTAGACGATTTGACTCGATCGGTGATACGACAACAAACTCGTGAAGAGCTGAATCACTGTGTGTAATCTCTGATGCACCTACTGAGCAATACACCCACATATTAATTTGAGGGCCAGGTGCAAACCTGACAACCTGAAAATCGGGTACAATTTTCTTAATTGGCCCAAGCTCCCAAGACAATATCTCGAAATCATGACCTTCAAAGAACTCTGCGTAATGTTTAATAATCTTTTCTTTAGTAGACTTCATAATATCCTTGATGCATAACGCCTTGTTAAGGTGTGAGGCACGCAATACCAGAGCCTCCGCAAACCACCTTAAACACTAAACGCAACGCATAGTAAAAATGCCACGCGTGCCGAATCACTCTTGAACAATTTGTTAGCAGTCAATTATTTCGACACTCTCATCTATATTTATACTCCCTTTAAATAAGACATGCGGTGTTCTGAAATAGAGAAGAGGGCTAGCTCCGATAGATATTTGTTGCGCATAGTAACGCTCAGTTTCTGGCGGCAAGTCTGACATATCACTGAGCCGAGCAACATCAAACTTGAAGTAATCACTTTCTTTAGCAGACCACTCACCAAACTTTTGCTCTTTTGACCAAAAGAAAGTGCTATTGCATTCGTCCAACCCTAAGTTCAACGCCTCGAATCTAAAATAGCGCCCTAAATTTGATAGCTGTAGACCTTGTTCTATCAAAGCTTTTTTAATCTTATGAGGATGTATCGGACTTAAATGAAGTACGTCATTCCAGAGACAGTCTAGAGGTAATACCCTACGCTCTAATGCTCCCTCTCTGTATCGATATTTCTTCACGTGAAACTGATACAAGTTGTCATGCACTTGTTTCAACTCATTGAGTGGAAACAGCATATTACCTTGTAAATTGACAGGTACTCTGTGGTATAGATACATATTTAAATCCACCCATTGACTGCTAACGCCTTGCTAAGGTGTGAGTAACGCAATACAAAAGCTACCGCACAGCGCCTTAATCACATAAGCCACCGCAAAGTAAAAATGCCACGCGTTACGAATCACTCTTAAGCAATTTGTTAGTACATGCGCTACTTCTATTTATGCGCTCCAAGATATTGAAAACTGAGATGATATGAAAGGCTTTGAACACTGAAGTGAGACGGGCAGCTACAAAACTTTACCCCGATTGAAAGACGAAAGTTGGCTAGAAGAAAAACGCACTGAACTGCCCTACTTTCACTTGCTTCAAATTAGAAAAGGATTCTTTCCTCGTACTTCAACCGCCACAACAAAAGTAATCAAGGTTCTCTCAAAAGCCACCACGAAAATGAAGAAGCACCAAAGAAATAGGCTAAGAGTTAGAAGCCGTAAACGATGAAATCAAAGCGAACACTTCGCATATAGTGCCACCGGAAAGAACGTGAAAGGCACTAACTGAAAGGTGTAAATACGAGCGCCAAAACAGATAAACACCAAAACTTATGACCTTTGATGTCAAACCCGTACTAACGCCCTGTTAAGGTGTGAGCAACGCAATACCGATGCCGCCGCATACCACCTTAAACACCAAAACCAACGCATAGTAAAAATGCCACGCGTTGCGAATCACTCTTAAACAGATTGTTAGTTGTCTTTTTCAAAAGCGTCTCGATGTCGCCAATGCTTACCTAACCCCAAACGACTTACCGCTTGATCAATCATTAATTCGCTGTGCTGCTGATCTGCTAACCTTGCTTGGATTTCTTGAAACTCACTTTGTTTAGCTAATTCCTTAGCTTGTCTCTCCAATTCAATTCGCTGCAAACTTAGCGCTTCTGTATTAAGCGTTAGCTCACGTCGTTGAAGTACATAGCCAATAATCAGCCAAAGAAATGCAATTGGTGCCGTCGCTCCTGCTAAAAAGTCACCCCACTCATTTAAACCCATAGAAGCTGCACTCTCCCATTTGAGATACAGCAAACAAGAAAATAGTGCGAGCCACACTAACGTAATAGCTATTCCGAGTCTCTCAAGCTTCATTATTACTCCATTGACAACTAACGCCGCGTTAAGGGGTGAACAACGCCACCACCTGACCTAAACCATTGTGCCATAATCACAAAAGCTAAACTTTGAACCAAAATTGCCAAGCGTTGAGAATCCCTCTTGAACGCTTTGTTATGTGCGTGCTAAACGGTAGCGCCTTACAGTGCCCTCGTTTTCACTTGTGTAGTTACCAAGATACTCACCGCCGCAGTTTTCGATAACCTTTTGGGATGCAGGATTGTCAATTGAACAAGTAACAATAACTGAGTCAGTGACAACATGGTCTCGCACCCAAGCGAGGAGAAATGAGGCTACACCTTTACCACGAGCTGACGGTCTAGTTTCGTAGCCAACATGCCCAATGACATTTTCTACGTTGGCATTAGTACCTTTACGAATTCGAATAGCACCTAAGATTTCAGAGCCAGATACGCAATAATAAGTTGTGCTGGGTAAATAACCGTTTGGTAATTCAGAAGTTGCCTTAGAACGTTCAGCCAAACCTGATAAATAGGCTTCAGGATCTTGATCAACGCCGAAATACTTAGGGATACCCGACTCTAAACATTCTTTCGCGTAACTCGCTAATATTGGAGCTAAATCTGGACTCGCTTCTACTACTTCCATGTCAATTTTCCTCAAAAGCACATAACGCCGCATTAAGGTGTGAGCAACGCTACCACGAAACCTAAACATACCACCGTAAACACAAAACCCAACGATGACACCAAAAATGCCAAGCGTTGTGAATCACTCTTAAATGCTTTGTTAGTTGTTTACTTCAGCAGCTAGTTGTTCTTTGATTTCTTTCAACTCTTCTTCTGTGTGATTATCTAAAAATGCCAAATGTGGTGAGTAGGTCATCGCTTTGAAAAGATAAATGAAGCCAATAAAATAGCCTGCGAGTCCAAAAGCAGGCAACAATGATTCAGCAACTAAGCCAAAAGCAACAAAGAGAACCGCTTTCATGATGTAATGAAAGGAACTGAACATCATCAAAGTTAGAACATTAGAAAGTTCGTTCCTATCGTTATCGATATAGGCACCAATTAGTGCTACTTTCTGGCTAGCTAGAACCTCATTATTTGTACGACTATACTTTTCCCATTTAGAAAAGAAAAATCTCACTATTTTTTGCCCTAAGAAAGATGTGATCGCGAATAATGCTGAACCAAGAGCCCCTTGTACAATTACTGGCCAAGCTGTAATCGTATCTATGATGTTCATTGTTTACCTCAGTAATTTTATGATATGCAATACCTATTATACCTTCAATGTATCAAGACCTAAAC
>NZ_JALGNU010000006.1:0-13793 GCF_022808245.1 Vibrio sp. CCB-PB317
TTTGCTAAGGTGTGAGTAACGCAATACAAAAGCTACCGCACGATGCCTTAATCACTGAAGACACCGCATACCAAAAATGCCACGCGTTACGAATCACTCTTAAGCAACTTGTTAGTACGCTGCCCGTGAACATTTGGCACATGCCAAGATATTGAAATATAGCACGAAACTTCTGGCTTAAAATGCTGAAGCTAAAGGGACAACTGCCAAACTAGAACTCACTCTCAAAACGCAAGTTGGCGAGAAGAAAAATCTGCTTAACTGCCCTATTGTCGCCGTTTTCAAATTTGCAAAGGATACAGGCTGCAGAACTAAACGGCAGCGTCAAAGAAACTCAGTGTTTGACGAGAATTTCCCAACACCAAAGAAGCCGCACCAGAGAAATAGCCCGAAAGTTAGAAACCGTAAACGGTGAAATCAACGCGAACACAACTCATACAGTGCCACCGGAAAGAACGTGAAAGGCACATTTGACCAGGTGTAAAGCAAGGAAAAGAAACTGATAAACTCCGAAAATTTTACCGTTGATGCCAATCCAGTACTAACGCCCTGTTAAGGGGTGAGCAACGTAATACAAAAGCCGCCGCATACCACCTTAAACACTAAAATCAACGTATAGTAAAAATGCCACGCGTTGCGAATCCCTCTTGAACAGTTTGTTAACTGGATTTGCAAAGGCGGAGCGCTTGCTCTCCCGATTTTGCGATAATTACACGCTTATTTCTTGTAAGCGTCTTGAGTTTGTCCATTATTAGGGGTTTCGACTTTTTGGGATAGTCCCATAAAAATTTGATGAACTCGATATCAAACCTTTCACCGCAACCTTCAGCTAAATCTGGACGCTTACTACTTAATAATGTTCTCTTTAGTGCTCGATAGATACAGGTATATCGGTTTACATCTAAGAATATTACTGTGTCACAAGCTTCAAACCTTATATCAAGGGTGCTCTGATAATTACCATCGATAATCCAACACTCGCTTTCACAAAGACCTTTTTGAATTTTGACCCAGTCATCTTTTGGAGTTTTAACCCAATTTGGTTTCCAATATAGCTGATCGAGATGATGAACAGGCAAATTCAACTCTTTACCTAATAGTGCCGAAAATGTGGATTTACCCGAACCGCCGGAACCAATGACCGCAATTCTTTTCATCGGACTTACCTCATCATCAATCCAGTTAACGCATTGTTAAGGTGTGAGGCACGCAATACCAATGCTTACGCATAACACCTTAACCACTAAAGCCCACGCACAGTAAAAATGCCACGCGTGCCGAATCACTCTTGAACAATTTGTTAGCAATCGGTCCCAAACACTTTTGTGCAAGTTTGATTTGCTAATTTCTCGACATATGGTTCAAATTGTTTTTCACCAGAAAGCTCAACAAGCTCCGCGAGAACATACGTAGAAACTAAAACAGTTAACTGCAACAAGAACCTAACTTCTTGATCATCTATAGTAGGAGTTATAAAACCACCTTTAGAAATATGTCTAGAAGTAAGTTCTGACCCACCATGTGTAAAGTCATGTACAAAAGGCTTTAGCATTTCCCATAGTTTGCTAAAGAGCATACTGTCTTCATATTCCTCCTCTATAAGCTCAATATTCTTTCCTACCGCATTCCATTTATCTTTGTAAATCGCCTTATTCGCTTGATCTTTATTTGCGCATTTTCGGAGCCAAACTGCCCTAAAAGTGTTTTCTAAAGTAGGTCGAACCAAAGAGAATGCCGAAGCAAAATTTTTCTTTTCTACAAGAGTTTGCACCGCATCACAGTGGCTTATAGAAACAAAAAACATTGCGCTTATAAATTCGTTATGACCTCGCCTTTTAACTGAAATCTGCTCAGCTAATTTCCAAACAATATTCAAATGTTCTCTAATATCGAACACTAATTGCATAATTACAGAACCTAATTTTTCGGGGATTGCTAACGCCCGCTTAAGTGGTGAGCAACGCAATCCGATGTTTCCGCATACCACCTAAATCACTAAATTTACCGCAAATCACAAATGCCACGCGTTGCGAATCCGCCTTAAAGCGTTTGTTAGCCGTTTGCTCCGCCCTGTCGCGGCTTGCCGCCACCCCGCTCTAGAACCAAACCGCCGCACTGAATTTCGAAATGTCTGCTTGCTTAAACAACCAAGAAACAGCAACCTGGCGAAGAATTCAAATCATGCTGTAAAAGTTGAAACACTGGACACAAACAACGGGTGTTTCGGTGCGGGTAGCGAAGAAAACAACCCAAATTCATGCGGCTGGTTTGATGACCATACCCGATAATAACCACTGGCTATGAAAAGCGGATTTGGCGATTCAAACCTCGGACTGAGTACATTCGATGGGCAAAGGCGGCTAACGCCCTGCTAAGGGGTGAGCAACGCAATACAAAAGCCGCCGCATACCACCTTAAGCACTAAAATCAACGCATAGCAAAAATGCCACGCGTTGCGAATCCCTCTTAAGCAGTTTGTTATGTGTCAAATTTTAAACTCGAACTTAGCTTTTTTAGGGCCAGTTTCCCCTTTTTCGGAAGGCGCATACTTCCGTTTTGATAATATTCGCACAGCTTCAGCATCGAATACTCCTTTAGGTACAGAATCAGTAACCATTATGTCAATCACATCACCCTGACTATTAATATTAAACGTGAGTACAACAGTACCGACTAATTTGTTTTTCCTTGAACCTTTATGATTCCTAGGCGATACACTGTCCCGAGCTTTGTGTTCTCGATAATTTGGGGAACTAGCACTTTCAATTAAACCAGCGCAGCCAGACAATAATGCCGCTATAAATAATATTAAAATCTTCATACTTAATCTTTGACAACATAACGCCCTGTTAAGGTGTGAGCAACGCAATACCGATGCCGCCGCATACCACCTTAAACACTAAACACAACGCATAGTGAAAATGCCACGCGTTGCGAATCACTCTTAAACAGTTTGTTAGCAATATTCCCCACCTAACCAGCTTAAGTTCATTTCTTGCTTTATTCGCTTCTGAGTTTTTTTGTATGCTCTCTTACCAATTGGATAATCTTTAAATTGCTTACGAAGTTCTAACCACTCTTGCGACAACACACTGTATTGTGCAGAATCCTCCAACAAATAAGCAGCTTCTACTTTGTCATAGAGATTTTTGATGTAATCTGCCAGTTCCCTATAGCCAGATGACTTTTCGAAGTCTTTTTGGTCAATTAAAGCAAGAGCTGAACCTATTAATGCTATAACTGCAATTAACTTCAAAAACAACGCTGGCACCTCTTCATCAAAGCCTATCGAGATAATACTAAATATTATTGGCAAGGATAAATACAGCTTGTATTTTTGATCTAACCAATCAGCGTGCTTGTGAAGCCCTTTAAAAGTATAAGCAGCATCCTCACCTAGACGTCTTAAGAGTTGTTTTTCATTCTCATTCATACTATCTACTCAGGGAAATCACAACCGAATATCGATGTCCGACAAAGCTTAGCAAACTCTTGTTCAGAGAGTTGTTCAAGTTGAAACTGATTCATGTTATTTACTGTCCAACCAAGGCAACGAAACATTTGCTGTACACCATCACGATAGTTTGACATGTATGATACATTTCGAATTGCTATGTCTTCAATCTCATATGATTTAATATCACGAATGTTATTATTATTTTTGGCATGTTTAATCATTTTTATTAGTGGGGTAAGTTTACCATTTAATCGTGTGTTCGCTTGTGAAAGCCTAGACTCAGCGCGCTTAGGATCATCCGTTAACATCCACTCGTTAGTGCCTTGTTTAGGAATATAATACCCTTGTTCTGGATAATAGCCGGCAGGAATTGCAGGTGTTAGCTCAATTTTGCAATGAGCAAAGTCAAGCGTGACACATGGTTTGTCTTGTCGAATAACACTATTCGGATAGCTGCTATTTAAATCTCTCTTTAATTGAGCTAAAACCGCATTAGGTGTTGTTTCATTGTTGTTTTTGTTTATTACGACAAAGGCATCAACATCACTTAGAGGTCGAATCATAGTGTTACGCTTGTATGAACCAGTCAAAAATGATTCTTTAACGTAGTTTAGTGGTTGTAAATTACGCTGCCGCAAATGCGTATGGCTTGAAATTATCTTGTCTTTCTGACCTTGAGTCAGCTCTATATTCTCACGAAATTTCTCGAATTTTGATTGCAACCCTGTTCGAGGTTGTGAATACATCGAATACATACTTCTATCTCTCCTTATATTGCTAACGCCTTGTTAAGGTGTGAGGCACGCAATATCGATGCTTCCGCATGACACCTGAACCACTAAAACCACCGCATAGTAAAAATGCCACGCGTGCCGAATCACTCTTGAACAATTTGTTATGCCTTTTGTGCTTTTATTAACCACCAAGGTCTACCGTCAAACAATCTAGACCCTACCTCATTTGCTTCGTTTAGAAGAAGATCTACAACTTGCTCCGATAGTTCCGCTCTCAGTCGCTGCTCATTCGCTAACCATTCATGATAGATTGAAGCCCAGTACTCTGAAACACCTGCTCTCTCTATAACTTCAGCTGAATTTACAAAGCCAGAATATGTTAAAGCCTTGTTCCAAGTCTTGCCCAAACGTTTGAATTTTGAAGAGTTAGCTAAAGGGGCACGGGTAGTAAAAAATAACTGCCCACCGTTGTTTAAATGCTCATATATATCTGTTAAGACCGAATATTCATCGCTTGCAAATGGTAGTGCATCAATACTAACTACCATGTCGAAATTACCCTCGAGTTTTTTAATGTCATCAAACGAAGCAACTTCAAAACTCACTTTTTCACATAACCCTTGTTTCTCTGTTCTTTCCCGAGCGAATTGTATTGCTGCAAACGAGCGATCTAATCCTACAACTGTACAACCAAACTCTTTTGCCAACCAAACACTCAAACCACCTGACCCACAACCAAGATCTAAGATCCTTTTAGGTTTTAAATCTCTGATAGTCTCAACTAGGCTTGCTAATAATTCATTTGTACAACTACTGTATGGTTGAAGATCTTGTGGATAAGAATCACCTACAGCTTTGACCCAGAGGGAATTAAAGAACGTATTTTGAAGTCTCTCTTTATAGCTATCCATGCTTTCTCCGAACTGTCAGAATACCTTGAGGCATAACGCCCTGCTAAGGGGTGAGCAACGCAATACAAAAGCCGCCGCAAACCACCTTAATCACAAAAATCAACGCATAGTGAAAATGCCACGCGTTGCGAATCCCTCTTGAGCAGTTTGTTAGTTTGCAAACCCAAGGAGTTGATTTTACGTTATTTTAAATTTTGAAAACAATAAGCTTTATGTGCTTTGATGCACTTAAGTCAGGCTTAGTCTCGAAGCGGCTATTCAATGAAGCCACTTGGAACAAACAACGTGGCAGAAACCGAACTCACAACACCAAAAAACGCTTTTGGAAAACCAATCTCACAGTGCGGACTTTCAACAAAGCCACTGAAACCATGTGGAACTTACCACACCAGAGAAAGCGTTACTTCAGCGAGCAAATCGGCTTTTGTAGAGACAAACTCAACGAGCAGAGTTTCAACAAAAAAGTTTAACTCAGTTAACCCAAAACTCGCCGCACCAAAGAATAAATCAAGCGGTGCCTGATTTGGACTTTGACCACACAAATTAACACTGAAATTGAACGCCGATACAACAATTTCGACTTTGAGCTTTTCCCACTAGGTCTTGTGATACAGCTGCGTTTTTCCTCTTGCAAACTAACGCCGCGTTAAGGGGTGCCGGCACGCAATACATAAGCCTCTGCAAAGCGCCGTAAACACTGAACCCAACGCATGCTAAAAATGCCACGCGTGCCAAATCCCTCTTAAACGCTTTGTTATGTGCTTAACTGCACCTTATTGATTTTTAACCAAAATGACTCTTGGCATTGATTCGTAAAGTTCTTTCTCTTGGGCGCTACATTTAAAAAGCCAGGCTGTTCTGTTACGTCATATGAAATCCAGCACTCCTCACAAACTGCTTCCGTAATATGACCGGATAGTTCGCGCTCAGTTAGCTTTCTAACAGCAACACCATTGTTAAACTTTACGAACAACTCACTATTTTCCATGAGAATGCCGTCTTCTTCGGAAGTCTGTTTGTTTAATACTTTCTCTACTATCGACAGGCCATCAGGCTCTTCTTTCATCGCCGATATATACGTGAACAAGTTATTCATTACACCTGCCTATTTGAGATTATGAGCACATAACGCCCTGTTAAGGGGTGAACAACGCTACCACCCCAGCCTAAACCATTGTGCCGTAAACACTAAAACCAATTCAAACCAAAACCGCCAAGCGTTGTGAATCCCTCTTGAACAGTTTGTTAGTTGCCAAGACTAAGGCTTTAACTTGAAGTTGATTGCAGCTTTGCCAACACCCATATTTCGTATTTTGAGAGACTTAAATCAGGCGCAGTTTAAAAACGCCTGTCACTGAAACCACTTGGAATTTACAACACCGTAGAAAACGGACTTTGAACACCAAACAAACCTTTTTGAACGACAATGCAGCAGAGCAGACTTTCAACAAGCTAATCAGCGTCTGAAACAGAAAACTCAAACCGTACAAGGAACCAAAGCACGATTTTCACAAACCCAAATAACTAGAAATTGAAAAACGAAAACCTAGCCAAAAACACATGGAGATTAGCCTTAAACATTCTGCTTTAGGTAAGTTTTTCTCGTTGGCAACTAACGCCGCATTAAGGTGTGAGTAACGCAACCATGAAACCCAACCGTACCACCGTAAACACTGAACCTATAGATTAAGTGAAAAATGCCAAGCGTTAGGAATCACTCTTAAATGCTTTGTTAGGCAACATTTTACGGATATCACAATTGCAAATGTTATGCCTTGGGTTTCATTTTCCAATTAGATAAGCTAGCACAAACTCATAGAAACATGCTGCATATGGATTATAAAAACACACTTGCCACTTTAAAGAAGCAGATTAAAGACGAAAATACAGTATATATAACTCTACCTGATGGCTTCAGTTTCAAAACCCAAGGGGTCTTTGATTTTGACAGGTTTGTTAAGTTCTTTGATTGGTCGCTTGAAAACAAGCGAGTTTATATTGATATGACCGAATGCAATGGTGCCAATTACCAAGCGTTGTCTCTTATTGTGCTGTATGCATGGCGACTTAAATCACAACGTTGTACTGTGACTTTCAAAGAGTCAGATGCAGCACAGGGGGCCAGCAGTATGTTTCGATCTCTTGGGGCCAGAGGGACATTTAATGTAATGATGCACGAAAACCTCAACTTTAATGGCAGTCAATACAAACCGTTATTTGCTTTGAGAAATACGAAAGATTTCAAGCAAGTAATCGAAACTGCTGAATCGTACACTGACGACTTTAATGTTGAGTTTACGAAAACCCTCAGGTATGTACTTAGTGAACTACTATACAACACTTTAGAGCATGGACAAGCTCATTATGAGTATGGTCAACGAATGCATCGATTACCTTCTTTGTGTCAGTTTTCTTGGTACAAAAGTAAGAATGAAGTTTCATTTATCATTGCAGATACAGGGATCGGTATTAAGGAGCACCTAGAGCAAGCTTATCCTGGGCAGGACAGCCATGCAGATGCAATTCTAAAAGCAATGAAACCTCAGGTTTCAGGGACATTCGGAAAAAATGATCCTTACAAAGACAAAAACAACGCTGGTATTGGATTATTCCTGTCAACTAACATTATACGGCGACTAAATGCAGACATGCATATTGTCTCCGGAAATGGCGTTGTACATATATCTCCACGAGACATTACGACTAGAAATATTGAGTCTTATTGGCCAGGGACATTCGTGCTAGTAACAATCAAAGTAGACCTAGAGCCATCCGAGCAAACTTTAGAACAGATGCTGAGAGGTTTTAGGGAAGAGGCATTATCAGAGCAAAATCGAGCAGATGGACAAGAACAAGACTCTCAACTGTACGTCAACATCTCAAATTACTTCGGTTTTTTCGCCGAAGATAAAGAATCAGCGATCCGCTTCAAAAACGAACGTATATTCCCCGCATTAGAAGCTGGTAAGAAGATACTACTTGATTTCAAGGGAGTTGAAAGTTCACCACACAGTTTCTTGAGTGCTCTACTTGCTTCTCCAGTGAAATCTACAGGTATGAAAGCTTATAAAATATTTAAAGTTGTTAATGCAACCGCTGATATACGAGAGACTCTGGACTTTATTATGGATGAAAACACCGATTAATAACTGGCAAACCGGCTGCATAACGGCCGGTTTGTTGCCTAACGCCGCGTTAAGTAGTGAGCAACGCAAACCACCCGACTTAAGGCATTGTTCCGTAAACACTAAATCCAAAGCAAACCGAAAATGCCGAGCGTTGGGAATCTGCCTTAAACGCTTTGTTAGCACACATTTGTAAGGGGATAATTATTTCAATTTCTCGAATCTGCTATTTGCTAGTGCTGACAATTGAACGCTGTCGATTCTCAATGAGAACTTTTCTAACTTTGATGTGTCTAGTAATTGGCATCCCATACTAACTCTCAGCTTGCTATCCTTTGACAACAGCCCATCATCTACTTCCATGAGCTTGCCAAACACTTTCTCTTCTCTTGTTTGAGCAACAAAATTGTACTTTTCAGTTAACGCTTGAGAATAACCTCGATAAAGAGCGAGACACTTTTCACGTGTCAGGCTTGTTCTGTCTGCTAGTACCGAATAAACCAATTGTTCTTCCAGCAAGATCTGCAATCGAACTGTATCAAAGTGCGATTCTTCGTCTGTCGACTGATCGTATTTAATAACTCGAGTGGGATAAGAAAAATCAAGTTTTAGTTCGTTACTATCAACCGTAGATTCGACTAAGGCAAGTAAAGGAATACTATTGACTACATCTGCTTCCATTATCTCGCTTTCATCGCTACAGGATGCACAAAAGAGAACTAGAGAGGCTATTCCTGCATTTCGAAATTTCATCTAATGTCCTTGTTTCCACCGAGTGTGTGCTAACGCCGCGTTAAGGGGTGAACAACGCAAGCCACCAAACCTAAATTATTGTGCCATAAACACAAAAGCTAAACTTAGAACCAAAATTGCCAAGCGTTGAGAATCCCTCTTGAACGCTTTGTTATGTTCGTAGCTATTTGAAGCCACTGATATTTACAAAACTACGTCTGGTCGATGCAACAGACTTGCTCACGCTAGGTGCTGCAACACTTCAATTTGAATGTCTCTCAGTAAATTTTGAGTATGCTCCGACTGTAAATTAAGTTCGCACCAGCCATCAGTTCCCATATATTCAGCAGAAATATAGCTGATATTTTTAATACCACTTTCATTGTTGAGGATTCCAGATAGTCGGAAAATACCTAACTTTGTGTGGATTCTGCTAATTTTGAAGTTTTCCATAAACCTCCAAGAACATAACGCCCTGTTAAGGGGTGAGCAACGCAATACCAAAGCCACCGCATACCACCTTAAACACTAAAACCAACGCATAGTGAAAATGCCACGCGTTGCGAATCCCTCTTGAACAGTTTGTTATGTGTGTGCTAATTGAGGTACTTTTGCCAATGTTGCTGCCCTTTCAAAGCGACTCTGTAATCTTCGTAGTCCAATGAACTGTAAAGCTTTTTAGCTGCAACATTATCATCACCGACCTCTAATGTGATTTTGAGGTAATCATTATCACGACAATACCGTTCGATACCATTCATCTGCGCCTTGCCAACACCTTTACTGCGAAAATTGTCCGACACCATAAAGTCATGGATATTCATCACTCTTTGCGCACGATAAGTTGAGAACGATTCAAAGCAAACCGCAAAACCGGCGGGCTTATCGTCGACAAAACTGATAAATCCGTGGAGATAAGGCAATGAAAATAGCTGAGCAATTACTGCGAGATCTAGCTCAACGGAGAGTTCAGATAGGTACTCTCTAAACAAAGCCTCGAATATACCTTTGTCCTCAATGCTTTCTGTTTCGATACGCCTGATTGTAATTTCCATATTCATTTCCACCAAAGCACATAACGCCCTGCTAAGGGGTGAGCAACGCAATACAAAAGCCGCCGCAAACCACCTTAATCACTAAATTCAACGCATAGTAAAAATGCCACGCGTTGCGAATCCCTCTTGAGCAGTTTGTTAGTTTGCAAACCCAAAGCGTTCATTTTAAGTCATTTTAAACTTTGCAAACAATAAACTTTATGCACCTTAATGCACTCAAGTCAGACGTAGTCTAAAAGCGGCTAGTCAATGAAACCACATGAAAGAAAACGAACTCACAACACCAAAAAGCGCTTTTGGAAAACCAATCTCACAATGCTGACTTTCAACAAAGCCACTGAAACCACATGAACTTATCACACCAGAGAAAACGCCATCTCAGCGAGTAAATCGGCTTTTGTACCAACAAACTCAACGAGCAGAGTTTCAGCAAAAAAGTTCGACTCAGCGAACCCAAAACCCGCCGCACCAAAGGACAAATAAATCTTTGAAAATATGTAATTTTTTTGGATGTTTATCACGTTAATCAACACTATGGTTGAACGCCGATACGACAATTTTAACTTTGAGATTTTACCACTAGATTTTACGATATAGCTGCGTTTTTCCTCTTGCAAACTAACGCCCTGTTAAGGTGTGAGCAACGCAATACCGATGCCACTGCATACCACCTTAAACACCAAAACCAACGCATAGTTAAAATGCCACGCGTTGCGAATCACTCTTAAACAGTTTGTTATGTTCGTAGCTTTTGTAGTCCTCGAATCGCCCTGCTAGTCGACTCTACCAAGTCAGTCCGTTTCAACTTTTCTCGAATTGCCAATGCTTCTATGAACCGTTGCTCTGCCAGTTTATAGTTGCCAACCTCAACGTTCAATTTACCCAAATGCTGCAAGCTAAAACTCAAAGAAAGCTCACAAGCAAAGTCCTGGCTTTTTAAGAATGCTTTTTCAGCGCCAATCATGTCACCTGAATATTGCAGAGCCATACCTGAAACATGGGTTGACCAGAACTTGTTCTTAACGCTAGACGTTGAAGTATGCACTTTGGAAGCCATCCGATAAGCTAACCCACAAAGCCCAATGATTCGTAAACAATCGGCTATCAAGATTAGCTGCCATTCTAGCTTCTCTTTTTTGTTTGAAAGCTTGAATACGAGGGCTTTATACAGCTTTACAACAAGTTTCTGAAAAACGCCAAAAGTTACCCTGTCCCTTTGATATTCCACCATGTCCTCCAAGAACATAACGCGCAGTTAAGGTGTGAGAGACGCACATGCACCCTAACCTAAAATAAACTCTGATAAATCCGTGCCTATTTGGGCACTAAAACCCCAATGCGTTTCGAATCGCCTTGAACGTCTTGTTATTCCGCAACTAAAGTCGGCTATGTTTACGCCTAATCTTTTGATATGACGAGAAATTTTCGGTATGCAGGCAAAAATCGAAGCCGAAGTATTTGGCAGCTCACTACCTTAAATCGCTTTAGCGTCACTCTTTAATTGCTGCGCCATATTAAGGTGCGCTTAAAGCGCTTTAAGGCTAGCATGGAAATGACCAATATTCGCCCTTTTCGCCGCTTTTCCACCCTATTACCCCGCCACTTTCACTCTTAGGCTACAACCACGTACATTCAGCCTGAGAGATCCGTTGCGGAAATAACGCCCTGTTAAGGGGTGAGCAACGCAATACCGATGCCTCTGCAAACCACCTTAATCGCTAAGACCAACGCATAGTAAAAATGCCACGCGTTGCGAATCCCTCTTGAACAGTTTGTTAGGTGGGATTTTCGCACGCCATAAGCAATGCTTTCAGCTCTAAATTCAATGAAGCCTCACCAATTTTTCTTGCTGAATTTCCCAATTGATTGCGGTAATTACAATCGGCTCCCGCCTCTAATAATAACCTAACACCTTCAATATTCTCATTGATTGCAGCAATCATTAATGGTGAGTTGTAAACATACTCCTGAGTAAGAAGTAAATTGGGATCACCTCCATTATCAAGAAGTAGCTTTAATATTTTGTTATTGGAGAAGTTAGCAGATGCAAAAACTGGGCTATTCCCGTCATAATTCTGTATGTTGGGGAGCGCACCACTTGATAGTAAAGTTTTTACCAGTTCATGGTCACCAAGAAATGACGCCATGAGTAATAGTGACGCTCCACATGAATTGACTGTATTAACGTCCATTCCCTTCTTCAACAAACGTTGAGCATACGAGCTGCTTTTTCCCTCAATCATCTGATAAATTGCGATATTTATAGGACTACTAGGGTCGTTTCTGCTTTTGCAAGAACTTGAATCACTTGTCAAAAACACTATGGATAAAGCTGCTAGTAAAAATCGCTTCAAAATAATCCCTCCTAACGCCGCATTAAGGTGTGAGCGACGCAATACTGAAGCTCCGCATACCACCTTAATCACTAAAACCAACGCATAGTGAAAATGCCACGCGTTGCGAATCACTCTTGAACAGTTTGTTAGGCAAATAGTCAAAGTGATTTAATGCCTCGACCCAATATCATGATCTTCATCACCGCCCTCAATTAACCTTGTTAATTCATCACACAAGACTAAACGATTATTATGTATCGTGAGCTGGGCTATAACTTTGACTTTTATAATCGAGCCATCTTTTTTGTGGGCTGTTACTACATGATTACTGAAAAGAACATTGCCCTCTTGAACCAAAGTAAGAAAGTTGACATCTAATGTACTAATAACTTTCTTCTGTGCCTCTATATGATTTACAAAGCTATCATAATCCAACTCCACTCCATCCACTTTTTGTATATAAGATGGGTCGACGTACTGCTCAATTAATGCAACATCTAACTCTGGCGCCATAAGAACATCTGTAAATAAATTTTTAATAAGTGCTTTTTCTAAACTCATTTCAATTATCACCTCACCAATATTTGCCTAACGCCGCATTAAGGGGTGAGCAACGCTAATCACCCAACCTAAACCATTGTGCCGTAAACACTTAAGCTAATTCAAACCAAAACTGCCAAGCGTTGAGAATCCCTCTTAAATACTTTGTTATGTGATTTTCTCAAAGGTTTCTCATACTAACCATTTGAAAGACTTTTGTAAGAATTTATCTGCATTTTCAGTGACGATTTCACCGTGAGCCATGACCAATATTTGCGGGTTCCAAGACAACAACCTATTGAGGTGTTTCCGCGCGTCCGCTTTACCAAACATGAAGCTTAAACGCCAATCCAAAGGCATTTTCCCTTTAGGGGCAAGTATACCAACACCTTTGGCCACAAACCCGTTGCCAGTAGTTAAAGTCTTTACCTGAAAAGTTCTCAACCAAGTCAGTAACAATTAACGTACTTGAACTGCTATGGTAAAACACACACTCTTCCATTAACGGAGAACCAGAAAATAGTTCTTGTTCAATGTCTGGAGCCCAAGCATAACTTTGCGAGTTATTAAGAGATGCATGAAAAGAGATATCGCTACGCTTTTTAATCACCTCGCTTGTCCCAAGGACTTCTGCGTTTGGATACGCCGCAATCCATTCAGATAAGAACAAGTGGTGTAAATGATTGGGGGCAATTAAATATTTAACAGAACCGAGACTGTCAATTTGCTCCGTAATTGACTCAGACAATTTAATTGGACTATGAACCCATAGCTCTCCACTAGAAAGTCTAACAACCGTCATTCGAGTGGAAAAAGGTAACCCTAAGAACTGAACAGGTTCACCATCAAATATCCATATTTCATGCGCTAATTTTTCCATGTTACTCCAATCACATAACGCCC
>NZ_JALGNU010000007.1:0-10792 GCF_022808245.1 Vibrio sp. CCB-PB317
TTGCTAAGGTGTGAGTAACGCAATACAAAAGCTACCGCACAGCGCCTTAATCACCATAAGCCACCGCAAAGTAAAAATGCCACGCGTTACGAATCACTCTTAAGCAATTTGTTAGTACATGCGCTACTTCTATTTATGCGCTCCAAGATATTGAAAACTGGCATGATATGAAAGGCTTTGAACACTGAAGTGAGACGGGCAGCTACAAAACTTTACCCCGATTGAAAGACGAAAGTTGGCTAGAAGAAAAATGCACTGAACTGCCCTACTTTCACTGGCTTAAAATTAAAAAAGGATTCTTTCCTCGTCACTCAACAGCCACACCAAAAGTAATCAAGGCTCTCTCAAAAAACACCACGAAAATGAAAAAGCGCCAAAGAAATAGGCTAAGAGTTAGAAGCCGTAAACGGTAAAATCAAAGCGAACACTCCGCATATAGTGCCACCGGAAAGAACGTGAAAGGTACAAACTGAAAGGTGTAAAGACGAGCGCCAAAACAGATAAACACCAAAACTTATGACCTTTGATGTCAAACCCGTACTAACGCCGCATTAAGGTGTGAGCGGCGCTTGGCTATACTTGAGCGAAGCGAAACTGCCAAGCGTTGCGAATCACTCTTAAATGCTTTGTTATGCATATTTTTGCACCAAAGTTAAATCAGAGCTCAATTCGATAGTAGCGAACTAAACCTGTTTGCCCTGAAACTTCCTTTTCTGATTGAAGAACACCATTGTTATATTCAATCGCTTTGACCGACCCAATATTTGCTTTATTTACTGTCAACAAAGCACTTTTGATGCCTTGATGTTTTGCTTTAGGTAGAGTTAGTTCTAAGATGAGTTTTGCATAGCCTTTTTGTCTTTGTGATGGCTTTATTCCATAACCAATATGACCACCCAAAACACGTAAACCGTCATTCAACTCATGCCTTAAATTTGAACAGCCGACAACTTGCTCATGTCCGTCAATTAACCAAAATGAACTGTGCGCAACAAAACCATCCGGCATCTGCTCACCTCTAGAGTATGCATTTAGCCTTCCGAGCATAGATGAAAAATCAGCATAATCTTCACCCAACACAAACGGAACAAAAGCTTCATCTCTATCGATAAATTCTCGAATCATTTCGATATATGATTCTTGATATTCTGTGCTTGGAACTACTAATTTCATGCGAACTTTCTCCATATGCATAACGCCTTGCTAAGGTGTGAGCAACGCAATACCTTAGCCTCCGCATAATACCTTAAACAAATAAACCGACGCATAGTAAAAATGCCACGCGTTGCGAATCACTCTTAAGCAACTTGTTATACCGCTTGCTTGAGGCTAAAATGACCAACATAAAGACCACTTAAGAGACCGATTATATGACCACTAGAATTTTAGCCGATGTTGCTGCAAGCATTACTGAGTTGAAAGCTAATCCTATGAAAGTTGCAACTAGTGCTTACGGCGAACCTGTTGCTGTATTAAACCGAAATGAGCCCGCATTTTATTGCGTACCTGCCGAAGCGTACGAAATGATGATGGACAGACTCGAAGATCTTGAACTACTAGCTATCGCTAAAGAGCGTGAATCTGAAGAGAGCATTTCGGTAAATATTGATGACCTATAAACTCGACTTTAAAAAGAGTGCACTCAAAGAGTGGAAAAAGCTTGGCTCTACTCTGCAACAACAATTTAAGAAAAAGCTAATCGAGCGCTTAGATAACCCACATGTTCCGGCTTCAAAGCTTTCTGGAGCTGACAACATGTATAAAATTACGTTGCGTCAATCGGGCTACCGTCTCGTCTACAAAGTTGAAGACGATGTCATCATTGTAACCGTCTTAGCAGTTGGAAAACGCGAACGTAGCGATGTTTACCGTAAAGCTATGAAAAGGTTAGATGATTGATTGCGGTATAACGCCCTGTTAAGGTGTGAGCAACGCAATACCGAAGCTTCCGCATACCACCTTAAACACTAAACGCAACGCATAGTAAAAATGCCACGCGTTGCGAATCACTCTTAAACAGTTTGTTATGCGTTACTTTCCATCTGACAGCACAGAAATTCTTTGTAAATCTCTGCTCGGAAAATCAGGATCTACATACACGTACATACGACTTATTAATTTTCCACTAAACTCAAATACACTACAAAAACGACCAGTGGACACAGTGTTGTCCGGCCAGGAAGTACCGTCACTCATTACACCTCCTTCCTGTCCTTCAACAATAACCTTGTTTCCAGCTGTTGTTATTTGAAAACCGTCTATGTCGTGCCAGATACTGTTCAATGAGCTACCAATTCTATTGCCAAACTCCACTAAGGCATTCTTTCCTTTCGCCTGTCCAAATTTAGGAAAGAAAAAATCAACATCCTCTGAAAATAGATCCAGATAACTAGGATCACCCGCATCTACTTTCTCGAAATACTTAACTACTAGCTCTACTAAATCGTCTTTTTCCATAATTATTCTTACATCCATATTACTCTGACGCATAACGCCGCGTTAAGTGGTGAACAACGCCGACAACCAAACCTAAGCCATTGTGCCGTAAACACTTAAATCGATTCAAACTGAAAATGCCAAGCGTTGTGAATCCGTCTTGAACGCTTTGTTATAAGGCGCCGGTTGAGTTTAGCGCTTTTTCCAACCACACAGAGCTAATGTACTTCCCGTTTTTCTTTGCATACTCATTAAATACACCAATCTCTCTGAAACCAAAACGTTTATGTAAGGCTATTGACGCTTCATTGGGTAAAGCAATACCTGACAAGGCCCTATGAACACCATAGCAACTGATAGACGAGAATAACTGAGAGTATAGTTTCGAGCCTAAGCCCTTACCTTTAGCAGATGACGCAAGGTACACGGTAACTTCGACGGTATCTTCAAATGCGGGTATATCTCTATATGGTTGGGAACAAGCAAAACCTAGCAACTCCCCATTTTCAATGGCTACATAAAGCTGATGTTTGCTATTGCTTGAGAAGTGAGAAAACCATTTTTGACGATTTTCTAGTGTAAATGTCGATTCTTCAAAACGAGCATTAGTATGCTTGATGTAGAAGTTGAAGATGTCGGTTATAGCCGCAACATCTTCTAATTTCCCTGCTCTGATTTCCACGTAAGTTCCTTTTTCTTCGAGCCTTATAACGCCGCATTAAGGTGTGAGCAACGCATCCACAAAACTTAACCAGACCACCGTAAACACAAAACCCAACGATGGAATGAAAAATGCCAAGCGTTGGGAATCACTCTTAAATGCTTTGTTAGCTTATTGATTTATATTGAATTATAGGCATATGCATTAAGTTTATTTGTTCTTTTTGCAACAGGTGAAGGTGAGGCGTAGTTACAATATACATTGGAGTGACTAACCCTTGCAAACGGCTCCCTAACCGCAGACTTTAAATGCAACTCGTCATAACCATGAATTTCCCTTTCAAGTTCTCCAATAATCTGCTTAAGAAATCGTACGATTGAAATCGAGTTATCTTTGATGTCCATTTGTTCAGCATATTCATATGCGGACAATGGTTTCCCTTTTTTTGCATTATGCTTATAACCATGACTATGCTCGAAGTTCCTAATAGAAACATATCTATGTACTAGCTCTTCAATATTATTCAAACGACATTGCATTTCAAAAATATTATTACTTTGTGTCCAAGAGCTGTTTGTTTTAAAGCTACCATCCTTATTTACCTTAGGTCTTCTACCTTCATAATCATATCTTTCATCCGAATCATGAATAATGTGTTGGCGAATTTTAAAATGACCAAGAACTTGCATGAAAAATGTCATGTTTGTCTTTGACAATGCATTTAACACAAACACTTCTTTTTCTGGATAGTACTTCTCAATCAGTGTTCTTAAAACTATAGCCTCAGTATCACCTTCTACCATAATCACATCGTCAGAAAAAAATGTTTCGCATAAATGAGGGTTAAAGCGATTGAGCATCAAAATTCTATCTTTAACCTCCTTTTCATTTGCAAACACATCGTTACTAGACTGATATACAATCGTCTCACCAGTTTGCTTTTTAACAAACCGTGCTAAAGAAGTATGATCACGACTTAGATCGATCAACTGAGGATCATGTGAAACACAGAGAACCTGATAGTTTTCCTGTTCAGCTATGCTATATAATGTATTTCTAAACTTTCTTTTATTTGCAGGATGCAAATATAATTCAGGCTCTTCAAATAAAATTATATGCTTTTCATCCTTAGTCGTATCTCTAAAGAAACCTAAAATATTAATAATTGCTTGTCTAATTAAACCATGTCCATGTAGGTCAAAGGCTTGCCCATCACCTTTATCTACTTCATTTAATTTATCTAGCGCATCATTCAGTTCTTTTTCTTCATCAGCGCTACTAATTGCGACACTAAAATCTTTCTCAAAAGATTTTGTAATATCGGCTTCTTTATTTGGATTCGAAGCTATATTTAGCTTTAAGTCTGGAAAGGTTTCGGAAAAATATTTATTTGCACCTTCATTAATTTCACTAATATAACCATCAGTTTCTACCTTGTTTTGCAAAACTTTAATAGCATATATTGCTGCTTCATATTCTTTTTTATGGTTATCCTTGAGCTTCCTCAGCAATTTGCTCTTAATCTCTTTTTCAATCCAATCCGTTAGAGACTTCACACTAGGAATTGCTTCGATATAAATTATATTCGGTGTTACCTTAGTCAAGAAAGTTTCTAACCCACCAAACCCATCAGGGACATACTCATTTTTGTCAACAGAAAATGTTTCTTTTTGGGCTTTTTTCCCTACTTCACTCCATGTTTTTCTGAACTTTACTTCATTATCTTTACTAACCCACTTATCAAAACCATTTTTTGAGAAGTAATCATTATCACTATCTTCTTTAATGTAGGTGGCTTCTATGACTATGCTATTTTCTGGGTTTTGATTATAGAAATCAGTGACTTGTGCAACTTGATTAGGCTTTACAAAATATTGATAAGCATGGAGAATGCTTGATTTACCTATATTATTCTTCCCGAATATAAAAACTATATTGTTGTCAATGAAATTGATAACATTTTCATCTCCATTGATAGCTCTAAAACTGTAAATTTTCAGATTCTTTAACTTCATTTTTATCTCTTATAATTTTCGCCAAACTGACCAAATAAGCTAACGCCCTGTTAAGGGGTGAGCAACGCAATACCGAAGCCACCGCACACCACCTTAATCACTAATATCAACGCATTGTAAAAATGCCACGCGTTGCGAATCCCTCTTGAACAGTTTGTTATGTGCAGAGTATGCGCAGAACCAAAAATGCACTTGTAGCTGTCATAGCAATACCAAGAGTTACGTACGAACTATGAATTAGCCAATACCGTTTTTTCTTGTATTTTTCATTGGCTTTCCAACATTGTTCATCTTTCGATTTTTTCAACTCTTGTGTAAGCGCAAAGAATCGCTTTGCATCCACACGAAGTTCATAAAGGCATAGAACAACAGTAATAACAAAACTGATTAAAGCGGCAGAAAGTAAAATTTGCTCTAAATCTGAGTATTTTTGATCATCCTTAGTCAAAGCCAAGAAAAAAACACCTGTTGCACCTGATGAAACCGATAAGATGTAAGCTCTCAGTCGATTTCCTGCATCTTTAGCTAATTCATGATATTGATTAATTTCGTCCTGCATACTTCATCCTGCACATAACGCCCTGTTAAGGTGTGAGCAACGCAATACCATAGCTCCCGCATACCACCTTAAACACCAAACGCAACGCATAGTAAAAATGCCACGCGTTGCGAATCACTCTTAAACAGATTGTTAGGAGCTGGTTGTACGTAATAAGCTACCTTCGTTTTCAAGGCACCAATGGAGAACGACCTTCGCACAGTTTAACATTGCCTCAGGAGGGAAATGGGTTACAACTTCACCATAGCGAATTTCATTTGGATATGTTGATGCATTTCCAACTTGAGAAGCTAATAGCGTACCAACAGTCCCATTAGCCGTGTTTTCTATTACAACCTTGCTGCGAATAGAACTAGCTCTATGCTCCGATTCTCGATGTCCACAACTGCTAATTTCACCCAATAAATCGTGTAACTTATGAGAAAAATGTCGAAGTTCTTTCGTAGTATATCCGGTCTGCTCCAATAGAGCTTTCATACTGATCTCACATGACAAACAACTCAGGTAAAGAATGGCTCTACCAGCTTCTTCCTTATCTGCATGTGTATTAAATAAACATTCAGCAGAATCAATCATTCTCGCTGCAAATTCAAAACTATATTCCATTTTTTACTTAAAGCTCCTAACGCCCTGCTAAGGGGTGAGCAACGCAATACCGAAGCCGCCGCATACCACCTTAAACACTAAATTCAACGCATAGCAAAAATGCCACGCGTTGCGAATCACTCTTAAACAGTTTGTTAGGTTTATTTCTCATGCCAAAACTGTTGAAAACTATGTGAAAAATAACTTCTTGTTGAGTCAACACTTCCAATATGTGCGTATCCCCCAAGGTTTGTTACGATTTCAAACTTATGCTTAGTTCTTGGCATGAAGCCTGGAATTGAAACATATATGTCTCTACTATTCTCTACATAAACATTTTTATATTCATCAGCCCTAGACTTTATATTGAAGTCATCTAAGTTAGTTGTCGGCCACCACTTTGCTTTAGTCAACTCTACCCATTCACGCTTGTTTAAAAGATCATTTATCCAGCTACGATTTTCTACGATTTCGAAAACAGCAAGACTGTGGAGAAGCAAACCGATTTGCGATGGATTAAAAACGACCAAATGAACTACATATCGGTCCTCTAGTTGGGTTGATTTGACAAAATCTAGATGTAAGTTGCCATTTCGCATTAGTTCACGGTTTATAAAGTAGGACTTCCTACTAACGCGATGATTTCGGTAGTTTAAATAAAGAGCAAAGATGGCGACCGATAAGCTGATTAAACTAATAGCTATAGTATAAAACTCTTGATTCATAACGACTTCCCATTGAAACCTAACGCCCAGTTAAGGGGTGAACAACGCAATACCGAAGCCGCTGCATACCGCCTTAAACACTAAAACCAACGCATAGTAAAAATGCCACGCGTGCCGAATCACTCTTGAACAATTTGTTATGCGCGTTCTCCACGATTGAACGCAACTACAGTAGCGCGTAATTTAGTCAGCTTAAACTCTGTAAGTAACACTGTAACAAAAGACAATATAGAAACGGAGATAAGTGCAATATTTATCAAAGCATTACCACTAAACTCATAAATACCTGACAGACCAATAAATAGCAAAAGACAGGCAATTATCGATAGAATCGAATCATTAGTTTTCACTTTATACTCATCAGCAGGTATATCTTTTATTATCGAAACCGGATTTGAAAGCCCGTCAAGCCGAACTGCAATTTTTCCTTTTTTAATTTTGACTTTTAGGCCAGAACTTCTTAACGAATTAGCTAAATCTTCCATGATTGATTATCTCCATTTCTGCGAGCGCATAACGCCCTGTTAAGGGGTGAGCAGCGCAACACTGAAGCCGCTGCATACCGCCTTAAACACCAATACCAACGCATAGTAAAAAATGCCATGCGTTGCGAATCCCTCTTAAACAGTTTGTTATGTAGCTTTAACACTTTGATGTACATGGGCTTGAAAAGCTTAGATTACACTTTTCAGATACATGTAATGGCTCAACTGAAGGTAACGACAAACAAAAAGCTAAGATATTTCTGGCTTCTTCTCGTTCTTTGTCAGTCATACTTGTGAATACAAATCTAGCACCATCTTGATATAAACGCTTTGCGAGTAATGGAGCCATTGGCTCAAAAATAGGACCCGATGACTCTAACAAAACAAATTTTTCGAATTTCAGTATATCTGCGCGATGAGCTTCGGATCCATTCATTCTCGTCGGCTTGATGCCAACCCAATTGATCTTTCGATCAATTCCATAACTGCAGGGCTCATTACCTAAACCGCCAACACCTATTACAGCATCAAAATCATAGTCACGGATTTCCCCCATGCAGTCGTTTACACCAAACTCACCTTTCCCATTGGGATCACCAACGTGAGTTCGCTTGTAAACGAGTATATTCTTTATATCTTGCAAGTTCCCTCCTGCTACATAACGCCCTGCTAAGGGGTGAGTAACGCAATACAAAAGCCACCGCATACCACCTTAATCACTAAATTCAACGCATAGTGAAAATGCCACGCGTTGCGAATCCCTCTTGAGCAGTTTGTTAGTTTGCAAACCCAAAGCGTTGATTTTACGTTATTTCAAACTTTGCAAACAATAAACTTTATGTGTTTTGATGCATCTAAGTCAGGCGTAGTCTCAAAGCGGCTACTCAATGAAACCACTTGGAACAAACAACGCCGCAGAAAACGAACTCACAACACCAAAAAGCGCTTTTGGAAAACCAACCTCACAGTGCGGACTTTCAACAAAGTCACTAAAACCACGTGAACTTACCACACCAGAGAAAACGTCATTTCAGTGAATAAACCGGCTTTTGCACCAACAAACTCAACGAGCAGAGTTTCAGCAAAAAAGTTCAACCCAGTTAACCCAAAAATCGCTGCACCAAAGAACAAATCAACCGTAGAAACGCTGCCAGTTTGGGGTTTTCACCACGCTAGTTAACACTGAAATTGAACGCCGATATGACGATTTCCACTTTGAGCTTTTACCACTAGACCTTGCGATATAGCTGCGTTTTTCCTCTTGCAAACTAACGCCTTGTTAAGGTGTGAGGCACGCAATACCGATGCTTCCGCATAACACCTTAACCACCAAAACCAACGCATAGTTAAAATGCCACGCGTGCCGAATCACTCTTGAACAATTTGTTAGCATACTTTTTCAATGCTCATAGATCTTTAAGTGATTCTCTTAGTTTATCCATAGTTTGAATTCCAAGTTCACTACTAACCCAACCGTACTGGTCGCCATGAAACCTAGGGAAAATATGCAAATGGTAATGATCGAGCTCGTTGAAATGAGGTGCCTCTCCATTGTTTTGCATAAAGCCGATACCATCGGGATTGAACTTAGCTTCTATACGTTTATATAAATCTCTTGCAACGTCGGTGATCTCAAAAAACACAGACTCAGGCAGGTCAATGAATGTACGGTATTGAGTCTTAGGACAAATTAAAATATGCCCAAAGTTGATTGGATCATGGTCTGCAAAAGCTATAACTTGATCAGATTCGTACACGATGACCGAGTCAATTTCACGATTAACAATTTGTTCGACTATCGTAGCCATCTGAACTCCTATCAAAGTATGCTAACGCCCTGTTAAGGTGTGAGCAACGCAATACCGATGCTTCCGCACGCCACCTTAACCACTAAAATCAACGCATAGTAAAAATGCCACGCGTTGCGAATCACTCTTAAACAGTTTGTTATGTGTTTAGCCTCACCACTTGCCAAACCATTTCTTGTCTTTGAAGTAGACAGGGAAAGCTTTGAAAGCAATTGTCGTAGATGCTGGATAGGTAACGTTTGCCTGCTTATCACTTACAACACTACTAGAAAGTTGAGCCTTAACATTTGACAGGAGATCAAAGCCTAACAAGGCTTGTAACTCGGCTGATGCTTGCGAGCTATAAGTAAAGTCAGCAACTACGAGTTGTTGGAAAGGAATCAGCATCCCTTCTCCCTCACCAAAATCGTTAAACTCAGTGATTAACTTGGCTTTATCTTTGTTGACTTTCTTTGATACATCTAAGCCTCCAACCACTTTTCTATATACGGTAAATCGAATTTGTGATTTTTTTAAAGCAGTTACGAACGTGGATGCCTTTATGCCTTTTTTCTTCAACGTAGCTTCCAGTTCCGCAGAGATATGACCCGCAAGCGTCTCTTGAATTTGATAACTCTCACCTTTTTGCCACTCTATTAAAGATGAAAAGTCATACCCCTTACTTAGCTCGAATAACTGTATATCTTTACCCTTTTCTGCCCATGCTTGGAGCTCTTTAGCAGAAGACGGGTTTTCAACGTAATACAAACGCCCTATCTCTGCGACCTTTTCACCATGATAAGACATCAAATTCATGTTGCGCCGTTCAGCTAAGTATTTAAAAAGCCCATTGAGGAAGGAGGCTTCAAAGTCTTGTGCGTTAACATTAAAAGACACCAATAATGATGTAGATAACATCAGTGTGATTATTTTCCTTAAGTACATATTAACGCTCCTTCGTCATAAACTAGCTGAGTATATCTAATTTGGATGCACTTAGACACATAACGCCCTGTTAAGGGGTGAGCAACGCAATACAAAAGCCGCCGCAAACCGCCTTAAACACTAAAATCAACGCATAGTGAAAATGCCACGCGTTGCGAATCCCTCTTGAACAGTTTGTTATGTGCGTGCTTAAATTGAACACCTGTACTCTCAGAACAGCTAATCGATATAAGAGGCGACCGCAACTGCACCAAAATAGAGTTCAAGAGCGAAGTAAAAAGTACACTTTTAGAGACTTTCTTCTTTAAAAGCACTTTAACCATAAGAAGTGTGACAATGATGTATACGATGGCAACTAACATTCTATCCCTACATGTAGCTTGAGCCTAACCGACAACATTTAGTAACCCGAACAATCAAGATGCTGGAAATGCAAAAAAAATATACAAGATTGCACCAAATACCGAGCCAGCCATGAACAAACCTAACTTTATTGCAGTACGTTTATCCGATTCCTTTTTGGACATAGTAATTCCTTTTACTAATTTAAAATGACTTGCATGCACATCTAAACGTTACGAGCACCAAAGCACA
>NZ_JALGNU010000008.1:0-6593 GCF_022808245.1 Vibrio sp. CCB-PB317
CCTTCTGAGGTACTACGTGAAGATCATGGAATTGAATCGACTTAATAACTAGTAAGCCTGAGCCATGCAGTGCTATATCGTCTTGTTTGGAAGTTCGATGACCAAGGTGATTAACAAATACCAAGTCATCAGACAATAAGTCTTGCAAGGCAATCGTATCTGAATTGAGCATTGAAGTTTTTAACTTCTCCTCTACTTCAGTTATTTCTTTAACTACATTGCTTTCCATACTATCAACTTCCTCATATCGCATAACGCCCAATTAAGGTGTGAGGCATGCAATACGGTGCTTCCGCATACCACCTTAACCACTAAAACCAACGCATACCAAAAATGCCACGCGTGCCGAATCACTCTTAAATTGTTTGTTAGTACGCTACTTTAAAACCTTTTGGCTTGCACCAAGATATTGAAATATAGCACGAAACTATTGGCTTAAAACGCTGGAGCCAAACGGACAACTGCCAAACTAGAACTCCACCTAAGAACGCAAGTTGGCTAGAAGAAAAATACGCCAAACTACCCTATTTCGACCAGTCTCAAATTAGCAAAGGATTCAGTCACCTAACTTTGACAACCGCACCAAAGTACCGAATTAAAAGCTAAAAAACCAACAACACAAAAGAAACCGCGCCCACGAAATAGCCAAAAAGTTAGAAGCCGTAAACGATGAAGTCAAAGCGGAAACTCCACATATAGTGCCACCGGAAAGAACGTGAAAGGCACGCCCGTTCAGGTGTAAAGCTGGTAAACAAAACCGATAAACACCTAAATTTTGACCTTTGATACCAATCCCGTACTAACGCCGCATTAAGGTGTGAGCAGCGCTACCACGAAACTAAACCTTACCACCGTAAACACAAAACCCAACGATGGAATGAAAAATGCCATGCGTTGGGAATCACTCTTAAATGCTTTGTTAGCTTAATATAGACTCAGGAGTGCTTTTTACTTTCCAGGCTTTTTACTCTTGCTTTGTACGCAAAATAAAAACCAACGAAGAAGAATGCATTCGTAGCCACGAGAGCCAATCCCGCAACCTCGGGTAAATTGTAGCCTGTTATCATTGAAAGAATATAGTACTGGGCACATGCAGCCATAACACACAAAGATAATGGACGAAGAAAAGTAGTACTCGGCGATAACTTTTCTTCAGAGAACATATACTGCATCAATAGCACATGCGAGAAATGAATTGTTGCCAATGACAATATCACTATTAGTATTAAAACTAGCATTACAAATCTTCCGGTTGAAGTAGACCTCTGCGAAGAAGCTCCTTCCGCGCATCTTTTGCATTTAAGTGTGTTTGATAAGCAATTACACTGACCATTACGACCAAGATTGCCGATGCTTTGCCTGCAACTTGTTTGGTCACTCCCAGTCTATTTGCAATCTGCGCAACTGGTGAGCTTGTAACTTGCTTTTTCAACTGAGTCGCAACCTCTTTGGAAGCACTTTTTACCCCTTGTTGCGCTGATGAAAGCAAAAATGCTGATATACCTGCTGCTGTGAGAGGGAGCGAGAAGTCTATGCCAAGACCTTTCAATATATTAGTCACATCCTTATTGGTATCAAAAAATTCTCTGAGCTCCCGATCAGAAAGTGACCATGAGAACCAGTATGGATTTGCAACCACTTGAGAAACTAAACCATATAATGAAGCTTTCAACTGGCCATCGTTCAAAGCCAATATTAGCTTCAAAACTTCGGACTGTTTGTTCTTAGGTAACTCTCTATAAAGTACAATTCCTGTAATAATTGTAATTGCATTAGGCTCCTGTCTCATACGAGCTTCGTACTTTTCCATACCAATCAAATGCGTGTAGTACTTAACTGGATCTGCGGCAATTTTTGATTTGTGCACTCTCATAAAGCCTCCAATATAGATTTTGATAATGCTTAATACACTTATTGGAACTTGAGCACAAATATGCTTACTACTTTTTTGTTTAGTTTCACACAACATTGCAATTTATAAATAGCATAATTGCCTGACTACCTTGTTCATGAACTTAAATGTTAAGCTAACGCCCTGCTAAGGGGTGAGCAACGCAATACCGAAGCCGCCGCATACCACCTTAATCACTAAATTCAACGCATAGTAAAAATGCCACGCGTTGCGAATCACTCTTAAACAGTTTGTTAGGCTTCGACGCCGTATGGTCTGCTTATCTCATAAGGAATGGATAACTCTTCACAAATTCGGGATAGCGTATCATGTGCGTACAATTGAGCATGTATTTGAAGTACTTTTTGATTTTCAACTGATGCAGCATTGCCATAATCATTAACTAAGTAAGAGCTTGGGTGAACTAATTTAGAATATAGCTTAAACAATCCTTTGTGCTCTGATTCCATTTCTACAGTTTTTGCTAAATTGCCCATACTTGCAGGTTGTTTAATAACTGGTAAGTTATATTTTTGGGCTAAGTTTTTTAACCGTGTAATTTCATACTCCAAAATTGCTCTCTCTTGAGTTCTTTCATTTTCATTCCCTAACGAAAGGATTCCCTCAAGGGTTTGGACTTTATCTGTTAGTGCTTCTGACGCCCATTTTTTTTGTTCACTTTCATCTGAGAGAGTTCTTAACCTAACATTCAATTCATAAACACTTCGAGTTGAGATGGCTAATATGGAAATATGTTGATTTATCGATACCTTTGTAACTTCTAGGTAATCACACACTGAATTAAGAATATTAACTAACAGAACTGACTTTTCCGTTCTTTCTACATTCTTATCAATCCACCTAATTATAAACTTTGATTTTTTAACTATTTTGTCGATATTTTTCTTGAGCTCTATATTGCTTCCATCGACAACATGATCTTTCAATTTTTTAGACATTTTCACCTCCTCTTGATTTGAAGCCTAACGCCCTGCTAAGGGGTGAGCAACGCAATACCGAAGCCGCCGCATACCGCCTTAATCACTAAATTCAACGCATAGTGAAAATGCCACGCGTTGCGAATCCCTCTTGAGCAGTTTGTTAGTCGCGAGGCACCGAGCGACAATTTTAAGCCGAACTAAACTTTGCGAACAACAAACTTTATGTGCTTTGATGCACTTAAGTCAGGCGTAGTCTCAAAGCGGCTAGTCAATGAAACCACTTGGAACAAACAACGCCGCAGAAAACGGACTGACAACACCAAAAAGCGCTTTTGGAAAGCCAATCTCACAATGCGTACTTTCAACAAAGTCACTGAAACTACATGGAACTTACAACACCAGAGAAGACGACTTTTCAACTAGTAGATCTGCTTTTGAACCAACAAACTCACCGGGCAGAATTGCAACCAAGAACAGACGCTCGATTGCCCTGCTCTGTCAGCACCAAAGAACAAAACAACCGCTTGGACACTTGCAAAACTTTGGACTTAAAACAGCTAAACTGAGTTTTGATCATCGATGAAGAACCTGTATAGCAAACAATCATCAGCCAAATTTTAAGCTTAGAAACGTGATTTTGATTGCTAGCTTTTTCTGGCGACTAACGCCTTGTTAAGGTGTGAGGCACGCAATACCAATGCTTCAGCATAACACCCTAACCACTAAAACCAACGCATAGTAAAAAATGCCACGCGTGCCGAATCACTCTTGAACAATTTGTTATGTAGCCGACTTTCAGGTTAGTGCTTTCTGTCCAATTTGGATTTTGGGCTCAATACCAGCTTTGCGATACAAAGCTAGAGCTGATTCATTGAAAGAATATACTTCTAACCACAGCTCTTCTCCGCCGTTAGAAATAGCCCTTTCCTCAAATGCCTCTATTAGCGCCAATCCAACACCCTGACTCCTAAAGCATGAATCCACAACAATCTGTTCAACGCTTGCGATCTTTCGCTGTTTGAGCGTCCAAGACTTACGAACCCATAGCTCACCAAAAACAAAACCTACTAACTGCCCTTTGCTTTCGGCTACCAGAAAAATCGACCTTTCATTTTTGATTATCTTGTGTAGGTCTATTTTTTGTTCAATTTCTTCCGGTGATAAAAAGTCATCAGGTAAATTTGCTTGATGATACTCATTAAGCTGAAACTGTAGTTTCTTGATAACACTGATATCTTCAATGCGAGCTTGCCGAATATTTAACATATATAAATCCTTTTAATTTACCGTCCTCTCGCGGCTACATAACGCCTTGTTAAGGTGTGAGGCACATAATACCGATGCTACCGCATACTACCTTAACCACTAAAATCAACGCATAGTAAAAATGCCACGCGTGCCGAATCACTCTTGAACAATTTGTTAGAAGCTTGCTCACCTAGTGCTCCGACTTTCCCTTTTCGCGTCATGTGGGAAACAGTTTGTATACGCACGAGCAATATGATACTTGCCATTGTCATCTACGACTACACAAACTAGATTGCACGGATTTCCCAATGTACTACGCCAATTATGATGGCGATCCTCATAATCCGCTTCAAATTCAATGTAAACGTATGCTGAGCTGACCCATTTAAGCGGGATTGAACGTTTTATAAGTAACCCTTTAAACATCTTTGAATAGCGCTCAGTCATGTGGTCAAAGTGCTGAAAATGAGGGGTAATCTGTTGAGAGCAAAGATCTATAGAAACACACTTACTTTGAAGGTGATCTACAAACAGGTATAGCTTACCGATACCCCAATAACCATCGACATCATTATTTCTACTTCGAAACGAACCAATAATACCGTTTGCGATACTACCTAGTTCTCTTCTGCGTCCCATATTTATTCCTAAACTTCTAACGCCGCATTAAGGGGTGAACAACGCACTCCACCCAAACTAAACCATTGTGCCGTAAACACTAAAGCCGATTCAAACCAAAACTGCCAAGCGTTGTGAATCCCTCTTGAATGCTTTGTTAGTTGCCAAACCTAACGCTTTGATTTGAAGTTAATTGCCGCTTTGCCAACACTAGCTTTATGTGTTTTAAGAAACTCAAATCAGGCGCAGTTTCAAAGCGCCTGTCACTGAAACCACTTGGAAGAAACAGCGCCGTAGAAAACGGACTAACAACACCAAAAAATTTTTTGAGAAGACAATATTACAAAGCTGACTTTCAACAAACAAATCGGTTTCTGAAACAGAAAATCCAACCACAAAAGAAACCTGAGAACGATTTTCACAAACCCGAACGATTCAAAATTAAAGTACGAAACGCCACCAAAAACACACTGATTTTAACTCTAAACATTCTGCTTTAGCTGCGTTTTCCTCGTTGGCAACTAACGCCGCGTTAAGGGGCAGCAACGCGCCACCACCAAACTTCAATTTACCACCGTAAACACACTTGCCAAGATTTGAGCCAAAGTCGCCACGCGTTGACTGTCCCTCTTGAACGCTTTGTTATGTAACATTTTCAATGGCTTGTGCTGCGCTAACAGTAACTTTACCTAAATCAGACTCTGTTTGTATAGCAAGATATTCGCAGCCTTTGAACTCAAGTTGCATGTACTTTGCTGTCAACTCAAATGGCTGTACGAAACAATCAGGCAGTTCCAAATTGTAACCCGTAGATAGAACTGAAATTGACTTACCCTTTAGCCTACGCCCCAATTCCTTTTCAATCGTTAAAAGGTCAGATAATCGGTCAAAGAAGACTTTTAGCTGTGCTGACATTGAGTACCAATACACAGGAGAAGCAAACACCAAATGATCAAAACTGAGTAGTTCATGGATTATGGGAAGGAAATCATCGTTTTTATTTTCATGCGAATAGTCATAAAAACTAACGTTGAAATTAGATAGATCAAACAACTTTGCACCAGACTGCTCTACAAAAGAGTCTGCTAATTTTCGGGTATTTCCGTCAGATTTAGAAGTACCCAATATGACTGCAATGTTCATTAAACCTCCATGTTACATAACGCCTTGTTAAGGTGTGAGGCACGCAATACCGAAGCCTCCGCATACCACCTAAACCACTAAAACCACTAAAACCAACGCGTAGTAAAAATGCCACGCGTGCCGAATCACTCTTGAACAATTTGTTATGGCGCTGGATTTTCCGTAAGTTCCTGTATGTCGATTAAATCCACTTCTCTGTTCAGTAAGCGCTTGTACTTTATTAACTCGTCTTTGGGGATTACTGGCACTTCGACATTTTGATAACACATTGAAACCGAGTTAGAAAAGTTAATTTCTAACCTGTGCCATGAACCATCAAGAGCCGATTGAATTCTGTTTCCTTTAGACAAACCAACTTCGATTTTTTGAGAATGGTAGATTAATTGGAAATACTCTAAATCCCAACCGCATTCCACGTAATGCGTTAAAGGTTTGGAGACATATGAACCAACCTTTGCTAACAGTTTTTCTGCATCGCCATTGTGGATATACAAGTCAATGTCCGCAACTGCTCGGCTACCACCGTAAATTGTTGCAGCCAAACCACCCACAATTTGATAGTCAATTCGCTCTGATTCCAAGATCCCCTTAAACCAAATCAATGCTTCTTTTACTCTATCGCTCATCCTGAGTACCTAGTTAATTTGATCGTGCGCCATAACGCCTTGTTAAGGTGTGAGGCACACAATACCGAAGCCTACGCATACCACCTTAACCACTAAACTTGACGCATAGCAAAAATGCCACGCGTA
>NZ_JALGNU010000009.1:0-4377 GCF_022808245.1 Vibrio sp. CCB-PB317
TATAACGCCCAGTTAAGGGGTGAAGCACGCAATACCGATGTTACTGCATGGCACTTCAACACCGAAACCAACGCATACCAAAAATGCCACGCGTGCTGAATCCCACTTGAACTGTTTGTTATGTGTTTACTAAAAGTTACCCTTTTAGCTTTTCATCAACTGCATCAATATCCTTTTCAATTGCATCAATATCTTTCCCAATGGCATTAAGTTTCTTCTGATTGTTTAGCAATTGATAGCTTACTTTTACCTTTAGCACACTGATTATTGAAAGGGATAAAAAACCAATGAATACGACAATCTCCACCCATGCCCATATTGCAAATTGCTCATAGAACTCGACTAAACTAAGTACGAAAGGAACTTTGATTGATGCTTTGGGAAAGAAGCAAAGAAGATACGTAGCTAAAGCAAACAAAGTATAGTTAATGCAATCTACTACATTTTTGGTGATTTGTTTTTTATAGTAACTCTGTTTCATCTCTTTTAACCATTTTGTGACTAAAATATTGTAAATATTGGACTACACATAACGCCTTGTTAAGGTGTGAGGCACGCAATACCGAACCTCCCGCATAACACCTTAACCACTAAAACCAACGCATAGTAAAAATGCCACGCGTGCCGAATCACTCTTGAACAATTTGTTATGAGTTAATTTCCACCAATTGTTCTCTTTGCCCAATAAGCTCTGACTTATATTCTCGGTAACCAGCTTTAGCAAATATGCCCTCAGGAAATGGATTCTTTGCAAACTTGTTGTGAATGCAGACCGCAGAAACTTGAGTGTGATATTTGCTACCGAGTACTAAGACAGCACACGAAATACTAGTGTTTTTCTGGTAACTTAAGGCACGAGATTTACCATGACTATCAATACAGATAGTTCGATCATCAATACCTAGCCATGAAACATATTCTCCATACATAGCTTGGTGAAGTTCAAATATTGGTGATTCAGAGCGTACTGCAAATTCTCGAACATCTTCGATGGCTACAACGCAGAAATCTTTTGCATTCGAATAGTCTTTTAATTGTCGATTAGCTTCAGAAACAGCTTTTTGAAATCGCTTTCCATCTAGGTTAACCGACATTGATACTAAGTTGCTTTCATTAAAGCGAGTTAATACTTCTTTCTCGTCCGGATTCTCACGGATTTCCTTCACTTCGACTAGGATTCGACTCCCATCCAACGTGGCCTCAAAGTCAGGCGTTTTACTTTGTGACTCGGGTATCTTGTTTAACGATATACCCAACAGTCCAAATAAAGATAGGGTGTTTTCTTCAGAAATATTCATAGTTACCATTAACTCATAACGCTCTGTTAAGGGGTGAGCAACGCAATACCGATGCCACCGCATACCGCCTTAATCACTAAAACCAACGCATAGTAAAAATGCCACGCGTTGTGAATCCCTCTTAAACAGTTTGTTAGCTGCGTACCAACATTTTTGCCACATCAATTGCGACAACTTCTGTACCGCACAGGTTTGGATCCCAATTGAGACCCACAAGATGTCCATCGCTATGAATACCTTTTAGCCAATTATCAACGAATGAATCTAGGTTAATTGGACTTGTGACATACAACTCCCAATCACCAATTGCGACCCGACTTGCGTATGCTCTATCTGACCAAAAAACATAAACTAATGCGTCTGGACACTGATTCGAATTACAAACTGCCCAACCACCATCAGGATGCTGAAGTCCCCAAACAGTTCGATTTTCGATTACTCTGTCGATAAATCTTATGTAATTGGAACTTGATGTAGCTTTATCTTGGATCATCATTTTTCCTCTAAGCAGCTAACGCCGCATTAAGGGGTGAACAACGCCACCACCTAACCTAAGCCATTGTGCCGTAAACGCTTAAGCTGATTCAAACCAAAACTGCCAAGCGTTGTGAATCCCTCTTGAATGCTTTGTTAGTTGCCAAACCTAAAGCTTTGATTTGAAGTTGATTGCCGCTTTGCCAACACTAGCTTTACGTACGTTGAAAAACTAAAATCAGGCGCAGATCCAAAGCGCCTGTCACTGAAACTACTTAGAACTCAAAACGCCGTAGAAAGCGGACTAACAATACCCAAAATATCTTTTGAGAAGACAATATTACAAAGCTGACTTTCAACAAGTAAATCGGTTTCTGAAACAGAAAATCCAACCACAAAAGAAACCTAAGAACGATTTTCATTAAACCCGAAGGATTCAAAATTGAAGTACGAAACCCCACTGAAAACACACTGACTTTAACTCTAAACATTCTGTTTAAGCTGCGTTTTCCTCGTTGGCAACTAACGCTCTGTTAAGGGGTGAGCAACGCAATACCAAAGCCGCAGCATACCACCTGAAACACTAAAACCAACGCATAGTGAAAATGCCACGCGTTGCGAATCCCTCTTGAACAGTTTGTTAGGTGGGATTTTCGCACGCCATAAGCAATGCTTTCAGCTCTAAATTTAATGAAGCCTCACCAATTGATCTTGCTTAATTTCCCAATTGATTCCGGTAATTACAATCGGCTCCCGCTTCTAATAATAACCTAACACCTTCAATATTCTCATTGATTGCAGCAATCATTAGTGGTGAGTTGTAAACATAATCCTGAGTAAGAAGTAAATTGGGATCACCTCCGTTATCAAGAAGTAGCTTTAATATTTTGTTATTGGAGAAATTAGCAGATGCAAAAACTGGGCTATTCCCTTCATAATTCTGTATGTTGGGGAGCGCACCACTTGATAGTAAGGCTTTTACCAGTTCATGGTCACCAAGAAATGACGCCATGAGTAATAGTGACGCTCCACACGAATTGACTGTATTAACGTCCATTCCCTTCTTCAACAAATGTTTAGCATACGAGCTGCTTTTTCCCTCAATCATCTGATAAATTGCAATATTTATAGGACTACTAGGGTCGTTTCTGCTTTTGCAAGAACTTGAATCACTTGTCAAAAACACTATGGATAAAGCTGCTAGTAAAAATCGCCTCAAAATAATCCCTCCTAACGCCGCGTTAAGGTGTGAGTAACGCAATGCCGAAGTTTCTGCATTGCACCTTAAACACCAAAACCAACGCAAATTAAAAATGCCAAGCGTTACGAATCACTCTTAAACGCTTTGTTATGCGAATTTTTCAACTCAGCTGACTGAATAGTTGTGCTAATGAGCTCTTCAAAAAGTTCTAACTGTCCGGCAGGAATTAATTGATTCTGAATAGTTTTTCGTTTGCTTGAGTCAAACAGCCGCTCTGCCACCCAACCAATGAGATACATCAGTGAAAGACAACCTCCTGCAGTTGCTATGTTACCTTCTACTACTAGAGGCAGATCCTGAACGTCTCCTCCCATCTTTTGTAGAACACCTTTAGCATCTGGATTGGTTGTCAATGGCTTACCTTTTAGTAAACCGAGCTCATGAAGGATGAATGAACCAGCACATATCGAGCCAATTAGCTGTTTGTTTGGGTCAAGGCTCAACGCTGACATAAATTCAGCATCTTTCATCGCTGCTGGAATACCACGTTTACCACTAGTGATAAGAACGACATCTTGGTTTGTTACCTCTGAAATATGCCCGTCTGTTGTAACTTTCATACCAAGGTGAGAATGATGTTCAGGTTTAGTTCCCAGTATGCTGACCGTCCAACTATCAGGTGTCCTCCCAAGCAAGTCATACATAAGAAAAAAGTCTACATCTGTGAAATCATCAAATATAACGACGCCAACGTTGTACATAAATTTCTATTCCTTTCGCTGATCTCATGAATCGCATAACGCCCTGCTAAGGGGTGAGCAACGCAATACCGAAGCCACTGCATACCACCTTAATCACTAAAATCAACGCATAGTAAAAATGCCACGCGTTGTGAATCCCTCTTGAGCAGTTTGTTAGTTTGCAAACCCAAAGCGTTGATTTTACGTTATTTTAAACTTTGCAAACAACAAACTTTATGTACTTTGATGCATTTAAGTCAGGCGTAGTCTCAAAGCGGCTACTCAATGAAACCACGTGGAACAAACAACGCCACAGAAAACGAACTAACAACACCAAAAAGCGTTTTTGGAAAACCAATCTCACAATGCGGACTTTCAACAAAGCCACTGAAACCACATGAACTTACCACACCAGAGAAAACGCCATCTCAGCGAGTAAATCGATTTTTGTACCAACAAACTCAACGAGCAGAGTTTCAGCAAAAAAGTACAGCTTGGTTAACCCATAACTCGCCGCACCAAAGAACAAATCAACCATTGATACGATTCCAATTTGGGATTTTCACCACGCAAGTTAACACTGAAATTAAGTGCCAATATGACAATTTCGACTTTAAGCTTTTACCACTAGATCTTGCGATATAGGCGTGTTTTTCCTCTTGCA